>NZ_BBYJ01000009.1 GCF_001528665.1 Microtetraspora malaysiensis
GGCGCGTTCAGATGCCGAAACTGACAGGAGGGCGGGTGCCCGAGGGGGTGGGAAGGTGTGGGCAGCGTCTGGTGGCGGTCATGGCGCGTTCCTCGGGTATGCGGCCGGCGAATTGCGGGTGCGGGCGTCCACGCTGATGCATCTGGACGACCTGCCCGCCGAACTGGCCGGATGGGGGCCCATTCACGCTCATCTCGCTCGTATCGTCGCCAAGCGGCAGATCGGCGGCGAGTGGCGGTTCGCCGTGTGCGATGAGGACGGGCACCTGTTGTTCGCCGGGGTTACTCGGCGTCGCCCCGGAGGCTGGCCCCGCCATCCCGGGCCCTCGGAAGCGGATCATCGTGCCGGTGCGGCGATCAACCATGCCCAAGAGATGGGGGTCGCCGGGGCATCGGAGCGAGATACGCGGGTGGTGCCGGTACGCGGTCGCGGGATCGTCGAGCTGCAGTTCCCGCTGTCCCTGCTGCGCGCGTTGCATGCCGACCTGCACGCCTTGGGCGGCTGGGCCGGCGTGGTCGCCGACGTCCTCGGCCAGTACGAGGCCGCCGACCCGGACCACGCCCCCGACGAGGGCGAGGGCAACGGCGCTGATTCCGGTCGAGGTCCCGGTGCGGGCGGGGTTGATGACGGTGCCAGTGACAGGGACGGCGGGGATGGGCGGCGGCGGTTCCCCAGAGCTGGATTGCGGCGGCACATCCAGGTCAGGGACAGGGCGTGTACGCATCCCGGCTGCCGTGCCCCGGCGATCCGGTCGGAGCTGGACCACACCCGCCCCTACGCTGCGGGCGGCTCCACGAGCGAGGGCAACCTGGCCGCCGCGTGCGCGCATGACCATGACCTGCGTGACAACGGCTGGCAGGTCGTGCAGACGGCGCCTGGTCATGTGACGTGGATCAGCCGGACGGGCCACCGGTACCCGGCCCAGCCGCCGCCGGTCATCGAACCGCTGCCCGAGCCGTTCGCCCCGGCAGGCTGGGCCCACCTCAGGCCCGCCGATTCCGGGCACGGCGCGGGCAACATCACCGACCCCGCCGTCGACGAGCTGCCCTACGTGCCGGCCTATCGGTATGAACCCGCCTGGTGGGAAGAGCCCCTCTCCAAACCGGACACGGCACAGGAGGTCACTGTTCGGCCCGGTCCGCCGGTTGACCCGGCCGAGGACATCCCGCCCTTCTGAAACACAGGGCGCAGCCACGTCCGGCAGGCCCACGCCTGCCTTTGCCTTGCCGACGGCTGCCGGCACGCCGGGTTGGGCCGTGTGCCACATGGTGCAGGGGCGTAACCGTGGGAAGCGGGTGTGGCGGGAAAGCGCGCGATGGCCGCGCCGGCGGCATCACCAGAGGTTCGCGGCGCGCCGGAGCAGCCCGGCCAGTAGGGGATAACCTCGGGTCCCATGACGGCACGACCGGCCGCGGGTGGGGGCAGATGGGTCACGGTGGCCCCGGAGCGCGTTGAGCGCTGGGCGGACGGCTTCGCGGCCCGGCACGGCGGCGCCGAGGCGATCGTGACCCCCGATCTCGTACGGCTGACCGCCGCCGACGGGGCGGTGGCCGAATTGCACGTCCCGTTCCCGCCCCTGATGCTGGCAGAAGCCCTGGAACAGGCCGCCATCCGGGCGGTTGAGCCCGAGGGCGGCGCCCGACGGGACCTGGCGCGCGTCGCCGACCAGGGGGCGGGGCACGGAGTGGGAGCGGACACCGAGCACTCCGAGGCCGCGCTTGGCGACCCGGTGGCGGCGCTCGCCGTGCACGCGCGCCGCGACCGCTTGGTCGGTGTCCTGCTCGTACGGCTCGGCGGTCACGCGGCGGGCGTGTTCGACGGGGAGCGGCTGGTGGCGTCGAAGGTCGGCTCCCGGCAGGTCCACGGCCGTAGCGCGGCGGGAGGGTGGTCGCAGCAGCGGTTCGCCCGGCGCAGGGAGAAGCAGTCGGCCGAGGCGCTGGAGGCGGCGGCCGACGTCGCCGCGCGCGTGCTGCTGCCGTACGCCGGTGAGTTGGAGGCGGTCGTGCTCGGCGGGGATCGGCGGGCGATCGACAGTGTGCGCCGTGACCGGCGGCTGGCCCCGCTGCTCGCCCTGGAGCAGCCGCCGTTCCTCACGGTGCCCGATCCTCGGCTGGCCGTTCTCAGGGAGACGCCGGCGACGTTCCGCGCGGTCCGGGTCCGCGTCGTCGGCTGAACCGGTACAGCCCGGCGACCCTGAGGAGCCGCCGTGGATCTTATGGTCCCGGGAGGAGCGGTGCGCAGGCCGTACACTGGGCGCTATGCGCGCTCCCGACTAGATCATCTCCCCGAGATCGCACGGACCCGCTCTGGCACCCCTCCGGGCGTTCGTGCGACCACGCGCCGGTCCTGACCCCACCACACGGGATGTTCCCCTGATCATGATCATTGCAACTGATATCGAGCTGCGCGCCGGGTCCCGGCTGCTCATCGAGGGCGCCTCGTTCCGGGTGAACCCGGGCGACAAGATCGGCCTGGTCGGCCGCAACGGCGCCGGAAAGACCACGCTGACCAAGGTACTCGCGGGCGAGGGCATCCCCGCCGTCGGCTCCGTCACCGCCACCGGCAGCGTCGGCTACCTTCCGCAGGACCCCCGCTCGGGCGACCTGAGCATCCTCGCTCGCGACCGCATTCTGTCCGCCCGCGGGCTGGACGATGTGCTGCGTGAGCTGCGCGCCGCCGAGCAGGGCATGGCCGCCGACGACACGCGCACCCGCGACCGGGCCGTCCGCGCGTACGGGCGGCTGGAGGACCGGCTGCATGTCCTCGGCGGGTACGCGGCCGAGTCGGAGGCCGCCTCCATCGCCTCCAGCCTCGGCCTGCCGGACCGGGTGCTCACCCAGCCCCTGGAGACCCTCTCAGGAGGGCAGCGCCGCCGGGTCGAGCTGGCCCGGATTCTCTTCAGCGGAGCGGAGACTCTCCTGCTTGACGAGCCGACAAACCACCTCGATGCCGACTCGATCGGGTGGCTTCGTGATTTTTTGCGATCTCACCAGGGCGGCTTGGTGATCATCAGCCACGATGTCAACCTACTTGAAGCGACGGTAAACCGGGTTCTGCACCTGGACGCCAACCGCTGCGTGATCGACACCTACAACGTTGGCTGGACGGCCTACCTCACCCAGCGCGAGACCGACGAGAAGCGCCGCAAGCGCGAGCGGGCCAACGCCGAGAAGCAGGCGTCGGTGCTGCTCGCCCAGGCCGACCGGATGCGGGCCAAGGCCACCAAGGCCAAGGCCGCGCAGGACATGGAGCGCCGCGCCCGCCGGATGCTGTCCGGCGTCGAGGGTGAGCGGCGCAGCGACCGGGTCGCCAAGCTGCGCTTCCCCGAGCCCGCCCCCTGCGGCAAGACCCCGCTCACCGCGGCCGGGCTGTCGAAGTCGTACGGCTCGCTGGAGGTCTTCACCGACGTGGACGCCGCCGTGGACCGCGGCTCCCGGGTGGTCATCCTGGGCCTCAACGGCGCGGGCAAGACCACACTGCTGCGCATTTTCGGCGGTCTGGAGCAGCCCGACACCGGCGAGGTGCGGCCCGGCCACGGCCTCAAGCTCGGCTACTACGCCCAGGAGCACGAGACGCTCGACCCCGACCGCACGGTCCTGGAGAACATGCGCTCGGCCGGCCCCGACCTGGCCGACGTGGACCTGCGCAAGGTGCTCGGCTCGTTCCTGTTCACCGGCGACGACGTGGACAAGCCCGCGGGCGTCCTGTCCGGCGGGGAGAAGACGCGGCTCGCCCTGGCGACGCTGGTGCTGTCGAGCGCCAACGTGCTGCTGCTCGACGAGCCCACCAACAACCTCGATCCGGCCTCGCGGGAGCAGGTCCTGTCGGCGCTGCGCTCGTATGCCGGCGCGATCGTACTCGTCACGCACGACGAGGGCGCCGTCGACGCGCTCCAGCCCGATCGGGTGATCCTCTTGCCGGACGGGGTAGAGGACGCGTGGAGTGACGAATTTTCCGATCTTGTGGCCCTCGCCTGATCTTAATTTGAGCGGGTAGGGATCTTTTCCGGCTGAGTAGGTAGCCGATCCCGCGGAAATGACTGATCATGGCCTGAGTAACGCTGCGGAAGTCTGGCACTACAGGAGGTACTCGTGGCCGAGACTCTTAAGAAGGGCACCCGGGTGACCGGGGCCGACCGTGAAAAGCTGGCCAGCGATCTCAAGAAGCGGTACGCCGCGGGTGAGAGCATCCGCGCGCTGGCCGCTTCGACCGGCCGGTCCTACGGGTTCATCCACCGCATCCTGAGCGAGTCCGGCGTGGCTCTGCGCGGGCGCGGCGGGGCGACCCGAGGGAAGTCCAAGCGCTAGAGATCCGCCTCGCGGGCGCGCGACCGCAGCCGCACGTTCCAGACGTCGTACGGTCCCGCCAAGAGCCATCAGAACGATATTCGGTAGGCTCGGGCGGGACCGCGGAAAACGACGGACGCAGGAGCTGTGGATGGCGGACGCGACACTTGGGGGGAGCACGGAGGCGATCTCGGCGGCTGAGCTCGCGGAGATCGGACTGCGCTGTGAGGTGGACGGCGAGATCGCGACCATCACCCTTGATCGGCCGGAACGGCGTAACGCTCAGACGTTCGCCACCTGGTCGGCGCTGGCCAGGATCGGGGAGAGCCTCCCCGGCCAGGTACGGGTGGTCGTGATCCGTGGTGAGGGGCCGTCCTTCTCAGCGGGCATCGATCTGCGCATGTTCACGCCCGAGGGGGTGCCCGGGCAGGGATCATTCGGTACGGTCGCCACGCTCGACGACGCAGCCTTCGAGCAGGCGGTCGCCGAGGCCCAGCGCGGTTTCCTGTGGCTTCGCCGGCCTGACATCGTCTCCATCGCCGCCGTCCAGGGTCACGCGATCGGCGCCGGGTTCCAGCTCGCGCTCTCCTGTGACCTGCGGGTCGTCGCGGAGGACGTCAAGTTCTGCATGAAGGAGCCGGCGCTCGGGCTGGTCCCCGATCTCACCGGCACCAAGCCGCTCGTCGACATCGTCGGCGTCTCCCGGGCGATCGAGATCTGCCTGACCGCGCGCACCGTCGGCGCTGACGAGGCGCACCGGCTCGGCCTGGCCGAGCTGGTGGTCCCGGGTGAGGAGCTGCCGGCGGCCGTACGGGACCTCGCCGCGGCGCTGCTCGGCACGAACCGGGACGCCGCGGCCGCGACCAAACGGCTGCTTCAGGGTGCCCCCGGCCGGACCCTGGAGGAGCAGGCCGCGGCCGAACGCGCCGAGCAGGCGCTCCGCATCCGAGCCTTGTTCGCCTCCAGCTGACTCCGGGAATGGGCGGTATCCTCCCCGGTGCTTCACAAGCGGGAGGATGAGCGTGGCGATGATGGGCGGGGGCTACGGCCCCCAGGTGATGCGGTCTCTCCGGCGTGACAGCTCGGTGACCAAGGAACGGCTCGCGCCCGGCACCGTCCGGCGCATCGCGGGGTATGCCCGGCCGTTCAAGCGGCAGATCGGCGGCTTCCTCGCGCTGGTGGTGGTCGGCGCGTTGATCGTGGTCGCCAATCCGCTGCTGATGAAGTCGGTCATCGACGACGGCATCGTGCCGCGCCGGGTCGACGTCGTGGTCTGGCTGGCCGTCGGCATCGCGGGGCTCGCCGTGGTCGACGCGCTGATCGGCCTGGCCCAGCGGTGGTTCTCCGCCCGCATCGGCGAGGGCTTGATCTACAACCTCCGCACCGAGGTCTTCGACCACGTGCAGCGCATGCCCGTGGCGTTCTTCATGCGGGCGCAGACCGGCGCGCTCGTGTCCCGGCTCAACAGCGACGTCATCGGCGCGCAGCGGGCGCTCACCAGCACCCTGTCGTCCGTGGTGTCCAACGTCGTCAGCCTGGTCGTGGTGCTCGGCGCCATGCTGGCGCTGTCCTGGCAGATCACCCTGGTCGCCCTCATCCTGCTGCCGATCTTCATCTTCCCGGCGAAATGGGTCGGGCGCCGCATGTCGGCCCTCACCCGCGAGCAGATGCAGCTCGACGCCGAGATGAGCTCGCTGATGACCGAACGGTTCAACGTCGCCGGCGCCATGGTGGCCAAGCTGTACGGCCGGCCCGAGGACGAGGCGGTCCACTTCGCCGGGCGGGCCGGACGGGTGCGCGACATCGGCGTGATCGTCGCGATGTACGGCGCGGTCTTCCGGATCGCGCTCGGCCTGGTCGCCGCGCTCGCCACCGCGCTCGTCTACGGCCTCGGCGGCGCCTTCGCCATCGGAGGCGCCTTCGAACTGGGCACGCTGGTCGCCCTCGCCGCCCTGCTGATGCGCCTGTACGGCCCGCTCACCAGCCTGTCGAACGTCCACGTCGACGTGATGACCGCGCTGGTCAGCTTCGACCGGGTCTTCGAGGTACTCGACCTGAAGCCCATGGTCGCGCAGGCGCCCGACGCCCGCCCCGTCCCCGCCGGGCCGGTGACGATCGAGTTCGACGACGTCCACTTCCGCTACCCCGCGGCGTCCGAGGTGTCGCTGGCCTCGCTCGAGTCCGTCGCCCGGCCGGACACCGGCCCGTCGCAGCCGGTGCTGCAGGGGGTGTCGTTCACGGCGCGGCCCGGAGAGCTGGTCGCCCTGGTCGGCCACTCCGGCGCGGGCAAGACCACGATCACGTCGCTGGTCTCCCGCCTCTACGACGTGAACGAGGGCGCCGTCCGGCTCAACGGACGCGACGTCAAGGACGCCACCATGGACAGCATCAGGGACACGGTCGGCGTCGTCATGCAGGACTCGCACCTGTTCCACGACACGATCGGCAACAACCTGCGCTACGCCCGGCCGGAGGCGACCGACGAGGAGATCTGGGAGGCGCTGCGGGCGGCACAGATCGTCGACCTCGTCAGCGCGCTCCCCGAGGGGCTGGACACGGTCGTCGGCGACCGCGGGTACCGGCTCTCCGGCGGGGAGAAGCAACGGGTCGCGCTGGCCAGGCTGCTGCTCAAGGCCCCCAGCGTCGTCGTGCTGGACGAGGCCACCGCCCACCTCGACTCCGAGTCCGAGGCGGCGGTGCAGAAGGCGCTGAAGATCGCGCTGGCCGGCCGTACCTCCCTGGTGATCGCGCACCGGCTCTCCACGATCAGGGAGGCCGACACGATCCTGGTGATCCAGGACGGCCAGGTCGTCGAGCGGGGCGGCCACGACGAGCTGCTCGCCCGCGACGGCGCCTACGCCGAGCTCTACCGGACCCAGTTCACAGGTAGCCCAGACGCGTGAGCTCCTCGCGCGCCACCTTCTCGGCCAGCGCGAGATCGGTGGCGGACAGCCGCGCCCGCCACGCCCCGGCCGGCGAGGGCGCCGTGCCGTACAGGGCGGCCGTGGAGAGCGGGGCCGAGAGGAACTCCGCCGTCGCCGCCACGGCCTCGCCCGGTTCGGCGAGCACGTCCTCGTAACGGAGCGTCAGCAGCTGCTCGCGGGGCAGCTCCCTGCGCAGGGTCGCGCTGAGCCGTACGGCGGCCCGCCAGCGCAGGGCGCACTTGCCCGCGGCGGGCATCTTCAGCCAGCGCTCCCGGTGCTCGGCCGATCGCACCCCGAGGAATGGGCTGGGAAATTCGGCGTCCTCGCTGAGCATGTGGGGGCGGAACCAGGTCATGCACGCGGGGTCGGCCAGCATGTCGGCGACCACGTCCCGGCCGTCCCTGACGATCTGGACGAACCTGGCGTCGGGGAACGCCCGCAGCAGCACCGGGGCGCTGTAGAGCAGATCGGGCCCGGCGTCGCCGAACACGGCGGGCGCCGGGCTTCGCACGCACGGGCCGTCCTCGACGACGCCGCTCGCCTCCCGGCAGGCGGCGGGGCACCCGGTACAGGCGTCCGGGCCGATCCGCCACGCCTCCGCCAGCGCGTCCCTGATCACGCTCGGCGCGCCGCCGCTGCGCGCGATCGACGGCCGGCGCGCGAACGCGTAGACGACGCGGGCGACGGCGGGGCGGCCCATCGTCACGTGGAAGCCGGCGGAACGTTTCAGTACGCGGGCCAGCAGGTCAGCGCCGGAATGGGGGGCGCCGAGCACGAACACCGGACGATGGACCTTGACGCCGTTGACAACCAGGATGTGTGTCGGAGGTCGCATAGGTACGGCTAGTCTGACACCCTTTGCGAGGTGAACGAACGCAGCGACACCGGGTCGTGTCGTGGTTGAACGTCCGCGCCGGCTGCGTCCCGGCGACACCGTCGCCGTCGTCGCCCCCTGCGGTCCGGTGGATCCCGAGCGGCTGGAACGCGGCACCGGCGTTCTTCGCGGGCTCGGCCTCAACGTGATCGTCGGCTCGCGGGCGCTCGGCAGGCAGGGGTTCCTCGCCGGCCCCGACTCCGCCCGGGCCGCCGACCTCCAGGCCGCCTGGTGCGATCCGCAGGTGTCCGCGGTGATCTGCGCCAGAGGCGGCTACGGCGCCACCCGGCTGTTCGGGGCGCTGGACTGGGACGCGATGCGCGCCGCCGGGCCGAAGATCCTTCTCGGGTCGAGCGACGTCACCGCGCTCCACCGGGCGTTCGCCGCGGAACTCGGCGTCGCGACGCTCTTCGGCCCGATGCCCGCCTGCTTCCTCCTCGGCGTCCCGGAGGGCCCCGAGCCGGAGACGCTGGCCCGGCTCCGCGCGGCGCTGTTCGCGGGCGAGCGGCCCGAGCCCGTCCACGGGGACCGGGTCCTCCTCCAGGGCCGGGCCGAGGGCCCGCTGGGCGGCGGCAACCTCAGCCTGCTCGCCGCTCTCTGCGGCACGCCGTACAGCTTCCGCGCGGACGGCCACATCGTCCTCCTGGAGGACGTGGGGGAGGTGCCGTACCGGATCGATCGGATGCTGACGCAGCTCCTGCAGGCGGGCGTCCTGGACGGCGCGGCGGGGTTCGCGCTCGGGTCGTGGACGCGCTGCGGGGACCCGGACGAGGTGCTCGACGTGGTGGCCGGGCGGCTGGCCCCGCTCGGCGTCCCGATCGTCGCCGGCCTCCCCATCGGCCACGGCTCACCACAGTTCAGTGTGTGGATGGAGGCGGATGGGGTTATTGATACGCAATCGTGTTCTCTGACTGGTCTCTTCCGCTATCCGGAGCGGGCACCCTGAAACGCGCCCGGAAAAATCCTGGCGCGGCGGAGGGATGGTGCTTTGGGACTCTTGCGGCGACTGCGCGGCCGGAAGCGGCCTGACCTTCCCGCACCGAGATCCGTCGAGGACGTCGACCTCGACTCCCTGCTCGCCCTGGTCGCCGAGACCATGGGCTTCACCTGCTCGTTCGCCCCGAACGGGACGTCCCTGACGATGGGCTCCCCGCCGCTCGGCGACGGCCGGGACGACCGGCCGGGCCAGATGCGGGTGGTCAACCTGGTCGGGCTGCGGCGCGAGGCCGCCCGCCGGTCCCGCGAGGACTGGCCGATGCTCGTCTCCGAGCACCTCGCCCACGCCGTGTCGGGCGAGCCGTTCGACGCGTGCAACCTGGCGCCGATCCGGCCGCTGCTGCGCACCCGGGTGCGCGCCGCCGACGACCCGGCGATCCCCGACCCGTCCCGGATCATCGGCCGCCATCTCAGCGCCGACCTGATCGAGGTGCTCACCATCGGAGCCCGGCCGGTACGCCCCGAGGAGGCGTTCTGCTGGCCCATCCCCCCGGCCGAGGCGCTCGACGTCGCCGTGGCCAACGCGCTGGCCGACGAGCGGCCCGCGGTGTCGCGGATCGACCTCGGCGGGGTGCGGGCGGGGCTGCTCGCCGCGCCCAGCGCGGCGGCGCACCTGCGCAGCCTGGAACGCTACGTGCCGGTCCCCGACGACGGCATGCTGGTCGCGCTGCCCCACCCCGGCGTGCTGGCCCTCCACCCCGTGGACGGCATCGGCGTGGTGCGCGCGATCGAGCGGCTGCGGATCTTCGCCCAGCGGGAGTACGACGAGCGGCGCGACGGGCTCAGCCCCCACGTCTACTGGTGGCACATCGACGCCGGGCACGGGTGGCGGCTCACCCGCATCCAGGCGGACGTGATCGCGCAGGACGGCCAGACCCGCCTCGTCATCGCGCCGCCGCCGGAGTTCGCCCGGCTGCTGGCCAGGATCGCCGGCCAGGCCCGGCCCTGAGCCCGGGGCCTGGGTCGGGGTCAGAGGCTGAGGGCCTGCGCGGTGTGGATCAGCGGCACGTGGCTGAACGCCTGCGGGAAGTTGCCCGCCAGCCGGCCCCGGCGCGGGTCGTACTCCTCGGCGAGCAGGCCGACGTCGTTGCGCAGCGACAGCAGCCGCTCGAACAGCTCGACCGCCTCCCTCCTGCGGCCCACCATCGCCCGGGCCTCGGCCAGCCAGAAGCTGCAGGCGAGGAACGCGCCCTCGCCGCCCGGCAGGCCGTCCACCGGGTTGTCCTCGGCGGTCGGATAGCGCAGCACGAAGCCGTCCGCCATCAGCTCGCGCTCGATCGCCTCGATCGTGGAGCGCACCCGCGGGTCCTGCGGCGGGAGGAAGCCGACGATCGGGATCATCAGCAGCGCCGCGTCCAGCTCGCGTGAGCCGTACGACTGGGTGAAGGTGCCGCGCTCGGAGTCGTAGCCCTTGTGGCACACCTCGGCGTGGATGCGGTCGCGCAGCGCCGTCCAGCGCTCGATCGGGCCGGTGCGCTCCAGCTCGCGGACCAGGCGGACGGCGCGGTCGGCGGCCACCCACGCCATGACCTTGGAGTGGACGAAGTGCCGCCGGGGGCCACGGACCTCCCACAGACCCTCGTCCGGCTTCTCCCATCCGCTCTCCAGGAAGTCCATCAGCTTGCGCACCAGCGACCAGGCGTGGCCGTTGGGCGGCAGCCCCCCGCGGCGGGCGACGTACAGGGAGTTGACCACCTCGCCGTAGACGTCGAGCTGGAGCTGGCTCGCCGCACCGTTGCCGATGCGGACCGGGCGGGACTCCTCGTAGCCCGCGAGCCAGTCGAGCGTCATCTCGGGCAGCCGCCGCTCGCCGGCCACGCCGTACATGATCTGCAGGTCCTCGGCGCGGCCGGCGATGGCGCGCAGCAGCCACTCGCGCCAGGCGCGGGCCTCGTCGAGGTAGCCGGTGCCGACGAGGGCGTCGAGGGTCATCGTGGCGTCGCGCAGCCAGCAGTAGCGGTAGTCCCAGTTGCGCACGCCGCCGAAGTCCTCCGGCAGCGAGGTCGTGGGGGCGGCGACGATGCCGCCGGTCGGAGAGTAGGTCAGCGCCTTGAGGGTGATCAGCGAGCGGACCACCGCCTCGCGCCAGCGGCCCTTGTAGTCGCAGGTGGAGACCCACTCCTTCCAGAGCTGCTCGGTCTCCGTCAACTGCTCGAACGCGTCGATGCGCTCGGGGCCGTCCAGGTGGGAGGGGTGCCAGGTGAACACGAACGGCACCCGGTCCCCGGCCGAGACGGTGAAGGTCCCGGTGTGGCGGTAGTCGCCGCCCTTCAGCGGGACGGCGGAGTGCAGCCACACCGAGTCGGGTCCGCCGACGGCCAGCAGATGGCCGTCCACGCGGCGGACCCAGGGCACGATCCGGCCGTAGTCGAAGCGGATGCGGATATCGGTGGCCATTTCGACGCTGCCCGACAGGCCCTCGACGATCCGGACCAGGTCGGGGTTGGACTGCCGGGGCGGCATGAAGTCGATCACTTTGACCGCGCCGGTCGGCGTCTCCCACACGGTCTCCAGGATCAATGTCTCGTCCCGGTAGGACCGCCGGGTGGCCATGGGCTCCGGTTCGCCCCCGCCGCCTCGGCCGCCCGGGCCGTTCGCGCCGAAGGCGCTCGCGGGGGCGAGCTTCCAGCGGCCGTTGGACGCGTCGCCGAGGAGGGCGGCGAAGCAGGCGGGGGAGTCGAACCTGGGGAGGCAGAGCCAGTCGATCGAGCCGTTCCGCCCCACGAGGGCGGCGGACTGCATGTCGCCGATGAGCGCGTAGTCCTCGATCCGCATGCGGATCACGCTAATACGTACGGGAAGGATCGGCGCGCAGAGCTTTCATGAAGAACTGGGTCGTGGGCCCGATCGTGAGGGCGAAGATGATCGTCCCGACGCCGACGGTGCCGCCCAGGAGCCAGCCCACGGCGAGCACGGTCAGCTCCACCAGGGTTCTGGCCACGCGGATGGACAGGCCGAGGCGGTGCAGCCCGGTCATCAGCCCGTCGCGCGGCCCCGGCCCGAAGCCGGCGCCGATGTAGAGACCGGACGCGGCGGCGATGCAGACGATGCCGCCGAGCAGGAACGCCCACTTCACCACCCAGAAGGACGGCGCGGGCACCAGCGCCATGGTGGCGTCGGCGCAGGTCCCGACCACCAGCACGTTGCTGATCGTGCCGAGGCCGGGGCGCTGGCGCAGCGGGATCCACAGCAGCAGCACGAGGGCGCCGACGAGGTTGATGCACAGGCCCATCGACCAGCCGGTGCGGATGGACATCCCCTGGTGGAACACCTCCCAGGGATCGAGGCCGAGCCCGGAGTGGACCAGCAGGCCGATCCCGGCGCCGTAGCCGGCCAGCCCGACGTACAGCCGCAGGAGCCGGGTGGGCAGCGAGCCGGCACGGGGCAGTGAGAGTTCGCTCATAGTGGTCCCATGGTCCGGGCCATTGACTTGTAAATAAAGGGCCAATCAGGACAATTGGCTTTATGGACCGATATCTTAGTGCGCGGCAACTGGCCCGCCTTGTCCAGGTCCCGGCCGAGACGCGGCCCTACTACAAGGCACTCGCCGAGTCGGTGCGGTCACTGATCCTCGACGGCCGCCTCGCCGTACGCGTGCGGCTGCCCGCCGAGCGGCACCTCGCCGAGGAGCTGGGCGTCAGCCGCACCACGGTCACCACCGCCTACGACCGGCTGCGGGAGCAGGGCTACCTGGAGAGCCGCCAGGGGGCCGGAAGCTGGACCGCGCTGCCCGACCCCGCCGCGCTCGGCGTCGAGGGCCCCTGGGTCGTGTCCGACGACGAGGGACGGCTGCCGCTGCACTGCGCCGCGCCGCCCGCCACGCCGTACCTCGGGGACGCCATCGCGGCGGCGGCCGAGGCCTACCACCGGTACGCGCTGGGCATGGGGTACGACCCGATCGGGGTCGCGCCGCTGCGGGAGGCCGTCGCCCGCAGGTACCGCGAGCGCGGCGTCGCCACCCGCCCCGAGCAGATCATGATCACCGCGGGCGCCCAGCACGCCATCCACCTCGTCATGTCGCTGCTCGTCGGCCCGCAGGACCCGGTGCTGGTGGAGTCGCCCACCTTCTCGCACGCCATCGACGTCGCGCGGCTGCGCGGCGCCCGGCTCGTCCCGGTCGGCATCCAGGAGGACGGCTGGCACCTCGACCTGCTGGAGTGCGCGCTCCGGCAGTCGGCCGCCCGGCTCGCGTACGTCATCCCGGACTTCCACAACCCCACCGGCCACCTGATGGGGGACGAGGACCGGGCCGCGCTGGTGGCCGCCGCACGCCGTAACGATGCCATCCTGCTGGCCGACGAGACCTGGGCCGAGCTGGCGCTCGACGACGTCGGCCCCCGCAGGCCGCTCGCCTCCTTCGACACCGACGGCCGGGTGATCAGCATCGGCTCCGCGTCCAAGCTCTGGTGGGGTGGCCTGCGCGTCGGCTGGATCCGCACCACCGCCGCGCTGGTCCGCAGGCTCGCCCTCTTCCGGGCGTCCGTGGACATCTCGGGCGCGATCGTCGAGCAGCTCGCGGTGACCCACCTGTTCGACCGCCTGGAGGAGACCCGCGCCGACCGGTGCCGCTCGCTGCGCGCCTCACGAGCGGCGCTCGCCGCGGCGTTGCACGCGGAGCTGCCCTCGTGGACGTTCACGCCGCCGCCCGGAGGCGGCTCACTGTGGATCAGGCTGGACGCGCCGGTCGCCACCCCGCTCGCCGACGCGGCCGCGGCGCGGGGCGTGCGGATCGCGCCCGGCCCGTGGTTCGGCGTGGACGGGACGCTCGAACACTACGTCAGGATCCCGTTCACCCAGCCGCCCGACGTGCTCACCGACGCGGTCCACCGCATCGCCGCCGGCACCGGCTCGTACGGCTACCGTCCGGCCGAGCCGCTCACACCGACCCTCTGAGGCCCCACGCCAGGGGCGCGCGCCAGCCGTACCGCATGGCGAGGATGCGGAACGTGAAGGCGAGCACGGCCGAGGACAGGGTGGCGACGAACCCGCGCACGCCAGCCGTGTACAGCACGGCCATCGCGGTCGCGCCGAGCATCGCGGGCAGGGCGTAGAGCTGGCGGTCGTAGAGCAGGGTCGGCATCTCGCCGGACAGGACGTCGCGGATGACGCCGCCGCCGACCGCCGTGCAGACGCCGAGGAGCACGGCGTGCAAGGGGGCCATGCCGGAGTGCAGCGCCTTGGTCGTCCCGACCGCGCAGAACAGGCCGAGGCCCGCCGCGTCGAACACCAGTACGCCCGGCATGACCCGCTCGACCCGTGAATGCCAGAAGAACGCGACGACGGTGGCCGCGATCGGCACCAGGAGATATCCGGTGTCGCGGAACGCGGCGGGCGGCACGCCGATGAACAGGTCGCGCATGATGCCGCCGCCGACGGCGGTGAAGAAGGCCAGGACCGCCATGCCGACAACGTCGAGCCGTTTGCGGACGCCTTCCAGCGCGCCGGACAGGGCGAAGACAAAGATTCCGGCGAGGTCGAGCACGTGGTTCACGTCTGTTCAGTCTCCCATAAGCCGGGAGAGTCTCCGAGCGCAGGCCAGCATGACGAGACCCGCGATCACCGCGAAGATGGCGAGGATCAGGAAATACCACGGCATCGGCACCACGCGGGTGAGCCGGTACGCCTGGCCGCCGATGGAGTCGCCCAGGGCGACCGCGAGGAACCAGACGCCCATCATCTGGTTGACGAACGCTTGCGGGGCGAGCTTGTTGGTGACCGACAGCCCGACCGGGCTGATGAACAGCTCGCCGAGCGTCTGCACGAGGTACACCGAGATCAGCCACATGATCGACACCTTGGTCCCGCCGGACGCCGCGTCCGCCGCCAGGGCCATCACCACGAAGCTGAGGCCGACCAGCACGAGCGCGGCCGCGAACTTGAGCGGCGTGCCGAACCGGTCGCCCGCCTTGATCCAGATCTCCGCGAACACCGGCGCCAGGATGATGATCGCGAGCGAGTTGACGTTGGACACCCACCCGGCCGGGATCTCGAAGCCGAGGACGTTCAGGTCGGTCTGATGCTGGGCGAAGAGCGTGAGCGCCCCGCCCGCCTGGTCGTAGATCATCCAGAAGATCGCGGCCGCGATGAACAGCCACAAGTACGCGACCAGCCGGGTCCGCTCCCGCGGCGTGATCTCGTGCGAGCCCAGGAACAGGAAGGCGAAGTACGCCGCGGGCACCGCGGCGGACACCACGGTCAGCACGATGGTGAACCGGTCGAGGTTGAGGGTGCCGGTGACCGCCCACAGGACCATCGCCGCGACCGCCGCGCCTCCCGAGGGCAGCGCGACCCGGACGAACCGGGCGCGTTCCTCCGGGGTCAGCCGGTGCTCCGCGTGCTCGCCCGCGCCCTTCAGATGCCGCTTGCCCAGCACGTACTGCAGGAGCCCGAAGGCCATGCCGACCGCCGCCGCGCCGAACGCGAGGTGCCAGCGGTCGCCCCGCTGGAGCCACGGCACCACCTGGATCCCGGCGAACGCCCCGACGTTGACGCCCATGTAGAACACCGAGTAGCCCGAGTCGCGCCGGGCGTCGTCCTCGTGCCGGTAGAGGTCGCCGACCATCGCCGAGATGTTCGGTTTCATCATGCCACTGCCCAGCGCGATCAGGATGAGGCCGAGCCACACGAACCCGCCGCCGGACGGTACGGCCATGCTCACGTGCCCGGCCATGATGACGCTCCCGCCGTACAGCACGGCCCGGCGCGCGCCGAAGACCCGATCGGAGAGCCAGCCGCCGGCCAGGGCGAGCAGGTAGACCGAGGCGATGTAGACGCCGTAGACGCCGATCGCGGTCACCCCGGGCAGTCCCATCCCGCCGCGGGCCGGGGAAGCGGTGAGGAAGAGCACGAGGATCGCGCGCATCCCGTAATAGCTGAAGCGCTCCCACATCTCGGTGCCGAACAACGTCGCCAGGCCGCGCGGATGCCCGAAGAACGTCCGCTCACGCGCTCCCGTCTGCGACTCCATGCCCTGTTCCCACACGCCCAGGACCACCCCCGAACCGCCCCCGGCGGGTATTACCGATGTCTGCCCCGTCGTGCTGCGAGCAAGCGCGAAACGTCGAGAGAAGTGGGTCTTGTCGCTGCGCGTCCGATGTGGTGCGATGCATGCCACTCGTCCAAGACTCCACGCACTTGGAGGCGCGATGCCCGGGGTCCTTGAGGAGCGCGCCGCGATCGAAAGCGAGATCGCGGGCCTGACGATCTGTGCACAGCTGAGGCGGACCGCCGCCGAACATCCCGACGCCCCCGCCTACTCCGATCCCGTGGAAGGCGGCTGGCGCACGCTGAGCTACGCCGAGGCACGGCGGCGGGTCCTGGAGATCGCCGCCGCGTACGCCGCGCTGGGCGTCGACCCCGGCGACGCGGTCGCCCTGATGATGGTCAACCGCAGCGAGCACGTCCTGGCCGACCTCGGGGCGGTCCACGCGGGCGCGTTCGCCTGCTCGGTCTACAGCACCTTCACCGCCGACCAGGTGGCGTACATCGCCCATGACGTCGGGGCCAGGGTGGCCGTCGTCGGCTCCGCCGAGCTGGCCCGGTGGGAGCCGATCCTGCCGCGGCTGCCCCTGCTGGAGAAGGTCGTCGTGCTCGACGGGACGCCTCCCCGCGACGACCGCTTCCTGAGTTGGGACGACTTCCTCGCCCTCGGGGCGGAGCGGCTGGCGGCCGACCCGGAGGCCGTCGAGGCGCGCTGGCGGGCGGTCGGCCCCGGCGACGTGGCGACCGTCCTGTACACCTCCGGCACCACCGGTGACCCGAAGGGCGTCCCCCTCACCCACGCGAACCTGGCCTACGAGGCCGTAGCCACCGACAGGATGACGAACCTGCCGTCCTTGGGCGCACAGATCTCCTACCTGACCTACGCCCACATCGCCGAGCGTGTGCTCAGCCTCTACCTGCCGCTCTTCAAGGTCTCCCACGTCCACTTCTGCACCGACCTGGCGAACCTGGCCCCGACGCTCGCCCAGGTCAGGCCGGTGATGTTCTTCGGCGTGCCGCGCGTCTGGGAGAAGATGGCCGCCCGGCTCCAGGCGCTGCTCGCCACCCAGCCGGAAGAGCGGCAGGAGCAGGTCCGCGCGGCCATGACCGCCGGGCTCGCCTACGTCGAGGCCGGCCAGTACGGCTCGTCCGTCACGCCGGAGATCCAGGCCGCCTACGACCGGGCGGACGCCGCGCTGCTGTCGTCCATCAGGTCGCTGATCGGCTTCGACCGGGCGAGCTGGCTCGCCACCGCCGCCGCGCCCCTGCCGGCCGAGGTACAGCGCTTCTTCGCCGGCCTCGGCATGAAGGTCATCGACGTGTACGGCATGACCGAGACGACCGGCGCGTTCACCGCCAACACCCCCGCGGCGTACAAGCTGGGTTCGGTCGGCCGGGCCGAGCCGGGCGTCGAGGTGCGGATCGCCGGGGACGGCGAGATCCTCACCCGCGGCCCGCTCAACACCGGCGGCTACCTCAACCGGCCGGACGAGGGGCTCTTCGACGCGGACGGCTGGCTGCGCACCGGCGACGTCGGCTCCATCGACGCGGACGGCTTCGTCCGGATCGTGGACCGCAAGAAGGAGCTGATCATCACCGCGGGCGGCGAGAACATCTCGCCGGCCAACATCGAGAACACGCTCAAGGCGCACCCCCTGATCGGGCAGGCCCTCGCGTACGGCGACCGCCGGCCGTACCCGGTGGCGATCCTGACCCTGGACGCCGAGGTGGCCCCGGGGTGGGCGCGGGCGCGCGGCATCGAGTTCGACGACTTCGCCGAGCTGGCCGGGCACCCCGACGTGCTGAAGGCGGTCGAGACCGCCGTCGACGCGGCGAACGCCAAACTGGCCCGGGTGCAGCAGGTGAAGAGGTGGCGGCTGCTGCCCGTCGAGTGGACGCCGGAGACCGAGGAGCTCACGCCAAGCCTGAAGCTCAAACGGCGGGTCATCCACGCGAAGTACGCCGACCTGATCGCCACGCTGTACGAGTGAGCCGGACGAGCCGGATCGGGTGACGTTTTGCCATCCGGGGTGGGTTTCCACCCCGGGGGCATTACCCGGGCCTGCCTACGGTCTTCGGCCATGAGCAGACGTCTAATCGCCAGGGCGGCCGTCGCGGCCGCCGTCCCGCTGGCCGCCCTCGGGGCGGCGCAGACACCGGCGTTGGCCGACGACGAGCTGGCCATCCGATCCGTCACCGTGCAGCCGGGCGACCCGGTCGTCGGCCCGTCGGGATCAGTGAAGCTGGTGGTCGACGTGGTCGCGCGCGGGGCGCGCGGCGACCGCGCGGTCACCGTCAAGGTCGAGCCCGGCCCGCCGCCGGCCGCCTCCAACGGACAGTCCCCGGGCGCCGCCCCGGCCGTCGTCCCGCCCCGGCCCGGGGCCGCCCCGATGCGCCCGCTCATCGACGGGAGCACCGGCTCCGTCTCCGTCTCGGGCACGCGGTCCACCCAGGGCGGCCAGGGCGTGGGACGGTCCACCGGGTGGGAGAAGTGGCGGTTCCAACCTGAGGTGGGGCTGTCCCGCTGGTACCCGAGCGGCCAGTGGACCGTGGTCGCCACCGCCAAGGGCGCGAACGGCGCCACCGTCAACAGCTACACGACCTTCTACCTCCGCCGGTCGACGCGGTTCGAAGGCATCAACGTGAACCGCGGCGGCGACGGCACGCGCGTCACCGGGACCCTCATGCGGGTCGACCCGAAGGGCCAGGTCGACTACCGGCCGTTCGCCGGGCAGGAGGTCACGATCCGATTCCGCGAGTCGGGCGCGGCCGACTGGAGGAACATGGGGACCGCCGTCACGAACAAGGACGGCTGGTTCGAGAGCCGGGCGCCGGTCAAGACCGGGGGCACCTGGCAGGTCGAGTTCGGGGGGACCGCGCACTACGGTTCGGACACCGGTGTCGCCTCAGGGTGATATCACCCTATTTAGAAGGCTAGTTGCGAATTTGTGATGTTTTAGGGGCAACTTTTCTCTTCCTTTACACGTCTCTTGACGTAAGCGCGCCCCGTGCCGGGGCGCGTTCACAAACGGGGAGAGGAAAGAACCCTCATGGTGAAACGCATCACCGCCACTCTGGCGGTGGCTGTCATGGGCGCCACGGCGCTCGCGACGGCCACGCCGGCCTTCGCGAACGCGCCGAACGCCACCCGCGGCCCGAGCCCGCAGGTCTCCCAGACGCCCGACGCCTCCTTCTACCGGGCCGACTCCCGGATCGTGTCGGTCGACGTCAGCCCCGGCACGGTCGTCGTCGGCCGGCGCGGCTCGGTCAGCGTCACCGCGACCGTCCGGACCAAGGACGTCAAGGACGTCAAGATCGAGGTCGTGGAGCCCCGGGGCGGCGGCCACGGCGGCGGCCACGGCCACGGGGTGGCGCGCAAGGACGACAACCCGGAGCGGCTGCGCGGGGCCAAGTGGGACACGAAGTCGCAGTCCTGGAACTTCGACTGGAGCCACAGGACGGGCACCTGGACCGTCCACGTCGAGGCGTTCGGCTACGACGGCAAGGTCATCACCGCCGACCGGACCTTCTCCGTGAAGCACGACGACCGGCAGCGTCCGTCCGAGCCGAAGGGGCCGAAGGCCACCCGCATCGACAGCTTCACCGCCTCCCCCAAGTCGGTTCGGAAGGGGAGCCGGCTTGACCTGCGGGGCAAGCTCGAGGTCGCGCAGTGCTACAGCGACTGGTACTACGACTGGAACGGCTACAGCGGCAGCTGGGGCCGGGGTAAGGACTGCCGCGAGGGCCAGGGCTACTGGCACGACTGGCACTGGCTCGGCGGCAAGGACATCACGGTCTACTTCCAGCCTCAGGGCTCCCGGCGCTGGAAGTACGTCCAGACCGCCAAGACCGACGGCTCCGGCCGCTTCGCGACCAAGGTCCGGGCCACCCAGTCCGGCACCTGGGCCGTGCGCTTCGACGGCGACCGCCGGCTGAAGGGCTCCGAGGCGTCCGCCTACGTCAAGGCCACCGGCCACGGATGGGGCCACCGCTAAACGGAGGACATGACGGCGCGTACCGGCGCCGCCACGACTCGGCCCGGCTCCCTCATGGGAGCCGGGCCTTCCGTCTTCTCTTCTCCGGAGCCGTTCTTCACCGGGCCGCGGCCGCGAGGGCGGCGTCCTCGCACCTGATCCGGACCGCCATCAGGGCCGCGTTGAGTACGGTGAACCCGATCGCCGTCAGCCACGCGGAGTGCACCAGCGGCAGCGCCACGCCCTCCACCGCCACGGCCACATAGTTGGGATGGCGTAACCGGCCCAGCCGGTACGGCCCGCGCCGCACCGGCGGCATCCCCGGCACCACGATCACGCGGGTGTTCCATCGGGAGCCGAGCGTGGCGACGCACCACCAGCGCAGTCCCTGCGCGGCCAGGACCAGGGCGAGCATGGGCAGGCCGAGCGCCGGGACGAACGGCCGACCGGCCAGGCGTACCTCGACCAGGCAGGAGACGAGCAGCCCGGTGTGCAGCGCCACCAGCGCCGGGTAGTGGCCGCGTCCGCTGACCACACCGCCCCGGGCCAGGCTCCACCGGGTGTTGCGCCGGGCCACGACCAGCTCGGCGACGCGTTCCGCCGCCACCGCGAGAACGAGCAGGGCGTACCAGCTCACGGCGTCGCCTACCAGCGGAGCAGGACGAGTTCGGAGCAGAAGCCGGGGCCCATCGCGAGCAGGACGCCCGGCGTGCCCGGAGGCGGCGGCTGCGGTGACGCCATAGTGTCCCGCAGCACGAACAGCACCGAGGCGGAGGAGAGGTTCCCCGCCTGGGCGAGCGAGCGCCAGGTCATGTCCAGCGCGCCCTCGGGCAGGTCGAGGGCGGCGGCGACGGCCTGGAGCACCTTCGGGCCGCCGGGGTGGCAGACCCAGGCCGTCACGTCCTTCGTCGTCAGCCCCTGGTCGGCCAGGAACTCGCGCATGTCGTCGGCCAGGTGCTCGCGGACCAGCTCGGGGATGCGCACGTCCAGCACCACCTGGAAGCCGCTGTCGCGCACGTCCCAGCCCATCACCCCTTCGGAGTCGGGATAGAGGCGGCTGCGCGTGGCCACCACGGCGGGGCCGGAGCCGGCCCGCTCGTCGCCGCACGCCACGACGGCGGCGGCGCCGTCCCCGAAGAGGCCGCTCGCGATCAGGTTCGCGATCGAGCTGTCCTCGCGTTGCAGGGTGAGGGAGCAGAGCTCCACCGTGAGCAGTACGGCGACCTCGCCGGGCGCGCCGCGCAGGTAGTCGTGCAGCCGCGCGATCCCGGCCGCTCCGGCGACGCAGCCGAGGCCGAAGACCGGGAGCCGCTTGACGTCGGGGCGCAGCCCGAGCCGCCCGGCCATCCTGGCGTCCAGCGAGGGCGCGGCCACGCCGGTGGTGGAGGCGACGATGATCAGGTCCACGTCGGAGCCCTCCAGGCCGGCCGCCTCGAGCGCGGCGGCGACCGCCTCCGCCCCCAGATCGACCGCGGCGTCGACGTAGACCTCGTTCGCCGCGCCGAATCCGTCGAGTTTGGCGTACTTCTCGATCGGCAGCACGAGGTGGCGCTCACGGACGCGGGTGCTCGTGTGCAGCCGGTCGAGGAGGGGGCGGACGTCCTCCGGGATCGGGCACAGCTCCGCCAGCCGGTCGGTGATCTCCTCCTGGGCGTACCGGTTCGGGGGGAGGACGCACTCGACGGCGGTGATTCGCGGCATCGAAACCCCCTAAGACGGGAGATGTGTGCCATTTATCACTATTTGCCCGGTTTGATGGGAGTTATGCCTGGGATCCGCCCGCACCGGACCGGGCCCAAGGCCCGCGGGGCGCGGAAAGAGGGGGCGGAGCCGCTCCGGGAGAGATCGCGTCACTATTTCGCGTCCTTCCGGGGGAGGGCTTCCAGGCTGAGAGCTGTGGCACAGTATGGCCGTGACAAACACGTACATAAGGGGCGCAACCCTCGAGGACCTCGACGCCATCGCGGCGGTGGCCGTGGCCACCGGCCAGGGAGAGGAGTGGACCGGAGCCGATCCGGCGTACGTCGGTCACCTGCTGGCCCACGGCCGGGTGGTCGTCGCCGAGCAGAACGGCACGGTGACCGGGTTCGGCGCGACCCGCAGGATCGGCGACGGGCCGGACGCGGTGACGATGCTCTGCGACCTGTTCGTCGACCCCCGATCCCACGGCCGCGGAGCGGGGAACGCGATGCTCAGGGCCCTCTGGCAGGACACCCCCCGGCGCATGACGTTCAGCAGCCTGCACGCGCACGCGCTGCCGCTGTACACGAGGTCCGGCCTGGACGCCTGGTGGCCGCTCCTCTACCTGGGCGGCGACGTGCGCGCCCTTCGCCTCCCGCGCGGCTGGACCGTCTCGGAGACCGGTCCCGGCGAGGTCGCCGCGCTGGAACTGGAGTGGACCGGCGTGGACCGGGCCGCCGACCACGCCGCCTGGGTGGCCCGTCCCGGCGGACGGGCGCTCCTCGTCTCCCGTGACGGCGCGGTGGTCGCCGCCGCCGCCGTGGGCGGCGCCGAGCCCGAGTACGGCGTCACCCACCTGGCCGCGGACCCCGCGGCGGGCGCCAACGCGGTCAGGGACGCGGTCGTCGCCGTGCTCGCGACGCTGGACCCGCCCGGAGGCCGGGCCACGGTCTGCCTGCCCGCGCCCCACGTGGCGACCCGCCCCCTGCTCGCCGCGGGATGGCACAGCGACTCCATGGACGTCTTCATGGCCACCGACCCCGGCCTCCTCGACCCGCGCCGCAGCGTTCCCTCACCCGCCCTCGCCTGACGCGGGGCCGACGGTGCGGGCGGAGAGGTGCGGGCGGAGAGGCGACAGGCCATAGGCTTGAGGTCTCCGAACGTCCGGGAGGTCCCCCTTGCTGGTTGACTCATTCGGCCGGGTCGCGACCGACTTGCGCGTCTCACTGACCGACCGATGCAACCTGCGGTGCTCGTACTGCATGCCGCCCGAAGGGCTGGACTGGCTCCCCAAGCCCGACCTGCTCACCGCCGAGGAGATCGTCCGCCTCGTCACGATCGGCGTGGAGCGGCTCGGCATCACCGAGGTGCGCTACACCGGGGGTGAGCCGCTGCTGCGCCGGGAGCTGGTGGAGATCGTCGCGGCGACCGCACGGCTGCGCCCGCGCCCCCAGATCATGCTGACCACGAACGGCATCGGCCTCGCCAGGCTCGCCGCCCCGCTGGCGGAGGCCGGGCTGGACCGGATCAACGTGTCACTCGACACCCTGGACCCGGCCGTGTTCCTCCGTCTCGCACACCGCGACCGCCTGCCCGACGTCCTCGACGGGCTGGCCGCGGCCCACCGGGTCGGGCTCACTCCCGTAAAGATCAACGCGGTGCTGATGCGGGGCGTCAACGAGCACGAGGCGGTCCCGCTGCTGCGCTTCAGCCTCGACCACGGGTACGAGCTGCGCTTCATCGAGCAGATGCCGCTCGACGCCCAGCACGGCTGGCGCCGCGAGAACATGATCACCGCCGACGAGATCCTCGGCCTGCTCAAGGCCTCCTTCGACCTGGTGGGGGACGATCCGCGCGATCGCGGCAGCGCGCCCGCGGAGCTCTTCCTCGTGAACGGCGGCCCGGCGCGGGTGGGCGTGATCGGCTCGGTCACCCGTCCGTTCTGCGGAGCGTGCGACCGCGTCCGGCTCACCGCCGACGGCCAGATCCGCAACTGCCTGTTCGCCACGGAGGAGTCCGATCTCCGTACGGCCCTGCGCTCCGGGGCGTCCGACGACGACCTCGCCGCCCGCTGGATCAGCGCCGTTGGCCGGAAGAAGGCCGGCCACGGCATCGACGACCCGTCCTTCCTCCAGCCGGCCCGGCCCATGTCGGCCATCGGAGGCTAGGTTGTGCCGTACGACGCGGTGATCCTGGCCGGCGGGCACGCGCGGCGGCTGGGGGGGCGGGACAAGCCGGCGGAGCCGGTCGCGGGACGGTCCCTGATCGAGCGGGTCGCCGCGGCCGTTCCCGGCGCGCGGACCCTCGTCGTCGTCGGCCCCCCGCGTCCCGGGCGCGGGCTGGAGCGGGCCGTGCACACCCGGGAGGAGCCGCCCGGGTCCGGGCCGGTGCCGGCGCTGCGGGCCGGGCTCGCCCTCGTCACGGCCGATGAGATCGCGCTGCTCGCCGCCGATCTGCCCTTCCTGACCGCGGATCACGTGACGGCGCTGCGCGCCGCGGCGCGGGAGGCGGGCGCCGCGGGCGCCGTGCTGGTCGACGACGAGGGCGCCGAGCAGTGGCTGACCGGCGTGTGGCGGACGCGGGCGCTCCGCGATGCCCTCGCCCGGTACGGCGGCCGCTCGCTGCGCGGGGTGCTCGGCCCGCTCGAACCGGTGACCGTCCGCCTCGCCGCGGAGGCGGGCGGGCGGGCCCCCTGGTTCGACTGCGACACTATGGACGATCTCGACCGGGCGCGCCGGACTCGAGGGACGAACGACTCGAGGGACGAACGAGGAGACCGTGTGAACGTGCTGGAGGAGTGGACCGCCCTGGTCTGCCGCGAACTGGGCGTCGATCCCGCGAGGGTGGCCCGCGAGGCGGTGCTCGACCTGACCCGTGATGTGGCCCACGGCGTGGCCCGGCCCGCCGCGCCGCTCACCGCCTACCTGCTCGGGCTCGCCCAGGGAGCGGGCACCGCCCCCGAAGACGCGCTGGAGCGCCTCTCCGCCATGGCCCGTAACTGGGAGCAGACGACGACCGAAACCCGCAAGGACGCCTGACCGCGGATCCGTGATCCCGTAGTGCCTGTCCGAAGGTTGCGGATATATCGCGACACGCTGTGAAAACGATGGCGTTCGCATAAAAGCGGTAATTTGTTCGAATTAAGGCGAAATTCGAGAAAAAAGAAGGGCAGCGCCGGGTGGTTACGGGGGCAAACCACCCGGCGCCGCTTCATCGGCGTTCCGACGGGGGCCCGGAACGCCGGCACCAGCGCTCCGACGGGGGACCAGAGCGCTTGGCTAAACTGTACACCTACAACCCATGGGTTGCGTCAAGACTTTGTCACGACCCGATCTCGCGTCGATGCCGTGGTATCTCGTTTTGGTTAGATTCCACGGTTTCCATGGGCGACGGTTGACCTTTCCCTCGCTCATTGGCCCCGATCACGGCAACGTATGGCAAAACCACGGCCCCCGCGACGAGTAGCGCCCGCACCGGCCACGGCGCCGGCACGGCGACGGCGAGCACGAGGCACACGAGACGAATGGACATCTTGATCACGTAGCTGATCTCGCGGCGCCGGATGTCCGCCGACAGCGAGGGCCTGGCGTCCGTAACCTTGTGCACTGTCCGGTTCCGGCCCAAAAGCTTCACAAACTCCACGGTAGACCCCGCATGGTGGGGGCGCGAAAGCGCCGCAGCGATATGAGCATGAGTCCGAGCGAGAGGGAGGACGTCATGTCGGACCGAACCTATCGGGTGACCGAAATAGTGGGCACTTCGGGGGAGAGCGTCGATCGGGCCATCCGCAACGGCATCCGGCGCGCCGCCGAGACTCTGCGTCACCTCGACTGGTTCGAGGTGACCGAGGTGCGCGGCTACATCGAGGACGGCGAGGTGGCCCACATCCAGGTCGGGCTGAAGGTCGGTTTCCGCCTCGAAGACGCCTGAGGCGCGGCCGTCACGGGGACGGCCGCGCCTCGACAAGACCTCGGGGTCAGTTCGCCTGGCTGACCGTGGACATGTTGAAGTCGGGCACCCTGATCGCCGGCATGACGGTGCGGGTGAAGTAGTCGTTCCACTCGCGCGGCAGCGTCTGCTCGCTCCGCCCGACCTCGGACAGCCGGCCGAGCAGATCGACCGGTGACTCGTTGAACCGGAAGTTGTTGACCTCCCCGACCACCTCGCCGTTCTCGACGAGGTAGACGCCGTCCCTGGTCAGGCCGGTGAGCAGCAGCGACTGCGGGTCCACCTCGCGGATGTACCACAGGCAGGTGAGCAGCAGCCCGCGCTCCGTACCGGCGATCATCTCCTCCAGCGAGCGGCCGCCGTCCGGCCCCGTCATGATCAGGTTGTCGATCGACGGGGTGGCCGCGAGCCCGGTCAGCTCGGCGGAGTGCCGGGTCTGCACCAGGTTGGCCAGCCGTCCCCCGGAGATCCAGTCCGTGGCGCCGAGGCCCAGGCCGTTGTCGAAGACCGACTGCTCCCGGCCGGAGGCGTGCGCGAGGACGAACGGCGTGCACTCGATGCCCGGGTGCGCCGGATCACTGTAGAGCCGCACGGGGAGGTCCGAGAGGCGCTCCCCGACCCGCGTGCCGCCGCCCGGCTTCGAGAAGACCGTACGGCCGTCGGCCGCGTCCCTCGCCCCGGACGACCAGTAGAGGTAGATCATCAGGTCGGCGACCGCGGTCGGCGGCAGGATCGTCTCGTACCGCCCGGCCGGGACGTCCACCCGGCGCTTGGCCCAGTCGAGCCGCCGGGCGAGCGTGGCGTCGAGCGCCGCGACGTCCACGTCGGAGAAGTCGCGGGTCGCCACGCCGGTCCACGCCGACCGGGACAGGTCCGCCGACTTCGCGTTGAGCTCCAGCCGCCCGGTGGGCTGGTCGTGCCGGGCGCGCAGCCCGGACGACGTCCCGACGAAGGTGGAGGTCAGGATGTGCTCGGCGAAGCCGTACAGCTTCCTGCCGGAGGCCTCGGCCGCCGCGAACGACTCGCCCAGCGCGGGCGCGAAGTCGCGGAGGATCTCGATGGTCGTCGGCTCGACCGCCCGGTTCCAGTCACCGAGGGAGTCGCCGCCGGGAAGCGACCGGGCGTCCTCCGACGGCTGGGCGTCCCGCGCGGCCTGGTCGGCCGCGGCCACCACGTCGGCGAGCTGGTCGGGACGCACCGCGGCCCGGGACACCACGCCCACACCCTGCCCCACGATCGAGATCACCGTCAGCTGCGAGGACCGCGCGACCCCGTTGGTGGTGAGGGTGTTGCCGGCGAACCGCAGGTTCGCCGTGGACCCCTCCTCCACGATCACCACGCAGTCGTCGGCGCGGCTGAGCGCGAGGGCCCGCTCGACCGTCTCCTGGGGAGTGCCCATGCGCTCGCTCACTTGCCGCCCTCCTGCACCGTGTTGAGGATCCGCACGCCCCGGAACAGCGTCGACGGCGTGCCGTGGCTGACCGGCGCCACCTGCCCCGGCTGGCCCTTGCCGCAGTTGAAGGCGCCGCCGAGGACGTACGTCCCCGGGCCGCCGACGGCCTCCATGGAGCGCCAGAAGTCGGTCGTGGTCGCCTGGTAGGCCACGTCGCGGAGCTGCCCGGCCAGCCGGCCGTTCTCGATCTTGTAGAAGCGCTGGCCCGTGAACTGGAAGTTGTACCGCTGCATGTCGATCGACCAGCTCTTGTCACCGAGGATGTAGATCCCGCGCTCCACCCGGGAGATCAGCTCCTCGGTGGAGGGGCCGCCCTCGGCCGGCTGGAGGGACACGTTGGCCATCCGCTGCATCGGCACGTGACCGGGGGAGTCGGCGAACGCGCACCCGTTGGAGCGCCCGAAGCCCTTCAGCAGGGCCATCCGCCGGTCGAGCTGGTAGCCCACCAGGACGCCGTCGCGCACGATGTCGAACGACTGCCCCTCGACGCCCTCGTCGTCCCAGCCGACCGTGGACAGGCCGTGCTCGGCGGTGCGGTCGCCCACCACGTTCATCACCGGCGAGCCGTACTTCAGGGTGCCCAGCTGGTCGAAGGTGGCGAACGAGGTGCCCGCGTACGCCGCCTCGTAGCCGAGCGCGCGGTCCAGCTCGGTGGCGTGGCCGATCGACTCGTGGATGGTCAGCCACAGGTTGGACGGGTCGATCACCAGATCGTATGAGCCCGCCTCGACCGAGGGCGCCTTGAGCTTCTCGGTCAGCAGGTCGGGGATCTCGGCCAGCTCGGCCGGGAAGTCCCAGCCGGTGCCGGTCAGGTATTCGAAGCCGCGGCCGACCGGGGGCGCCAGGGTGCGCATGTCGTCGAACCGGTCGCCGTCGGTGCGCATCGCGGTCAGCACCGGATGCAGCCGCACCCGCTGCTGCGTGGTCACCGTCCCCGCCGTGTCGGCGTAGAACTTCTGCTCCTTGACCTGCATCAGCGAGGCGGAGACGTGGTCGACCCGGCCCAGCAGACCGGCCGACCAGCCGCCGAGCAGCTCGACCTTGTCGCGCAACGGCACGTCGAACGGGTCCACGTCGTACGCGGAGACCCAGGTGACGTCGGCGTGGACGGGCTCGGGCGCGAGCTCGATCGGCTCGCGGTTGATGGGCGCGCTGACCTCGGCGACCCGCACCGCCTGCTCGGCGGCGCGGACGGCGGCCTCGGGCGTCAACTCGACGCCGGAGGCGAAGCCCCAGGTGCCATCCTTGATCACTCGTACGGCGAAGCCGAGGTCGTCGGCGTCCATGGAACCCTCGAGCCGGGCGTCGAACAGGCGGAGGGTCTCCGAGCGCACCCGCTCCAGGCGGAACGCCGCGTGCTCGGCGCCCAGGTCACGGGCGCGCTGCAGGGCCGCGTCCGCCAGCCGCCTGAGCGGCAGGGCGAGGAAATCGGGATCGATCTGGCGCATGTCCACGATCCTAACCGTGTGATCTTGTGCCCTGCGGACAAGTGGGTTACCCGGCGGTAAGCGGTAGCGTCCCGTGCATGGCTCGTTCTGTTCTCGTCACCGGCGGCAACCGCGGCATCGGTCTCGCCATCGCCCGCGAACTCGCCGCCGCCGGCGACGCCGTCGCCGTCACCTACCGCTCCGGTGAGCCCCCGCAGGGTCTCTTCGGCGTCCGCTGCGACGTGACCAACACGGCGGACGTGGACGCCGCCTTCGAGAAGGCCGAGGCCGAGCACGGCCCGGTGGAGGTCGTGGTCGCCAACGCCGGCATCACCAAGGACACGCTGCTGCCGTTGATGAAGGAAGAGGCCTTCACCGACGTCATCGACACCAACCTCACCGGCGCGTACCGCGTCGCCAAGCGGGCGGTGCGGCCGATGCTGAGGCTCAAGCGCGGCAGGATCGTGCTGATCTCCTCGGTCGTCGCCATGCTCGGGTCGGCCGGCCAGACCAACTACGCCGCCTCCAAGGCCGGGCTGATCGGGTTCGGCCGGTCGCTGGCCAGGGAGCTGGCCTCGCGCGGCATCACGGTCAACGTCGTCGCGCCCGGCTTCGTCGAGACCGACATGACCGCCGTGCTCGACGAGGCCCAGCAGGAGGCGATCCGCAAGAGCATCCCGCTCGGCCGCCAGGCGAGCGCGGACGAGATCGCGAAGGTTGTCAGGTTCCTGGCGAGCGACGACGCCTCCTACGTGACCGGCGCGGTCATCCCCGTGGACGGTGGCCTCGGAATGGGTCACTGACTTCCTGGAAGCACCCCGGAAGGCATTCCGGCACGGACGAGAACGGGTGGCCGAAGGCCACCGGGAACTGGAGCTGACACATGGGTCTGCTGGACGGCAAGAGGCTGCTGGTCACCGGCGTCCTCACCGACTCCTCGATCGCCTTCAGCGTGGCGAAGCTCGCGCAGGAGGAGGGCGCGAGCGTCGTGCTGACCGGCTTCGGCCGCCTCAGCCTGGTCGAGCGCATCGCCAAGCGGCTGCCTGAGCCGCCGCCGGTGATCGAGCTGGACGTGCAGAACACCGAGCACCTCGACACGCTCGCCGACCGCGTGGGCGAGCACCTGGACGGCCTGGACGGCGTCGTCCACTCCATCGGCTTCGCCCCGCAGACGTGCCTGGGCGGGAACTTCCTCAACACGAGCTGGGAGGACGTGGCGACCGCCCTCCACGTCTCCACCTACTCGTTCAAGTCGCTCGCCGTCGCGTGCCTGCCGTTGATGAAGGACGGCGGCGCGGTCGTCGGCCTCGACTTCGACGCCACCAAGGCGTGGCCGGTCTACGACTGGATGGGTGTGGCCAAGGCGGGGCTGGAGTCCTGCTCCCGTTATCTCGCGCGCGACCTCGGCAAGCACGGCATCCGGGTCAACCTGGTCGCCGCCGGGCCGCTGCGCACCATGGCCGCCAAGAGCATCCCCGGCTTCCGGGAGTTCGAGGAGAGCTGGCCGGACAAGGCGCCCCTCGGCTGGGACCTGACCGACACCGAGCCCGCGGCTCGGGCCTGCCTCGCCCTGCTCTCCGACTGGTTCCCCGCCACCACCGGGGAGATCGTGCACGTCGACGGCGGCGTCCACGCGATCGGAGCCTGACCCGGCCGCCGCCGCACTCATCGTGCGGCGGCGCCGTCGGTCGCCGATGACCGGCGCTCAGGCCATGCGGTGGCGGCCCGGCGATCCGCTGAGCCGGATGCCCTCGAGGGGCATCGACTCGGGCATGTTCGCGCGGGCGCGGCGCGCCGACACCACGCGGGTGGCGAGCACCGCCGACAGCAGCAGTGCCGCGGTCAGCGCCGTCTCCATGCCGTTCTGCGACCGTCGCGCCGGGATCGCCGCGCCCTTCATGTGGGTGGACAGCCCCGGGACGTACTGCCCCGGCCACAGCAGCGGGATGCCGACGTCGTCCGGGTCCACCGAGAGGTCGACCGGGCGGATGGTCCGCCCCTCGTCGATCAGGTTCGGCCGGCTCTCCGGGGGGCGGATGGGTTCGGTCGGGAGGATGTCGTTCCCGGCCTCGCCGCGCACCATGCCCGCCTTGGTCTTGTCCGCCGCGTCCTCGCCGGACGGCTTGGCCGTACCGCCCCCCGTGTCGCCGCAGGCGCCGCCGGAGGCCCCTGGGAGGCAGCCGTCCTTCTCCGTCTCCGTCTGGGTCAGCCCGCCGGTCAGGTCCACCGCGCCCCGCACGACGTCGTCCACGGCGCCCACCGCGCCCCCTACGACTCCGCCGACCGCGCCGCCGACACCGCCTCCGGACGATCCTGAGCCGTCCGAAGCACCCGTGCCGCCCGTGCCGCCCTTGGCGCCCAGCGCGTCACCGAGTCCCTTGACCGTGCCGTTCAGCGTGTCCGTGACCCCGCCGACGGTGTCCCCGAGGGTGTCGGTCACGCCGCCGACGGTGCCACCGAGGGTGTTGGTCAGGCCGCCGACCGTATCGCCGAGCCCGCCACCGCCGCCGAGGCCGCCCACCGTGTCGGCCACTCCGCCCACGGTCGTGCTCAACGTGCCGGTCACGCCGTTGACCGTGCCGTTCACCGTGCCCGTCACACCACCGACCGCCGTGTCGACCACGCCGCTGAGCCCTGACGTCGCGCCGCCGGTCGCCGCGTCCAGCGTGCCGGTCACGCCGTGGACCACCGAGCAAAGTCCGTTGGTCACGCCGGACAGGATCCCGCTGCCCGTGCAGTCGGCCGCCTGCGCCGGCTCGGCCGCCAGCAGGGGGACTCCCACGCTGAGGGCAACCGCCAGCGCACCCGCAGAGATCGCGGACGTGTGACGTCCGATCTCCATATGCTCCCCTTCCCGAAATGCGGATTCGTCGTTTCCCCGCTCGTCGGACGCGTCCGGCGCCCCGCCGCTCCCGACCCGGCCACACCTCGCCGTCGCCGTACGGTGAATGTCGTGGAATGTCGCGTGAACGTGATGGGCGGCATGTGCCGGACGAACCCTACGACTCCCACTCTTTTCCCATGCGCCCCGATTTTTCGCCGAAAGTTGCGATTCGGTATGGACGCGTGATACGCGAGAAGAACTCTCGTTTTTACGTCAGGGGTGCCGGAGACCGACGTCGGGGCGGCTCAGGAGTCGGAGACGTCGTCCAGGGCTTCGCGGATCGCCTGCGGGAGGGTGAGCTCCTCGGCCTGGAGAACCCCGAGAAGCTGGGCATGCGTGCGCGTGCCGACCACGGCGGCCGACACGCCCGGGCGGTCCCGGATCCACGCGAGAGCCACCGAGAGCGGCGACACGCCGAGGCCGTCGGCCGCCGTCGCGACCGATTCCACGATCCTGCGGCACCGTTCATCCAGGTATGGCCGGACGAACTCGGCGAAATGCGGCGTCGCCGCGCGGGAGTCCGCGGGGATGCCGGTGCGGTACTTGCCGGTCAGCACGCCCCGGCCGAGCGGCGACCAGGCCAGGAAGCCGGCGCCGACGTGCGCGGCGGCCGGGAGCACCTCCTGCTCCGCGTCCCGGGCGAGCAGGGAGTACTCCCCCTGGGCGCAGACGATGGGGGCGCGGGAGTCGGCCGCGCGCTGCCACACCGCCGCCGCGGCGAGCTGCCAGCCGGCGTAGTCGCACACGCCGGCGTAGGCCGTACGCCCCGTGGAGACGGCGAGATCGACGGCGGCGAGCGTCTCCTCCAGGGGGACGTCGGGGTCGAAGGCGTGGAGCTGCCACAGGTCCACGTCGTCCAGCCCCAGCCGCGACAGGGAGGCGTCGAGGGCGCGGATGAGATGCCGGCGCGAGGCGTCGGGCCGTCCGCCGGGGGTCAGCACCGCTTTGGTGGAGATCACCAGCTCGTCGCGCCGCACCACGTCGCGGAGCAGGCGGCCGATCAGCAGCTCGGCGTCGCCGCCGCCGTAGACGTCGGCCGTGTCGATCAGCGTGCCCCCGGCCTCGACGAACTCGGTGATCTGGGCGGTCGCCTCCTCGGCGCCGGTGTCGCGGGCCCAGGTCATCGTGCCGAGCCCCAACCGGGACACCGACAGACCGCTGCGCCCGACAAGTCGCTGATCCATTGTCAGGCCAGATTAGCGCGTCAGAGCGTTTAGGCTGGCCCATCGTGGACTCTCTCCAGGCCATCGTGCTCGGCATCGTGCAGGGACTCACCGAATTCCTGCCCATCTCAAGTTCCGCGCACCTGCTGATCGTGCCGAAGCTGCTGGGGTGGTCCGATCCCGGCGCCGCCTTCACCGCGGTGATCCAGCTCGGCACGATGCTGGCGGTGCTCATCTACTTCTGGCGCGACATCGTCCGGATCCTGTGGACCTGGCTGCGCAGCCTGTGGACCCCGGACCTGCGCGGCCACCTCGACGCCCGCATGGGCTGGTACATCGGCCTCGGGACCGTTCCCATCGGCGTCGCCGGCCTGCTGTTCAAGGACGCGATCGAGGGCCCGGCGCGCAACCTGTGGCTCAACGCCGGCATGCTCATCCTCTTCGGCCTGCTGCTGCTCGCCGCCGACCAGATGGGGCGGAAGAAGAAAGAGGTCGCCGACCTCGGCCTGCGCGACGGCCTGATCATCGGCGCCTGGCAGATGCTGCCGCTGATCCCCGGCGCCTCCCGGTCCGGCTCCACGATGACCGGCGCGATGTTCCTCGGGTACACCCGGGAGGCCGCCGCGCGGTACTCGTTCCTGCTGTCGATCCCGGCGGTGGTCCTGTCCGGACTGTTCGAGCTGCGCCACATCGGCGACGGGGGAGGCGTGCCCCCGGTGCCGACCGCGGTCGCGACCATCGTCTCGTTCGTCGTCGGGTACGCCTCGATCGCCTGGCTGTTGCGCTACGTCGCCAAGCATTCGACCATCGTGTTCGTGGTCTACCGGGTCTTCGCGGGCGCCTTCCTGCTCACGCTCCTCTCGCTGGGCGTGATCTCCTCATGACCACCCTCCTGCTCCTGCGGCACGGCCTCACCGCGATGACGGGGCCGGTGCTCGCGGGCTGGACGCCGGGCGTCCACCTCGACGAGCGCGGGCGAGAGCAGGCCGACGCGCTGGCCGCGAGGCTCGCGCCCCTCGACCTCGACGCCATCGTGTCCAGCCCGCTCGACCGCTGCCAGGAGACCGCGCGCGCGGTGGCGCTGCGTCAGGAGCGGTGCCGTACGGTCCAGACCGACGACCGCTTCGGCGAGTGCGGCTACGGCGACTGGACCGGCCGGCCGATCGAGGAGCTGGCCCGCGAGCCGCTCTGGCAGGTCGTCCAGGCCCACCCCAGCGCCGCGGTGTTCCCCGGAGGTGAGGCGCTCGCCGACACCCAGAGCCGGGCCGTGCGCGCCGTGCGCGAGTGGAACGACCGGCTGGGCGAGAAGGCGACCTACGCGGTCTGCACCCACGGTGACGTGATCAAGGCGATCGTCGCCGACGCGCTGGGGCTGCATCTGGACCAGTTCCAGCGGATCACCGCCTATCCCGCCTCGCTCACCGTCATCCGCTACACCCCGTTGCGCCCCTTCCTGCTCAGGCTCAACGACATCGGCGGCGACGTGGCGGATCTGATCCCTCCCAGTGAGGTTCCGGAGGAGCACGGCGGGGGAGAAAACATCACCGGGAGCGATGCCGCCGTCGGCGGCGGAGCCGGGACCACGTAAGGTCGGGTTATGCCGGTCTTCGACTACGATCCGCCTGACAGGTTCGTGGCCGGTGCCGTCGGGCAACCGGGAGCACGGGCCTTCTTCCTGCAGGCCCGCGGCCAGGGCAGGATGACCACGGTCGCGCTTGAGAAATTCCAGGTCGCCGTGCTCGCCGACCGGCTCGACGAGCTGCTCGACGAGGTGCTGCGCCGAACCGGAGGCCGCGCCCCCGTCCCCGCCTCCGCGCCCGTCGAGCTCGCCGACGACGCCCCGCTCGACCTGCCGATCGACGAGGACTTCCGGGTGGGCACGATGGCGCTCGCCTGGGACCCCGAGACCTCCCAGGTGATCATCGAGGCGCAGGAGGCCACGGCCGCCGAGGAGGAGGACGAGCTGTTCGAGCCCGACGAGCTCGAGCTCGAGCTCGAGCCCGCGGTCCTGCGGGTGCGGATCAGCCCCGCCGCCGCACGGGCGTTCAGCCGGCGGGCACTCGACCTCGTCGCCGCCGGCCGTCCGCCGTGCCCGCTGTGCGGGCAGCCGCTGGAGCCGGAGGGGCACATCTGCGTACGTCTCAACGGACACCACCCCGGGGGAATGTCGGCGTGAGCGAGCGAAGCGGCGGGGCGGGCGAGCCGCCCGGCGGGGGCGCGGGCGGCGCGCCGGGCAGGGGGGCCGGATGACCGCGGAGAGCGATCCGGCCGTCGGCGTGGACGGCGTCGCCGGGCTGGACGACGCCACGGCGCTCCGCCTGCTGCGCGACGGCACCATCGATGTGGCCGGCCGTCTGGTCGAGGCCACGAACATGACGCTCTACTGCTCGGTGCGCCTGGACGAGCTCGTCGCCGCCTGTGTCTACAAGCCGGTGCGCGGCGAGCGGCCACTCTGGGACTTCCCCGACGGCACGCTGGCCGCCCGCGAAGTCGCCGCCTACGAGGTGGCCGCCGCCACTGGCTGGCGCATCGTCCCCCCGACGGTCTACCGCGACGGTCCCTTCGGGGCGGGCATGGTCCAGCTCTGGATCGACGCCGACCCGGCCGTCGACCTGCTGGCCCTGATCCGCGGCCGGACCCCCGGGCTGCGCCGCATGGCCCTCTTCGACGCCGTCGTCAACAACGCCGACCGCAAGGGCGGGCACCTGCTCCCGCTGGGCGACGGGCACATCTACGGCGTCGACCACGGGGTCTGCTTCTCCGTGGAGGACAAGCTGCGCACCGTGCTGTGGCAGTGGCGCGGCAAGCCGCTCTCCCGTGAGGCCGTCTCGGTCCTGGCGCATCTCGAGCGAGAGATCGACCGGGGCCGGCTGGGGCGACGGCTGCGCGAGCTCCTCACCCAGGCCGAGGTGGAGGCCACCTGGCAGCGCGTACGACGGCTGCTCGACGCCGGCGTGCACCCCTACCCCTCCGATGACTGGCCGGCGGTTCCGTGGCCACCGATTTGAGACATCGGCGGACTTGTGCAAATGGTTCGAAACCATGCACTCTGCATGCGTCTCTACCGATTCTGGAGGGAAACCAGCATTGTGCACGGTAATCGTGAGTGTCGACCCCGAGGCTCGGGTGCCGGTGCTCCTCGCGGGTGTCAGGGACGAGTTCGTGTCGCGGCCGTGGATGTCCCCGGCGCGGTACTGGGCCGCCCATCCGGGGCTGATCGGCGGGCGTGACCTGCGGGCCGGCGGCACCTGGCTGGCGGTCGACCCGGCCAACCGGCGGGTGGCCGCCCTGCTGAACGGGCAGGGGACGCCGGCGCCGGAGAACATCCGGCGTTCCCGGGGCGACCTGCCGCTGCGCGCCGCGGACACCGGCGAACTGCCCCGGATCGACCTCGCCGCCTACGACCCCTTCCACCTCGTCGTCGGCGGCCTCGACGGCGTACGGCTGTGGAGCTGGAACGGCGAGCGGGTGACGGAGGAGAAGCTGCCCTCCGGCGTCCACATGATCGTCAACGGCGGGTGGGAGCGCGGCGACGACAATCCGCGCGTCAGCCGGTTCCGGCCGAGGTTCGCGGCGGCGCCACGTCCGGCGCGCCTGGGCTCCGGCTCCCCGCGCAGGTTCTGGGGGGAGTGGCTGCCGATCGCGTCGGGAGACGGCCTGCCCCTGGAGGACCCCCGCGCCCTCGTTTTCCGGCAGGTCACCGAGGACGGCCGGATCTTCGCGTCCCTCTCGGTCACCCTGGTGGCCCTGGCGGACGAGGGTGTGCGCTACGACTTCTGCCCCGTCCCCGGAGACGTCTCGTCCTGGCACCAGGTCGAGACGGTGTGACGGGGAGGGGAGCTGATCCGAGCTCTCCGCGGCGCGGATAGGCTCGGGTTCATGCGATCGTGGTCTGCTCCTAACATCCCCGCCCTGCCCGGTCCGGGTCTTCCCCTGCGCCTGTACGACACCGCCGTGCGAGAGGTCCGTGAGACCAGGCCGGAGGGCGAGGCCAGGTTGTACGTCTGCGGGATCACCCCCTACGACGCGACCCACCTGGGGCATGCCAACACCTACTTGGCGTTTGATCTGGTGAACCGGGCGTGGCGGGACGCCGGCCATGAAGTCCACTACACCCAGAACGCCACGGACGTGGACGATCCGCTCCTCGAGCGCGCCCAGGCGACCGGTGTCGACTGGCAGGAGCTGGCCGAGCGTGAGATCGAGCTCTTCCGCACCGACATGGAGGCGCTGCGGATCATCCCGCCGCGTGAGTACGTCGGTGTGACCGAGGTCGTCGACCAGGTCGCGGAGCTGATCGGGAGGCTCGGCGACCGGGGCGCCACGTACCGGATCGGCGAGGATGTCTACTTCTCGGTGGCGGCGGCGCCGAAGTTCGGCGCCGTGTCGGGTTACTCCGAGGAGCGGATGCTCGAACTGTTCGGCGAGCGCGGCGGCGACCCCGACCGCGAGGGTAAGCGCCACCCCCTCGACTGGCTGCTGTGGCGCGGTCACCGGCCAGGTGAGCCGTCCTGGCCCTCGCCGTTCGGCCCGGGCCGTCCCGGCTGGCACGTGGAGTGCACCGCGATCGCGCTGGCGAACCTCGGCACCGGCTTCGACGTCGCGGGCGGCGGCTCCGACCTGATCTTCCCCCACCACGAGATGGGCGCCTGCGAGGGGCACGTCGCCACCGGGGAGTGGCCGTTCGCCCGCGCGTACGTGCACGCCGGCATGGTCGCCCTGGACGGCGAGAAGATGTCCAAGTCCCGGGGCAACCTCGTCTTCGTCTCCCGGCTGCGGCAGGGCACCGACCCCATGGCCGTACGGCTCGCGCTGCTGGACCGGCACTACCGGACGGACTGGGAATGGACGCCGGACCAGCTCGACGAGGCCGAGGCCAGGCTGGCCCGCTGGCGGGCGGCGATGGCGCGTCCGTCCGGCCCGGACGGCCGGGCGGTGCTCGAGGAGGTTCGGGAGCTGATCGCCGCCGACCTGGACGCGCCGGGCGCGCTGCGCGTGATCGACCGATGGGCCGCGGAGGAAGGGACCGACGCGCAGGCCCCGGCGCTCGTCCGGGACGTCGCCGACGCGCTGCTCGGGGTCGCGCTCTGACCGTCACGCCGACGTCGCCGACGGTCAGCCGACTCTCAAGGTTCTCACAGGCGCGCCTCAACCTTGCCTGCTTGCGTGAAGGAAGCTATAGCGTTTGAGCCGAGGCCGGGGGCTCTGAGCGTGGGCCGGCCCAAAGGGGAGACACGGTGCGTGTTCGATTCCGCCGATGGGCCGGCATGGTTGCCGGTGCGACGATTCTGGGGCTCATCCTGATCGCCTGCTCGTTCGGTGGCGGCGCGTCCGGCCAGGCGGTCTCCGGGGTGGAGGTCACCGCCACCGAGGCCGCCGCTACCGCGTCGACCTGGCCCGTCTTCGGCTTCACGCATACGCAGTACACAGTTGACTACGGTCAGCGGCAGGCGCTCAGGGTCGCCCGCAACGCGATCGCCGAGAAGCGCGTCCTGCAGAACCAGCACATCATGGGCTTCGGCGCGCTCAACCCCGAGCCCCGCCCCGGTGTGTACGACTTCGCCAGCCTGGACGCGCGGATCGACCTCATCCGCAAGACCCACGGCATCCCCGTCATCACCCTGTGCTGCGCGCCCGACTGGATGAAGGGCGGCACCCCCGGCCGTACCAACTGGAGCCGCATCGAGGTGGCGCCGCTGCCCGAGCACTACCAGGACTTCGCCGACCTCGCCGCCCGGATCGCCCGCAGATATCCCGACGTCACCCACTTCATCGTGTGGAACGAGCTCAAGGGCTTCTTCGACGAGAACAAGCACCGGTGGAACTACGAGGGTTACACCGACATGTACAACCGGGTCTACCAGGCGCTCAAGGCCGTCAACCCCAAGATCGAGGTCGGCGGGCCGTACCCGGCCCTGGGCGGGTTCGACGCGCCGTCTGAGGTGCACGGCGACTGGGGCAACGTGGACCAGCGCGTGCTCGACGCGCTGAAATACTGGATCAAGCACAACAAGGGCGCGGACTTCATCGTCGTGGACGGGACGTCCGAGAGCGACAAGGGGATGGTCCCCGACGAGTTCGGCGCGCTGAAGAAGTTCTCCGCCGTCAACGCGTGGCTGCGCCGGCACACGAACCTGCCGATCTGGTGGGCCGAGTGGTACGCCGAGCCGGCCCGCTCCGGCTGGCCGGAGAACAAGCGGCTCGCGGTCCACGCCGCGGCCATGATGGAGTTCGCCCGGAGCAGGACCACCGCCGCCCTCTACTGGAGCCGCCAGGAGGAGAGGGGGGAGTGCCCCGAGGGCTGCCTCTGGACGAACCCGCGCGAGTCGGACGGCGGGCAGCCGAGCGCGATGCTCCGCCTCATCCAGGAGTTCGCCCGCTCGTTCCCCAGCGGCACGCCGATCGTGCCGGTGAACGTCTCGCCCGCGTCCGTACGCGCGCTCGGGCAGGCGGACAGAATCGTCGTCGTGAACACTCGGGATAAATCGGTCAAAGCGACAATTGACCGAAAAGTCATTGATCTTGCGCCATATGAGGTCCGCTGGATTTCTCGCGGGCGATAATCCGTTCAGGTAGCATTTTTCGGCATGAGCGACCACAACTGGCCTTCCGTTGCGGCCGTCATCTGCTCCCGTGGTGACCGCGCCGTCTTTCTGCGGGAGGCGGTCGAGTCGATCGTCGCCCAGGACTATCCGGGTCGCATCACCGTGATGGTGGTGTTCGACCGCGCCGAGCCCGACGAGAGCCTCACCGAGCTGGGCGCCGGCCCCACGCGCGAGGTGCGCGTCATGCTCAGCGACCGCCGTCCCGGGCTGCCGGCGAGCCGGAACGCGGGCATCCTCGCCACCGACTCCGAGCTGGTCGGCTTCTGCGACGACGACGACGCCTGGTTGCCCGGCAAGCTCACCGGCCAGGTGACGGCCCTGCGGGCGCGGCCCCGCGCGCTGTTCGCCTCCTGCGGCGCGGTGACCATGTACGACGGGTGGTCGGCCGAGTGCATGTGGCCCAAGCCGCAGATCGCGCACGCCGACCTGCTCATGTCGCGGGTGAAGGAGGCGAACGCCGACTCCTTCCTCGTCTACCGCGGCGCGCTCCTCGGCCCGATCGGACTGTTCTCCGAGGAGATCCCCGGCGGCTTCGCCGAGGACTACGAGATGCTGCTGCGCGCCGCGCGCCACTCGCCCATCGTGTACGCCCACCAGGTGGGGGTCCGGGTCCGCGGCCACGGCCGCACGTCGCACTTCACCGGCGACTGGGAGACCATCGCCGAGGCCAACGAGTGGCTCCTTTCCACCTATCCCGAGTTCCGCGCGGAGCGCCGGGGGTTCGCCCGCGTGGCGGGGCAGATCAGCCTGGCCTGGGGCATGCTCGGCCGGCGTGGCGCGGCGCTGCGCTGGGCGTGGCGCGCGTTCCTGGCCAACCCGCTGGAGATCCGGTCGTACGTGGTCACCGCGCTGGCGATGCGCGCGGTGAGCCGCTCCTGGGTCCAGCGCCGCCTCAACGCCGCCGGGGCGACCTCCTGACCGCCATCCCTCAGGTGAGGTTGTCGGCGAGCCGGGCGATGCCGTCGATCAGTGGCGGGATCGCCGCGATGTGCCCGGCCGCGCGGACCGGCCGGGCCCGCCGGAGCTGGGTGCGCAGCCACTTCTCCGCCGGCGCGACGCGCAGCCGCAGCGAGCCGTACCCGTCGCCGATGCAGGACCGGGTGTAGGCGAAGGGGCCCTGCTCCCGGTACGGATCGACGGTGACGCAGCCGTAGGCGTACCCGGCGGCGCGGACCGCGTCGAGCACGCGCCCGTCGGCGAAGCCGTACGGATAGCAGATGCCGTCCGCGGGCTGGCCGGTGATCTCACGAAGGATCTCGCGGCTACGGGTCAGCTCCCTGGCCAGGCTCTTGTCGTCCAGCGTGGTCAGCGCGGTGTGGGTCAGGCCGTGTGAGGCGATCTCCATGCCGGCGTCGGACGCGCGCCGCAGGTCGTCCGCGCTCATCAGCTCCTTGCGCGGACCGGGCTCGTCCCACTTGTTGTACTGGCTCAGCAGCCCCGACACGATGTACAGGCTCGCGGTGAAGTCGTAGCGCCGCAGGACGGGGAGCGCGTGCTCCATGAAATCGGCGTATCCGTCGTCGAAGGTGAGCGCGATCATGCCGCTCCGGTCATCGGCGGAGAGCAGCTCCCGCATCGTCACGCCGCGCTTGTCCTGCTTGTAGATCCACCTGATCTGCGATTCAAAATTGTCGGGAGTGACAGTCAGCGTGTAGGGATCGTACGTGTAGTGATCGACTGAGTGATACATCCAGATCGCAGGCACTTAAGAAGTGTAGGAATTCAATTAGCACGCCTTCGGGTTCGTGATCGCATCGTGACGTACATGTGCGCGGCGAAAGCCGCACCTTCTCACAAACCCCATAAATAACGGACCGCGCTGCTACGATCACGGTCATGAGCGAAGAGCGCCCGCCTTCGGTGGCGGCCGTCATCTGCACCCGCGGTGACCGTGCCGAGCTCCTGCGGGAGGCAGTGGAGTCGATCGTTCGCCAGGACTATCCGGGCCGGATCACCGTGATGGTGGTCCACGACCGGGTGGCGCCCGAGGAGAGCCTCACCGAGCTGGCCGCGGGCCCCGCGCGCGAGGTGCGGGTCATGCTCAGCGACCGCCAGGCGGGGCTGCCCGCCAGCCGGAACGCCGGCGTCCTCGCCACCGACTCCGACCTGGTCGGCTTCTGCGACGACGACGACGCGTGGCTGCCCGGCAAGCTGTCCGCGCAGGTCGCCGAGCTCGCGCGGCGTCCCGACGCGGGCTCCGTCGCCTGCGGGGCCGTGTCCCTCCACGACGGCTGGACCAGCGAGTGCGTCTGGGGTAAGCCGGAGATCACCTTCGCCGACCTGCTGCGCTCCCGGGTGAAGGAGGCGCCGCCGTCCTCGTTCCTGATGCGGAGAGATGTGCTGCTCGGTCCCGCCGGGCTGTTCTCCGAGGAGATCCCCGGCGGCTTCGCCGAAGACTACGAGATGCTGCTGCGCCTGGCCGCGCACGCTCCCGTGGCGTACGTGCGGCAGGTGGGGGTGCGGATCCGGGTGCACGGCCGCACCTCCCACTTCACCGGGAACTGGGCGGTCATCGCCGAGGCGCTGGAGTGGCTGCTGCGGGAGTATCCCGACTTCGCCGGGGTGCGCCGCGGGCACGCGCGCATCGCCGGGCAGATCGCCCTGTCCAAGGGCATGCTCGGCCAGCGGCGCGAGGCGCTGCGCTGGGCCTCGCGGGCGTTCCGCGCCAGCCCGCTGGAGATCCGCTCGTACGTGGCCGCGGCGATGGCGCTGCACGCGGTGAGCCGCTCGTGGGTGCTCGCCCGGCTGGCGGCCGCCGGGGCTACGAGCTGACCGCGCCGCCGTCGCCGCGCGAGTCCGCCGCGGCCCCGCGGCGCAGGTTCCCATACCGCCGCAGCACCCGGTCGGCGACGCCGTACAGGCGCGGCCGGTCCAGCACGTACTGCTTCGCGGCCCGGACGGGGGAGTGGCGGGCCCAGTGCAGCGCCGCCCCGGCCGAGCGCCGGCGTACGCACCCCTCGGACACCATGTGGCCGCTCGTGCGCAGGTTCTGCTTGTAGTCGTCGCCCTTGCTGACGCTCCAGTCCATCTGGGTGATGCCGTCCTGCGCGGCGGCCTTCGCCATCAGCAGGTGCTGGACCAGCCCGGGGGAGTACTTGGAATACTCCGCGTCGTAGGCGGGGAACCAGCCGGCCAGCAGCGGGCCCGAGCGCAGCCCGATGTGCCCGGCGATCGGCGTGTCCCCGGCGTACAGCATGGTCAGCAGGCCCGCGCAGCCGGGCGCGTCGCCGGCGTGCAGCCGCTCGACCAGTTCGACCACCCACGGCTGCCCGAACCGGTCCGGGCGGCCGATGCGGCGGTACTGGCTCGACTTCCACCGCATCAGCGTGCGCAGGTCGGCGATGTCGGCGCTGTGCAACTCCACCCGCAGCGGCCCGACGTCGCGGCCGAGCTTGCGCTCACGGTAGAGGCCCATCTTGAGCGTGCGCGGCGCGTTGGCCTTCACCTTGGCCAGGTAGTCGTCGTATCCGCCGCCCACGTCGATGAGCACCGACTCCGCCTCCAGCGCGGCGTACGGGGCGAACCACGGCTGGCCGCCGACCAGGAACTCGAACTCCCAGACGGCCAGCCCGCAGCCGCGCAGCAAACGCGCGGCGTCGATCTCGGTCCCCGGCCGGTGGACGACGCCCTGGGCCAGCGAGACCCAGCCGGCGATCGGCTTTCCCACCCCCATCGGATGGCGTTCGAACGGGAAGAATCCGACGGTGCGGTTCCCCTCCGAGAGCACCGCGACGAAGGCGTCGCCTCGCACCTCGCCGACGGCCATGGTGAATTCCGGGGAGAGGAACGGGCTGGCCAAATGCGGCTGGGAGTCCTGCATCGACCGCCATTCCGCCTGTTCGCCGGGGCCGAGTTCATTCGGGCGGATGACCGAGATCTGCATGAGATCCTTTCGCGGCGGGGGGAATGCCCATTCTAGGGTGACGGAATGCCGCGATGTGGGATCCTTTGGGAGTGGAGCTCACCGCTGATCTTGACATTGCGAAGCTGGACTTCTGGGAGCGGCCCGTTTCCGAGCGACACGAGGCTTTCGCGTGGCTCAGGGAGCAAGAGCGTCCTTTGTTCTTCGCCCAGCCCAAGGTCCCCCTGGCGCGCGCGGGCAAGGGTTTCTACGCGCTAGTCCGCCACTCGGACGTGACCGAGGCGAGCAGGAACGGCGCGGTTTTCGCCAACAGCCCGGCGGTTACTAATCCAGAACCCCCCAAATGGGTGAAATACATCTACGGCGACTCGCTGGAGAACAAGGACGCCCCCGAGCACACCCGGCTGCGGCGCATCGTCTCCCGCGCGTTCGCCCCCCGCATGATGGCGCGGCTGGAGGAGCCCATGCGGCGGCGCGCGGAGCAGGCCGTGAGCGCCCTGGCCGCGCACGGTCCGGGCGACTTCGTCGAGCTGGTCACGCAGGACTACACCACGCACGTGGTCTGCGACCTGCTGGGCATCCCGGACGAGGACCGGCCGCAGGTCATGCGCTGGGTCCGCGACACCGTGGAGTACCAGGCGGTGCGCAGTGACCCCAAGGGGATGCTGCGGCACGCGCTGAAGAACACCAGGGCCACCTTCGGCCTGCGCAACCTGGTGATCCGGTTGGGCAGGCAGCGGCGCCGGGACCCCGGCGACGACGTCATCTCCGCCCTGGCGGGCGCCGACGTCGAGGGCGAGCGGCTGACCGGCATGGAGCTGGGCGCGTTCTTCCTGCTCCTCGTGGTGGCCGGCATCGACACCCCCGGCCACACCATGTCGCACGCGCTCGCGCTGCTGAGCGAGCACCCCGAGCAGCGCGAGCTGCTGCTCTCGGACTACGACCGCCACATGCCCGGCGCGGTGGACGAGATCGTGCGCTACGCCTCGCCCATCACCCAGCTCCAGCGCACCGTGACGAAGGAGTACGAGCTGCGCGGGCAGCGGCTCGCCCCCGGGGACAAGGTGGTGCTGTTCTACAACTCCGCCAACCGGGACGAGCGGGTCTTCACCGACCCCGGCGTCTTCGACATCACCCGCGGCCCCAACCCGCACGTCGCCTTCGGCGGCCCGGGCGCCCACTACTGCCTGGGCGCCCACCTGGCCAAGCGCGAGCTGACCGTACTCTTCCAGGAGCTGTTCACCCGCCTGCCGGACATCCGGCTCGCCGCGCCCCCCGAGCCCATGGTGTCCACGTTCAATCACGCCATCCGGCGGCTGCCCGTCACGTTCTCCTGAGCCGGGCGTAGGTCTTGAGTACCCGGTCCGCGCGGTCGCGCAGGACGGGGTTGGCCAGCACGGTGTTGCGCAGCGCGCGCACCGGCGTGCGGGCCAGCCACTGTACGGCCGCGCCCGGCGACGGCCGGGCCACCCGGCCCTCGGCCACCTCCAGGTCGCGGGTCTTGAGCTTCTCCTTGTAGTCCTTCTCGCCCCGGCCCATGTCGATCAGCGTCAGGCCCATCGCGGCGAAGTCCCGGGCGATGTCCAGGTGCATGACCATGCCGGGGGAGTAGCGGGCGTACTCGACGTCGTAGGTGGGGAACCACATGCACAGCCGGGTCCCGGTGCGCAGGCCGAAGTGCCCGGCGATCAGCCGGTCCCCGGCGTACAGCAGCGACAGGGCGCCGGCGAAGCGGTCGGTGCGGATCGCGTGCAGCCGCTCCACCAGCTCGACGATCCACGGATGCGCGAACCTGTCCGTGCGGCCGGTCCTGCGGTACTGCGCCGACTTCCAGGCGAGTAGCTCGCGCAGCGCGGCACCGTCGGCGGACTCGGCGACGTGCCTGACCTCGCCCACCTCACGGCCGAGCCGTCCGCGCTGGTAGCGCGTCATCTTGTGCGTCTTCGGGGAGCGCCGCCGCAGCGCGGTGAGGTACGCGTCGAACCCGTCGGCGATGTCGATGGCCGGGGACGGGAAGCGGGCCGCGTGGTGGGGGGCGAACATCGGCTGCGCCACGGAGAGGTGGTCGAACTCCCACGTGGCGAGGCCGGCGGCGCGCAGCAGCCGTCCGGCGTCGAGCTCCAGGCCCTGCGCGTACACCATGCCCTGCAGGTCGGTGAGCCCCGCCGCGACCGGGCGGCCGATGCCGAGGCGGTGTTTCTCGAACGGAAAGAATCCCGCGATTCCCGAACCGTCGCCGATGACGGCCACACGCACGTACGGGCGGAGGATCCCGACATTCTGGACGAACTCGGGGGACAGAAAGGGATTGTCCTGTTCCGGATCCGCGTCCTGGAACTTTCGCCACCGATCGAGTTCCGGTTCGCCGAGATCACTGGGATGGATCACAGAAATCTGCACCACGCCATAATCTCGCTTTAAAGCCGATAAGCGACCCCAATCGCCCGCAAGGTCTATCTCGCCTCGATATTCTTTCGCGCGTGGGACGGCACTCGACCGGTACGGGGTCGCCTCGTTGGCCGCTCGCGGTCGGCCTCCTTGTGGTGACGGTCGCCGCGATGGCGGCGATCCTCGGGGGCGCCGCCGCCCGGCGCTCCGGAGGCGCGGGTGGCGCGACGACGGCGCCGCGCCCGGTCTCCGCGGTGACGCCGCTCTCCTTCGAGGGGGCGGCGGGCCCGCCTGAGCGGTGGCCGCGCTGGGGCATGACCCACACGCAGTACAGCGTGACCGAGGACGAGCCGGCGGCCGCGGAGCGCGCGCGGGCGGAGCTGGGCGCCCGGCCCGTCGTGCAGAACCAGCACATCATGGGGTTCGGGGCGGGCAACCCGGAGCCCGAGCCGGGGGCGTACGACTTCTCCTCCCTGGACGAGCGGGTGCGGCTCATGGCGGAGACCGGGGCGGCCCCGGTCCTCACGCTCTGCTGCGCCCCCGACTGGATGAAGGGCGGGCGCCCCGGCGCGACCGACTGGAGTCTGCTGGAGGTCGCCCCGCGGCGCGAGCACTTCGCCGACTTCGCCCGGCTGGCCGCGGCCGTGGCCCGGCGCTATCCCAACATCCGCCACTTCATCGTGTGGAACGAGTTCAAGGGCTTCTGGGACGGCCCGCGCCGGGAGTGGAACGCCGCCGCCTACACCGAGCTGTACAACCAGGTGTACGACGCGCTCAAGGCGGTGAACCCGGCGATCAAGGTGGGCGGGCCGTACGTGCCGGTGGCCAGCCGGGCCGGGGACGCGGCCGGCTCCGAGGTCGCCGGTCCCTGGGGCGCGGTGGACCCCAAGGTGCTCAAGGCGGTGGACTACTGGCTGCGCCACAAGCGGGGCGCGGACTTCGTGGTCGTCGACGGAGGGGTGACCGGCGAGGACGGTCGGTCCCGGCCGGACGAGTTCGGGGCGCTCGGCAAGTTCGGCGCGATGACCACGTGGCTGCGCGAGCGCTCCGGCCTGCCCGTGTGGTGGGCCGAGTTCTACCCGCTGCCCTGCGCCTCACTGGAGCCGGGCGGCGCCTGTCCCGCGCTCGACTGGGACGAGCGGCGCCGTACGGCGGTGACGGCGGCGGCGCTGATCGAACTGGCCGCGAGCGGCGCGGACACCGCGCTCTACTGGGACACCCACCGGCCGAAGACCCGCGACTGCCCGCTCTGCCTGTGGTCGGGAGACGACGGCACCCCGCGGCCCGCGCTGGCGCTGCTGCGGGACTTCGCCCACCGGTTCCCCGAAGGGACCGAACCGGTCGCCGTGGACGTCTCGACGCCCCAGGTGCGCGCTCTCGGCGGTGTCGGACGGACGATCGTCGTGAACACGACCGACCGCCGTCTCACCGCCCGGGTGGACGGCCGCGAGCTGACGCTCAAGCCGTACGAGGTGCGCTGGACGGACCGCTGACCGGCTGACCGTCAGAGGCCGAGGGTGAGAAAGCGCTCCACCACGACGGCCAGCGCGATCACCGCCAGGACGGCGGCGGCCTGAATGAGGCGGCGGCGCGTCCGCGTCCGCGGCGACCCGGTCAGCCGCATCGTCTCGGCGGAGATCAGCGCGCCGGTGTACAGGACGACGGCGGCGACGCCCACAGGCGTCCAGGGGGTGCCGCCGGGCGGAGTCACCGTGAGGTCGGGCGCCGGGGGGACCGAACCCGCCGGGGGCCGGCGCAGCGCGTAGACCGCGGCGTCCCGGTTCGCGTACAGCGTGACGAGGTCGGGGGAGGCGGCCATGGCCCCGCGCATCCGGACGCCCCAGTCGCGGGGGAACCCGTCGCCGAGCGGGTCGGTGACCTCCATCATGGTCTCCTGGCTGCGCGCGGCCAGCAGGAAGGTGCCCGGCCCCGTCTCACGCAGTGCCGCCACGATCGGCGCGACGTCGGTGGGATCGACCGGCGGGGAGACGCCCAGCCACTCGATCCGCTCGACGTGCTTCTCCCGCCACGGGATCACGCTGTAGGCCGTGTCGCCCGTCACCGTGCCGGGTTTCTCCTCGGTCGGGGTCAGCATCAGGACGCGCGCGCTCGGCTTGTCGTGGGCGTAGATGTAGTCGAGCGCCGCGGCCTCACCGGAGGTCACCCGCTCGAACTGCTCGTTGCCGTACTTGGCGATGTAGAAGCCGCCGGCGAGGCTGAGCACGGTCACGAAGGCGAGCGCCATCGGGAGACGGGCCCGCAGCCGCACCAGGGCGGAGCGGGCCGGCCGGGTCTGGCGGACCTCGCGCAGCCGCACGCTGTCGGGCGAGCTGGGGAAGAACGCGTACGCCGCGAGCAGGCAGGCCCCGGGCAGCATGAAGAAGTAGACGCGCAGCCCCATCTCGCCGCCGTAGCTCTGCATGGCCATGGCGGACACCGGCAGCACGGTGAGTACCAGGGCGACCCGGTCGATCACCCGGCGCCGCAGCCGGCGCAGCAGGCCGATCCCGGCCAGCAGCGCGAGCGCGACGGCGAAGCCGAGCCGCACCTTCAGCACGAGCGCGTGCACCGGGTCGCCGGTCGAGGCGGCGATCCGGCCGGTGGTGTTGGTGGTCAGGTTGTTCACCAGCGACCCGAAGGCGCCGAACATGTCCCCGAGGTGACCCGCCCAGTACGGCGTGGCCAGGTAGCTCACCCACGCGACGGCCAGCCCGCCGACCAGCCACGGCAGCGTGCTCAGCGAGCAGCGCCGTACGATCACCAGGCCGAGGGCGGCCGAGGTCATCATGAACGGGGTGATCTGGTGGCTCGCGGTGGCCGCGGCGCCGAGCACGATCAGGACGGCGAACAGCACGATCCGCGTCATCCCGTCCGCGGGGCGGGAGGCGAACTCGCCGGGGTCCGCCGCGTCGAGCAGCCGGGCGATCCGGCCGAACACCGTACGCGGCGGCCGGCCCGGCCCGGCGCGCTCCTCCCTGCCGAACCAGGTGACGATGATCGCCAGGAACAGCAGGTACATGAAGTACGTGGTGCCCTGCGGCGAGAAGTAGTCCTGGCCGATCCACTGGAGGGTGACGAACAGGATCGCGGCCAGCCACTTGGCCCGCCGGTCGGCGCGCATCCGGCGCAGGATCAGCAGCAGGGGGACCAGGTAGAGGATGTTCGCGGCGACCGGGTACCAGTTCATGAACTGGCGCAGGTCGTCCATGCCCATCGCGCTGCCGACGAAGGCGAACAGCGAGAAGAACCCGGGCCAGCTGAAGCGCGCGTCCAGGCCGGGCAGCGTCTCGCCGCTGCGCGCGATGAACTCCACGAACCCCGCGTGCAGCCAGGCCGTCGGGAACCGCGGCTCGCCGGAGACGAGCGCCGACGCGCCGTGCAGGCAGAAGGTGACGGCGAAGAGCTGCAGGAGCAGCAGGACCGGACGGTAGCGGCGCTGCGTCAGCGTCACGAAGAACGACGCGATGAGCAGCGCCAGACCGCCGAGCGCCACCGGAGGGAGGACGGAGACCAGGCCGAGGCCGTTCATCCGGTCCGCGTCGACGCCGGTCAGCGAGGTGCGCGGGGTGACCAGCGCGATCACGAAGATCGCGAAACCCTCGGTGGCGAGCACCGGCAGCACCCAGCGTCGCGCCCGTTCCGCCCAGCCCGGCCCGGGGCCGCCGGCGCGGGTCGGCACGGCCCGGCCGAGCGAGGAGACGAGGGCGCCGGCACGGTGGGGGATGGTGGCCACGGAGACCATCATGCGTGAGACCGGGCCGGTCGGGGCGTGTCCCGGGACGATCAACGCGCGCAGCAGGGAGGGCGCGATCGCGAGCGCCACCGCGAGCTGCGCGACCAGGAGGGCCGTGCCCACGCCGTTGATCCCGAGGCGGGGGAGCAGCAGGAAGGCGCCGCCGAACGCGAGGGCGCACATCGCGCCCTGGACGACGGCGAGCGTCCTGGCGCGGCTGCGCGCCCGCAGCACGCCCAGATAGATCTCGATCACCGCGCGGGGCAGCGCGGCCAGGGCGATGAGCCGCAGCAGGGCGGTCGCGTGCGCGGCGTGCCCCGGCCCGAACACCGCCATGACGTACGGCGCGAGCACGACGACGGCGAGCACTGCCGGGGCGAGGACCGCCAGCGAGCGGGCGAGCGCACGGCGGGCGTGCCGGGCGAGCCCGGCCGAGTCGAAGACGGCCTCCACGGTCAGCGAGGAGGCCATCGTGAAGGCGAGCATCTCCAGGATGCCGCCCAGCATCCCGGTGCTGTAGTAGTAGTTGTACGTCGTCGCGTCCACGTGGACGCCCACGATCACCGGCAGCAGATACGTGATCGCCAGGATGAACGTGGATCCCAGGTAGTCGCCCGCGAGGAACCGTCCGACGGCGCGCAGGGTGGGCGGCGTGCGGTCCGCGGTGTCGCGCGCGTGGCGCGGGACAAGCCTGCGGAACATCAGCAGGTTGACCGGCACCATGGACAGCGCGACCGCGACCACCCACGACACGGTGATCCCGGCCGCGGGCAGGAGCCGGGCCAGCGCGACCAGCAGCACGATCTTGACGAGGCTCGACCCGATGGTGCTGAACGGGACCCAGGTCGCCTTCCGCAGCCCGGTCAGCGCCACGTCCTGGAGGGTGAAGACGACCCAGACGAGCACCGCGCCGACGAACAGCGTCCCCGGGCCGAGCCCGGCCAGGTCGCGGTAGTTGTCCCCCCACCGGTCCAGGGTGAGCAGGAAGACCACGGTCGCCAGGCCCGCCGCGGCGAGGGAGACCAGGTAGACCGAGCGGATGAACCGGCCCGTCGCCCGGCCGGCGTCCGGGATGAACCGCGTGAGGGTGCCGACGAAGCCGAACGACGTGATCGCGGCGAGAAGGCGCATCGCCCCGATCGCGGCCATCGCGCGGCCGCCGTTCGCCGTGTCGTACAGGCGGGCCGCGAGCACCCAGTAGATCAGGCCGAGTCCGCCGGAGCCGACCGCGCTGACCATGAGCGCGTACGCGTTCCTGAGCAGGGGGTCGCGCAGGCCGAGGGTGAAGCGTGCGCCGCGAGTCGCGCGCCCCTGATCCTCCCGCGTCACGTCGTCGGGCGTCGTGCGAGGGAGGATCTCAGTCACGGGGCTGCTTCCAGCGGCACAGCGGGTACCCCCACATCGGGCCGGACGGCGACGCCGCGCCGCGGGCGGCGGCACGGCAAGATCGACGTGATTGTCCGGCAGGACACCGCCGCGCCGCAAGGGGAATCGCGAAGCGGCGGAGCCGTGCGGACGGTCACGCGGCCCCCTGGTCGGCCGCCGCGGGCGGGGCCTGGGCGGGGGTCCGGACGGGCGCCGCCGTCCGCTTCGCGCGCTCGCGCACGATCGTCTTGAGCACCCGCCACCCGTCCCGGACCGCGCGCAGGTTGCTCGTCCCATGAATGCGGTTGCGCTCGTGGCTGGGGATCTCGTGCACCCGCAGCCCGGCCTTGGCGACGCGGATGTTCATCAGCGTCTCGACTTCGAAACCGTCGCAGTCGAGGCCGAGCACGTCGAGGTGGCGGGCCCAGAAGGCGTTGTAGCCGTAGCACAGGTCGGTGTAGCGGGTGCCGTAGAGCCGGTTGACCAGCGTGCTGAGCACGAAGTTGCCGAGGCGCCGGCAGAGGGTGATGTCGTCGCTGCCGCCGCCGCTGGCGAACCGCGACCCCTTGGCGTAGTCGGCGCCGGCGACCAGCGCGCCGACGAACCTGATGATCTCGCGGCCGTCGGTGGAGCCGTCGGCGTCGATCATCACGATGATGTCGCCCGTGCAGGCCGCGAACCCGGCGGCCAGCGCGTCGCCCTTGCCCTTCCCGCTCTGCTGGACCACGCGCAGGCCGGGCCGCAGCCGCCGGGCCACCGCGACGGTGTCGTCGGTCGAGTTGCCGTCGACCAGGACGACCTCGCTCACCCAGCGGGGGAGCGTGGCGAAGACGTGCGGGAGGTTCTCGGCCTCGTTGAGGGCGGGGACCACGACGCTGACGCGCGGGGATATCGCCATATCAGGCGTTAAGCGGATAAATCCGTCGCTGGACGGCTTGTGAGTGAATGTCGTTAAATGTGAACGCGAGATAGATTTGGTGCTCTCGGGGTTCATGTTATGAGGATCCTCCGGGGGCATTCGGGGCATGGTGCTGACGGCGTCATCGGCGCGGGGGCACATTGCCCGTCGCTATCAGCGAGGACGTTGGAACGTACCTGTTAGGTCTCGCGACGGCCCGGTCAGGTTGGCAGGACGACCGAAAATCCGGCGAAAAACGAGGGCTACGTTACATTCCTGATCTATGTCCCGGGCGGCCGATCGCGTGGTACGCCTTTTGCCCCGATTTTCGAGCGGATCTCGCGCAATGCCCCCACACCCTCGCCGAACTCGGTCTTCGCGCCGACGCGGGGCACGGAATCGGAGGAGGGATAAACCGCGTGACCCCCGGCGGCGGCTGATCGTTAAACTCATCTGACCAAGCGCGCGGTAGGGTGTCAACGCTGACGTCCGGATTCCTCGTCCCGTTTACCGCGTTCCCAAAACGTGATCCAACCGTCGTGCGCCGCCTGGCCGGCCCCCGATGCGGCCGCGCGGGCGTGGAAACGGTCCGATCCCACGCCCGCGCCGAGCCCGTCAATTCGTCAGTCCGTAATGTCGCGCCGTCCCAAGGACGGGCCGTGCTCGAAGGGCACGCCGCTCCCGAGGAAGTCCCCCCTGCCCGGAAGCGCGAGCCGTCGCGGCGGCCGGCGCTCGAACGGCACCGGCGGCGCGGCCCGCGCCGCCCGGGCCGCCAGGGCAGCCGCCTGCCCGGGGTCCTGGAACTGCGCCATCCGCCGGACCACCTGGCGGCGCAGCTCCGGCAGGTATGCGTAGAAACGGTCGCCGGGACACGACGTGGTGTTGAGGTCGCGGTGGCCGACGATCGCCACGGTCGGGTCGAGCCCGTAGACCCCGCAGAGCCAGGCGGCGAGGCGGGTCAGCGCGTCGATCTGCCGCTGCGGAGGCAGCTCCTTCATGTACGTGCCCTCGGTCTCGATGCCGAGCGTGTGGTTGTTGTGGTTGGCCGTGTGCGCGCCGACCACGTGCTCCCCGCGCGCGATGGCGGCGAGCGTGCCGTTCCTCCCCTCCATGACGTAGCCGCCGCGGCTGACCGTGAACTGCTGGCCGATGTCGTTCCAGCCGTTGCGGTACATGTGGTAACGCTGGATCGCCTGCGAGAGCCGGAAGGCGGCGTCGATCCCGGTGTCGGAGACGTTGGCGGTCGCGGTGTGGTGGATGACGATCCGGTCGGGCCCGTGGTGCACCACCTGGGCGCGCCGCCGCGGCGCGCGGGCCCGCCACTCCTGCCGGGTATAGATGTGCGGCGGGAGGGCTAACGCGGTTCCCGTGGTGAGCCGGGCGATCGGCGCGGCCCCCCGCAGGCCCGTGCGCGTCGTGCCCGTCTTACCCGTCATGCCCGTCATGCCTGTGCCCGCGCTGGTCGCGCCCGTCGCCACTGTGCCGGCCATCTCTGCGCGGGCCATCTCGGTGCCCGTCATCTCCATGCCGGCCATCGCCGTGTCGGCCATCTCGGTACCGGCCATCTCTGTGCCGGCCGTCCCCACCGCCGCGCCCGCGGCAGTGCCGGTCGCCGCGCCGCCCGAAGCGGCGCTGGCGGCGCCTGCGGCACCGGCCGGTTGCGCGGCCGCCGCAGTGCCCGCGGGCGCCCCGGTCGTCGCGGCCCCGCCGGTCGGCGCGCCCGGCGTGCCTGGTGCGCCCGGCGTCCGCGTGCTCCCCGGCGCGCCCGGGGGAGCGGGCGGCCGGAGCAACGCTCCGCCCGCGATGCCGCCTCCGAGCGCCAGGAACGCCCGCCTGCTGAGCGCGGGCGAGTCGTTCGCCGCAGCCGGTGTGAGACCGCGTGTGCGTACGACCTCGGGAGCCGGCCCGAGGTCGCCGGGACGTGCGGGCTCACCAGTCGGCGTGAGACCGCGGTGGAACACGGACATGTTGACCCTCCCCGAGTTGAGCGTGGATTCTCGGGGTTTCCACATCCGCTGGGGAGGTCGAAGCCATCGTCCCCAAGGTCGGAGACGGCTACTCCTCGCGGTCGGATAGTGACAGATATGTCCGCTGTCCTGTCCTGCGCCCTGTTTGGCGCCATTTCCACCCGGTCTGGCGGGCGGAACCGGCCGCGGCGGCCGTCACGGGATGGCGGCGAGGAAGCGCTCCCGCTCCTCTGCGGGCAGGTGGTCGATGAAGAGGACACCGTCCAGGTGGTCGGCCTCGTGCTGGAGCACCCGCGCCAGCGTGCCGATGGCGCGCACCGTGATCGGCTTGCCGTACATGTCGCGGCCGCGGGCGACGGCGGAGAAGGAGCGTTCCAGCGGCCACCACATCCCGGGAGCCGACAGGCACGCCTCGTCGGCCCGGATCAGCCGGCCGGAGGCCTCCAGGCGCGGGTTGACGATGTGGCCGGCCCGCCCCTCCACCTCGAAGGCGATCACCCGGAGCGGGACGCCGATCTGGGGCGCGGCGAGCCCCGCCCGTCCCGCCCCGGCCCGCATGGTCGCGGTGAGCGCCCGGACGAGGTCGCGTACGGACCGGTCGAAGGCGGTGACCGGTTCGGCTACGTCGCGTAGCGAAGAATCACCGAACATGCGGATCTGCCGGACAATCATGCACGCTCCCCGCGGCTACGACGACACCACAACGAAATGCCCACACCGGGCGCGGTCCAATCTCGGGTAGATCCCCATTACACCGTTGCCGCCGCGGAACCGATGACGCGCCGCGCGCCATGTGCGATCTTCGTGTGGTTGCGGAGAGTAATCGTGCGCGGATCGCCGCCCGGCCTTGGGCGACGCCTCGGGTTGTTCGCTTCCGGCCGGTCAGCCGTCGGTGCCGCGGTCCCTGCGCCTCAGGTAGCGCTCGAACTCGGCCGCGATGGCGTCGCCGCTCGCCTCGGGCAGCTCGGTGGCGTCCTTGCGCTCCTCCAGCTCGCGGACGTACTCGGCGACCTCGGTGTCCTGCGCGGCCAGTTCGTCCACGCCGTGCTCCCACGCCCTGGCCTCCTCGGCCAGGTCGCCGTACGGCATCGGCAGGTCGAGCATGTCCTCGATCCGGCGCAGCAGCGCGAGGGTGGCCTTGGGGTTCGGCGGCTGGGCGACGTAGTGCGGCACCGACGCCCACAACGAGACGGTGCGCAGCCCGGCCGAGCCGAGGGAGTGCTGGAGTACGCCGACGATGCCCGTCGGGCCCTCGTACTTGGTCAGCTCCAGGTTGAGCGCGCGCGCCATCCCGGGGTCGCTCACCGAGCCGGTGATCGGCACCGGCCGCGTGTGCGGCGAGTCGTTGAGCAGCGCGCCCAGCAGCACCGCCAGCTCCACGCCGAGCTCATGGCACAGGCCCACGATCTCCGCGCAGTACGAACGCCAGCGCATGTTCGGCTCGATGCCGCGCAGCAGCAGGACGTCGCGCTGCGCGCCCGGCGGCCGGGCGAGCAGCAGCCGGGTGGTCGGCCAGACGATGGACCGGGTCAGGCCGTCGTCGCCCATCTCCACCAGTGGCCGGGTCACCTGGAAGTCGTAGTAGTCCTCCGGGTCCAGCTCGACCAGCGGGGTGGCCTTCCACTCCGACTCAAGGTGCGCGAGCACTCCGCTGGACGCTTCCCCCGCGTCGTTCCACCCTTCGAACGCGGCGATCAGCACCGGGTCGACGAGCTCAGGGAGCCCTTCGAGCTCGATCACGCGCCGCCTCCTTCACTGGCCCACAGGGATGTGACCTTTTCATAAGACTATTCGGTGGGGAGCCTCCGGCGTCACCCACGCGCCCAACATGATCGTCCGCTCCGGCGCGGGACGGAACCGGGCGCGGACCCCGCGCGTTCTTATTGGCCGTATTGTCCAATAGGCCTGGCGCGGGGCCGGATAGGCTTGGCCCATGACGAGTGGACTGTCCTTCCGTAGAGCCCTGTCCGAGCGCGTGCTTGTGGCGGACGGGGCGATGGGCACGATGCTGCAGTCCTACGACCCCACGATCGACGACTTCCAGGGGCACGAGGGCTGCAACGACGTCCTCAACGTCAGCAGACCCGACATCGTGCGGGCCGTGCACGACGCCTACCTCGCGGTGGGCGTCGACTGTGTCGAGACCAACACCTTCAACGCCAACCACGCCGCGCTCGGTGAATACGGCATCTCCGACCGCATCTTCGAGCTGTCCGAGGCCGGCGCCGGCCTCGCCCGCGAGGAGGCCGACCGCTGGTCCACTCCGGAGCACCCCCGCTTCGTGCTCGGCTCGATGGGCCCCGGCACCAAGCTCCCCACACTCGGCCACCTGCCGTACGCCACGCTCCGTGACGCGTACCGTGACAACGCGGCGGGCCTGATCGCCGGCGGCGCCGACGCCATCATCATCGAGACGTGCCAGGACCTGCTCCAGGTGAAGGCCGCCGTGGTGGGCGCCAAGCGGGCCGTCGAGGCGGCCGGCCGCGACGTTCCGGTCATCGCCCAGGTGACGATCGAGACCAACGGCGCCATGCTGCTCGGCTCGGAGATCGGGGCCGCGCTGACCGCGGTCGAGCCGCTCGGCGTCGACATGATCGGCCTCAACTGCGCGACCGGGCCGACCGAGATGAGCGAGCACCTGCGCTACCTGGCCCGGCACAGCCGGCTGCCGCTGTCGTGCATGCCCAACGCCGGCCTGCCGGAGCTCACCGCCGACGGCGCCCACTATCCGCTCACGCCCGCGGAACTCGCCGACGCGCACGAGGCGTTCACCCGCGACTACGGCCTCGCCCTGGTCGGCGGCTGCTGCGGCACCACCCCCGAGCACCTGCGCCACGTCGTCGAGCGCATTCGCGGCCGGCGGCGCGAGGCCCGGCGTCCCCGTCCCGAGGCGGGCGCGTCCTCGCTCTACCAGCACGTGCCGTTCCGGCAGGACACCTCCTTCCTCGCCATCGGCGAGCGCACCAACGCCAACGGGTCCAAGGCGTTCCGCGAGGCGATGCTCGCCGGGAACCATGAGGAGTGCGTCGAGATCGCCCGGGCGCAGGCCCGGGACGGCGCCCACATGCTGGACCTGTGCATCGACTACGTCGGTCGCGACGGCGTGAACGACATGCGCGAGCTGGCGTTCCGGTTCGCCACCGCCTCCACACTGCCGATCGTGATCGACTCCACCGAGCCCGCCGTCATCGAGGCCGGCCTGGAGATGCTCGGCGGCCGGGCCGTCGTCAACTCGGTCAACTACGAGGACGGTGACGGGCCCGACTCGCGGTTCACCCGGATCATGCGGGTGGTCAGGGAGCACGGCGCGGCCGTCGTGGCGCTGACCATCGACGAGGAGGGCCAGGCCCGTACGACCGAGAGCAAGGTCAGGATCGCCGACCGCCTCATCGAGGACCTGGTCCACAACTGGGGCATGCGGGTCGAGGACATCATCGTCGACTGCCTCACGTTCCCCATCGCCACCGGCCAGGAGGAGACCAGGCGCGACGGTCTGGAGACCCTGGAGGCGATCCGCGAGCTCAAGCGGCGCCACCCCACCGTGCAGACGACGCTGGGCCTGTCCAACATATCGTTCGGCCTGAACCCGGCCGCCCGCATGGTGCTGAACTCGGTCTTCCTCAACGAGTGCGTCAACGCCGGGCTCGACTCGGCGATCGTCCACGCGTCCAAGATCCTGCCGATGTCGCGGATCCCCGACGAGCAGCGCCAGGTCGCGCTCGACATGGTGTACGACCGACGCCGCGAGGGCTACGACCCGCTGCAGCGGTTCATGGAGCTGTTCGAGGGCGTGGACGCCGCCGAGCTGAAGGCGACCAAGGCCGCCGAGCTGGCGGGGCTCCCGCTGTGGGAGCGGCTCAAGCGCCGCATCATCGACGGCGAGAAGAAGGGCCTGGAGGCCGACCTGGACGAGGCGCTCGCGCAGCGGCCCGCCCTGGAGATCATCAACGACGTGCTGCTCGACGGCATGAAGACGGTCGGCGAGCTGTTCGGCTCCGGCGAGATGCAGCTCCCGTTCGTGCTCCAGTCGGCCGAGGTGATGAAGAGCGCGGTCGCCTACCTGGAGCCCTACATGGACCGGGTCGATGGAGGCGGCAAGGGGCGCATCGTCCTCGCCACGGTCAAGGGTGACGTGCACGACATCGGCAAGAACCTCGTGGACATCATCCTGTCCAACAACGGCTACGAGGTGGTCAACCTCGGCATCAAGCAGCCGGTTTCGGCGATCCTGGAGGCCGCCGAGGACAAGAAGGCCGACGTGATCGGCATGTCCGGTCTCCTGGTGAAGTCGACGGTCATCATGAAGGAGAACCTGGAGGAGATGAACTCCAGGGGCATGGCCGAGAGATTCCCCGTGCTCCTCGGCGGCGCCGCGCTGACCCGGGCGTACGTCGAGCAGGACCTGGCCGACCTGTTCCAGGGCGAGGTCCGCTACGCCAGGGACGCCTTCGAGGGCCTGCGGCTGATGGACGCCTTCATGGCGGTCAAGCGCGGCGAGCAGGGCGCGGAGCTGCCCGCGCTGCGCGCCCGCCGGGTGAAGACCGGCGCGGTCCTCACCCGCACCCCGGTCGAGCAGCTGCCCGCCAGGTCCGACGTCGCCGCGGACAACCCCGTCCCGCGCGCGCCCTTCCTCGGCGACCGGGTGGTCAAGGGCATCCCGCTCGCCGAGTACGCGTCCTTCCTCGACGAGCGGGCCACCTTCATGGGCCAGTGGGGCCTCAAGGCGGCGCGCGGCGGCGAGGGGCCGTCCTACGAGGAGCTCGTCGAGCTGGAGGGCCGCCCGCGGTTGCGCATGTGGCTGGACCGGCTGCAGACCGAGGGGCTGCTCGAGGCGGCCGTCGCCTACGGCTACTTCCCGTGCGTCAGCGAGGGCGACGACCTGGTCATCCTCGACGAGGCCGGCAACGAGCGCACCCGCTTCACCTTCCCGCGCCAGCGCCGGGACCGGCACCTGTGCCTGTCGGACTTCTTCCGGTCGCGCGACTCCGGCGAGGTGGACGTGGTCGCCTTCCAGGTGGCCACGATGGGCAGCCGCATCAGCGAGGCCGCCGCCGAGCTGTTCGCGAAGGACTCCTACCGCGACTACCTGGAGCTTCACGGCCTGTCCGTCCAGCTCACCGAGGCGCTCGCCGAGTACTGGCACGCCCGGGTCCGCTCCGAGCTGGGCATCGGCGGCGACGAGACGCTGGCCGACATGCTCAAGGTCAACATCGCCGGGTGCCGCTACTCCTTCGGCTACCCGGCCTGCCCGAACCTGGAGGATCAGGTTCAGCTGATGGAGCTGCTCGACCCGTCGCGGATCGGGGTGACCCTGTCGGAGGAGTTCCAGCTCCACCCCGAGCAGGCCACGTCCGCGCTCGTGGTCCACCACCCGGAGGCGAAGTACTTCAACGTCTGAGCGACCCCGCGCGCGATCAACCGGATGCGCCCGTATAGCATGGCTGACCTGCGCATCCGTTGATCGTGACCTCTCGGGGCTCCCCCGGCACGCGGCGACGCGCCTGGTTCACCCGGTACGGCGAAGCGGCAAGGGGGAAGCTTGGACGCGGTTCTCTTCGACATGGACGGGCTGCTGGTCGACACCGAGAAGGTGTGGTTCGAGGTGGAGTCCGAGGTGGTGGCCCGCCTCGGCGGCACCTGGGGTCCCGAGCACCAGGGGCAGCTCGTGGGCGGCTCGTGGGAGCGCAGCATCGCCTACATGCTCAAGGTGACCGGGGCCGAGGTGGCCCCGTCCATCGTGGGGGAGTGGCTGCTCGACGGCATGGAGCAGCGGCTCGCCGACGGGGTCGAGACCATGCCGGGCGCCCTCGACCTGCTCCGCGCGATCATGGAGGAGGGCGTGCCCATCGCGCTGGTCACCTCGTCGCTGCGGGTGATCGCCGACTCGGTGCTGAAGTCCGTCGGCCGCGAGCACTTCGACGTCATCGTCACCGCCGACGACGTCACCTGGACCAAGCCGCACCCCGAGCCGTACCTCACCGCGACCAGCCTGCTCTCCGTCGATCCCGCGCGCTGCGCGGTGCTGGAGGACTCCCCGAACGGCGTGGCCTCCGCGTCGGCGGCCGGATGCCGGGTGGTCGCGGTGCCCAGCCTGGTGGCCATCGACCCCGCGCCCGGGCGGGTCGTCGTTCCGTCGCTGTGCCACGTGGACGTCGCGCTTCTGCGCGGCCTCATCGGCTGACCGGCTCCCACGCGGCTCCTCGCGGCACGTCCCCGACCCCGTCCGCGTGATCTCAGGGGGATCTCAGGGTCCTCCCGGCGATCTCGGGGCACTCGCCCGGCGGCGGCGCGTGCCAGGATGGAACGAACGCCGTAAAAGGAGCATGTCATGTCCTTCACCGCCATCGCCTGGACGCCGCTGTGCGTCGGAATCACCGTCGTGGGGCTCGTGCTGAGCTACCTGGCGTTCCGCCGCCGGGGGCTGGCCGCCGGGCTGCGCGCCACGGCGTGGTCATTGCTGCCGCTCGCCGCGCTGCTGACCGGGATCCTGGAGACACTGTGGAACGTTGTCTCCGCACTGGTGTCCTTCGTGACCCGTCTGGTCCTGTCGCCCATGGTGTGGACGGGCATCGTCCTGGCCGGCCTGTCCGTCCTGCTCTTCGTCGTCTCCGGCGCGCTGCGCGGGCGTGCCGTCACGCGGGACCGCAAGGGGTCCGCCGCCGCGGACGCCTCCACGGCGGCCCCCACCGGAGCCCCCGCCGCGGCGCCCGCCGGAAAGGCCAAGCCGGTCGAGCGTTCCGCCCAGCCCGCCGCCGCGGACGACTTCTCCGACATCGAGGACCTCCTCCGGAAGCGCGGCATCGACTGAGTCGGCCCGGCCGCTTCGGCGCGGCCGCTTCGGCGCGGAGCGCGCGGCCGGGCGACTCCGGTGCGCGAGATCCCGTATGGCGGGAATGTCATGATTCTGAGACGGAACTGAAACGGCTCTCGGACATTCCTTGCAAGATCAGTACGAATAAGTTTCGCGTCAATCACAGTTGGGCCACATAGACCCCCTTTGGGCTTGTTTATGCAGCTCAGAACGTAGATCCTCCCTTCTGGGACCCGGGGGCTGCCGGGACCGCAGGAGAACGTCTGGATCCCAGGGGGCCGACACGCATGGCCGCGCGCAGCAAGGTCATCTATACGCACCGCATCCCGGTCGCGGAGTCGACGCCGCATCTCACGGTGAAGCGCGAGACGGCGCTTCCGGCGCACATGACGGGTGAGGGCCGATGACGGCGCCGCTCGACGTGCCGGACGCGTCGGTGGACCCCGCATCGGCACCCGCGATCGCCGGAGCCGGCGTCGCCGCCATCCAGGGCCGCTCGCTGGGACAGATCGCCTGGATGCGGTTGAAGCGCGACAAGATCGCCATCGCCGGCGCGCTGGTCGTCATCTTCCTGATCTTGGTCGCCGTCTTCGCGCCCCTCCTCGTCAAGGCGTTCGGACAGGACCCGACCCAGTTCAACTCCGATCTCATCGACGCGTCGACCATGGCGCCGAAGGGTGGCACGGGCATCAGCGCCGACCACCTGTTCGGCCTTGAGCCGGTCAACGGCCGCGACATCTTCAGCCGGGTCGTCTACGGCGCGCGCATCTCCCTGCTCATCGCCTTCCTGGCCACCCTGCTGTCGGTGGCGATCGGGACGCTCCTGGGCGTCACAGCAGGCTACTTCGGCGGCCTGGTCGACTCGATCATCAGCAAGGCGATGGACGTCTTCCTCGCCTTCCCGCTCCTGGTCTTCGCCATGGCGCTGGCCGGCATCATCCCCGACAGCGCGTTCGGCCTGTCCGGCGACACCTTGCGCGTCGCGATGCTGGTCTTCGTCATCGGCTTCTTCAACTGGCCGTACATCGGCCGGATCGTCCGCGGCCAGACGCTGTCGCTGCGCGAGCGCGAGTTCGTCGACGCCGCGCGCAGCCTCGGTGCGCGCGGGCCGTACGTCATCTTCCGTGAGATGCTGCCCAACCTGGTCGCGCCGATCCTGATCTACTCAACACTGCTGATCCCCAGCAATGTGCTGTTCGAGGCGGCACTGTCCTTCCTCGGGGTGGGCGTGCGCCCGCCGACACCCACCTGGGGCGGCATGCTGTCGGACGCGGTGCGGTTCTACACGATCCCGCACTTCATGTTCTTCCCCGGCATGGCGATCTTCATCACCGTACTGGCCTTCAACCTGTTCGGTGACGGCCTGAGGGACGCCCTCGACCCGAAGGCTCGCTGATCCTCTCCCGATTCCCTGTTGTTCCCCGCCACGAAACCAAGGGGTTTGTAGATGAAGAGAAGAACCACGACGGGCGCGGCTGCGCTGGGTGCGGTGCTCGCCCTCGCGCTGTCCGCCTGCGGCGGCGGCTCTGGCTCGACGCCGAAGGACTCGGCGCAGCCCGCCGACCAGGGGGGCAAGGCAGAGTTCAACGCCGCCCTCACGGGGATCGTCAACCCGTCGGACAAGAAGGGCGGGGTCCTCAAGTTCGCCAACGAGGGTGACTGGGACTCCCTCGACCCGGGCGACACGTACTACGGCTACTCCTGGAACTTCGTCCGGCTCTACGGTCGCTCGCTGCTGATGTTCAAGTCGGCGGTGGGCAAGGAGGGCAACGAGCTCGCGCCTGACCTGGCTGAGGGCATGGGCCAGCCGAGCGACGACGCCAAGACCTGGACGTACAAGCTCAAGCAGGGCGTCAAGTTCGAGGACGGCACGCCGATCACGTCCAAGGACGTCAAGTACGCCGTGCTGCGCTCGCTCGACAAGGAGGTGTTCCCCGACGGGTACACCTACTTCAACGACTTCCTGGACCTGCCGAAGGGCTACAAGGGCCCGTACAAGTCCAAGGGCGTCAATACCGACCAGGCGATCGAGACGCCGGACGACCAGACGATCGTCTTCCACCTGAAGCAGTCGCTGAGCAACTTCGACTACTTCGCCCAGCTTCCCGCGACCATCCCGGTCCCGGAGGCCAAGGACACTGGTGCGAAGTACCGCGAGCACGTGATCGCCTCTGGGCCGTACATGTTCCAGAAGAACGAGATCGGCAAGGGCTTCACGCTGGCCCGCAACCCCAACTGGGACCCGGCCACCGACCCGAACCGCCGCGCGCTCCCGGACGGCTACGAGGTCACGACCAACGTCAACGCCGACGACATCGACAACCGGATCCTCTCCGGCGACCTCGACGTCGCGGTGCTCGGCACCGGCATCAAGCAGGCGGCCCTCGGTCGTGTCCTCGGCGACCCGACGGTCAAGGCCAACTCCGACAACCCGACGAGCACCCGCCTCTGGTACACCTCGATCAACGGCAACGTCCCGCCGCTGGACAACATCGACTGCCGTAAGGCCGTTCAGTACGCCGCGAACAAGGTGGACTACCAGACCGCCTTCGGCGGCGAGTTCGCCGGCGGTCAGATCGCGACCAGCATGCTCCCGCCGGCGATCCCCGGTCACGAGGACTTCAACCTCTACCCGCCGGGTGCCGACAACAAGGGCGACCTGGAGAAGGCGAAGGAGTCCCTGAAGGCCTGCGGTCAGCCGGACGGCTTCGAGACCAACATCGCCTACCGCGTCGAGCGTCCGAACGAGAAGGCCGCGGCCGAGGCGCTGCAGCAGGCCCTGGGCCGGGTCGGCATCAAGGTGACGCTCAAGGGGTTCCCGCAGGCGGACTACTTCGCGCTGTACGCCGGCAAGCCGGGCTTCGCGAAGGACAACAAGATCGGCCTGGCCCAGAACGGCTGGCAGTCCGACTGGCCTGACGGTTTCGGCTTCTTCGGCCAGATCGTCGACAGCCGCGTCATCCGCGACACCGGCGGTTCCTCGAATGTCAGCGTCCGGGACCCCGAGGTCGACAAGCTGCTCGACCAGGCGATGGCGGAGACCGACGAGGCCAAGCGCAACGCGATCTGGACCGCGATCGACAAGAAGGTCATGGAGGACGCCTACGTCCTGCCCGGCATCTGGACGAAGACCCTCATTGTCCGTAGCAAGAACGCGACGAACGTCTTCGTGAACGACGCGTACGGCATGTACGACTACCTGGGCCTCGGCGTCAAGTAATCGCGAAACCGATCCGACACACCTGAGCACGGCAGGGGGCCGGCCCGTTCGGGCCGGCCCTCGGAGCCGGGGGGACTGTGGTCACATACATCATCAGGCGGCTGATCTGGGCGGCCGTGATGCTCACCATTGTGAGCATCATCACGTTTGCCATCTTCTTCCTGGTGCCGCGCCTGGCGGGCGCGACGCCGGAGAGCCTCGCCGCTCGCTACGTCGGCCGTACCGCCAACGCGGAACAGGTGCAGATCGCCGCCGAGAAGCTCGGCTTCAACGATCCCCTGGTCGTGCAGTACGGACGATTCGCCAAGGGCATCGTCGCAGGCGCGGACTATGACTACGGTCCGGGCGTGGAGCACTGCCCCGCTCCGTGCTTCGGCTACTCCTTCCTCACCCGGCTGCCCGTCTGGCCGGACCTGCTCGACCGCCTCCCGGTGACGATGTCGCTGGCGTTCGGCGCGGCGATCATCTGGGTGCTGGCGGGTGTGGCGACCGGCGTGGTGTCCGCCCTCAAGCGGGGCAGCTTCTTCGACCGGGCGGCGATGACGATCGCGCTCGGCGGCGTCTCCCTCCCGATCTTCTTCACGGGCATCGTGTCGATGGTGGTGTTCAGCTACGGCAACCCGTTCTCGATCACCGCGCCGGGCGGCAGTTACACCCCGCTCCTGGACGACCCCGTGGCCTGGGCGTACAGCCTGGTCCTGCCGTGGGTCACCCTCGCCTTCCTGTACGCCGCCGGATACGCGCGGCTCACCCGGGCCGGGATGCTGGAGACGATGAACGAGGACTATATCCGCACTGCTCGGGCCAAGGGGCTGGCCGAGCGTACGGTGGTGCTCAAGCACGGCCTGCGCGGCGCGCTCACCCCCCTCGTGACCATCTTCGGTCTCGACGTCGGCCTTCTTCTGGGCGGAGCGGTGCTCACCGAGAGCACCTACTCCTTGCCCGGCATGGGCAAGTACGCCATCGACGCCATCACGAACCAGGACCTGCCCAAGGTCATGGGCGTGGTCCTGTTCGCCGCGTTCTTCGTCGTCGTGGCGAATCTGATCGTCGACCTGCTGTACGCCGTGGTCGACCCGAGGGTGAGGTTGGCGTGACCTTCCTGGAACTGAAGGATCTGCGGATCCACTTCCCGAGCGACGACGGTCTCGTCAAGTCGGTGGACGGGCTCTCGTTCCGGCTGGAGCGGGGCAAGACCCTCGGCATCGTCGGCGAGTCCGGCTCGGGCAAGAGCGTCACCAGCCTCGGCATCCTCGGCCTGCACAAGGGCGGCCGCGCCAAGATCTCCGGTGAGATCTGGCTGGACGGCGAGGAACTGGTGAGCGCGAGCGCCGAGCACGTGCGTACGCTGCGCGGCAAGAAGATGGCGATGATCTTCCAGGATCCGCTGTCCGCGATGCACCCGTTCTACACGGTCGGCGCGCAGATCATGGAGGCGTACCGGATCCACCACGACGTGAGTAAGAAGGTCGCGCGCAAGCACGCGATCGAGATGCTCGACCGGGTCGGCATCCCGCAGCCTGACCGGCGGGTGGACAGCTACCCGCACGAGTTCTCCGGTGGCATGCGGCAGCGCGCCATGATCGCCATGGCGCTGAGCTGCGACCCCGAGCTGCTCATCGCGGACGAGCCGACGACGGCCCTCGACGTGACCGTCCAGGCGCAGATCCTCGACCTGATGCGCGACCTGCAGCGCGACTTCAACGCCGCGCTGATCGTCATCACCCACGACCTGGGCGTGGTTGCCGAGCTGTCCGACGACATCCTGGTGATGTACGCGGGCAAGGCCATCGAGTACGGCACGGCCGAGGACATCTTCGAACGGCCGGAGCATCCGTACACCTGGGGTCTCCTCGGCTCGATGCCCCGCCTCGACCGGGAGCGCACCGAGCGCCTCCTGCCGATCAAGGGCTCGCCGCCCTCGCTGATCAACGTGCCGCCGGGGTGCGCCTTCCACCCGCGCTGCACGTTCGCCGACCGCACCGGCGGCAGGTCCACCTCGGAGGTCCCCGAGCTCCTGGAGAGCGAGGGCGGTCACCTGGTGCGCTGCCACCTGTCCCGCGACGTCCGGCGCACCGCCTGGGAGAACGAGATCAAGCCCAATCTGGAGGCGTCGTGAGCGAGCGTGGGACGCCGGCCGGAGCCGGCGCGGCCCGGGATCCTCTGCTGAGCGTGCAGGACCTGCAGAAGCACTTCCCGGTCACGAAGGGGCTGCTCAAGCGGCAGGTGGGTGCGGTCAAGGCCGTCGACGGCATCAGCTTCGACGTCTTCAAGGGCGAGACCCTCGGCCTGGTCGGGGAGTCGGGCTGCGGCAAGACGACCACCGGACGGCTGATCACCCGGCTGATCGAGCCGACCGGCGGCAAGATCCACTTCGAGGGCCACGACATCACCCACATGTCGCAGGGGCGGATGCGGCCGCTCCGCCGCGACGTCCAGATCATCTTCCAGGACCCGTACAGCTCGCTGAACCCCCGCCACACGGTGGGCGCCATCGTCGGCGCGCCGTTCCGGATCCAGGGGATCAAGACCGAGCAGGGCACCAAGAAGGCGGTCCAGGAGATCCTGGAGATGGTCGGGCTCAACCCCGAGCACTACAACCGCTACCCGCACGAGTTCTCCGGCGGCCAGCGCCAGCGCATCGGCATCGCGCGCACGCTCGCGCTCAAGCCCAAGCTGATCATCGCCGACGAGCCGGTGTCCGCGCTCGACGTGTCGATCCAGGCGCAGGTGGTCAACCTCCTGGAGGACCTGCAGAACGAGCTCGACCTCACCTACGTGGTGATCGCGCACGACCTGTCGGTGGTCCGGCACATCAGCGACCGGGTCGCGGTGATGTACCTCGGCAAGATCGTCGAGCTGGCCGACCGCAAGAGCCTGTACGAGGCGCCGATGCACCCGTACACGAACGCGCTCCTGTCGGCGGTGCCGCTCCCGGACGTGAAGCGGCGCAAGGAGCGCGACCGCATCCGGCTGCTGGGAGACGTGCCCTCGCCGCTCAACCCGCCGCCCGCGTGCCGCTTCCACACCCGCTGCTGGAAGGCGCAGGAGGTCTGCTCTAAGGTCGAGCCGCCGCTGCTGGCGCTCGCGTCCGGCCACCAGGTGGCCTGCCACTTCCCGGAGAACGCCCCCGCGGGCGCGACCGGCGCCGAGCCGGCGGACGGGAACGGTACGCAGGGAGAGGCCGCGCCGGGGGAGGGCGCGACGACCTCCTCGTGACGCGCGGTCACGCCGGGCGGCCCCTCAGGAGCGGGCGCCCGGCGTGATCAGCCCGGTCTCGTAGGCGAGGACGACGGCCTGCACCCGGTCGCGCAGGGACAGTTTGGTCAGCACGTTGCCGACGTGCGTCTTCACCGTGGTCTCGCTGACCACCAGCTTCGCCGCGATCTCGGCGTTCGACATGCCCTTGGCGATGAGCTGGAGCACCTCCAGCTCGCGCTCGGTCAGCCGGTCGAGGCGGGCCGGGACCGCGCGCTCCTGCGCGGACGGCAGCCGGGTGGCGAACCGGTCGAGCAGCCGCCGGGTGACGCTCGGCGCCACGATCGCGTCGCCCCCCGCCACCACCCGGATCGCCTGCACGAGGTCGTCCGGCGGCACGTCCTTCAGCAGGAAGCCGCTCGCCCCGGCGCGCAGCGCCTCCACGATGTACTCGTCCAGGTCGAACGTGGTCAGCACCAGGACCTTGGGCACGTGCGCGCTGGCCGACGCCTCCCGCACGATGCGCCGGGTCGCCTCGATGCCGTCCATGCCCGGCATCCGGATGTCCATGAGGACGACGTCGGGCAGCAGCGCCCGGGACTGTTCCATGGCCATCGCGCCGTCGCCCGCCTCGCCGACGACGGTGACGTCCTGCTCGGCCTCAAGGATGAAGCGAAATCCGGTACGCAGCAGCGGCTGGTCGTCCACCAGCAGCACTCTGATCGGCATCATCTGTCCTTGAGGGGGAAGCGGGCGCTGACCTCGAACCCGCCCCCGTCGCGGGGACCGATTCGCAGGACTCCACCATAAAGGGCGACCCGCTCCTTGATGCCCACAAGGCCGTGACCGGTCCGGGCCGGAAGGTCGGGTTCCGGCGCCGGGCCGCGCCCGTCGTCCTCCACGTGAACCCGCAGCTCGCCGCCCTCCCGGCGGACGGTCACCCACGCCCTGGCCGCCGGTCCCGCGTGCCTGAGGCTGTTCGTGAGCGCCTCCTGGATGAGGCGGTAGGCGGCGAGGTCCACACCGGGCGGGAGCGCCGGCAGGTCGCCCCCCGCGCCGCCCTCGACGCTCAGCTCGGTGCGCAGGCCGGCCTCGCGCATCTGGTCGACCAGCGTGGGCACGTCCTGCATGCCCGGCTGCGGCCCGAGCTCGGCCGGGCCGTCGGTGCGCAGCACGCCCACGATGTTGCGCATCTCCGCCATCGCCGTGCGCCCCATCTCCTCGATGGCGCTCAACGCGTCCCGCGCCACGTCCGGCTTGACCGCCAGCATCTTGCGCGCGGCCGCGGCCTGGACCGTCATGACGCTCACGTGGTGTGCCACGACGTCGTGCAGCTCCCGGGCGATCCGGGACCGCTCCTCGGCCCTGGCGGCCCGGGTGTCGGCCTCCCGCGCCCGCTCCAGCCGGTCGGTACGGTCGACCAGCTCGGCGAGATAGGCGCGGCGCAGCCGCACGCTGCGCCCGCCGATCCAGCAGAGCATGGCGACCACCACCGCGATGACATGGTCCGCCCAGGAGAGCGGCTCGTCGCCCAGCAGCGCGCCCACGGCGTAGCCGAGGCCGGCGACGGAGAGGGCGATCAGGCTGACCGCGAACCCCCGGTGTGCGGCGGCCGAGTAGAGGAGGATCAGCGTCGCGACGCCGCCCAGCCCCGGGTTGAGGTCGAACGCGTGGAGGGCCACCTCGGGCAGCGTGGCGAAGGCCAGCGCGATCAGCGGGTAGCGGCGGCGCAGCGCCACCGGCAGCGTGCACAGCACGGCCAGGACGAGGCCGAGCGCGCCCGGGGCGCGCGGCTCCACCGCTGGGACACCCGCCCAGCTCTCTATCAGCCCGTCGCCCAGCAGCAGGATGAGCGCGAGCGACGCCGCGGTGAGAACCGCCGCGACAGCCGAGTCGGTGATCAGGGGGTGCGATCGGATCGAGGATCTCGCACTGCCGGGGGTGGAGCGCACGCTCCCAATTTACGGACCCCGCCTGAGCGACCGACCCTGCCCCGGGCGGATATTCGGCTCGTCCGAAGGGATGAGTCCCGCGAGGCCTGCCGGGCGGCGGGCGTCACAGCTCGTCGCTGGCCGCCCGGTGGCTGCTCCTGCGCGAGCTGAGCCCCGGGTCACGGTCGGGGACGGGCGGGGGAGTGCCGCCGAACTCGGGGCACAGCTCCTGGTGGTCGCACCAGTCGCACAGCCGCGAGCGCCTGGCCCGCCACTCGCGCGACTGCAGTGAGCGCTCGATCGCCTCCCAGAGCGCCTGGACCTTCCGCTCGGTGGCCCGCAGGTCGGCCTCGTCCGGCACGTACCGGATGATCTCACCGTTGCCGAGGTACATGAGCTGGAGCATGCGCGGCACCGCGCCGCGCAGCCGCCACAGCGCCAGGGCGTAGAACCGCATCTGGAACAGCGCCTTGGCCTCGAACTCCGGGCCCGGCGCGCTGCCCGTCTTGTAGTCGACGACCCGCACCTCGCCGGTCGGCGCCACGTCCAGCCGGTCGATGTAGCCGCGCAGCAGCAGCCCGCTGTCCAGCACCGTCTCGACGTACATCTCGCGCTCGGCCGGTTCGAGACGGCGCGGGTCCTCCAGCGTGAAGTACCGCTCGACCATCCCCCTGGCCTCGGTGAGCCAGCGGTCCCGCTCCTCGTCGTCGGCGAACAGCCCGCCGTACTCCGGGGCCTCGTCGAGCAGCCGCCGCCACTGCGGTTCGAGCAGATCCTGCGCGGCCGCCACCGTGCGGGCCCCCGAGGGCAGGTCGTACAGCCGCTCCAGGACGGCGTGGACCAGCGTGCCGCGGACCGCGGCGGGGGAGGGCTTCTCGGGGAGCCGGTCGATCACCCTGAACCTGTAGAGCAGCGGGCATGTCATGAAATCGCCGGCACGGGATGGGGAGAGGGCGCCGATGATCGCGCGCTCTTCGGTGAGAGCCATGTCCCGCACTGTAGGACACCACGCTGACAGAAACCGGTCCCGGTGCCCGTACGGCCCGTGTCAGGCGTGGCCTGCGGCCACCCCGCGGCGCGTACCATCGAGGCCAAGGAGGGAAGACGACCACCATGAGTACCCCTGTGAATGGCTCCCCCGGCCTGCGGATGGGACGGCCGTTCGGCATCCCGGTCTACGTCTCGCCGACCTGGCTCCTCGTGGCCGCCTTCATCACCTGGAGCGCCGAACCGTGGTTCGCGGCCTACCTCCCCGGATACGGCCGCCCCGCCACGTACGCGGTGGCGCTGCTGTTCGCGGTGCTGCTCTATCTGTCGGTGCTCGCGCACGAGCTGGCCCACTGCGTGGTCGCCAAGCACTACGGCTACCCGGTGCGCAGGATCGTCCTCTACATGCTCGGCGGCGTCTCGGAGATCGAGCGCGAGCCGGACACCCCGGGGCGTGAGTTCCTCGTCGCGGCGGCCGGCCCGGCGCTCTCGCTGGGCCTCGGCGGCCTTGGGTACCTGCTGCTCACCTTCGCCATGCCGCCCGAGGGCCTCTTCTACGTACTCGTTTTCCAGCTCACCGGGGCCAACCTGATCGTCGGGGTCTTCAACCTGGTGCCCGGCCTCCCGCTCGACGGCGGCCGCATCCTGCGGGCGGGTGTGTGGAAGATCACCCGCAACCCCGTCAGCGGCACCGTGGCCGCCGCCTGGGTCGGCCGGGGCCTCGCCGTCGTCATGATCGCCTGGCCGCTCCTGACGTCCGTCATGACCGGGCAGGAGATGGACATCCCGCTCTTGCTCTGGTCGGTCATCCTGGCCTCGTTCATCTGGATGGGCGCCACGCAGTCGCTGCGGGTGGCCCGGGTGCGCGCCCGCCTTCCCCACCTCCGCGCCCGCACCCTCGCCCGCCGCGCGGTGCCGGTGACCGCCGAGGTGCCGCTGTCGGAGGCGCTGCGCCGGGCGCAGGACGCGGGCGCCGGAGCCATGGTCGTGGTCGACCACGAGGCCCGCCCGGTGGGCATCGTCAACGACGCCGCGGTGAACGCGACGCCGGAGCACAGGCGGCCCTGGGTGAACGTCGGAGCCCTGGCCCGCAGCCTGGAGCCGTCGCTGGTGCTCGGGGCCGACCTGGAGGGCGAGCCGCTGCTCGACGCCATGCGCGGCAGCCCGTCGGGGGAGTACCTGCTGGTCGAGCGCGGCGGCGAGATCTACGGCGTGCTCGTCACCTCCGACGTGAACCGGGTGTTCTCCGGAGTCTGACGGCGCGTCCGGCCGCGGACGCCGATCCGACCTCCCCACTCGTCTAGTGGGGGCAGGTGCGACTAGTGTTCTGATCAAACCGATCAGGAGCGTGCAGTGGCCAGCCCTCAAAGCGTCGGCGCGCCGACCCGCGAGCCATTCGGCGTCGTGCCCGCGCCCCGCACGGCGGCGGGCCGATCGGATGTCCGGGCGCGGGCGTCCGGGAGCGGATGGCCTCAGGAAGGCTGTATGCCGTTCTTTTTGCTACGTTCTGGGGTGATCGACCTGGTGTCGCCTTCGGTCACGTTCCGGGCCCCGCCCCCCGCGGACGGATTCCCGGTGAGCGCGCCGATGCCGGTGCCGTTCAACTGGTGGGGTTTCCGGAAAGGGAGAGTTCAGTGACGGAACAGGGCGTGGGAGTGGTCCGCCCGCTGCCGGGAGATGGCGTCGTCGCTCATGTGAACGGCCTGCTGCTGGTCTGCGGAGCCGAGGACCAGCCGGTCGATGAGCTGCTCGCGGCGCTACGCGAGACCGCGACCTCCGGCGGGGACGGCCGGGCGCTGGCGCGCCGGGTCGCCCAGGTCCTGGCCGGGACGATGGACCGGACCACGGGCGAGCCGGTCGCCTGCGCGATCGCCGGCCCGACCGACGGCGGCGTCGCGGTCCTGGTCAGCGGCGCGGCCGAGGCCAGCGTGCGCGGCGGGCCCGACGGCGACGTCCATCTTGCCGGGCGTGACGCGCTCACCTGGACCGACCGCCTGGTGCGCGGCCCGGTGACGTCGATCGAGCTGCGCCTCCCCGGCGCCGGCCCCTCCAGCCCGTACGCGCGGCTGGACGGCGGCGTGGTGACGGGCGCCGGCCTGGTCCAGGATTTCACCGAGACCGGAGGGGTCGCCTTCCCGCCGCCACCGCCGAGGCGGCAGCCGACGCCGGCTCCGGTGGCGCCGCCGGCGCCCGAGCCGATCGTCGCGCGCGAGCCGGTCGTTCCGCCGCCGTCGCCCTTCGCGCCGATGGAGCCGCCGTTCCCGCCCGGGGAGCCGCACCGGGAGCCGCAGGCGCCGCCGTCGCCCTTCCCCAGGACCGACCCCGACCGCGACTCGGGACCGTTCGCCCCGGTGACGCCCGACCCGCTGCCGTACTCCATCGCGCCGAACGACTCCGGCCCCTACCCGGCGCCGTTCGCCGAGGCGTCGCCGTACCCCGCGCCGCCCGTGCCCGGCCCGGAGATCTCCGGCCCGCCGTCCGGTCCGATCCTGGGGCTCGGCCCCGGCCCGATCGGCGAGGCGTTCCCGGGCCACTCCACCGGCCCGCAGCCGGAGCTGGGGTCCTTGGGAGGCAACGAGGACGAGGGGTCGTTGTACGACAGCGGAGGGTTCGAGCCGTTCCTGGGCTCTTCCCCGGCCGGTTCGTCGTCGGCGCCGCCAGAGGAGGAGGTGGGGGACTCCACCCAGCTCGACTCCACGCCGTCGTCGGACCCGATGCCCATGGTCTACGGCGTCGACTGCAAGAACGACCACTTCAACGACCCGCGGGCGCAGTTCTGCGCGGTCTGCGGCGTTCCCGTCCCCGGGCACGTGCTCGTGCCGTACAAGGGGGCGCGGCCGTCGCTCGGGGTGCTGGTGCTCGACGACGGCGTCACACTGAGCCTCGACTCGGACTACGTGCTCGGGCGCGACCCGGAGCGGGCGCCCGAGGCGCAGTCGGGTGAGGCGCGCCCGGCCAGGGTGACCAGCCCCGACGGTTCGGTGTCGCGGCGCCACCTGCGGATCACGCTCGACGGCTGGGACGTCACGCTCGTCGATCTCGGTTCGGTCAACGGCACCCAGATCCAGCCGCCGGGCGACCCGAACTTCTACGACATCCCGCCGAACGAGGTCGTCGCCATCGCTCCGGGCACGACCGTGCGGATCGGGGTCTCCCGCACCATGCGCTACGAGCCGCGCCGTACGGCCTGAGCCGGCAGGGCCCGTTCCGCGGGCCCTCGGCGTCGCGCTCCCGGGATCATCGTGCCCCGGGGGCGCGCGGGCGTCAGCGGCCGGCGAGCCGGTCCAGCTCGCGGAGGATGAGGCGTTCGAGCCGCTCCGGGGACATCCGGTCGGGGTAGAGGAGCCGGTGCGCGCTGAGCCCGTCGACCAGCGCGAGCAGCCGCTCGGTCACGTCGTCGAGGTCCTCGCCGAGGTCGGCGGCCGCGCGGATCTCTCCGGCCTCGGCCGCCGAGGAGAGCAGGCTGCGCACGAGGTAGCGCAGCTCGGCCGCGTCCTCACGCTGGAGGGCGAGGAGCGCCGGGCTGCTCAGGCCGCGTCCCCAGAAGCCGACCTCGAGGCCGGTCTCGGCGGCCCGCTCCTCGTCGAGTGGCAGGTTGTCCAGCAGGACCTCGCGCAGCGCGGCGAGGCCGGTGAGCCCGGCCAGCTTGTCCTTCAGCCGGTTGGCGATGCGGCGGTGCGAGTCGCGCAGGGCCGACAGGAGGATGTCGTCCTTGTCGGCGAAGTAGTGCGTGAGCACGCCGTTGGAGTAGCCCGCCTCCTTGGCGATCGCGCGGGTGGTCGCGCCCTCGACGCCGTCGCGCAGGATGACCCGCCGGGCCGCCGCCATCACCTCGTCCCGCCGCTCGGCGTGGTCCACGATCTTCGGCATCCCGATTCCCCCTTCGTCTGTTGACATTTTAGTCGGACGTCCGTCTATTATCCCGGGCATGACGGTCGTCACCCTCGGCGTCCACATCGTGGACGTACTGGCCCGCCCGGTCGAATCCATCCCTCAGGGCCAGGACACACATCTGCTCGAACAGATCCGCATCACGGCGGCCGGGGCCGCCGCGGGCACCGCGGTCGACCTGGCCGCGATCGGGCTCCCGGTCGCCTCCATGGGGGTGGTGGGCGACGACGAGCTCGGCGACTTCCTCGTCATGATCATGCGACGGCGCGGGGTGGACGTCTCCGGGATCGCCCGCAGGCCGGGCGAGCAGACCGCCGCGTCGATCCTGCCGATCCGGCCGGACGGCGGCCGCCCGTCCTTCCACGTGCCGGGGGCGAACCTCGGGCTGGCCACGGCCGACCTCGACAAGGACCGCGTCCTGGGGGCGTCCGTGCTCCACCTCGGCGGCATGGACGTCACCTGGGGCCTGCACGACCCCGCGTTCTTCGCCCTGCTGGACGAGGCCCGCGCGGGCGGCACGGTGGTCACGATGGACCTGCTGTCCAACATGCCGGACCTCGTCGCCGGCGCGCGGACCTTCCTTCCCCACGTCGACCACGTCCTGCCCAACGAGGAGCAGGCGCTCATGCTGACCGGCGCGGGCGACGTCGAGGAGGCGGCCGGCGCCCTGCTCGCCGCGGGACCGTCCGGCGCGGTGATCACGCTCGGTGGCGAGGGCAGCCTGGTGGCCACCGCCGGCGGCCGGGTCCGGATCCCCGCGCTCGACGTCCCGGTGGTCGACACCACCGGCTGCGGCGACGCGTACTGCGCGGGCTACATCGCCGGCCTCCTCGGGGGCCGCGACGCCGTCGGCGCCGCCCGGCTCGGCACCGCGCTCGCCGCCAGGGTCGCCGGAGGACTGGGCAGCGACGCGGGCCTCGCCGGGCTCGACCCGGCCACCCTGTGACCACCCCGACAGGACGAAGGAGCTCTCCCGTGACCGGATTCTCGGACGCGTCGCTGCGCGAACGCGCCGCCAAGGTCGTCCCCGGCGGCATGTACGGCCACCTCAACGCCGCCCTGCACGGCGACGCCTACCCCCAGTTCTTCGTACGCGGCGAAGGCGCCCGGCAGTGGGACGCCGACGGCCGCGAGTACGTCGACCTGATGTGCAGCTGGGGGCCGATGATCGTCGGGCACCGCAACCCCAGGGTCGAGGCCGCCGCCGCGGCCCAGCAGGCGCTCGGCGACTGCCTGAACGGCCCGGGTCCGGTCATGGTCGAGCTGGCCGAGCTGCTGGTCGACCTGATCCCGTCGGCGGACTGGGCGATGTTCTCCAAGAACGGCACCGATGCCACCACGCAGGCGCTCATGGTGGCCCGCGCGGCGACCGGGCGGACCAAGGCGCTGGTCGCGCACGGCGCCTACCACGGCGCGGACCCCTGGTGCACGCCCGGCCTGTCCGGCACCACCCCGAACCAGCGGGCCGACACCGTCGAGTTCACGTACAACGACCTGGCGAGCGCGGAGGCCGCGGCGGAGGAGGCGGGGGACGTCGCCGCGATCCTGGTGACCCCGTTCAAGCACGACTCGTTCGAGGACCAGGAGTTCGCCGAGGCGGACTTCGCCCGGGGGCTGCGCGCCCTCGCCGACCGGATCGGCGCCGCCCTGGTCATCGACGACGTGCGCGCGGGCTGGCGGCTCGACCTGCGCGGCTCCTGGGAGCCCTTCGGCGTCCGCCCGGACCTGACCGCGTGGAGCAAGGCGATGGCGAACGGCTTCCCGATCGCCGCCGTCACCGGTGTGGACGCCCTGCGCGGCCCGGCGCAGACGCTGTACTCCACCGGATCCTTCTGGTTCTCGGCGACCGCCATGGCGGCGGCCAAGGCGACCATCGAGATCCTGCGCGAGACCGACGGCCCCGCCCTCATGGAGCGCGCGGGGACCCGCCTGCGGGAGGGCCTGGCCGCGCAGGCGGCCTCCCACGGGTTCGTGATCAAGCAGACCGGCCCGGTGTCGATCCCCTGGTTGTCCTTCGCGGACGACGCCACCCTGGAGAAGGGCATGCGGTGGGCGGCCGCCTGCCTGAGCGAGGGCGTCTACCTCCACCCCTGGCACAACTGGTTCCTGTCCACCGCCCACACGGACGAGGAGATCGACCGCGCGCTGCTCGGCACCGACGCCGCCTTCGCCAAGCTCAGGGCGGCGTTCGGCGCCGACTGACGCAGTATCGGTCGGGGTTCAGCGGGTGCGCGACCACTGGATGTCGTCCACGCGGGTGCCGTCGGGGCCGGGCAGCAGGCCCTTGACGAGCACCTCCTGGACGAACCCCGCGCGCTCCAGCACCCGCTGCGAGGCCGGGTTGTCGGGCGCGGTGCCCGCGATGAGCCGGCGCAGCCGGGTGTGCGTGAACGCCCAGTCCGCGAGCAGGTCCACGGCGCGCGTGACCAGGCCGCGCCCGCGGAACTCGGGACGCAGGCCGTAGCCGATCATCGCCTGGTCGAGTGGCGGGACGACGTTCGCGAGCTGGATGTCGCCCGCGTACTCGCCGGTGACGGCGTCCCGGATCGCCATCTCGGCCGCGAGGCCGGCCAGCCACCGATGGCGGGCGTACCGGCAGCGCTCCTCGGACTCGGCGTACTGCGGCGGCTCCGGGGGCACGCGGCGCATGTAGATGTCGGGGAGGGACACCGTGGCGTTGTAGTCGCCGGCGTCCGCGACGGTGAGGGGCGTCAGCCGCACGACGCCGTCGGTCAGCTCGTCGCCGGGGAAGAAGGGCAGGTACGGCCGGATCGCGTCGCCGGGATCGGACGTCAGGCGGGCGAAGTACGCCACGTCGGCGCGCGAGCCGTCGCGCCGGTTCGACGCGCCGCGCAGCACCCCCTCGCGCCGGAAGCCCGCGGCGCATGCGACCCGCTGGCTGGCGATGTTCTCGACGTCGGCTTGCAGGGCGACCCGGGGGACGCCCTGGGCGAAGGCCAGCTCGGCCAGCGCCCGGGTGACGGCGGTGGCGACCCCGCGGCCGCGCGCCCACGGGGCCACCCAGTATCCGACCTCGCTGTTGCCGAACCGGTCGGCGGGCTTGAGCCCGGCCGCGCCGAGGAACTCGCCGGTGTCCGAATCGGTGATCGCGTAGTCCGCGCCCCCGCCCTCCCACGTCGCGCGGGAGATTTCGTTGATCCAGTTCAGTGCGTCCTCGCGGGTGTACGGCGACGGCATTACCGGGAGGAACCGGGCGGTCTCGGGGTTGTCGCAGGCCCGCGCGACCGCGTCGGCGTCGGCCTCCACGGCCCTGCGCAGCGTGTACGGCCCGGCGGAAACCATGTTTTCGGGGTACATACGGTGGTTCTACCAGCGTGAGCCGATTCGCCGCGACAGGGTTACGGACGCGGCGGCCCGGAAGACCGGGGGAGGAGACGGGGCGGGGCCGGGACGCGATTGGTACAGGTCGAACACGGATAGCCTTGGCGCCATGGGTTTTCGCAGGCACGGGCCGTTCCAGGCCGGAGATCAGGTTCAGCTCACCGATCCGAAGGACAAGCGGCACACGGTGACGTTGAAAGAGGGTGGCGTCTTCCACACCCACAAGGGCTCCATCCCGCATGACGACCTGATCGGGCAGCCCGAGGGCTCTGTGGTCCGCTCGTCGGGAGGCACCGCGTATGTCGCCTTCCGTCACCTGTTGCAGGACTACGCGGTGTCGATGCCGCGCGGCGCGGCGGTGGTCTATCCGAAGGACGCCGCGCAGATCGTCGCCATGGCGGACATCTTCCCCGGGGCCCGTGTGGTCGAGGCGGGGGTCGGCTCGGGCGCGCTGACGTGCTTCCTGCTGCGGGCCGTCGGCGCGGAGGGCTCGGTCACCTCCTACGAGCGGCGCGCCGACTTCGCCGAGGTCGCCACCAAGAACGTGGAGAAGTTCTACGGCGGCCCGATGAACCAGTGGCGGCTGGTGGTCGGCGACTTCGTCTCCGCCCTCGACGAGCAGGACGTCGACCGCGTCGTCCTCGACATGCTCGCCCCGTGGGAGTGCGTCGACGCCGCGGCCAAGGCGCTCACCCCCGGTGGCGTGATCTGCTGTTATGTCGCGACGACCACACAGCTCTCAAGAACCGTTGAAACCCTCAGGGAACACGGGAGTTTCACGGAGCCCCATGCGTGGGAGACCTTGGTTCGCGACTGGCATGTGGAAGGGCTCGCGGTACGCCCCGACCACCGCATGGTGGGGCACACCGGGTTCCTTGTCACGGCTCGCCGCATGGCGGACGGCGTCACGCCGCCGCCGAGGCGCAGGCGCCCCGCCAAGGGGGCGTACGGAGAGGGGACCGACTCGATATGACGATTCAGCCACAAACCGGCAAAACCGCGTGATTTGGGAACAACTAGGTGTGTCCCTAATGCTCACCTGAATAAACCGTCCATTCGGTGCTAAACACCGGACACCCGATGTAACTACACGAACACTGCCCGGCCAGGTTACGTACAGCGGCAAGATAGGTAGGGTCTTGAGTAGTCGTTCTCGACGGGGAAGGAGGTGACGGGGCGTGGCAGCTCGCGACGACGCTGAGGCTCGGGCCGCGCAGCGCGAACGGGAGGTCGCCGACCTCACAACGCAGGTCTCCTTCCTGCAGGAGGAGATCACCGCACTGCGGCGGAAGCTGGCAGAGTCCCCTCGCCAGGCCAGGGTCATCGAAGAGCGTCTCCATGAGGCACAGGCCCAGGTGGCCGCCCTCACTGGGCAGAACGAACGGTTGGTCTCGACACTCAAGGAGGCCAGAGACCAGATCGTCGCATTGAAGGAAGAGGTCGACCGGCTGGCGCAACCGCCGTCCGGGTTCGGCGTCTTCCTGGAGACGAGGGAGGACGGCACGATCGAGGTGTTCACCGGGGGCCGCAAGCTCCGGGTGAACGTCAGCCCGGCCGTGGACGTGGACTCGCTCCGGCGTGGCCAGGAGGTCATGCTGAACGAGGCGCTCAACGTGGTCGAGGTACTCGGCTTCGAAGACGTCGGCGAGATCGTCATGTTGAAGGAGCTCCTCGAGGACGGCGAGCGCGCGCTGGTGATCTCGCACGCCGACGAGGAGCGCGTGGTCAAGCTGGCTGACTCGCTGAAGGACCAGCCGGTCCGCGCCGGTGACTCGCTCCTGCTCGAACCTCGTTCCAACTATGTCTACGAACGCATTCCCAAGTCCGAGGTCGAGGAGCTGGTGCTCGAGGAGGTGCCGGACATCTCCTACGAGGAGATCGGCGGCCTCTCCCGGCAGATCGAGCAGATCAGGGACGCGATCGAGCTGCCCTACCTCTACGCCGACCTGTTCCGTGAGCACAAGCTCCGTCCGCCCAAGGGCGTGCTGCTGTACGGCCCGCCCGGGTGCGGCAAGACGCTCATCGCCAAGGCGGTCGCCAACTCCCTGGCCAAGCAGGTCGCGGAGAAGACCGGCCAGTCCGGCAAGAGCTTCTTCCTCAACATCAAGGGCCCCGAGCTGCTGAACAAGTACGTCGGCGAGACCGAGCGGCACATCCGCCTGGTCTTCCAGCGGGCGAGGGAGAAGGCGTCCGAGGGCACCCCGGTGATCGTGTTCTTCGACGAGATGGACTCGATCTTCCGCACCCGGGGGTCCGGCGTCTCCTCCGACGTCGAGAACACCATCGTCCCCCAGCTGCTGTCGGAGATAGACGGCGTGGAGGGCCTGGAGAACGTCATCGTCATCGGCGCGTCCAACCGCGAGGACATGATCGACCCGGCGATCCTGCGGCCCGGCCGCCTGGACGTCAAGATCAAGATCGAGCGGCCGGACGCCGAGGCGGCGCGGGACATCTTCTCCAAGTACCTCATCAGCGACCTGCCGCTGCACCCCGAGGACCTCACCGAGCACGGTGACAGCCGGGAGAGCACGATCGCGGAGATGATCCAGCGGGTCGTCGAGCGGATGTACACCGAGAGCGAGGAGAACCGCTTCCTCGAGGTGACCTACGCCAACGGCGACAAGGAAGTCCTCTACTTCAAGGACTTCAACTCCGGCGCCATGATCCAGAACATCGTGGACCGGGCGAAGAAGATGGCGATCAAGGAGTTCCTCGACACCAAGCAGAAGGGCCTGCGGATCGCGCACCTGCTGGCCGCCTGCGTGGACGAGTTCTCCGAGAACGAGGACCTGCCCAACACCACCAACCCCGACGACTGGGCCCGCATCTCCGGCAAGAAGGGCGAGCGGATCGTCTACATCCGCACCCTCGTGCAGGGCAAGCAGGGCACCGAGGCCGGCCGTTCGATCGACACGGTCGCCAACACCGGCCAGTACCTCTAGTCGCCGGCTCCGGTACACCGAAGGCCGGGAGGGGATCTCCCTCCCGGCCTTTCCGTATATCCGGAAGCGCGTCATTTAGGGTGAAATGTACTAATTTCCGGAAAGTGGCGTGAGGATTCCGGAAATTTCGGGGAACCGGGGAGATCGGATTTACGTCAAAGGGGCGTGATCTACCTAGGTGTGCGCCCGTGACGTATGTGCCTGCGCATGGTCCGGCCGCGGGCCGTACGACGAGGGGGCCACGCCTCGTCGAACTCGACGTGCTGCGTTTCATCGCCGCGTTCGCCGTCATGTCCTTCCATTTCATGGCGGCCAGCAAGTCGCTCTGGGACGACTACCCCACGGCACTGTTCTCGAGCGTCAACCGCGTCACGACACTCGGCATCCTCGGCGTCGAGCTGTTCTTCCTCATCAGCGGGTTCGTCATCCTGATGAGCGCGTGGGGGCACAGCCTCGGCGACTTCGTGGTCTCCCGGGTCTCCCGGCTGTACCCCGCGTACTGGTTCGTCGTGATCGCGCTCTTCGTGATGTACACGTTCGTCGGCGTGAAGGGCTTCGACCCCAAGCTGTCGCTCCGCGACTACCTGGTCAACATGACCATGCTGCAGGGCGGAACCGGCATCGGGCACGCGGGCGCCGTCTTCTGGTCGCTCTGGGTGGAGCTCAGGTTCTACATCCTGGTTGGCCTGTTCACGCTGGTCGGCATCACGCTGCGGCGATGCCTCGGCTTCATGGCGGCCTGGCTCATCCTTGTGGTCCTCGCCGAGGGCACCCACAACGACGTGCTGACCTTCCTGTTCATGCCCCGCCAGGCGCCCTACTTCATCGCCGGAATGGCGTTCTACCTGATCTACCGGTTCGGCTCCACGCTGGTGCTGTGGACCTTCGTGGGCGTGTCGTACGGGCTGTGCCTGCTCGCGGCCACCGAACGGATCAAGGGCCGGGTGGATATGATCGGGTTCGCGCACTATCCGGCTCCCCCGGAGGGCGCGATCATCGCGATCACGCTGATTTTCCTGCTGATCGCGGCGGTGGCGCTGGGCTGGCTCCGCTGGCTGCGGTGGCGGGCGCTGACCACCCTCGGCGCGCTCACCTACCCGCTCTACCTGATCCACCAGAACGTCTCGGCCGTGCTCATCCCCGGCCTGAAGGACTCGATCGGCCGCTGGCCGCTGGTGGGCCTCACCATGGCGACCTCGATCGCGGTCGCCTACCTCATCTACCGGCTGGTGGACCGGCCGGGACAGCGGTGGCTGCGGGCCGCCCTGGGCGCCTCGCTGGACCGGATCCGGCTGCGCGACGGGGTTTCCGCGACGCCCCCTCCCGCACCGGTGGCGGGGGCCGCTACGCAAACAAAGGAAGCATCTGTGCCGTAACTGTCCGGTAGCCGGGCATAGAGAAGAGGCTAGGCTCGGGGATATAACGGCGGAACGACGGCCTAAAGCAGGCGGGGTGCGCATGACGGTACGGCGGGTGATGGGCATCGAGACCGAGTACGGCATTGCCGTACCCGGGCAGCCGGGGGCGAACGCGATGGTGACCTCCTCACAGGTCGTCAACGCGTACCTTGCGGCCTCGGCCGCGAGAGCTCGCCGGGCTCGGTGGGACTTCGAGGAGGAGAACCCGCTCCGCGACGCCCGGGGGTTCGACCTCGCCAGGGAGGTGGCAGACCAGAGCCAGCTCACCGACGAGGACCTGGGCCTCGCCAACGTGATCCTGACCAACGGCGCGCGCCTGTACGTGGACCACGCCCACCCGGAGTACTCCACACCCGAGTGCACCAACCCGCGTGCCGTGGTGATCTGGGACAAGGCGGGGGAGCGGGTCATGTACGACGCCGCCGTCCGCGCCTCGGCGATGCCCGGCAACGCGCCCATCCAGCTCTACAAGAACAACACCGACGCCAAGGGCGCCTCCTACGGCTGCCACGAGAACTACCTGATGCGGCGGGCGACGCCGTTCGCCGACATCGTGCGGCACCTGACGCCGTTCTTCGTCTCGCGCCAGGTCGTCTGCGGCGCGGGCAAGGTCGGCATCGGGCAGGACTCGCGCGGCGAGGGCTTCCAGATCAGCCAGCGCGCCGACTTCTTCGAGGTCGAGGTCGGCCTGGAGACGACGCTCAAGCGGCCGATCATCAACACCCGGGACGAGCCGCACGCCGACCCGGAGAAGTACCGCCGGCTGCACGTCATCATCGGCGACGCCAATATGTCGGAAATTTCGACATATCTGAAGCTGGGGACGACGTCGCTGGTGCTCGCGATGATCGAAGACGGCTTCCTCACCCAGGACCTCTCGGTCGAGTCGCCGGTGGCGGCCCTTCGCGCGGTCTCCCACGACCCGACCTGCCGCTACGAGATCGCCCTGCGCAACGGCCGCAAGATGACGGCCGTCCAGCTCCAGATGGAGTACCTGGAGCAGGCCCGCAAGTACGTCGAGGACCGCTACGGCGCGGGCGTCGACGACATGACCAAGGATGTTCTCAACCGGTGGGAGTCGGTGCTCACCCGGCTCGCCGAGGACCCGATGCAGCTCTCGCGCGAGCTCGACTGGGTGGCCAAGCTCGAACTGCTGGAGGGCTACCGCACCAGGGACGGCCTGCCCTGGTCGCACCCGCGGCTCCAGCTCGTGGACCTGCAGTACACCGACATCCGGCCCGACCGCGGGCTCTACAACCGCCTGGTCGCGCGCGGCCGGATGCAGCGCCTCGTCGAGGAGCCGGACGTGGAGCGCGCGATCGAGCTGCCGCCCACCGACACCCGCGCCTACTTCCGGGGCCGCTGCCTGCGCCAGTACAGCGACTCCGTGGCGGCCGCGTCGTGGGACTCGGTCATCTTCGACATCCCCGGCAGGGAGTCCCTCCAGCGGGTGCCGACCCTGGAGCCGCTGCGCGGGACCAAGGCCCACGTCGGGGATCTGCTCGACCGCTGCCGCACCGCCGCCGCCCTCGTGGCGGCCCTGACCGGCGACAAGTGACGCCGGCCCGGCGAAAATCTACTTGGTAAAGGTGCGAGCCGGAGGAATTTCGGGCCGTCGGCCGGGCGGCGCCGCCGAGATGCCCAGCCGCCGGAGCACGCCGATCAGCAGCGAGACCGCCTCCTTGGCGGTCAGCCGGGCGTCCGGGTCCGGCCGCAGCAGGCCCTCGAGGACGGGGCGGAGCGGACCCGCACGGTGTGACGGCGCGGGTTCACTCCCCAGAGCGCGCACCAGATCGGCCAGCGACCTCGTCTCGCCGTACGGGGGGCGGCCCTCCACGGCGCGGTACAGCGTCGCCCCGAAGGACCACAGGTCCGCCGCCACGGTCGGCGCCGCGCCGGTCACCCGCTCTGGGGCCAGATAGGCCGCCGTACGGACGATCGGGAGCGTGGTCGAACCCGCGCCGTCGATCGCCGCCATCCCGAAGTCGGTCAGCACGACGCGGTCCTCGGTCAGCAGGACGTTCGCCGGCTCGATCGCCCCGTGGACCACGCCCGTCTCGTGGGCGTGCCGTACGCCGGAGAGGAGCTGGAACCCGACCCAGGCGGCCCAATGGGCCGGCAACTGGCCGAGGTGGCGGACCGTCTCCTCCAGGGTGAGGCCCTCGAGGAGCTCCGTGACGATCCACAGCCGGCCGTTGGCCTCCAGCAGGTCGTGCACGGTCACCACGCCGGGGTGGCTCAGCCGGGCGGCCGACCGGGCCTCGCGCAGCGCCCGCCGCCGCGCCGTCTGCAGGTCGGTCTCGTCCTCCTCGTGGGACGGCCGCAGCTCCTTGATCGCCACGTTGCGCCGCAGCCGCAGGTCATGCGCGTGCCACATGACCATCTCCCGCCCGCGGCGAACGGCGGAGAGCAGCCGATAGCGATCCCCCAGCAGTTCGTGATCCGTCCCCATGAGCCACCCCCTGACACGACACGGCCCCAATGTCTCCCGGATACATATTGTGGTCGTAAAAAGGATCACGGTTGTCCGGGGTACGGCCCCGGTGGGGGTAACGATCCGGTCTCCGCGATGATCTTGGCATGCCCGCCCGGCCTCCGCGGGCGGGACGCGGGCTTGCTTTCCGGCCGCGCGGAGGGTTGAGTGTCTGGACCGCTCCCCGAGCTGGGCGAAAGATCGCGGGCGATCCGCGCGAATTGTCGCCGGTTCGGGGAAGATACGAGAGAGAGGCATCCCCCGAGCGGAGGTATCCATATGGCGACGAGGGACACCGGCGGCCAGAAGCAGACGGGTCGTCAGGAGAGCGAGGTCGAGGAGACCGAGGCGCAGCCGACTTCCGATGTTCAGGAGCGCCACGAGAAGCTCAGCGACGATGTCGACTCCATCCTCGACGAGATCGACGAGGTCCTTGAGGAGAACGCGGAGGAGTTCGTGAGGTCGTACGTCCAGAAGGGCGGACAGTAAGGCCGGGAACGGCCGCGAAGGGGAGGCCCGGGTCCGGAGGAGATCGCGGACGTGATCCGCGGACTCCGGGCCCGGGCCGGCACCCGGTGTTCGCCTGACGTCGCCGGTCAGGCCGAGAGGTGAACGGTGGCGATCTCGAAGGGACGCAGCGGGAGCCGTACGACGCCCGCCGAGACCGCAAGGGGTGCGGTGGGGGAGCCGAGGGCGTCGGCCAGGCGCGCGGCCGTGAAATCGCCGCGGATCACGGCCTCTGTCGCTGTCGGATGCTCGGCGACCAGGCGGACCTCCAAGAGGCCGTCCCGCCCCCGCAGCGCCGCCATCACGACGCCCTCGCCCGACACCGCGATCTCGCGGTTCCTCCGTTCAGGAGCAGCCGTGGCGACCGGCTTCGGGGCGTTTCCCGCTCCGGGGACGGCGAGCAGATCGTGGCGGTACTCCTCGGCCAGGCGCGGCAGGTCCGCCTCGGCCCAGCCGCCCGCATAGGGGAGGACGGCGAACCGCACCGAGAACGGCCCCTGGCACTGGGCGGCGGGTGTCGCCAGTTCCGGTCCCGCGGGCTCGTCCCGATAGGGGTTCCGGTTCCGTGACAGATATCCGACCGACCGCATCAGGGTGAGGGCCAGCTCCGCACGCCCGGACGCACCATCCGTGCCGCCTTCTCGCCCGGCGGGAAGCACCTCATACTCCGTGACGTGGTCGAGCAGCACCGCGAGGCCGCCGGCCGCCACGAATCCCTCGGCGGGGAAGGTCGGGATCGGCCGCTCACCGGAGCCTCCGGCCTTGTCCGCACCTGCTGCCGCGTCGTCCACCGGGGTCAGGCCGCGCCGTACGACCGCGAACTGGCCCTCCGCGAACGACTCGGCGGCCGGGCGGGGGAGCGGCGCGTGCCACCGGAGGCGGTGATCACGACAGCGGACGTCGAGATCGATCGCGCATCGGGCGAACGGCTCGCCCGCCCGCAGCTCCACCCGGGTGGTGACGACGGTGTTCACGCTCTCGTCGCGGGACGCGCCCCATTCGGCGGACAGGGCGCCCACGGGCCACTCGTAGGACCGGGAGACCTCCAGCACGGACACGAGCGGCCCTCGGCAGATCTCCTCGACCTTCACGTACGCGGGGCGGTCGATGACGCGGTCTCCCGGCGGGGGCGCGTAGTTGTAGGTGTCGCCGACGTCGCCGCCGTGCGCGATCCGGCCGACGCCGTGCGCCTCGGTCCCGTCCCGGCCGTACAGCGAGAGCGTGCCGTCGTCGGCGACGGTCACCCGCAGCAGTCCGTTGTCCAGGGTGTTCTCGGGGGCGGCGAGGGCGGCCGCCGCCTCGGGTGTGCGGGTCAGCGGGACGGAACCCCAGGAAGCGGGTTCCGCGGTCAGGACGGAGCGGCCCAGCGGCGGCACGGTGACCTGCGCCGCGACGGTGACGACCGGTTCGGCCAGCGTCTGTACCGTCCACGGGCCGGGACCCGCCTCGACGATGGCCCGGCGCAGGTCCTCGTACGCGTAGTCTCCGGAGGCGTGCCGGCTCACGGTGATCGTGAAGACGCCGTACGCGGCCTCCCACGAGACGATCTCGTGCCCGAACAGCTCCCGCTCGTGCACCCGGCCGAGGAGTTGGGAGAGATCGTCCATGACGGTCTCGTCGAGCAGCGTGGGCGCGTGCTCCAGCCGCTGGATCGGCACGGCGTCCCCTGCCGAGTCCGTCAGCCGCGAGCGGTGCTCGGGCAGGTCGGCCAGCACCAGCGCGGTTCGTTCGAACGGCGACGGGTTGACCACGACCAGCGCGCCGCGCGGCGACTCGGCGGCCAGCGTGGCGCTCACCAGGTCCACCACGGCCTGGCCGATCTGCTCCGCCTCGGCGATCCGGGCGGCGACCTGCTGCGCGGTCGCGTCGGCACCGCACCCCGTCACCGAGTCGTGCCCCGAGCAGGCGATCAGCCGCCGCCAGGCGAGGTCGAGCAGCCGGGCGGACGCGGTGTGGTCGGCCGACCACAGGGTGGACAGCGGCTCGGCGTACCGGATGAGGACGCGTTCCGCGCGGGCCATCGCCTGCTTGATCGGGACGCGGGCCGAGACGACTCCGGGCAGGATGTTCGCCCGCGCGTGGGAGCGCAGCTCGCCGCGCACCTCCGGCAGGTCCGCGGGGGCGCCGGCCAGGTCGAGGAACTCCTCGAGGGTGGCGACGCGCGGACCGTGTCCGGTGATCTCGGCGGCCGGGGCGGAGTGGTCGGCGCCGTACATGGCGAGCAGCGGGCCGTCCGGACGCCACGGGCGCATGGACGCGGCGAACGCGGAGAGCCGGTCGGGCAGCCCCTCGCCGGGGCCGCTGAACAGGGCGACGGCGTTGCCGTACCCGCCGGGCAGGTAGCGGGTCTCAACGGTGGAGCCGTCGGCGCCGGTCCACGCGAAGGCGTCCCGGCGCACCGACGCGGGCACGCCGCGCCACAGGCACGCCCGGCGCAGTCCGGCGAGCGAGAGGATCTGCGGCATCTGCGCGCAGTGCCCGAACTGGTCGGGCAGGTACCCCACCCGCATGGCCCCGCCGAGGGCGGCCGCGCCGCGCATGCCGTACTCCAGGTTGCGGATCAGGGTCTCGCCGGAGCAGAGGAACTCGTCGGCGAGGATCATCCAGGGGCCGACGGCGAGGCGGCCCTCCTCGACGAACCTCCTGACGTCGTCGCGCCGCTCCGGGCGGATCTCCAGGTAGTCCTCGACGGCGGCGAGCTGCCCGTCCACGGTGAAGCGGTAGAGCGGGTCGGCCGCCATGATGTCGAGGACCTCGTCCAGCATGCGGACCAGTCCCATGCGGAACCGCTGGAAGGGCAGGTACCACTCGCGGTCCCAGTGCGTGTGCGGGACGACGACGATCTCGTGGGGGGCGTTCACGTGTGCTCCTGACGGGCTGGTCCGCGCGGCCGGGCGGCGGACGAGGCGCTGCGGGTAGTGACAGCCGGGCGACGCGGTTCAGGTCGTGGTCGGCGAGGTCGCCGGGGACGTGGTGGCCGGCGCGCCCACGTCCGGGGAGGCCTCCGGTGTGGCCGCCTCGCCTCCGATCGGCAGTCCGGCGGACTCGGCGAGGCGGCGGACGATCCGCTGCGCCGTGACGATATCGCTCAGGGCGCCGTCCCGTCCGGTGAGTGGCGGTTCGTCCTGGGTGGCGAACCGGTGGAAGGCGACGAGCTGCCGTTCGAACGCCTCCGCGATGTCCCGGAACACGATCCTCCGCTCGGTGGTCCCGAGCCGGGTCACCGAGGTGAGCGTCGTGGGCGTGTTCATCAGGTACGGCGACGCGAAGTCGAGTTCGAGCGAGCCGTGCTCGTGGTGGATGATCACGTGCTCCTGGTAGGAGGGGTATCCCGGCAGGTAGTGCCAGCGCAGGCTGTACCTGCCGACGGCCAGGTCCCCGTTCGCCTCCACCGAGGGCGGGAAGACGTCGTCCGGCCAGACGGCCACGTGGTCCACCCCGGTCGGCGGGCCGGTGAACATCCGCATCAGCGCCATGTCGTGGCAGAGGCTGCCCAGCACGACCTGGGAGTAGAGCCGTCTCAGCCGCTGCGGCGCCCGCGGGCCGAGCGCCGTCGTGACCGCCTTCTCGTCCACCTCGACGTACGGCGCGAGCGCGTCCGGCGAGGGGTGCGAGGTGCGCGCCTTGGCGAAGAGGAGCTGGGACTCGCTCGACGGATGCAGCACGGTCACGTCCAGATGCCGTACCGACTCCGGGCCGCCCGCCTCGTGGAGGACCTCGGCCATCCGCTGGCTGGCCGGGTCGTACTGCTTCATGTAGCCCACCATCAGCCGCGCGTCGGCCGGGATGGCGTCCAGCTCGGCCCTGCTGTACGCGAGCGGCTTCTCGCACAGCACCCAGTAGCCGCGGTCGAGGGCGGCCCGGACCAACGGGGCGTGCGTTCCGTTGGTGAGCACGATGAGCGCGTCGAAGCCGCCTCTGTCGAGCAGCACCATGGGATCGCCGTACGCGGTCACGCCCAGCTCTCCGCCGATCCTGGCGGCGTGGGCGTCGTCCAGGTCGCAGACGGCGCTGAGCTCGAAGAGGTCCCTGCGGCGGGCCAGCAGCGGCAGGTACATCACCTGCGCGGCGACCCCCAGCCCCATGACGGCGATCTTCATGGCTCCCCCAATCGCAGTGGGCGCGATCGCCCGGAAGAAATGGGCGAATGAGCTCTTTGTCGGATTTGTGACCAGGTACAGATTCCCTGGGAAGCGCCCCGGCATGCGGCGGACCGGGCCCGGGTGTCAGGTGCACAGGGCCATGACCTCGTTCGCCGGGGTCTCCAGCCGGTGCGTACCGGGGCCCGCCGGGAACGCGGCCCGCTCGCCCCGGACCACCGCGCGCGTTTCGGGACCCCACAGGACCAGGCCGTCCGCGTCGATCGCGAGGAACTCGTCGCCGTGGCGCAGCAGCAGCGGCCCGTCCGGCGCGGCGGAGACGGCGGTGCGGCCCTCCGCCACGGCGGCGACGACCCCCTCGGCTCCCGCCGCCGGGTCCGCGAGCACCCAGGTCGCCGGCGCTCCGGGCGGATGCCCCTCCTCCGGCCGGTGGAAGTCGCCGCCCCCGACCACCACGAGATCCTCCGCCCACGCCTGGCCCCAGGCGAGCGGCGCGCCCCAGGTGCGGTCCCACCAGCTCCAGTGCCACAGCTCGGCCACCCTCGGCCGCTCCGCGGCCCACGGATGCCGCCACGCGCAGTCGGCCGCCACCGGGTGGTTGACCGACAGGACGCCGCCCCGCTCGCGCACGGCCTTCGCCCACTCGTCCGGACCGGTACGGAAGTCCACCCAGCCGATGTCGCCGTACGCGTTGGCGTGCCCGAGATCGGTGGTCACCTCCTGTCCGGGGACGAGAAGGAGCCCGGCCAGCGCCGAGGCGGCGGCCAGCTCGGCGTGGTGGCTGACGGTGTTGTGGTCGGTGACGGCGAGGAAGTCCAGACCGCGGTCGGCGGCGAGGCAGGCCAGCTCGTGCACGCCGAGCGAGCCGTCGGAGTGGGTCGTGTGCGCGTGCAGGTCGCCGGCGAGCCAGCGCAGCCCCTCCAGTGCGGGCAGCCCGCGACGGGAGGCGGCCGGCTCCCGGTGCTGAACGCGCGGCACCCGGACGCCGGCGACCGGATGGTCGCGCGGCATCGCCGGAGGGCGCCGGTGCGGGATCACGCTGATCTCGTACGGCAGGCCCTCCGCCGGGATCCGGTAGAGCCCGAGGAGGACCGACCACACACCCGGCTCGATCTCGCCGGGCAGGTATCCGGGCGTGGCCCACACCGGTCCGATGGTGAACTCCGAACGCGCGCCGCCCGACCAGCCTCGGAAGCCGCCCGGACCGGAGCAGCCGAGGTCCAGCGTCCCCGCGGACCGGTCGTAGGAGAGCCGCATGGTCACGGCGGCGGTGCCCGGGGGCAGCTCGACCGGCACCTCCCGCACCGGGCCGCGGACCCGGTCGTCGAGCGTCCACACACCTCTGATCGCCGTCATCGGTTCGCACCGTTCGCGGGACAGGGGGATACCAGCCGGTCATCGCGGTAGACGAGCGCGCGGCCGGGCCGGGGGACCGCCCACGCGGCCGTGCCCGGGGACGGCTCCGCGCCCTCGGGGACGACGGTCTGGATCAGGTGTTCTCCGGATTCGAGAGTGACGAGATGCGCCGTGCCGAGGTTCTCCACGACCGCTACCTTCCCCGCGAACGCGTCTGCTCGCGGCGTGAGCGATAAATCCATGTATTCCGGGCGTACGCCGTACACGATCGGGCCGTCCGGGACACCGCCCGGCAGGGGGAGGACCGCCCCGGCCACGCGCAGGGCGCCGTCCCCCGCCGTACCGGGCAGCAGGTTCATCGGGGTCGAGCCGATGAACGCGGCCGTGAACGTGTTCGCCGGCCGCTGGAAGACCTCGGTCGGCGTGCCGACCTGGGTGAAACGGCCCGCCGACATGACGGCGATCCGGTCGGTGAGCGCCAGCGCCTCGCCCTGGTCGTGCGTGACGAAGACGGTGGTCACCGCGAGCTCGCGCTGGAGCCGCTTGAGGAAGGTGCGCGCCTCCAGACGGAGCCGCGCGTCGAGGTTGGACAGCGGCTCGTCGAAGAGGAACGCCCTCGGGTGGCAGGCGACGGCCCGGGCCAGGGCCACCCGCTGCTGCTGCCCGCCGGACAACTGGGCGGGGCGGCGGGCGAGCAGCTCCGAGAGGCTGAGCCGGGAGGCGGTCTCGGCCGCCCTGGCCTCGCGCCGGGCCCGGGGGACCTTCCTGATCCGGAGGGGATAGGCGACGTTGGCCGTGACATCCATGTGGGGGAACAGCGCGTAGTCCTGGAACACCATGGCGACGTCCCGCTTGCCCGGCGGGACGGACGTCACCTCGGTCCCGCCGATCCAGATATTTCCGGACGTCGGGGTTTCCAGGCCGGCGATCGTCCGCAGCAGCGTCGTCTTCCCGCACCCGGACGGGCCGAGCAGCGCGAAGAACTCGCCGTCGGCGATCTCCAGATCCAGCCCGTCGAGCGCCCGCACCCCGCCGGGGAACTCCTTGGTCAGCCCGCGCAACGCGATCAACTCTTGATCCCTCCGTGGAAGCGGAAGCCGTACCGGCGACTGACGAACACGTACATGACCACCACCGGCAGCGAGTAGAGCAGGGAGAACGCGGAAATCAGGTCGAGCCGCGGCGCGCCGCCCTCGGTGTACAGCGTGTAGAGGATGACCGCCCCCGGCGCCTTCTCCGGATCCCGGAGCAGGATGAACGGCTGCAGGAAGCTGCCCCACACGTTGGCCACCGCCCACACCGCGATCGTCGCCAGACCCGGCCGGACCAGCGGGATCACGACGTGCCGCAGGATCTGCCCCGACGACGCGCCGAACACCCGCGCCGACTCCTCGTACGAGGTCGGCGTGCCGTCCATGAAGTCCTTCATGATGAAGATCGCCGCGGGCAGCAGGCCGCCGGACAACGTCAGCACCACGCCCAGATGCGTGTCGATCAGGCCCAGCCTGGTCGCCAGCTCGAACAGCGGCACCATCGCCGCCGTGCCCGACACCACCGACGACAGCAGCAACAGCACGTACAGCAGGGCGTCCCGGCCCGGGACCCGCGCCCGCGACAGCGCGTACGCCGCCAGCGCCGCGAGCGTCACCACCAGCACCGCGCTTCCCCCGGCCTGGATCAGCGAGTTCCGCAGCGAGGTCAGCGCGTACGGATTGTCGAGCAACGCCTGGAAGTTTCGCAGCGTGAACTCCGGAACCGACACCGCGATCCCCGGCCGCGCGTCGAACGGGGCCGTCGCCAGCCACAGCAGCGGCAACGCGAAGAACCCCAGCACCGCGGCCAGGAACGTCGCCCGCCCGATCACCGCCACTACATGCCGAAAGTGCTCCCTCATGGGGCGGCCTCCGCGTGGCGGGAACGGAGCAGCCGCAGGTAGGCGAGGGCGAACACCACCCGCTTCACCGGCCCCCGGCGGTCCCGCAGCACCCAGGCGATCGCGAACCCCAGCCCCGCCTGCCCGATCACCGCCGATCCCAGCACGAACTGCACCGTCAGCCACAGCGACCCGCGGAACCGCTCGTCACCCAGCGCCGAGGTGTAGTTGTCCAGCCCGACCACCTGCGGCTCGGCCGCCTCCAATCCCGTGAGCCGGTAGTCCGTCAGCCCCAGATAGATGGTCCACAACGCGGGGAAGACCAGGAACACCCCGATCAACACCAGTGCCGGCAGCACGAACGTGCTTACTTGCCTCGCTTCGCCCGGCGGGCTCGGGGCGCCCTTGAGGCGGCTCATCGGGAGACGTTGGCGGCGCCGACGATGGATTCGAGTTTGCGCTGGTAGGCGGCGGCCGCCTCATCGACCGACCGGCCGGACACCACCTCGGCGGTGGCCTCCTGCAGGGCGACCGAGACCTGCGGATAGACGGCCAGCGGCGGCCGGTACGCGGTGATCGGCAGCACCTCGTCCGAGACGAACTTGAGCATCGGGTCGACGCTCAGCACCTTGTCGTTCACGTCCGTGCGCGAGGTGATCCGGACCGCGCCCGCGAGCTGCGCCGTCGTCGCCTCCGCCGAGTGCATGAACGACAGCAGCTCCCACGCCAGCTTCGGGTTCTTCGAGAACGGGTTCACCACGCGTACGGCGCCGCCCGACATGCTGACCGCGTCCTGCCCGCGGATGCCCGCGCCGGGGCGCTCCGCCGGGATCAGCGCGTACCCGACGTCGGAGTCGCGGGTGGCCATCGGCGCGACCCCGGTCTTGGGGTCGATCACCGAACGCCAGAAGTAGTCGCCCTCCGCGAGGATGCCGACCTTGCCCTCGGCGAAACGGGCGAACGACTTGTCCCGGCCCTGCGCCTCCTGCTGCAGCCGCGGATCGCCGAGCCCGGTCGTGTAGATCTGCCGGTAGAAGCCCAGCACGTCCTTCACCGCCTGGGTGGCGCCCGTCCACCTGCCGTCGGCGTAGATCTCGGCCCCGGCGCCCGCGAGCAGCGGCAGCATCCCCTGCATGGTCGTGGCCTCGCCCATCGCCGTGCCCGCGTCGATCTGGATCGGCACGGGCACCCCGGCCCGCTTGAGCGCCGCGCCCGCGTCGAGGATCTCCTGCCAGCTCTTCGGCCGCCAGTCGGAGGGCAGGCCGGCCGCGGCGAACAGCTTCTTGTTGTAGAAGAGGACCCGCCCGTCCGTGCCCTGCGGCAGCGCGTACCGCTTCCCGTCGAAGACGCCGAGTCCCTGTACGGCCGGCGGGATGCGCGCCCAGCCCTCCCACGCGTCCACCTCGGGCCCGGCCACGTCGGCGAGCGGTTTCACGTAGCCGGCCTGGGCGAACTCGCCGACCCAGATGCCGTCCAGATCGATCACGTCCGCGCCCGAGTGCGACTTGAGGTCCAGCGCGATCTTCGTCTTGTACTGCTCGTCGGCGACGCCGCTCGGCTGGAAGCGCACCCGGACGGCACGGCCTGCGGCCTTCTGCGCGGCCTCGAACCGGGGGATCACCCACTTCTCGGTCCACTCGGCGGACTCGGAGTTCTTGCCGCCGGAGATGGCGTTCGCCGTGATGACGAGCGTGACCTCACCGCCTGACCCGCCTGACCCGCCACCGGATCCACCGCCGGTCCCGCACCCCGCCAGAGCCAGTACGGCTCCCGCCACCACCGCGAACGCAGGTCTCATGGACGGCCTCCTCGTAGAGGTTAGGACGTACAGACAAATCGACAGTCGCACGTGATGACGTGACGGTAAAGAACGAGTCGGCCTGTCCGGTAAGGGCTTCCGCGTTGGGGTGGTTCGCCCTTAGCTGATCGGGAAGAGTGCAACCAGCGCCGCGACATGAGTAGGGTCGGTTCGTAACAACGCACGCTTGGAGGGAGTCGCGTGGCATCTCAGCAGGCCTGGATGAACAACCTCTTCACGAACACGGGATCGCCGTCGTTCACCGAGTTTCTCGGCGCGTACGCACCGGACCTGCTGCCGACCCGCGCGCAGGCGCTGGCCGTCCCGGTCGAGGACCAGATCCCGCACGCCACCACCATCATCGCCGCCACCTGCGCCGGAGGCGTGGTGATGGCCGGCGACCGGCGCGCCACCTCCGGGAACATCATTTCCCAGCGGGACATGGAGAAGGTCTTCCGCACCGACGACTACTCGTGCGTCGGCATCGCCGGGACCGCGAGCACCGGCATCGAGCTGGCCCGGCTCTACCGGGTCGAGCTTGAACACTACGAGAAGATGGAGGGCCGCTCGCTCTCCACCGAGGGCAAGGCCAACCGCCTGGCCACCATGATCCGCGGCAATCTCGCCATGGCGATGCAGGGCCTCGTGGTCGTCCCGCTCTTCGCCGCGTACGATCCCGACCGCGACGCCGGGCGCATCTTCGGATACGACGTGGGCGGCGGGCCGTACGAGCAGCGGCAGTACCACTCGATCGGCTCCGGGTCGATCTTCGCGCGCGGTTCGCTGAAGAAGCTGTACCGGGAGAACTCCTCCGCCGAGGACGTCGTGCTCACCTGCCTGCAGGCGCTCTACGACGCCGCCGACGACGACTCTGCCACCGGCGGGCCGGACGTGACGCGGAAGATCTGGCCCGTGGTCGCGGTGATCACCGCGGACGGTTACCGCCGCCTGTCCGACGATGAGGTCGCGGAGTACGTCCAGCGATTGATCGACGGCAGGATGACCGACCCCGACGGCCCGACCGCCCCGCTGCGATAAGTCGAAGAGAGGATCACCACCGGTGTCCATGCCCTTTGGATATGCCTCACCCGAGCAGATCATGCGGGACCGCGCGGAATACGCGCGGAAGGGCATCGCGCGAGGCCGCAGCGTGGTCGTCATGCAGTATGCCGACGGCATCCTGTTCGTGGCGCCCAACCCGTCCAAGGCGTTGCACAAGATCAGCGAGATCTACGACCGCATCGGGTTCGCGGCCGTCGGGCGGTACAACGAGTTCGAGTCGCTCCGCCTGGCCGGCATCCGCTACGCCGACATCAACGGCTACACCTACAACCGCAGCGACGTGACCGGCCGCGGGCTGGCCAACCTGTACGCCCAGCAACTCGGCATGATCTTCACCGAGTCGATCAAGTCGCTGGAGGTGGAGATCGTGGTCGCCGAGGTCGGCGAGGAGCCGGAACGCGACCAGATCTACCGGCTCACCTTCGACGGCTCGGTCTTCGACGAGCAGGGCATGGCCGTCATCGGCGGTCAGGCCGAGGCGGTCAGCGGCCGGCTGAAGGAGCGCTACCGGGAGGGCCTGCCGCTCGCCCAGGCGCTCGAGGCCGCGCTGTTCGCGCTCACCGAGCCGGGAGGCGAGCGCCCGGCCCCGGCCCAGCTCGAGGTGGCGGTGCTCGACCGCAACCGCGAGCACCGCAAGTTCCTCCGGCTGGCCGGTCCCCGCCTGCAGCGGCTGCTCGAGGAGACCGAGCTCCCCACACCGCCCGCCGAGCCGTCCCCGGCTCCCGCCCCCGAGACCCAGCCGCCGATCGGCCCCGAGGGCGAGATCGACACCGGCTCCGGCGAGTAGCCCCGACGTTCTCCGCCCCCGCCGCGCCCCTCAGGGGGCGCGGCCTTCCGCGTCCGCCGCGCCGGCGGCGCGTCAGTGGCGAAGATCACGGAGCGCGGACAAACCCAACCCAGGGTTCGCTAGTCTCATGCGGTTATGACCATATTCACGGACTTTACGACGTTCGGTGCGTTCCGGCGGGTGGGTGTCCCCGTCGCCATCGCCGTCTCCGCCCTTTCGCTGGCCGCCTGCTCGGGGTCCGGCACCGACGCCGCACCCGCCGCCACGGTGACGGTGACGGCGCCCCCCTCCCCGTCCGAGGAGCCGTCCTCCGAGCCGGCCCCGGACGCGTCGCCGTCGGCGTCCGAGTCCGCCGCGAGCGGCGTTTTCGACGACCCGGCCGACGACGACTGGCCGCCGATCACGGGCAAGAACCCGCCGGTCTTCGGCGAGCAGTTCCAGGCCGACCCCGGCCACGACTTCACCAAGGGCGTCAGCCCCAGCCGGGACGGCGTCATCCGCGCCGAGCTGCGGACCATGCAGGACGCGAACGTGGCCGAGTACGTCCCGATCAAGTTCGTCAAGGACCCGAGCACCAACCAGGGCCGGTTCGAGGGGCCGGCGGAGGGCGACGCGATGGCCTTCGCCGCGCCGGTCGCCAAGAACGTGGTCTTCCTGAGCGCCGTCGGTTGCGACGGCAAGGACCAGACGATCAACGGCCAGTACGTCGGCACCCAGAGCTGCTCCCGTGACACGCTCATCTCACGCGCGGTCAAGGGCGGTCTGTACGCTCTGGTGACAGTGAAGAACCACCAGATCGCGAAGGTCGTGGAGATTTACGCGTCGTGACCGGGTACGGCTACCGCCACGCGCACGCCGCGGTAGCCGTACGTCGACACACCTGTGACCGATCCCTATCCGCTTGTCGCCTTCGGGGAATAGGGTGATGTGATGGATCGTCGCATCTTCGGGCTCGAGAACGAGTACGGCGTCACCTGCACGTTCCGTGGACAGCGGAGGCTGTCGCCGGACGAGGTCGCGCGGTACCTGTTCCGTCGAGTGGTGTCCTGGGGCCGATCGAGCAACGTCTTCCTCCGCAACGGCGCACGTCTGTATCTCGACGTGGGCAGCCATCCTGAGTACGCCACCCCTGAATGCGACAACGTCGTGGAGCTGGTCACCCACGACAAGGCGGGGGAGCGCATCCTCGAAGGACTCCTCCTGGACGCCGAGAAGCGGCTCCGGGAGGAGGGCATCGCGGGGGACATCTACCTCTTCAAGAACAACACCGACTCCGCGGGAAACTCCTACGGCTGCCACGAGAACTACCTCGTCGGGCGGCACGGCGAGTTCGGCCGGCTGGCCGACGTGCTGATCCCGTACCTCGTCACCCGGCAGATCATCTGCGGGGCGGGCAAGGTGCTGCAGACGCCGCGCGGCGCGGTCTACTGCGTGTCGCAGCGGGCCGAGCACATCTGGGAGGGCGTGTCGTCCGCGACCACCCGATCCCGGCCGATCATCAACACGAGGGACGAGCCGCACGCCGACGCCGAGCGGTTCCGCCGCCTGCACGTCATCGTCGGCGACTCGAACATGAGCGAGACCACGATGCTGCTCAAGGTCGGCGCCACCGACCTGGTGCTGCGCATGATCGAGGCCGGCGTCGTGATGCGGGACCTGTCGCTGGAGAACCCGATCCGGGCGATCCGCGAGGTGTCCCACGACATGACCGGGCGCCGCCGGGTCCGGCTCGCGAACGGCCGCGAGGCCTCCTCGCTGGAGATCCAGGAGGAGTACCTCGTCAAGGCGAAGGACTTCGTCGACCGCAGGGGCGGCGACGAGACGAGCAAGCGAGTCCTGGAACTGTGGGAGCGCACGCTCCGCGCGGTCGACACCGGCGATCTCGACCTCGTCGCGCGCGAGATCGACTGGGTCACCAAGTACCAGCTCATTGAACGTTACAGACGGAAGTACGACCTGCCGCTGTCGTCGCCGAGGGTCGCCCAGCTCGATCTGGCGTACCACGACGTGCATCGGAAGCGGGGGCTCTACTACCTCCTGCAGCGTCGCGGCTCGGTCGAGCGGGTCGCCTCGGACGTCCGGATCTTCGAGGCGAAGTCGGTTCCGCCGCAGACCACGCGGGCGAAGCTGCGCGGCGAGTTCATCCGCAAGGCCCAGGAGAAGCGCCGTGACTTCACGGTCGACTGGGTGCATCTGAAGCTCAACGACCAGGCTCAGCGGACGGTGCTCTGTAAGGATCCCTTCCGTAGCGTTGACGAAAGGGTCGATAAGCTGATCGCGGGCATGTGATCTCTTTACCTCGGGCGGACAGCGGGTTCGGGTAGGGTTACGCGAACCTAGCTGTCTGTCTGAGGAAATCCACATGCGCCGCCGTACGGCAGTACTCGCCGCTCTGCCCTTGATATTCGCCGCAGCCTGCGGAACCGCCCAGAAGAGCGACTCCAGCGGGAGCTCGGCGGCGGCTTCGGAGATCAAGGTGACGGGCCAGGCCGACCAGAAACCGACGTTGACCTTCCCGACCGGGAAGCCGCCGTTGACCTCTTCCTCCAAGACGATCACTGAGGGGAAGGGCGATCCGGCCAAGGAAGGTGACGTGCTCACCGCCAAGGTCACCGTCTACAGCTGGGACGGCAAGGAGAACAAGTCTCCCGGCTCTGACTACGACCAGGGCAAGTCCGAGTTCGTCACCGTGAGCCCGCAGCTGCCCAAGGCGTTGTACCAGGCGCTTCAGGGGGCCAAGCCGGGCGCGCGGGTGCTCGCGGTGATCGCGAAGGACAATCTGACCGAGGACCAGGTCGCCAACGCGAAGCAGCAGGGCACCGACTTCACCACCAGCTCGCAGGTCCTCGTGGTGGACGTCCTGGCGAGGGCGCCGAAGGCGGCCCAGGGCCCCGCGACCGACCCGGGCGTCGAGGGCGTCAAGATCGTCAACCCGGGCGACGACAAGGCGCCCACGCTGACCACCAAGACGAAGGCCAAGCCGCCGAAGGACCTGGTCGTCAAGACGGTGATCGAGGGCAAGGGTCCCAAGGTCACCGCCGACCAGACGGTCCTCGCGCATTACACCGGCAAGATCTGGGGCACCGACAAGCAGTTCGACTCGAGCTGGGAGCGCGGTGAGCCGTCGACGTTCGCCCTCAACCAGGTCGTGAAGGGCTGGTCCCAGGGCCTCACCGGCGTCCCGGTCGGCAGCCGCGTGCTGATCACCATCCCGCCGGAGCTCGGCTACGGCAAGGAGGGCAACCCCCAGGGCGGCATCAAGGGTACCGACACCCTGGTGTTCGTCGTGGACGTCCTCGGGGCCGCCTGAGCCCGCGACCGCGTCGTGAAGCGGCGGCGCGCCGGAGACGGGACCCGTCTCCGGCGCGCCGCTCTCGCATGCCCGGAGCCCCCGGGCCCGATCACCTCTTGATCGAATAGCTGTCGCCGTACACCTTCCACCTGAGCGGCGGGTCGAGGTCGAGGTTGCCCGCCCTGAGGAAGACCCGCTGCGCGGTGTCCACCCGGCTCGTGTCGCCGTGCGCCTCCTCGGTCTTCATCGCGGCCGTGCGCGCGTCGAGGAAGGCGTTGAGGTAGGCGACCTCGTCGCCTCCCTGCGCCGGCGTCCTGGCCTTCTTCATGGCGTTCCGCCGGATCGCGCCGAAGCTTGCCGCGTCGTCCCCTCCGCCGTGCATCACGATGGCGTCGTAGTAGGCGAACTGGCCGAGCGCGCGGAGCCCGTCCCGCTTCGCCTGCCGTACGGCGGGGGTGAAGTAGACCCGGTCGCGCTCGTCGTTCTGCGCGCGCTGGAACTTCCTGTCCTTGGCGGCCCGGCGCCAGGCGCGTTCGAAGGCGGGGCCGAGCCCCTTGTGGGAGTCGGTGCCGTTGACCTTGCGCAGGGCCGGGAGGTACCGGGCGAGCACGTTCCCCGGCTTGCGCCGGGTGTAGCGCTTGACCAGGTCGAGCATGTCGCCGGTGCCCGAGCAGAACCCGATGATCCCCGCCGTGTAACCGCGGCCGTCGTCGATGTCCTCGATGTACTTGTACTGCGCCTTCCAGTTGAGGGAGGAGTTCTCCGCGCTGGAGACCAACCGCATGGCGATCTCCTTCTTGTGCGGGTCGCTGAGGTCGGTGTGACGGCCGTCGGCGGCTCCGGCGGAGACCCGGGCGGCCGCGAGCTGGGCCCGTACCGGATGCCGCGCGGGGAGCTGGGCCGTGGCGACGGCGACGGCGGTCGCCGCGAGCAGGAGGGCGGTTCGCCTGATGGCGGGGTGGGGCATGGAGGTCGTCTCCGTTTCCCGCCGCTCGCTGCCGGCGTATCGGGGGAGCGAGGGCGGTCGAGTGAGGGGGAAGATCCGCGGACATCCTGGCAGAAAGACGCTAGTTAAGAAGGTTTCCTACCGAGAGCGGGGTTGATCTCCGCCGTCAACGTCGCGCCCCGGGCGGCCCGCCTAGACTCCGGCTGTGGAAAGCGACGAACTCGACGCCGTTGGCCTGCTGAGCGACCCTCTCCGGCGGAAGCTGTACCGCTTCGTGGCCGAGCGCGGGCGCGAGGTCGGCCGGAACGAGGCGGCCGAGGCCCTCGGGGTCCAGCGCACTCTCGCGGCCTTCCATCTCGACAAGCTGGCCGACGCCGGCCTGCTCGAAACGGACTTCCGGCGCCTCGGCGAGCGGACGGGGCCGGGAAGCGGCCGCCCGGCCAAGGTGTACCGGCGGGCCGGGGCGGAGCGGCTGGTGAGCCTGCCTCCGCGTGACTACCGCGCCCTCGCGCTGATGATGGCCGAGGTCGTCGATCTCCTCGGGGCCGAGGAGGAGGCCGAGCGGGTCGCCCGGCGGGCGGGTGAGCGGCTGGCGCGCGCCGCGTCCCCGGCGGACAAGGGGGGCGACGTGGCCGCACTGCTCGCGGAGCGCGGCTACGAGCCGTACGAGGAAGGCGGCCGGATCCGGCTGCGCAACTGCCCGTTCCGGATGTCGGCCGAACGGCATCCGCTGCTGGTGTGCTCGATGAACTTGGCGCTGTGCCAGGGCGTGCTCGCGGGGCTCGGCGTGTCCGAAGGGGCGGCGGAGCTGGACCCGCGCCCGGGGGAGTGCTGTGTCTCGATTTCTAAAAACAATGAGAGTTGACATAGAAGCGACGGGCGCGGAAGGCTGGGCGACATGCATCTCGCCCAGCTGAACGTCGCGCATCTGATCGCGTCCCTCGACAGCCCCCAGCTCGCCGACTTCGTCGCCAACCTCGAACCCGTCAACGCCGTCTCCGACGTCGCGCCCGGCTTCGTCTGGCGGCTCAAGGGCGGTGACCAGCCGACCGACACCGTCAAGCACGACTACGGGGACGATCTACTGATCAACTTCTCGGTCTGGGAGTCGCGCGAGACGTTGTGGAACTTCGTCTACCGCAGCCCGCACCTTCCGGTGCTGAAGCGCCGCCGCGAGTGGTTCCACCGGGTGGCCGTGCCGTACACGGTGATGTGGTGGATCCCCGAGGGCCACATCCCGTCACTGGAGGAGGGGATGGCGCGGCTGGACCTGCTGCGCGCCGAGGGGCCGGGCCCGGAGGCGTTCACCTTCAAGGAGTTCTACGAGCCCGACGGCGCCTTCGCGAGCTACTGACCGACCGCGCCCCGGCGCGGCCTCGGATTCAGAGCGTCAGGCGAGGAGGGAGGCGGCGTGGCGGCCGGCCGCGGCCGAGGCCAGGAAGCCGGCGAGGTCCTCGTCGAGTCCCCGGCCCATCGTGGACAGCCGGACCGGGCTGCGCCGCAGCGCCTCGTACAGGCCGTCCACGGGCACCCGGACCAGCTCATGCCGTACGGCGAGGGCCTCGGCCTGCTCCGCCACCCGCCTGCCGAACTCGCCCGGCAGCTCCGGGACCACGACCTGCGCCCGGGTGAGCGCGACCCGCCCGTACGCGGTGAGTGAGTGGTGCGACACCCCCTGGTGGCGTTCGCGCAGGTCGCCCTCGCTCACCCGGAGCGCGGCCACCGGGCGTCCGCCCAGGGCGGCCACCGCGTTGACGGCCTCGCCCGCCGAGACGCCGGAGAAACCCCAGCGCGTGCCGGTGCCGAGGTTGCCCGGCCCCTGGGCGACGATCGCGACGTCCGCGCCCAGGACGTGCCGGGCCGCGAGCAGACCCGTGTGCAGGGTCGCCGCCTCCACATCGCCGCCGAACGCCTGGCCGGTCGTGACCACGCCGCACAGCCAGTCCAGCTCGCGCAGGCGGGCGGCCGACATGGAGAACCAGGCGGGGAGCGCCCCGCCGTCCGGCATCACGTACGCGACGCGGGGGTGCGGCCCCGGCCAGGGGAGATCGCCGTCCCCCGCGACGGAGTGGGTCGCGTCGAACAGGCCGCACAGGACGGCGGGCAGGGCCGAGTGCAGGTCCGCGACGATCACGGGCATCCCGTCGATCGAGTCGGCGTCCCTGAGGAGCGGGTGGTGGGGCGAGTCCTGCTCGTCCGCGCCGAGGACCGTCGCCTGCAGCGGGGTGTACCGCGCCTTGACCAGATGGCCCGGTCCCGAAGGATCTTGTGGCAAACGGTCCGGGACGGCGACCACCATGGCGTAACCTCCCGTACCGAGACCCATGGCGAGCGCGGTCGTGTTCAGCAGCACCGTGTCGCCGGGCTCAGGACGACCGACCAGCGAGGGATAGGCCAGCGCCCGGCACTCTCCCTCCGGGACGGTGACGTCCAGCTCCATGGCCCCCGGCCATTCCCGCCGGACCCGGAGCACCTCGCCCTTGCGCCATCTGATCACGTCGCAAAGGGTAGCGTTCAGCACGGAATGACGGGGCGCGTCCGAACGAGGCCGGAGGGGAGGCACGATGTCACGTCGGAAGACCGAGCGCCTGCTCAATCTTGTGATCTGCCTGCTCGCGACCCATCGGCCGCTGAGTGCCGAGCAGATCAGGCAGGCCGTGCCCGGGTACGACCCGGACAACGACGAGGCGTTTCAGCGCATGTTCGAGCGCGACAAGAACGAGCTGCGCGAGATCGGCATCCCCATCGATGTCCACAAGGACCCCTGGGACGACGATCCCGGCTATCGGATCGTCCGTGAGTCGTACGAGCTGCCCGAGATCACGCTTGAGCACGATGAGGCGGCGGTCATCGGGCTCGCCGCCCAGGTCTGGCAGCGGGCCAGCCTCGCCGAGGCGGCCAGTGGCGCCCTGCTCAAGCTGCGGGCGGGCGGCGTGCGCGCGGACCTCTCCCCGAGCCCGCTCGAACTCCGGGTGGACACCCGCGACCCGGCCTTCCCCCCGCTGTGGGAGGCGGTCAGGGATCGCCGCGCGGTGACCTTCGGCTACCGGCGGGCGGCGGGCGAGTCGGTGCTGACCCGCACCGTCGAGCCGTGGGGCGTGGTTAGCCGGCGCGGCCGGTGGTACGTCGTCGGCCACGACCGCGACCGGGGTGCGTCCCGGGTGTTCCGGCTCGGCCGCATCGTCGGCACGGTCACCCCGATCGGCAGGCCCGGCAGCGTGATCGTGCCGGAGGGCGTGGACCTGCGCGCCATGGTCGGATTCCAGGAGATGGGCGTCGAGCGGACCGCCCTCGTCCGGGTCCGCCGGGGCACCTGCCTCGGGCTGCGCCGCGCGGCACAGGAACTGCGGCCCGGCCGGGACGGCTGGGACGAGGCGGAGCTGACCTTCTCCGACCCCGAGTGGCTGGCCGGCTGGATCGCCAGCCTCGGCTCCGACGCCGTCGTCGTCGGCCCGCCGGACGCGCGCGAGGCCGTGATCCGCCGGTTGAAGGGCGCACTCCAGTGACCGCCACGCCGCCCCGGCACCGCCGCGCCGTACGAAGGGGGATCGAGCGATGAGTTCCGACCGGCTGCCGCGCCTGCTCGCGCTGGTGCCGTACCTGATGTCGCACCCGGGCGCGGAGGTGCCCGAGGTGGCCGAGCTGTTCGGCCTGTCGGAGAAGCAGCTCATCGACGACCTCCAGCTCGTGTGGATGTGCGGGCTCCCCGGCCACACCCCCGGCGACCTGATCGACGTCTCCTGGGACGGCGGCGAGATCATCATCGACAACGCCGACACGATCGCCCGGCCGCTCAAGCTCGGCGTGGACGAGGCGAGCGCGCTGCTCGTGGCGCTGCGGATGCTCGGCGAGCTGCCCGAGTTCAAGGACATGGACGTGCTCGGCCGCGTGATCGCCAAGCTGGAGAGCGCGGCGGGCGAGGGCGCGGCCACGGTCAGCGCCCAGGTCCAGGTCGAGATCGGCGCGGCGCCGGGCGCGCACGCGGCCATCACGGACGCGACGCGGCGGCGCAGGCGGCTCTCGCTGCGCTACTACGTGCCCGGCAGGGATGAGATCACTCCCCGCGAGGTGGACCCGATCCGGGTCGTGCTCGTGGAGGGGCGGCACTACCTCGAGGGCTGGTGCTACCGGGCCGAGGCCATGCGGATGTTCCGTGTCGATCGGATCGTCGAGGTCGAGATCCTCGACGTGCCCGCCGACCCCCCGGCCGAGGCCGAGCCGATGGACGTCACCGAGGGCGTGTTCCGGCCCTCCGAAAGCGACGAGCTGGTGGAGCTGGAACTCACCGCCATGGGGCGCTGGGTCGCGGAGTACTACCCCTGCGAGGAGGTCACCGAGCTGGGTGAGGGCCGCCTGCGGGTCACCCTCCGGGTGCGCGACCAGTCCTGGCTCGTACGGCTCGCGCTCCGGCTGGGCGAGAACGGCACGGTGATCGCGCCCCCGTCGCTGACCGAGCAGGTCGCCGACGCCGCCCGGCAGGCCCTGGCCAACTACGAGCACATGGCCTGATCGGCTGCGACCGGGGGCGGCGACCGCGACCCGGCATCGGTACGATGGCGCATCATGATCTGGATCTCTACCGCGGTCGGACTGGCGGTCCTGGGCCTCGCCGTTCTCGGCGTGCTCGCGGCCCGGGTGTTCGTCGCGGCCCGTGATCTGAGCCGGGAACTCGACCGGACGCGTCAGCGGCTGGAGCGACATTCCGGTGAATTTCGGGTGCGGATAGGGACCAACCAGGACGGGCAAGGGTGAAGACTGCCCATCACACCGCGTACCATCGGGCTGAGGTACTTCCCTGCGTTTGCTAAGGATGCGTTATGGGCAACTTGGGCCCCACTGAGCTGATCATCATTGGCGTGGTCGTCCTGCTCCTGTTCGGCGCCAAGCGGTTGCCTGACACGGCGAAGGCGCTGGGCCAGTCCCTGCGGCTCTTCAAGAAGGAGACCGCGAAGCTCCGCGACGACGACTCGTCCGAGCCCACCGTGGTCAAGGCGCAGGCCGAGACCGTCACGGCGCCGGCGGCGCCGCAGCAGGTGACCACCGCCTCCTCGGTCGAGGACCGGCTCCGCGCGCTGGAGGAGGAGAACCGGCGTCTGAAGGCCGCCACCTCCGAGCCCACGGTCAACGGCACGCCGCTCTCGCAGACGCAGAAGGACCAGTCGTCGAGCTGAGCTCCCTCCCCGCGGTAAGGATCCCCAGATGGCGCTGCTGAAGCGGTCGAGCACGGCTGCCCCCGCCGACGACGACGGTCGCATGACACTCATGGAGCACGTCCGTGAGCTGCGCAACCGTTTGATCAAGATGATCCTCGCCGTGCTCGCCGGCACGATCATCGGGTTCGTCTTCTTCGACCCCATCTGGACCTTCATGACGGGGCCGTTCTGCCGGCTTCCCGAGGCGTACAAGCTCAACGGCGGCGCGGGCTGCACGCTGGTCGTGCACGGCGTGCTGGACGGTTTCTTCATCAACCTGAAGGTCGCGGCGATCTTCGGCGCCGTCGTCAGCGCGCCGATCTGGCTCTACCAGATCTGGGCGTTCGTCACCCCCGGCCTCTACAACAACGAGCGGCGTTACTCGCTGACCTTCCTTGGCCTGGCCGTCCCGCTGTTCGGCGCGGGCGCCGCCCTCGCGTACCTCACCCTGGACAAGGGGCTCGCGCTGCTCCTGGGGTTCGTCCCCGCGAACGCCGTCCCACTGATCGACGTGAGCGACTATCTCGGGTTCCTGATCATGATGCTCGTCATCTTCGGGATCTCGTTCCTGATGCCGCTGCTGATGGTGTTCTTGAACTTCCTCGGGGTGCTGAGGTTCAAGACGGTCGCCAAGCACCAGCGGATGGTCGTCTTCCTGCTCTTCGTGTTCGCCGCGGTGGCCACGCCGAGCCAGGACCCGTTCACCATGCTGGCGCTGGCCATCCCCATGGTGCTGCTGTTCTTCGCCGCCGAGGGCGTCATGTACCTCCGCGACCGCAAGCGCGACGCGGAGGAGGCCGCCCGGGAGAAGGCGCTCGAAGAGGAGCTCGACGGAACGGCCGTCGCCGCCGACGACGACTGGTAGCCGGCCGGGCGCGGGCCCGGCCGCTGCGAGGGGATCGCTCCCGGGTCTCGACTGCGGGGATTCGTCCCGATAGGTTCCGGGTGTGTCCGGTGATCTCGTCGTTCTGGTGAACCCCACCGCCCGCGGCGGCAGGGCCCGCCGGGTGGTCGATCCTGTCGTACAGCGGCTGCGGGAGGGCGGACACGACGTCCGCGTGATCGTCGGCGCGTCCGCCGAGGACGCCCTCGCCAGGGCGCGTACGGCGGTCGCGCAGGGACCGGACGCGCTGGTCGCGCTCGGCGGCGACGGGCTGGTGCATCTCGCGGTGCAGGCCGTGGCGGACACGGGCGTCCCCCTCGGCATCGTCCCGGCCGGGACGGGCAACGACATCGCGTCCGCGCTGGGCATCCCCCGCGATCCGCTGGCCGCGGCCGCCATCGTGGCCGGGGCGGCGGGCGGCGACGGCGCGGCGGTCCGGTCGGTGGACGCGGCCCAGGTCGGTGGCCCGGGCGGCGCGGACCGACGATGGTTCGCCGGGGTCGTCGCCTGCGGCTTCGACTCGCGGGTGAACGAGCGCGCCAACGGCATCGCGTGGCCCCCGGGGATGGCCAAGTACCTCGTGGCGCTGGTCCAGGAACTGCGTTCCTTCACCCCGATCCCGTTCCGGATCACGCTCGGCTCCGGCGACGGCGCGGAGGAGACGGAGGTCATCGAGCGGGAGGCGATGCTGGTGGCCGTGGCCAACACCCGCTCATACGGCGCCGGAATGCGGGTCTGCCCGGACGCCCGGCCGGACGACGGCCTGTTCGACGTGCTCGTCCTGGGGGCGGTGCCCAAGGGGGAGTTCCTCCGTACGTTCCCGAAGGTCTACCGGGGCGGTCACGTGGGGCATCCGGCGGTGACCATCCGGAGGGCGGCCCGCGTCACGCTGGAGGCGGTCGGGCCCGGGGCCGATGTGGTCGCCTACGCCGACGGGGAGCGGGTGGGCCCGGTCCCCGTGACCTGCGCGGTGGTGCCGGGCGCGCTGCGTGTGCTGGTGCCCGCCTGAGAGCGGACGCGAGCCGTTCGCCGGGACGAGGACCGTCCTGATCATTTCGTTTCGCCGCTCGTCGGACGGGCAATTACTGTCCGCAGTCGCTCCGATGCCGGCACCGATCAAACGGGCATCCACTGCGGGACACATCGCGCGACCCGCACCTACGGCGGGAGCTCCGCAACACAGCAGTCGGGGGAATCACATGGCCAACGACGCCCTCACGCCATCGGATCCGATCGGCGTCGAGGTGTGGGTTCTGCAGTTCCTGCGCCTCACGGGTGCCTGTGCGTCCGTACCCGATCAGCGCGTCTACCTGCCCCAGAGCATCGTGCCGCTCCGGCCCGGCTCCCGATCGGAGGAGCCCGCCGCCGAGTGACGGCGCGAAGGTCGCCGATGAGAGGCCGCGCCCAACCGCGGCTAGAGTCGTCGCTTCCTGGAAGATCAAGCGATCAGGAGGCAGTTGTGGCGTTCGGCAGGAACCGGAAAGCCGATGAGCCGCCGGTGGAGCCCGTCGCGTGGACGGAGGCCTGGGAGTTCGTCGTGGGCAAGGTGGAGCGCCCGGAGACGCCCAAGCGCAAGAAGGCGAGCTGGGGAGCGCACGCGGTGCGGGTTCCCGGCGGAGGGAAGTTCGACAAGGTCCTCGCCCCATGCGCGTACGTCGCCTCCGGGCGGTCCGAGGGGTTGCCCGCGGCTCCGGGGCTGACCCTCTTCGAGGACGCCGCCCAGCAGCGTCTGCTCTGTTATGTCGCGGCTCCCCAGGAGGTGGACGGGGAGCGCCACCATGTCGTGCACGACGGGCAGGGCCAGGTCATCGGCACCATTAAGCGGATCCCGCCGAAGCGCCCGTTCCGGCACACCTGGCGGATCGAGCAGCCGGGACATCCGGAGATCACGGGACGCAACGAGTGGGCGAGTGGCAGCGCCACAGAGATCGCCGGGCTGGCGGCCGTACGGTTGCTGTCCACGGTTGTCGACGGTCTGCTCTCTCCTGGAGACGGGTCTGATCAGGGTGGGAAACCCCGCTCACTCGAATGGCGGGCGGGCGATGAGGTCGTGATGACCTCGGAGGGGAGCGCCCAGGTCAGGATCCGCAAGGAATGGCTGGATCGGCGTCTCGCCTTCGCCTACGCGCTCATCGGGGACGCCTGAGGCGCCACGCGACCCCACCGGCGCCGAGGCGGCTCGTCACCGGGGGCGGAGTGCTCTGTCCCCCGCCGTGCGGAGAGCGGCGACGGCGTGTCGCCGTCGCCGCTCCGACGGCCCGCCTCACGCGGGCCGTTCTACCGGCCGGAGCCGATCACGATCAGGGTGTCGACTCCTCGGTGCCGCCACCGCCGTGCCCCGGCCACATCGGCCGGCTGAGGTCCGCGACAAACGCGGCGGGGGCGGATTCGCCCTTTCCGACGGCGACAACGAACGCCTTGTCACCGGTCGCGATCTCGGCCAGCCCATTGCGCCCCGTGGAGACGCGGCTGGAGTCGGTGACGGCGTACTTCTGTGCGACGCCGTCCAGGCCCTTGATCTCGATGGAGTTCTGGTCGACCGATGTCACGGTGCCGCTGTGCACGGTGAGGGTCTGCTGGCCGCCACCCTCCTTCGTGATGGTCAGCTCGCCGCGGATGGAGCCGATCGAGTGGCCGCCGGGCGTCTCCTCGCTCGGAGACAGCGTCGTCCGGGCGGAGGGGGAGTCGCCGCTGGCCGCGGCGGCCACGCCCGTACCCGTGGCGAGGAGCAGCACGGTGGCGGCTCCGAGAAGGAGTCCGCGACGCGCCGCGCTTCGGGCCGGTTTGGTGGTGGGGAGGTGGGTTCGGGTGATCTCGAGATCGGTCATAAGGCTTGGGGCGGAGAACCCCGCCTCAGTGCGCGAGGTGGGGAAGACCGCCCCTCCTCCTCTCGGGTTCCCGTTGTGCGGTATCCGTCGTTTTCGGGTCCGCACGCGGTGTGGCTGCCCCTCTACCCGGCTGAGGACGATGGTGACGGCCGGGTCGGTAAAGACCTCGTCGAGGCGGAACCGCCGGAGCGCGAATCAGGCGCTGCAGCGGCGGGAGTCGAAGATGTGCTCATGGCCGGCGCTGTTGAAGGCTGCCCCAACGCGAGCGGGCCACGTAGGGTGCTCGCGGCACAAGCGCGACAAGGAGCGTGACAGGCGTGGCCCCGGACGACAGCGCTATTCCCGCCCGCGTGGTGACCTCGCTCCCGCTGGCGTTCACCGCCGGGGCGGCGGTGGGCGCGCTGGGCGGGATGATCGGCCTGGGCGGTGCGGAGTTCCGGCTGCCGCTGCTGATCGGCCTGTTCGGATTCGCCGCGCTGGCCGCGGTCATCTTGAACAAAGCGATGAGCCTGATCGTGGTGCTCACCGCCTTGCCCGCTCGCCTGGCCACTGTCCCGCCGGCCGATTTGGGCGCGCATTGGACGGTCGTGGTCAACCTGCTGGCCGGCAGCCTGCTGGGGGCCTGGGCCGGTGCCTCATGGGCGGTGCGGATGCGCGGCGCGACCTTGTACAAGGTGCTGGCGGCCCTGATGGTGCTCATGGCCGCCGCGCTGGTGCTCACCCACACCGCCACCGTGGGTGCCCTGCCCCTGCCCGGTCCCGTGCGGGCCGTCGCCGGAGTGGCGGCCGGGTTCGGCATCGGAGTGGTGGCGGCGATCATGGGAGTCGCCGGCGGGGAACTGCTGATCCCCACGATCGTGCTGCTGTACGCCATCGACATCAAGGTCGCCGGCAGCCTGTCCCTGCTGGTGTCCCTGCCCACCATGCTGGTGGCCTTCGCCCGTTACAGCCGAGACGGCAGCTTCGCCGTCCTGCGCTCCAACCTGCGTTTCACCGTCACCATGGTCGCCGGTTCCATCGCCGGGGCTCTGCTGGGCGGCCTGCTGCTTGGCGTGATCCCTGACAGGGTGCTGATCCCCGCTCTCGCCGTCATCCTGCTGATCTCAGCGGCCAAGCTGGCCCGCCACGCTCCTCCGGACGCGAGACAGGCCGGCTTGCCGGACAACTGAGGGCAGAACACCTTGTCCGCCGGGCCGGCGGACAAGTAAAACGCCTGTGGAGCTGGGGTAGGACCTCAACGAGAGTTCTCTCGGACGGGGCGCCCGGCGGTGAAGCGGGAAGCCTGACCGGTGACGGTGGGAATCCCCCTCGTTTACGAGGGGGAGGATGTCAATCGGCCTTTCCTCCAGGGATCTGTAGGGTTGGACCCATGAGCACGCCGGCGGAACGCTACGCCGCCTTCCGTGAGCAGCAGGCCGGTAGCGGGCCCGCCCTCACCTCGTTCCGGGGTCTGTACGACTTCGCGCTCGACGAGTTCCAGATCGACGCCTGCGAGGCGCTGGAGGCCGGAGACGGCGTCCTGGTCGCCGCCCCCACCGGGTCGGGCAAGACGGTTGTCGGGGAGTTCGCCGTCCACCTCGCTCTTGAGCAGGGGCGCAAATGTTTCTACACCACCCCCATCAAGGCGCTGTCGAACCAGAAGTACAACGACCTCGTCCGCCGGTACGGCGCGGCCAAGGTGGGCCTGCTCACCGGGGACAACAGCGTCAACGGCGAGGCCCCGATCGTCGTCATGACCACCGAGGTCCTGCGCAACATGCTGTACGCCGGGTCCGGCACGCTCGCCGGGCTCGGCTACGTCGTGATGGACGAGGTGCACTACCTCGCTGACCGGTTCCGCGGCGCGGTGTGGGAAGAGGTGATCATCCACCTGCCCGAGTCGGTGCGGGTGGCCGCGCTCTCCGCCACGGTCAGCAACGCCGAGGAGTTCGGCGAGTGGCTCGGCGAGGTCCGCGGCGAGACCACCGTCATCGTGGACGAGCACCGCCCGGTGCCGCTGTGGCAGCACATGCTGGTCGGCAACCGCCTGTACGACCTGTTCGCCAACGAGAGCGACGGCGTGCTGCGGATCAACCCCAACCTGATGCGGATCTCCCGCGACGAGGTGCGGGAGGCCCAGGCCCGGGGACGGCGCGGCTACTCCCGGCCGCGGCGCGGTCCCGCCGCGAACCGGCCCGGCGTCATCGAGAAGCTCGACACGGAGGGGCTGCTGCCCGCGATCACGTTCATCTTCTCCCGCGCGGGGTGCGACAGCGCCGTGATGCAGTGCCTGTACGCGGGCCTGCGGCTGACCACGGAGAAGGAACGGCACGAGATCCGGCAGATCGTCGACGAGCGCACCGCGCACCTGCCGGACGAGGACCTGGCCGTCCTGGGCTACCTGGAGTGGCGCGAGTGCCTGGAACGCGGGCTCGCCGCCCACCACGCGGGGATGCTGCCCGCGTTCAAGGAGGTCGTCGAGGAGCTGTTCACCAAGGGGCTGGTCAAGGCTGTGTTCGCCACCGAGACCCTGGCGCTGGGCATCAACATGCCCGCCCGCTCGGTGGTGATCGAGAAGCTCGACAAGTGGAACGGTGAGACCCACGCCGACCTCACGCCGGGGGAGTACACCCAGCTGACCGGCCGGGCCGGGCGGCGGGGGATCGACGTCGAGGGCCACGCGGTCGTGGTGTGGCAGCCGGGCATGGACCCGGTCTCCGTGGCCGGGCTCGCCAGCACCCGCACGTACCCGCTGCGCTCCAGCTTCCGTCCGTCGTACAACATGGCGGTCAACCTGGTCGGGCAGGTCGGCCGGGTCCGGGCTCGCGCGCTGTTGGAGGACTCCTTCGCGCAGTTCCAGGCCGACCGGGCGGTCGTCGGACTGGCCCGCCAGCTCCGCAAGTCCGAGCAGGCCCTGGAGGGCTACACCGAGGCCATGACCTGCCACCTCGGCGACTTCCCGGAGTACGCGGCGCTGCGCAGGCGGCTGTCGGACCGCGAGTCCGAGCTGGCCCGCCAGCGCGGGGCCGCCCGCAGGGCCGAGGCCGCACGGTCCCTGGAGGAGCTGAAGCCCGGCGACGTCATCCGGGTCCCCGGTGGGCGGCGGGCCGGGCTGGCGGTGATCCTCGACCCTGGCGTGAAGGTCAGGGGAGAGGGACCGTCCCCGCTCGTGCTCACCGCGGGCAAGCAGGTGAAGCGGCTGTCCCCGGCCGACTTCCCGGTGCCGGTGGAACCGGTCGAGCGCATCAGGATCCCCAAGGGCTTCAACGCCCGCACCCCCAAGGATCGGGCCAACCTCGTCTCCACCATGCACGCCAAGGTCGGCGATCGCGACCTGGGCAAGCCGCCGCGCGCCAGGGACCACGTCACCGAGGACGAGGAGATCCTGCGGCTGCGCCGGCAGCTCCGGCAGCACCCCTGCCACGGCTGCGACGAGCGCGAGGACCACGCCCGCTGGGCCGAGCGGTACCACAAGCTGCTGCGCGAGACCGAAGGGCTGCGCCGCCGGGTGGAGGGGCGCTCGCACGTCATCGCCCGGACCTTCGACCGGGTCTGCGGCGTGCTCGACCAGCTCGGCTACCTGGAGGAGGAGAACGTCACGCAGGAGGGGCGGCGGCTGGCCAAGCTCTACACCGAGCTGGACCTGCTCACCGCCGAGTGCCTGCGCGCGGGGCTGTGGGACCGGCTGGACCCGGCCGAGCTGGCCGCCTGCGTGTCGTCGCTGATCTACGAGTCGCGGCAGTCGGACGAGGCTCGCAACCCGCGCATCCCGGCCGGGCCGGCCCAGGAGGCGCTGGCGGCCATGATCCGGCTGTGGGGCGAGCTGGAGTCCATCGAGGAGGACCACGGGCTCTCCTTCACCAAGGAGCCCGATCTCGGGTTCGTCTGGACGGCGTTCCGCTGGGCCAAGGGGCACAGCCTCGACGCCGTGCTCACCGACGGCGATCTCGCGGCCGGCGACCTGGTCCGCTGGATGAAGCAGCTCCTCGACCTGCTCGGCCAGCTCAGAGATGCCGCGCCGGTCGGGAGCAAGGTCAAGGAGAACGCCGACAAGGCCATCGACGCGCTGCGTCGCGGGGTCGTCGCGTACTCCTCCGTCGGCTGACGTCGCACGCCCGCACGCCCGGTCGTACCCCGGGCGTGTCCGGGCGTGCACGGCGAACTGACCGCCCGGTCGGGCGTGTGTAGCGGCTGGTTCGCGGACAGTAACCGCGCGGCAAGGTTCTCGGGTGATCTGGGCGGAAATTTCCCTATAACAAGCCCCCTGGGTCCCTGGAGGTAGGGATGTTCGCTCTCCTCGCCGCGTTGTTCTTCCTCGCCGCGCTGGTCTTCGCCATCGGCGGCTGGGCCGTCGGCGCCGTCCTCACGGTGACCACCCTCGGCGTCGCCGGCCTGTTCTTCCTCGCGCTGCACCTCGGCGGGTACGGCACGAGCTGGAGCCTCAAGAAGTAGCCTCCCGCGGCTACGCACCAGGAAACACCGCGGGCCCCGAGGACGGCCGTCCTCGGGGCCCGCGGTGTGCGGTGCGGACGTTCAGGCCGCCGTACGCGAGGAGAGCGCGGAGAGCAGGCGGTTCACCGGGCCATCCAGACCGTACCGGTCGGCGAGGGCCACCAGGCGCTCGGCGTCGCGCGGCCCGGCCGGGCAGGCCAGGTCGGCGGCGGGCATCGGCGCGTCGTGCGCCACCCGCACCACGGCGGGCGCGACGTCGAGGTAGGCGCGGGCGGCGGCCAGCTTGGCCCGCGTCCCGGAGGGGAAGCCCTCCTGGACGCCCTCGTCGAGCGCGCCGAGCAGCTTCACCAGGGAGCCGAACCGGCTGACCAGGGCGGCGGCCGACTTCTCGCCGATGCCGGGGACGCCGGGCAGGCCGTCACTCGGGTCGCCGCGCAGCGTGGCGAAGTCGGCGTACGTCCGGCCGGGGATGCCGTACTTCTGCGTCACGAACGCCTCGTCGACCGTCTGGAGATTCCGGATTCCCCTTACTGTGTACAGGACCCGGCACGGGCGCGCGTCGTCCACGAGCTGGAAGAGATCGCGGTCGCCGGTGACGATGTCGACCGCGCCGGCCTCTCGGTGGGCCAGGGTCCCGATGACGTCGTCCGCCTCGTAGCCCTCGGCGGCGAGCCGTGCGATGCCGACCGCGTCGAGGAACTCCTCGATGACGGGGATCTGCGGGACCAGGGCGTCGGGTACCTCCTCCTCGTTCCCGGTCGCGACGCGGTGCGCCTTGTACGAGGGGATCGCGGCGACCCGGAAGGCGGGGCGCCAGTCGGCGTCCATGCAGGCGGCCAGGCCGGTGGGCGAGTGGTCGCGGACCAGCGTGGCGATCATGTCGATCAACCCGCGTACGGCGTTGACCGGCATGCCGTCCGGCGCGGTGATCGAATCAGGCACGCCGTAGAAAGCGCGGAAGTAGAGCGACGGGGTGTCGAGAAGCATCAGCACCCGTCCATTGTCGCGCTCCGGAGCGGCGGCGGCGCGGCTCGTGTTCGGCGCCGCGTCAGCGCCGGAGCGCACGTATGGTTCCCGCCGCCGCGTGTGCGTGCTAGCCGTCGAGGACGCCGACCGCGAGGAGACAGGTGTCGTCCTCGGGGTTCGGGCCGCCGAGCGCGTCGAGCAGCCGGTCGAGGCCGGGGTCGAGGTCGTCGTGCCCGGAGATCATCTCGGCCGCGTCGAGGGTCAGGGCGAGGCCCTCGTCGATGTCGCGCGAGCGTCGCTCGACCAGGCCGTCGGTGAACATCAGCAGCAGGTCGTCCGGGCGGAGCGGTATCTCGGCCACGCTGTATCTCGGGCCGGGAGCCGCGCCGAGGACCACGCCTTGCGGCGGCTGGAGCTGCCGGGCGATGCCGTCCCGGACCAGGATGGGCGACAGGTGGCCCGCCTGGGCCCAGGTGAAGACCCGGGTGGCCGGGTCGAACCGGCCGACGATCACGGTCGCGGTGGTCTCGTCGAGGCGGCTGAGCACGAGCTCGTTGAGCCAGGCCAGGAGCCGGTCCGGGGACTCGCCGGTCATGGTCAGCCCCACCAGCGCGTGCCTGAGCTGGGCCATCTGCGCGATGGCGGGCAGTCCGTGGCCGGAGACGTCGCCGATGGCGAGGAGCATCCGCCCGTCCGGGAGCTGGGCCGCCTCGTACCAGTCGCCGCCGAGGCTGGCCGCCTTCTCCGCCGGGACGTAGCGGACCGCGACCCGCGCGTGCGGGAGGTCGATGGAGCCGCCCGGCTCGGGCAGGATCGCGTCGCGCAGGGCCAGCGTGACCGTGCGGTCCTCGGCGGCCTGCTCGCGCACTTCGAGCAGCTGCGTTCGCAGCCTGTCCACGATCTCCGCGGTCGTCGTGGGGACCACTGGGCGTTCGCCGGTGAGGGGAGGGCATGGTCCGGCGCCGCCAGCTACGGCGATCATGGTTGAGTAGCTCCTCGAGCAGGAAGGGATGGGGAGCGACAGAGAGTGACTGTCTAGAGGCGCAGCGTAGCACCGTGGGGGAGGTTCTCCGAACCGCGGGGGTGGCCCCGAGGGGGTCCCCGACCAGGCCCGTCACCTGCTCTCCCGGCGGCTCCCGAGCCACTCCCGGAGGGCACCTGATGTGGGCCGTCCGCGTGTCTGTCGTTAGATTGGATCGCGTGACAACGACGTCCTCTGATCTCTATCCCGTGTCCCGACTCGCCGCCGTCCGGGAGGCGACCGCCGCCGCCGGTCTTGACGCGCTGCTGCTCACGCCCGGCCCCGACCTCCGCTACATCAGCGGGTACGACGCGCTGCCGCTGGAGCGGCTCACCTGCCTGGTCGTCCCGGTCTCCGGGGAGCCGTTCATGATGGTCCCGCGGCTCGAACTGCCGGCCGCCGAGCACTCGCCCGCCTCGCGGCTCGGCGTCGAGTTCGTCGCCTGGGACGAGACGGACGACCCGTACGCGCACGTCGCGCACCGGATCGGCTCCGTGGCCAAGGTGGGGCTCGCGGACCGGATGTGGGCTCTGCAGTCGCTGCGCTTCCGTGCGGCGATGCCGGGCGTCGAGCAGGTGCTCGGCGGGTCGGTGCTCGGCCCGCTGCGGGCGCGTAAGTCCCCCGCCGAGGTCGCCGCGCTGCGGGCCGCGGGCGCCGCGATCGACGCGGTCCACGCCCAGGTGCCGCAGTTCCTCAAGGCCGGGCGCACCGAGCGTGTCGTGGGCAAGGACATCGCCGAGGCGATCCTCGCCGCCGGGCACGCCACGGTCGACTTCGTGATCGTCGGCTCCGGCCCGAACGGCGCCAGCCCGCACCACGAGGTGTCCGACCGGGTCATCCAGCCGGGTGACGCCGTGGTGGTGGACATCGGCGGCACGATGCCGAGCGGCTACTGCTCGGACTCCACCCGGGTCTACTGCGTGGGCGAGCCGTCGCCGGAGTTCGTGAAGTACTACGAGGTGCTCAAGGAGGCCCAGGAGGCGGCCTGCGCCCACGTGCGGCCCGGCGTCACCTGCGAGTCCGTCGACGCCGCCGCCCGTGACGTGATCACGGAGGCCGGTTACGGCGAGTACTTCATCCACCGGACCGGGCACGGCATCGGCCTGGAGACCCACGAGGACCCGTACATGGTGTCCGGCAACACCACGCTGATGGAGCCGGGCTTCGCGTTCTCGGTCGAGCCCGGGATCTACCTGCCCGGCCGCCACGGCGCGCGGATCGAGGACATCATGATCTGTGGGGAGACCACGGGCGAGCGGCTGAACCACAGCACCCGCGACCTCGTCATCGTCTAGCGGCGGGAGGGGTGGCACCTGGTGGCGATGATGTATTCCGCGGTGCGCCGGTGAGCGGCGCGGCGCATCCGCTGGCGGAGGTGCTGGACGCCGCCGGCAAGGGCGCCTTCCCCGAGCCGGACGGCGCCGTACGCTTCCTGGGCCAGCCGAACGCCCGGGACTGCGGCGTGATCGCCTTCACCGCGCACAGCGTCGTCTTCGCGGACGTGGACCCGGCGTGGGCGCGCGGGCTGCTGCCGGAGGACGACCTGTCCGCGCCGCTGAACCCGCCGTTCCTCAGCGCTCTGGAGGAGCGGACCGGGCGCAGGGTGAACAACATCGACATGCTGGTGGTGGCGGAACCGCTGCCGGGTCCGCCCCCGCTCGCCCTCACCGAGATCACCGACCCCGGCCACCCCCGGGTGCGCTATGCCGTACGGCACCGGGACGGTGTGCGGGTGTGGCGGGCGGACGGCGGGATCGTCCTGCTCGGCCGGGGCGTGGCGGGCCGCTGGGAGATCGCGGTCGAGGTCGATCCCGGCCACCGCGGCCGGGGGCTCGGCGCGCTGCTGGCCCGCGCCGGACGGCACCTGCTCGGTGAGGGGCGGGTGGTGTGGGCCCAGATCGCTCCCGGAAACGCGGCGAGCGTCCGGACCTTCCTGTCCGCCGGGTTCACGCCGGTCGGGGCCGAGGCCTTGCTCGTCCCGGCCGCCGATCACGACGTGTGACGACCGGGTGGGCGGTCAGGCGGCGGCGTCCGGTGTGGCGCCGATGGCGTGTGCCAGAGACACGGGCAGGGGGTAGGGACGCTCGACGGGGAGCAACTCGGTCACGTCCCGCCCCTCCCGCACCGCCGCGTGGATGTCCCGGACCCGGCCGGTGACGTCGGCGATGCCCACGATCCACTCGTCCACGTAGCGGCCGACCGACTCCCCGGACAGGCCGATCTGGATGGAGCGGTACGGCAGGGCGTTGTGGTGCGGGTCCCGCTCGGGGTCCCACTGGATCCGGACGGGGCTGCGCCGGAGCCGCTCCGCCCATGCGTCCCGGTCGGCGCCGTCCGGGTGGCTGAGGCAGGCGTGCCCGAGCGCCCACTCGAACCCGGATCGGGAGATGTCGATCGCCAGGACGCGGGTCTGCCCCGGCTTCGCGGCCCAGCCGCAGCGGTACATCATCCAGAGGAACGAGGGCTTGATCCACGTCATGCGCTCGCGCTTGAACGGCGGGACGAACCGCCCCGCCGCGACGGCGGGGCCGGCGATCGCCGGATCGTAGGCCTGGTAGACGGTGACGGCCTCCTCGTCGTAGGCGGCGCGGATTTGCCGGTAGGGCGTTTTCATGCCGCTCAGCGTCGCGAATCCGTCCGCGGCCCGGCAACCGCATTTCGGGTTGTCGAGCCGCATCGAGGGAGCAGGCGCTCCGCTCGGTGAAACGGCCTCTTGGCCGGTGGCGGCCGACGTAGCACCATCGGTGCGTGGCGGCCCTGGCTCCCGGCGACCCGCGCCGGATCGGTGAGTACTGGCTCGCCGGTCGGCTGGGCGAGGGCGGCCAGGGGATCGTCTACGAGGCGTACGACGCGGCGGGCCGCCGGGTGGCCGTCAAGGTGCTGCGCGCCGGCGACGGGGTGGGCACGCGCGCGAGGTTCGCCAAGGAGGCCGCCGCCGCGCGCCGGGTCGCCCCGTTCTGCACGGCGCGGGTGATCGAGGCCGACCTCGACGCGCCCCTGCCGCACATCGTGAGCGAGTACGTGGGCGGGCCGAGTCTGCGCCGGGCGGTCGAGCTGGACGGGCCGTACGAGGAGGACCGGCTCTACCGGCTGGCCACCGGCGTGGCGACCGCGCTGGCGGCCATCCATCAGGCGTCGGTCATCCACCGCGACCTCAAACCGGACAATGTGCTCATCGGCCCGGACGGGCCGAGGGTGATCGACTTCGGGATCGCCCGGACCCGCGAGATGTCGCTCACGACCACGGGACACATGGCGGGCACGCCGGCGTTCATGGCGCCGGAGATCGTCCTCGGGCGGCGCGCGGGCCCGGAGGTGGATGTTTGGGCGTGGGGCGCGGTCACGGTGTTCGCCGCGACCGGGCGTGAGCCGTTCGGCGGGGACGGCGTCGCCGCGCTCTTCCACGGGATCCTGGCCGAGGAGCCGGATCTCTCCATGCTCAAGGAGCCGCTGCGCGGCCTGGTCGCCGCGGCGATGGCGAAGGACCCGCGCGACCGGCCGTCCTCCCGCAGGCTGCTGCTCGGCCTCGTCGGCGGCGGCGACGAGCTGGCGCCGCTGCTCGCGGCGGGCACCCGTACGGCGGAGCTGGTCCGGCCCCCGGCGGGCGCCTCCCCGCCGTCGCTGGCGACGCTGGCCGAGGAGGTCTACGCCGGGCTGGTCCCCGGGGATCGGGCGCTGGTGCCCCGGGTGCTGCTCCGCATGATCACGCCGGGGGAGGGCGGCGACGACCTGCCGAGGAGGGTCCGTCCGGACGATCTCCTCGACGGCGTGGTGGGGGCGGAGACCGCCGAGCGCGTGCTGTCCGCGTTCGCCCGGATGGACCTGGTGGCGCGGGAGGGTGGCGAGGTGTCCGTCGCGAACGCGGCTCTGCCCCGGGCCTGGCCGCGGCTGCGGGAGTGGATCGACGCGGAGCGGGACGGCCTGCGCTTTCACCGGCGGCTCGGCGAGGCGGCCGCGCTGTGGGACGGCCACGGCCGCCGCCCCGGCGACCTCTACCAGGGGACGGCGCTGGAGACGGCGGTGGCGTGGGCCGCCACCGGCCGCCGGCACGTCACGCTCAACCTGCTGGAGAGCGCCTTCCTCGACGCCTCGCTCGCGCTCGGCCGGGTGCGCGGCCGGCGCAGGCGCCAGCTCACCGCGGCGCTCGCCGCGCTGCTCGTCCTCGCGCTCGCGTCGGCCGTGGTCGCGGTCGTGCAGGGGGCCGCGGCCGCCCGGCAGCGCGACGTCGCCGCCGCGCGGCAGACGGCCGCCCGCGCCGACTCGCTGCGGTCGTCCGACCCGGCCACGGCGATGCTGCTGAGCGTCGCCGCGTGGCGGCTCGCCCCGGTGTCCGAGGCGCGGGCCGCGCTGTACGGCTCGCTCGCCCAGCGCGAGCGCCGCGTGTCCGCGCCGCCGAAGGTCACGGCCGAGGCGCGCTTCGCCCTCAGCGGCGACGGCCTGACCCTCGCCGTCGTGGACCAGGACCGCGCGGTGCTGTGGGACGTGGCGGCCGGCCGGGAACGCGGCGCGGTGTCCGGCGTGGGCCGCGCCGTTCGGGAGGTCGCGCTGAGCCGGGACGGCAGGTGGCTCGCGGTCGCGGGAGAGCGATCGGTGCGCGTCTGGGACCTGTCGGCGCGGCGTCCGGCCGGGCCGGAGATCGCCGGGGCGGCGCGGTGGCTGGAGTTCGGCCCGAGCGGGCGGCTGCTCGCCCTGGTGACCGACGGCGGCCGGTGGCAGGTCTGGGGCGTGGCCGGCGGCGCCCGGCTGATCGACCGTCCCGCCTCGGGGGCCGAGGCCGTAGCGGTGTCGTACGACGACCGGCTGGCGGCGCCGATGCTGGACGGCGACCGCTTCGAGCTGTGGGACCTGACCACGGGGCGGCGGCTGCGCGCCCCAGGTGGAGGGCGGGCGGTCTGGGTCGCCTTCGATCCCGACGGCCGGACCCTCGCCGTGAGCGCGGGGCCCGACGTCGTCTTCTGGGACCTGACCGGCCGCGCCCGGCCCGGGACGCGTTTGGAGGGCGCGGGGGCGGTCTGGCTGGCCTTCGGCGCCGATGGCCGCCTCGTGGTCACCTATGACAAGCGGAGCGTCGGCCTGTGGACGTCCGAGGGCGTGTCGCTCCTGCGCTATCCGCTGGCCGACACCACCGGGATGCCGTCGGCCGCGATCGGCGCGGACGGCCGCGCCCTCAGCTACCTCCTCGGCGGGGGAGCGGTCGCGGTGCTGGACGTGGACGCCGGCGATCGGCCGCCGCGGCTCGCCTCCGAGATCCGGACGGTCGCCTTCGGCGGCGACGCGCGCCTGGCCGCCGTGCAGACCGCGACCTCCCTTGAGCTGTGGGACGTCGCCGCGGGCCGGAGGCTCGGCGATCCCCTGGAGTCCCCGGCGGCCACGGCGCTCGCGTTCAGCCCCGACGGTCGGCTGCTGGCCGTGGGCGCGGAGGATCCCCCGGTGCTCACCCTGTGGGACGTGGCCCGGCGGGAACGGCTGGCCGCCCTTCCGCTCGCGGACGTGAGCTGGGTGGGCGGGCTGGCCTTCAGCCCCGACGGGCGGACGCTCGCGGTGTCCCCGTCGAACGGCAGCTTCGAGCGGGTGCAGCTCTGGGACGTGGCCGCGCACAGGAAGTCGGCGGTCCTCGCGCACGAGGGCGGGGACGTCATGGCGTTCCGGCCGGACGGCGCGGCCCTGGCGGTGGGCGGGCTCGGCAACGCGCTCGTCGCGCTCCCGAGCGGGCGGGTCTGGGACCGGCCCTTCGGGCCCAGCGACGACGGCGTGCGCTCGGTGGCGTTCAGCCCGGACAGCCGCACTGTCGCGACCGGGTTCAGCAAGCTCGGGGTGGACCTGTGGGACGCCTCGACCCGCCGCCGGATCGGCCGTCTCGCGCCGACCCAGGGACGCCTCGACGACGTGGTGGCGCTGGCGTTCTCCCCGGACGGCCGCCTGCTGGCCACCGGAGGGGCGAGCGGCGACGTGCGTCTGTGGGACGTGGCGGCGCGGCTGCCGCTCGGCCGGCCGTACTCGGCGCACTCGGGGCAGGTGGCGGCCCTCGCGTTCGGCCCGGGCGGGCGCGATCTCTACAGCCTGGGCGGGGACGGAACGCTGCAGCGTTATCCCGTCGATCCCGAGCGGGCCGCGGCGGCGGTCTGCGCGCGTGCCGGGACGACGTTGTCGGAGGACGAATGGCGAGGCCTCATTCCCGAGGCGTCCTATCGAAAGGTGTGTTGACCGTGCTGCGACTTCTCCTTCTTCTCTGGACGTCCACGCTCGCCCGCCTCTCCGGGGGCGGCCGGCGACCGGGCGACGGCCGGGACCGGGACCCGGCGGCCGTCGAATACGCCGAGGTCGTCCCGGACCCGGTGGTGCTGGAACGGGGTGCGCGGACGCCGATCCTGATCAACCTCGTCACCAGCGGATCGGCCGGTGAGCGGCCGCGCGGCGTCCTGGAGGGGCCGGACGGCTCCCGCGCCGAGCTGGGCTTCGACCGCTCCGACAAGGCGCCGTACGAGGAGGGCTGGCGGGCGGAGCACGTCTTCCTCCCGGGCATCGCCCTCGGGACCTGGCGGGCGGTCATCGAGTACGGCGCGGCCGTCCACGAGCTGGAGTTCTCGGTCGAGGACGCGGAGGAGAGGGATCCGGCCACCATCGTGGACTTCCGGGTGGTCGCCGACCCGGTGGAGGAGGACGCCCCGATCACGCTCGCGGGCTTCCTGAAGGCCGAGCGGTCCCGGCTGCGGGATCGCCGGGTCGTGCTGTCCTTCCGCCCCGAGGACGCGCTCGCCTGGAGCGAGATCGCGGAGGCGTGGACCGGAGAGGACGGCGACTTCGCCGTGACGCTCGACGCGTGGGAGCCGGGCTGGTGGCGCGCGGTCTACTACGGGACGCCACGCTGGTCCGACGGCGGGCACCCGCTGCGGGGCACGCGCAGTGAGGCCGTCTTCATGGCGATGCGCAGCGGGCCCAAGACGCGGTCGCGGTTCTCCGGCTACACGGCGCTGCCCTCGCCCACATCCGCCGGGAAGCTGGTGAAGCACTCGGGGCGGCTCATCCACGAGACCCCGCTCGACCCGCCGCCCGGCGTCGAATGGGTGGCCGCCGCGTCGCGGGAGGTGACGTTCTGGTTCAGGCCCGCGGGCGGCTCGTGGTCGCCGAACCCCGTCGGCAGGGCGACGACCACGAACAACGGCTCCTTCACCAAGAAGCTCACCGCGTCGAGGTCGGGGGAGTGGCAGGTGCGCTACGGCGGACAGAGCGGGGACCTCAAGGCCACCCCGAAGAGCCGTCAGGTGAAGGTCAGGTGAGGGGCCGGTGAGAGTGAGGACAAACTGACACCTTCCGGCGGCCCCCGGCGCTTTGATCCGGCGCTACCGTGTCAGGGATGGAGGAGATCGATCGCCGCATCGTGTCGTTACTGGCCCGTGACGGCCGGATGAGCTTCACCGATCTGGCCAAGGAGACGGGGCTGTCGGTGTCGGCCGTGCACCAGCGGGTGCGCCGGTTGGAGAAACGCGGTGTGATCCGCGGCTACGCGGCGCTGGTCGACTACGACGAGATCGGCCTCCCGCTGACCGCGTTCATCTCGATCAAGCCGATCGACCCGGCCGCGCCCGACGACGCGCCGATCCGGCTGAGCCACATCGCCGCGATCGAGGCGTGCCACAGCGTGGCGGGCGACGAGAGCTACATCCTCAAGGTCCGGGTGGCCTCGCCGATCGCCCTGGAGGAGCTGCTGCAGCAGATCCGCGCCTCGGCCAACGTGAGCACCCGCACCACGATCGTCCTGAGCACGCCGTACGACTACCGCAGCCCGGAGATCGAGCCCGGCCAGGCCGGCGGCGACGCCGAGCGCTGACCGGGCGGCCCGGGCCGCCGCCGAGCCCTCGGGGCGGCGGCCATGGGATGACTCATGATCTCAGCCCGCCCGAGGCCGTCGCCGGCCGGGGCGATCTAGACCTGGGCCGGGAGGAAGTGCCCGCGCACCCGTTCGTAGGCTTCGGGCGCGGCGCCGAACCGGTCGAGGCCGAGCAGGGCGGCCCCGACGATCGGCGGCACGTCGGCGACGACCAGCACGGCGTGCGGCGCGCGCGCGGCGTAGCCCCGTTCGACGAGCGACATGAGCAGCTCGTCGCCCGCGGTCAGCACCCCGCCGCCGAGGACGACCTCGCACGGCTCGTTCAGCAGGCCGAGGCGGCGCATCGCCACCTCGCCGAGGACGGTCACCTCCTCGGCCAGCCGCTCGACCAGGCCGCGGGCGATCGCGTCGCCGCGCGCCGCCGCCAGCAGCGGGGGCACCAGCTCGTGCAGCCGCTCGGCGGGCAGCTCCCCGAAGTGCAGCCCGATGACCGCCTCCTCGACCGTGGCCGTGCCGAACCCGGCGCGGACCACGTCCACCAGGGCGGTGCCCGGCCCCCTGCCGTCCTCGGCGCGCGCGGCGTGCCAGAGCACCTCCTCGCCGAGGCCGTACCCGCCGCCCCAGTCGCCGCTGAGCCGGCCGAGCGCGGGGAACCTGGCCACCTCGCCGGAGGGGGCGACGCCGACGGCGTTGATCCCGGCCCCGCAGACCACCGCCACGCCCCACGGGCCGGAGGCCCCGGCGCGCAGCAGGGCGAACGTGTCGTTGCCGACGACGACGTCGGGGGCGTGGCCGCGCGTGAGCAGTTCGTCGCGCAGGCGCTCCTCCTCGATCGGCAGGTCGGCCCCGGCCACGTAGGCGGCGACATGGTCCGCCACGGGAACTCCGGGACGGTACGCGGGGACCGTGCGGGCGACGATCTCGCCGATCACGTCGATCGCCGCCGCCACCCCCGCGCTCTGCGGCAGGAACGCCGCGCCTCTGCCGGTGGCGAGCACGGACCCGTCCTCGGAGACGAGGGCTACGGCGGTCTTGCTGTTCCCCCCGTCGACCGCCAGCACGGTGCGCGGACGGCGGTCGGTCACCGGGACACCGCCCACGGCAGATGCGCCCGGCCCGCCTCGACGAGCAGCCGGGCCAGCTCGTCGGACAGGGAGGCCTGCCCGACCAGCGGGTGCGCGAGCAGGGCGTCCCGCACCCGCCGTTCGCCGCCGCGCAGCGCCGCGTCCAGCGCCAGCGACTCGTACGCGGAGACGTGCGCGACCAGCCCCCGGTACAGCGGTTCGAGCGGTTCGACCGGGAGCGGCACGGCCCCGGCGGCGGTGATCCGCGCGGGCACCTCGACGACCGCGTCGGCGTCCAGGAACGGCAGCGTGCCGCCGTTGCGGGTGTTGACCACCTGGACGTCGCCCCGGTCGTTCACGAGGGACGCGATGAGCGCCACGGCCGCCTCCGAGTAGAAGGCGCCGCCCCGCTTCTCCAGCAGCTCCGGCTTGGTGTCCACGGAGGGGTCGGCGTACAGGTCGAGCAGGGCGGACTCCATGGCCGCGACCTCGGCCGCCCGGGACGGCTTGCTCCGCTGCTCCTCCACCACCTCGTCGTGGGCGTAGAAGTAGCGCAGATAGTAGGAGGGGACGACGCCGAGGTCGCGGAGCAGCCCGGCCGGCAGCCCGAGGTCGGCGGCGATCTCGTCGCCGTGCTCGGCCAGAATCCGGGGGAGGACGTCGCGCCCGTCGAGGTGGACGGAGCGCACCCAGGTCAGGTGGTTGAGCCCGACGTGGCCGAGCGAGATCCGCTCGGGGGGCACCCCGAGGCCGGCGGCGAAGCGGCGCTGGAACCCGATCGCCACGTTGCACAGCCCGATCGCGCGGTGGCCCGCGTCGAGCAGCGCCCGGGTGACGATGCCGACGGGGTTGGTGAAGTCCACGATCCACGCGTCCGGCGCGAGCCGGCGCACCCGCTCGGCGAGGTCCAGCACCACGGGGACGGTGCGCAGCGCCTTCGCCAGGCCGCCCGCCCCCGTCGTCTCCTGGCCGACGCAGCCGCAGCGCAGCGGCAGCGTCTCGTCCACGTTCCGCGCGGCCTGCCCGCCGACCCGGAGCTGGAACAGCACGGCCCCGGCCCCGGCGACGCCGTCCTCGACGGTCGTGGCGGTGCGGACCACGGCGGGATGGCCGGCCCGGGCCAGCATCCGCCGGGCCATCCCGGACACCAGCCCCAGACGGTGCTCGTCCGGGTCGATCAAGGCGATCTCAGACAGCGGGAGTTCGTCGCGTAGCCGGGCGAACCCGTCGATCAGCTCCGGCGTGTACGTCGAGCCGCCCCCGACAACGGCCAGTTTCATTTCACTCCTGTCAGTTTGACGCCCTCGATGAAGACCTTCTGGGCGAAGAAGAAGATGACGATCACGGGTGCCATGGCCAGCACGGTCGCGGCCATGGTGAGGTTCCACTGGACGCGGTGCACCGACCGGAACGCGGCCAGCCCGAGCGACAGCGTCCAGTTGTCCAGGTCGGTCCCCGCGTACAGCAGGGGGCCGTAGTAGTCGTTCCAGCAGTAGAAGAACTGGAACAGGGCGACGGCCGCGATGGCCGGCTTCGCCATGGGCAGGATCACCCGGACGAGGGTGCGGAACTCGCCGCAGCCGTCGACCCGGGCCGCGTCGGAGTACTCGCGTGGGATCGTCACGAGGAACTGCCGCAGCAGGAAGATCGAGAAGGCGTCGCCGAGCAGCATCGGGATGATCAGCGGCCACAGGGTGCCGGTGAGGTGGAACCGGGCCCACACGAGGTAGACGGGCACGGCGACGACCTGCGGCGGCAGCATCATCGTGGTGATGACCAGCAGGAACGCCAGCCTGCGCCCCCGGAACCTGAACCGGGCCAGCGCGTACGCCACGGGGATCGACGACAGCAGCATGAACACGGTGGCGAGCACCGAGTACATGATCGTGTTGCCGATCCAGGTGAGCAGCGGCGTCTTCTCGAAGATCTCCGCGAAGTTGGACCAGTTCCAGGCGTCCGGCCACAACCGCGAGGTGAGCGCCTGCTGGTCGCTCATCACGGCGGTGAGCGCGATGAAGACCAGCGGACCGAGGAACATGATCGCCAGCGCGATGGCGATGGCGTGCTTGGCGATCCAGTACAGCGCGGCCCGGCCGCGGCGGGGCCGGGCGGGCGCGGGCGGCGTGGCGCCGGCCCGCTCCCGGACGGTGGCGGCGGGGGCGGCGGTCATGCGTCCTCCTCACCGAAGCCGCGGAACTGGCGCAGCAGGATCAGGGTGAACACCATGGACACCGCGAACAGGACGAGCGCCAGGACGCAGGCGTAGCCCATCGCGAAGTCGCGGAACCCCTGATGGAACAGCCATTCCGGGAAGGTCAGGGTGGACTGGTCGGGATAGCCGGGGACGAACACCGACCCGGCGGAGTCGGTCGCACCGGAGGCGACCCGCGCGGCCACCATCGCCTGGGTGAAGTACTGCAGGGTCTGGATGACCCCGGTGACGGCGGCGAACATGAGCACCGGACGGATCACCGGGAGCGTGATGTGGACGAACTGCCGCCAGCCGGTCGCGCCGTCGAGCGCGGCGGCCTCGTAGAGCTGCTTGGGCACGTCGAGCAACGCGGCCATGAAGATGACCATCAGGTCGCCCACCGACCAGAGGGCCAGCATGGTGAGCCCCCACTTCGACCAGGCGGGGTCGCCGAACCAGTCCGGGGACCTGACCCCGATCGTGCCGAGGATCGCCTGCACCGGGCCGGTGGCCGGGTTGAGCAGGTAGACGAAGCCGAGCGTCCCGGCGACGAGCGGCACCAGCGACGGCAGGTAGAAGATCGTCCGGAAGATCCCGGCGCCCGCCTTCAGCCGGGTGATGAGCTGCGCGACGCCCAGGCCGAAGACGACGCGCAGCGGGACCATCACCACGACGAGCCACAGCGTGTTCCTGATGGAGGTCCAGGCGGCCTCGTCCTGCAGGAAGTACCGGTAGTTCAGCAGCCCGACCGGTTCCAGCGTGAACAGGTCGTACCGCTGGAACGAGAAGTACACCGTGGAGATCAGCGGATAGACGAAGAAGAGCGCGAACCCGATCAGCCAGGGGGAGAGGTAGGCCAGCGGGCGGAGCCGGTTGCCGAGGGTGATGGCGGCCATGGCGTCAGCCGCCCGCGGTCAGCTTGAGCTTCTCGTTGATCTTCTTGTCCACGTCCGCGAGGAGCGCGTCCAGGTCGGTTTTCCGGCCCGACTCCCAGGCGATCTGGGCCTCCTGCAAGGTCTGCTGGTTGAAGACCGAGTTGATGTGCGCGGGCAGCGTGGAGCTGTTCGGGTTGGCGAAGACGTCGAGGAACGTCTGGAAGTTCGGGTCCTTCTTCAGGTCCGGCGACCGCAACGCCGGCAGCGTGCTCGGCACGTTCCTGATCGCGTTGGAGAGCGTGACCAGGGCGTCGGTGTCCGTGGTGAGGTACTTCACCAGCTCCCAGGCGGCCTCCTGGTGCTTGGCGCCGCGCGGGATGCCGATGACGGTGCCGGCGATGAAGCCCGCGCCGTACCGGGCGGCCTGGTCGTCGGCGACCGGCAGCGGGGCGGTGCCGTAGTCGAGGTCGGGCGTGTCGGCGGCGATCATGGCGTTGCGCCATTCGCCGTCGATCGCCATGGCGACCTTGCCCTTCTGGAAGGGGTTGTCGGCGGACCACTCGTCGCCGAAGCTCTTGCGGAACTTCTCGAGCTTGTCGTAGCCGAACCAGTCGGTGAGGTCCTTCTGCCACTTCATGAGGCTCTTCCACGCCGGGTCGGAGCCGATCGCGGAGGTGCCGTCCGGGTTCGTCCACGTGGCGCCCACCATGACGCCGGTGTGGATCGGGGCGTTCTCGTACATCTGGCTGGACGGCACGAACCCGGCGACCTTGATGGTGCCGTCCGCGTCCCGGACCGTGAGCTTCTTGGTGAGGTCGGCCAGCTCGGACAGCGTCTTCGGGGGTTGCTGCCCCTTCATCAGCTTCTTGTTGTAGTAGAGCCCGTACGTGTCGGCGAGCATGGGCATCACGCACCGCTTGCCCTCGTACTGGGTGTACTCGGCGATCACCTTCGGGAACAGTGCCGCCGGGTCGATCTTTCCGGCCGTGAGATACGGGTTGAGGTCCTGGAAGATCCCGGCCTTGCAGAACTGGGCGACGCTGTCGGTGGTGAACGACAGGGCCACGTCCGGCGGGTTGCCGCCGCGCACCGCCTGCAGGATCTGGTCGTCCTGGATCGCCTTGGTCGCCTTGACCGTGATCCAGGGGAACTTCTGCTTGAAGCCGGCCAGCGTGTCCTCGAACGCCTTGAGCTCGCTGTCGGCAGTGAAACCGTGCCAGAACTCGATGGTGACCGGGTCGTCGGCCGTCGCGGACGTGGGCGCGGGACCGGGGGACTCGGTGCCCGCCGTGCAGCCGGTGACCAGCGCGAGGCCGGCCACGGCCGAGATCGCCAGCAGTCGTTTCACATGCGCCTCCTATGGGCGAAGGGGGGTGGGGATGAGCGGGTTGCCGCCCCGCTCCGGCGCTTCCCGGCGCCCGGACGATCCGAAGAGCTCGTCCCGCGCGGTGTCGAGGGCGAGGTCCAGCGCCCCGGCGAGGACGGGGTTGCCCTCGACGCTGGACAGACGCAGCGGGGGACGCGGGATGGTGAGCGTGTGGAGCTCGCGCTCGATGAGGTCGCGCAGCGTCTCGCCTCCGGCGAGCAGCACCCCGCCGGAGAGGACGACGATCTCGGGGTCGACGACCGCCGTGATGGCGGCGAGCCCGACGGCGAGGCGCGAGGCCAGCTCGCGCAGCGCCTCCGCCGCCGCCGGGGCGAGCCGGCCGCCGGACTCGACCGCGCGGGCCGCGTTCTGCACGGCCGCGGCGGGCGTCGCGCCGCGCAGCCCGTGCGCGCGCATGATCCGCAGGACGGCGGGGCCGCCGGCGAGGGCCTGGAAGCCGTGGTCGGCGCGCCTGCCGACGTCGCGGGGGGTCGGCGCGCCGATGGCGGGCATGTAGCCGACCTCGCCCGCGCCGCCGGTCGCCCCCCGGTGCAGCCGGCCGCCGAGGACGAGCGCCGACCCGATGCCCTCGTCCGCCCACAGCAGGACGTAGTCCTGGTGCCCCCTGGCCGCGCCCCGGGCCTGCTCGGCCTGGGCGACCAGGTTGACGTCGTTCTCCACGTCCACGGGCACGCCGAGGCCGTCCCGGAGGGTGCCGACCACGTCGGGGATGTGCCAGCCGGGGATGTGCGCGGCGTACCCGAGGCGGCCGGTCGAGGGGTCCACCGCGCCGCCGATGCCGATGACCACCCGCCGCAGCGCCGTGACCGCGACGTCGGCGCCGGGGCCGTCCCCGGGCGCGCCGTCGGTCTTCACGGCGGAGCAGGCGCCCTCCAGGGCCGCCCGCACCTTCTCCACGATGTCGCCGCCCGCCCGTCCCGGAGTGGGCAGGCAGTACTCTGCCACGACCGTCCCGGTGATGTCGGCGACGGCGACGGCGATCCGGGCCGGGGTGACGTCGAGCGCCGCCACGTGGGCCGCGGCCGCGTTGATCCGGTACAGCTCCGCCGTACGGCCGGGGAGGCCCTCGCGGATGCCGTCGAGCACGACCAGGCCGGCCTCCTGGAGCCGGGCCAGGAGCTGGGACGCCGTGGGCTTGGACAGGCCGGTGAGCGCGCCGAGCTCGGGCCGGGTCAGGGGGCCGCGGTCGAGAAGGACCATCAGCGCGGCGCGGTCGTTGATCGCGCGCAGCAGGCTGGGTGTGCCGGGGGTCGGCTGGCTCACGGGAGTCCTTCCGGGAATAGCGAAGAAGTTAGGAAAGGTCACTAACTTGAAGAGAAAGTAAGGAAACTTTCCAAACTCGTCAAGGGGGCGGCGTCCCCCGCAACCGACTCGTGACGCGGCCGCCGTCCCGGCCCGTGCCGGCACGCCGGGAACCTGCCTCTCACCTGGCCGGATCCGGCCAGGACGGCCGCGAGGGGGGCCGGATGGAGGGACTGTCCTCAGCCACGTAGAATCGGGCGGCCTATGCCTTATTCATCGGCGGGCGAGCTGGCCCGGGAACAGAAGTACGTCGCCACTCTCTATGAGCGGCTCGACGTGCTGCGGGTGCGGACGCGCGAGCAACTGGACGAGGTGCTCGCCCAGGGCGCGTCGGGCACCCACCAGAACCGTTCCGAGCGCGATTCCTTCGCCGACATGTACGCGCAGCGGCTCGCCCGGCTGTGGGCGGTCGAGCACGGCCTGTGCTTCGGCCGGCTCGACAACGCCGACGGCGGCCGGCTGTACATCGGCCGGATCGGCCTGGCCGACGACGACCAGGAGCGGATGCTGATCGACTGGCGGGCGCCGGTCGCCCAGCCGTTCTACCGCGCCACCCCGGCCGCGCCGATGGGCGTGACCCGCCGCAGGCACCTGCAGACCCGGGGCCGTACCGTCACCAACGTCGACGACGACCTCCTCGACCTCGACGGCCTGACGGACGCCGACCGCGCCTCGCTCAACGGCGAGGCGGCCCTGCTCGCCGCGCTCGGCGAGAAGCGCACCGGCCGGATGCGCGACATCGTCGCGACCATCCAGTCGGAGCAGGACGCGATCATCCGCGGCGACCTGAACGGCGTCCTCGTCGTCCAGGGCGGTCCGGGCACCGGCAAGACCGTGGTCGCCCTGCACCGCGCCGCGTACCTCCTCTACACCTACCGCGAGCGGCTGGAACGGCGCGGTGTCCTCATCCTCGGCCCCAACCTCACCTTCCTGCGCTACATCGAGCACGTGCTGCCCTCGCTGGGCGAGACCGACGTGCTGCTGTCCACGGTCGGCGAGCTGTACCCCGGCGTCACGGGCACCCGCTGGGAGCCGCCGGAGGCCGCCGCGATCAAGGGCGGCATCCGGATGGCCGACGTGATCGGGAAGGCCGTGCGGGACCGGCAGCGCGTGCCGTCCGCGCCGGTGGAGATCCGCCTGGACAAGTTCACGCTCAAGCTCGACCGGCAGGCCTTCGAGGCGGCCCGGTCGCGCGCCGTCCGCTCGCGCCGGCCGCACAACGAGGCGCGGGCCGTGTTCGTCCGGCACCTGCTCAACACGCTGACCCGGCAGGCGGCCAGGCAGCTCGGCCGCGGGATGCTCGCCGACGACGACTTCGCCGACCTGCGCGAGGACCTGCGGACCGAGACCCCCGTGCGCACCGCGCTCAACCGGCTGTGGCCGTACCTCACGCCGCAGCAGCTCCTGATCGGCCTCTACACCTCCAAGGAGCGGATGGCCGACGCCGGTCTCGCGCCCGCCGAGTGCGACCTGCTGCTGCGTGAGCCGCCGCGTCCCGGTGAGAACTGGTGGAGCGAGGCCGACGCGCCGCTCCTCGACGAGGCCGCCGAGCTGCTCGGCGAGATCGACGAGGGCGTGCTGCGCGCCGCCCGCCGCGCCGAGGAGGAGCGCGAGGAGCAGCTCGCGTACGCCCGCGAGGTGCTGGAGCTGACCGGCATGGCCGACATCATGGACGCGGAGCGGTTCGCGGCCCGGCAACGCGCCGACGACGTCTACCTGACCACGGCCGAACGCGCCGCCAAGGACCGCACCTGGGCGTTCGGGCACGTGATCGTGGACGAGGCGCAGGAGCTGTCCCCGATGGCCTGGCGCGCCGTGATGCGGCGCTGCCCGACCCGCTCGATGACCGTGGTGGGCGACATCGCCCAGACGGGGTCGGCGGCCGGCGCGGCGAGCTGGGGCCGGGTCCTCGACCCGTACGTCAAGGGCCGCTGGCGCGAGGCGGGGTTGTCGGTCAACTACCGCACCCCCGCCGAGATCATGGCCGTGGCCGCCGACGTTCTCGGCCTGGTCGGCCCCGGCCTGAAGGCCCCCGATTCGGTACGCGAGACGGGCGAGCGGCCCTGGTCGGCCAGGGTCGCCGACCCGGTGACCGGCCTCGCGCCGCTCGTGCGCCGCGAGATCGTCCCGGACGGCCGGCTCGCCGTGATCGTGCCTCACACGCGCGAGGCGGAGCTGGGCGCGGCCCTGGTGGCCGGGGTGCCGGGCGCGGTCGCCGGACCCGGCCCGGGGGCGCTCGACGCGCCGGTGTGCGTGCTCACCGTCGCCGAGGCGAAGGGGCTGGAGTTCGACTCGGTGATCGTGGTCGAGCCGGGTGAGATCCTGAGGGAGTCCCCGCGAGGACCAAGCGATCTTTATGTGGCGCTGACCCGGGCGACGCGACGACTCGGCGTGATCCACTCCGAGCCGCTGCCCCACGCCCTGGAGAGCCTCGTTCCACGTGCCGACTGATGCGAGAGTGCCGGGATCTGTGCGAATATGAGCGAGATCGCACACACGTCCTGCCTCGATCCCGGACATCCAGCCTGTCCTAGCTGCGAAAACTTGGTGTTTCCGCTGTTGGGGGCACGGTTGACATCTGAGCTGAGGTCGGTAGTTTGCTGCGCAGTCCAGCACGGGACTGACCGGTTGACCGTCTTCTGACATCGCCCGATTCTGCGTCCGTGACGGAGGCATACTCCGTCTGCAAGCCAGGCGCAGCGCTGGCGTTCCGTCGAGTCGGGGCACCTCAGCCGGCCGGGGGGTTGGACCCGGGAGGGGTCCGGATACCCAGTAGACAACGGAGCTCCGCGCCCGCCGCCGACGGGACGGATCCGGTCCGAAGGGTCTGTCCGGGCCCCCTTCCGTCAGCGAACACCCCCCCGGGAACGTTCCCACGGAAGCCCCCGTCCCCCGTGCGCCCCGTCCCTGCCGGGCGAAAGCACGCCTTTCCCGCCCCGCCGCCGCGACCAGATAAAGTCGGGGTGTTCCGCGACGGCCACGTGGGACGCGCAAGGTCCGCTCTCCGCTCCACATCCGGCGCGGCGTGCCGTGCCCGGTCGGCCGGCGAAAGCGGGAAACCGGGCGCTGGAAACTCCTGGCGGTCAGGCCGCGGCAGGACGTCGAAGGCGAGGAGAACACCGCCCCCGTGGCAACCGAAGTGAAACCTCAGGCGACCCCGGGGGCCGCCCCCGGCGATCGGCGCCCGGCGCGCACCCGCCTCGCGGCGCGGGTGGGGTGCTCCGTCGCGGGCGCGCTGCTCCTCTTCCTCGCCTTCCCGCCCCTCGACTGGTGGTTCTGCGCCCCCCTCGGCGTCGCCCTGCTCACCCTCGCCCTGTACGGCGCCCGCCCCCGCCGCGCGGCCTGGCTGGCCTACGTCGGCGCGTTCGCGTTCCTGCTGCCGACGCTTGCGTGGGTGCGGCCGATCGGTGACGACACCTGGCTGGCGCTGGTCGCCATCGAGAGCCTCTTCTGGGCCGCCCTGGGGGTGTTGGCCTCCCTCGTGATGCGCGTGCGCCTGTGGCCGCTCTGGGTGGCCTGCCTGTGGGTCGCCCAGGAGTGGGCCAGGGGCCTGGTGCCCTTCGGCGGCTTCCCGTGGGCCAGGCTCGCGTTCAGCCAGGGCGAGTCGCCGTACACGGGGCTCGCGGCCCTGGGGGGCGCGCCGCTTGTAACTTTCACGGTCGCCCTGACCGGCGCCCTGCTGTCCCTGCTGCTCGCCGGGCTTCCCGGTGCGCTGCGCCGCCCCCGCGTCGTTGCGGGGACGCTGCTCGCCGCGATAGCCCTACCCCTGCTGGGGCTCGCGGTGCCCCGGCCGGGCGACGAGGGCGGGACAGTGAAGATCGGCGTCATCCAGGGCAACGTCCCCGGCCGCGGGATGGATTTCCTGGGTGGCGAGCCGGCCGTCGTGCTGCGCAACCACGCCGACGAGACCCACCGGCTGGCCGAGGCCGTACGCGCCGGAAAGCTGCCCAAGCCCGACATCGTCGTCTGGCCGGAGAACTCCAGCGACATCGATCCCAACCGCACCGCGTTCGCGCGCGACGTGATCGACTCCGCGGCCAAGGACGTCGGCGTGCCGATCCTGACCGGGATCATCGCCCTGATCGGCGACGAGCACCGCGCGACCCGGAGCCTGATCTGGGACCCGGTGACGGGCCCCGGCGCCTACTACGACAAGCGGAACCTGGTGCCCTTCGGCGAGTTCACGCCGTTCAAGGACCTCATCCTGGCGCTGTCGGACCGGGCCAACCTCGTCGGCCGCCAGTCGATCCCGGGCGACCGCCCCGGCGCGCTGCGGATGGGCCCCGTCACGGTCGGCGCGGTGAGCTGCTATGAGGTCGCCTTCGACGGCACGGTACGCGACACGGTGGCCGCCGGAGGCAGCCCGCTGATCGTCCAGACCAACAACGCCAGCTACGCGCTGACCAACCTGCCGCCGCAGCAGCTCGCCATGTCCAAACTGCGCGCGGTCGAACACAACAGAAGTGTGATCACTACCGCTACAACGGGTATATCCGCATATGTGGACCCGGACGGTACGGTCGAGTGGCGCACGCGCGAGCTCGAACCCGCGATGAACGTCGTGACCGTCCCCGTAAGAACACGCGGCACGATTGCCACCGAAGTGGGCGCCGTTCCTGAGTGGATCCTGATACTGATGGGAGCCGGCGCGACGGCGGTGGCGCTCGTCTCACGAAAGCGAACCTCAAACGCGATCGACACGGACGTCCCGCCGGCGGCCCCGGCACGGCCGGAAGATCACGGTTACGCGAGCGAGGAGCGGTGAGCGACCCCTTGGGCATGGAGGAAGAGCTGGTGGAGCGGACTTCCGGGCGGGTGCTCGTCATCATCCCCACATACAACGAGTGCGAGAATCTCCCGATGATCGTCGGGCGTCTGCGCGCGGCGCTGCCCGACGTGCATCTGCTCATCGCCGACGACAACAGCCCCGACGGCACCGGGAAGATCGCCGACGAGCTCGCCGAGAAGGACGACCACATCCACGTGATGCACCGCCCGGGCAAGCAGGGGCTGGGCGCGGCCTACGTCGCGGGCTTCCAGTGGGGCCTGGCCGAGGGCTACGACATCCTGGTCGAGATGGACGCCGACGGCTCCCACCAGCCCGAGGAACTGCACAAGCTGCTCGACGCGGTCGCCGAGGGCGCCGACCTGGCGATCGGCTCCCGCTGGGTGCCGGGCGGCAAGGTGGTCAACTGGCCCGCCTCCCGCGAGTTCCTGTCCCGGGGCGCCAACACCTACAGCCGTCTCATGCTCGGCATGCCGGTACGGGACGCCACCGCCGGCTTCCGCGCCTACCGGGCCGCCACACTGGAGAAGGTGGGCCTGGAGGACGTCGAGTCCCAGGGGTACTGCTTCCAGGTGGATCTCACCCTCCGCACCGTGCGCCGGGGGCTGCGCGTGGCCGAGGTGCCGATCACGTTCGTCGAGCGCACGGCCGGCGCCAGCAAGATGAACCGGGGCATCATGACCGAGGCGTTCTGGCGGATCGCCGTCTGGGGCGTCAACGGCCTGCCCGGCCGGCTCCGCCGGAAGAGCTGAGCCCGGGAGCGCGCGCCCGGCCGCCTGTCCGGGGACGGGCCCGAGGAGGTGCTCCCCGCTCCGCCTTTCGCTCTGAGCGATATCGGAACCGCATGGGCCGACGGGGGCGTTCCTCCTAGCGGAGGTCCTGATGACACGTAGGTGGCTGCTCCCCGGCCTGTTGCTCTTCCCGGTCGTGGAGATCGTGCTGCTCATCCTGGCCGGTCGGGCGATCGGCGGTGGGCTGACGCTCATGGTGCTGCTGGTCGGCGCCGTGGCCGGGATGTGGCTGATGCGCAAGGAAGGGCGACGGGCCTGGTCCGCCCTTCAGGAGGCCGCGCAGTCGGGCCGCATGCCCGACCGCGAGCTGGGGGACTCGGCCATCGTGATGGCCGGGGGCGCGCTGCTGGCGATCCCCGGCTTCCTCAGCGACCTCGTCGGCATCTTCCTCATCCTGCCGGTCACCCGGCCGATCGCCCGCCGCGGCCTGGCCTGGTTCTTCGCCCGCAGGGTGGGCGACATCGCCGCCCGCTCGCCGTACGGCCCGTTGTTCGACCGCATGGGCGGTCCCGGGGCGCCGGGCGGTCCCGGGCAGCAGGGCCGGGTCGTCCACGGCGAGGTGATCCACGACGACGAGCAGGAGGTCGTCGAGGGCCGGGTCGTCGTACGGCGGCGCGACCCCCAGTAGGACCGAGCGGTAGGACCGAGCGGTAGGACCGACCCCACGGGGTCCGCACCTCGGGTCGTATGCGAACGATGTCCCGTAGCGGATGGACACTCCCCGAACCGGAGTTGACCGTCGGATGGGAAACGCCTCCCTAGCCTGGCCGAATGGCGCAGCGACTCCCCAGGCCGCTATGACGGCGGCCGGCCCCTTGTGGCGAGCAGGCGAGCGAACCGGGCCCGACACCCTCCCCGGTTCCCGACGGGCCCGAACGGCCCGCACCATCCGTACGGTCGCCCTGGCTCTGACCGGAGCGACACTGACCGGCACCACCCTGAGCGGGTGCGGCACGGCCCCCACGGATGTCACGACCAGCCCGGCGGCGGGACGCGGCGTCGTCTCCCCGTCGCCCGCACCCGCGTCACCGTCCGGTTCGGCGGCCGACGCCGCCTCCGGGCCGAGAGACTCCAAACGGGCCGCCTCCAAGCGCGACATCTACGCGGCCGACCGGCCGGGGATGCTCAGCCCCGTCGTGGCCGGGTTCCCGTCCCGCGTGTACGTGCCCAACAGCGAGAGCGACAGCGTCGACGTCATCGATCCCAAGACGTACAAGGTCATCGAACACTTCCGGACCGGCCGGCTGCCACAGCACGTCGTGCCGTCGTGGGACATGAAGCGGCTGTGGGTCAACAACAACCGGGGGAACACGCTCACCCCGATCGACCCGAAGACCGGCAAGCCCGGCCGTCCGGTACCGGTGGAGGACCCGTACAACCTGTACTTCTCCCCGGACGGCCGGGAGGCGCTGGTGATGGCCGAACGGAACAACGAGCTCGACTTCCGTGATCCGCGTTCGATGCGGCTCCTGCACTCGATGCCGGTGCCCTGCCGGGGGATCAACCACGCCGACTTCACCGCCGACGGGTCGCTCTTCCTCGCGAGCTGCGAGTTCTCCGGCGACCTGGTGGTCATCGACTGGCGGCGGCGCAAGGTGACCAAGACCATCGCCCTCGGCCCGGCGAGCATGCCGCAGGACGTCAAGCTCTCCCCTGACGGCACGACCTTCTACGTGGCCGACATGGACAGGGGCGGCGTCTGGCTGGTCGACGCGGCCACCTTCAAGGTCATCAGGTTCATGCCGACCGGCGCCGGGGCGCACGGCCTGTACGTCAGCCGGGACTCACGCGTCCTCTACGTGTCCAACAGGGGCGCGGGATCGGTGTCGGTCGTGTCCTTCAAGGAGCAGAAGCCGATCGCCACCTGGCCCATCCCGGGCGGCGGCTCACCCGACATGGGCGGGCTGTCCGCCGACGGCCGCGAGCTGTGGCTGGCCGGCCGCTACCACGGCGTCGTCTACGTCTTCGACACGGTGGCCGGGAAGCTCACGCACACGATCAAAGTTGGCGCGGGGCCGCACGGGCTGTGCGTCTACCCCCAGCCGGGCCGTTACTCGCTCGGCCACACCGGGATCTTCCGATGACGTCCGGCGGGACCCCGCCTTCTCCTCTCGGGCGGCCGGATCGCCGGCTGCTCCTCCTGGCCGCGACGATGGCCCTCGCCTCCGCCTGTTCCCGCGGCGGCGAGGGTGCGAGCGGGGCCGGGAGCGCCGTGGAACCCGCCGCCGGCTCCCCGGCGGCCAGGACGCGGTCGAGGCCGCCCGTGGGGAAGAGCCCCGTGGCGCCCAGCCCGTCCGCGGCGCCCACCCTGTCCCGGCTGCCCGCCGAGGTGGCGCACGGGCCGCGCCAGCGCAGGATGGTCGCGCTGACCTTCCACGGCTCGGGTCCGCCCGAGCTGGCCGAGGCGGCGCTCCGGGCGATCGAGAAGGCGGGAGGGCACGCCACCGTGCTCGCCGTCGGCACCTGGCTCGACCAGTACCCGGCGATGGCCCGGCGGGTGCTCGACGGCGGCCACGACCTCGGCAACCACACCCAGAACCACCTCGACATCTCCTCGCTCGACGCGGCGTCCGCACGCCGGGAGATCGAGGAGTGCGCGGCCCGCCTGCGCGCCCTGACCGGCTCGATCGGCTCCTGGTTCCGGCCCTCCGCGTCCCGCACCGCCACGCCGCTGGTGCGCCGGCTCAGCGCTCGCGCGGGCTATCCCACCTGCCTGTCCTACGACGTCGACTCGCTCGACCACACCGATCCGGGCCCGCGCGCCGTCGTGGACAACGTGCTGCGCGCCGTACGGCCCGGCTCGGTGGTGAGCATGCACCTCGGGCATCAGGGGACGGTCGCGGCGTTGCCCCGCGTCCTGGACGGGCTGCGGGCCCGGGGCCTGCGGGCGGTCACCACGACGGAACTGCTCCGCGCCTGAGCCCCGGGGCGGTCAGTCGCGGGCGACGGCGTCCAGCGCGGCGAGGGCGGCGCCCCGGGCGCCCGCCATGTCGAGGTCGTCCACCAGCGACACGACGGCCACCCGCCGCTGCTCCTCGCGCAGCAGGGTGTTCTCGCGCACCTTCTCCAGGAACCACTCCCGGAAGTGCGGCGCCGCCTCCACGACCCCGCCGCCCAGGAAGTACGCGCTGGGGTCGGTGAAGTTGGCGGCGATCGTGAAGAGCCGGCCGATCGCCTTCGCCTGCTGCTCGAAGACCTTCAGTGCCAGCGGGTCGCCGTTCTCGCCGTAGCCGCGCAGCAGCTTGGCGGCCTTCCCGGGCGGATCGACGGAGGCCAGTTCGTGGTCCGGGAACCGGGTCAGCCAGAAGGGCAGCAGGTTCTTCTCGATGCCGGTCAGGGACGCCACACTCTCCGCGTCGCCGGTGAAGCCGCAGTTGCACTCCGGGAACGGTTGACCGTCCTCCAGGAGGCCGTGCAGCGGGATGTGGACGTGCCCCAGCTCGCCCGCCATCCCGGCGGCTCCCTTGACCACGCGGCCGTTCTCGATGACGCCGCCGCCGAGGCCGGTGCCGACGATCGCCGAGATCGACGAGTGCTTGTGCGCCGCGGCCCCGAAGCGCATGTGATGCGCGTACAGGGCGGCGGCGTTCCCGTCGTTGTTGTAGACGACCGGGAGCTCCAGCCGCGCCTCCAGCGCTCCGCGGAAGTCGAAGCCGTGCCAGGGGGGCTCGGAGAAGTTCGTCGCCCCCTTGGACGAGATGACGCCGTCCGCGCTGGCCGGGCCCGGGGTGTCCAGCCCGACGGCGCGGACGCGGGAGCGGGCGACTCCGGCCAGCCGGAGCACGTTCTCCATCGCGTCGGCGAGGCGCTCCACTGCCACCTCGGGCCCCTCGCGCACCATGCTCGGGGTCTCCACCAGCTGGTCCACCAGGAAACGACCCGACGCGTCGAGCACGGTCGCGTTGTTGCTGGTGCCGCCGTTGTCGAGGCCGACGACGAACGACTCTGCATCTGCCATGCGGGAGATTCCTTTGCCTTCGCTTGTCCGTGCGAAGACTATTGCGGCGACGACCGTCGAGAGAACCCCCCGCCGGGCAATCAGCTGAGCAGATAGGGCCGGTCAGCGGGCGGTCACGGGGACCCGGCCGGTCACCGACAACTCGTCGAGGCCGGAGACGACGATGTCCGCCGAGGGGCCCTCCGGGAGGTCCACCCGCCTCCCGTCCCGGTCCACGTCGATCACCAGGCCGAAACCGCCCCGCCGGGCCGCTTCCAGGCCGGGCAGCGTGCTCTCCAGCACGGCGGTCCGCTCCAGGGGGACGCCGAGGCGGCGGGCGGCCTCGACGAACAGCGCCGGGTCGGGGCGTCCGGGGAGGCCGATCCGGGCGGCGTCCTCGCCGTCCACCACCTCGTCGAACAGGTGACGGATCGCGGCGGCGGTGAGGACGCCGCGGCAGTGCCGGCTCGCGGAGACGGCGGCGATCCGCGCGCCGCGCCGCCGCAGTTCGAGCAGCAGCGCCACGCCGCCCGGATGGGCCGCCACCCCGTGCCGCCGCAGATGCGCGAGGAACAGGTCGTCCTTCTCGGCGGCGAGGGAGCGAACGCTCGGCATGCCGGGCGGGCCCTCCTCGGGCAGGCTCAGGCCGCGGGAGGCCAGGAACGTGCGGATGCCGTCGAACCGGGGCCGTCCGTCCACATGGCGGAAGTAGTCGTCGCGGATGTCGAACGGCTCGGAGCGGCCGTGCAGGAACCGGTCGAACACGTGCTTCCAGGCCGCCGCGTGCGCACGGGCGGTGTCGGTGACGACGCCGTCGGTGTCGAAGATCGCCGCGCTGATCGAGGTCAGGTCGATGGCCGCCATGACGTCGTCCCTTCCGTGCTGGATCGTGGAGTGAACACGGACCTCTCCCGTCCGGATCGGATGGGCACCCACCGGACCGTTCCATCATGGGGGACGGCTCCATGGCGGCCATGACCCACCCCACCATCTCCTGCCCTCGCCCCGGAAAGGCCGAAAGTCCGTGATCGTCGGACCGAATGTCCCGCCATCCATGGGCCGGGTCGCCGTGGTGCGTCCGAACGCGAAGGGTCAGAGTGGGAGGAAGCGGTCTTTTCGCGGGGAGGGGAACGGACGTGAGACGGTACGGTCTCGTCGCACTGCTCGTCGTCACGATCGGCGCGCTGCTCGGGGGCGGCGCCCTGTGGCTGCTCGGCGCCGTCGCCGCGGCGGACATCGCGTGGGCCGTGGGGACGCTCGCCGCGCTGCTCCCCGCCGCCTGGTGGCTGGTCTCGGCGCTGTGGCGGGGCAGGCTGGGCGTCGACGCCATCGCCGTGCTCGCCCTCGGTGGGGCGCTCGCCGTACAGGAGTACCTGGCCGGCGCGCTGATCGGCGTGATGCTCTCGACCGGCCAGATCCTGGACGACTACGCGCTGCGCCGGGCCCGCCGGGACCTGACGGCCCTGTACGAGCGCGCGCCGCGCACCGCCCGCCGCTACGAGGACGGCACACCGCACGTCATCCCCGTGGACGAGGTGCGGCTCGGCGACCTGCTGCTCGTCCCGACCGGCGAGACGGTCCCGGTGGACGGCGTCGTGCGGCGCGGGGTGGCGCTGCTCGACGAGTCGGCGCTGACGGGCGAGTCCCTGCCGGTGGAGCACCCCGAGGGGGAGAGCGTGCCCAGCGGCGTGGTCAACGCGGGCGGGGCGTTCGAGATGCGCGCGACCGTGACCGCGGCCGAGAGCACGTACACCGGCGTCGTCCGGCTGGCCCGCGAGACCGAGGCGGACAGCGCCCCGATCGTGCGCCTCGCCGACCGGTTCGCGGCCTGGTTCGTGCCCGCGACCCTCCTGGTCGCCGGGCTGGCCTGGCTGGTCTCCCGCGACCCGGTCCGCGCGGTCGCGGTGCTCGTCGTGGCCACCCCCTGCCCGCTGCTGCTCGCCGCGCCCGCCGCCATCGCGTCCGGCCTGTCCCGTACGGCACGGCACGGCGTGGTGGTGAAGGGCGGCGGGGCGCTGGAGACCCTCGGGAGGGCACGGACGCTGGTGCTGGACAAGACCGGGACGCTCACCGTCGGCCGGCCGCAGGTGGTGGACGTCGTGCCCGCGCCCGGCCGGACCCGCGACGAGGTCCTGCGGCTGGCGGCGGCGGTGGACCAGATGTCGTCGCACGTGCTGGCCTCGGCGATCGTCCGCACCGCCCGCGAGCGGGGGCTGGAGCTCCCCGTGCCCGGCGACGTGCGGGAGGAGCCGGGCAGCGGGACCAGCGCGCTGGTCGAGGGCGCCAAGGTCCGGGTCGGCAAGGCCCGTACGGCGTCGCGGTCGGAGTGGGAGGAGACGCAGCGGGCCAGGGCGGCGCTCGACGGTGCGATGACGGTGTGGGTGAGCGTGGACGACGCGGTCGCCGGCGTGATCCTGCTGCGGGACGAGGTGCGCGGGGACGCCGGACGCACGTTGCGGCGGCTGCGCTCGGCCGGGATCGACCGGGTGGTGATGCTCACCGGCGACCGGGCCGAGGTCGCGGAGAGCGTCGCGACCGTGCTCGGCATCGACCAGGTGTTCGCCGAGCGCTCCCCGGCGGACAAGGTGGAGGGGGTCCGGGAGGAGGTGCGGCGGGCCACGACCGCGATGGTCGGCGACGGCGTCAACGACGCGCCGGCGCTCGCCGCCGCCGACGTGGGCGTGGCGATGGGCGCCCGCGGCTCCGGCGCCTCGGCCCAGGCCGCCGACGTGGTGCTCACCACCGACCGGATCGACCGGCTGGCCGACGCGATGGAGGTCGCCCGGCGCTCGCGGCGGATCGCCGTGCAGAGCGCGGGCGTGGGCATCGGGCTCTCGCTGGTGGCCATGATCGTGGCGGCGTTCGGCTTCCTGCCTCCGGCGGGCGGTGCCCTGCTGCAGGAGGGCATCGACGTCGCGGTCATCCTGAACGCGCTGCGGGCGCTCGCGCCCGGCCTGGGGGCGCGGCAGCGGGTGAGCGGCCGGACGGACGCCCTGCTGCGGCGGTTCGAGAGCGAGCATGCCGAGCTGCGCCCGCCGCTGGAGAGCATCAGGGACGTCGCCGACGCGCTCGCCTCGCCGCCCGCTCCGGGCACCCTCGCCGAGCTCCGCAGGGTCCACGACTTCCTCACCGAGGACCTGCTTCCGCACGAGCACGACGAGGAGGAGCGGCTCTACCCGGCGATGGGCGAGCTGCTCGGCGATTCGGAGGCGACGGTGACGATGAGCAGGGCGCACGCCGAGATCGACCGGCTGGTCACGCGGCTCGGCCGGCACATCGAGCTCGCCGAGCCCGGCGGCCCGCACCCGGAGCAGCTCGACGACCTGCGGGCCTGCCTGTACGGGCTGTACGCCGTGCTGACCCTGCACTTCGCGCAGGAGGAGGAGGCGTACTTCTCCCTCGCGACGAGCGGCCGCGACTGATGCGGCGACCGATGCGGCGACTGATCGCTTCGCGCGATCACGGGGCGCGCGGCCCCGTCGGCGCGGTCATCCGCTGATGGAGGGGCGGTTGTGCAGGGTCACCAGTGTCTGGTTCCCCTCCCCGTCCTCGATGTCCAGCGCCCACGGCGTCCCCGGGATCGACGAGGTCGTCTGGATCCTCCGGGGGTGGTTGATCGCGTGCCGCAACACCACCGGGTACTTGCCGTCACGCCCGCCGAGCCCGACGGAGAAGCAGTCGTCCTTCTCGTCGTACTCCAGGTAGGCGAGTGGGAGTTTCGCCGCCTCCGTCTGGTCGCCGAAGGTGCGGTCCAGCACCTCGACGGTGACCGAGGCGCCCTCGTAGTCCTTGGTCAGCTTCTCGAAGAAGTTGTGCCACTCCGCGCGGGGGAGCTCGGCCTGCTGCTGGGTCATGTCCTGGCTCCTTCGGCTCGCCTCACTTCATGCTGATCACCGCCTCGGGGCCGTCACATCACCCGATCGAGTAGGACTCGGTCAGAAACGCCACGCTCATCACCGGTGGAACGGCTTGGCTACTCTGATCAAGGGGCCGGGCGGTCCCGGCGCAGGGCGACGGGAGGGGCGTAGATGGCGGGCAATCGAGCGTTGCGTATGGGGGCGATCCTGGCCGGGGCGGCGGCCGTCGCCGCGGCCGGATGGGCGCTGAGAGAGGTCCCGGCGGCGCTCGGCGGCAGACCCTCGGGCCAGCGGGCCGCGCGGATGCGCCGCTCGCCGCACTTCACCGGCGCCGCCTTCGCCAACTCCTCGCCCGTCGTGGTCGCCACGCCGGGGCAGGGCGGCCGGCTGCTGCGCGACATGATGGCGAGCGGGCCGCGGCGCAAACCGGCCGGGCCGGTGCCGGTGCTCGTCCCGTCCGCCGCCGCCGAGTCCGATCTGGACATCGTCTGGTACGGCCACGCCACGACCCTCGTCGAGATCGAGGGGCGTCGCGTGCTGTTCGACCCCGTGTGGAGCGACCGGTGCTCGCCGGCGCCCCTGGCCGGCCCGAAGCGGTTGCACCAGCCGCCCGTGCCGGCCGAGGAGCTCCCGCCGCTGGACGCCATCGTGATCTCGCATGACCACTACGACCACCTCGACATGGCAACGGTCCGTACGCTGACCAGGACCCAGGTGGCGCCCTTCCTCGTGCCGCTCGGAGTGGGCGCGCACCTCGACCGGTGGGGCGTGCCCGCGAACCGGATCGTCGAGCTCGACTGGGACGAGACCTTCACGATCGCCGGGCTGGGCGTCACCCTCACCGAGGCCCGCCACTTCTCCGGCCGCGCCTTCTCCCGCAACCCGACCCTCTGGGGCTCGTGGGTGCTGGCCGGGGAGCGCCGCAAGGTCTTCTACACCGGCGACAGCGGCTACTTCGACGGCTACGCCCGGCTCGGCGCGCAGTACGGGCCGTTCGACGTGACGCTCATGCAGATCGGCGCGTACAGCCCGAGCTGGCCCGACATCCACATGACGCCGGAGGAGGCGGTCGAGGCCCACCTCGCCCTCGGCGGGGACCTGCTCGTGCCGGTCCACTGGGCCACCTTCGTCCTCGCCTTCCACGGCTGGGCGGAGCCGGTCGACCGGCTGTGGCGTGAGGCGAAGGACCGCGGCCTGCGGATCGCCGTCCCCCGGCCGGGGGAGCGGATCAGCGCGGACCGCCCGCCCGCGGTCGACGCCTGGTGGCAGGCGGTCGGCTGACCCGTCCGTACCCGCCCGGGGGTCGGCGGCGGCCGTCACAGCAGGGTGAGCACCCTGGGGCCGTCCTCGGTGACGGCCACGGTGTGTTCCACATGGGCGGCCCGGCTGCGGTCCACGCTCTGCAGCGTCCACCCGTCCGGGGCGGTGCGGTACTGGTCCCGGCCGCCGGAGATGAACATCGGCTCGATGGCCAGCACCATGCCCGGCCGCAGCACCATGCCGCGTCCCGGCCGGGCCTCGTTGGGGACATGCGGGTCCTCGTGCATGTGCCGGCCGACGCCGTGGCCGCCGAAGTCGGAGAGGATGCCGTATCCGGCGGCCCGTCCCACGGTGGCGACGGCGTGGCCGATGTCGCCCAGCCGCGCGCCCGGCACGGCGGCCGCGATCGCCGCGTCCAGCGCGGCCTGGGTCGTCCGGATGAGAGCCAGATCGGCGGCGGAGGCGGTGGGATCGGACCGTCCGACGACGATGCTGACGGCCGCGTCCCCGGCCCAGCCGTCCAGGTAGGCGCCGCAGTCCACGCTCAGCAGGTCGCCCTCGCGCAGGCGGTAGCCGTCCGGGATGCCGTGCACGACGCTGTCGTTCACCGACGTGCAGATCATCGCCGGGAACGGGGTCGGCGCGAAGTGCGGCTTGTAGTTGAGGAAGGCGGATGTGGCGCCCGACTCGTGGATGACCGTGGTGGCGGCCTCGTCCAGATCCTTCAGCGCCGCTCCGGGCACCGCCAGCTCCCGTGCCGCGGCCAGCGCGCGGGCGACCACCCTGCCCGCCTCGCGCATCACGGTCAGTTCTCCCTCGGTCTTGATCTCGACCATGCGACCCTCCCGGTTTTCGAATAACAATACCGGTATTGTTATCACGCTTGCTAGGATCTGCGACATGGTGCGACCGCCGCTGACCGAGCTTGATCACGAACGAGGCAACCGCCTGGGCGTCCTGCTGCGGCAGGCGCGGGGCGAGCGGAGCATGGTGGAGGTGGCCGCCGCCGCCGGCCTGTCTCCGGAGACACTGCGCAAGATCGAGACCGGTCGGGTGCCGACGCCGGCCTTCTTCACCATCGCGGCGCTCGCCGCCGTCCTGAACGTCTCCCTGGACGTGCTCGCCGAGGTCTGCGCCCAGGACCGCGCCGCCTGAGCCGCCGGTTCTACCGGCAGCTCTCCAGGACGGTGGCGTTGGCGAGGCCGCCCGCTTCGCACATGGTCTGCAGGGCGTACCGCGCGCCGCGCTGTCGCATCGCGTTGACGAGCGTGGTCATGATGCGGGCGCCGCTGGCGCCGAGCGGGTGACCCAGGGCGATGGCGCCGCCGTTGACGTCGACCTTGGCCGGGTCCGCGCCGGTGTCACGCAGCCAGGCGAGGACGACGGACGCGAAGGCCTCGTTGACCTCGAACAGGTCGATGTCGTCGAGCCGCGGGCCGGCCCGGCGCAGCACTCTCGGTGGCGGGGATGACCCGGTCAGTATCGGCAGCGGGTCGGAGCCGGTGACCGCGAAGCTGTGCAGCCGGGCCGGCGGGCGCAGGCCGAGCGCGGCGGCGGGTCATGCCGGCTGGGCGCCGCCTTGCAATTGCCGGACGGCATCGACCAGGGGCGCGAGCACGGGATCGGTGGCTGCCTGGTCGAGGGCCTCGCGCAGGGCGGCGTTGTGGGTGGGACGTGCCTCCTCCAGCAGGCGCAGGCCGTCGCCGGAGACGTCGGTGTAGATGCCGCGGCGGTCGGTGGGGCACAGGTAGCGCGAGAGCAGCCCGCGGTCCTCCAGCCGGGTCACCAGCCGCGTGGTGGCGCTCTGGCTGAGGACGACGGAGTCGGCGACCTGCCGCATCTGCAGGTGTCCGCCCTCGCCGTCGTGCTGGCGGCTCAGCACGTCCAGCAGCGAGTACTCGCGTGCGCTCAGCCGGTGTTCGGCCTGGAGCGCGCGTTCGACCCTGCTCTCGATGCGTCCGTGCAGCAGCGAGAGCGCCGACCAACCGTGCGCCAGTGCGGTCATCGCCGGGTCGGTGGCGGTCATGAGCGGCTCCCTCGGTCGGGTCGTGCGAGCGGAGGCGTAGGCGGCGACCTGCCGCGAGACCTGCCGCCGCATCACGGACTTCACTATACCCGCGTTTGCCATTAGTCGGCGTGTGCAATTATTGTCGACGCTTGTAAAGAGCTCGCGCAACTTCACCTTGCATGTCAAAGGACCCTCGTCATGCCGCTCGCACTGCTGGCCCTGGCCATAGGGGCCTTCGGAATCGGCACCACGGAATTCGTGATCATGGGGCTGCTGCCCCAGGTCGGCGCGGACCTCGGCGTGTCCGTGCCGACGGCCGGCTTCCTGGTCACCGGCTACGCCCTCGGCGTCATGATCGGCGCACCGATCATGACCGTCCTCGGCACCAGGATTTCTCGCAAGAACATGCTCATGCTGCTCATGGGCCTGTTCATCCTCGGCAACCTCATCTCTGCCGTCGCCCCGGTCTTCGCCGTCATGCTGATCGGCCGAGTGGTGGCCTCACTGGCCCACGGCGCCTTCTTCGGCATCGGCTCCGTCGTCGCCGCCGAACTGGTGGCGCCGGAGAAGAAGGCCGGCGCCATCTCGATGATGTTCACCGGCCTGACCGTGGCCAACGTCGTCGGCGTGCCCCTGGGTACGTTCGTGGGCCAGAACGCCGGCTGGCGCGTGACCTTCCTGATCGTCGCCGCCCTCGGCGTACTCGGCCTGGCCGGCGTCGCCAAGCTCGTACCCGACGTACCCAAGCCGGATGGAGTACGGCTGCGGCACGAGGTCGCCGCCTTCAAGAACACCCAGGTCATTTTGGCGATGGCCATGACGGTCCTCGGCTTCGGAGGCGTGTTCGCCGCGATCACCTACATCGCGCCGATGATGACCGAGGTCAGTGGCTTCGCGGAATCCTCCGTCACCTGGCTGATGGTGGTTTTCGGGCTGGGCATGGTGGCCGGCAACCTCATCGGCGGCCGTTTCGCGGACCGCAAGCTCATGCCGATGCTCTACACCGCCCTGGGCGGCCTGGCGCTGGTCCTGCTGCTGTTCACCTTCCTGGCCTCCGGCAAGGCCGCGTCCGTCGTGGCCGTCTTCCTCATCGGCGCTCTCGGTTTCGCCACCGTCCCGCCCCTGCAGAAGCGCGTCCTGGACCACGCCCACGGCGCGCCGACGCTGGCCTCGGCGGCCAACATCGGCGCCTTCAACCTGGGCAACGCCCTGTCCGCCTGGCTCGGCGGCCTGGTGATCTCCGCCGGCCTCGGCTACAGCGCGCCCAACGCCGTCGGGGCCATCCTGGCCGCCGCCGCCCTGGTGCTGGCCGTCATCTCACGCCGGCTCGAGCTGCGGCCCATCCGCACCACTGCGGCGTCCGCCCCGGCGAACCTCGATCCCGCCACGGCGGGAGCCGTCCGCTCCTGATCCCCGTACCCGCCCTGTCAAGGCAGCACCAAAGAAAGGATCCCTGATGACTTCCGTGCCGAACGTGACGCTCAACAACGGTGTGACCATGCCCCAGTTGGGCTTCGGCGTCTTCCAGGTTCCCGACGAGGAGACCACCGCCGCGGTCACCAGCGCTTTGGAGGCCGGCTACCGCAGCATCGACACCGCCGCGATCTACGGCAACGAGCGCGGTGTCGGCAAGGCCATCGCCGCCTCCGGCCTCCACCGCGAGGAGCTGTTCGTCACGACCAAGCTGTGGAACGAGGACCAGGGCCACGACCAGACCCTGGCCGCGTTCGACACCTCCCTGGACAGGCTCGGCCTCGACCACGTCGACCTCTACCTCATCCACTGGCCCACCCCGGCCCGCGACCTGTACGTGGAGACCTACAAGGCGCTGGAGAAGATCCTCGCCGACGGTCGTGCCCGCGCCATCGGCGTCTCGAACTTCCAGATCCCCCACCTGCGGCGGCTCCTGGAGCGCACCGGCATCACCCCGGCGGTCAACCAGGTGGAGCTGCACCCCGGCCTTCAGCAGACCGCGCTGCGCGCCTTCCACGCCGGGCACGGTATCGCCACCGAGGCCTGGAGCCCCCTGGCTCAGGGCGCGGTCCTCGGGGACGAGGCGATCGTGAGAGTGGCCGAGGCGTATGGCGTCACCCCGGCGCAGGTCGTGCTGCGCTGGCACCTGCAGACGGGCAACATCGTGATCCCCAAATCCGTCACCCCCGACCGCATCCGGCAGAACCTCGATGTCTTCGGCTTCGCGCTCACCGACGCCGACATGGCCGCCCTCACGGGCCTCGACCGGGGTCTGCGCACCGGCCCGGACCCCGACACCCTCAACTGATCCGGCCGGTGTCTGACCCGCACGGCACCGGGCCGGCTCGATCAGCCGGCCCGGTGGCTTCCGTCAGCGGTCGGTGAGACCGGCGCGGCGCAGCGCCTCGGCCATCGCGCCGCCGGGGGCGGCGGAGCCCCGGCCGCCGGACCCGCCCGACGAGCCGCGGCCCGACCGGCCGCGGTCCTGGCGGGACCGGCCGCCCTGGTCCCGCTGGCCGCCGTCCCGCTGGCCGCCGTCCCGCTGGCCGCCGTCCCGACGGCCGCCGCGGTCGCCCTGGCGCTGGTCGCCGCGCGCCGGGGTCTCGTCCTCGAGCCGGAGGGTGAGACCGATGCGCTTGCGCGGGATGTCGACGTCGAGCACCTTCACCCGGACGATGTCGCCGGGCTTCACCACGTCGCGCGGGTCCTTCACGAAGTTGCTGGACATGGCCGAGACGTGCACCAGGCCGTCCTGGTGGACGCCGACGTCGACGAACGCGCCGAAGGCCGCGACGTTGGTGACCACGCCCTCCAGCACCATGCCCGGCTTGAGGTCGGAGATCTTCTCGACGCCCTCCTTGAAGGTGGCCGTCTTGAAGGCCGGACGCGGGTCGCGACCCGGCTTCTCCAGCTCCTTGAGGATGTCGGTCACGGTCGGCAGGCCGAAGGTGTCGTCCACGAACCGGGCCGGATCGACGGCCCGCAACGCGGCGGTGTTGCCGATCAGGTTCTTGATGTCGCTCCCGGCGGAGTCGAGGATGCGCCGGACGACGGGGTAGGCCTCCGGGTGCACGCTCGACGCGTCGAGCGGGTCGTCGCCGCCGGGGATGCGCAGGAAGCCCGCGCACTGCTCGAACGCCTTCGGACCGAGCCGCGGCACATCCTTCAGCGCCCGCCGGGAGCGGAACGGGCCGTTGGCGTCGCGGTGGGCCACGATGTTCTCGGCCAGCCCGGAGCCGATGCCCGAGACGCGGGTCAGCAGCGGGGCCGAGGCGGTGTTGACGTCGACGCCGACCCCGTTGACGCAGTCTTCCACCACCGCGTCGAGCGAGCGCGACAGCTTCACCTCGGACAGGTCGTGCTGGTACTGCCCGACGCCGATCGACTTCGGATCGATCTTGACCAGCTCGGCCAGCGGGTCCTGCAGGCGGCGGGCGATCGAGACCGCGCCGCGCAGCGACACGTCGAGGCCGGGCAGCTCCTGCGAGGCGTAGGCGGAGGCGGAGTAGACCGACGCCCCGGCCTCGGAGACCACGATCTTGGTCAGCCCCGGCATCAGCTTGACCAGCTCGCCGGCGAGCTTGTCGGTCTCCCGCGAGGCGGTGCCGTTCCCGATGGCGATCAGCTCGACGCCGTGCTGCTGGACGAGCCGCCCGAGGGCGGCGAGCGACTGGTCCCACTGCCGCTTCGGCTCGTGCGGATAGATCGTCTCGGTGGCGACCGCCTTGCCGGTCGCGTCGACCACCGCCACCTTCACGCCGGTGCGCAGGCCGGGGTCGAGACCCATGGTCGTCCGGGTGCCGGCCGGCGCCGCGAGCAGCAGGTCGCGCAGGTTGGCCGCGAACACGCGGACCGCCTCCTCCTCGGCCGCCTGCCACAGGCGGGTGCGCAGGTCGATGCCGAGGTGAACGAGGACGCGGGTGCGCCACGCCCAGCGGACGGTGTCGGACAGCCAGCGGTCGGCCGGCCGCCCCTGGTCACGGATGCCGAAGCGCTGCGCGATGCGCAGCTCGTACCCGTTGGGCTCCTCGGCCTCGGGGTCGAGCGTGAGGGTCAGGACCTCCTCCTTCTCGCCGCGGAACATGGCGAGGATGCGGTGGGAGGGGAGCTTGGTGAAGGGCTCGGAGAAGTCGAAGTAGTCGGCGAACTTGGCGCCGGCCTCCTCCTTGCCCTCGCGGACGGCGGCGGCCACCCGGCCCCGCGACCACATGCGCTCGCGCAGCTCGCCGATGAGGTCGGCGTCCTCGGCGAACCGCTCGACCAGGATCGCCCTGGCGCCTTCGAGCGCCGCCGCCGCGTCGGCGACGGACTCGCCGACGAAGGCCTCGGCGCTCGCGTGCGGGTCGAGCGTCGGGTCGGCCAGCAGCTGGTCGGCCAGCGGCTCCAGTCCCGCCTCGCGGGCGATCTGCGCCTTGGTGCGCCGCTTGGGTTTGTAGGGGAGGTAGATGTCCTCGAGCCGTGACTTGGAGTCGGCGGCCATGATCTGCGCCTCGAGGGCCTCGTCGAGCTTGCCCTGGGAGCGGATCGACTCCAGGATCGCCGCCCGGCGCTCCTCCATCTCGCGCAGGTAGCGCAACCGCTCCTCGAGGGTGCGCAGCTGCGCGTCGTCGAGCATGCCGGTCGCTTCCTTGCGGTAGCGGGCGATGAACGGCACCGTCGCGCCACCGTCGAGCAGGTCGACGGCCGCTGTTACCTGGGCCTCGCGCACGCCGAGCTCGTCGGCGATCCGCTGCTGAATAGAGGTCGTCACGGTCGCCTATTCTGCCCGACGCCTCCGACAGTCCGCGTCGTACGGCCAGGCAGGGCCGTACGACGCGGACGGAGAAGGACGCCGGGAGCGCGGGGTCAGGTAGGCCGCGCCCCCGGCGCCGGGTCAGCCGAGGCCGTTCTTCATGGCCGTGATCAGCTCGCCGCCCGCGGTGTCACCACTGAGCTCCCAGAAGAACGAGCCGCCGAGGCGCTGGTCCTTGGCCCAGCTCATCTTGCCCGCGATCGTGCTCGGGGTGTCGTAGCTCCACCAGTTGCTGCCGCACTTGGCGTACGCCGTGCCGGCGATCGTGCCGTTCGACGGGCAGCTGGTCTTGAGGATCTTGTAGTCCTCGATGCCCTGCTCGTAGGTGCCCTGGGCCGGGCCGGTGGCGGTGCCGCCGGGCTCGGCCTGGGTCACGCCGGTCCAGCCGCGGCCGTAGAAGCCGATGCCGGGCAGCAGCTTGCCCGCCGGAACGCCCTTGTCCAGCAGCTTCTTGATCGCCGAGGCGGTGTCGAACTTCTCCTTCGGGATGCCTTGGTAGGTGGTCAGTGGCGAGTGCGGCGCGGTCGGGCCCTTCGCGTCCCAGGCGCCGAAGAAGTCGTACGTCATGACGTTGTACCAGTCGACGGACTGCGCGGCGCCCGCGTAGTCGGCCAGGTCGATCTTGCCGCCGTCGGACGCGTCCGCGGTGATGGCCGCGGTGACCAGGGCGTTCGGGCCGAACTTGGTGCGCAGCGCGGCCATCAGGTTCTTGAACGCCGCCGGTCCGCTGCTGTCGCAGGTCAGGCCGCAGGCGTTCGGGTACTCCCAGTCGATGTCGATGCCGTCGAAGACGCCGGCCCAGCGGGGGTCGTTGACGAGGTTGTAGCAGGAGTCGGCGAACGCGGCCGGGTTGGCCGCGGCCTGTCCGAAGCCGCCGGACCAGGTCCAGCCGCCGAACGACCACAGGATCTTCAGGCCGGGGTGCTTGGCCTTCAGCTTGCGGAGCTGGTTGAAGTTGCCGCGCAGCGGCTGGTCCCACGTGTCGGCCACGCCGTCCACACTGCCGGCCGCGTCGTAGGCCTTGTCGTAGTCCGCGTAGCTGTCGCCGATGGCGCACCGGCCGCCGGTGACGTTGCCGAACGCGTAGTTGATGTGGGTGAGCTTCGACGCGGAGCCGCTGGTCTCGACGTTCTTCACGTGGTAGTTGCGGCCGTAGACGCCCCACTGGATGAAGTAGCCCATCAGCTTGTTGCCGCCGGTGCCGCCGCCGTCCTTCTGCGTGGTGGCCGACACCTGGTTGCTCGCGGGGGACAGGTTCTGCGCGGCGTCGAAGGCCTTCACCGTGTACGTGTACGTCGTGTTCGGGGTGAGGCCGGTGTCGGTGAAGGTGGTGGTGGTCGAGGTGCCGGCGAGGGTGGCGCCCCGGTAGACGTTGTAGCCGGTGACGCCGACGTCGTCGGTGGAGGCGGTCCAGGACAGTGCGGCTGTCGTGGTCGTGGTGCCGGTGACCTTCAGGTTGGCCGGCGCGGTCGGGGGCGTCGTGTCATCGCCGCCGCCGGTGTCCTTCTTCGTGGTCGCGGTGACCGGGCTGCTGGCCGGCGAGACGTTCTGGGCCGCGTCCCGCGCCTTCACCGTGTACGTGTACGTCGTGTTCGGGGTGAGGCCGGTGTCGGTGAAGGTGGTGGTGGTCGAGGTGCCGGCGAGGGTGGCGCCCCGGTAGATGTCGTAGCCGGTGACGCCGACGTCGTCGGTGGAGGCGGTCCAGGACAGTGCGGCTGTCGTGGTCGTGGTGCCGGTGACCTTCAGGTTGGCCGGCGCGGTGGGCGGTGTCGTGTCGTCGCCGCCGCCGGTGCCGCCGGTGACCTCGATGGCCGACACCGTGGCGTAGTTGCCGCCGCCGTTCATGTTGAACTGCACGTTGAGCTGGCCGTCCGTCACCGTCGTGGTGAAGGTCCGGTCGCAGGCCGTGAGCCGCCCGCAGGAGGCGAAGATGTCGAAGCCGGTGAGCACGTTGACGCCCTCGGCGCGCACGTCGAACTTGCGCTGACCCGCGGCGTTGGCCCAGTCCTCGACCATCCGGAGCTTGACGGTGTACGTGCCGTTGGCGACGTCGAACTTGTAGCCCGTCCAGCCGTTGAACAGGTTGTACGTCTGGTAGAGGGAGCCGTCGGAGGTGCCCGCGATCGTGCCGGAGGCGGACCCGGACCCGTACAGCGTCTCGTGTCCCCAGCTTCCGCTGGAGTAGGCCTTGTCGGCCGACCAGGCGTTGCCGGAGCCGTCGGTGAAGGCCGGGCCGTTCGCGTTGACCCGGATCGGGGTGGTGACCGCCGCCTGGGCGCCGGGCGGTGCGATCGCGAGGGGGAGCAGCAGCGAGCCCGCCGCCGCCAGAAGTGCCGGGATGATGGTGCGTTTCATGCGTGCTCCACGTCCGGTGGGCTGATGGGGGTTGGGGGTGCGATGGACGCGTGACGAGGCGGGGAGCTCTCGTCGATTGGTGGGGGTGAGTACGGATCGGCGTTGCCGGGTGGTGATCGCGGCACGGGCGCGCTCCCGCCTGCGGGTTTCCGTATTACTATTAGGAAGCTTTCCTTTTAATTTCTCGTGAAACTACCCTCGGCGAGATCGCGCGTCAATATCCCGGGGCGAACCCGCGGTCAGGGGCGTGGGACCATCCTTCGGTCGCCGGCGTCGATCCCGGCGGCGTCACCGCGGAGACACGCGGAGAGACACTGGAGACATGAGCGAAAGGACCACCCTGTGGCCGACGTGACCTTCCACTTCGACCCGGTCTGCCCATGGACCTGGCGCGCGTCGCGCTGGCTCGCGAACGTCGCCGAGGCGCGCGGGCTGGCCGTCGAATGGCGGTCGTTCAGCCTCGCCGTCCTGAACGAGGGCAAGGAGATCCCGGAGGCGTACCGGGCGCCGATGGCCGCCTCCGCGCGTGCGCTGCGGCTGGTCGAGGCGCTGCACGCGGGCGGCCGCGGCGAAGGGGCCGCCGCCTTCTACGCCGAGCTCGGCGCCCGGGTGCACGAGGCCGGGGCCCCGCTGACCGACGAGGTCGTGGCTGAGGCGGCCCGGGCGGCGGGGGTGGGGGACGCGGTGTCCGCGCTGGACGACCCGGCGTGGGACGCGGCGGTCCGCGCCGCCCACGACCGCGCGTTCTCCTCGGCCGGGCCGGACATCGGCTCACCCGTGATCATCCTGGAAGGGGCGGAGCGGGGCCTGCACGGGCCGATCCTGTCCGAGATCCCCGGAGAGAAGGACGGCGTGGCTCTGTGGGAGGCCGTCGAGCCGCTGCTGCGCAGCCCGATCTTCTTCGAGGTCAAGCGCGGACGCGGGTGACGCGCTCCGCTCAGTGGACGCGCACCTTGCGGTAGAACTCCAGGGTCATGAAGACCAGGAGAGAGATCGCCAGCAGGGTGCCGAGCAGGTACGCGGGCCGGTGACGCACCCGCGCCGCCCGCCGGAGCCCGCCTCCGGCCGGTCCGGCCTGCCGGGCGGGGGCCGGCGGCCGGGCCCACGCCGGTCGCGCGGGCCGTTCGGCGGGTCGCGTGGTCCGCTCGTCCCGATCCGGCCGGTGCGGGGTCACCGGCACGGCCGGCACGCCGGACGCGGCGGCGATCTCCGCGTGGTGCGCCAGATAGCCGGCGGGGAAGGTGGTGACGCTGCCGCACCCGCAGTTGGGGCAGATCGTCCCGGCCCACGGCGACTGGACGGGGAGGTCGCCGCGCAGCCACACGACGACGTCGTTGCCGTGCCCGTCGGAGAGGCGTCGGACGACGTACTCCTCCTCCCAGACGAGCCAGCAGCGCAGGCACTCGAACGGCCATTTCTCGTTCGCGCTGAATCCGTCGTGCTCGTACACCAGGACCACCCCCGGAGGCGCACCGTTTTTGCCGTGGTGATCCCAGTGTCCGTACCCTCACGCAGTGTCGGCAAGGCGACGGATCGCTACAAATAGTATCGATTCAATTACCTTCTGTCAGTGACACGTGGCGCTCAGGGGAGGCGGAGCCGCCGGCCCCGGGTCACCGCGCGCAGATCCGCCTCGATCCGGGAGGCCGTCTCGGTGAGCGGGGGCAGCAGCGCCGCGAGTGTCTCCTCGACGGGGCCACGCGCCGCGTGGCTCGCGACGTTGAGCGCGGCCACCACTTGGCCGGCGCGGTCCCTGACCGGGACGGCCAGCGAGCGGAGCCCCTCCTCCAGCTCTTCGTCCACGAAGGCGTGCCCCTGCTCGGCCGCCCCCTCGACGATCGCCGCCAGCTCCGCCGGGTCGGTCACGGTCCGCCCGGTGATGGGGCGCGGGTCCGCGCCGGCCAGCCGCGCCGCCCGCTCCGTGTGCGGGAGGCCGGCCAGCAGCACCCGCCCCATCGAGGTCGCGTACGCGGGGAGCCGGGTGCCGACCGTGATGTCGACACTCATGATCTTGTAGGCCGGCACCCGCGCGACGTAGCGGATGTCGTCGCCGTCGAGCACCGCCATGGACGCCGACTCGTGCGTGCGCCGGACCAGGTCGGCCATGTGCGGCTGCACGATCTCGGCGAAGCCGAGCGACGACAGGTGCGCGTATCCGAGTTCGAGCACGCGGGGCAGCGGCCGGAAGTCGCGTCCGGCGTGCTCGACGTAGCCGAGGTGCTCCAGGGTGAGCAGCGCGCGTCGCGCGGTCGCCCGGGCCAGGCCGGTGCTCTCGGCGACCTCCGACAGCGAACGCGTGCCGTCGAGGGCGCAGAGCACCGTGAGCCCCCTGGCCAGGGACTGCAGGAACTCGGGCCCCAGCTCGCGCTTGGCCGTCCGCGCGGGGTCCGCCCCGGCCGGGGGCGCGGCCGCCGCGCCCGGCCCGCCGGAGGCTCGCTCCGCCAGGACGCGCGAGAGGGCCGCCTCCATGGCGCCGGCCTCCTCGTGTAGCCGGGGGAGCGTCGCCTCGGCGAGCGAGGCGACCGTGTGCCTGCTGGTGTGGCTCACCACGCTGACCGCGCAGGCCGCACGCCCGGACGGGCCGCGCACGGGCACGGCCACCGCGATCAGGCCGGGCTCGATGAGCTGGTCGTCGGCCGCCCAGCCGTCGGCGGCGGCGTGGGCGACGCGGCGGTCGAACTCCTCCGCCTCGACGGGCGGGCGCGCGGGCACGGCGGGGAAGCGCTCGGGGAAGCGCTCCGGTGACGCGCGCCGGGCGAGCCAGGCCGCCCGGGCGGCCTCGTCCCACTCGGTGGCGAAGAGCGGGCCGGGGGCGCATCGCTCGGCGGGCAGCAGGTCGCCGATGCGGAAGGCCAGCGACATGGTGCGCCGGCGGGTGATCTGGGTGACGAACCTGACGCCGTCGCCGTCGGGCACCGCGACGGAGACGGACTCGTCGAACTCGTCGGCCAGCCGCTCGGCCACCGGTCCGAGCGCGTCCGGGATGCCGCAGCCGGCCAGGTAGGCGTTGCCCGGCTCCATCAGTGGCGGGGCCAGCTCGACCTCGCGGTCGATCTCGCGCAGATGGCCGAGGTGGACGAGGGTGGCGACCACGCGGTCCACGGTCGAGCGGGCGAGTCCGGTGGCTCGGGCGAGCTCGCTCGGACGCATCCGGTGCCCACCGGGCGCCGACATGACGCGCAGCACGGCCAGCCCTCGTTCGAGCGGCCCGACGACATCCATCTTGACATCCGTTCGTAGGCGGGAGGAAACTCCTGGCAAGTCAATTATGAACGAAAGTTCACTGGGCGAACAACCCTGCGAACAACCCGAGGAGCGATGGCAGAGATCCGGAGTCTGCGTGACGCCGTGGCCGACCTCATCCATGACGGCGACACCGTCGCCATGGAGGGCTTCACCCATCTGATCCCGTTCGCGGCCGCGCACGAGATCATCCGCCAGGGCATCACCGACCTGACCCTCGTCCGCATGACCCCCGACGTGATCTACGACCAGCTCATCGGCATGGGCGTCGCGCGACGCCTGGTCTTCTCCTGGGGCGGCAACCCCGGGGTGGGCTCGCTGCACCGGTTCCGCGACGCGGTCGAGAACGGCTGGCCGCGCCCGCTGGAGCTCGACGAGCACAGCCACGCGGGCATGGCCAACCGCTATGTCGCGGGCGCGTCCCGGCTGCCGTTCGCGGTGCTGCGTGGCTACCGGGGCAGCGACCTGCCGAAGCGCTCCTCGACCATCGCCACCGTCACCTGCCCGTTCACCGGCGAGGAGCTGGCCGCCGTCGCCGCGGTGAACCCCGACGTCACGGTCATCCACGCGCAGCGCGCCGACCGCGCGGGCAACGTCCAGCTCTGGGGGCTCGTCGGCGTGCAGAAGGAGGCCGCGCTCGCCGCCGACCGGGTCCTGGTCACCGTGGAGGAGATCGTCGACGAGCTGGAGCCGATGCCGGACGCCGTGGTCCTGCCGGGCTGGACGGTGAGCGCCGTGGCCCACGTGCCGAACGGCGCCCACCCCTCGTACGCGGCGGGCTACTCGGTCCGCGACAACGATTTCTACCAGGCATGGGACCCCATCTCCCGGGACCGTGAGGCGTTCCTGGCCTGGATGCGCGAGCACGTGCTGGAGGCATCGTGAGCGACACGACGAACGCCGCGCCGGACTGGACGGCCGACGAGCTGATGACCGTCAACGCGGCGCGCGCGCTCCACGGGTCGCGCACCTGCTTCGTCGGCATCGGCCTCCCCAGCGCCGCGGCCAACCTGGCCCGCCGCACCTCCCAGCCGGACCTCGTGCTCATCTATGAGTCCGGCACGCTCGGGTCCAAGCCGACCCGGCTGCCGCTGTCGATCGGCGACGGCGAGCTGGCCGCCACCGCCGACGCGGTCGTGTCGGTCCCCGAGATCTTCAACTACTGGCTGCAGGCCGGGCGGATCGACGTCGGCTTCCTCGGCGCCGCCCAGGTGGACCGGTACGCGAACATCAACACGACCGTGATCGACCGGGGGCCGGACCGGCCCGAGGGACGGCTCCCCGGCGCGGGCGGCGCCCCCGAGATCGCGGCGAGCTGCCGCAAGGTGCTGATGGTGCTGCGCCACTCGCGGCGCAACTTCGTGGAGCGGCTCGACTTCGTCACCACCGTCGGGCACGGTTCCGGCCCCGGCGACCGGGCCGGGCTCGGCCTGCTGGGCCAGGGCCCCGTGGCGGTCATCACCGACCTCGGCGTGCTCCGTCCCGACCCCGAGACGGCCGAGCTCGTCCTCACCGAGATCCACCCCGGGGTCACCGTCGAGCAGGTGACCGAGGCGACCGGCTGGAAGCTGCGCGTCGCCGACTCCGTCGGCGTCACCGAACCCCCCACCCAGGCCGAGCTGGCCGCGCTCCGCGCGCTCAAATCCGGAGGTGACCCCCGTGCGTGACGTGTACATCGTCGACGCCGTCCGTACTCCCGTCGGCAGGTACGGCGGAGCGCTGGCCGGCGTGCGGCCGGACGACCTGGCCGCCCACGCGCTGCGCGCGCTCGCCGAGCGCACCCCGGCGCTCGACCTCGCGCGGGTGGACGACGTGGTGTTCGGCAACGCCAACGGCGCCGGCGAGGAGAACCGCAACGTCGCCCGCATGGCCGCGCTGCTCGCCGGGTTCCCGGTCACCGTCCCGGGCAGCACCGTCAACCGGCTCTGCGGCTCCGGGATGGAGGCCGTGATCCAGGCGTACCGCGCCATCGCGGTGGGCGACGCCTCCGTCGCGATCGCGGGCGGCGTCGAGTCGATGAGCCGCGCCCCCTGGGTGGTGCCCAAGCCCGAGCGGGCGTTCCCCGCCGGGCACCAGCAGATGGTGTCCACCACGCTCGGCTGGCGGCTGGTCAACCCGCGGATGCCCGAGGAGTGGACCATCGCGCTGGGCGAGAGCGCCGAGCTGCTCGCCGACCGGTACGGCGTCACCCGCGAGGAGCAGGACGCCTTCGCGCTGGCCAGCCACGAGAAGGCGGCCCGCGCCTGGAAGGACGGCGCGTACGCCGCCGAGGTCGTCCCGCTCGACGGGCTCGCCCGGGACGAGAGCATCCGCGAGGACACCTCGCCGGAGGCGCTGGCCAGGCTGAAGCCCGCGTTCAGGAAGGGCGGCACGGTCACCGCGGGCAACTCCTCCCCGCTGAACGACGGTGCGGCGGCGCTGCTGCTCACCGACGAGGCCGGGCTCGCCGCCACCGGGCGTGAGCCGCTCGCCCGCGTCCGGGCCTGCGCGGTCACCGCGGTCGAGCCGCAGTACTTCGGCATCGGCCCGGTCGAGGCGGTCAACCGGGCGCTTCAGCGGGCCTCCCGGACCTTCGCCGACCTGCTGACCGTCGAACTGAACGAGGCGTTCGCCGCGCAGGCGCTCTCCTGCCTCGGCCGGTGGCCCGACCTCGACCCCGCCGTCGTCAACCCGCGCGGCGGCGCCATCGCGATCGGCCACCCGCTGGGCGCCTCGGGCGCGCGGATCACCGGCGCCGTCGCCCACCAGCTCGCGGCGGCCGGCTCCGGCACCGGCGTGGCCGCCCTCTGCATCGGCGTGGGCCAAGGCCTCGCCGTCGTCCTGGAACGCTGACCGGCGAAACGAAGGAGCCCCATGACAGCGAGGAGGCAGGCATGAGCACGACCCCCCCGACGCCCGAACCCCAGGCCGTCATCGACGCCGAGATGGCGCGGATCCGGACGGAGGCCGAGAAGGCCGCCGCGGACGGCGCCCCCGAAGAGCTCCAGCCGCGGCGCGACTACCCGCCCTACCGCAGCTCCGTCCTGCGCCACCCCGAGCGGCCCCTGGTCGCCGCGCCCGAGGCGTTCACCGAGCTGCGCGGGCCGGTGTTCGGCGTCACCGACGTGACCGAGCTGGACAGCGACCTCACCCGGCAGCACCACGGCGAGCCGCTCGGCGAGCGGATCGTCGTGACCGGCCGGGTCCTCGACCGGGACGGCCGCCCGGTGCGCGGCCAGCTCGTGGAGATCTGGCAGGCCAACGCGTCCGGGCGGTACGCGCACAAGCGCGACCAGCACCCGGCCCCGCTCGACCCCAACTTCACCGGCACCGGCCGCTGCCTCACCGACGACGAGGGCCGCTACACCTTCACCAGCATCAAGCCGGGGGCCTACCCCTGGCGCAACCATCTGAACGCCTGGCGCCCGGCGCACATCCACTTCTCGCTGTTCGGCACCGCCTTCACCCAGCGGCTCATCACCCAGATGTACTTCCCGAACGATCCGCTGTTCCCGTACGACCCGATCTTCAACTCGATCACGGACGAGCGGGCCAGGCAGCGCCTGATCGCCACGTACGACCATGACCTGTCCAGCCCCGAGTGGTCGCTTGGCTACCGTTGGGACATCGTCCTCGACGGGCCGTCCGCGACCTGCATGGAGGAAGGCCGTTGAGACCGCCCACACCGTCCCAGACCATCGGCCCCTTCTACGGCTACGCGCTGCCGTTCGCGGGAGGGGGCGACCTCGTCCCGCCCGGCCACCCGGGGGCGATCATCGTGCACGGCGCGGTCCTCGACGGCGCCGGGCAGCCGATCCCCGACGCGCTGCTGGAGTTCTGGCAGGCCGACCCCGCAGGGGGGCTGACGGGCGCGCCCGGCTCGATGCGCCGCGACCCGGTCACCGGCTCCTTCGCCGGCCGTTCCGGCGTCGGTTTCACCGGGTTCGGCCGGGTAGCGGCCGACGCCGACGGCCACTGGACGCTCCGCACGCTCCCTCCGGGGCCCGCCGCTCCCGGGGCCCTGCCGTACATCTCGGTGTGCGTCTTCGCGCGTGGGCTGCTGCACCACCTGTACACGCGCGTCTACCTGGAGGACACGGCGGGCGACCCGCTGCTCGACTCCCTCGACCCGGACCGCCGCGCCACGCTGATCGCCCGGCCCGAGCAGGACGGGACCTACCGGTTCGACATCCGCCTTCAAGGCGGCGAGGAGACGGTCTTCCTTGACTTCGGCTGACATCCCGGCCCGGAGCCCGGACGAGGGGCGGCCCGGCGAGCCGGGCCTGCTCACCCCCGCCTGGACCGGGAGCGCCGTCGAGGAGGCCACCGGCGACGTCGCCGTCCTGCAAGCGATGCTCGACGCAGAGGCGGCGCTCGCCCGGGCCCAGGCCGCGCTCGGCATGGTCCCGGCCTCCGCCGCCGAGGCGATCGGCGCGGCCGCCGACGCCCGGCTCTACGACGTGCGCGACATCGCCCTGCGGGCCGGGGCCGGCGGCAACCCGGCGATCCCGCTGGTCGCCGACCTCACCGCGGCCGTGGCCCGCCGCGCCCCCGAGGCCGCGCCGTACGTGCACCTGGGGGCGACCAGCCAGGACATCGTGGACACCGCGCTGATGCTGGTGGCCTCCCGGGCGCTGCCGCTGATCGCCGCCGACCTCGGCCGCGCCGCCGCGGCGCTGGCCCGGCTCGCCGCCGAGCACCGCGACACCGTCCTGCCCGCGCGCACGCTCACCCAGCACGCCGTACCGACCACCTTCGGGCTCAAGGCGGCGGGGTGGCGCGCCCTGGTCCTGGACGCGACGGACCGGCTCTCCCGCCTCACGCTGCCCGCGCAGCTCGGCGGCGCGGCGGGGACGCTGGCCGCCTTCCACGAGTACGCGGGGAACCCGGCCGCGGCCGAGGGCCTCGACGTGGGGGTGGCGCTGCTGCGCCGGTTCGCCGCCGAGACCGGGCTGGCCGAGCCGCCGCTGCCCTGGCATGTGCTGCGCACTCCGGTGGCCGACCTCGGGTCGGCCCTCGCGTTCACCGCCGGCGCGCTCGGCAAGATGGCCGCCGACGTGCTGGTGCTGACCCGCACCGAGATCGGCGAGCTCTCCGAAGGCGCGGGCGGCGGCTCGTCCGCCATGCCGCACAAGAGCAACCCGGTCCGCGCCACGCTCATGGCGGCGGCCGCGCGGCAGGCGCCCGCGCTCGCCGCCGTCCTCCTGGCGTCCCTCGCCGCGGAGGACGAGCGCCCGGCGGGCGCGTGGCACGCCGAGTGGCCCGCGCTGCGGGAGCTGCTGCGTGTCGCGGGCGGAGCCGCGGCGAACGCCGCCGAGCTGGCGGAGGGGCTGCGCGTCCACCCCGGCCGGATGCGCGCCGACCTCGGCCACACCGGCGGCCTCCTCCTCGCGGAACGCCTCGCGGCGGCGCTCACCCCGGCGCTCGGCCGCGCCGCCGCCAGGGCCGCGGTGGAACGCGCCGCGCGCCGGGCCGCCGCCGACGGCGTCGGCCTGGACGAGGCGCTCCGCGACGAACGACTCCCCATCACGGAGGACGAGCTGCGCCGTCTGCTCGACCCCGCCGCCTACGTGGGTTCCGCCCCGGCGCTGACCGAGCGGGCCCTTCGCCGCCAGTCGCAGGTCAAGGAGTGACGATGAAGCCTGCCCACGCTCCCGGCAGCCCCGGGCGCCTGCACCACCGCGCCGACGGCCGCCGGGACGCTCCCGCGCTCCTGCTCGGCCCCTCGCTCGGCACCACCCTCGCCGTGTGGGACCCCCAGGTGCCCGCGCTCGCCCGGGACCATCGCGTCGTGCGGTGGGACCTTCCCGGCCACGGCGGCTCGCCGTCCGTGCTCGGCGAGGGGGCCACGGTCGCCGACCTAGCCGGGCTCGTCCTCGACCTGGCCGACGCCCTCGGCGTGGACCGGTTCCACTACGCCGGGATCTCCCTCGGCGGCGCGGTCGGCGCGTGGCTGGCGCTCCACCACCCCGACCGGGTCGCCTCGCTCACCATGGTGTGCTCGTCGGCCCGGTTCGGCCCGGAAGAGATGTGGCGCGAGCGGGCCGCGATCGTCCGGGCCAAGGGCACCGGCGTCGTGGCCGAGTCCGCCCCTCAACGCTGGTTCACCCCAGCCTTCACCGAGGCGGCCCCCTTCCTCGACGAGCTGCGCGAGGTCGACGCCGACGGGTACGCCGCCTGCTGCGACGCGCTCGCGACCTACGACATCCGCGCCGAGCTGGGCCGGATCGCCGCGCCGACCCTGGTGATCGGCGGCCGGGACGACGTGGCCACGACGCCCGCGCACGCGCGGGAGCTGGCCGACGGCATCCCCGGCGCGACGCTCGTGGAGATCCCCGGAGCGGCCCACCTGGCCGGCGTGGAACGGCCCGGCCCCGTGCTGACCGCCCTGCTCACCCACCTCGAAGGCGGCGGTCCGGCCCGCGCGGACGGCTCCCGCCGGTATGCCGCCGGGATGGGCGTGCGCCGCGCCGTGCTCGGCGACGCGCACGTGGACCGGGCCACCGCGAACGCCGACTCCTTCACCGCCGACTTCCAGGACTTCATCACCCGCTACGCCTGGGGCGAGATCTGGACCAGGCCCGGCCTGGACCGCCGTACGCGCAGTTGCGTCACGCTGACCGCGCTCGTCGCGGGCGGCCACCTGGAGGAGCTGGCGATGCACGTCAGAGCCGCGCTGCGCAACGGTCTCACCCCCGACGAGATCAAGGAAGTCCTGCTGCAGGCGGCCGTCTACTGCGGCGTCCCCGCTGCCAACGCCGCGTTCGCCGTGGCTCAGCGCACCCTGAACGAGCTCCAGGAGAGGAACACATGAGCGTCCCCGCCCGCACCACCGTCGCGATCATCGGGGCCGGCCCCGCCGGGCTGCTCCTGGCCCGGCTGCTCCGGCGCTCCGGCATCGACTCCGTCGTGCTGGAACACCGTGACCGCGCGTACGTCGAGCAGCGCCAGCGCGCCGGCATCCTTGAGCAGGGCACGATCGACGTCCTGCGCGAGTGCGGCGCCGGTGAGCGGATGGACCGCGAGGGCCTCCCGCACAACGGCGTCGAGCTGCGCTTCGACGGCCGGGGCCACCGGATCGACTTCCCGTCGCTCACCGGCGGCCGCGCCGTCATGGTCTACGCCCAGACCGAGATGGTGAAGGACCTGGTGGCGCTCCAGCTCGCCGAGGGCGGCCCGCTGCTGTTCGAGGCGCGCGCCGTCGCCATCGAGGGGCTGGAGGCCGGGCAGCCGTCGGTCCGCTACGTCCACGAGGGCCGTGAGCACACCCTGGCCTGCGACTTCGTGGTGGGCTGCGACGGCTTCCACGGCATCGCCCGCGCCGCCGTCCCGTCCGACGTGCTGCGCACCTTCGATCGGGAGTACCCCTACTCCTGGCTCGGCATCATGGCCGACGTCCCGCCCTCGTCCGACGAGCTGATCTACGCGCACTCCGAGCGCGGCTTCGCCCTGCTCAGCATGCGCACGCCCACGGTCAGCCGGCTGTACCTCCAGGTGCCGAACGGCACCGACCCCGCCGACTGGCCGGACGAGCGCATCTGGGACGAGCTGGACCTCCGGTTCGCCGTGGACGGCGACTGGAAGCTGGAGCGCGGCCCCATCACGTCGAAGTCGGTCACCCCGATGCGGAGCTTCGTCACCGAGCCCATGCGGTACGGCCCGCTCTTCCTGGCCGGGGACGCCGCGCACATCGTGCCGCCGACCGGGGCCAAGGGGCTGAACCTCGCCGCCGCCGATGTGGTCGTCCTGGCCCGGGCGCTCGCCCGGTGGCACGAGACCGGCGCCGCCGACCTTCTCGACGCGTACTCCGACACCTGCCTGCGCCGGGTCTGGCGGGCCGAGCACTTCTCCTATTTCATGACCACGACCCTGCACCCCGACCCCGCGCAGAGCGACTTCGACACCCGGCTGCAGCTCTCGCAGCTGCATCGGGTCGCCGACTCCGAGGCCGCGGCGGCCGAGCTGGCGCAGAACTACGTCGGATCCCCCTTCGAGTGACCACCGGCCCCGTCTTCCCGCCGTTTCCCGGCGGGGGACCGGGCTGTCTCCCCGCCGCCTGATGCGCGCGGGCCGCGTCATGGCGTATGCCTATTTATAGGCAGATAAGGCGCGACCCGCCGCTGGAAGGGTGCCCTCAGCCCTTCCGCGGCCGGAACTCGGGGAGGAACAGATGGTTGAGCTGCTGGGAGCGGTGGTCTCCCTGGCGGCCGTGACGCTGCTCGGTCTGATCGCGTTGCTGCTGATCTCGGTGTGCATGCTCCTGGGGTTGGCGGGGATGGCCGCCTCCACCCGGCGTGAGCCCCAGCCGGTCTCCCGGATGCCCGCCGCGTGATCCAGATCCCCGCCGGGTGACCCGGATCCCCCGGGCCGCCCGGCGGGCGCGTGCATGAGGGCCCGCTCTCGGGGGACAGGGGGACCCATGGGGGAGAGCGGGACGGCCGCCGCGCCCGCCCGCGAGCGCGGCGTATGGGCGGTGATCCTCGCGCTGATGCTGGCGATGCTCCTCGCCGCTCTGGACCAGACGATCGTGTCCACCGCGCTCCCGACCATCGTCGGCGAGTTCGGCGGGCTCAACCACCTGTCGTGGGTCGTGACCGCGTACCTGCTCGCCTCCACGGTCTCCACCCCGCTGTGGGGGAAGCTGGGCGACCAGTACGGCCGCCGGCACCTCTTCCAGGCCGCCATCGTGATCTTCCTGGTGGGGTCGGCGCTGTGCGGGCTGGCCGGGGGCATGACCCAGCTCATCGCGTTCCGGGCGCTGCAGGGCCTCGGCGGCGGCGGGCTGATGGTGCTGGCCATGGCCATCGTCGCGGACGTGGTCGCCCCCCGTGACCGAGGCCGCTACCAGGGGTTCTTCGGCGGTGTCTTCGCCTTCGCCAGCGTGGTCGGGCCGCTGCTCGGCGGGCTGTTCGTCGACCGGCTCTCCTGGCGCTGGGTCTTCTACATCAACGTGCCGATCGGCGTTGTCGCGCTCTTCGTCATCGCCGCGACCCTGCGCGGGTGGCGGGACCGCAGGCCGCACGCCATCGACTATCCGGGCGCCGTCCTCCTCGGCGCGGCGGTCACCTGCGTCGTGCTCGCCACCTCCTGGGGCGGCAGCCGGTACGCCTGGGACTCCCCGCCGATCCTCGGCCTGGGCGCGGCGGCCGCGCTCCTGCTCGTGCTGTGGGTGCGGGTCGAGCGGCGCGCCGCGGAGCCGATCGTGCCGCTCCACCTGTTCCGGGTCGACGTGTTCTCCGTCGCCGCCGCGCTCGGCTTCGTGGTGGGCTTCACCATGATGGGCACGCTCGCCTACCTGCCGCTGTTCCTCCAGGTGGTGCACGGCGTCTCGGCGACCACGTCCGGCCTCTATCTGCTGCCGATGATGGCGGGGATGCTCGGCACCTCGATCGCGTCCGGGCAGGCGATCAGTCGCACCGGGCACTACCGGATCTACCCGATCGCCGGCATGGCGATCACCACGGGGGCGCTGCTGCTGCTCCACGGCATGAGCGAGCACAGCTCCACGCTCTCCCTGAGCCTCCGGTTCCTGGCCCTCGGCGTCGGGCTCGGCCTGGTCATGCAGGTCCTCGTGATCGCCGTGCAGAACGTCGTGGACTACCGCGATCTCGGGGTCGCCACCTCGTCGGTGACGTTCTTCCGCTCCATCGGCGGGTCGTTCGGCGTCTCCCTCTTCGGCACGGTCTTCGCCGGGCAGGTCGCCGTACGCGCCGCGGAGGCGCTGCGCGGCGCCACGCTCCCGCCCGGGTTCCACCCGGCGGCGGTGCAGGGCAGCCCCGCGCTGCTGTCCCGGCTGCCCCCGGACATCGCCGCCCGGGTCGTGCACGCCTACGCGGAATCGGTGACCACGATCTTCCTGTACGCGGCGCCGGTCGCCTTCGCCGGACTCGTCCTCGCCTGTTTCCTGCGGCAGGTGCCGCTGCGGACGACCGTCGGGACCGCGGCCGCCGACCTCGGCGAGGGCTACGGGGCGCCGTGCGACCGCTCCTCGCTGGAGGAGATCGAGCGGGCGCTCACCGTGCTCATGCGGAAGGACCCCGAGGCCGCCCGGCTGTACCGCGAACTGGCCCGGCGCGCCGGGTACGACCTGCCGGCCGGGGCCGTGTGGATGCTCGCGCGGGTGGCCAGGACCGGCCGCGCCGGCCGTACGGCGCTGGCGGCGCGGGCCGGCACCACGCCGGAGCGGGGCACGGGCTGCGCCCAGCCGCTGGTGGACCGCGGTCTCGTCGAGCGTTCAGGCGACGACCTGGTCATCACCGGTCCGGGCCGGGAGGCCGTCCGGCGGATGGTCGCGGTCCGCCGGGCCGCGCTCGCCCGCCACCTCGACGGGTGGAACCCGGACAGCAACCCGGAGCTCACCGCGCTGCTGTCCCGGCTGGCCACGGAGACCGTCGGCGACGACCGCGACGCCCGGGGCGCGGTCGACGCGACCTGAACACGCGAGCGGAAAGCCGCCCCGCCCGGACGCATACGTACGCGGAGAGGGGCAGGGGACGCGTATGAGCGAGCGCACGAGACCGGAGCCCGACCCGCGCTCCCGGGCCGAGGACGAGGGCATCCCCGACCTCGGGGAGGGGACCCCGCAGCGCCAGTGGGCGAACGACCCCCAGGAGGAGCCGCTCCCCGGAGACCGGCCGGTCGGCCTCGACGAGTACGGCACCACGCCCGCGGAGATGGCGCAGGGGGAGTCGCTGGACATGCGCCTGCGCCGGGAGGTCCCCGACAAGACGCTGCTCTACGGCTCGCCGGAGGACGCCGAGCCCGACATCGCCGACGAGAGGGTCCCGTACGGGCGCGACGAGGAGGCGGAGACCGGCCGCTCCGAGAACGAGGACGAGGACGAGGACGTCCGCCGCCCGGCGGGGCGCCTCGTGGACCCCGACGAGGGGCTCGGCCCCGACGTGGACAAGGAGATGATCGGGGAGGACGTCGGACCCGACACCGGCGGCTTCGGCCCCGAGGAGAGCGCGATGCGGATCGAACCCGAGTGACCCCGCGCAGGCGTCCGGTGACCCGCCTCCCGGGTGCCTGCGCGGCCATCGGCGGACACGGTCCCCGAGATCGGCTGTGAGCGAAGCGGGCCGCCAAGATCGGTGATCTTTCGGCTGGACGCGTTACGCTCCGACGATGGCGGATGTTGAGACGCGGCACGAGTGGCGGGTGCCGCGGGGGATCCTCGCGGCCAAGGCGATCGCCGCCGCCGTCTGCGTCGTCCTGGCCCTGCTGGGCGACGTCGCCCAGGCGTTCCTCGCCTCCGTCGCCGCGGCCGGGTTCGCCGCGCTGGCCCTGCGCGACCTGCTCGCGCCCGTCCGGCTGGCGGTGGACGAGGGCGGGGTCACCGTGCCCGCGGGCTTCGCCGGGAGAGAGCGGCACTCCTGGAACGACGTGGACCGGATCCGGGTGGACACCCGCCGCCGCTACGGCGTCACGGCGCGGCTGCTGGAGATCGACACGGGGGACCAGGTCCACCTGTTCAGCCGCTACGACCTCGGTGCCCCCGTCGTCGACGTGGCCGAGATCGTGATGCGACTGCGCCCCTGACGCAGCCACGGCCCGGAAAGTTCCCTGATTCACGCGCGCACAAGGTCGATTGTGAGAACCGCGCCGGCGAGTGCCGTGTGCCGGGTCGTCGCGGTCGGTCGCCCGAGTGTCTCCAGACATGGAAGAGCCCCCGCGGTGTCGGAGCTGATCGGGGTCTTCGACTCCGCCGGCTTTGCCGTCGTCCTCGGCCGGACCCGTATGAGGGTGTCCGGTTGTTGTCCACATGTGCTGTCCACGGGTGGTGGACACCGTGCTGGCCGTCCGACAGTGATCTCACGTTGTTTCGTTACGAAGGGAGCAAACGATGAGAAAGGTCGGCGCGCTGGTGGTGGGCGGGCTCCTCGCAGTAGGGATGACTGCCCTGCCGAGTTCGGCCGCGGCCAAGCAGGCACCCGTCGGCAAGGTGATCAACACGGCGGGGCTCGCCTCGTTCGAGGCGACCACCATCGGCGGGAGCGCTGCTGATGGAGACGTGTACAGAATCGACTTCAGCAAGCGCCCCGTGAGGTGGTACGCGTACGGGGCTCCGATTTATCCAGTGTGCTGGATAGAGGGCCCGAAGGTCACCGGCCCGTACGGCTCGACCACTGCCTGGATCTCCGTGGCCGGTGCCTACAGCGCCAGCGGTGCCGGCTCGCAGACGGTGCTGACCGACGCATGGGTCTACACCGGCAACGACATCCGCAAGCAGATCAAGAAGTGCGAAAGGCCGGAAATTGACGGGCAGTAGAGGGCATCGGCGCTAGGGAGTGTCTGACACGACCTAGTCGTGCGACCTCGTTGATCTTTCGTACGCGACCTCGTGCGGGCGGCATCGAAGGGCTGTTGATCAGTGCCGCCCGCACGCCCCGAGGCCGATCGACCGCTGCCGCCGCATACGGCTGTTCTGACGGATCGAGCGCCTCCCAGGAAGGCACTTCCACCCACCACACCTCTGGAGCCACGTGATGAGTCAGCAACCGTACGGACCACCGCCCCAGCTGCAGCCGCCGGCGCCGCAGCCGCGACCCAGGCCGGCCGGCGGCCTGGCCGTTGCGATCATCCTCGCCCTTGCGGTCGGGATCCTGCTGGACATGGTGAACATCACGCAGTGGCAGGCTCTGCGCGGTGACGTGCGGGAGCTCACCATCGGCGAGGCGACCGACCGGCTGGCACAGCTCAGCGCGCTGGGATGGGTCGACACCCTGCTTGTCTGGGGCACCACCGTCATCTGGATCGTCATGTTGCTGAGGATGCGGGGCAACATCGAGCTGCGCACGCCCGGCATGATCCAGTGGAAGAAGGAGACGCTGGTCGCGTTGTTCGTCGTGCCCGTCGTGTTCGGACTCGCCAGTGCCGTGCTGCCCGCCCTGTTCCTGCCGGCCATGCTGGTCAGCTTGGCGTCAGGCATCGCGCTGATCATCGTGGTCAACGAGATCTGGCGGCTGGGCCATCCCCTACGTCCGGGGCCCACCTCCGTGCTGGTGATCGCGTGGGGAGTCGTCGGCATCCTGGATGAACTGTTCCTCACCCTGGCTTCACGGTGGTGGTACTGGGAGATGCTCGACATGGCCTCCGACCGCGAGGCCGGCGGGGATCGCGAGCTGGTCAGCACGGACTTCATCCCGGTGTCCAATGCGATGTCCGTCGCCTACATCCTGGACGCGCTCTTGTGCGTCGTCGCGATCCTCATGGTCTGGCGGCTCGCCATGAAGCACAACGAGGGTCTGCGCACGCCGTGACACCAGGACGCCGGTGCGGCGGTGACCCAAACGGGGAGCCTGCCGCCTGTGAGCAGCGCGGTGCCGAGCGGTTCTATTCGTCGCTCCAACGGCATGTGGCGCGGGCCGCGGATGCGGTCACGGTGTAGGTGTCGTTGGCCTGATGAGGCTGGTTGCCCAAGATGAGGGTCAGCCGTCCGGGCCCGGGCACCGGCCAGGTGCCCAGGGTGACCCAGGCACCTCGGTGGGCCGCCTGATCGATGGTGATAGGCCCGGCCAGATGCGGCATGGTGGTGTCGTCGTCGTCGAGGTAGTAGGAAGCGGTACCGGCTGAACGGCGGTCGTCGGCGATGAAGGCCTCGATGATGCAGCGGGCCTCGGGACGGGTGTCGAAGTACCAGTTCACCTCTTGGGTGAACTGGCCCGGCTCGGAGCTCACCTGCAGGAACAGGGCGGTACCGGTGCAGCCGTCTTTCGCCCAGCCTCCGCCGGTCGGTCTCCAGCCGGGGTCCGCGTAGAACCATGCCGCCTGGCAGCCGAGGCCGTGTACCGCGCTCCAGGCGCCGGTGCGCTTGCCGACAGGCGTGGTGAGGATACGTGCGGGAGCAGTGGGCGTGGCGGGGTTGGTGGTCTGGGTGAGCACAGCTGCCTGCGTGTAGGGCGACGGCCGTGTCCCGGTGGGCTGGGGCCCGGCGAATGTGTCCATGCCGCCAAGGGACGGTATCCCGGCCACGAGGAGGACGGCGAACGCCGGCACGGCCACCATCGTGATCGTCCGTCGCCGGGAGGCCTTCCGCGACAGAGCCTTGTGGCCAGGGGCGGCGTGGCCCGTGGCGGGGCTCTCCCCGACTGCGGTGCTCTGTTCGGTGGCGCCGCGGCCCTCGCCGGTGGTCTGCCCGGCAGGGCTTTCCCGCACTGCCGCCGGTGTGGCTCTACTGGCTGCGAGGGCCTGCGCGCGACGGTCCACCCAGGGTTGGGGGTCGTCGACGCCGAGAGCTTTGACCAGAGCTCGCAGCACCCCCTCCGACGGCAGACGGTGCCCCTGCAGGGCCTGGCCGATGACCGACTTCGAGTAGGGCGCCTGGGCGCGCCGGGTCCTGTCCGCCAATTCCCGCACCGACGGTGACCCCTGCTGCTGATGCAGCGCCCGTAACTGTGCGATGAACGCGGCCACCGGATCCTCCCCTGATCCCGGCTGGTGTCCACGTCCCTGTTCGGACAGCGGGTCATCACGATCAGACATGCGCCTTCGCCCTCGATTTCTCGCTCGTCAGCCTCTGTACAGACCTGGCGGGTGTCCGGTTGTTGTCCGCATGCGCTGTCCACGGGTGGTGGACACGGCACCGGCCCTCCGAAAGTGATCTCACGCCATCACGGCACACCGTCTCGACCCGACAGGAGTCATGCAGTGAGATCTTTTCAGCGCATCGCCGCACTGGCCATCCCCCCAGCGGCCCTCATCGGGCGGCGATCGGATCGTGCACGTGCGCGCGTTTACGATCCGCCCCGCTGGGGTTTCAGGTCATGAGCGTGCGGCGTTTCTGAGTCGCCGACAAGCGGGATGCAAGCCATGGTCAACCGCCTATCCCTACTTTTCCCGCTATGTCGGAAAGTGGCCGGGTGGAGACGTTGGGGACACCCCGCCGATCCGGGCATCCCGCGCGCGGTGCACCATCACTGGTGGAAGCCGAACCAACGACACCGGACGACGGGGGCAGTGACCAGGTATGGCGCGGCAACTGAGCGCGCTCGACGCGCAGTTCCTCAACTTCGAGACGAGCAGCAACCTCGCGCACATCGCGGGGCTCGCCGTCCTCGATCCGTCCACCGCGCCGGGCGGGGAGGTCACCCGCGCGGCGCTGATCGAACTGATCAAGGAGCGGGCGCACCTCGCCCCGCCGCTGCGGCGCCGGCTGGTGCAGGTGCCGTTCCGGCTCGACCACCCCTACTGGGTGGAGGATCGTGAGATCGACTTCGACTACCACGTCCGCGAGATCGCCCTGCCGCGCCCCGGCGACGACCACCAGCTCGGCGAGCAGGTCGCCCGCCTCCACAGCCGCCGCCTGGACCGGCGCCGTCCGCTCTGGGAGCTGTACCTCATCCACGGGCTGTCCGGCGGGCGGATCGCCGTCTACACCAAGGTGCACCACTCGGCCATCGACGGTGTGACCGGCGCGGAGGTGCTCGCCGCGCTCATGGACCTCGGCCCCGAGCCGCGGCGCGAGACCCCGCCGCCCGAGTCCGAGCCGGACACGCCGCCCGAGACCGTCGAGATGATCGTCCGGGGGGTCGGCCGCGTCCTGGAGAACCCGGGGGCGGCGGTGCGCTTCCTCGCGGGCGTGATGCCGCGGCTCGACGAGATCCCGGTCGTCTCGCAGATCCCTGGCACCGGCCTGGTCTCGCGCGTCGTGCGCGGCATCGGCGCGGAGCCGCTGCCCGGGCTGCCGCGGATGACCGTGCCGCGCACGCCCTTCTCCGGGCCGATCTCGCCCCATCGCCGGTTCGCGTTCGGGACGCTGCCGCTCGCCGACGTCAAGCGGATCAAGAACGCCTTCGGCGTGACCGTCAACGACGTGGTCCTGTCGCTGTGCGCCACCGCGCTGCGGCGCTGGCTGGTCCAGCGGGACGAGCTGCCCCGCGAGCCGCTGGTCGCCGGCATCCCGATCTCCAGTCGGGGCCTGACGGAGGGCGACATCCCCGCCAACGAGGTGGTCCTCGCGATGGCGACGCTCCCCACGGACGTCGCCGACCCCGGCGAGCGGCTGCGCGGCGTGAGCCGTTCCATGAAGACCGTCAAGGACCGGTACGCGGCGGCGCCCGCCACCTGGCTGCTGGAGTTCAGCGAGGCCATGCCCGCCGCGCTGAGCGGCCTCGCCGACCGCGCCGCCTTCCGGATCGCGTCGCGTACCGCGTCCGCCATGAACCTCATGGTGTCGAACGTCCCCGGCCCGCAGTTCCCGCTGTACATGTGCGGGGCCCGGCTGCTCGCCCACTATCCGGTCTCGGTGATCACCGACGTCAGCGGCGGGATCAACATCACCGTGTTCTCCTACGACGGGTCGCTGGACGTCGGCATCGTCGTCGATCGCGACATGGTGCCCGACGTGTGGGACTTCATCGACTATCTGCGCGACGCCCTGGACGAGCTGAGCCGGACGAACCCGTGACAGGTGCCGGAGCGGCGGCCGGGGCGGCGGCGGGGCTGCCGGACGGGGTCGGATAGGTGGCGCGGCCGAAGCTGCTGCCCGACCTGTTGGACCCGTCCACCCGTGCCAGGCACCGGTAGCCGCGCGCGCCCGCCGCGTACGTGGCGGCGCTCGGGGGCAGCACGGTAATGACCCACCGGTCCGCCTTGATCGTCGTGGCGGCGCCGCGCCGGGACAGCAGCAGGACGTACTTCGAGCAGACCCGCGTGACGGTGGGATGCTTCTCCACCGTCGGCTGGTCGCTGGCCACCCCCGGCGGCAGCGGCGCGATCGCGAACGTCTCCCACACGTGCGGCTTGGCGCAGGGGATGGAGCGCGCGGTCGCGTCGCCGCCCATCACGACCAGGCCGGCCCAGCACTCGGCGGTGGAGACGCACGCCGCCCCGGCGGAGGCCACCTCGGCGGCGGGGCAGCCGGCCGTGTAGGTCGCCACGTCGAAGCCGCCCTGCCCGCTCGCGGCGGGAGGCCCCTCCGGGCTGTGGGAGGCCGCGGCTCCGGGGCTCGGGCCGGTGCCGCCCTGGTCCGCGTCGCCGGGGGTGAGCAGGACGATCCCGACGACGAGCAGGCAGGCGAACACGGCGGCCGTCGCGGCGAAGACGGCCGGATGGCGGGCCGCCCGCGGCCGCGCGGCCGGCATCGCGCCCGCTCTCACCCGCGGCGGCGCCGTACGCGCATAGGGGCCCGCGGCCGGGTTGCCTCCGGGGGCGCCTGGTGGCCCGGCCCCCGGGACGGCCGGGTTCGGGATCGCGCTCGCTCCGGTCGGGGCATGCGAGATCGCGCGCGGAACGGAGGGAGCCGCGCTCATCTCGGGTGAGGCGGCCTCGGGGTGCGCGCTCGCGTACGGGCCGTGGGTCGCGGAGATATGCCCTGCGGAGGCGTACCCGGGGGAGGCGCGACCCGGTGCGGCGCGATCGGCGGCGCCGTCCGGGCCGAGCGCGGCGAGCGCGTCGCGCAGTTCGGCGACGCTCGCGATCCGCTCCCGGGGGTCGCTCGCCATGCCGTGGCGCAGCACCTCGACCAGCGCGGGCGGCGCTCCGGGGATGCCGGGGACGGGCAGCCGGTGCAGCGCGAGGATCGCCGCGATGTTCACCACGCCGCCTTCGGGGAACCGGGGCGGCCTGCCGTTCAGCAGCGTGTACAGCGTGGCGGACAGCGCGTAGACGTCCCCGGCGGCGGTCGGCTCGGTGAGCTCGAACGCCTCGGGAGGCGCGTAGGCCGGGGTGAGCGACTCGCGGGTGACCGAGGCGTGCTCGCCTCCCACGCCGCCCGGACGTGTCGCGAGCCCGAAGTCGGACAGCACGACCAGCCCGTACGCGTTGACCAGGATGTTCGCCGGTTTGACGTCCCGGTGCAGCACCCCGGCCGCGTGCGCGGCGGCCAGCGCATCCGCGATCTTGATCCCGATGTCGCGGACTTCGGCCGCGCCGAGCGGCCCGTACGCCGCGAGCCGGTCCGCCAGCGACCCGCCGGGGCACAGCTCCAGGACCATGTACGGCCGGCCGTCCGGCAGCACGCCCGCGTCGTACACGCCGGCCACGTGGGGGTGGCCGGACAGCGCGCCCGCCGCGGTGACCTCGCGCAGGAACCGGCGGCGGTCGCGGTCGGAGAGCAGGACGCGGTTGTCGAGCTTCAGCGCGACCTCGCGGCCCACCGTGAGCTGCCTGGCCCGGTAGACGACGCCGAAGCCGCCCTGCCCGAGGACGCCCAGCACCTCATATCCCGGCACCAGCGGCGCGCCCGTCTCGCCCACCCCAGCCACCTCCAGACAACCGTCCGGAACATTACCGCAGAGATCACGCCATCGATCGACATAGCGGGATCACGTGGGAGACGGGCCGGAGCAGGGCCCCGGACACGGCGACGCCCGGTGACCCCGTCGCGGAGGCACCGGGCGCGTGGAGCCGTACGGGATCAGGAGGAGCCGGCGACCTCCAGATCGTGGACGCGGGGGTCCTCCCGGTCGGCCACGTAGTCCTCGGGCCGGGTCGCGTCCGGGCCCTCCGCCATCTTGACCGCCCGCGCCAGCAACGTGCCGAGCACGGCGACGATCAGGTTGACGGCGAGCGCGAGGAACCCGGCGTAGACGGTCATCTTGGTGTCCAGGCCCAGCTTCTCCAGCGGGAACGCCGAGCCGCCGAAGTGCGCGTGCTTGGTGGCCGGGTTCGCGATGGTGTACAGCATCACCAGTCCCGCGCCCATCCCGGCGATCCACCCGGCGATGAGACCGGCCCGGTGGAACCAGCGCCCGAAGAGCCCGAGGGCCACGGACGGCAGGGTCTGCAAGATGATCACGCCGCCGATGAGCTGCAGGTCGATCGAGAACTGGGGGTCGATCAGCAGGATGCACAGCACCGCGCCGACCTTCACGACCAGCGAGGCCATCTTGCTGACCGAGGCTTCCTGGGCGTCGGTGGCGTCGGGCCTGATGTACTCGCGGTAGATGTTGCGGGTGAACAGGTTGGCCGCCGCGATCGACATGATGGCCGCGGGCACCAGCGCGCCGATGCCGATGGCGGCGAACGCCACGCCGGCGAACCAGTCGGGGAACATGGTGTCGAAGAGCTGCGGCACCACGGTGTTCACGTCGGTGCCGATGGGCTTGATCCCGGCCGCGATCGCCATGTAGCCGAGCAGCGCGATCAGGCCGAGCAGCAGGCTGTAGGCGGGCAGCGCGGACATGTTGCGCTTGATGACGTCGCGGCCCTTCGCCGCCAGCACACCCGTGACGCTGTGCGGGTAGAGGAACAGCGCCATGGCCGAGCCGAGGGCCAGCGTGACGTACTGGAGCTGGTTGTTCGAGTTGAGCAGGATGCCGTCACCCGGCGCCGGGGTGGCGTCGAACTTCGCCTGCGCCGCGTCGAAGATCGCTCCCCAGCCGCCGAGCTTGGAGGGGATGTAGATCACCGCGACCAGGATCACGAGGTAGATCAGCGAGTCCTTGACGAAGGCGATCAGCGCCGGCGCGCGCAGCCCGGACTGGTACGTGTACGCCGCGAGGATCGCGAACGCGATGATCAGCGGCAGGTCGCCCCGCACGCCCATCGTCTTCAGCACCGCCTCGATGCCGACGAGCTGCAGCGCGATGTACGGCATGGTCGCCACGATGCCGGTGATGGCGACCAGCAGCGCCAGCGTCGGTGAGCCGAACCTCGCCCGGACGAAGTCGGCCGGGGTGACCAGCCCGTGCACGTGCGAGACCGACCACAGCCGGATCATCACGAGGAAGACCAGCGGATAGGTCACCACCGTGTACGGCAGGGCGAAGAACCCGGTGGCCCCCGCGCCGAAGAGCAGCGCGGGCACCGCCACGAAGGTGTAGGCGGTGTAGAGGTCCCCGCCGACCAGGAACCAGGTGATCCACGACCCGAAGCTGCGGCCGCCGAGGCCCCACTCGTGCAGGCTGGCGAGGTCGTTCGCGCGCCGCCAGCGGGCCGCCACGAACCCCATGCCGCTCACGACCAGGAAAAGGACCGCGAAGACGACGATCTCGGTGCTCACCGGCGGCTCCTGGTCATCCGGTAGACCACCGTGGTGGTGGCGACACCGAGCAGGATGAAGGCGAGCTGCAGCCAGTAGAACAGCGGGATGCCGAACAGCCGCGGCTCGACGGCGTTGTACAGGGCGGGGATGAGGGGGATCGCGATCGGTATCAGAAGGAGCCAGTTCCAGGGACTTCGGTCACTGCGAGGGGCGGCCAACGCGCCCTCCTTTCTGACTGGGGGTCGCTCCGCAGCGTAAAGTGACGCACATCACATCCGGATCGCCGATCGCCGAACGGTCGGGTTGGCGCGCCGAGCGTCATGGCTCGCGCGGCCTCTCAAAGGCGGGAGCCGCGTGACCTGGGAGTCCGATCCGCGCCGCGTCAAGGGCCGCGTGGGATACGCCCCGCGGTCAGCTTCGGGCGGTCAGCTTCGGACGGCTCCGGGGAGCAGGATCGCGGAGGGACGGGCCGGGTCGTGCAGGACCTCGTGGTCGCAGCAGACCAGCGCCGCCCCCGGCCCGAGCGGATCGCCGGTGCCGGGGTTGCGGGAGATCCTGGGGTAGGCCCCGCCCGCGACGTGGACCCTGATCCGGTGGCCGCGCCGGAAACGGTGCGCGATCGGCCACAGGTCCACCCGGATCCGCCGCACGCCGTCCGGGTCGGGCAGTTCGGCCGGGGTGAGCCTGCGGACGCCCTCGCACACGTTCATCGAGGTTCCGTTCGGATGAACGTCGCAGACGCGGACCACGACGTCGGCGTGCTCGGTGCTCGTCCGGATGTACAGATCGGCGGACACCTCCCCGATCAGGTCCGTGTCCGCCGCCAGCACGGGCGAGGTATACACCAGCACGTCCCGCCGCGACTCCAGCCGCCGGTTGTCCCGCGGCGTCGAGTTGCCGATGAGGACCGGGCCGCCGAGCACCGGGGTGGGGTGCCGCGGGTCGTACCGGAACCGGTCCGGCCCGGACGGGGCCGGGTTGTCCGTGGAGAGCGCCCCACCCGGCTGCAGGTGCCAGCGCTCCGTCCGCGTCCCCGGCACCGGCCAGTCGGGGTAGTCCCGCCACTCGTCCGCGCCGGTCACGTAGAGCCGCACCGGCGACGTCCGCAGCCCGGACGGGTCGCCGAGCAGGTGGGCGCGGAACCAGGCCAGGGCGTCCGCGCTCGCCACCCGCCCGAGCCGCAGGTCCGCGTGGTACCAGGGCCCGATCGTCAGGTGCGGCTGCCGCCCGGCCGCCCGCATCGCCTTGTAGTCCTTGAGCTGCCACGGCAGGAACACGTCGTACCAGCCGCCGGTCATGGTCACCTCGGCCGTGACCTCGCCGACGGACGCGGAGAAGTCGCGTTTGCGCCAATACGCCGACGACGGGTCGGCGTGGTGGGCGATCAGGTCGCGGAAGAACGGCAGCGGGCGGCCCGCCGACACGAGGTCCAGCTCGGACAGCGGACGGCCGGACAGGCCGGACAGCACGGCCCGGCGGGTGCGGCGCGGGGCGAGGAAGGTCGCGGCGGCGCCGCCCAGCCGTCCCTCCATCCCGGCGGTGAGCGTCGTCCAGACGAGCGTGGACTCCAGGGCGAACGACCCGCCGACGTAGGCCGCGTCGCGGAAGCACGACGCCGTCACCTGCGTGGCCATCGCCCTGAGGTCGGGCGCCTCCGCCGCGATGGCCCACTGGGCGTAGCCGAGATAGGAGGGGCCGTGCATGGCGAAGCTCCCGCCGTACCAGGACTGGGCCCGCATCCACATGACCGTGGCCAGGCCGTCCTCGCGCTCGTCGCCGAGCGGGTCGAGCAGCCCGCCCGAGCCGAATCCGCCGCGGCAGCTCTGGATCACGACGTGGAACCCGTGCCGGGCGAACATCCGGCCGTACATCCAGCCGACCACCCCGGCCCGGCCGTACGGGGAGCGGATGAGGACGGTCGGCGGCCGGTCGGCGCCGACCGGCACGTACCGGTCCGCGAGCAGCGTGACACCGTCCGGCATCGGCACCGGCACATCGCGGTGGACGAGCACCCGGTGAGCTCGGTGCCGGGGGAGCTGGAGTGCCATTCGTCCCTCCTCGCCGTGTTTGTTACATACTAGTAACATTATTGGCCGGGGCCGGGGAGCAACGTCGTTGCATGATCACGCGCGAGGCCACTAACCTGTACGTCATGCGAAATCCAAATCAGTGGTGGCGCCGCTAGCAGGCGGCGTGGTTTCGCATACGCGAGCAGGAGCAAACGGCCGCCCCGAGAGGCGGCCTTTTTCGTGTCCGCCCCCGGGGCATTACGAAAATCAAGGGGCGAGACAGGTGGATACCAGCCGATACACCACGGCCGGCGGCGTCGAGGTCGAGCGCATCGTGCGCGAGGTACCCGAGGCCGCGCTCGAAGAGATCGTGACCTCGCTCGGCGAGCATCGCGGTGGGGCGTTCTCCTCCGGCATGGACTACCCCGGCCGGTACAGCCGGTGGGCCTTCGGCTACGTCGATCCCTGCGTGGAGATCGTCGCCAGGGGACGGCGGATCGCGGCCCGCGCGCTCAACGAGCGCGGCCGCGTCGTCCTGCCCGCGGTCACCTCGTGCCTGCTCGCCGCGGGCAAGCCGGTCGCCGCCCCCACCGCCGAGCACGTCGAGGTGGCGATCGCCGAGTCGGAGGACATCCTCCCCGAGGAGATGCGCAGCCGCCGTCCGACCGTCTTCACCGCGATCCGCGAGCTGATGGCGGCCTTCCGCGGCGACGACCCGCACCTCGGCCTGTACGGCGCCTTCGGATACGACCTGGCCTTCCAGTTCGAGCCGATCCGCTACTCGCTGCCCCGCCCGGCGGACCAGCGCGACCTGGTGCTCCATCTGCCGGACCGGCTGGTCGTGATCGACCGCGTACGCGAGACCAGCATGGAGTACCTGTACGACTTCGTCGTGGACGGCGTCTCCACCCGGGGCCTGGACCGCACGGGTGAGACGTTCCCGATGGCCGCCCCCACCGAGATCCCGCCGAACCCCGAGAGGGGGGCGTACGCCGAGATCGTCGCCAAGGCGAAGGAGAAGTTCAAGCGCGGCGACCTGTTCGAGGTCGTCCCCGGCCAGGTCTTCCACTCCTCCTGCACCGATCCCGCCGCCTTCTACCGCTCCCTGCGCACGAGCAACCCGGCGCCGTACGAGTTCCTGCTCAACCTCGGCGAGGGCGAGCATCTGGTCGGCGCCTCGCCCGAGATGTACGTCCGGGTCAGCGGCGACCGTGTGGAGACCTGCCCGATCTCCGGCACCATCGCCCGCGGCGCCAACCCGGTCGAGGACGCCGAGGCCATCCGCACCCTCCTGTCCAGCGTGAAGGAGGAGTCCGAGCTGACCATGTGCACCGACGTCGACCGCAACGACAAGTCGCGGATCTGCGTCCCCGGCAGTGTGCGGGTCATCGGCCGCCGCCAGATCGAGATGTACTCGCGGCTGATCCACACCGTGGACCACATCGAGGGGCGGCTCCGTCCGGAGTTCGACGCCCTCGACGCGTTCCTCACCCACATGTGGGCGGTCACCGTCACCGGGGCGCCCAAGACCTGGGCCATGCAGTTCATCGAGGACAACGAGGCCACCACCCGGCGCTGGTACGGCGGCGCCGTCGGCTTCATCGGCTTCGACGGCTCGATGAACACCGGGCTCACCCTGCGCACCGCGCAGATCCGGGGCGGTGTCGCCACGGTCAGGGCCGGGGCGACGCTGCTGTTCGACTCCGACCCGGAGGCCGAGGAGCGCGAGACCGAGCTCAAGGCGAGCGCCCTGCTCGGCGCCCTCGCCGCCGTCGGCCGGGAGACGCCCGAGGACGAGGGGCGCCCGGCCGCCGAGCTGCCCGGCGACGGGCACACCGTTCTGCTCGTGGACCACGAGGACTCCTTCGTCAACACGCTGGCCGACTACTTCCGGCAGCAGGGCGCATCGGTCGTGACGCTGCGGCACGGCTTCCCGCTGGAGATGCTCGACGAGATCGCGCCCACGCTCGTGGTGCTCTCACCCGGCCCCGGCTGGCCGTCCGACTTCGGCTGCTCCGCCCTCGTCGAGGCGCTGTACGCCAGGGAGCTGCCGGTGTTCGGCGTCTGCCTCGGCATGCAGGCCATGATCGAGCAGGCGGGCGGCAGCCTGGAGCTGCTGCCGTACCCCGAGCACGGCAAGCGCGGCCAGGTGCGCCGGGAGGGGGAGAGCGCGCTGCTCGACGGCCTGCCCGAGGAGTTCGTGGCCGCCCGCTACCACTCGCTGCACGCGAAGAAGCCGGGTGTGCGCGGCTTCGCCGTCACCGCCACCACGCCGGACGGCGCGGCGATGGCGATCGAGGACGCCGAGAACCGGCGTTTCGCCGTGCAGTTCCACCCCGAGTCGATCCTGACCACGCAGGGCGGCGCGGGGGCGCGGATCATCGCCAACGTTTTGCGCCGCTGCGCGCGCTGACGGCGGCGCCCTCCGGTCTCGCCGTCCGTGCGGCGGCGAGACCGGCCCAGTGCCCGGTTGTTGATCGCGTTTCTCGCGCTTTACTCGATTTATCCTCACAAAGGATGAGGAAATTACGCGATTTCGCCGCGATAATCGCGGGCGATGACTGCGATCGAGATCCGAAACCTGTCGAAATCCTTCGGCGCGGTCCGCGCGGTCGACGGCGTCTCCTTCACCGTGAAGGCAGGCACCGTCACCGGTTATCTCGGACCGAACGGCGCCGGTAAGACCACCACACTGCGCTCCCTGCTCGGCCTCGTCACGCCCGACTCCGGCGAGGCGCTGGTCAACGGGAAGCGCTACCGCGACATGGCCACGCCCCTCAACGAGGTCGGGGCCGTGCTCGAAGCCACCAACTTCCATCCCGGCCGCACCGCGCGTAACCACCTGCGGTTGCTCTGCGTCGCCGCCGGACTCCCGGTCTCGCGGGCGGACGAGGCCCTCGGCCAGGTCGGCCTCGCCGACGCGGCGGGCAAGCGCGTCGGGGGCTTCTCGCTCGGCATGCGCCAGCGGCTCGCCCTCGCCTCCGCCCTGCTCGGCGAGCCCAAGGTGTACATCCTGGACGAGCCGGCCAACGGCCTCGACCCGGCCGGCATCCAGTGGCTGCGCGGCTTCCTGCGGCACCTGGCCCACGACCGTGGCGCCGCCGTCCTGGTGTCCAGTCACGTGCTGTCCGAGGTCGAGCAGACCGTGGACGACATCGTGATCATCGCCGGCGGCCGGCTCGTACGGCAGGGCACCCTGGCCGAGCTCACCACCAACGGCGAGAAGACCGTACGGCTCCGGACGGTAGGGGACGGCGAGCTGACCCCCGCGCTGGAGAAGGCGGGCGCGAAGGTCGACCGGCTCGACGACGACGCGCTGCGCGTGCACGGCCTGGAGCCCGAGGAGATCGGGCGGATCGTGCTCGACCAGCGCGTCGTGCTGACCGAGATGATCGCCGAGCGGTCCGACCTGCAGAAGGTCTTCCTGGAACTGACGGAGGAGCGATGATCGGCCTGGTGCGCGCGGAGCTGCTGAAGCTGTCCACCACGCGGCTGTGGTGGATCATGCTGCTCGTCACGCTCCTGCTGATCGGCGTCAACCTCGCCTTCTTCATCGGCTTCGCCGGGAACGCCCAGGGCGGGCTGCCCGCGCTGGACACGCCGGAGTGGGCGCAGCTCGCCTGGTCGTCCGGGGCGAGCGGCCGGATCTTCGTCATGATCCTCGGCGTTGTGATGCTCACGTCCGAGTACCGCTACCAGACGATCACCGGCACCTTCCTCACGACGCCGCGGCGCGGGCGGGTGATCACCGCCAAGCTGATCGCCGGGCTGATCGTGGGCGTGCTGTTCGCGCTGGCCGTGCTGCTCTTCACCGCCTTGGTCGTGATCCCCACGGTGCTGATCGCCGGGGGCGAGCTGTCGCTGACGGAGGCGCACGTCCCGGCGATCGCCCTCGGCACCGTGGCCTCGCTCGCCCTCTACACGATCCTGGGCATCGCCGTGGGTGCGCTCGTGCGCAACCAGATCGCCGGCATCGTCGGAGCCGTCGCCTGGGCGTACGTCATCGAGAGCCTCTTCCTGGCCATTCCCGCCCTGCAGGTCGTGGGCAAGTGGTTCCCCGGCGGCGCGGCGCAGTCGCTGATGAGCATCGACGTGAACCCCGGCATGGGGAGCAGCGACCTGCTGCCCGCCTGGGGCGGCGCCGCCGTCCTGGTCGGCTACGCGGTGGTCTTCGCGGTCGTCGCCAACGCGACGACCGTACGCCGCGACATCACCTGAGATCGGCGCCGCGCCCCCGCCGGGGGCGCGGCGGCGGTCAGTCCCACCAGAACGACCAGGCGTTCTTGCCCTGGATCTGCTCCGCGTAGTCGGCGAGCGTGCCCGGCCCCTGCAGGATGCTGTCCGGGCAGAAGGTCCAGTGCTCCGCCGCGACGTGGAGCGCGTGCTCCGGCGTGGCCGGTGGCGCGGCGACGCTGAGGTCGAGCGTGTTGAACCCCATGCCGATCACCCGTACGCCGAAGCGCTCCTCCCAGCTCCGCACCACGGCGGCGAGGGGGACGCTCCACTCGTTGTGGTGCACGGCGCCCTGCCAGCCCATCACCGCCAGGACGTCGGCGCCCCGGTCGACCGCGGCCAGCCCGAGCGGCGTGCGGCGACCCGCCACGATCCGGGCGTACCAGTCGGCCACCACGTCGGGGTCGGCGACCAGGCCGCCGGGCTCCGCCAGGCCGGGACACTCCTCCCCATAAGGGGCGAGGTCCGCCACGCCTCCGGCCAGCAGGTCCCGCCACACCTCCGCCATGAAGGCGCCCGCCCCGTAGTTGTCGATCTCCGACACCGGCTCCGGCGCGATCTGTCCGGCCGACCAGGGCTGTACGGAGTCCTCCAGGAGCACCGGCCAGAGGCCGGATCGCGGATGCTCGGCCCGCAGCCGGCTCCACAGCGAGGCGGGGACGGGAGAGTCGCTGAGCCAGAACGAGGGGCGGCGGTGGGTCCGGAGCCGGTCGTACTCGGGGTCCGGCCACACCAGGGACCCCGGAGGGAGGTCGTCCGGGAGCGCGCGCCCGTCTCCGCCGTCCGGGAACAGCAGCCCCAAATGTTCACCGTCGTCCGTTCTGATCGCCACCCCCACAGGATCTCAGAATCGCTGTCGGAGGCACCCGGGGAGTTCGCCGGAGTTTTCGCGCGGGCTCCCCGGCGTCCCCGGCGCCCGGTCAGGGGAGGTCGAGGCGGCAGAGCCCCTCGGCGAGGGCCTTGGTGGTCAGGCGGGTACGGCTGTCGCACCCGAGCTTGGCGAAGACGTGCTCCAGGTGGGTGGTGACCGTGCGGACGCTGAGGACGAGGGCGGCCGCGATCTGCGGGTTGGAGTCGCCCCGGGCCACCCGGGTGAGCACCTCCAGCTCGCGCGCCGTCAGCTCGTACGGCAGGGTGCAGGGGCGCTCGGCGATCACCGCCCCCTGGATGGAGCCGTGGAAGCCGACGCCGGCCCGGTGGATGCGCATCTCGCGCCACTGGCCGGCGCCGTCCAGCCACAGTCCGCGCCGGGACAGCTCGCGCGAGTCGATGAACTCGCGGGCGAGCCCGGCCATCGCGGGCTCGGCGCGCAGCGCCTCCGACGGCGGCCAGCCCGCCACCGTACGGCACCGCCCGCCGCGCTCGTACGCCAGCGCCTGGTAGCCGGACGGCAGCCCGAGCGGGTCGATGACACAGCGGGTGAGGTCGGTGACGTGGGCCAGCGCGGGGGAGACCGCGGAGATCACCGGCGCCGCCTCCGGCGGGAAGTCGTCCCGCGAGTGGAGGTGCAGCAGCCCGGTGTAGCGGCCCTCGGACAGGAACAGCGGCGTGGTGATGCCGGCCCGCCAGCCGTACGGCTCCAGATGGCGGCGGAAGTACCGCTCGGTGCCGGGGGAGCCCATGACCAGCGGCTCCTTCAGCGACATGGCCTGCCGATAGGGGGCGAGGCTGGTGTACTCCTCGGCGGCGTCGGCGTCCACGCGGGCGTACCCGGCGGACACCAGCGACCGGTGTCGTCCGGTCGCCGGGTCGAAGGCGACGAACTCGTAGGCCTCCACCGGGATCACCTGACGCAGCGCCGCCATCGCGCCGTGCGCCCCGTCCTGGGCCACTCGAAAGCCCAGTTCGGCGATCGCGTGGAGGTGGCGCGCGCTCAGGCTGATCAGATCCATGGGGTCCTCCAGGGTAAGCCTGCCCGAGATCCTTTTGGCAAGGAATACGTAAACCATCCGATGTAAGCACTTGAACCGCTCTTTACCCTCACCGCAACAGTAGAGGCGGAGGATCACGTGACGCTCAGCAGAAGACGAACCGCCGCCCTCGCGGTGGCGGCGGTCATCCTCGGCGGGGTCAGCGGATGCGGCGGCTCCGGCGGAGGGCAGGACAAGCAGGGCGGGGACGCGCAGGGACCGAGCGTGTTCTCGGTCGCGCTCACCGAGCCCGACCACCTGACGCCGGGCAACACGTCGAGCAGCTATTCCATTGCGGTGCTCGACGCCATCTTCGACACCCCGGTATATATCGACGCCGACGGCAAGCCGCAGATGCGTGCCGCCGAGTCGGTGACCAGTGATGACCAGAAGGTCTGGACCATCAAGATCAAGCAGGGCCAGAAGTTCAGCAACGGCGAGCCGGTCACCGCCGAGAGCTTCGCGGACGCGTGGAACGCGACCGCCTACGGCCCGAACGGCTGGACCAACAACTACTACTTCGAGAACGTCGAGGGCTACGACGCGCTGAACCCGGAGAAGGGTGAGCCGACCACGGACAAGATGTCCGGGCTGAAGGTCGTCGACCCGAACACTCTCGAGGTCACGCTCACCGGCCCGTTCAGCCAGTTCCCGATCACGCTGGCCTACGTCGCGTTCGTGCCGATGCCGAAGGCCGCGTTCAACGACCTCAAGGCGTACGACCAGGCGCCGATCGGCAACGGCCCGTTCATGCTCGACGGGGCCTGGGAGCACAACCAGAAGATCGCGGTCAAGAAGTCGGCCGAATACGCGGGCGACCGTAAGGCCCAGTCGGACGGCGTCGAGTTCAAGATCTACGCCAGCCGGGACACCGCGTACACCGACCTGCGGGCCGGCAAGGTGGACCTGCTGACGACGATCCCCCCGGCCAGCGCGCCGGAGGCGCAGAGGCTGCTCGGCGACCGCTACGTGGCGACGGCCGGCGGCACGATGGACTACCTCGGCTTCCCGATGTTCGACAAGCGGTTCGCCAACGCCGACCTGCACAAGGCGATCTCGATGGCGATCGACCGGCAGGCGATCGTCGAGGCCGTCTACAACGGCACCTTCAAGCCGATGGCGTCGCTGGTCGCTCCGCTCGTGCCCGGCTACCGGGAGAACGCCTGCGGCGAGACCTGCACGTACGACCCGGCGAAGGCCAAGCAGCTCTTCGACCAGGCCGGCGGGTTCAGCGGCACGCTCAACCTGTACTTCTCCAACGCCGACCCCAGCTACGAGCAGTGGATGACCGCGGTCGCCAACCAGCTCAAGCAGAACCTCGGCATCCAGGACATCAAGTTCCGCAAGATCCCGGCATCCGACTACCTGACGACCCTGCGGGAGCACAAGGAAGACGGGCCGTACCGGCAGAACTGGGTCATGGACTACCCGAGCCCGCAGAACTACCTCGAGTTCATGTGGGGCAACAACAACAAGATGGGCTGGGAGAACAAGGAGTTCAACGACCTCATCAAGCAGGCGAACGAGGCGCCGAGCATCGAGGCGAGCCTCCCGCTCTACCAGAAGGCCGAGGACATCGCGCTCGCCGAGATGCCGCTGATCCCGCTGTGGAACTGGCAGGACCAGTCGGGCTACTCCAGCCGGCTCGGTGACGTCCAGCTCACGCCGTACAGCAACAACCTCCAGACGATCACGGTCAAGAACAAGTGAGATACGCCGTCCAGCGCCTGATCCAGGCCATCCCGGTCTTCGTGATCACCACCTTCCTCATCTACACGATGGTGTTCGCGCTGCCAGGAGACCCGATACTCGCGCTGGCCGGCGACAAGCCGGTGCCCGAGCAGGTGCTCAACGTCATGCGCGAGCACTACCACCTGAACGACCCGCTGCTCGTGCAGTACGGCTACTACATGCTCGGGGTGTTCCAGGGGAATCTCGGCGAGACCTTCACCGGGCAATCGGTGAGTGAGCTGCTCGGGGACCGGTGGGCGGTGACCGCGCAGCTCGCGGTCACCGCCTGGATCTTCGAACTGGTCGTGGGCATCGGCCTCGGCATCGTCGCGGGCCTGCGGCGCGGCGGCATCGCCGACACGGCCGTCCTCGCCGGAACCACGTTCATCATCGCGGTCCCGGTCTTCGTGTTCGGGTACACCGCGCAGATCCTGCTCGGCCTCAACCTCGGGCTGTTCCCGACGGCGGGCACCGACGAGGGGTGGCCGGGCAGCTACCTGCTGCCCGGCATGGTCCTCGGCTCGTTCGGGCTCGCCTACGTCGCCCGGCTCACCCGGACCTCGCTGGTGGAGAACCTGCGCGCCGACTATGTCCGCACGGCCACGGCCAAGGGCCTGCGGCGGCACCGGATCGTCGGGCTGCACGCCCTGCGCAACTCGCTGATCCCGGTGGTCACCTACCTCGGCATCGACTTCGGCAACCTGATGGCCGGCGCGGTGGTCACCGAGGGCATCTTCAACCTGCCCGGCATCGGCCAGCAGGTGTTCCAGTCCATCCAGCTCCAGGAGGGGCCCGTCGTCGTCGGCGTCGTCACCCTCCTCGTCATGATCTTCATCGTCGCCAACCTGGTCGTGGACCTCCTCTACGGTGTGCTCGACCCGAGGATCCGCCGTGCCTGACCTGCATCCCGGGCAGCCGAAAGGCCGCCCGAAGCCCGTCCTCCCGGCGGAGTCGCCGGACACCGGGACCTCTTCCGGCTCGGCCGTTCTCGCGGACGCCGTACCCGAGACCGGTCCTTCCGGGCGGTCGTTGTGGCACGACGCCTGGCTGGAACTGCGCGGGCGGGTCGTCTTCTGGTTCTCGGCGGCCGTCCTCGCGCTGGCCGGGGTGATGGCCGCCTTCCCGGACGTGTTCGCCGCGATGGGCCCGAACGAGAACTGCAACCTCCGGATGTCCAAGAAGGGACCCGGCAGCGGCGCGGTCTTCGGCTACGACCTGCAGGGCTGCGACTACTGGTCGCAGATCGTCCACGGCACGCGGGCGTCCATCGTGATCGGCGTCGCCGTGACCGCGTTCGCGCTGATCATCGCGATCCTCCTCGGGCTGGTCGGCGGCTACTACGGAGGCCTGCTCGACGCGCTGATCGCCCGGATCACCGACGTCTTCTTCGGCATCCCGTTCGTCCTCGGCGCGACCGTCGTCCTGGTGGCCTTCCCCGGCCACGGGATGTGGGCCATGACGCTGGTCCTCGTCCTGCTCGGCTGGACGACGATGACCCGCCTGATGCGCGGCCAGGTGATCGCGGTGAAGGACACGGACTTCGTGGCCGCCGCCCGCATGCTCGGCGCCGGTGACCGGCGGATCATGTTCCGGCACATCCTCCCGAACTCCATCGCGCCGGTGTTCGTCGTCGCCATGCTGAACGTCGGCAACGTGATCGCCGGTGAGGCGACGCTCGACTACCTCGGTGTCGGCCTGCAGTACCCCGACGTGTCGTGGGGCCTGCAGCTCAACGTCGCCCAGACGTTCTTCGCCGACCATCCGCACCTGCTGGTCTTCCCGGCGCTGTTCCTGACCGCCACCGTGCTGAGCTTCCTGATGCTCGGCGACGTCGTACGAGACGCCCTCGACCCCAAGTTGCGATAGCTGATTTCTTGACAAGGAGTGGGGCCACGGGCGTCGGTTCCGGCGTGGCTCGGCCCACGTCGGAACCCTGGACGGGCCGCCCTGCTGCGGCTCACCTGTTCCGGATCGGCTGCGGCTCCAGATCCCGGTTGATTCGCCGCCACGCCTGCAGCGCCACGATGTTGGGGTGGCTCTCTCCAAGCACCGCGGCTATGGAGGCCAGGGTGGGCTCGCGTATCTGGCCCGACTGGGCGGTCCTGCCCATCGCGGCGAGTGCGATCGACGGATTCGCCTGGCCGGCGAGCATGTCCGGTTGCTCGACCCCCAGGGTGTCGCGCAGCTCCGCCAGCGCCCGCCGCTCCAGCGACTAGTCGCGGTTCTGCTGACCCGCCGAGATGAAGTCCAGCGTCCCGCGGCCGGGGAACTCCCGCTCCAGCGACACGGCGTGCGGCGTCACCCTGGCGTAGTCCAGATGCCAATCGGCGGCCCGCTGCTGGTCGCGCACCGCCGCCCACATGTAGTTGCTAATGATGTCGATCACGCTGGGCGTCGCGCTGATAGCGCTGCCGTCGAGAAAGGGAGGGAAGAAACGCCGTGTTCGCAAGGGCCATGGTCCGCCCCGTCCCGCCATGTAGGACCTGTAGGAGTAGAACGTGACGATCCGGCCCTCGTCCTGCTGGATGTCGGTCGTCTGGGCTCCTCCGATTCCAAAAGACGAGCTTTCTTGGTCGCGGCCACCTCAGAAGGTGCGGCGGTCGGCACCCGTCGTCGCTCCAGGGGTCCACCAACGCCTTCCTCGGGGGCCGGGCTCCTCTCGGTCATCAAGGCTTCCCGGGGTCTTGGGCCCTATGGGGCGGGGCGCGAGTGGGCGTGGCTCAGGAAGGAACAGTGCCGAGAACGCCAGGAGCAGGTGAGGGAATATCCACCTCCTTTTTCTCCCGCATTCGCCAGTCAATTCATCCTAAGTTAAAGCGGCCCTTGGGATCATCTTGTCTCTGAGTTTCTGGATTTGAGCGGAGTATCAGGCCGCAGAGTTACATCCCTGCCTTCTTGGGAAGTAGAGGCGCGCACACCTGACTCGGTGGCCTAAAATGTCATATTTCGGTCTTGTCAAAATTAGCTGCGATGAGGCCCGTATTGTCGAGGTGGGGTGGCGTCTCCAGGTGCGCGTCGCTCCGCTCGTCTCGCCGTCGAAAACAGCGACACGGCGAGGGGCGCTGGTTGGATTGCGTGTTCGTGTGCGGCGCGGAGGCCCATCGCGACCGATCTTCTTCAAGTCTTGATCTGTCAAGGCCGGATCGATTCGTCAACCCCGTGGGGGGGATGGGAAGTCCGCAACGTATCGCATGTGCCAACCTTGGGTGATAAGTATGGAAGACAGTCGTCGTGGGTTACGCTCGAGGTAGGTCGCCTTGGCTCGTCGCACCTCATGGATCCTTGTCACCTCCGTTATCGCTGTGGTGCTTCTGCCTGCCGTGACGAACATTGCGACCAATGCCCTTCCGGACGCATGGCAATCGAAATTGTGGCTGGCTTGGCCCCTGTCGCTGCTGCTGGCGATCCCGGTTCTCGTGGTTGAATTTCGGGCACGGCGAAACTCTTCCCACGAAGGGTCGATTCTGAAGGCTGCCGCCCTGCGTGACGCCGATTCGCGCATCTGGAACATTCCGCCCCTTGTCATCGGGTTCAGTAACAGAAAATCAGAATTCCGGGCCATCGGCTCGTTCTTGATGCGCGCCTCGGGGCGGCCCCTCCTGTTGTGCGGGATGGGGGGAATAGGAAAGACTCAACTGGCCCTGGCCTACGCGGCCCGACAGCGGGACCAGTTGAGCATCGGCTGGTGGGTCCAGGCATCCAGTCGCGCCTCCGTCGTGTTTTCGCTTGCGAAGCTGGGACGCGAGATGGGAATCTCGGCGCCCAATGCTCGGGCGCTGGCGGAAGAGGTGGTGCAACAGCTGAGCGAGCGTGCCGGGTGGCTGCTCATTTTTGACGATGCGAAGAGAGTCGATGATTTGGTCGGACTGGTCCCGGTAACCGCCGGAGGGCAGGTTCTGATCACGTCCAGGAATCCGCGATTCGATCGTCTCGCGGAGCCGATGCTGCTGCAGGTATTTCCGGCGGAGGAGGCCGCGAGATTCTTGCGGCAGCGAGTCGGTGATACGGACCAGGCGCCCTCATCCGCGTTGGCGGAGAAGCTCGGAGGACTTCCCCTTGCCTTGGAGCAGGCGGCCGCCTACTGCCGAGACTCCGGTATAGGGCTATCGGATTACCTGAAGCGCTTCGAAGTCAGTTGCTCGCGGCTGCTGCGTCAAGGGACGGGATCCGGCCGGATCGGCCTGGAAGCGACGCTGGATTTGTCTCTTGCCCGCGTGGCGCAGGTAGAACGCGCCGCCGCGCAACTATTGCGTGTGCTGGCGTTCATGGCACCCACAGACATACCGCGCGACCTGTTCTCATCTGGAGCGAAGTTTCTGCCACGGGCTCTCGCTCGTTCGGCAGGGGACGTCCTCAGCATGGATCGGACGGTAGGAGCGCTCATTCAGACGTCGCTTCTCACGTCGGCCACGGCTGACCACGTGCGCGTTCACCCGTTGATCTCCGCCATGTTGCGCGACACGATGCGGCCGCGTACGGGATCCCGTCCATGGTCGCGTACCAGACGTATTCTCACCTTCATTCGCCGGCCTGGGAGGAGTCCTTCGGACTGGTGGCCGGCCTCTCGGTGGATCCGCGCGACGCTCCTGTCGCTCGGGCAAGGCATGGCCACCGATGATTGGAACCCGGAGAGCTGGAATCGTGCGTCCACCCTGCTCCCTCACGTGGACGCTCTCTGGTCGTTCGCTGAAGATTATCGAGTCTCCTTCAACACTAAAGAGACTGCGCTGGTTGCGCGGCTGTTCGCCGAGCTCGGCGTAAGAATGTATCGAAGGGGAGACTACAAGATCGCGGAGGAGTTGTGTCGCAGGGCCTTGGACATCGCGCGAGCAAAACTGCCGGAAGATGACCTCGGCGTACTCTACTGGCTGAACTATCTGGCGCAGGTGAAGCATCGAAAAGGCGAGGTCGATGAGGCCGTCAGGATATTTGAAAAGGTTCTCGGAGTGTACGAGGAAAAGCTTGGCAGGGAGCATTCCGACACTCTGATGATTATGAACAATCTTGGCGGGGCTCTCGCGGAGAGGGAAGATCAACTGGTTCGCGCCCGGAGCCTCTACGAATATTTGATAGCGGTGCGAACGCGGACGGTGGGCGAACGTGCCCCCGAAACGATGATAGCGGTGAACAACCTGGGAAAGGTCTATCGCCGTCTCGGTGACCTGGATGCGGCATACGAAATATCGAGTCGAGCACTGCGCATCGGTGTCGAGGTCGAAGGAGAGGAGGATCCGGGCACCTTGCTACGGATGAACAACCTGGCGGAGGTTCTTCGGGTTCAGGGGAACATCGAAGAATCTCGTCAATTGCATGAAAAGGCGCTGGGACTGCGGCGCAAGGTACTGGGAGGAAAGCATCCGGATGTTGTCGTCTCCATGAACAATCTGGCCCGGGTCGCGCGCCTCCAAGGTGACCGCGAGTTCGCGCTTGAGCTGTACAAGGAGTCCCTTGCCCTGGCCGAGCGGGTAGCCGGGGATCAGCATCCATTGGTGGCCGTGGCTCGAAGGGGAATCCAGGAGAGCGCCGCGGCCGGACAGGAAAGCAGCGAGTGACAAGGGCTCTTCGATTGGAAGGCCTCGAGATGCCACGAAGCTGTTCGCGTGGAGCAGGCCACTTCCGCGGAGGAATGTTTCACCCCCGCGGAGCGCTCGTATTCGATCAGCGCTCGGTGGTCGCCGGGGGCTCCGTCTCCGCGAGCAGCAGCCGGTCAAGGACGCGGACGCCGAACTCCAGCCCCTCCACCGGGACCCGCTCGTCAACCCCGTGGAACATGCCGAAGTAGTTCAGGTCAGGGGGAAGGAGCAGCGGCGCGAAGCCGTACCCGCGGATCCCGAGCTGGGCGAACGCCTTCGCGTCCGTGCCGCCGGTCATCACGTACGGCACCGGGTGGCCGGTCGGGTCCTCGGCCAGCAGGGCGCCGCGGAGCTGGTCGAACAGGCCCTCGGCCGGCGCGGAGACCGCCTCGCCCATGCTGACGAACTCGCGGGTGACCTTCGGGCCGAGCAGCCGGTCGATGGTCTCCAGGAACTCGTCGCGGTACCCGGGGAGGAAGCGCCCGTCCACGTGGGCCTGCGCCGTGCCCGGGATGACGTTGACCTTGTACCCCGCGTCGAGCATGGTCGGGTTGGCCGAGTTGCGCAGCACGCCCTTGAACAGCATGGACGCCTGCGGCAGCCGCTCGATCTCCTCGTCCAGCCGGTCGAGGTCGATCGTCGTGCCGAGCGCGCGGGAGAGCCCCTCGACGAGCGCCGCCACCGCGGGCGTGACCCGTACAGGCCAGCGGTGGTCGGCGATCCGCACCAGCGCCCGGGACAGCTCCACGACCGGGTTGTCGGCCGCGGGCTTGGACCCGTGCCCGGCGACACCCTTGGCGGTGAGGCGCATCCAGGCGGTGCCGCGCTCGCCCACCGCCACCGGGTAGATCCGGGTGTCGCCCTCGTGCCAGCTGAAGCCGCCCGACTCGCTGATCGCCTCCGTGCAGCCGGCGAACCAGTCCCGGTGGTTGTCCACGACGTAGCCCGCGCCGTACTCGCCGGTGGCCTCCTCGTCGGCGACGAACGCGAGCACGATGTCGCGCCGGGGCCGCACCCCGCGCCGGGCCCACTCGCGCACCGCGGTGAGGGTCATGGACAGGGTGCCCTTCATGTCGACCGCGCCGCGGCCGTGGACGCACCCGTCCTCCACCTCGCCCGAGAACGGGTGCAGCCGCCACTCCGACGGGTCGGCCGGGACGACGTCGAGATGGCCGTGGATCAGCAGGGCGTCCGGATCGGTGCCGTCGCCGGGGATGCGGGCCAGCACGTTGGTGCGTTGCGGCGCGGACTCCACCACGGTCGGCTCGATGCCGACCTCGTCCAGCAGGCCCGCGACGTATTCGGCGGCCTTGCGCTCGCCGGAGCCGGGGTTGGTGGTGTCGATCCTGATCAGGGTGGAGCAGATGTCGGCGACCTCGGTCGTCACGGTCATGCGGAGTCTCCTGGAGTGAACGTCACGGATGGGCCCCGCAGCACGAGCGGCGGGACCTCGGGCGTCGGGAAGCCGAAGATCAGGCCGTAGAAGGCGAGCTCGGCTTCCAGAACCGCGACGATCGTCTCCTCGCGTCGCCATCCGTGTTGTTCCCCCGGGAAGGCGAGGTACGCCCAGGTCCCGCCGTGCCGCTCCAGTTCGGCGGCGAACCGCTCCGCCTGGGACGGATCGACGATGGCGTCCTCCAGGCCGTGCATGAGCAGCGCCGGGCCGGACGCCCGCTCGGCGTGCAGGGCGGGGGAGCGGTCGAGGTAGCGCTGCCGGGTCTCGGGAAGGGGGCCGATCAGCCCGTCGAGGTAGCGCGACTCGAAGTCGTGCGTCTCCGCCGCCCAGCTCTCCGGGTCGCCGATCGCGTAGTGGGCGGCCGCCCCGCAGAAGACGTCGCTGTGGACCAGCGCCGCGAGCGAGGTCCAGCCGCCCGCGCTGCCGCCCCTGATCGCGACCTTGCCCGCCGTGCCGTCGGCCAGCAGCCGGCGCGCCACGGTCTCGCTGTCCTGGACGTCCACGACGCCCCAGTTGTGCCGCAGCCGTTCGCGGTAGGCCCGGCCGTACCCGGTGGAGCCGCCGTAGTTGACCTCGGCCACGCCGATGCCCCGGCTGGTGAAGTAGGCGACCTCCAGGTCCAGGATCGGCGCGGCGGCGCTCGTCGGCCCGCCGTGCACGAACACCACGTACGGCGGCGCCCCCTCCGCCGACGGCGGGCGCAGCGGCGCGTACAGGTGGGCGTGGACGCCGTCGATCATGACCGGCTCGGGCGTCGGCAGCAGCTCGGCCGGGGGGAGTCGCTTGGGCGGGGACAGCGTCTCCCGCTTCCCGGTGGCCAGTTCGATCCGCACCACCTCGTACGGCCGGTACGGCGAGGCGGCGACGCCGACGACGTGGGTGGCGTCGGCGGCCAGGGTCGGCGACCAGTAGGTGGCGTCGCCGCCGATCTCCCGCGGCGGGGCGCCGCTCTCGTCGATCACGCCCAGCCGCCGCAGGTCGGCGGTGCCGTACATGGTGACGATGGAGTCGCCGGAGACCGCGAAGAACGTCTGGCCGAGCTTCCACACGGCGTCGCCGAACTCCATGGGCAGCGGCGTGAGGTTCCGTGCGGTCGCCGGGTCGCCGTCGAGCGGGACGAGGTGGATGTTCCACCAGCCGGTCGTGTCGGTGACGGCGTACAGGCTGCCGGCGTCCCGCCACTCGGCCTGGGCGACCGCGCCGCCCGCGACCACCCGGTACGGCTCCGCCCCGTCGAGCGGAGCGACGCACAGCTCGGTGGCGTCCCACGGCATGTCCGGATGGTTCCAGCCGATCCAGGCGATGTGCCGGCCGTCCGGGGAGACGCGCGGGTTCATCACGAAGTGGTGGGCCTCGACGAGGACGCGCAGGGGGCCGCCGTCGAGGGGCACCGCCACGATCGCCCGCTCGCGGCCGATCTCCCGTACGCACAGCACCTCGTCGCCGTGGATCACGAGGTCGCCATACCGCGCCGGGCCCTCGGGGGTGAGCGGGACGGGTTCGCCGCCGGGAGCGCAGCGGTAGAGCCGCTGGTCGGCCCAGTTCGTGAACACCAGCGCCCCCTGGTGGGACCGCCAGGACCGCCCGCCGTACTCGATCACCCGGTTGCGGGCGTTCCATCCCGGCGGGAGCACGTCCTCCACGCTCCCGTCGGCGCGGCGGCGCACGACACAGCGGCGCCCGCCCTCCTGCGGGCGCGGCTCGTCCCACCAGACCTCATCGCCGCAGATCTCCACCCACAGCGGTCGATCGTCCACCCGCGCCACGTCGACGGCGCTGATGCTCACCGGTTCGGTTCGGCTCACCAGTTTCCTTCGGAGAGAGGGAGTGGGACGTCCGGCGGGTGGACCACATGCACGATCCCCCCGCTGCTGGAGCCGCGCAGCCAGACGTTCTCGAACGCCTCGCGCGGATAGACCCGGCGTACGGCCTCGTCCGAGGGCGCCGCCGGATCGTTGGCTATCACGTCGCCCGTCGGCGTGACGCCGACGACGACCATGATGTGGCCGCTGGTCGAGTACCCGGAACCGGGCAGCTCGTGCTCCTTGAACGACTGTGACGTGATCACGGGGATGCCCGCGCGGACGAACAGCTCCAGCTCTGACACCGAGCGTAGCCGCGTCACGAAGCCCTCGAGACCGTAGCGGCCCGCGTAGGCCACCCCGAAGGGCCAGTTGCCCGTGCCCTGGTAGCTGTGGTCGTACATGTCGCGCGCGGCGTGGTCCACGGACGGGCACGGGTCGTCGGAGGAGACCCAGGCGAGCTCGTCCGGCGCGGGGCCGCGCTCCCAGTAGCCGAGCACCATGGTGAAGGAGGCGGGGCTGCACCACGACTCGCCGCCGCCGTCCCACTCCGGGTGGTGCCCCGGGTGCGTCATCTGCGAGTGGCGCGGCACGTTCAGCTCGACGCTCGCCGTCCTCGGCGGGGAGACCGTGTCCGGGTGCGCCCCGTTCGCCGGAGCCGGGGCCGGGCCGCGGCCCGCGCTCGCCGGGCCTCCGCGCGGCACCGCCGAGGCCATCACGTTGACCGACCGCACCCGGCCGCCCGCGCCGTAGAGGGTGACGCGGACCTGGTACGCGACGACCGGCCGGGCCGCGACGAACGTGTCCACCGCGACGTCCCCGTCCTGGTCGCCCTGCCCGGGGAGCGAGGTGCGGTGGATGTCGGCGTCGCCCTCGGCCCAGCGGCCCATGCAGTACCACTTGGTGTGGGCGCCGGTCGCGGTGCGCGCCCGGAGCTCCACCTGCAGCCAGGAGCCGGGCGGGGTGTTCGCCGTCCAGGACGGCACCAGCTGGGTCGCCGGGAAGCCGATCTCCCGCTCCTCGGAGGTCCACCGGATGTACGGCCAGCTCGTGCCGCCGTCGGCGTCGTCGTTGGGGATCCCGGAGGGGCCGAACACATCAAGGTAGGAGGCCACGCCGCTCTCCTGGCCCTCGAAGGACCACCGATGGAGGACGACGCTGCTCACGTGTGCCGGAGACGGGGTGACCACCTTGCCGATTGTGGTTTCCGACCGTAAGCGGCACATCGGATGGTTTACGTATTGGTTTACCAGTACGTAACAGCGGCTCTGCGGTGCGGCACGACACCGAGCGGCGAAAACCGGCGAACATCACAAAAACGGGGCGTAGTACCCTCATCACTGTACGTCGAGGGCCTTTCACAGGCGGACGCGTATGGCACCGCTCATGCGGACACCTGAGGTGAGGCCGTCAACGGGGGGTGTCTGCATGGAAACGTTGCGACTCGTCCTGGTCTTTCTCCACTTCGTCGGTTTCTCCGCCCTCCTCGGGGGCTTCCTCCGTGAGATGCGGCTCCGGACGATGCTTGTCGGGGCCCCCGTCGTGATCGCCGCCGTCGCCCAGTTCGTCACGGGCGCCCTGCTCATCTGGATCCGTACGACGATGGACATGTCCGTCTCCGGCCCGAAGATGGCCGTCAAAGCGGGCCTCGCCCTGGCCATCGTCCTGGTGGCGGTCGCGGGCACACGCGTCAGGCCACCGTGGGCGTTCTACGGCGTCGGCGCCCTGGCCGCCCTCGCCACCGCGGTCGCCGTCTTCTGGAACTGACCCACCGGGCGCTCCGCCTCCGCCCCGGGCCCCCGAGCCCGCGAGCCCGCGCCGCGGGTGGCGGCGGGGGCTCCGGGGCCCGGATTCGGCCGCCCTCAGAGATACAGGCCGGTCGAGGCGGTCGTCTCGGGCGCGGTGAGCCCGTGCCCCTCGCGCAGCGCGAACAGCTCCGCGAGCGTGGCGCCGTCGGGGCCGACGCCCGCGGCCCCGCCGTTCGGCGCGGCCGAGCCGCGGGAGCGGTCCGCCGACGTGTTGAGCCAGGCCACGGCCTCGTCCGGGGCCAGCCGTCCGATCTCGATCTGGGCCAGGCAGCGGCCGGGCCGCACCACGGCGGGGTGAAGCTGGTTGAGGTCCTCGTTCGTGGTGATCGCGACGAGGACGTCCCGCCCCTGCCCCAGCAGGCCGTCGGTGAGGTTCAGCAGCCGGGACAGCCCCTGGCCGGTGGACTGCTTCGCCTCCGCGCGGATCAACTCGTCGCAGTCCTCCAGGACGAGCATCCGCCAGCGGGGCTCCTCGTCGTCGTCGGGGCAGTCGAAGCCGACCGCCACATCCATGAGGTATCCCGGGCTGTTGAACAGCCGCTCCGGGTCGAGGACGCAGTCCACCTGGCACCAGCTCGCCCACTCGCGGGCGAGTGTGCGCAGCAGGGTGGTCTTGCCGGTGCCCGGCGGGCCGTGCAGCAGGAGCAGCCGGCCGTTCACGTCCGGCGGCCGGATCGCCATGAGCCGGTCGAGCCGGTCCTTGGCCGCGCGCGGATAGTTGTGCCTGATCCCGTCCCAGGGAGCGGTGGTGATCGGCTTGGCGGAGCGGCGCATGCCGTGATCGGACAGCCACACGAAGCCCATCGCGACGTGGTCCTCGTCCTTGGCGACCTCCTCCTCCGCGCCCTTGGTCGCCTCGTCGAGGACCGAGCGGGCCAGCTCCTCGCTCGTGGCCGTCACAGTGAAGGTGGCCGACCTGCTGATGTAGCGGACCACGCGCAGGGTCCACCCCTCGCCGGAGATCAGGCGTGACTCATGGCCGTCGCTGTCCTGGGCGACCCGGAGCACCCGCCCGCCCTGGGGGACCGTCGGGGGCTCCAGCCGGACCCGGTCCACGGTGGTGCTGCGCGACCACGGCTGCGTCCCCGTGGCGAACGGCGACAGGGCGAGCGCGTCGATCACGTCGGCGGGGCTGTCGCCGTCGTCGAGCCACACGTTCATCGGAAGTGGCTCGCGGGGTTCTGGTCGGGAGGGGAAGTCGACCTCCTTCACGATGGACATGCCTGCCATGATTCCGGTGCCATGTCGGCGTGTCGACGGATTTAGCACTGTCCGTCAATGAAATGCGCGTTTCCCGTACGGCAGGCCCACGACTTCGCTCCGATTCGTCGTCAATCGCGTTCGGAGGGTGAGCGAGAGGCGGCGGGACGACGGGTGCCGCGTCAGGCGGACGGGATCCGCTGGAGGAACTCCAGCCGGTTGCCGACGGCGTCGTGGGCGTAGAAACGCCGGTGGCCGGGGAAGTCGCCGTCCCAGGTCACCTCGACGCCGTGCCGCTCCAGCCGGGCGGCCAGGCCGTCCAGGTCGGCGACGAGGATGCCGGGGTGAGCCTTGCGGGCCGGGCGGAAGCCCTGCTCGACACCCAGATGGATCTCCAGGGAGTCGGCCCGCACCCACAGGCCGCCACGCGCGGCGAGCGCCGGCGGCTTGGGGATCTCGATCATGCCGAGGATCCCGACGTAGAAGGCGCGGCAGGCCTCCTCGTCTCCCTGCCCGATCGCGAGCTGGACATGGTGCAGGCCGTAGCCGAGACCCGACACGTGGTCCGGGCCGTACCCCCTGCTGGAGATCGTCTCTTCGGGCATCGCTTCTCCTTCTCCTCGTCGCCGGAGGGCCGGTCTTGACGCGCTCGGACGGGCGCGGGCCCGGCCCGGCCCGGGGCGAATGATCCCGGGCCGGGCCGGGGTTCGTCCACCGAAATGCGGGCCAATGCTCCGGCCTCCATACGCCGTGCGCAACCCCGGGAAGCTGTCGCGTATGGAGCGGGAGACCGCCCTGTTCCGCTGAGCGCGCGGAGCCTGGCCGGCCGTCGCCGGCGTGAACCGCCGCTCGCCGGCCTCACATTCCGAGGTGGTGTCTCGTCCTACTTGGTGAGAGCGGATGTGACAAGGAAAAAGGAAAGCCGGGGACATCATGACCACTTCGTCCGAGCCGGGAGACAGCCGGCTCGATCCGGGCCTGAACGCGATCATGAGCGAGCGGCGCCAGCTGATCAATCTCGCGTACCGGCTCCTCGGCTCCCTGGCCGACGCCGAGGACGTCGTCCAGGAGACCTACGCCCGCTGGTACGCCATGTCCCGGGAGCGGCAGGAGGCCATCGAATCCCCCGGCGCCTGGTTGACGAAGGTCGCCGGCCGCATCTGCCTCGACGTGCTCGGCTCGGCCCGGGCCCGGCGCGAACGCTACGTGGGCGAATGGATCCCGGAGCCGCTGCCCGACCGTACGGAGTGGATCAGCGGGCGGCCGGACGGCGCCACGGCCGACCCGGCCGACCGGATCACGCTCGACGAGTCGGTCAACATGGCCTTCCTCGTCGTGCTCGAATCGATGACCCCGGCCGAACGCGTCGCGTTCATCCTGCACGACGTCTTCCGCTACCCCTTCGCCGAAGTGGCCGAGATCGTCGGCCGTACTCCGGCGGCCTGCCGCCAGCTGGCCTCCTCGGCCCGCCGTCGCGTCCGCGAGTCGCAGCCTCCCGCGACCCCGGCGGCCCGGCGCGCCGGCATCGTCAGGGACTTCAAGGAGGCATGGGAGGCCAAGGACATCGAGGCCCTCATCGGCCTCCTCGCCCCCGACGCCACGGGGGTCGGCGACGGCGGCGGCCTCGTCGCCGCCGTGCTCCGCCCGGTCGAGGGCGACGAGCAGATCGCGCGCGCCCTGGTCGACATCGCCGGCAAAGCACCCGGCCTGGCGATTCTGGAGCGCACGGTCAACGGCCAGCCCGGTCTGGTGGCCCAGCAGGACGGCGTCACCGTGGTGGTGATGGCGTTCGACATCGCCGGCGACCGGATCAAGCACATCTGGGCGGTACGCAACCCCGAGAAGCTCCGGCCGTGGACGACGTGCTGACGCGTGCTGCTCACGCGCGCGAACCGTGACCGGCCCGGACCTGAACGATCACCCACCTGTTCTCCCCCTTCAGGAGCGACCACGCATGTCGACCATGACCACACTCACCGAGCTGACCGGCGACTACGTCCTCGACACCGCCCGTACGCGGATCGGCTTCGTCGCGCGGCACACGATGGCCACCCGGGTGCGCGGCCGGTTCGAGGAGTTCGAGGGCGGCGCGCACCTGGACGGCGACGACCCGTCGAAGTCCAGCGCCCGGCTCACCATCCAGGCCGAAAGCATCCAGACCCACAACCGGCAGCGCGACGACCAGCTGCGCGGCACGTTCCTGGACGTGGCCGCCCACCCGGCTCTCACCTTCATCTCCACCACGGTGCGGCCGGCCGGGACAACCAGCTTCACGGTCACCGGTGACCTGACCATGCGCGGCGTGACCAGGCCGGTGACCGTGGACTTCGAGCTGACCGGCGCCGAGAACGACTCGCGGGGCGATCTCCGGATCCGCCTCACGGGCAGCACCACGATCAACCGCAACGACTGGGGCGTGAACTGGAACGCCGCGACCACGATCATGGTCGGCCCGAAGGTGACGCTGGAGTTCGACGTCACCGTGGTCCGGCGGTCCTGACACGTTCCCGCCCCGGAGGCCGCGAGCGGCTCGTCAGGCGACGATCGCGATGACCGCGGAGGCGTAGCCGACGGCCTCGAGCGCCGACTTCACCGTGCCGTCGAGGTTGAGCTTGACGCTGTTCTTGCAGCTCACCTGGTAGCTCGACGACGCGCGCCAGGCCGTGGGAAGGGAGGAGATGGTGCCCGACTTGCTCCAGTTGTGGTCACGGGAGCCGGAGTCGAACGTTCCGTGGAGCCGTCCGAAGGTCTCGAACACGAAGGCGGAGCCCGACGACATACGGACGACGCAGACGCCGGTGTAGTTGTAGCTGGTGCCGCCGGAGTCGTGCATGTGCCCGGACCACTGGTACGTCCCGTTGTCGTACACGGTCAGCGACGTCCAGCCGCCCACCGGGACCCCTCCGCTGAAGGTGACCTTGCGGTTGACGGCGATCGGCGAGGGCAGCTTGGACGACGAGGCGAGGCGGCCGGCCGCGGCGGCGTTGTCGGCCCGCACCTGGGTGCGTACGGCGGGGGTGACGCAGACGTCGTCGCCGGAGAACGCCTCGCGCCAGACGTAGCCGGCGACGCAGGTGTGCGGGCCGTACGCGCCGTTGGTCCAGCGGGAGGCCTTGACGGCGTTGTCCTGGGCGGTCTGCGTGCGTACGGCGGGGGTGACGCAGACGTGGTCGGAGGGGCGGGCCTCGCGCCAGACGTAGCCCTGGGCGCAGGTGTCGGAACCGTAGTCGGCGGCCGACGCGGGCGCGGCGGCGACGACGGCGGGCAGGACGCCGAGGCCGGTGATCGCGGCGGTGGCGAGACCAAGTGCGGTGCGCTTCATGGTGATCTCCTGAGAGCGGGTGCTTCCCGGCGTGACCCCTTGCCTTCCGGGCTCGTGTACCGAGTGAAAGCCCGCCCGGTTACAGGTCCCTTGAGCGCGGCATGCGCGCCGCCTTGTAAGGACTCTGCAAGGCGCGCTGCCTCCGGGTCTCGGGGCCGGCGGTCGCGTGACCTGGTGTACCAGCAAAAATTGCGGATAAGGGTGCTATTTAATTGGTAATGCGGTTAGGGTCGTTTTGCTGGATTCCCTGGTCGAGCGCGTGGATGAACCGCCGATTCCGGACCTTCCATGCCGGGGCGTCCGGCGGCCCCCCGTCCGCCTTGCCCATTCGGGAGTACGTCCGTGGCCATCGATCTCGTCTCTCGCGCCGCGTGGGGCGCTCGCGCGCCCAGGGGTTCCTACTCGCGGCTGACCTCCACCAGGGGAGTGAAGGTCCACTACACCGGAGGGAGGGTCGATCCCGCCATCGTGACCGACCACGCCAAGTGCGTGGCCATGGTGAAGTCCATCCAGGACTTCCACATGGACGGCAACGGATGGATGGACATCGGCTACTCCATGATTGCTTGCCCGCACCAGAAGGTGTTCGTCGGGCGGGGGCCGCACAACCTGCCCGCGGCCAACGGGGCCGGCCTCAACTCCGGGCACTACGCCGTGCTCGGCCTGGTCGGGAACTCCGGCCTGGTCACACCACCCGACGGGCTCCTGAACGCGATCCTCGACGCGATCGAGTACCTCCGTGCCAAGGGCGGCGCGGGCAACGAGATCAAGGGGCACCGCGACGGCTACCCCACCGACTGCCCCGGCGACGCCCTCTACGCCTGGGTGCGCGAGGGCGCGCCACGCCCGGGAGGCGGGGGGCAGCAGCCTGACCCCGGATCCACCCCGCAGTGGCCCGGACGGCTGCTGAAATATCCGCCCATCATGCGAGGTGAGGACGTCCGCGCCTGGCAGCGGCAGATGGCCGGCCTCGGATACGTGATCGAGGTCGACGGCGCCTACGGTCCCAAGTCCACGGCCGTGTGCGTCACCTTCCAGAAGGGGCGGCACCTCGACCCCGACGGCATCGTCGGTCCGCTGACCTGGAACGCCGCCTTCGACCCGGCGGGGCACTCCGAGTCCGCCGCGCCCGGAGCCTGACCGGCCCGCCCCCACCTTCTCGTAGACCGGGACCCGGATATATGTTCTGGGGACGATGCGCCTAGCATCCCTCGCATGACGGTGCCGCCTCTTGAATTCGCCGCAGGATTCCCGCCCGGCACGCGGGAGCAGTGGCGCACGCTCGCGCTCGGAGTCCTCAGGAAGTCCGGCGTCCTCCCCGAGGACGCCGTCCCCGCCGCCGCGGAGGAGGCGCTGTCCTCCACGACGTACGACGGCGTGACGATCGCCCCCCTCCACGACGCCTCGGACCTGCCCGGCGCCCCGCGCGTCGTACGGCCCGCCCGTCCCTGGGACGTACGGCAGCGCCACGCGCACCCGGACCCGGCGGTCACCAGGGAGGCGGTCCTGGCCGACCTGGAGAACGGCGTCACCTCCATCTGGCTGGACCTGACCTCCATCGGCCCCGAAGCGCTGCCGCGGGTGCTCGACGGGGTCTACCTCGACCTCGCCCCGGTGGTTCTGGAGGCGGGCGACCGGGCGCATGAGGCGGCGCCCGCGTTCCTCGACCTGCTCGCCGAGCGCGGCGTGACCCCTCCCGGCGGCAACCTCGGCCTCGACCCGCTCGGCGCCCGCGCCCGGGCGAGCGCCGCGCCCGGATTCGACCTCGGACGCGAGGACGCCTTCCCCCGCGCGACCGATGCGGCCAGTGATCTTCTGCGGCGTTGCGCGCGCGACTTCCCGGCGTTGCGGACGTTCGTCGTCGACGCCCTGCCGTACCACGACGCGGGCGCGGGCGACGCCGAGGAGCTGGGCTGCTCGATCGCCACGGGCGTCGCCTACCTGCGGACGATGACCGCCGCGGGGCTCTCCGCCGTGCAGGCGCTCGGGCAGCTCGAGTTCCGCTACGCGGCCACCGCCGACCAGTTCCTCACGATCGCCAAGCTCCGCGCCGCGCGGCGGCTGTGGGCCCGGGTGGCGGAGGTCGTCGGCGGCCCCGGCGAGCAGCTCCAGCACGCGGTGACCTCCTCGGCGATGATGACCGAGAGGGACCCGTGGGTGAACATGCTCCGCACCACGCTGGCCTGCTTCGGGGCGGGGGTCGGCGGCGCGGACGCGGTGACCGTGCAGCCGTTCGACGCCGTCCTCGGCCTGCCGGACGCGTTCGCCCGGCGCATCGCCCGCAACACGCAGTCGCTTCTCCTTGAGGAGGCGGGCGTGGCGCGCGTCCTCGACCCGGCGGGCGGCTCCTGGTACGTGGAGCGGCTCACCGCCGACCTGGCCGAGAGCGCCTGGGCGTGGTTCCAGGAGATCGAGCGCGCGGGCGGGATGGCCGTCGCTCTCGAGCGGCTCGTCCCTGAGCGGCTGGCCGCCACCCGCGCCAGGCGCGCGGACTGCGTCGCCCACCGCCGCGACCCGATCACCGGGGTCAGCGAGTTCCCCAACCTGACGGAGCGGCTGCCGGAGCGCGAGCCGGGCCACGGCCTCGCCGGCGCCCCCTCCGGCGCGGGGCTGCCCCGCGTCCGGTACGCCGAGGAGTTCGAGGCGCTGCGCGACCTCGCCGACGCCCAGGACGAGCGGCCCACCGTGTTCCTCGCCACGATCGGGCCGGTCGCCGTGCACACGGCGCGCGCGTCGTTCGCGGCCAACCTCTTCGCGGCCGGCGGCGTCGCCACCGTGACCAGCGGGCCGGGCACCGACGCCGCCGCCATCGCCGCCGCGTTCCGCGACGCCGGCACGCCGGTCGCCTGCCTGTGCTCCAGCGACCGCATGTACGGCGAGCACGCCGAGGCGGTGGCGGCGGCGCTCCGCGAGGCGGGGGCTCGGCGCGTGTGGCTGGCCGGGAAGGGCGAGTATGAGGGAGTGGACGACCGTGTGTACGCCGGCTGTGACGCGCTCGGCGTGCTCCGCACGACCTTCGACGATCTGGGAGTGACCCGATGACCATCCCTGACTTCTCGGGAATCGACCTGGGCTCCGGGGCGGGGACCGTGCCGGACGTCGACGGCGTGGTCTGGGAGACGCCGGAGGGCATCGAGGTCAAGCCGTTCTACACGGCCGGGGACCTCAAGGGGATCGACTTCCTGGAGACCTACCCCGGCATGCCGCCGTACCTGCGCGGGCCGTACCCCACCATGTACGTCAACCAGCCGTGGACGATCCGCCAGTACGCCGGCTTCTCCACGGCCGAGGAGTCGAACGCGTTCTACCGGCGCAACCTCGCCGCCGGGCAGAAGGGCCTCTCGGTCGCGTTCGACCTGGCCACGCACCGGGGCTACGACTCCGACCATCCCCGGGTCGCGGGCGACGTCGGCATGGCCGGCGTCGCGATCGACTCGATCTACGACATGCGGCAGCTCTTCGACGGGATCCCCCTCGACCGGATGAGCGTGTCGATGACCATGAACGGCGCGGTCCTGCCGATCCTCGCGCTCTACATCGTGGCGGCCGAGGAGCAGGGGGTGGCCCCGGAGCAGCTCGCCGGGACCATCCAGAACGACATCCTCAAGGAGTTCATGGTCCGGAACACCTACATCTACCCGCCGGGCCCGTCGATGCGGATCATCTCCGACATCTTCGCGTACACTTCGCGGCGGATGCCGAAGTTCAACTCCATCTCGATCTCCGGCTACCACATCCAGGAAGCCGGGGCGACCTGCGACCTGGAGCTGGCCTACACCCTCGCCGACGGCGTCGAATACCTGCGGGCCGGGGTGGCCGCGGGTCTGGACATCGACGCGTTCGCGCCGCGCCTGTCGTTCTTCTGGTGCATCGGCATGAACTTCTTCATGGAGGTCGCCAAGCTCCGCGCGGCCCGGCTGCTCTGGGCCGAGCTGGTCCGCGGCTTCGGGGCGAAGAACCCCAAGTCGCTGTCCCTGCGCACGCACAGCCAGACCTCCGGCTGGTCCCTGACCGCCCAGGACGTGTTCAACAACGTCGTACGGACCTGCGTGGAGGCGATGGCCGCCACCCAGGGGCACACGCAGTCGCTGCACACCAACGCGCTGGACGAGGCGCTCGCCCTGCCGACGGACTTCTCCGCCCGGATCGCCCGCAACACGCAGCTCCTGCTCCAGCAGGAGTCGGGCACCTGCCGGGTGATCGACCCGTGGGGCGGCTCGTACTACGTCGAGCGGCTCACCAACGATCTCGCCGCGCGGGCGTGGGGGCACATCCAGGAGGTCGAGCGGGCCGGAGGCATGGCCCGCGCCATCGACCAGGGGCTGCCCAAGCTCCGCATCGAGGAGGCGGCGGCCCGCACCCAGGCGCGCATCGACTCCGGCCACCAGCCGGTCATCGGGGTCAACAAGTACCGCCCGCAGGCCGACGAGCCGATCGAGGTGCTCAAGGTCGACAACACGGCGGTGCGCGAGCAGCAGCTGGAGAAGCTCCGCAGACTGCGCGAGGAGCGCTCCCAGGCCGACGTGGACGCCGCGCTCGACGCGCTCACCAGGGCGGCGGCCGAGGGCGGGAACCTGCTGGAGCTGGCCGTGGACGCGGCGCGCGCCAAGGCCACCGTAGGTGAGATCTCGGCCGCGCTGGAGAAGGTGTTCGGACGGCACGCCGCGGAGATCCGTACCATCTCCGGCGTGTACCGCGAGGAGGTGGGCCAGGGAGTGGACGAGGTCCGCGCCGCCTGCGCCGAGTTCGAGAAGGCCGAGGGCCGCCGCCCGAGGATCCTGGTCGCCAAGATGGGCCAGGACGGGCACGACCGGGGCCAGAAGGTGATCGCGACCGGCTTCGCCGACCTCGGCTTCGACGTCGACGTCGGCCCGCTGTTCCAGACGCCGGAGGAGGTCGCGCGCCAGGCGGTGGAGGCCGACGTGCACATCGTCGGCGTCTCGTCGCTCGCCGCCGGGCACCTGACCCTCGTCCCGTCGCTGAAGCGGGCGCTGCACGACCTCGGAGCGGACGACGTCATGATCGTGGTCGGCGGTGTGATCCCGCCGGGCGACTTCGACGCGCTCCGCGAGGCCGGAGCGGCGGCGATCTTCCCGCCCGGCACCGTGATCGCGGACGCCGCCCTCGACCTGCTGCGCGCCCTCTCCCGCACGTGACCATGGGGAACGCGCTCAACGACTACGTCACCGGAGTGCTGGCGGGCGACCGGCGGTGGATCGCCCGCTCCATCACGCTGGTGGAGTCCACTCGCGCCGACCACCGCGACCTCGCGCAACGCCTGCTCGCCGAACTGACCCCGCACGCGGGGAAGGCTCGGCGGGTGGGCGTCAGCGGGGTGCCGGGGGCCGGGAAGTCCACGTTCATCGAGGCTCTCGGCACCCACCTCACCGGGCGCGGGCACCGCGTGGCGGTGCTCGCCGTCGACCCGTCGTCGCGGCGCTCGGGGGGCAGCATCCTGGGCGACAAGACACGGATGGCGCGGCTGGCCACCGATCCGAACGCCTTCATCCGGCCGTCCCCCACCGCGGGCACCCTCGGCGGCGTCGCCGCGGCCACCCGGGAGGCGATGGTCGTCGTCGAGGCGGCCGGCTACGACATCGTGCTCGTGGAGACCGTCGGCGTCGGGCAGTCCGAGACCGCCGTCGCCGACATGGTCGACACGTTCCTCCTGCTCACGCTCGCCCGTACGGGCGACCAGCTCCAGGGCATCAAGAAGGGCGTCCTGGAGCTGGCCGACGTGATCGCGGTCAACAAGGCCGACGGCGAGCACGAGGTGGCCGCGCGCCAGGCCGCGCGCGAGCTCGCCGGGGCGCTGCGGTTCCTGCGATCCGGGGAGACGGCCCCGGTCCTGACCTGCAGCGGGCTGACCGGCGCCGGGCTGGAGGAGCTGTGGAAGCACGTCGTACGCCACCAGGAGAGCATCGACCTGGCGGGCAAACGGCGTCGCCAGCAGGTCGAGTGGACGTGGGCGCTGGTGCGTGACCGGCTGCTCGCCCGGCTGCACGAGAAGACCGCCTCGATCGCCCCGGAGATCGAGCGGCAGGTGCTCGACGGGAGCCTCACGCCCGGCCAGGCCGCGGACCGGATCCTCGCCGTATTTTCGGGTCCGGCCGGGGATTTGTGACAAGCGGGACGCATGATTTCCTCCCAGGTGTTATAGACCGCTACCCCCAGGTGAGGAGCGCCGCCGGCGCGCGGATTTCCGCGCAGGTTGTGATGCCACCATGGCCCCGTTGTCGACGAACGGGGAGGCACCATGCATCACGACCCGCTGCTGCCGCCGGCGGTGGCACGCGCGCTCGAGGAGTACGGCGCGCTGCTGGCCGAGCACGGTCTCACCTGGGGTGAACCGCCGCTCGACTACGTCCGGATGATGACCTTCCTTCGGTTTCCGAAGGAGGCCGAGCGGATGTCCGTGGCCCCCGGAGCCGACCTCGACGCCGCCTTCCGGGATGTGCTCGGCGAGACCCTGCCGGACGGGCTCGTCGCCCTCCGGGTCACCCCGCACGGCCACCACTTCGACCCCGGGACGGTTCACGCGGTGGTGGCCGCCCGCCCGGTCGAGGTCACCCTCGTCGTCGACTCCTCGCGCGACGCCGCGACCGCCGTCACCGTGGACGGCAGGCCGCATGAGATCGCGGCCCGCGGCGCGCTGCTGGTGGACGTCCGCAGCGACTCCCACGTGACCGTGGACGGCGTTCCGGTGGACCTGTCCCCGCTCCGCCGCCATGCCGTGCCGTCGCGGCTGCGCCTGCGCGCCGGCTTCCCCTGCCGGTGGAGCGTGACATCGAAGGGCGGCCAGGGCTGGTACCCCGAAGGCGTGCCGCGCCGTCTCGACTACCACGGCCGGCCGTTCTTCCACGGCGACGACCTCGTGCTCGACGTCCCGGCCGAGCCCCTCACCGTCCAGGTCACCCGGGGCATGGAGTACGACTGGGCCGAGACGACCGTCCTGCCCGAGCCGTGGGGGGAGACGCGCGTCGAGCTGACCCCCGAGCGGATCTACGACGCCGCCGCCCGCGGCTGGTACGGCGCCGACCTGCACGTGCACCTCAACTGGGCCGGCGACCTGGTCGCCCCGCCCGCCGCGGCCGCGCTGATGCAGCACGGCGAGGACCTGCACGTGCTCAACCTCGTCGCGGGCAACGTCTCCGGCGAGCGCGTCTACGACCGGGAGGCGCTCCAGCACTGGGCCGGACGCGACCTGCCCTGGTCGGACGCCGGGCACATCGCCCGGATGGGCGTGGAGTACCGCAACGACCTGTTCGGGCACGTGCACGCGTTCGGGGTGACCGCCCCGCCCATGCGGTACCACACCGGCTTCGGCAGCGAGGCCGACTGGCCGCCGAACGGCGCCGCCTGCGGTGAGATGCGGGAGACGGGTGCGGTGCTGGGCTACGCCCACCCCTTTCACCGCTCCATCGCCACGCCGGAGGACATCATCGCCGAAGGCCGCAGGAACTGTTCGGCCAGGGCGGTCGTGGTCGACGCCGCGCTCGGCCTGGTGGACGGCATGGAGCTGCTGCACTTCTCCGACATCGAGGGCACGGTCGAGGTCTACCGGCGGCTGATCGGTGCGGGCAACCGGCTCACCGCGCTGGCCGGCACCGACTCCATGCTCTCGTTCACCCGGCAGGAGACCGTGTCCAGCCCGCCCGGCTGGGAGCGCGTCTACGCCCGGCTCGATGGCCCGCTCACCGCGGAGGCGTACGCCACGGCGGTGCGGCGCGGCCGTACCTTCGCGACCACCGGGCCGTGGCTGGAGCTGTCGGTGGACGGCCACCAGATCGGCGACATCCTGAATCTGTCCCCGGGGGACCGGGTGACGGTGCGGGCCGGGGCGATCGGACCCGAGGTGGAGCGGGTCGAGATCCGCACCGCGGACGGCGTGCTCGCCGAAGGCGGCGGAGGCGAGCTGACCGCCGTGCTCACCGTGACCGAGCCGACGTACCTCGTCGCGGTCGCCTCCGGCGGCGGCCACCGCCGCTCCCTGCACCGGCAGGTGTACGCGCACACCAGCCCGATCTATCTGGACGTGGGCGGACGGCACGTCGCCAGGGGCGAGGACGTCCGCTGGTGCCTGCGCTGGCTGGTCCTGCTGGAGGAACTGGTGCGCGGGCAGGCCCGGCTGGAGGGCGAGGGGCAGCTCCGCGACCACCTTGACCTCATCGAGAAGGCACGCGCGGTCTACCGGGCCCGCCTCTGACCGCCCTCGCCGCGGGCCCTTCCCGGTGAGGTCAGCCCGCGGCGAGGGCCTGCGCTATCGCCCGCGCCACGGTGAGGGCGCCGGCCAGGCTCTCTTTGGCGCCCATCAGGGTGGACTTGGGAGAGTTCAGCGGCGTACCCTCCGGCCGGTCGGCGCCGAAGAAGTCGACCGTGACGACCGCCGAGCCGTACCGCACGGCCACCTGGCCGATCCCAGCGTGCACGGTGGGCGTCCGGTTGGTCCGGTATTGGCGGAAAGCCGCGTCGCCCAGGCCCTTGATGTCGGTCGACGTGTACCAGAACATGCCGCCGAAGCCGCTCTTGGCCATCCTCCGGCCCTCGGCCCGCTGGTCGATGAACCGGTTCTTCGCGCCGTCGGGGTCCTCGGTGCCGACCCGGTTCGTGAAGCGCTGGACGGTGATCATCACGCTGCGCAGCCGCGTCTTCGCCCCCGCGGGGAACTCGCGGTTCATCCAGACGCAGTCGGTGCTGGTGGACGAGGCGTCCTGGATCTGGGTCGCCTTCTGGGTGGCCTGCGGCACGTAACGCTGCGCGACCGCCGACACCTGCTCACAGAAGGCGGGCATCGCGATCGGGGTGGGCGACGGGGAGGCGGTGGCCGACGGCGACGCCTCGGGGGTCGAGCCGGCGGCGTCCGTCCCGCCCGGATCGCCTGTCGTGCTCACCGGGCCGCGGCCGTTTCGCCACGTCGTCACCGACGCCGCGACCTCGCCCAAGAGCGTGGCGGCCTCGCGCAGCGCGTTCTCCTCGGTCACCCCCTGAACGCCGTCCGTGGAGAAGATCGGCGCGTCCTTGCGCTGCTGGCTCGCCTGGTATTTCACCTCGATCACCACGTCGCCGACGCGGCCGATCGCCTGCCCGTAGGAGTACATGTTGTTGCTGCTCTTGGCGTCCCGCGCCCACGTGTAGCGGGCGAACGCCTCCTCGCCGACGCCGGACAGGGTGCGCACCTTGGAGCTGTAGTTCTCCTTGGTCGAGTGGGTCTCGGCGTACTTGCCCCCCGTCAGTTCGGCGTCGTAGGAGTTGCGGGCGACGCGGACGGCGGTGAGCTCGCCGTCCGCCTCGTAGCGGGTCAGCTCGATCTCGATGCTCCGGGAGCGGACGTACTCGCCGAAGGAGAAGTTGTCGTTGCGCAGGGTGCAGACCCAGCTGATGTAGCCGGTGTCATCCCGGTGGTCGCGGGTGTCCTTGGTGCTCTTCGCCTGGGGGACCAGCCGTTCCACGGTGGCGTGGCGCGGCATGGCGCACGCGTCCGGCGCGGCGAGCGTGGCACGCGGCGAAGACGTGGAGCCCGCCGGGCGCGCGGCGGCGTCGTCGTCCCTTTCACGGAACACGAAGAAGGCGGTCGCGGCAGCGGCGGCGGCCAGCGCGGTCCCGGCGGCCACCGCCGGGACCAGCTTGCTACGGCGGCGCGGGGGGATCGGCGCGACCAGCGCGCCCAGCCCCGTCGGCCCCGTCGGCGCGCCGGGCAGGCCGGGGCCCGCCGGTCCGCCCGGTCCGTTCTGGCCGTTCTGGCCGTTCTGCCCGTTCGCCGCGTACGGCCACGAAGGCGGGGACAGGGGGCCGCCGGGCGTGCCGGGTGCCATGGGGCCCGGAGCCGCTCCGTTCGGCCAGGGCGGCGCGGAGCCCGGGACCGGGCCATTGGGCCAGGACGGCACGGCTCCCGGAGGCGGGCCGTCCGGCGGCGGGCTCGGGTGGCCGGGCCAGGGCGTCATGGGACGGCCGTCCTCGGCCTCGTTCGGATCGCGGGGGCCGTTTTCCTGGCTGTCCATGTGCTCTCCTCGGGGGCTCAGGCGCGACCGATCGCTTCCGCGGTGAGTTTCGCGGCGCGCTCCGCCGTACGCCGGGCGGCGGGGGTGACGGCGGGGCCGTCCAGCTGGTGGTACCGGACTTCGCCGATCATGTTGCCGACGCGGAACCAGACCGTGCTGGTGGTGGATTTCTGGAAGGAGTTCGACACGTCCTGCGCGAAGCCCTCGACGCCGGTGCCGGGCACGTCCCGGACCCCGTACGTCGTCTCGTGGGACGCGGTCCCCTTCAAGGACGCCTGAACGGAACGGCGGGAGGCGAGGGAGAGCCGGGCGGCCTCCCCGCTGCGCTCGGCCCGGAGCAGCAGGGTGACGCTGCGCCAGACGATCCCGTCGTGGCGGAACCGCCACGCGCACTCGCCGTCCGCCGCCGAGGTCTCGGTGGCGCCGCCGAGAAGCTCGGTCGCCTGGGCGTCCGTGAGCAGAGCGCACGGGTCGGGCACCGTGGCGAAAGGAGCCGCGCCGCTCGTGCTCCCTGCTGAAGAGGCGTCCGGCCGCAGGGCGAGCCAGCCCGCCGTGCCGGTGGCGGCCAGGGCGACGAGCACAATGGACGCGATCAGCAGCGGCCTCCGCTTGGCGGGACGCGCCCTACCGCGCCGCGAGGGCGCGGTGGGCAGGGTGCCCGACACCGGTGACGACGGGTCGGCCTGCGCGGCGAGCGCACCGGCCGTGGGATGCGCGGCAGGTGCGGGGGCGGCGTCGTACGCGGCGACCGCGCGCAAGGCCTCCCGGATCGCGTCCGGGGAGGGACGGGCCGCCGGGTCCTTGGCCAGCATGGCGAGCAGGAGCGGGCCGAGCACGGGCCCCGCCCGCTCGGGCGCCGGTGCCTGACGCAGCAGGATCGCGGCGGTCACGGCGGCGGCCAGTTCACGCGCGAATGGAGCGCGCCCCTCGACCGCCGTATAGAGCGTGGCGCCCAGCGACCACAGGTCGGACGCGGGTGTCGCGGCGCCGCCGGAAAGCCGCTCCGGCGCCGCGTACCCGGGAGAACCCGCCGTGGTGAGCCAGGCGGCCGTCTCCCGGTCGGCGTCGGGGGCGGATCCGGACGTGTCGCCGGTGGCGGCCGGTAGGGCGATGCCGAAGTCGGCGAGCAGGGCCTGGCCGTGCTCGTCGAGCAGGACGTTGGCGGGCTTGACGTCTTGGTGCAGGAGCCCCTGGGCGTGCGCAGCCGAAAGGGCGCCGAGGAGGCGGAGCCCGATCTCGGCGACCCGGCGCGCGGGCAGCGGCCCGCCGTTCTTGATCACATGGTCCAGCGAGCGGCCGCGGATCAGATCCATCACGATCCACGGCCGGTCCCGGTCGACGACGACGTCGTGGATGACCACGATGGCCGGATGGTTGAGCCTGGCGGCGGAACGGGCCTCCTGGATCGCCCGCCCCCCGAAGGCGCGCCTGGCCTCGCCGGTGAGCTCGGGTGGCACGCGGATGTCCTTGACCGCGACGTCGCGGTGCAGCATCTCGTCCCTGGCGCGCCAGACGGTGCCCGCACCGCCTTCGCCGAGGGTTTCGAGCAGGCGGTATCGACCGGCCAGCAGCACGCCGCTCATCCCTTCGTGCGCAGCGCGGCGTCGCCCATGCGGGCGACGGAGAGCGCCGCGCTGCGGATGTCGTCGTCGGTGGGGGTGGTCGAGAGCGTCGAGTAGGCGGCCTCGACCACGAGGTCGCCCAGCCGGAAGAGCACCACGCCGCCGAACGTGTGGCCCTGCGCCGTCGTGAACTCGTAGGCGAGCGCCTCGTCTCCCACGCCCTTGACGGGCCGGGGAGCGGTCTGTACGAACGCGATCGGGCGGGTCTGCCCGATCTCCTTCCACGTCCAGTCGCCCTTGAGCCCCTTGGCGTACTTCTTGGCGAGGCTCTCGTACAGCAGGCCGGAGGACTCCTCGGTCATGGCCCAGGGGTCGGGCGTGTCGGAGTCCTTCTTCGGGATGAGGCTGATCCCCTCGCCCCTGACCGCCCACTCGCAGCCCGCCCCGGAGACCGCGCCTTTCGGCGCCGGCGCCGTACGGACGACCTCGTGGACCTGCTCGGAGGTGAGGAGCGCGCAGAAGTCGACGGGACGCGTGAACGACGGCGCCTTCTGCGCGCTGCCGTCCGGAAGCACGACGAACGCCACGGTCGCGGCCACCGCCGCGACCAGGGCCACGACCGCGCCCCCCAGGAGCATGCGCCGTCTCGTGGCCGGGGGATCGGCGGTTCCCGGCGCGTTCGGCATGCCCGGAGCGGCGGCCCACGGGTCGTGCGGGCCGGGCTGGTGGACGACGTTGTGCGGGTTGGAGGGGTCGGCGACGCCCACCGGATGGCCCGGCCCTCCCGCGCCCTGCCAGACGGGGTAGCCGGTGACGCCCGCGAACGGCGCGCCGCCCTGGCCGCTCTGCGGCCCCGGATAGCCGGGCCCGGGGGCGACCGGCCCCGGCGGGATCGGCTCGTTGTAAGGCCCGGAGGACGCGGGCGGGATCGGCGCCGGAGCGGCCGGGACGGGCGACAGCGTGGGGGAGCGGCCCTCGGAGATGTCGACGAGCAGCCGGAGCGCGGTCGCGGTGTCTGGCCGTGCCGCGGGGTCGCGGTCCATCATCCACATCAGCAGCGGCCCCAGGGCGCCCGCGCGGCGCGGCGGCGGGGGAGTCCTGCTGACCAGCGTGGCATGGATCCGCTCGACGGGGCCGCCGTCGTACGCGGGGACGCCCTCGGTCGCGAGATACAGGGTCGAGCCGAGGGACCACAGATCGGAGGCAGGCCCGCCGGTGGCGCCGTCGAGCCGCTCGGGAGAGATGAAGCCGGGTGACCCGATCGTGGTGTCGGCCGCGGTCAGCGTGACCTGACCCTCCAGCCGGGCGATGCCGAAATCGGTCAGTATCGTACGCCCGTCCTCGTTGAGGAAGACGTTCGCCGGTTTGACGTCCCGGTGCTGGATGCCGTGCGCGTGCGCCTCCCGGAGGGCGCCGAGCACCTCCGCGCCCACGCGGGCGGCCCGCTCCGGGGGCAGCGGTCCCCGTTCCTTGACCTCGTCGGCGAGCGTACGGCCGCGCAGCAGCTCCATGATGATCCATGGCCGCCGGTCTTCGACCAGCACGTCGTGCAGGCTGACGATGCCGGGGTGCCGGACCCGTGCGGCGGCCCGCGCCTCACGTACGGCGCGTTCGACGGTGTGGGCGCGCTCCGCCTCATCGAGGCCGTCCGGCAGGCGGAGCTCCTTGATCGCGACCTCGCGTTGGAGCATCTCGTCCCAGGCCAGCCAGACCGTGCCCATCCCGCCACTGCCAAGTTGACGGCGCAGGAGGTAACGAGAGGCGAGTCGTCCCCCAGAGGACTCGGGCATATCGGGAGGATAGTGGATCGAGCCTACGTGGACGCTGGGGTAGCAGTGACTGAAGGGATCCTGTTATCTCCGATGCGTGGTCAGCGGTGGCCGCTGAGCACGACGAGGCGGTGCCCGCCCAGGCGAGCGCGCGCTGTATGGCGACCACGTCGCCGAGCTCCTGGATCAGGCCCTCTACCACGTCGAGCACCTGCGGCTCGGACTCGCCGACGACGCCGCGGCCCCTCCTTCGTCGGGCCCACGGCACCGATCCTCTTATAGAGGCGTTCTGGGCCCTTCTTGACCACGACCCGAAGGTGTGTTGCGGAGCCGATGCGGGCGCAGGTCCCTTTGATCCCGGCGCCGGCTCCGCAAGTCACTGCTCAGGGGCGCAGAGCACCCCAGCGATTAGGAGCAGACGCGCTTCAAGCTGGCGTACTTGCCCCAGCCGAGCGTGTATCCCTTGGGCCCCTTGTCCCAGAACTTGATGGAGGTGACGCCGGTGCCGCTGTGGATGGTGTACCAGCCCTCCTTGTCGTACTCGTTGATCCCCCTGTTGATACCCCAGCGCATGTTGCTATTTGCGCTGAGCCCCGACACCCAGAAGTCGATGTAGCCCGTGGCCTGCCTGTTGGGCACGTAGAACTGGTAGGCGCAGTTCGCGGTGGTGAACGCCACCTTGTACTCGACCTCGATGCAGACGTGCTCACCGTTGGTGTAGGTCCACTCGATGGGCTGCTGCGTGTCCCAGCCGCTGAAGTACTGGTCGTTGCCTGGGCATGCGGAGGTGTTGCTCTCCAGTGTGGTGACGTGAGGGGTGAACGTCTCCTCGGCAGGATCGGCGACGGCGGGCGAGCCGATCAAGGTGAGCGCGGGGAGGGCAAGGGCCGCTGCTGCGATGGCCCGGGCGGCGATGCGCTGAAAAGTTCTCACTGCATGACTCCTGTCGGGGCGAGATGGTGTGCCGTGATGGCGTGAGATCACTTTCGGCAGGCCGGTGCCGTGTCCACCACCCGTGGACAGCGCATGCGGACAACGACCGGACACCCGCCAGGTCTGGACAGGGGCTGGCAAGCGAGAAACGGGGGTTGAGGAACATCGGAACGGAAACTGGCGCTAAGCCCTCGCCGTACCTGATGAGCGGCCGACGGCTCTGTGGTACGAGAACGGGCTTGATCCCTATGAGGGCAATTCGGCAAGAGGTCCCGCGTTGCCTCGTGTTGCTTTCTCGCCGGCAACACGGCCCTAGAACGGGGAGACCCCGGTGCCGTGGTGGTGGCCCGGGGTCGTTCGTTTGGCCTACGCAGCGCTCACGATTGATCCCGTAGCGTCGCGAAGTGGCGATACCTTAGCACTGTCAGGTTCGAAAGTTCATTGCTTCTGAAGGCTTTTCAGATTGAACTGTCGGGTGTTCGTTCGTTCGTGACGTGTATCTAGCTTGAGTTCTTGCTTAGCTGATCTCGTTGTCGGTCTCGTGCTGATCTTCATTGATGATGTTGAGCGCGGAAACATCTCGGCCGCGCCGGCCAGCGCTCAGGTCTGCTGCTGACCGAGCTGACCGTCGGGCTCGCAGCGAACCACTACGATCAAGTAGATGCACGCATCCCTCCACCTTCTTGCGGGCGCGCCGGCTGCAGGCAAGACCACGTTGCTCCCACACCTGCTGGCAGCGGCGGACGGCCTGGTCGTGATGGACATGGACGAGCTGCTGGAGGATGGCGCGCTGCTCGGCGTCCCCATCGCCGATCCCGCGGCTGCCCCGGTGTGGCCTGCCTACGACCGCATGTGGGAACGCATCGTGACCATGGTCCGCCGGGCGGGTCACCCGGTGCTCCTGCTGTGCCCGGTGCCTGATCCCGAGGAGTTCGCCCCAGGCGGTCGCTGGGCCGCGCCGGTTCGCTGGGCTCTGCTCGACTGCCCGGACGAGGTGCGCCTTCACCGGCTGAAGGAGCGCGGGGTACCGCAGGAGTGGATCGAGGAGGCGATGGCCGATGCCGCGCAAGGCCGCGCCCTCGCTCCCAAGGTCTTCGCCGGGGACGGGGCCGACGAGTTGGCGGTGCGGATCCTCGCCTGGGCACGTGAGGACGCGCCCAGTCATTAGTTAGCTGATCTCGTTGTCGGTCTCGTCCTGATCTTCGTTGATGAGTCGGCGTGCCTGGTCGGCGTAGCGGATAGCGGTGCTCTCATCGATGCCGAAGACCACGGCGAGATGGAGCGCGTCTGGGCCCCGATTGAGCGCCTCCTCCAGGACGCGGTCGACACGTAGATCGTCGAGCCGGACCCGGTGTCGGACGAGTAGGTGTTGCTTGAGGTAGTAGGTGCTGACGGGCTCGACTCCGGCGGCGGTGAGCCGGGAGATTAGGACGTGCGGGTTGCCGGTGTGCGGCCAGAATTGGCGGCGCTCGGCGAGGTAGTCGCGCAGGGCGTCGTGGGTCAGCTCGTCGAGAGGGCGGGCGAGGCCGTCGAGGATGATCCGCCGGGAAGGTCGATGTCGTCGAGGGCGAGCTGGCGGATCGTCCGAGGGCGAGCGGCGTGGATAGCGGCCAAGGCGACAACCAGACGCAGCGCCGGCGTGACGGCGGCACTGACGGCGCTCTTGAGCGCAAACTCGTCGAGCGGCAGGCGCTCAGGGTAGGGATGGGCTCCCGGGTGAAGCTGAGTGGTGGGGTTGGCGAAGATCCGCCGATGCTTGGTGGCGAAACGGAACAACGACTTCAGCGCGGTGACGGTGTTGCTGAGGCGGCGCCCGCGCAGCGCCTCGACGGCGGCGTGGGCCTCCTCGCGCGTAACCTCGCGTAGGTGCTTGCGGGTGGTCGCCCAGCTCTCCAGGATCGGCTGGACGGTTCCCAGGTAGACGTACAAGGTGGTGTCGGAGCGCGGGCGGGTGCGGGCGTCTCCGGTGTGCAGCCAGGTCAGCCAGTCGCGGACGTCGGTCTTGAAGTTTGCGGGCAGCGTGCTGGTGCGCCGGTCGGTCCAGGCCAGGATCGCTTTGGGTCGCTGCTCGTCGAGTAAACCGAGCTCGGTGAGGACCTCCGCGGTCCGCTTGATGCTGCGACCCCGGCCGCGCAGGCGGTCAAGCTGGGCGTAGGCGACCGGTTCGTCGGCGGGATGTTCGGCCAGCAGCAGGACCAGGGTCCGTTCGACGGCGGCGAAGACGTTGCGCGACCAGCCGCGTTCCTCGCGCATCTGAACGGCTCGCTGACGCGCCTGGACGAGCATGGGATTGTCGGGAGCCAGGGACCTTTGAGCAGTCGGTTGCCGGGGCGTGCTCTGCCCGGAGGAGACGCGGTCGCGGTGGGCGCGCTTGCGGCATGCCGAGCCGCAATAGACCGGGCGGCGGCCGACGCCTGTGTAGGCGACAGGCCAGCCGCATATCACGGCGCGTCGGCGACGCTCACCGAGGCGGCAGCGAGCGGCCAGCGCGCGACCGTGGAGTAACGGCAGGCGGGCCGGCGGCCAGTCGACCATCGGCGTTGGCCGCCTGGTCCTGGTCGTGCTGGACGGGCTGCGGCACCAACTCGGGCTCGCGGATCAGCAGTTCGCCGACCTCGCAACCGAGCGTCGCACAGATCACTTCCAGCTCATCCAGCTTGATGCTGGCCGGATGTCCGGACCACAGACCCGACATCTTGCCCGCGCTGATTACCAGGCCGCGTTCCGCGAGCAGGCGTTGCATCTCGCTGGCCTTCCAGATACCGCGCTGCGCGGCGGCCATTCGCAGGTTCCACTTCATCGGCTCAGGCCCTCCCAGCGCCGAGCGGCGCGTTGCTGCCCGGCGATCCAGGCGTCTTCGACGGCGAGGCCGGCCACGACCCAACCGGGCGCGTAGCCGAGGCCGAACCGCCATCCGACCACGGCCAGGCCAGGGCCAGGGTCGCGGTGTAGGTGGTGACGTGGGCGAGGTTGGCGGTCCACCCGGCCCGGCCGGGCGCGGCCTTGCCGCACGCCTGGCCGTGCGTCTGTACCCAGTGGTCCGCGACGGAGTGCGCCGCGTACAGGGTGGCCAGGGTGAGGGCGAAGCGTAAGGCTGCCTCGGTCGTCAGGCTTGAAGTCGTAGCGAAAATTTGCACGCGATCAAGGACAGTCGCTCTGATCGGCTCCGGCGATCGGATGGTCCGTCCGACGTTCTGAGTTGTGATCGCGGGACGTATGGCCGCTTATGGGAGGATTGGTTCGTGGAAGCATCAGTGAGGCAGATTCAAGTCACTTTCGACTGTGCAGAACCTGAGCGCGTTGCTCGTTTCTGGTGTGAGGTGTTGGGGTACGTCGCGCCGCGGCCACCGGAGGGGTTTGCCAGTTGGGACGATTTCAATCGCACGCTGCCGCCTGAGCAGCGGGATTCATGGTTCGCATGCAGTGATCCCTCGGGCGCGGGCCCGCGGTTGTACTTCCAGCGTGTTCCCGAAGGCAAGGTCGTCAAGAATCGGCTGCACCTTGACGTGCGGGTGGGGATCGGGCTGGTGGGCGAGGAGCGCCTGGCGGCCCTTGAGGCCGAATGCTCGCGGCTGATCCAGCTCGGCGCGGTACGCGTACGGCTCCTGCCTGCCGATGAAGTAAACGAGTCGGTCGTGGTCATGCAGGACGTTGAGGGCAACGAGTTCTGCCTCGCCTGAGTGGCAGGCAGGAGCGAAGAGCCCGGCCGGCTATGCCGGTTCCCATTCGCCGACCTCGAACTCCTCCACCACAGCCTCGGCCCCACTCAAAGGGGTCATGCGTCACGAGACCTGGCGGCTGGGGACACGTTCGGGAGCGGAGGGCCGTGCAGGGGACCTGAACCCCCTCTCGCAGCGGCGTGTGAGCCCGCGGCCGTCGCACCTCCACGGTGCGGCGGCCGCGACGCCCGAGCGAGTTGGGGTTGAGGGGTCCGGGGCCACTTGCGAGAAGCGCACTCCGCGAGCGGGGCCTTCTCCGTTGGGAATCGGCTGTAAAGAGATTCGGCGGTTCTGCCCTCGAAGGGAGTAGAGGCGGTCACCATGAGGGAGGCCGCATCGGCTCCCGAAGGAGGCGGCGGTGACCGATCCGGTCCTGATAGCGATGGCCGCGGTGTGTGCGCGTGGTCTGGTCGTCTTGGTGGACGCGTTGGCCGAGCGGATCGTGCTGCGGGCCCGCCGGGAGCTGATCCGCAGCGCGATCTCGCTCCCGCCCGGCACCGAGGTGGAGCAGGAGCGGGCCGGCTGGCGGGCCAGGCGGGTCCGGCGATGACCCCCGAGGAGGCATACGAACTCCACAGGTGCCGGAAGCGTGCGCTGGCCGGGGCCGTCTACGGCGAGCAGCATGATCCGCTCTTGGGCTACGCCCGCCGGTTGGCCTCCGGCTGGGGGATCCCGATGAGCGAGCTGGACCCTGAGGACGTCGTCCAAGACGCGTTCGTGCAGCTGATACTCCAGGACGGGATCGAGACGATTCACAAGCCCGGGGCGTGGTTGTGCGTGGTGGTCCGCAACCAGATCGCCAAGGCCGCCCAGCGGCGCCGTCCCTTCACCGAGGGCGACCCCGCCTTGCACCTGGAGGCCGGAACAGCCTGCTGGTCCTCCTTGGCGCGCCAAGCCGACATCGAAGACATCCGCGCGGCCCGCACCGTTGTCGACGCGATCGCCGACCTGTCCGGCAACCAGCAGATCGCCACCTACCTCAGCCGCGTCCAGGGGTGGCCCAACACCGATATCGCTGCCTTCCTCGACTGCTCGGTGTCCACTGCCGGCGTTCACGTCTTCCGTGGCACTCATGCCATCAGCGCTAGCCCCGAAGTGATGGCTGCCTCGCGCTCGGCCTCCTTCGGCCCCCTCGTGGTTGTTTTGGTCGGCCTGGTGATCGCCATCGTGCTCTTCCTCGCTGGCGCCTCGTGGTGGCTGGCTGTGCTCGTGCCGGTCGGTCTCTTCCTGGGGGCCGTTGCTTCGAGCTGGCTGTGGTACTCCATCGCGGACTGGTTGTACGACCGGCGTATCCGGCGTCGCCGCGAGAACTCATAACCGCAGCTCAGGCCTATATCCGCTCAGACGCGGAAGTCGGCGGGGGAGGCGCGGCATGCCTGCCACGATGCCGGGCTGGTGCGGTGGCCGAGAAGGAGATCGGGAAGCCGTTGGCAGATCGTGTTCCCGGTCCCCGGCAGATCCCCGGAAGGCGGTTCACAAGGGCACAGGGTCACTTGCGAGAATGGGGGGCGCGTTTTTCACAAGTTGCCTGGTTACTGGCTGGCGGCAAGTGCGGCGTAGGCCGTGCTGCGGGAAAGCTTCAGGATGCGGGCGGCCTCCGTGACGCTGACGCCTTCGTCGACGAGGCGGCGCAACGTCGCCAGCTCGGCACCGCTCCAGCTCCGGGCGCGTGGGCACCTCGGTGAACGTCCCGTACGCCTCGGCCTGCTCATCAGTCAGAAACTCCACCGGCACGAGGCGGGCCGTAACCAGCACCGACGCCCGTCCGGCGAGCTTTCCGCGAACCCCGGCCGTGCCCGCACCCGGTGCGCTAGCCGACCAAGATCAATCTCACCGGGATTTCCTGTACCTCAACTACTCACACCCGGCGTCCTGCTCGACTGGCGCGCGGGCCTACTCGCCGCGCTGGCCGTCGCCGTGGGCGACTGGGCCCACACCTACCAGCGGGGCAGCGGAGTCATGGTCGGTCGGTTTGTACGAGGAGTGCCGGGAGTTCGCGCATGTCGTCGAAGACTGTGGTGTTTGGTCCTTCAAGCCATTTCGCGGGTGTGAGTCCGCCGGCGTAGCCAAGAGCGCGCATGCCGGCTGTGCGGGCTGCCTGGATCCCGTATTTGCTGTCCTCGACGACGATGCAGACCGAGGGGTGGACGCCCATCTGCTTGGCGGCGTGCAGGAACAGGTCGGGGGCCGGTTTGCCGTGGGCGACCTCGCTGGCGCTGAAGATGCGGCCTTCGAAGTATGGGTAGATCCCGGTGTGGCCCAGGGTGTGGCGCATCGTGTCGTGGCTGCCGCCAGAGGCGACGCAGCTGGGAAGTGTGAGGGTGTCGAGGACTTCGAGGATGCCATCGACCGGGGTGAGTTCGGCATCGACGGCCGTGCGGTGCAGTTGCTCGAATCTCTCCTGCCAGAGTGCGGCCCGGCTCGGCCCAACTCGGGCGGTGATTTGTTCTCCGTTGGAGAGGGGCGACCGGCCGATGAACTTTTCGATTACCTCGGCTTCGGTCAGCGGCCAGCCCAGCTCGGCGCCCACGGCGACGTGGAGGCGCGCGGCAATGCGTTCGCTGTCGACGAGCACGCCGTCGCAGTCGAAAATGACGAGTTCAATCGGAGTGATCATCCGGAGAGCCTAATCCGATCACGGTGGTTCGCGGCGAGGGAAGGCGGCTGACCCTGGTGGCCCCAGGGGCGGCCTCGCGGAGCCGGCCCTCCGCTCCCGAACGTGTCCCCGGCCGCCAGGTAGGTCTGACGGCGCCATTGGATTCGCGTGATGGGTGTCGGGATTAGAAGGTTTCCCGACACCCCACCGAGCCGGTCCGCGACCACCCGGAAGACCGGACACCGGGTGACGAAACACCGCCCCAGGCGGTCGAATTCGCGTCCGAATTGACGACAGGATTTCCCGACAGGTAAAAGGGGCTCCGACCTTCTCGAGGAGCACCTGGTGCGGATCGTCTACTCCCGCGTGTCCACCGCGACCCAGTCACTGCTGCGGCAGCGCCACATCCTCACCGAGGCCGGCCTCCTCGTCCGGACCGAAGGCGTCGCCGAAGGATTCCGCCCCGCCGAGGGCGTGCTGCTGTTCGAGGACCCGGCTTCGTTCCAGGATCAGGGCACGTCGATCGCGGCCCTCGCACGCACCCACGGAGTCAGCCGCGCCGCCGTACGGACCGCGCTCGCCGACCTGCTACCTCACCAGGCCCAGCCGGACCAGTAATCAGGCCGCCTCCATCGGAACGGCCAGCGGCGATAGCGCGTCCCCCGCGGGCTCGTTAACGCCACTGGCCGTTCGGGTGCTGCTCAAGCCCCGCCTCAGCGACCAGCACCGACACCGTCCAGAAACCTGCGTCCCAAAAGGGAGGTGCTACAGGCCGGTGCCGCTCATGGGGTTGTGGGGCGCAGACCCGATGCTGATCGGCCGTCACGGTCGTTGGCGCGACAGGTCCCGCACCGTGTTGGGCTACATCCGCGACATCGACCGCTGGGCGCCGAGGTAGGCGCCGGTCGCGCCCCCAGCGCGCAGGCTGTGTGGCCGGATGCCGACCTCACCGTTTCGCGCCGCGGTGCAGCCTGGCGGCAGCTGCGGATGAAGAAGCACAAGGCGTGCGAGGAGAGCCGACCCTTAGCCCCGGTCACCGCATTGTTCGAGCGGAGCACTGCCAACTAGGGAACTTCTCACGCAGACGCAATGCCTACGGCCAGGTCGCTTCGCCCGCCCGTCGGAGGCGGAAGTGAGCAGCCTGTGAACAGCGTGCCGCCCCTGGCAGTCGATGATCACTGATACCGCTCGGAGCAGGAACGACGTCGCTGGTCTTTACGGTAATTCGCCCAGACCAAGCCCTTTGTGTGGGTGCTCGCTCGCTGCGGGCCGCTTACTGTGAAAATTAGGTCAATAAGCCGTTTCGGCGTCCTCTTGGGAGACCGATTCGACACTCCGTCAGTTCGTAAGCGCCTGAAAACAGGCCGCACCAGCCCCAACGGGTTCGGTGCCACATGAGATCCAGCCCCATGCATGGGGTGTGGATTGCCACGGAGTGATCCTCATGCTCAGACAAGTTTTCGCTACCGGCGCACTGGTGACTTCTGCCCTGGTTGCCCCGGCGACCATATCGACCCAGCCCGTGAGTGCCGTGGCGCCCTACACAGTCAGCGCCTCCACGTACATCACGAATACGGTTAGTGCCCCCTTTAAGGTCACTAACACCACCGCCCCGTGCTGGTGGGAGCACGGTTGCAAGTTCTGCAGGGGAGAGCCGGTCTTCTGCCGCCACCACCACAGGCACTTCTTCTTCCACAGGCACTTCCACCACAGGCATTTCTTCCACAGGCACTTCCGTCACGAGCATTTCTTCCACAGGCACTTCCGCTTCCATGAGCACGGCTTCCATGAGCACGGCTTCCATGAGCACGGCTTCCACGGGGGTGGCTTCCACGGGCACGCCTTCCATGGGGGCGGCTTCCACGGGCACGGCGGCGGACGGCGGTGAATCCTAGGCGGATCCCAAGGCGAACTGCTGGGCAGCACAGGACCGGCGAGTCCTGCCATCATCCCGCCGCCGGGGACCCTCGCGGGCGATGGCCCGAGAGGGCCCAGGTGTGACCAAGAAGATCAAGATCTCTCTGCCTGATGGTCTCGCCGTCGAAGCGCAAATGTCAGCCCGCTTCGGCATGGTCGCGGGACACCCGGAGGGCCTCACGTGACTCGTCGCTCGGGGCAGTGCGGGTCGCTTGATGAACGGCACGTGCTGCTCCGGCGCATGGCGGATCCGCTCGGCAAAGCGTGGCCGATGATCCGGAACGGGCCGCCTATCCACGGAAGCGTGGGGTCCGCTTCGGTCGGGCGAGTTGCTCGGCGCGGCCGGTACCGCTCAGGTCGTCGTTTCCGTGTCGGTGGGCGGTGGCTGGTAGGGGGCGGCCGTGGCTGGGGCGTTGTTGAGCGCTGTGTTGCGGCGGTGGAGCACCGTGATGACGAGCACTGGCCCGATGGCGAGCAGGAGGGCGAGGGCGGCGTAACCGTAGGTGAGGCTCGTCATTGTGGCGATGGCGGCGACCAGGAGCGGGCCGCCCGCATCGCCAAGTTCGCGTCCCAGCTCGGCCGCGCCCATCGTCTGGCCGAGGCGTGCAGTGGGGGTGGAGGCTGCGAGGGCGGCGAACCCGAGGGGAGTGATCAGGCCGGTTCCGGCGCCGATCAGGGCGGCGCCGGACAGGAGGCCGGGCAGACCCGCCACCATGGGGCAGGCCAGGCCTGCGGCGGTGAGCAGCAGTCCTGCGATGATGCCACCGCGTGCGGTGATGCGTCCGTCGTCGAGAGCGCGTCCGGCTTTGGGCTGGACAAGGGCGGCGCAGGCGGCGAGCACTGACACCGCGGCCCCGGTGGCGATCGTGCCAAGGCCGGCCGCGGCGCCGGTGACGGGCAGGAAGCCCACGCCGACCGACAGAGCAGCGGTCGCTGCGGCCAGCGCCGCGGTCGGGCCGAGGAAGGCCGGTTCAGCGAGGCGCCTTACCAGATCGAGCACCGTCTGCCGGTTCTTGGGTAGCGGGGGTACGGCCGGGACGGCGAGCGCGGCCCAGGCGGCGACCGCCATGCCGAGTACCGCCAGTACCGCGAACAGCAGTCGCATGCCTGCGGCCCATACCAGCACGCCTCCGAGCAGCGGGCCCAGGGTGTAGCCGATGGACTTGTAAAAGCCGTAGGAGCCGAAGGCGCGGCCGTGCTTGGCCGCCGGGTTGAGGCGCGCGACCAGGGCGGAGGCCGACGGGGAGAAGGCGGAGGCTGCGGCCCCCTGGCCCAGGCGGGCCGCCCAGAGCCAGCCGGGGCTGTCGGCGATGGCGTAGGCCACCGAGGCGGCAGCGAAGGCGATGAGCCCGCCCACCAGGACCGGGCGGGCGCCGATGCGGTCGGCGAGCGTGCCGAACGCTGGCTTGAGCAGGACCTCGGCCCCGTCGTACAGGGCCAGCAGGCCGCCCAGCACCATCAGCGAGGTAACCGCGTCCTCGGAGAAACCGCCGAGGTTGGCGGCGATGCCGTGAGCGCCGAAAGCGGTGGTGAACCCGGCTGCGTACAGCGGCCACATCTGGCGGCGCGGCGCCGGGGGTGAGCTCACAGGCCCTCCGGCGATGTCTGGTGGAGGGCGCGGAACACCTTCTCGGCATAGTCCTCGCAGGCCGCGGCGCACTGCTTGAGCCGCTCGGCGGCCTCGGCCGCCTCGGGTGCCCCGAACACGTCCCGGGCCGTCAGGTCCCGGTGCCAGCGCCGCAGCCGATCCAGGCTCTGCTCCTCTTCCTCGAGCTCGGCCATTGTGAACTTGGCGTGGCGGATCTCCTTGGCCAGTTCCTGGTCGAACTTGCCGCAGTCGGCCAGGAACTCGGCCCAATCTGCGGACCGTGCGGCGGTGAACAGTGCCTGCAGGCGGGTGGCGTCTTCCGGCCCGTGGCCGGATGCGCGCATGGTGATGGCCTGGCCTTTGGCCTGTTCGGTCAGCTCCAGCGCGCGTGCCAGGCCGTGCGCGAAGACGGGCACGTCCGGTACGGCCCATACGCCCTGGCCGAGCGGCAGCGCGCCGATCTTGCGCAGTTCCCGCCAGGCTGCCACTCGGTGCCGCGATGGCTGCGTGGGCAGTTTGATCACCAGGATCAACCAGCCAACCCCTGAATCCGCTGTCACATCAAATAATGTAACCCGAGTTACATTGCGCCGGTGAACAGGTAGGCGGGTAGATGCGACAAAGGTGACAGCGGAGGCGGGGACGCAACGAGCTCAACCGCCCTTTGTCAGGCGGCGAGAACTCCAGTGCCGAGCAGTGCGAGGAGCAGCGCTCCGACGGTGATCCGGTAGATGACAAAGACGTTGAAGGAGCGCCTGGCGACGCACCTCAGCAGCCAGGCGATGGAGGCATAGGCGATGACGAAGGAGACGGCCGTGCCCACGATCGGCGGCATGGGACCGGCGCCGCCGGCCTCGGAGCCGAGGGCGTCCCTGAGCTCGTACAGGCCCGCGCCGGTCAGCGTGGGAATGCCGAGGAAGAAGGACAGGCGTGTCGCCGCCACCCGGTTCGGGTCCAGGACGAGCGCGGTGGACATCGTCGCGCCCGAACGGCGAGCGTGCTCGGCCGGCATCGCCACGCCCGGCGGCAGGCCGCGTTCGCCATGCCCCAATCTCAGCGCCTGCCGGCGGCGGCCGCAACGCGTCTGACAGCTTTAGGTGAAGAGGGCGCGCCCCCAGTAGTCACCGGCGTCCGTCACGCCGGGCGGGCAGGCGAACAGCCCGCTGGAGACGTGCTTGATGTACTCGTTCAGCGCGTCCTTGGCGGCCAGCTCCCGCTGGATCGGGACGAACTGCTTGTGCGGGTCCCGCTGGTACGCCATGAAGAACAGCCCGGCGTCGAGACGGCCCAGGCCGTCGGAGCCGTCCACGTAGTTGTAGCCGCGCCGCAGCAGGTGGGCGCCGCCGTGGACGGAGGGGTGGGCCAGCCGCACGTGGGCGTTGTCGGCGATCACCGGCGCCCCGTCGGGGCCGTTCTTGGCGAGGTCGGGCTCGTCGAACTCCTTCGCGCCGGTCAGCGGGGCCCCCTCGCCCTTGTCGCGGCCGAAGATGACCTCCTGCTCCGACAGCGGCGCGCGGTCCCAGGTCTCGATGTGCATCCGGATCTTGCGCGTGACGAGGTAGCTGCCGGAGTCCATCCACGCCTGGCCGTCGCCCGCCGCCGCCCAGAGCTGCTCGCGCAGGAGCTGGGTGTCCTCCAGCTTGAGGTTGGCGGTGCCGTCCTTGAAGCCCATCAGGTTGCGCGGGGTCGCCTGGGCCCGCGAGGTCGAGGACGTACGGCCGAAGCCGAGCTGGGAGTAGCGCACCGACACCTTGCCGAACCCGATCCTGGCCAGGTTGCGGATCGCGTGCACCGCCACCTGCGGGTCGTGCGCGCACGCCTGCACGCAGATGTCGCCGCCGGAGATCTCCGGCACGAGGTCGTCGCCGCGGAACGCGGGCAGGCCGGCCAGGGCGGCCGGCTTCCGGTCGGTCAGGCCGAACCGCTTGTCGAACAGCGACGCGCCGAAGCCGATCGTCAGGGTCAGCCCGGAGGCGGGCAGCCCGAGGGCCTCGCCGGTGTCGTCCGGTGGCGCTTCACGGTCGCCGCCGACCGCGCCGAACGTCCCGGCCTCCTTGCCCTGCGTCATCCGCGCGGCGGCGGACGTCCAGTCCTGGAGCAGCTCGACCAGCTCGGCGCGCTTGTCCGTCGTCACGTCGAAGGCGACGAAGTGCAGCCGGTCCTGGGCCGGGGTGACGATCCCGGCCTGGTGGGCGCCGTAGAACGACACCGGCGCGGACGTCGTCGCCGCGTACGCGGGCGTGGGCGAGTCGGTGACCAGGGCGCGGCTCGCGACCGCGCCCGCGCCGACGGCGGCGACGCCCGCCGCGCCGAGCCCGAAGAGCCTCCTGCGGCTGATGCTCATTACCTGCTCCGTCCCGGTACGGCCGCCGCGGTCACTTGCTCACCGTGGAGGCGATCCGGCTGATCGGCTCGGAGAGCGCGTTGATCACGTCGGACAGCTTCTTCAGGTCGTCCTTGGACAGGTCGGTGTGCAGCTTCCAGCCGTCGCCGGAGCGGTGCGCCTCCAGGGCGGCCTCGGCTGCGGCGAACTTCTCGTCGAGGGTCTTCACCAGCGCGGGGTCGCGCTCCTCCAGCACCGGGCGCAGCGCCTGCACCGCGGCCTTGGACCCCTCGAGGTTGGCGTCGAAGTCCCACAGGTCGGTGTGCGCGTAGCGGTTCTCCTCGCCGGTGATCTTGCCGGTGGCGACCTCGTCGAGCAGGCCCTTGGCGCCGTTGCCGAGCAGGAGCGGAGAGATCGTCGCCTCGTTGGCCTTCTCGACGATGGTCTTGATGTCGGCCATCAGCTTGTCGGCGATCGGGCCGTCCTTGCTGACGTCCTTCTTCACCCACAGGTCCTTCTCGAGGCGGTGGAAGCCGGTCCACTCCTCGCCCTTCTCGACGTCGTTCTCGCGGGCGTCGATCGCCGGGTCGAGGTCGCCGAAGATCTCGGCCACCGGCTCGATGCGCTCCCAGTACGTACGCGCGACGGGGTAGAGCTGCTTCGCCTTGTCGATGTCGCCGGCCTTGACGGCGTCCACGAACTCCTGGGTCTTGGCGAGCAGCGTCTCGCTCTGGGTCTTGATGTAGCGCTTGTAGCTGGCGGTGGCCTCGGAGAGCTTGGCGTCGTCGCTCAGCGGCTTGTGGTCGCCGGTCACCTTGAGCGGGTTCCTGATGCCCTTGCCCACCATGCCCGGCTTGCACGCCGCCTCGTACGTGCCGGCGGGCAGCTCGACCATGACCTCGCGGGTGAGGCCGGGCACGATGTTCTCCACCTCGCCCATCACGCGGTCGCCGCCCGCGTAGATGTAGAACTCGGTCACCTTGCTGCCGTTGTTGGTGATCGAGAAGGTCGAGGTGCCCGCGGGCAACTCCGTCGCGCCGACCTTGCACTCGGTGTCGCTGGCCGCCACGGTGATCTTCCCCGGCGTGCCGGCGCTGCCGGAGGCGGTCGTGTCGGCCGTGCCGGAGCAGGCGGCGGCGAGCAGGCCGAGGACGGCCACGGCGACGGCGGCGGGGGTGCGCATGCGGAGGACTCCAGTTCTGGGAAAGCTTGAGGGGGACGTCGGGGAGGCGGGGAGCCCGCGCTCAGGAGGCGGGCACGGTCGGCGCGTCACCAGCCGGTGCGGCAGGGCCACGCGTCGCCTTCGGACGGCCCGACGGCCGCAGGAAGAGGATGAGGACCGGAATGGCGTAGGCCACCCACGCCAGGGTCTCCACCACGGTGGGCTGGGCCGTGATGTTGAACATGCCGCTCAGCAGCGCGGAGTACCAGGCGCCCGGGTCGAGCACGCCGCTGATGTCGAAGGCGTAGGTGCTCAGGCCGGGGACGATGCCCGCCTCCTGGAGGTCGTGCACGCCGTACTTGAAGATGCCCGCGGCGACCAGGATCAGCAGCAGGCCGGTCCAGGTGAAGAACGTGGTGAGGTTGATCCGCAGTGCGCTCTTGTAGAGGCCCCAGCCCAGCGCCACGGAGGTGAGCAGCCCGAGGGAGATGCCGACCAGCGGGCTCGCGGTGGCCGAGGCGCCCTGCGCGGCGGCGAACCACAGGAGGGCCGTCTCCAGCCCCTCCCTGGCCACCGCGAGGAACGCCATGACGACGACCGCGGTGGCGCCCAGCTCCAGCGCGTGGCCGAGCTTCTCGCGCAGCTCGCCGGACATCCGCCGCGCCGCCGTGCGCATCCAGAAGATCATGAACGTCACGAACACGGTCGCGGCGAGCGAGGTGATGGCGTCGAACAGCTCCTGCTGCGTCTGGTTCAGGTGCGCAGCGGTGAACGTGAGGAGCGCGCCGAACCCGACCGAGAGGAGGACGGCGCCGGCAACGCCCGCCCACACGAGCGGGAGACGGTCGCGGCGGTCGCTCTTCACGAGGAAGGCGACGAGGATGGAGACCACGAGGGTGGCTTCCAGGCCCTCTCTGAGGCCGATGAGGTAGCTCGCGAACACTGTGCCGCTCCTGCGAGATCGAGTAAGGCGACCCTTATTTAGGCCAGCGTTACCTTACCCGTCCGCCGGCTACCTCAGCCAGAGGGGTAGCTGAATGTCGCTTCAGTGACGTTCGCCACTTTCCACCTCAAGCCGGGCACGCCGAGCGGCGGCGAGGCGAACGTCCACAGGGGCGGACCTCCGTGGGGGCGGCCCGCCGAAGCCGTTCACCAGGCCTTGAGCGCGCGGTGGACCGCCTCGAGGAGGGTGGCGGCCCTCCGGTCCGGCACGCCTTCCTGGATGCGGTTCATGACATAGCCGAAGGCGAGGCCGTTCGCCGGGTCGGCGAAGCCGAGCGACCCGCCGTAGCCGGGAAACCCGAAGGCGGTCGGGCTGTACCAGAACGCGTCGGGGGTCGGCAGACCGAAGCCGGTGCCGATCCGGACGGGCACCCGCAGGACGCGGTCGATTCCACTGACCTGTTCCGCGGTCGCCGCGGCCAGGGTCTCGGGCGTGAGAACGCGATGCCCGTTGACCTCGCCGATGAGCGCGGCGTAGAAGCCGGCCAGCGCGCGGGCCGTGCAGATGCCGTTGGTCGCCGGCATCTCGGCGGACTGCTCGCCGGGGTCGTCGTGGTTGAGCGGCGGCGTGACGACGCCCATCGAGCGTCTGGTCAGCGACGTGGGATCGGCGTAGGCCCGCATCACCTCGCGTGCGGGTTCGGGAAGGGCGTCCAGGTCGATCCGGGAGAGTGCGTCCAGGTCGATCGGGTCGGCGACGATCCGGCTGACGCGATGGTGCTCGGTTTTCGGCAGCCCGATCCACAGGTCCAGGCCGAGCGGCGTGGCGATCTCGGCGGCGAGGAATGTGCCGATACTGCGGCCGGTCACCCGGCGGACGACCTCCCCGACCAGCCAGCCGTACGTGTGCGCGTGGTAGCCGTGGTCCGTGCCCGGCTCCCAGAAGGGGCGCTGGGCGGCCAGCGCGGTCACCATGGGATGCCAGGCGATCGCCTCCGCCGGGGTGATCGGGTGGTCGAGCGCGGGCAGTCCGGCCTGGTGGGTGAGCAGCCAGCGGACCGGGACGTGCTCCTTCCCGTTCGCGGCGAACTCCGGCCAGTACTCGGCGACTGGCGCGTCGAGGTCCAGCTCGCCCCGCTGGGCCAGCAGGTGCGCGCAGGCGGCGGTGACGCCCTTGGTGGTGGAGAACACGACCTGCAGGGTGTCGCGCTCCCAGGGGTGGCCGGTTTCGGGGTCGGCGACTCCTCCCCACAGGTCGACGACCTTTGTGCCGTGCAGGTAGACGGCGACCGCCGCGCCCACTTCCTGGTCTCCGGCCAGATTGGCCGCGAACGCGTCACGCACTCCTTCGAATCCCGGTGCGGTGTTTCCGCCGATTTCGGGCATGCGGCATCGCCTTCCGTGCATGGGGTGTGTCGCCGGAAAGTGCTAGCTACGCCAGCTCTCGATGAGCCAGGCGCAGATCTCCGGCTCGGTCATCTCCGGAAACTCGTCGGTGAACGTGGCAAGCGCGCGGATCGCCTCGTCCCGGGTGAAGCCGCGTGCGGACGCCGCCTTGAGATACTCCTGACGCGCGGCGGAGGGGCGGCCGCCGCCCGCGCCGCGGCCCGGCAGGCCGTCGCGCCACCGCACGATCTCTTCCAGTCGATCAGCCCGCCAGCCGGGAGCTCCGTCGACCTCGACGTCGGGCTCGGGAAACGGGTGACTCGAACCGCTCGGATAGCGGGAGCGCCACTTGTGCACCGCGTGCCGGCTCACTCCCAGCGCCTCGCCGATGCCGAGAACGCCGAGGAAGTGCTCGGTCATGGTGCACCAACTTGTCTGTCTGGCCTCCTCTGGGGGTCCCATTACTACCACGCTCGGCGCGGAGTCCCGCTTGCGCGTCGAACATCGTCTCCGATAGAGACAACATTAGGGGAGGTGTAAAACTTCGTCAACGACGAAGACGAAGTTCTTTCGGGGGCGCAGGGGGATCGAGGGAGCGGGGCGGAAGGGAGCGGGGCGAAGCGGCCGGCCCGGTCGAGTGGTCGTGTCCGTAAATTCCTCGGGGGTTACGCGGCGACGTCGAGCACGGCAGGCTGTTGCTCGCAGTGATCGTGCTGCTGGGAGTCGAGCTCTTTCTGTTCGTGTCGCTCGATCCGGGCCATCAGGTCCTCGAGGTCGGCTGGGGTGAACTTCCATCTGAAAAGCGGAAGGCCGGCAGTTCGACCTGCCCCTGACCACATTCTCTGCGCAGCAAGAACGCCCCGAGCCGGTCATGGCCCGGGGTCTTTTGATCTCCAATGACAAAAACGTCCGTAGGAGAGCATCGGCCTCCCTCGTTGACGGCCCCTGGAGTCCGCGTTAGCACCCGGCACAGCGGTGGCGCGGGAGATAGCCGGTGCTTTCGTCGCTCTGGCCGCCGAGGGGGAGGGGGCGGGTGTGGTTGCTCATCGGATGTGACCGAGCAGGATGTTCGTTCACAGCTGTCGGGCGGGGATCAGTCCGCCTCATCGGAGATTCCACGCCAGCAGCTCTCCGGCCGCAGCCTGAACGCGGGCGAGCCGATCGGTGTCATCTTCAATGAGAGTGAGTGTTTCGTAGGCATAACTGGCCACCGTGACAGAGCGCCCGGCGAAAATTTCGGCATAAAGCAGCCAGATCCCGCTCTTGGCGGCCTGTATGCATTCGGCGACCAAGTCTCTGCCTGCGCGCACGGCCTCGAACGACTGCCCGTTGTCCCCGACGAGGCAGAGCAGAAGTCCGGTGTACTGCTCCCTGGCATGGAGGGGGACGTCATCGGCCAACGCCGCCAAAGCGACGGAGACCGTGGGTACGGACGGGGCGAAGAGAACATCCGGAAGAAACACGTGACCGTTGTCGATTATGTCGGTGGTGCACTCGCCCGAGGTGTTGGCCTTGGCCAGCCGCAGGAGGTCCGATGCGACGTGCGCGGCGGACTGCCCGCAGCCGCACTGCAGCGCGGCCCAATCGTGCCGCTCGATTTCCAGCTCTACGAGTTTCACTGGGCCATCCTAGATACCGCAAGATCGTTCCGGAATTGCTTTCGCTGGCTCCGGCGTCGACAGCCCTAGCTGGGAGCCTCTCGGGCAGGGGCGGTGCCCCTCCCGAATTAGCGGGCCAGTGTAATTGCCCTTTGATCTTGCCCCGCCGATCCAGCACCACCGCAACGATTCGGCAAACCCCTCGTGCTCACCGGGCATGAGGTGATCGGCTTGTCACCTCAACAGGCGTTGCCGGAGCGCCGGAGGCCTTTATGCCGAACCAGGGGCTACATAAGAGGCGGTCAGGTGGCAGCCGTATGCGTGGCGCACGATCGGCGCCCTGAATAAACACCACTGGATCCCGGCGCCACAGGCTTGACCCTTCGTCGTCGGCCTGTTGCCGCTTCACGGTCGGACGATGGCAGGCGAGAGATCCCTGGTCCAGAGCGTGATGTCACTGCTGGTTGCGACGGCCAATGTCCGTCCGGAGGGGGAGAAGCCGGCGGCTCGGAGCTCTGAGTAATCGGCGTGGAAGATGTGCCACCACCGTTCGCCAGGGGGGCCATCGCACAGGCCACCGTCTGCGGACAGAAGGACACGGTGATAAGGCCAGTCGGGACTCACGATCTCGGTGGTCCAACCATCATCGGTAGTAGTGTGCAGTCCGCCACCGAACAGGCCTGCGATACGGATATGAGTGCCAGCCAGCGGCCCCAGTCCCGGGCAAGAGAGGTCGGGGCCGGTCGGCATGCTGGCATCTGGGTTGGGATCGCGGGCAATCCTCACCCCCGTTGAGGTGTCGAAGACGCCCCGGCCTTGGTGGGAGACGATCATCAGCAGATCCTCACCCGTCACCGGGTCGAGCGCAAAGCCGACCCCGAGGAGTCCGCCGATCGGCACGTGAGACGGTCGAGAGCCAGGGCCGTTGCCGTAGGTCCCAAAGAGCGGCCGCCACGGATCCGGCGTCAGCATGACAGGTGCTGATAAGAACCGGTCGCGCAGTTGCCTCTGGTGCGCGGAGATCACGGTGCGTCAGCGTAGCTGGTCTTGGGTTCTGTCCCCCTACCTCAGGGCCGCTCGGGGCATTTTGGGGCACATTCTTATCGGTCTACGCCGGTAGAACCGAAGACGGAACCCTCCTGCGGGTCCGTATCGAACTGCTCCCTGCAGACTCCTGACTGCCCGAGGCCGGTCGGCTGATGGTGAGTGAAGGAGGGGAGATCTCTGGCCCGGGTCCCCGCGTGCCACCTCTTGAGGGTCGAGATAACGGTGCTGTGCTTGACGACAACCGTGACGACAACGTCGGCCACCACAAGCACACGCCAACGGCTAGGCAACGCTCTCTGACCTCGTGTCGAAGGAGCCAGACAGGGTGATTGGTCCGCCTGAAGGGCCGGGCGGTCGCGTTGTAGCGACGCTCGAAGGCGATGAGCCGGGCTTCGACCTGGTCAAGGCTGGTGAAGTTGTTGGGTGAGACGACTTTCCGCTGCACGATGGAGAAGAAGATCTCGATCTGGTTGATCCACGAACCATGCACGGGCGTGTGCACCATGACCGCGTTGGGATAGCGCGTGGCCAGCCGGTCGGCGGCAGCCTGGCCGCGGTGGGAGGAGCCGTTGTCGACGATCCAGAACACCCGCTTGGCCGAGGCGTACGGCTCTTGGTTCATGACCTTCTCGAACGGCTGATGCTGATGCGGCTGCGCTACGGCGGTTCGGCCCACCGGTCGGGACTTGCCATCTATCTGGCGAGCGAGGACGGCTATGAGGACCACGTCTGGTTCACCGGCAGCCCGCAAGACGCCCTCGACCCGGTCTGCAACCTCTACGTGACGAATATCCAGCCCTGATCACACACTGCACGTCAGCAGCTGAAGGTCAACCCCCTAGGGATTTACGACGGCGACCACTAAGGACGGATCTGGGAGCGGGGCCTGCTGGAGGTGGACGGCCGCTGACCCGGGCCCTGGCCCGGAATGTTCCAGGTTGACACATCCTGACGGCTGCCGAGAAAGTTGTACGAGTGATCTCCCCGCGACTCTCCGCGCTCGCACTCACCGCGAGCCTGACGTTGACCCTGGCGGCCTGCACCTCCGGTGGCGCCGGGACCTCCTCCAATTCCGGCTCCGATTCCGGTGGCCCCGCCGCCGCGTCCGGATCGGGGAAGGGGGCGGAGTCGCCGGCCGACACCGCGCTCACCCCGGACGCGTACCAGGTCGAGCTGGACGCCGTCGGCGTGCCGGTCGGGGCCGCGCTGCGGGACATCGCCAAGGCCCGCACCTTCAAGTCACTCAGCCAGCGGGTACGGCGCGCGCAGAGCGCGGTGGATTCGGCGGCGGAGCGGCTCGGGCCGCTGCACCCGCCCGCCGAGATCGACACCGAGCACACCGACTATCTCGCGGCGTTGCGCGCCATGAACGGCAAGCTCGACGAGCTGGGCCAGGCCGTGGGCGACCGGTCGCTGTGCACCGCGTCGAGCGTGCTCGGCCGGCTCGGCAAGTCCAGCGAGTTCGGCGGGCTGAAGGAGGCCGGGGCCGACCTCGCCGGAGGTGGCGACTACAAGGGCGGGCTGATCAAGTTCACCCCGCCGAAGGAGCAGAACCGCAGGCTGGGCAACGGCACGATCCTGGCGTCCGCCATCCGGGGCGGGAGGGGCTCCCTCACCGTGAAGAACGGCACCTCCGGCGACAGCGTCGTCACGCTCGTCCTCGGCAAGCGGAAGGCCGTCAGCGTGTACGTGCGCAAGAGGTCGACGGCCAAGGTGACGAACATCAGGGACGGCAAGTACCGCGTCTACTACACCAGCGGCAGCGACTACGACCGTGCCACCCGGGGGTTCACCCACAACTGCGTCTTCCAGAGGTTCGACGACTCGCTGCCGTTCACGACCACCTACACGGCGACCCAGATCCGCTGGAGCACCTGGACGCTGACCCTCCAGAAGATGATCGGCGGCAACGCGTCGACGAGCGACGTCTCCCCGGACGACTTCCCGGCCTGATCTCCCGTCTGACGGAAGCCCGGGGTCGTCGGCTTCCGGTCTGACGGCCCGGCCGAGGGGAGGGCCGGGCCGTCCGGACGAGGTCAGCTCGAGAACAGCATGCCCACCCAGCTCCGCTCGTGGTGGTGATGGTGGTGGCCGTGGTGCGGAGCGCCCCAGGCGGGCGCGCCGTGCGCGGGCGGCGGCGCGTACTGCTGCTGCGCCCACTGGCTCTCCAGCCGGGTCAGCGTCTCCAGTTCACCGTAGTCGAGGAAGATGCCCCGGCAGTTGTCGCACTGCTCGATGTGGATCCCGTTGCGGTCGAACGTCCGCATGTTCCCGCGGCACTTGGGGCACTGCATCAGTTGATCTCCTTGATCGCGTAACGGCTGGGTAGCGCCGTCTGCTCTGGTGGTGCGGTGCTGCCGGTGAGGCTGGGTACTGCTTGGTGGCGCCCCGGCTCAGACGCGCGCGGTCGCGAGGATCCTCGCGCAGGAGGACACCAGCGCCCGCGTCGAGTCGTCGAGCGGCCGCCCGGCTCGTCTCGCCGTCGCGACCGCCGTGGCGGCCAGTTGGACGGTCAACGCCCGGGCCGGCAGGTCGAGTTCCCTCCACGGGTCGTCCCGGCTGACCGCGCCGCCGCCCGCGGCCAGGTACGCGCCGAGGAACCGGTCCCAGGCCGTGGTGGCGAGCAGACCGGCGGCGAACCAGGCGGCCGGCCGGGCGAGATCCCAGGCCGGGTCGCCGTGGCCCAGGTCGTCCGGGTCGATCAGAGTCCAGGCCGCGCCGATCCGGACGAGCTGGCCGAGGTGCCAGTCTCCGTGGACCAGCGTGGCCCGCAGCTCGGCCCCCGCTGCCAGGCCGGGCGGTACCGGCCGGTGCTCCGCGCCGCTCCACGGCAGCGTCCAGTACGCGGCGCGGATCGCCGGCGGGACGTCGCGATGCCCGTCGAGCGCGGCGACGGCACGTGCGAGCCGCGCCGGGCCGCCCGCCGCGGGCAGCCCCGGCGGCAGGGGACGGGCGTGCAGCCGGGCCAGCAGCCGCGCGCCCTCCGCCCATGGCGCGCGGTCGTCGCCGTCCTCCAGATGGGCGGGTGTCAACGGCTCACCCGCCGGCCAGATCGTGACGATCCGCGCCCCCAGCCGCTCGACGCCGAGAGGGGCGAGCATCAGGCCGGGCAGCCGGCCCGCCAGGTCGAGCCGGACCCGCAGGTCGGCCTCCGGCGTCCCCTCAGGGTGGGCCTTCACCACCACGTCGCCCACCCGGACCACCACGACGCCCGCTCCGGAGTCCATCCGAGGGGAGCCGGTGCTCTGCTTGAGCACGGTGACCGGGCCCCCGCGGGGCGCGAGCCGTACGAGCCCGGCGACCAGGTCGGCGTCCGGCCCGCCGGGGGGAGCGGCGACGGAGGGCGCGGCGTCCGGCGGAGCCGCGCCGGCCGGTCCCCCCGATGATTCGATCATGAGCCCAGCCTAGGGTGCCGGTATGAGGATTGGCTTTGCCGTACCGGTCTCCGGCTCGTGGGCCACGCCGGAGAACATGAAGCGGATCGCGCGCCGCGCCGAGGAGCTGGGCTACCACGAAGTGTGGACCTTCCAGCGGCTGCTCTATCCGGTCGGGCATCCCATGGGGCCGGTGTACCGCAGCGTGCGCGATCCGGTCGTCGCCCTGTCCTATCTGGCGGGCGTCACCGACCGGATCCGCCTCGGCGTCGCGGTGCTGAACCTGCCGTTCGTCTCGCCCGCCCTGATGGCCAAGCAGCTCGCGACCCTGCAGGACGTCTCCGGCGGGCGGCTCGACGTCGGGCTCGGCCTCGGGTGGCTTCCGGAGGAGTTCCGGGCGTCCGGCGTGCCGATGGAGCGCCGGGGGAGGCGGGCGGAGGAATACGTCGGGCTGCTCCGCCGCCTCTGGACCGACGACGTGGTGGAGCACCGGGGCGAGTTCTACGAGCTGCCGCCGGTCCACCAGGATCCGAAGCCGGTCGGCGCGCCGCCGATCCTGCTGGGCGGTACGGCCCCCGTCGCGCTGCGCCGGGCCGGGCGGATCGCCGACGGGTGGATCAGCCCCAGCCGCGCCGACCTCGCCACGATCGGGGAGCAGATCGCGATCGTGAAGGACGCGGCGCGCGAGGCGGGGCGCGACCCCGCGACGCTGCGGTTCGTCTGCCGGGGCGTCACCCGCGCGCAGGCGGACGACTCCGCCCCGCTCACCGGGTCGTACGAGAAGATCCGTGCCGACGTCGCGGCCCTGGGGGAGAAGGGGGTGACGGAGGTCTTCCACGATCTCAACTTCGACCCCGGGATCGGCAACCCGGACGCCGATCCCGCCGCGTCGATGCGCCGGGCGGAGGAGGCGCTCGACGCCCTCGCACCCGGCCGATCCTGATCTTCACCCGGTCACCGCGTCAGGAGGTCATGCCGTACGCCTCGGCGATGAGCCGGTAGGAGCGGAGCCGCGCCTCGGCGCCGTGGACCATCGTCGTGATCATCAGCTCGTCGGCGCCGGTGCGCTTGCGCAGCTCCTCCAGGCCGGCCCGGACCCCGTCGGCGTCTCCGTAGACCACGTTGGACAGCCGGTCGCGGATGAAATCCATCTCCATGGGCGTGTACGCGTACGCTTCGGCGGTCTCGGGGGACGGGAACAGGCCGGGCGCCCCCCGGCGCATCCGCAGCCACGAGAGCGCGCCCGGCATGGCCTGCCGGAGCGCCTCCGCCTCGGTGTCCGCCGCCACGGCGGACACCCCGATCAGCGCGTACGGCTCGGAGAGGGCCTCGGAGGGCCGGAACGAGGACCGGTACAGGTCGAGGGCGGGCTCGGTGTTCGCGGCGCTGAAGTGGTGGGCGAAGGCGAAGGGCAGCCCGAGCAGCCCGGCCAGCCGCGCGCTGAACCCGCTGGAGCCGAGCAGCCAGATCGGCGGCCGGTCGGCGGAGCGCGGGATCGCCTGGATCTTGGCGTACGGGTGATCGCCGGGGAAGGCGCCGTCGAGGAAGGCGGTCAGCTCCGCGACCTGCTGGGGAAATTCGTCGGGGTCGATGTCGGCGGAGCGGCGCAGCGCGTTCGCGGTGGCCATGTCAGTGCCCGGGGCGCGGCCGAGGCCGAGGTCGATCCGTCCGGGATGCAGGGCGTGCAGCGTGCCGAACTGCTCGGCGACGACCAGCGGGGCGTGGTTGGGCAGCATGACGCCGCCGGAGCCGATCCTGATCGCGCGGGTCGCCGCCGCCAGATGGGCGATCAGCACGGCCGGGGAGGAGCTGGCCACGCCGGGCATCCCGTGGTGCTCGGCGACCCAGATGCGGTGATAACCCCACTCTTCGGCGTTTCTCGCCAGCTCGGTCGCGGAGCGGAGCGCGTCGGCGGGCGTGTGCCCTTCGCCGACGGTCGCGAGTTCGAGGATCGACAAGGGGATGTCGGCCGTCCCGCGCGGGACGCCGCGGATGATGTCCGTGGTCATTCTCCGAACAACCGGAGTGGCTGTCCGTTTATTTCCGGCCGGGCTCCGCGGGTGACGACTGGTCGGGAGGGTCTCCCCGCTGCCCGCCCTCCGGCCGCCTGTCCGGAGCCGGAAAGCGGTCGAGGGGAGCGCTCCGGGAGCGCTCCCCTCGACCGCCGTGCGGTACGCCGTGACTCAGAGGACCTTGGACAGGAACGCCTGCGTGCGGGCGTGCTGGGGGTTGGCCAGCACCTCACGCGGGACGCCCTGCTCGACGACCACGCCGCCGTCCATGAAGACGAGCGAGTCGCCGACCTCGCGGGCGAACCCCATCTCGTGGGTCACGACGACCATCGTCATGCCCTCGCGGGCCAGGTCGCGCATGACGTCCAGGACCTCGCCGACGAGCTCGGGGTCCAGCGCCGAGGTGGGCTCGTCGAACAGCATGAGCTTCGGCTGCATCGCCAGCGCCCGCGCGATGGCGACCCGCTGCTGCTGGCCGCCGGAGAGCTGCGACGGGTAGTTGCCCATCCGGTCGGACAGGCCGACCCGCTCCATCAGCTGCTCGGCCCGGGCCTTGGCCGCGTCCTTGGACTCGCCCTTGACCAGCATCGGCGCCTCCATGACGTTCTGGAGCGCCGTCATGTGCGGGAAGAGGTTGAACCGCTGGAACACCATGCCGATGTCCCTGCGCTGGGCGGCGACCTCCTTCTCCCGCAGCTCGTACAGCTTGTCGCCGCGCTGCCGGTAGCCGACGAGGTGGCCGTCCACCCACAGCCGTCCCGCGTCGACCTTCTCCAGGTGGTTGATGCACCGCAGGAACGTCGACTTGCCGGAGCCGGAAGGCCCGACGACGCACATCACCTCGCCCTGCTGCACCTCAAGGTCGATGCCCTTGAGGACCTGCACGTGGCCGAAGTTCTTGCAGACCTGCTCGGCCTTCACCATCAGGCCCTCGGCCGCGACGTCCCCGGACGCCATGTTCGTGAGTCCGGTCATCGCGCGTACCCCTTGCCGTAGTGCCGCTCAAGGTAGTGCTGGCCGATCATCATGAGCGACGACAGGAACAGGTACCAGATGCACGCCATGACCAGCATCGGGATGATCTGGTAGGTGTGCGAGTAGATGTTCTGCACCGTGAAGGTCAGCTCCACGAAGGGCACCGCCACCACCAGGGAGGTGTTCTTCAGCATGGAGATCGCCTCGTTGCCGGTGGGCGGCGCGATCACCCGCATCGCCTGGGGCAGGATGATCCGGCGGAGTGTCTGCACCCGGGTCAGGCCGAGCGCGCTGGCCGCCTCCTGCTGGCCCGCGTCCACCGACTGGATGCCGCCGCGCACGATCTCGGCCATGTAGGCCGCCTCGTTGAAGACCAGCCCGAGCGCCGCCGCCGCGGCCGCGCTGTAGAGCGCGTTGGTCTGTGCGGTGACGAACTGCGGGCCGAACGGGATGCCGAGGCCGAGTGTGGGGAAGAGCGCGCCGATGTTGCCCCAGATCAGCAACTGGGTGAACAACGGGGTGCCGCGGAAGACCCAGATGTACAGCCAGGCCGCGCCGCGCAGCAGCGGGTTGGCGGACAGCCGCATCAGCGCGAGCAGGATGCCAAGGATGACGCCGCCCACCATGGCGGCGACGGTCAGCCAGATGGTGTTGAACGTGGCTTCGAGCACCGCGGGCGCGAACAGGTACTTGAGCTGCTCGGCCCAGTTGTACGCCTCGTTGGTGACGAGGTTGTTGACCAGCATCGCGGCGAGCACCGCGACCGCCACGGCCGCCACCCAGCGGCCGGGGTGGCGCACCGGGACGGCCTTGATCGCCCCGGTGCGTGTTTCCGTTTGACCGGCGGACATGGATCAGCCGCCGGCGCCGTTGATCACGGGGGTGGTGATGGCACCGTCCTGGACGCCCCACTTCTCCAGAATCTTGGTGTAGGTGCCGTCCGCCATCAGCTCCTTGAGCGCGCCCATCACGGCGTCCTTGAACGTGCCCGAGGTCTTCGCGAAGGCGAAGCCGTACGGGGCCGCGTCGTACATCTGGCCGATGATCTCCAGCTTGTCGCCGGTCTGCTTGATCGCGTAACCCACGATCGGCGAGTCGGCCAGCATGCCGTCGATCTTGCCCGAGACCAGGTCGGCGTTGACCTCGGTCTGGCCCTTGCGCACGACCTGCTCGATCGCGGGCTTGCCGTCCTTGACGCACTTCTCACTGCGCGCCTGGATGTCGTCGACCTCGACCGTGCCCTGCTGGACGCCGATCTTCTTGCCGCACGCGTTGTCGGGGTCGACGCCCTGGGGGTTGCCCTTGAGCGTGGCCCACGAGACACCGGCGTTGTAGTACGTCACAAAGTCGACGACCTTCTCCCGCTCAGGGTTGTCGGTGAAGGACGAGATGCCGAGCTCGTACTTGCCGGACTGGATGCCCGGGATGATCGTGTCGAAGCCGGCGTTCTGGAAATCGGCCTTGAGCCCGAGCTTGCCGGCGATCGCCTCACCCAGCTCGACCTCCCAGCCGACGATCTTCTGGTTGGCGGGGTCGACGGACTCGTTGGGCGGGTAGGAAGCGTCGCTACCGATAAGGATCTTGCCGTCCGCCGCGATGTTCTCCGGCACAAGCTTGGCCAGCGTGCTCTCGGCGCTGGGCGCCGGGGCCGCCGTGTCGGTCCCGGCGGAGTCGTCGCCGCCGCACGCCGAGAGGCTGAGCCCCGCGGCAACGGCGAGCGCGCCCATCACCGCTATACGGCGCCGCGTGATTGATCGTGGAAGCACGAGGCACTCCTTGGTTCTGTCGGCCGGCTCGGGCCCGGCCACGCGTGGGGATTCGGCCTGATGCGCCGGTTGACCGGTGCCCGGGGCGATGCGACGCCTCGGTATGCGGAATCGGGCACCAGGGTGAACACTCCTCGAATGGTTTTTCGGGATGGCACACGTTATCCCAGATGTGGGAATCGTCCGCAACCCTTACGGCCTGCGGTTTTCCTGATCGTGATCCTCTGGCGCGGCCACCCCCGTGCCCTCCGCGCCTTCCGCGTCTCGCGGGCTCGCCGCGCTCCCTGACATCCTGGAGACATGAGCGAGCGTAAAGCGATCGAATGCTGGTTGTCGGACATGGACGGCGTGCTGGTTCACGAGGGGCACCCGGTCCCGGGCGCCGACGAGTTCATCGCGAAACTGCGCGCGACCGGACGCCGTTTCCTCGTTCTCACCAACAACTCCATCTACACCCCACGTGACCTTTCCGTACGGCTGCGCGCCGCGGGCCTGGACATTCCGCCGGAGTCCATCTGGACATCGGCGCTCGCGACCGCGGCGTTCCTGTCGAGCCAGCGCCCCGAAGGCTCCGCGTACGTCATCGGGGAGGCCGGGCTGACCACCGCGCTGCACCAGGCGGGATACGTGCTGACCGACCTCGACCCCGACTACGTCGTGCTCGGCGAGACCAGGACCTACAGCTTCACGTCGATAACGCGGGCGATCCGGCTGATCGAGAACGGCGCCCGGTTCATCGCCACCAACCCCGACCCGGTGGGCCCGTCGAACGAGGGGTCGCTCCCGGCGTGCGGGGCGGTGGCCGCCCTGATCACCAAGGCCACCGGGGTCGAACCGTACTTCGTCGGCAAGCCGAACCCGATGATGATGCGCAGCGCGCTCAACCGGATCGACGCGCACAGTGAGAGCACCGCCATGATCGGCGACCGGATGGACACCGACATCGTCTGCGGCATGGAGGCCGGCCTGCACACGATCCTCGTGCTGACCGGCGTCATGCAGAAGGACCAGATCGACCGGTACCCCTTCCGCCCGTCACACGTGGCCGCCTCGATCGCCGACCTGATCGACCTGGTCTGACGTCCCCGCCGCGTGAACCGCGTCCACCTGGAACCGGGGCCGGCGAAGGACCCCGTCAGCCGATCAGCTGGGGCAGGTGGGCGATGTACTCGCCCAGGTAGGTCCTGAGCTCCTCGGGGATCAGGTTGATCGCGCTGATCTCCTCCGGCCGCAGCGGCAGCCGTACGACCTCGTAGTGGCCGCGCGCGGGATCCTCGAACTCGGGCCCGCAGCGCAGCGCCACGTCCATCGTGACGAGGCGGCAGCCGTACACGTGCTGCGTCTTGACGCCGTTCTCCTGGACGCAGCTCAGTGTGGTGAGCGGGGTGATCGCCTCGACGGTCGCGCCGAGCTCCTCCAGCATCTCGCGCCTGAGCGTGTCCTCCAGGGTCGCGTCCTCCGGCTCGACGTGGCCGCCGGGGACCGACCAGTAGAGGTCGCGGCCGGGCACGGTGCGCCGGAACAGGATGAGCCGGTCCTCCTCACCGTCGGATTCGAGAAGCACGGCCCGCACGCTCGGGGGGAGTTCCATTCGCTCAGCCTACGCGTTCACTCGGTACCGCGCCGCAGGCGTTTGAGGTCGGAACGGTGCTTTTTGGCGGTCAGCCGCCGCTCGACGGACCCGCGGGAGGGCTTGGTCGGACGGCGCCGCCGGGGCGGCGGGGCGATCGCCTCGGCGATCAGGTGCGCCAGCCGTGTTTCGGCGGCCTCCCGGTTGCGGAGCTGCGAGCGGTGCTCGGACGCCGTCACCGTGAGCACTCCGTCGTGGAGGCGGGCGCCGAGCCGTTCGAGCGCCCGGGCCTTCAGCGCGGGGCCGAGCGCGGTCGTGGCGGCCACGTCGAAGCTCAGCTCGACCCGGCTGTCGGTGGTGTTGACGCCCTGGCCGCCGGGGCCCGACGAGCGCGAGAAACGCCAGCCGAGCTCCGCCTCCGGGATCACGGTCGAACCGCGGACGTGCAACGGGCCTGGCATGGTCTCCTCTTTCACGGATCTCCCGGGCGTTCCCGGGGCGGGTGTTTCGGGTTGTGAGGGCCGCGCCGTACCGGTGCGGTGACGGGACGGCCTCGGGATGGTGACGGGTCGGCCTCGGGGGCGGTTCAGCGTAGCGATCCCGCCCGTGGCCGGATCAACTGATTTATCCCCAGTGAACCAGGCGGGGTACGCCTCGGCGACCCGGCCCGCGGCCGCGTGCGGGATGGCTGGGGCGGGCGAGACGGACGCGCGCACGCGCGGGGGCCGAGGCAGCGGAGACAGGGGCACGGGCATGACGACGATGGTGGGCGTCCACGGCATCGGCAAGTACCACTACTACCAGGAGTCCGGGGAGTCACCGGGCCGGGCGGCCGAGACCATGCGGCTGAAGTGGAACGGCTATCTGGACAAGGGGATCACCGGCGGATCCCCGTACGGCGGCGCCGAGTACTTCTCGGAGATCGCCTACTACGCGCACCACCTGCGCCGGACGGCGCCGGCCCCGGTCAGGACGATGGCGGCGGACGCGAAGCTGGTGTTCTCCGACTGGGCCGGGCAGCTCGACGGCCGGGTGCGCAGCCAGGCGGGCGAGACCCTCACCGGGATCGCCCACCGGCTCGCCGAATGGCTGCTCGGCAGGCTGGGCGACCAGGCGGTGCGGTTCGCCGAGGACTTCTGCCCGGAGGTGGCGGCCTACCTCGGCGGCGGCGACCCCAGGGTCAAGGCACGGGACACCGTCGCCGACGTCATCCGGCGCAGGCAGCCCCAGGTCGTGGTCGCGCACTCGCTCGGCAGCGTGGTGGCGTACGAGGCGTTCTGGGCCCACCCCGACCTGTCCGCCGACCTGCTCGTCACGCTGGGCAGCCCGCTCGCGATGCGGAACGTCGTCTTCGAACGGCTGCTGCCCGTGCCGCTCCAGGGGCGGGGAGCCCGGCCGCCGGGCGTCGGCCGCTGGATCAACATTGCCGACAAGGACGACATCGCGGCGATCCCGCCCGGCCTGCGCGATCACTTCGACGGCGTCGAGCGCGACGTGAGCTGCAACATCGACTGGCTCGACTTCCACACTGTGCGGAACTACCTCGGCTGCGGCGCGGCGAACGAGTTCCTGCGGCCGTATCTCTGACCGGCGGCCGCGTCACCCGAGGGACGCGTGGCGCGGTCGAGGCGCGGGACGGTGTCCTCGCTGGACGCCGGCGTTCACCCGGCTTCCTGGTCCCGCTCCTCCAGCGGCGGCGCCGCCATGCCGCAGTGCGTACGCCCCGCGGGCCCGGGAGCCGCGGCCAGCACGTTCGACCTGATCGTGACGAACGCGATCAGAGCCGAGACGGCCAGCATGGCCGCGCTGACGAGCATCGCGACGCGGAACCCCGAGGTGAACTCCACCGGCGAGTCGTAGGCGCTGCCGGTCAGGCCGACCAGCGGCGGGATCGCGGCGACCGCGAGCAGACTGCCGGTGCGGGCCACCGCGTTGTTGATGCCGCTGGCCAGGCCCGCGTACCGCTCCCTCGCCGACGCCAGCACCGTCGCGGTCAGCGGTGCGACCGCCGCCGACAGGCCCAGGCCGTACAGCACGGCCGCCGGGAAGACGTCCGCGAGGTACGTCGCGCCCGGCCCGATGCGGCTCATCAGCAGCAGCCCCGCGGCGCACATCAGGATGCCCGCCGTCATGGGCGCGCGGGGGCCGATCCGCTTGGCCAGATCGCCCGCGGGGGCCGAAAGCAGCAACATCAGGACGGTGACCGGCAGCATCGCCGACCCCGCGGCGATCGGCGAGAACCCGGCCGACACCTGCAACTGGACCACGAGCAGGAAGAAGACCACGCCCATCGCCGCGTACATGATCATCGTCACGACGTTGATCGAGGTGAAGACCCGCGAGGCGAAGATCTGCACCGGCACAAGGGCCTGCGGCGAGCGGCGGACCTCCAGGACGGCGAAGCAGACGGCGAGCACGACGCCGACGGCCAGCGCGACCCTCCCCGCGCCCGGCTCGATCAGGCCGTACGTGATGCCTGCGAGGGCCAGCGCCGCGAGCGCCGATCCCAGAACGTCGAAGCGCCCGGAGGAGCGGGTGTCCCTGCTCTCCGGCACGTGCCGCAGGGTCACCAGCACGGCGACGGCCGCGATCGGGAGGTTGATCCAGAAGACCCAGTGCCAGCCGACCGCCTCCACCAGCCAGCCGCCGAGCAGCGGCCCCACGGCCGCGGCGACGCCGCCCAACCCCGACCACGCGCCGATCGCGCGGGGCCGGTCGTCCCTGGCGAAGCACGCCTGGATGATCGCCAGCGAGCCGGGGGTGAGCAGCGCCCCGCCGACGCCCTGCGCCGCCCGGGCGATCACGAGCACGGGGACGTTGGAGGCGACGCCGCAGAGGGCCGAGGCCACCGCGAACCAGACGATCCCGATGAGAAAGATCTTGCGCCTGCCGAACCGGTCGCCGAGCGAGCCGCCGAGCAGGATCAGCGCGGCGAGAGTGAGCGTGTAGGCGTTCACCGTCCACTGGAGGCCCGACATGCCCGCGTCGAGGTCCCGGCCGATCGCGGGAAGCGCCACGTTGACCACCGTGCTGTCGAGCATCGCCATCCCGGACCCCAGAACGGTCGCCAGGATGACCCACCGCCCGGTGGCGGACCGGAGCCGGATCTGATCGGATTCCACATCGCCCATCATGCGTCCGAAGACCCCCTCTATGGCAGGGGGCGGGCATGAACGGGCCGTCAGCCCCGCCATCGGCGAAACCACCTCCGTTTCAGGATGACCCCGATGATCGGGGCCGGCGGTGCGCACCACGCTCGGGTTTGGTCCCGCGTTCCCTGTCCGGCCGCCCGTTCGAGGTCTTCCGGCCATGTCCCCGTGTCGTCATACAAGCGAGAGGAGCAGCCCATGATCGCGCTCGCGGCAATGGGCGCCTCGTCTCTCGCGCTGGGCCCGGCGCCGGCCCCACCGTCGGCGCGCCGGGCGTCGTCACGCCGACCGGGGGACCGCTGACCGTGATGCAGCCGATGGGCCCGGGCGGCCGGAGCAACCTGACCACCGCACCCCGCCGGAGAACGCCATGACCGCCATGCCCACCGTGAACTCGCCGGACACGCCGGACGCCGGCCCGGCGTCCCCGGCTCCGATGGGACGCCGCGTGCTGATCGCGACGGACACCTACCCGCCCGACGTGAACGGCGCCGCGTACTTCACCCACCGGCTCGCGGCCGGGCTGGCCGAGAGGGGCAACGACGTCCACGTGGTCTGCGCCTCCGAGCAGGGGCCGCCGCGCATCGAGACCGCGGGGGACGTGACCGTCCACCGGCTGCGGTCGGCCCCCCTCCTGGTTCACCCGACGATGCGGGTCGGCGTCCCCGCCGGGCTCGGCCGTACGATGTCGCGGCTGATCCAGGGGTTGCGCCCCGACGTCGTGCACGTCCAGGGGCACTTCGTCGTGGGGCGGGCCGCCGTCGGGGCCGCCCGGCGCGCCGGGCGGCCGGTGGTCGCGACCAACCACTTCATGCCGGACAACCTCTTTCCATTCGCGCGCGTTCCCGCCCGGCTGCGGGACGTCGCCGACCGGATGGCCTGGCGGGACGTCGCCCGGGTGTTCTCCAGGGCCGACCATGTCACCACACCGACCAAGATCGCCGCCGAGCTGCTCGCGGCCAAGGGGTTCACCGGCGTGGTGGAGGCCGTCTCCTGCGGCATCGACCTGGACCGGTTCCGGCCCCGGCCGTGGGACCGGATCCGGGCGCGGGAGCGGTTCGGGCTGCCCGACCTGCCGACCGTCCTCTTCGTCGGCCGCCTGGACGAGGAGAAACGCCTGGACGACCTGATCCTCGCCCTTCCGCAGGTGCTGAACCACGTGGAGGCGCAGGTCGTGCTGGCCGGGACCGGCGGGCGCAGGGCCGCGCTGGAGCGGCTCGCGTCCCGGATCGGAGCCCGCGAGCGGGTGCGCTTCCTCGGGTTCGTCCCGGACGCCGACCTGCCGCTGGCCTACGCGGCGGCCGACGTCTTCGCCATGCCGGGGATCGCGGAGCTGCAGAGCATCGCCACCCTGGAGGCGATGGCGAGCGGCCTTCCCGTCGTCGCCGCGGACGCGATGGCGCTGCCGCATCTCGTGGACGGCAACGGCCACCTCTACCCGCCGGGCGACGTGCGGGCCATGGCCCGGCAACTGACGGCGATCCTCACCGACTCGGGGCTCCGCGCCGCCATGGGACGGGCCGGTCTCGCCCTGGCCGCGTCCCACGACCACCGGCTGTCCCTCGCCCGGTTCGAGGAGATCTACGCGGAACTCACGACCAGGAGCGTGCGGGCGTGACCGGAACGGGCGGGCGCGTCGTGATCGCGGGGGCCGGCGAGGTCGCGGTCCAGGTCGCCGATGCGGGAACTGTCGGACGCCTCTGGTAGGACAGTGCCCGCAGCTTTCCCCCGGCGAGGAGTTCGGCATGGTCGACGACGAGTATCAGCGAGCCGCCCACGACTACCGCGGCGGCTACGCGGGTCTTCCGGTCCAGGTGGTCGACCTGGACGATGCGGACGGCGAGCTGCCGGCTCCCGATTCGGTGGTCTGGTGGTTGTCGGCGGACACGTACGACGCCGAGCACACCTTCGCGGAGGTGTTCGCCTGGTTCATGAAGCGGGTGGACACGACCAGGGTGACCGCCGTCGTGATCGGCGCCTGGGAGGACGCGTACGAGGACTCGTCGCAGGAGATCATCCGCCTTCTGGTCGACAACGCCGCCCGCTTCCCCGCGCTGCGCTCGCTGTTCGTCGGGGCGATGGAGTCCGAGGAGTGCGAGATCTCATGGATCCAGCAGTCCGATGTGACGCCGCTGCTGGAGGCGTTCCCGCTGCTTGAACGGCTGGACGTCCGCGGCGGCACCGGCCTGGGGCTGCGCCCGATCCGGCACGAGGCGTTGAAGTCGCTCCGGCTGGAGACCGGGGGCCTGCCCGGCGCGGTCGTCCGCGGCGTGGGTGGCTGCGACCTCCCCGCGCTCGAGCGCCTGGAGCTGTGGCTCGGCGTGGAAAACTACGGCGGCGACGCCAGGATGGGTGACCTGGAGGGCATCCTGTCCGGCGTCCGGCTGCCCTCCTTGCGCCATCTCGGCCTGCAGGACAGCGAGATCCAGGACGAGATTGCGGCGGCGGTCGCGTCCGCGCCCGTCGTCGCCCAGTTGGAGACGCTCAGCCTGTCCATGGGCGTGCTCACCGACGCCGGCGCCGAGGCGCTGCTCACCGGCCAGCCGCTGACCCACCTGCGCCGGCTCGACCTCCACCACCACTTCCTCAGCGGCGGGATGATGAAGCGGATCCACGAGGCGCTGCCCGGCGTCAAGATCGACCTCTCCGAGCAGGAGCAGGGCGACGACGACGGTGACGGCCGCGTCTGGCGCTACGTGGCGGTGAGCGAGTGAGCGTGCGACGCGTGCCCGACCGGCGCGCGGAGCGCCGCGCGGATGAGTGACGAGCAGGGCGACGTGCGATTCGCCGTGGTCGGCACCCCGGGAGACCGCAGGGTGACGATGTTCCGCGACGCCGTGCTGCGCCGCGGCCTGCCCGAGCCGGTCGTGATCTCCTGGAGCGACGTCCTCGCCGGCCTTCTCGCGCCCGGCCACGCCGTCGGCGAAGCCTCCGTTGAAGCCGGTGCTCAGGGTCTCGGTGTCCGCGGATTCGAGGCGCTCGCGCCCGGCACGCTGGTCCGGATCGACTCTCCCGGCGAGGACGCCCGGACCGACGCCCTGCTGCGCGGTCCCGGCGACCCGAGCCGGGTCACCGGCGGCGCCCGGTGGTACCGCACCTTCGTCGCCGGTCTGTCCAGGGTGCGGGCCCTGACCGCGACGGTGCCGTCGGCCTGCCTGCTCGGCGACCCCGGCGAGATCGCGGTGATGTTCGACAAGCGGCTGAGCCATCGGCGGCTGCGTGCCGCGGAGGTCCCGGTCCCGGACGCCCTGGCCGGCCCGGTCACCTCGTACGACGAGCTGCGGGAGGAGATGGCGCGACGGCGCTGGACGCGTGTGTTCGTCAAGCCCGCCCACGGCTCGTCGGCCTCCGGCGTGATCGCCTTCCAGGTTCATGGCGCCCGGGTCAAGGCGGTGACCTCGGCGGATCTGGGCCCGGGGCAGGCGCTGCACAACTCGCTGCGAGTCCGGACGTACGAGAGCGAGGACGACGTTGCGACCATCGTCGGCGCGCTGGCTCCCGAGGGGCTGCACGTCGAGCGCTGGTTCCCCAAGGCGTCGCTCTCCGGACGGGCGTTCGACCTGCGCGTGGTCTGCGTGGCCGGGACGCCCACGCATGTGGTGGTACGCCTCGGGCGCGGCCCCATGACGAACCTCCACCTGGGCGGCGCCCGGGGCGATCTCGACGGCGTGCGGGCGCGGCTGGGGCCGGTGGCCTGGGAGCGCGTCCTGGACGCGTGCGCGCGGGCCGCCGCCTGCTTCCCGCGCAGCCTCGCGGTCGGCGTGGACGTCATGGTGGGGGCGGATCTGCGCTCGGTGGCGATCGCCGAGGTCAACGCCTTCGGCGATCTGCTGCCCGGCCTGCCCGGCCTCACCGGGACCCCGGTGGCCGGCCTCGACACGTACGCCGCGCAGGTCGCGGCCGTGCTCGACGGGTGGCGTCCCGAGGCCGGCGGCGCACAGGAGACGGCATGCGTGACATGAACGCCGTCGTGGGCAGCCACGACATCCTGCTGGTGACCCTCGACACGTTGCGTTACGACGTGGCCGCCGAGCTGGCCGAGGAGGGGCGGCTGCCCACCCTCGCCCGCGTGCTGCCCGGAGGGCGCTGGGAGCGGCGCCACAGTCCCGGCAGCTTCACCTATGCCGCGCACGCCGCGATGCTCGCCGGGTTCCTGCCCACACCGGCGGAGCCGGGGCCGCATCCCCGGCTGTTCGCCGCCGTCTTCCCCGGCAGCGAGACGACCGCCCAGGGGACCTGGGTTTTCGACGCGCCCGACCTTCCGGCGGGGCTGGCCGCGGCGGGTTACCACACGGTCTGCGTCGGGGGAGTGGGCTTCTTCAACAAGCTGACGCCGCTCGGCTCGGCCCTTCCCGGCCTGTTCGCGGAGAGCCACTGGGAGCGCGAGTTCGGCGTGACCTCCGAACACTCCCTGGAGCGGCAGATCGAATGCGCCGAGCGGGCGCTGCGCGACGTCGAGCGGCCGGTGTTCCTGCTGCTCAACGTGTCCGCGCTGCACCAGCCGAACTGGTTCCACCTGCCCGGAGCGACCCGGGACCACGGCGACACGAGAGAGAGCCACGCCGCCGCCCTGGAGTACGTGGACCGGCACATCGGACGGCTGTTCGCGCTGATGACGCGGCGTCGCCCGTGTCTCGCGATCGTCTGCTCCGACCACGGAACGGCGTACGGCGAGGACGGCCACACCGGCCACCGGATCGGTCACGAGGTGGTGTGGACGGTCCCGTACGCCGAGTTCGTCCTGGACCGCGCCCCGCACGCGACGCCGGCCGGGGAGCGGGAGCCGGGCGATGGCGCGTGACGTCACCCCCGAGGCCGGAGGTCCGGACGCCGGCGGCGGGCGCGGGGCAGTGAGGACGGTTGAGCAGGACATGGAACACGAGCGACACAGGGGGCACGGCCGTGCGGGCGGGGAGTGACGTGGAGCGGACCGGCGCCGTCGAGATCGGTGTCGGCGGGGCACCGCCGGAGCGGGTGCACGATGTGCCGGCGCGCCACGAGGCGATGTGGGCCGACGGCGACGGCCTCTACCGCGACGCGGACGGCGACCGGCCCTACCAGGGATACGTGTACGCCTACCCGCACAAGACGGCCTATCGGGAGCTCGACCCGCGCCCCCTGCTCCGCGAGGTGTGGGCGGGGGAGCGCACCGACGCGCTCTTCCTCTACCTGCACATCCCCTTCTGCGAGATGCGCTGCGGGTTCTGCAACCTGTTCACCCGGACCGGCGCCCCCGAGGAGCTGACCACGGCCTACCTGGACGCCCTCGAACGGCAGGCGGACGCCGTCCGCGACGCCCTTGGTGCGGAGCCCCGGTTCGTGACGGCCGCGATCGGCGGCGGCACGCCGACCTATCTCAGCGCGGGCGAGCTGACCCGGCTGTTCGACCTGACCGAGAAGATCATGGGAGTCGATCTGCGGACGATCCCGCTGTCGGTGGAGACCTCGCCCGCGACCGCGACCCCCGACCGGCTGGCCGTACTCGCCGGGCGCGGCACGACCCGGGTGTCGATCGGCGTGCAGAGCTTCATCGACGCCGAGGCCCGTTCGGCCGTCCGGCCCCAGCGGCGGGCCGAGGTCGAGACGGCGCTCGGCGCGATCCGCGCCCAGGGGTTCGAGACGCTGAACGTCGACCTGATCTACGGGATCGACGGCCAGACCCCGGCGTCCTGGCGGCACTCCCTCGACGCCGCCCTCGCCTGGCGGCCGGAGGAGCTGTACCTCTACCCGCTGTACGTCCGGCCGCTGACCGGTCTGGGCAGGCAGGGCCGGGCCTGGGACGACCAGCGTCTGGAGCTGTACCGTGTCGGCCGCGACCACCTGCTGGCCGCCGGATACGAGCAGGTTTCCATGCGGATGTTCCGGCTGCCCGGCCGCGGCGGCGGCACCGAGTACTGCTGCCAGACCGACGGCATGGTCGGCCTCGGCTGCGGCGCCCGCTCCTACACCCGCGACCTGCACTACTCGTACGAGTACGCGGTGGGCGCCCGCCACGTCCGGGCGATCATCGACGAGTACGTCCGCCTGCCGCGTGAGGAGTTCGCGGTGGCGAACGTCGGCTTCCGGCTCGACGACGAGGAGCGCCGCCGCCGCCATCTGATCCAGTCGCTGCTCCAGACGGAGGGGCTGTCCCGGGCCGACTACGAGAACCGCTTCGGGACCGACGTGCTGGCGGACTTCGGCGCCGAACTGTCGCGGTTCACGGGACGCGGGTGGCTGGAGGTCGGCGACCAGGCGGTGCGGCTCACCGCCGAGGGGCTGGCCCACTCGGACGCGGTCGGCCCGGCGCTGTTCTCCCGCCGAGTCGGGACGCTGATGGACGGCTACGAGGAGCGATGAACGACAGGACGCTCCCCATCGTGTCCCCGGCCCCGGCCCGCTGCGAATCCCACCGTGAGCCTCTCCGCCCGGCGGAGGGTCGGGGGCGGCGGGACGCCGGGGACGGGCATCTGTCGATCCTCTACCGGGGGCCGCTCGCGAGCTGTGACTACGACTGCGCGTACTGCCCCTTCGCCAAACGGAGGGACGACCCGGAGCGCCTGCGCGCGGACCGGGCGGCGCTGGAGCGCTTCACCGCCTGGGTGGCCGGGCGCGACCACCCGGTCTCGGTGCTCTTCACGCCGTGGGGCGAGGCCCTGGCCCGCTCCTGGTACCGGGCGGCCATGGTGGAGTTGAGCCGCCTTCCGCACGTGCGCAGGGTGGCCGTGCAGACCAATCTGAGCTGCCGCACCGGCTGGCTCGCCGACGCGGATCTCACCCGGCTCGCGCTGTGGGTCACCTACCACCCCAGCCAGGTCGCCCACGACCGGTTCCTCGCCAAGTGCCGGGAGCTGTCCCGGCTCGGCGTACGGCACAGCGTGGGCATCGTCGGCCATCCGGATCACCTGGACGCCGCTCGCCGGCTGCGCGCCGACCTGCCCGCCGGCGCCTACCTGTGGGTGAACGCCGAGGAGGGCCGCCGCTACACGGACGACGAGGCGGCGCAGTGGGCCGCGATCGACCCGCTCTTCGGATACAGCAGGTTCGCCCACCCGAGCGCCGGGCTCGCCTGCCGTACCGGGGAGAGCGTGGTCTCGGTGAGCGGGGACGGCACGGTCCGGCGCTGCCATTTCATCCCCGAGGTGATCGGCAACCTCTACGACGGGTCGTTCGAGCGGGCGCTGCGGCCCCGGGCGTGTCCCGCCGCCACCTGTGACTGCCACATCGGTTACGTCCATCTGGAGCCGCTCGGCCTGTACGACGTGTTCGCCGACGGGGTCCTCGAACGGATCCCCGCCGGATGGCCCGCCCTGCCCTGATCGGCAGGGCGGACGCGTGCGCCCCGGGAGGCGAGGCGCACACGTGGCCGGAGCGGGGATCAGGTCTCGCGCTCGGGCCGGTACTCCTCCTCCGTGACGCCGAACGTCCAGGCCACGCCCTGTCGCGCCCGCACGATCCACGGGGGCACGCGCAGGAAGTAGGTGCGGCGGGTGCCGTCCGGCTCGGGGGTGGAGTTGACGACCTCGACCATGGTCACGTCCTCGTCACCCGGCAGGGAGATCCGCCAGAGAACGCCGGTCTCGTCCGCGTGGACGGGAGACGCGCCCGAGCCGGTGAGATAGCGGTCGTAGCCGTAGTGTTCCAGCATGACCCGGCGCAGCTCGGCGTTGTTCTCGGCGCGGATCCGGGCGGGGTCGAGGGCGGCCATCGTCGCGCCGAATCCGGCGGGGACCGGCATCCCGTGCCAGGCGTTCAGGGCGAAGCCGTCCGCGAAGAGCATCGCGGGGCCCTCCGCCCGGTGCAGCCGGCCGAGGTCGTCGAGGTGCAGCTCCAGCGGCCGCTCACACAGCAGCGCGACCCGCTCGAAGGGCCACCACCAGCCGGCCGACCGCGCCACGTCGTAGAGCCCGCCGAGCGCGGACCGCTCCGTCTCCGCCACTCCGGAGAGGATCTCGCGGAGCACGCCCGGGTCGGGGGCGAAGGCGCACAGCCACGCGGCGTCATGCTGGCCGAGGACGGCGTCGAGCGTCGCCCCGCGCAGCAGTTCGCCCGCGGCGCGGTCCAGCCGGGCCGGCTCACTCCCGGCCGCCGCCTCGCCGCCGCTCGTCGCGGTCCCGGCGGTCCGGGCCGCCGTCTCGCCGCCCGCCGGTGCCCCGGCCGCCGCGATCTCCGCGAACGGGTTGCCGTCCGTGTCGCGATCTCCGGCGATGGCCTGCCGGATCTCGACCACCAGGCGGTTCACCTGCGGCCACAGCTCGCCGCCGCTCGCCGCCCACGCGCCCGACCAGCCCGCCGGCCCGAGCACCTCGTGCAGGGCGCGACGGGCGCGTTCCCACGGCCCGGTGCGTACGGCGTCGCGGACGTTGCGTCCGGCGGGAGCCGCGCCGACGCGGGCGAGCACCCGGTCGGCGATCTCGCCCAGACCGGCGGCGACCAGGGTCGCCCGGGTCTTGGGACCGCCGGACAGCGCGGCCGCGGCCACCGCCCCGGCCGCCGGGGACTCGAACCAGAGAACGTGCTCCGGCTCGGGCAGCCCGGCATCGCGGTAGGCGCGACGCACACCGGCCTCCGCGACAGTACGGTCCGCGGGCCCGGTGGCGAGCGCCGCCTCACGCCAGGCGACGGTGAAATCGACGTTGAGATCGGTCGTCATCAGTCGGCCACCACCCGGAACGCGCCGGGGACGTACTCCCGCTGCCTGATCACCTGGTACCACCCCTTCGGCAGGGAGATCGCGTCGTGTTCCTCGTGAACGAGCCGTCCGCCGGAGGGCAGATGCAGAAATCCGGGGTTCTGCGGGCTGGGATCGAGCAGCAGGGTGCCGGGGCCCGGGATCGCGTGGGCGTGCCCCGTCGCCTCGCCGAGGGCGAGGACGAGACGACCACGCGAATCACGCGGCTGCGGCGGCAACGCCCGGGCCCGCGCGGGCACGGATTCCTCGGCCACAGGAACGATCAGGATGTCTCCCTGCCGGTACACGACGGCTCCTTTCGGTCAGCTGATCGCGAAGATAGGGGAGAGCACTGACATTTCGCGCACCACCCGGTTCCCCTCGTCCACGCTCGGCGGCGAGGCCCGCGGGTGGTGCGGCTCCCACCGATCTCGACGCCGCGCCCGGCGGTGCCCGGAACGCCCGCCGACCGGCCCCTGTCCGGGGGATCCGGGTGACCGGGGCACGGGACAAGCCATACATAACGCCCCGAAAGCCACGAAATCGCAGGCGAATTACAGAATTACGATCGCTCACAGCGAACTCGCGCAATCAAGGGAACATGGCCGGACTCGCGTTAGTTGAGTCGACATAACTCAACCCTTGGGAGCGTCCAGATGACACAGATCCTTCCCGTCCTTCCCCTGGACGACGAGGTCGTCCTGCCCGGCATGGTGGTCCCCCTCGACCTGTCGGACGCCGAGGTCCGCGCGGCCATCGACGCCGCTCGCGCCGGGACCGGCGAGAGCAAGGTGCTCCTGGTGCCGCGGGTGGACGGCAGGTACGGCGCCGTCGGGGTCAGCGCGGTGGTCGAGCAGGTCGGCCGGCTGCCGGGCGGCGAACCCGCCGCCGTCGTGCGCGGCGTGAGCCGGATGCGCGTGGGCACCGGCACCACCGGCCCCGGCGCGGCGCTCTGGGTCGAGGCAACCGTGCTCGAGCCGGTCCCGGTCGGCTCGCGGGCCGACGAGCTGGCCAAGGAGTACAAGGCGCTCACCACGACGATCCTGCAGAAGCGCGGCGCCTGGCAGGTCGTGGACGCGGTCAACCAGATCGAGGACCCGTCCGAGCTCGCCGACAGCGCCGGCTACGCGCCCTGGCTGACCACCCCGCAGAAGCTGCTCCTCCTGGACACCTCCGACCCCGCCGAGCGCCTGGAGCAGCTCGTCGGCTGGGCCCGCGACCATCTCGCCGAGATGGACGTCGCGGAGACCATCCGCAAAGACGTCCAGGAGGGCATGGAGAAGCAGCAGCGTGAGTTCCTGCTCCGCCAGCAGCTCGCGGCCGTACGCAAGGAGCTGGCCGAGCTCAACGGCGACCCCTCCGACGAGGAGGAGGACTACCGCGCCAGGATCGAGGCGGCGGCGCTGCCGGAGAAGGTCCGCGAGGCCGCGCTGAAGGAGGTCGCCAAGCTCGAACGGACCTCCGAGCAGTCGCCCGAGACCGGCTGGATCCGCACCTGGCTGGACACCGTCCTCGACATCCCCTGGAACACGCACACCACCGACGAGTACGACATCGCGGGCGCGCGGGCGGTGCTCGACGCCGACCACACCGGCCTCGACGACGTGAAGGACCGCATCGTCGAGTACCTCGCGGTGCGCAAGCGCCGGGCCGACCAGGGCCTCGGCGTGGTCGGCGGCCGCCGCAGCGGCGCGGTGCTCGCGCTGGCCGGGCCGCCCGGAGTCGGCAAGACCTCGCTCGGCGAGTCGGTCGCGCGGGCGATGGGCCGGAAGTTCGTCCGCGTCGCGCTCGGGGGCGTCCGCGACGAGGCGGAGATCCGCGGTCACCGGCGCACCTACGTCGGCGCGATGCCGGGCCGGATCGTCCGCGCGATCCGCGAAGCCGGTTCGATGAACCCGGTCGTGCTGCTCGACGAGATCGACAAGGTCGGCGCCGACTACCGGGGTGACCCGACCGCGGCGCTGCTGGAGGTGCTCGACCCGGCGCAGAACCACACGTTCCGCGACCACTACCTCGAGGTCGAGCTCGACCTCAGCGACGTGCTCTTCCTCGCGACGGCCAACGTGCTGGAGCAGATCCCCGGCCCGCTGCTGGACCGCATGGAGATCGTCACGCTCGACGGCTACACCGAGGACGAGAAGGTCGCCATCGCCCGCGACCACCTGCTGCCCCGCCAGCTCGAGAAGGCCGGCCTGACGCCGGACGACGTGACGATCCACGACGCCGCGCTGCGCAGGCTCGCCGGTGAGTACACACGGGAGGCCGGCGTGCGCTCGCTCGAACGGTCGATCGCCCGCGTCCTGCGCAAGATCACGGCGAGGGTGGCGCTCGGCGAGGCCGAGCTCCCGGTGGAGGCGTCCGCCGACGACCTCGTGCCCTACCTGGGGCGCCCGCGGCACGTCCCCGAGTCGACCCTGCCCGAGTCCCGCCAGCGTACGGCGGTGCCCGGCGTGGCGACCGGCCTGGCGGTCACCGGCGCGGGCGGTGACGTCCTGTACGTCGAGGCGTCCCTGGCCGACCCCGAGACCGGATCGACCGGCGTGACGCTGACCGGCCAGCTCGGCGACGTGATGAAGGAGTCGGCCCAGATCGCGCTCTCCTACCTGCGCTCGCGCGGCGTCGAGCTGGAGCTGCCGGTCGGGTCGTTGAAGGAGCGGTCGGTGCACGTCCACGTCCCGGCGGGCGCGGTGCCCAAGGACGGGCCCTCCGCGGGCGTCACGATGACGACCGCGCTGGCCTCGCTCCTGTCCGGCCGTCCGGTGCGCGGCGACGTCGCGATGACCGGCGAGGTCTCCCTCACCGGCCGGGTGCTGCCGATCGGCGGGGTGAAGCAGAAGCTGCTCGCCGCCCACCGCGCGGGGATCACCACGGTGCTCATCCCCGCGCGCAACGAGCCCGACCTGGACGACGTCCCCGCCGACGTCCTGGCGGACCTCACCGTCCACGCGGTCAGCGACGTGCGCGAGGTGCTCGACCTGGCGCTGACGCCCGCCACGGTGGCGCAGAAGGCCGTCGCCTGACCGCCGTCCTTTCCGGCGGCCCTGCTCGGTCCCCGGTCCTGCCCGCGACCGCCCACAGGACCGTCCGTCGCGTACGGCCCGTGCCTCTTTCCGAGGCGCGGGCCGTACGCGTTCCGGGCGGCTGTGAGGTAAGCCACATTGATTGTCGGGAATTATCGGAATATCTCCGACCAGGCCGTCTGTTGGTGTGACCGTGAACGTGATGTGCGACGCTGCCATGCCCCTGCGGACGCGGGGCGTGATGATGTGCGGCTGTCGCCCGGCCTGAGCCCCATTCCATTGATCGACACTCGCTCCGAAGGCCCGTTCATGACCTCCCCTACGGACTTCCTGGTCCTGCGCCGTTTCAGCCACCTGCCCTTCCCGCCCGGAACCCGCCGGCCGTGCCCGTACTCCGCCGCCGAAGTCGTCGTTCCAAGGGAAGTCTCGTGATCAAAGTGTCCGGCCTGCGCAAGGCCTACGGCTCCGTCGTGGCCGTCGACGGCGTGGATCTCCACGTCCGCGAGGGTGAGATCTTCGGCGTGCTCGGACAGAGCGGAGCCGGCAAGAGCACCCTCCTGCGCTGCGTCAACCTGCTGGAACGCCCGACCGGGGGATCCGTCACCGTCGGCGGCCGGGAGCTGACCGCGCTCGGCGATCGGGAGTTGCGCCAGGCCCGGCAGGGCATCGGCATGATCCACCAGCACTTCGCGCTGCTCTCCTCGCGCACCGTCGCGGGGAACGTCGCCTTCCCGCTGGAGATCATGGGCGTGCCGCGAGGCGAGCGGGTGCGGCGCGTGGAGGAGCTGCTCGACCTGGTCGGGCTGGCCGGGAAGGCGGGCGCGTACCCCGCGCAGCTCTCCGGCGGCCAGAAGCAACGCGTCGGCATCGCGCGCGCTCTCGCGGGCCGTCCGTCGGTGCTCCTGTCGGACGAGGCCACCTCGGCGCTCGACCCCGGCACCACGCAGTCGATCCTCGCCCTGCTCAAGCGGCTCAACCGCGACTTCGGGCTGACCATCCTGCTGATCACGCACGAGATGGACGTCATCAGGGCCGTCTGCGACTCGGCCGCCATCATGAGCGCGGGCCGGATCGAGGAGGCGGGACGGATCGCCGACCTGCTGGCCCGGCCGGGGTCCCGGCTCACCGAGGAGCTCTTCCCGCTGCCGCCCGCCGAACCCGGCAGCGTGACGATCACCTTCACCGGGGCGTACTCCGGCCGCGCCGACGAGGCGGTCGTCTCCCAGGTCGTACGGAAGTTCGACGTGGACGTGAACATCCTCGGCGGCGCCCTCGAGGACGTCGCCGGTGTCTCGGCCGGGCGGCTCCGTGTCCGCCTGACGGGCGGGGAGTCGGAGGCGGCGCTCGGTTATCTGCGCGACCGCGGCCTGCTGGTGGAGGTGGCGGCCCGATGACCTGGTCGGACATGAGCCCCCTGCTGTGGCAGGCCACCGGGCAGACCGCGCAGATAGTCGCCTGGTCCACGCTGTTCACCGTCCTGTTCGGGCTGCCCCTCGGCGTCGCCCTGGTCGGGACCGACAGGGGCGGGCTGTTCCCCGCCCCCGTCGCCAACCGGGTCCTCGGGGCGGTGGTCAACGTCGGCCGCTCGCTGCCGTTCATCGTGCTGATGATCGCGGTCATGCCCGTCACCAGGCTGATCATCGGCACCACCATCGGGGCCGGCGCGGCGGCGGTGCCGCTCACGATCGGCGCCGCGCCGTTCTTCGCGCGGCTGGTGGAGACCGCCCTGCGCGGGGTCGGCCGGGACGTCGTCCAGGCCGCGCAGGCCATGGGCGCGAGCCGGGGCACGATCGTGGCCAAGGTCCTGCTGCCCGAGGCGTTGCCCGGCCTGGTCGCCGCGCTGACCGTCACGATCGTCACGCTGGTCTCGTACTCGGCGATGGCGGGCGTGATCGGCGGCGGCGGGCTGGGTGACCTCGCGATCCGGTACGGATACCAGCGCTTCGAGACCGGCCTCATGATCGTCACGGTCGTGGTGCTGGTGGTCATCGTGCAGGCCGTCCAGAGCCTCGGCGACGCCGTCAGCCGCAGGCTGACCCGCCGCTGACCCCGCGCGCTTCCCCCTTTCGACCTGATCCCCCTTCGACCTGATTTCACCGTCCCCGTCGTTCCCGGGAGGCCCGGCATCGGGCGGCCCAGGAGACGCCGGGCGGATTTCCGCACCCACCGACCCACCAAGGAGTGGTCACACCATGCGCAAGTTGTTCGGGCTCGTGCTCGCCGTCGGGCTGTCGCTCGGCCTGGCGGCCTGCGGCTCGTCGTCCTCCCCGTCCTCGTCCGACGCGACCGCGTCGGGCGCCGCCGCCGCGAGTGAGCCGCTCAAGGTCGGCGTGACCCCGGTGCCGCACGCGGAGATCATGAAGTTCGTCGCGGACAAGCTGGCCCCCGCCGCCGGGCTCAAGCTGGAGATCGTGGAGTTCAGCGACTACGTCCAGCCGAACCTCCAGCTCCAGGACGGCCAGCTCGGGGCGAACTACTTCCAGCACAAGCCGTACCTCGACGACTTCAACGCCTCCAAGGGCACCAAGCTGACGTCCGTCGCGTCGGTCCACCTGGAGCCGCTCGGCCTCTACTCCAAGAAGATCAAGGACGTGGCCTCGATCGGGCAGGGCGCGACCGTGGCCGTGCCGAACGACGCGACCAACCTCGGCCGCGCGCTCAAGCTGCTCGCCGACAACGGCGTGATCACCCTCAAGGACGGCGTCGGCACCGCCGCGACCGAGCGTGACGTCACCGGCAACCCCAAGCAGATCAAGTTCCAGCCGCTTGAGGCCGCCCAGATCCCGCGCTCCCTGGAGGACGTGGACGCCGCCGTCATCAACGGCAACTACGCCCTGGAGGCGAGCCTGAACCCGAGCAGCGACGCGCTGGTCCTGGAGAAGGCCGAGGGCAACCCGTACGCCAACATCCTGGTCGTGGCCGAGGGGCACGAGAGCGACCCCCGGATCGTCACGCTCTCGAAGCTGCTGACCAGCCCCGAGGTGAAGCAGTTCATCGAGGACAAGTACAAGGGCGCCGTGATCCCGGCCTTCTGATCGGCGCGCACAAAGCCGACATTCATGGGTGAATCATTCGGTCGCTTGATCGAATGATTCGCCCATGTTGTTATGGGCTCCATGCTGTACGGAACGCCGGACCTCGAACCGGTCGACGAGAAGATCCTCGGCGAGGTCGAGGAGATGCGGCGGGACCCGGCTCCATCGCTGGGACGGCCAGCTTCAGGCGCGCGCAATCAGATCTGCGCGGAGGGGACGGCCTGCTTTAGCCAGCGGGGGAATCCGCGCTCCCTCCCTTCGGGTTTTGTCGGCGACTGCCGATATCGTGGTTATCTCATTACTGAGCGTGGGAGGTGGGGTGCGCAGGTCGTACACGCTCTTGCTGCGCCCCACCGGCAAGCAGGCCGCCACGCTCACGCAGTGCCTGGAAGATCACCGGGTGTTGTACAACGCGGCGTTGGAGCACCGCCGTACCGCCTACCGCAAGGCCGGGGTGACTGTCCGCTACGGCGACCAGTCCGGGGAGCTGAAGCACATCCGCGCTGATGACCCCGCCGGCCAGGGCCGGTGGTCGTTCTCCTCCCAGCAGGCCACCCTCCGCCGCCTGGACAAGGCGTTCGCCGCGTTCTTCCGCCGCGTCAAGGCCGGGCAGAAGCCGGGATTCCCCCGCTTCAAAGGACGCGGCTGGTTCGACACCGTTGAGTGGCCCAAGGACGGTGACGGCTGCCGTTGGGACTCCCAACCCGAACATCCCACCGCGACGTTCGTCCGCCTTCAAGGGGTCGGACATGTCCGCGTCCACCAGCACCGCCCCGTGCTCGGCAGGGTGAAGACGATCAGTATCAAGCGGGAAGGCTCCCGCTGGTACGTGGTCCTGTCCTGCGATGACGTGCCCGCGCAAACCCTGCCTGCGGCCGGTGCGGTCGTCGGCCTGGACATGGGCGTCGCCTCGCTCGTCACGACCAGCGACGGCGAGCATGTGGCCAACCCGCGCCACCTGCACGCGTCCGCCGATCGTCTCGCGGCGGCACAGCAAGCTCTCGCCCGTAAGAAGCGGGGCTCCAAGCGCCGCCGCAAGGCCGCCGCACGTGTCGGCGCACTGCACGCCAAGGTCCGCCGCCAGCGCTTGGACGGCGCGCACAAGGCCGCGCTCGCCCTGGTCCGTGACTACGGCGTGATCGTGCATGAGGACCTGCGGATCGCGAACATGACCCGCTCGGCCGTCGGCACGATCGAAGCCCCTGGACGGAACGTGGCACAGAAGTCCGGCCTGAACCGTTCGATCTTGGACGCGGGTTGGGGGGTGTTCCTGACGGTCCTCGCGCACAAGGCTGAAAGCGCCGGTCGCGAGCTGGTCGCGGTGAACCCTGCCAACACTTCTCGCACGTGTGCCCGTTGCGGGCACTGCGCGAAGGAGAACCGCGTCACCCAAGCCGAGTTCGCCTGTATGGCGTGTGGGCATACCGCGCACGCCGACGTGAACGCGGCTGTCAATATTCTCAGGGCAGGGCTTGCCCTTCGTGAGGCTGCGGGAGCGGCTTAGCGAGAAGCCGCTCCCCTCAGGGGGCGGAGGAGTCACCCAGGGGTCCAACTCCTGGAGGAGCGGGCGGACGCGGAGGGGCTGCATCCCCGCTGCGTCTCGGCGCTCTACCAGGTCTTCGTCTCCCGCCGGCTGCGCCGGAGCATGTACCAGGCCGACGAGTCCCTCAGTCAGGGACAGGCGGCCCGCGACCTGCGCGAGCTCGCCGCCCGCGACTGGCTCAGCCCGTACGGCGAGACCAAGGGACGCTTTTACGCCCCCGGGCCCAAGATGCTGGCCATCCGGGAGGAGTTCGCCGGCCGGGCCGTGCCCCTGCGCGATCCGTACGCGTAGCGCGGTGTGCCGATTCACACCCAGGGGGGAACGGCCTGGCGGGAACAGCCGGGGATCGGCACGGGTTGGGAAGGGCAGGAAAGCGTCGGACCGTAGAAGCCGGACGAGCGTCGGAACCCGCTGTTCACAGGCATGAGGACAGGAAAGTTCCGGGCTGTCGCTGATCGCTTAGCGTGACCTTACAGGTCGTTTGGCATGGTTGAGACGTACCGGAGAAGAACCGGAAGATCTGGCAGCCACGAGGGGGAAGACGATGAGCTCCGAGGAGCGGACGCCCGAGAACGAGAGCACGACGGGCCACGGATGGAGCCAGTTCGGCAGCACCCCGCCCCAGCACGGGCAGTACGGCACCTACGGCGGCCAATCCCAGCAGGGTGACACGGCGGCGTACGCCGCGCCCCCGTTCCAGCAGGCCGTGAAGCAGGGATGGACCGGCGGACAGAAGGCGATCGCCGGGCTCGCCCTCGCCGCGGTGGCCCTGGGCGGCGGGGTCGCGGGGGCCTTCGTCGCGACCGGCTTCAGCGGAACCACGACCGTCGTCTCCTCGCCGGTCCTCCCCGTGTCGAACAGCTCGGGGAACAGCATCGCGGCGGTGGCCAAGGCCATCCAGCCGTCGGTGGTGTCGATCAAGGTCAGGACGCGGACCGGCGGAGGCGAGGGGTCGGGTGTCATCCTCTCCGGCGACGGTCTGATCCTCACCAACAACCACGTGGTCGCCGACGCCGGGCAGGGCGCGATCGTCACCGTCAAGTTCAGCGACGGGAAGACCGCCTCGGCCACGATCAAGGGAACCGATCCGACCACGGACCTCGCGGTGATCCAGGCGCAGGACGTCTCCGGCCTGACCCCCGCGAGCCTCGGCGACAGCGACAAGCTCCAGGTGGGCGATTCGGTTCTCGCGATCGGCAGCCCGCTCGGCCTGGAGGGCTCGGTGACCTCCGGCATCGTGAGCGCGCTCGACCGCACGCTGACGGAGGGCGGCCAGGAGCAGCAGCCGCAGTTCCCCTGGGGGCAGGAGCAGCAGCAGCAGCCGACCCAGCAGGTGACCATCGGCGGCATGGTCCAGACCGACGCGGCGATCAACCCGGGCAACTCCGGTGGCGCGCTGGTCAACGCGGCCGGTCAGGTGATCGGCATCAACACCGCCATCGCCACCTCGGGCTCCAGCTCCGGCAACATCGGCGTCGGCTTCGCCATCCCGATCAACACGGCCAAGCTGGTGTCCGAGCAGCTCATCAAGTCGGGCAAGGCGACGCACGCCTGGCTCGGCGTGAGCGTCGCGGACTCGACCGGCGAGGCGGCCGGCGCGGTGATCGCGTCGATCACCAAGGCCAGCCCCGCCGACAAGGCGGGCCTCAAGGAGGCCGACCTGATCACCAAGATCGACGACATGCTCGTCGGTGACGCGGAGACGCTGGTCGGCGTCATCCGCCGCCACCAGCCGGGTGACGAGATCACTCTGACCTACACCCGGAACGGCAAGCCCTCCACCGCCACCGTCACGCTCACCGAGAACAGCGGCACGAACTGACCTCCCCCGCCCATCGTCCCCGCCCGGGCTCCACGCCGACCTCCGAGGTCCGGCGGCCGCCTGGGCGGTTTTCGTTGTCACCCCCGTGTCCGCCGCCTGGGCGGCTTGTGACCCGGTGGTCTACCGGGTGGTGTGGGGAGTCAGCGGTGACGGCGGCGCTGGACGGGGTCGGTTTCGGCGGTGATGCGGGCGGAGTCTCTTCGCCGAGTCGCACGCAGTGGCCGAGGCCGGCGGCGTACTCGTCGAGGCCTGAGGATTCTCGTCGTCATCCAGCCGTCAGAACCAGAGGCCGCAGTGGTGAGCGTTCTTCATGTTGATCGGTCGTACCGCTTCCGGAGCGAGCTCGAGCGCGCGGTCGGCGGCACCCAGAGCAGGCCACCTCGTACTGCCCGCCCTGTTGGGATTGCCGGTTCGGACGAACGTGGTCCAGTATCCGACGATCCGGTCGGCCAGGCGTCGCTGCTTCGCACTCAGCTCTGGGGCGTCGGGGAAGTCGAACAGGTAGAAGGTCTCGGCTCCGTGTGCGGTTGCGGGCCGGACATGGGCGGGCAGGGGTTCGCCGCTGGGCGTGGGTGCCGACGGGTCGGCGAAGACGTAGGCGTAGGTGGACGCCTTTCTCGCGTGCTCGCGGCCCGACTTCCAGGAGGGGCAGATCCAGCCGCTGTCGCTGAACACGCGGCTGGCCGCCGCGGTGGGAGAGGGGAAGCGCCGTACGGGGTAGCGTCGCGCGACCTGTGGCGCGGCTGATGCGAAGGCGGTCCTGAGCAGGCCCGGGTACTGGCGGGTGGTGATGCCTTGCGGGTAGAGGGCCAGGGTGAACTCGACGTGCTCGTCTCGGGCGTTGCCCTGCAGCAGCGGTACGGCCGCCTGCCTGCCTGCGGCGAAGACCTTGGCCGGCTCTTGCGGGACGAGGCTGGTGCCGAAGGCGAGCAGCGGGAACCGGGCGGTGTACGGCAGCAGCTCACCGGCGCTCTTGCGGCGCAGGCAGGCCACGTCGGCGCAGGCCAGCTGCCCGGCCAGAGCCTGGCCGGCGCCCTGGATCGTGTCGATCGGGTGCCAGGAGGAGATCGCGGGCATGCCCTCGCCCATCGCTCCGGCCGGGTGGGCGGTGCGGCACGATCCGCTCTGGACGATCGCCCGGTGGAACAGGTTCCGGGCGGCCGGTGAAGTCATGAGGGTGCAGGTGCTCATCGCCCCGGCCGAGGCTCCAGCGAGGGTGACCTTGCCGGGATCGCCGCCGAACGCGGCGATGTTGGCGCGCACCCAGCGCAGCGCCGCCACCTGGTCCTGTAGGCCGAAGTTGCTGGCCTCGCCGAGCTCGGGGTGGGCGAAGAAGCCGAACACGCCGAGCCGGTAGTTGACCGTCACGACCACGATGTCTCCGGCCCTGACCAGCCGGGCCGGGTCGTAGATCGAGCCGGCGCCGGTGATGAAACCGCCGCCGGGCACCCAGACCATGACCGGCCGTTTCTTGCCGGGCCGGGCGGGCGTGGTCACCTCGAGGGTCAGGCAGTCTTCGCTCTGCGGGGTGCCCTTCGGCATGTCAGGCGCCTGCGGCTGCAGGCACGCCGGTCCTGTCTTCGTCGCGTCGCGGGTGCCGGTCCAGGAGCTCGGCGGCTGGGGTGGCAGCCAGCGCCGCTCCCCGACGGGCGGGGCAGCGTACGGGATGCCGCGGAAGCGGTGGATCCCATCCTGATCCGTGCCCCGTACCTTGCCCGACGCCGTCACGGCGACGGGGCTGGTGAGCTCGCCGGCCTGAGCAGGGGGAGCGCCCGCCACGGGTATCGCAACGCTCGCCAGCGCGGCGAGGAGCCCGGCGGCCGCTCGTGTGTGGCCGGTCATTGTCCGCGACCGCTCTGCTTGGCCTTCTTGCTGCCCCAGCCGGCCAGCAGTGCTCCGATGACGGCGGCCACCGCATAGCTCGCGAGCCACGTCGCGAATCCGCCGGGCAACCAGGCGAGCAGCCCGGCGTTGTCGTGGTCGGCCAGCAGTCGGATGGCGCCCTGTGCTCCCAGGACCAGGAGCAACATGCCAATGATCAGCACGGTGACGTGCTTCATGTGGGGTTGGTCTCCTATCGCCCCGAAGGGCTGTGACGGCAGGCGTGAACACGCCCTCCACTGTTTGTGGTTCGATCGCACCATAACATCGTCTTGGTACGATCGCACCACAAACGAGTCGCAAGGGACGGATGGCATGCCGAGACAGGTGGACCATGATCAGCGCCGCCGCCAGATCGCCGAAGCCGTCTGGCGCCTGGCCACCCGCGGTGGCCTTGAAGACGTCACCTTGAGGCAGGTCGCTGCGGAGGCCGGGGTTTCCGCCCGGCTGCTGCAGTACTACTTCGGCACCCGCGAGCAGTTGCTACTCGGCGCGCTGGAGATCCTCAACGACGACGCCGAGCAACGGGCCCGCGAACGCCTCGCGATGCTCGGCGACGCCCCCGGCATGCACGCGATCGTGCGGGGAGTGCTGCTCGAGCTGCTACCGCTGGATGAAGAACGGCGTAACCGGCACCTGGTGTACGCCGCTTACTTCGTTCGCTTCCTGACCGACCCCGCCCTGGCCAAGGTCGCCCACGACGCGCCGCGTGCGCTGGAGAACCTCGTCGCCGACCTGATCGCGCGAGGGCAGGAGCTCGACCAGGTGCCCCAGGACATCAACGCCGCGGCCGAGGCCGTGTTCCTGGTGGCAGGCGCCGAGGGGGTGCAGTCGAGCGTTCTGCTGAGGCAGCGGTCCGCTGAAGACGCCGTAGCCATGATCGACCACCAGCTCGCTCGCGTCTTCACCACGACGAACTGTGAGTGAGCACCTCCTCGAACCCGTCCGTGCCCACCTCCGAGGCGCGGGCGCCCAGCAGATCCCCCAGCGCCGCCGGCAGGAGCACAGCCTTCCCAGCAGCCCCGATCACCACGATCTTTGATCCCGATGTCAGGCGCCGGAGGCGCGGGATGCCGCGATCAGGGTCTCGGACTCCCACAGATCCCGGTAGTAACCGGGTGCCGACACCAGCTCGGCGTGCGTGCCGCGCTGGGTCACCCGGCCGTCCTCCAGGACCACGATCTCGTCGACCTGCTCCAGCCCGCGCAGCCGGTGGGTGACGAGCAGGGTCGTCCGGCCGCGCGTCGCGTCGAGCAGGTCGGCGGTCAGCGCGTCGGCCGTCTCCTCGTCCAGCGCCTCCGCCGGCTCGTCGAGCAGCAGCACCGACGGATCGAAGAGCAGGGCCCGCGCGAGCGCCAGACGCTGGAGCTGGCCGCCCGACACGGTCCGGCCGTCCTCCCCTAGCACCGTGTCCCAGCCGGTGCGCTCCGCCCACGCGTCCAGTCGTGCCCGCCGTACGGACTCGGCCAGCTCGCCGTCGGACGCCTCCGGCCCGGCGAGGCGCAGGTTGTCACGGAAGGACGCCTGGAACACGTACGGATCCTGGGTCAGCCCCGTCATCACCGCGCGGACGTCGTCCGTGGCGTAGGAACGGATGTCCACCCCGTTGATCCTGATGTCTCCCGAGCCGATGTCCACGGTGCGCATCAGCGCGGACAGCAGGGTGCTCTTCCCGGCTCCGCTCGGCCCGACGACCGCCACCCTCCGGCCCGGGGTGAGGGTCAGGCTGACCCCGTCGAGCGCCGGGGCGCGGTCGCCGTGGCGGATGACGAGGTCCGCCACCTCCACGGTCAGCGGTGCCTCCGGCGGTGGCGCGGGCGCGTCCGGTTCGGTCACCGTCACCGGGGTTTCCCGGACTTCCGCCAGCCTGTGCAGCGCGGCGGACACCCCCGCGAAGCGTTCCCCGGCCGCGGCCAGCGGCAGCACCGGCTCGAAGGAGACCAGCGCGGTCAGGGCGAGAACGGCGGTCGCCACCTGGCCGAGCCCGGCGGCCTGGGCGATCAGCGCGATCGCCGCCACGGTCGATCCCTGGACCAGGACGCCGAGCCCGAGGGCGGTCGCGTTGATCCTGGTCTGCCCCCGCTCCAGCGCGGCGAGACGGGCGTCCGCCGCCATGCCGTCCGAGAGGGCCCGCTCCTTCGCCCCGTACGCGGCGAGGTCGGCCGCGCCGTGGACCAGGTCGGCCACCCGGGCCGCCAGCTCGGCTCGCGCCGGGGCGATCCTGGCCGACCAGCGGCGGGCGGCGGCGGCCGTGCCCGCGGGGAGGAGCACGCCCGCGACCAGCAGTCCGAGGGCGAGCACGAGCGCGGCCACAGGCAGCAGGAACGCGCCGATGACGACGGCCGCGATCCCGGTGAGCAGCGCGGCGATCGCGGGCAGCAGGCAGCGGACCAGCAGGTCCTGCACCGCTTCGGTGTCGTCCACCATGCGGCTGAGCAGGTCGGCGCCGCGCTGGCGGAGCGGTCCGGCGGGGATCAGCGAGTCGTACAGCCGCTCGCGCGTGGCCGCCTGCGCCCGCAGCGCGACGTCGTGCCCGGTGAGGCGCTCCGCGTAGCGCAGCACGCCCTTGCCGGTCGCGAACGCGCGCACCCCGACGATCGCGACCGAGAGCGCGGCCAGTGGCGGCTGCTCGGCGGCCCGGGTGATCAGCCACGCCGCCGACGCGATCAGCGCGACCCCCGCGAGGTCGGCGGCCGAACCGGCGAGCGCGGCGACGACCAGCCTGCGGGCCATCCCCGGGCCGAGAAGCGTTCTGATCATCCGGGTTCCCCGGACGCTCCCGCCGGCGCGGCCACTCACCGTGCCGGTGCTGTCGGTCGTGGCGGTGCTGTCGGTCGTGGCGGTCATCGGGCGTCGCCCCTTTCCGCCGTGAGGGCGTCGGAGTGGCGGTCGTGGACGATCCGGCCCGCCCCGATGCGGACGACCCGGTCGGCGAGGCCGATCATCGCGGGGCGGTGCGCCACCACGATCGCCGTACGGCCCTCGGCCAGGGTGCGGGTGGCCTCCACCACGGCGGCCTCGCTGCGGCCGTCCAGGCGGGCGGTGGGCTCGTCGAGCAGCAGAACCTCCGCTGACGGCCGGCAGAAGGCCCGGGCCAGCGCGACCCGCTGGCGCTGCCCCGCCGACAGGTTCACACCGCGCTCGCCGAGCACCGTCTCGTAGCCCTGCGGCATCGCCTCGACGAACCCGGCGGCCTGCGCGGAGGCCGCCGCGGCGCGGATCAGTTCGGGGGAGGCGGCGCCGCCCAGCCCGATGTTGTCCGCGACCGACATGGCGAACAGGTGCGGCCGCTGCGGCACGAAGGCCAGTCTGCGGCGCCACTCGTCCAGGTCCAGGGTGGCGAGATCGACGCCGTCGACCAGCACCCGGCCCTCGGACGGCGTGATGAACCCGAGGAGCAGGTGGAGCAGCGTGCTCTTCCCGCCGCCGCTCTCTCCGACGAGCGCGACCCGCTCGCCGGGCGCGACGACGAGGGACACGTCGTCGAGCGCGGGCTCCTCCCGGCCGGGATAGCGGACGGTCACGTGCTCAAAGCGGATCTCCGGGGGCCGCGCGCCCGCACGCCGGGCCTCCCGAGGCTGGGTGTCCCGCGTCCCCCCGGCCCGGCCGGCCCGATCCCCGGAGGCCGGGGTGAGCAGGGCGAACGCCTCGTCCGCGGCCGCCACGCCCTCGACCGACGCGTGGAACTTCGTCCCCATCGCCCGCAGCGGCAGGTACGCCTCCGGAGCGAGCAGGAGGACGAGCAGGGCCGTGTCGAGGTGGAGGGAGCCCGACAGCAGCCGGAGCCCGACGGGAACGGCCACGAGGGCGAGCGAGAGTGAGGCGACGAGCTCCAGCACCAGGGACGACAGGAACGCCACCCGCAGCGTGCGCATCGTGGCCGCCCGGTGCGCGGCGGCGACCTCGCGGATCACCGTGGACTGGTGGCGCGCCCGCCCGAAGGCCCGGAGCGTCGGCAGGCCGCGCACCACGTCCAGGAAGTGCCCGCCGAGCCGGGACAGCGCCCGCCACTGCCGTTCGGTCACGGTCTTGGTCGTCCACCCCACAAGAGCGCCGAAGACCGGGATGAGCGGAAGCGTGACCAGGACGATCAGCGCGCTGGCGAGGTCGGCGACGAAGAGCCGGGCCAGCACGGCGATGGGCACGACGGACGCGACCGCCGCCGCGGGCAGATACCCGCTCAGGTAGGGGTCGAGCGCGTCGAGGCCGCGGCCGACGAGCGTGACCAGCTCGCCCGAGCGTGGTCCCGCCGGTCCGGACTCCTGGAACCGCCGCATCAGCCGGGCGCGCAGGACCGACTTGACGCCGGTGGCCGTTCGGCCGGCCGACACGCCCTGGAGCCAGCCGAGCGCGCCGCGCACGACCACGACCCCGACCAGGGGGAGGAGGGCCGCCAGGGCGAACCTTCCGGACAGCACGCCCGAGAGCAGCTCGGCCTGCGCGAGCACGAGCAGACCGGCGAGGACGGCGGCGGCGAGGCAGAGGGCCAGATGGCGCCGCACGGCCGGTTCCGCGCGGGCGAGCCGCAGGAGATCTTTGTGCATATACCCTTCAGTATTCCCGAATGCCCGGAGTGCCCCCGACGTGCGCGATCACGCGAGCCGGAGAGAGCGTGCGCGGTCGCCACGGCGCACGAACGGCCTCGGGGACGGAAACGATCGAGGCCACGGGAACACCATGGCACCCGGTGGGGCCGGTGCCGATTTCGGGGCGGGCGTTGCACCGCCGTCGGCGGGTGCGGCGGACCGGAGGTCAGGGCTGCGACCGGGGAGGGTCGTGGGACTCGCCCGGCCCGGGCGCCACCCGGGCGGCCAGATCGGCGCGTACGGCGACGCCGGAGCGAGCCGCGGCATGGGCGCCGGACACGGCGCCACGGGTGGCGGTCGCCCCGGCACGCGGGCGGGGCACGACGGCGCGCGCGGCGGGCGGCGGCGCCTGCGCGGGAACGCCGCTCCCCGTCCACGGCGGGCGGCGCGCCACGTGCTGGGGAGCCGAGGACGACCACAGCAGGCTTCCGGCGGCGACCGCGGCGACGAGGACCAGCCAGGCGAGCGCGCGGCCGGTCCGCAGGCCGTACCCGCACAGCAGCCAGTAGACGCCGAGGACGGCCCGGGCGGCGGGACCGGCGGCGGACATCCGGCGCATCTCCATCGCGCCGAACGCGAAGTCGGTCGCGGTGCGTTCGTCGTCCACCCGAAGGCCCGTGTACAGATGTTTCAGACGGCCGGGATCGACCGCCGGCCGGGCCGGGCCGAAGCGCCAGGCGTGCTCGTCGGCGAGGACCTGGCGTTTGCTCCACCACCGGACGGGCGGCCAGCTCAGCCGGAGCTGGACGCCGCGCGGGGTGGTGGCGAACACGCAGCCGGAAAGCCGCAGCCGTCCCGGGTCGGGCACCCCGGCGAGGTGGCATCCGCTCAGGTCCACGCCCGACAGGGACAGCCGGTCGACGTCGAGCCGTTCCAGGGACAGCACCCGCACCCGGCCGGAGCGGCGGACGAGGCTCGCCTGGCCGCGGGAGACGAGGCCGCTCAGGTCCACGTCGGCGTCGGCGAGCCGGAGCGTGAGCCGCCCCTCGGTCCGGACGTTGCTGAGGTCGACCAGGCAGCCGGACGCGTCGATCTCCAGCTTGCCGTCGGCCCGCGCCCCCGCGAGGGCGAGCCGCCCGGCGACGGACCCGGGGGACAGGTACGCCTCGGCCGCGAACCGGGCGCCCTCGAACACGGCGGCGCCGTCGAACCGGGCCCGGGACAGGGAGACGGCCCGGCGGAACCGCGCGCCGCGAAACCGGGCCTCGCCGTGGAACCCGGTGCCGTCGAACGAGGTGAACCCGCGGAACTCGGCCTGGTCGAAGGACGCCGACGACAGGCAGGCGTCGCCGAAGAGCGCGTCGCTGCCCACGCTGGACCGGTCGAACGAGGCGTGGCCGTGGACGCGCGAGCCGTGCATGGTCAGCTCGCGGGCGAACACCGCCGCGCCGAAGGAGGCGTTGCCGGTGAACCGGGCGCCGAAGAACGAGGCCAGGCCGTCGAACCGGGCCCGGTCGAACGTCGCGTCGCCCAGGAACTCCACCCCGGCGAACCGCGCGGGACCGGTGAAGCGGGCCAGGTCGAACCGGGCCCGGCCGAGGCGGCGGCAGGCCGCGTCCAGCACGAGGTCGAGCAGTTCGGCGCTCACCGCCGTGCCGCGTAGATCGACGGCCTGCCCGGGGGAGAGGGACCGGAGCGTGGACTCCAGCTCGCCGGGGTCCAGGTGCGCCAGGCAGCGTCCGTACGGCGGATGCGCGGCGCCGGGACAGTCGTCGCGCGCGCACGTGGTCCAGCCGACGTCGAGAAGGCTTGGGGGCATAGGAGAGACATACCCGCATTCACCGGTGTAAGGGACGTTCGCGGTGAGTGAGGTTCCGGTTCCGGAAAGGTGAGGCGATCGGCCGTCGTGCGCGCCGGGGGCGGCCGGATGGAATGCTGGGCGGTGGGCACGTGGTTATGCGGTCGAAAACGCAGACGAGAGGAGTCGCCGTGGCGACCATCGAGGTAACCGAGAAGAACTTCAACGAGATCGCCGACAAGGGCATCGTCCTGCTGGACTTCTGGGCGTCGTGGTGCGGCCCGTGCCGCACGTTCGCGCCGATCTTCGAGAAGGCCTCGGAGCAGAACGCCGACATCACGTTCGGCAAGATCGACACGGAGGCCCAGCCCGCTCTGTCGGAAGGGTTCGACATCACGGCGATCCCCACGATCATGGCGATCCGGGACGGCATCGTGGTCTTCGCCCAGCCCGGGGCGCTGCCCGCTCCGGCGCTCGAGGACCTGATCAAGCAGCTCCGGGCGCTCGACATGGACGCCATCCGCGCCGAGATCGCGGCGGATATGGAGCAGAAGAAGTAAGGCCCGGCCCGGCCCGCGTGTCCGCGGGCGGCCGGGCCGTCCCGACCCGTCGGCGAAGATCCCGACGGCCCGGCGAGGGCCGCCGGTTCACGAGCGGTGCTCGGAACCGGCGGTTCGGTGTCGTACGGCGCCGCCGAAGCGCGCCGCTCAGTGCTGCGAGCGGTAGAGCTCCGCGACGCGGAAGGCCAGATCCAGCGACTGGCCGCGGTTGAGGCGCGGGTCGCAGGCGGTCTCGTAGCGCAGCGCCAGGTCCTCTTCCACGATCGGGTGGCCGCCGCCCACGCACTCGGTCACGTCGTCGCCCGTGAACTCGATGTGGATGCCGCCCGGGTGGGTGCCCAGCGCCCGGTGCACCTCGAAGAACCCGGCCACCTCGTCGAGCACGTCGTCCAGGTGGCGGGTCTTGTGGCCGCTCGGGGCCTCGAAGGTGTTGCCGTGCATCGGGTCGCAGATCCACGCCACCGAGGCGCCACCGGCCGTGACCTTCTCCACCAGCGTCGGCAGCGCCTCGCGGACCTTGCCCGCGCCCATCCGGCTGATGAAGGTGAGCCGTCCCGGCTCGTTGTCCGGGTTGAGCTTCTCGACCAGCGTGAGCGCCTCCTCGGGCGAGGTCGTCGGCCCGAGCTTCACCCCGATCGGGTTCTGGATCCTGCTGAAGAACTCCACGTGCGCGCCGTCGAGCTGCCGGGTGCGCTCGCCGATCCACACCATGTGCGCCGACACGTCGTACGGCAGGCCGGTCCGGGAGTCGATGCGGGTGAGCGCGCGGTCGTAGTCGAGGATGAGCGCCTCGTGCGAGGAGTAGAAGTCCACCGTGTGGAACTCGGCCGGGTAGGGGCCGCAGGCCCGCATGAACGCGAGGGCCTGGTCGATCTCGCGGGCGAGCTGCTCGTACCGCTGCCCGGCCGGGGACGCGGCCACGAAGTCCTGGTTCCACGCGTGGACCTGCCGCAGGTCGGCGTAGCCGCCCTTGGCGAACGCGCGGGCCAGGTTCAGCGTGACGGCCGAGGAGTGGTAGGCGCGCAGCAGCCGGTCCGGGTCCGGCGTGCGGGCCTCGGCGGTGAACTCGAAGCCGTTCACCATGTCGCCGCGGTAGGCGGGCAGCTCCACACCGTCGCGGATCTCGGTGTTCTTGGAGCGCGGCTTGGCGAACTGGCCCGCCAGCCGGCCGATCTTGACGACCGGGACCTTCGCGGCGTAGGTGAGCACGATCGCCATCTGGAGCAACGTCTTGAGCTTGTTGCGGACGTTGTCGGCGGTGGCGCCGGAGAAGGTCTCCGCGCAGTCTCCGCCCTGCAGGACGAAGGCCTCGCCGCGGGCCACGGCGGCCAGACGCGCCTTGAGATCGTCGCACTCCCCGGCGAACACCAGGGGCGGAAGGCCCTGAAGCTCGGCCACGACCTTGTCGAGTTCGGCGCGGTCGGGCCACTCCGGCTGCTGGGCCGCAGGCAGGTCACGCCATGAATCGAGATTGTTTGCGCTCACGGTATACCAGGCTATGACACACGGTCGGTGAATCTCACCGTCCTGTCCACGGAATGAGATCACGTCGGGAACGGCCGCGCCGAACCCGGGTCACCGGCCGCGCAGGACGTCGAGGGAGCGCGCGAGACACTCCGCTGTACGCGCCCGGACGGGCGCGTAGGACTCCTCCGGATATTGCCGGGGGCCGTCCTCCACGAGCATGATCAGATACAGGTAGGCCCGGTAGAGGGCGTCGCGGATCGGCGCCTCCGGATCCGCGGGCACGATCCCGCCCGCCTCCCGGTAGCCCGCCAGCATCGGGTCGTCGTCCCGCAGGTCCCCGAACAGCGTGGGCGTGACGAAATCGGCGAGCGGATCGCCCCAGAACGCCCGTTCGTGATCGATCAGCGCCTGGATCCGCGGCGTCCCGCCGCCGACGTCTTCCGGGCCGGTGAGGAAGACGTTGCCCGGCCAGACGTCGAAGTGGACGAGAACGGGCCGGGTCACCCGGTCCAGCGCGTCCGCGTTGGCGTGGACCAGGCCGGCGATCTCCAGGATCGAGGCGGGCAGCGGCGTCGCGTAGCGCACCGCGTCGTCGAGGATCGCCCCCACCATGGCGAGGAACGCCTCCCGCCAGCTCCGCCCCGTCAGCCCCGCGTACGGGTAGCCGTAGACGCCGTCGCCCAGGATCGTGTGCAGGCGGGCGAGGTGGCGGCCGAGCTCGAACCGCAGGCCGCTCTCCTCCTCGGGAGAGAGCGAGGCGCGGTTCCAGGGCACGCCGTCCAGCGCCGTGAGGATCAGGTAGTCGCCGCCGACCATGGGGTCGTCGTACCGCGCGTGCAGCAGGGCGGGGAGGGGCAGGCCCGCGGCCGAGGCCAGGTGGTAGACCATGGCCTCGGTCCGCAGCAGGTCCCGCTCGTACCTCAGCAGCTCCAGGTCCGGGGGAGGTCCGACCTTGAGCACCACGTCGCGCCCGTCGTCCAGCCCGAGCCGCCACACGGCGTTGGCGTAGCCGTCGGGCAATTCCCGCGCGGACACGACGCCCACCCCCAGCGCGTGGAGCACCAGGGTGCGGAGCTGAGCGGGGGAGAGCCTCCGCTTCGTCCTGCTGTCCATGGGTGTTTTTCCGAAGGGGATCAGAAGGCGGATATCGTCCAGGCCGCCTCGTGCGTGTCCCCCGGCTTGAGCACGACGAGGTCGGTCCCCGAGTTGAAGGCGTCCGGCGGGCAGGTCATCGGCTCCACGGCCACGCCCCGGTGGCCGAGCCCGGTGCCCGTGCAGACCTGCACCCAGGGCATCGCCGCCGGGTCCCAGGAGACCTCGACCCCGCCCTCGGGCCCGCGCAGCCGGACCCGGCCCGCGGTCAGGCCGGTGAACGCGTGGTCGATCGCGGTGGCCTCGACCGGGCGGGGCCGCCGGAAGTCGAACGGCGTGGCGGAGACGTCCGCCAGCTCGCGCGGGTGGAGCAGGTCGTCCGTCAGCAGCACCTGACCGGCGGGCAGATCGAGCTCGTATTCCTCGACGTCCGGGCCGGCGAGCAGCCAGGGGTGCGGGCCGCAGCCGTACGGCGCGGCGGTGTCGCCGACGTTCTGGGCGGTGAGGGTGGTGACCAGCCCGCGCGCGGACACCGCGTGGCGCACCTGGAGGGCCAGGCGGAACGGGTAGCCGGGCGTCGGCTCGACGGTGTGGGTCAGCCGGACGAAGCCGTGGTCGTCCTCGGCCCGCAGCAGCTCGGCGACCGTCCAGGCGACGTCGGCGACGAGCCCGTGCAGGGCGTTCCCGCGGTCGGGCTCGTTGACGGGCAGCTCGTGGCGCGCGCCCTCGAACTCGTACGCCGCGCCCGCCACCCGGTTGGGCCACGGGGCGAGGATCGTGCCGCTGTAGAAGGGGATGGGCCCGTCCTCCGGCCAGCTCGTCACCAGGTCGCGGCCGCCGTGCCGGAGCACCCGCAGGGCGGCGCCCCGGGGGCTGACCTCGGCGTGGTAGCCGCCACCGATGATTTCGTACTGGGCCACGGGGGATGTCCTTTCGCCGGAGGAACGGTCATATCAGCGTAAGCGAGGTAAAACCGCGCGGACGGCCCGCGCGGACGCGCCGTCCGTCAGCGGATCTCGCCCGACTCGATGACGTCGCGGTACCAGAGGGCGCTGTCCTTCGGCGTGCGGCGCTGGGTCGCGTAGTCGACGTGCACGATGCCGAACCGCTGGCTGTATCCCTCGGCCCACTCGTAGTTGTCCAGCAGCGACCACACGTGGTACGCCTCCACCCGGGCGCCCTCCGCCATCGCGCGGTGCATCGCGCGCAGGTGGCCGTGCAGGTAGGCGATCCGCTCGTCGTCGCGCACCCGCCCGTCGGCGTCCGGGGCGTCCACGGTGGCCAGGCCGTTCTCCGTGATCACGAGCGGCACGCCGTCGTAGTCCCGCCTCAGCCGGACCAGGACGTCGTGGAGGCCCTCGGGGTAGATCTCCAGCCACTCGGCCTGCGCTCTCGGGTTGGTGATCACCCGCTCGCCCGCGCCGTCGACGAAGATCGGCGTGTAGTACTGCACGCCGAGCAGGTCGATCGGCTCGCTGATCACGGCGAGGTCGCCCTCCCGGATGTGCTCGGCCATCGGGCTCCGCTCCGCGATCCAGGCCAGGGTGTCCTCCGGGTAGCGCCCCTTGAGGATCGGGTCGAGGTAGAGGCGGTTCTCCAGGCCGTCCTGGTGCCGCGCCGCCGCGAGCGCCTCGGGGCTCTCGTCCGCCGGATAGCTGGGGTGCAGGTTGAGCGCCGGGCCGATGCGCCGCCCCGGGTGCCCGGCGTGCAGCCGCCGGGTGGCGAGCCCGTGGCCGAGCAGCAGGTGGTGCAGCGCCACGAAGGCCCGCGCGTCGTCCCGCACGCCCGGGGCGTGGATGCCGTTCCGGTAGCCGCAGTCCACGACGGTCTTCGGCTCGTTGACGGTCAGCCAGTCCCTGACGGGCAGGGCGTCGAACACGATCTCGGCGTAGTCGGCGAAGCGCTCGGCCGTGTCCCGGTTCTCCCAGCCGCCCCGGTCCTGGAGCTCCTGCGGCAGGTCCCAGTGGAACAACGTGGCCATCGGCCGGATGCCCCGCTCCACCAGGCCCTCGACCAGCCGGCGGTAGAAGTCCAGGCCCTTCTGGTTGGGCGCCCCGGAGCCGGTCGGCTGGATCCGCGGCCACGCGACGGAGAACCGGTAGCTCTGCAGGCCCAGCCCGGCCATGAGGTCGAGGTCCTCGGCGTAGCGGTGGTAGTGGTCGGCCGCCGTCTCCCCGGTGTCGCCGTCGCGCACGTTGCCCGGCGTCGCGCTGAAGGTGTCCCAGACGGACACGCCGCGGCCGTCCTCGCGGGTGGCCCCCTCGATCTGGTACGCGGCGGTGGCGGCGCCCCAGACGAAGTCCGAGGGAAATCTCGCCGGTGAATTCATCGGGCTCGTCCAATCCTCATGTCGTGAAATGTCCGGGGGTTTCGAGCGTGATCCGGATCGCGGCGAGGAATTCCGCGGCTTCGCGTCCGTTGATGAAGCGATGGTCGTAGGAAAGCCCCAGTCCGCAGATCTTCCGTACGGCGAAGCCGGCGCCGTCCTGGACCACCTCGGAGCGGGGCGCGGTGAGCGCCAGCGCGCACGTCTGGCCGGGAAAGACGATGGGGGTCGCCACGGCGACGCCGTCGTGCGTGTGCAGGGTGAGCGTGATCGCGCCACCGCCGAGATCACTCTCCCGGAAGGTGCCCTCCAACGCGGTACGGCGAAAGCCGGTGAGGTCGCGGGCGATCTCGGCGAGGGAGCGGCCGCCCGCGTCCCGGACCACCGGGACGAACAGGCCCCGGCCCACGTCGACCGTCACGCCCACGTCGGCGGCGGGCGCGCGCCGGGCGCGCAGGCCGTCCGCCGGAGTGGCGAAGAAGAGCGGGAAGGCGTCGAGCAGCCCGCCGACGGCCTTGACGACCAGCTCCGGCAGCCCGACGAGGACCCGGAGCCGCCGGGTGAGATCGCGGGTGAGCGGCAGCGCGTCGGTCACGTCGACGTTCATCAGCGTGAAGGCCGAGGGGATCTCGCGCCGGGACCGCTCGACGACCTCCGCCGTCCTGAGCTGCGCCCGGGACAGGGAGATCAGCTCTCCCGCGAGGTGCTCCAGATCCGCGCGCCTGACGACCTTCTTGCCCAGCGCGCGGATCTGGCCGGCGGAGACGCCCAGTTCGTCGATCAGCTTCCGGGCGGGAGCGGTGATGACGATGTCGCCGGGCACCGTATTGTCCGGCACCGTATTGCCTGGCACCGCGTCGTCCAGGGTCGTGCCGGAGACCGGCCCGGCCCCAGCCGGTTCGATGCCGCTCGGTTCGACGCCGGCCGGTTCGGCACCGGCCGGTTCGGCACCGGCCGGTTCGGCACCGGCGGCTTCGGCGCCGGGGGCGAGCAGCCGGGCGATGGCCTGCCCGGGGACGCACTCGGCTCCCGCCGGGACCAGCCGCCGCAGCACGCCCGCCTCCTCGGCGGCCAGCTCCTCGACCGCCTTGGACGTCTCGACCGTCGCCAGCGGGTCCCCGGCCCGTACGGCGGCGCCGTCCCCGGCCAGCCACTCCAGCAGCACGTACGCCGAGTCGTTGTTGTTGAGCTTGGGCACCCGGAACTCGCTCATGACACCGCCTCGCGTACGGCGGCGCGGATGCGGCCGGCCTGGACCAGGACGTCGTGTTCGAGGTGGGGAGCGGCGGGGATCACCGCGTCCGCCGAGTTGACCAGGGTGATCGGGCCGCGCAGCCCGCCCCACAGGCGCGGATAGAGCACCCGCGCGACCTCGGCGCTCCAGCTGCCGCCCTCGCCGCCGTCGTCGATCACACAGACGTTCCGGGCGTCCTCCAGGCCCGGCAGGCGCGGAACCGGATAGAGCTGGGCGGGCACCAGCAGCTCGCAGACCACCTCGTCCTCCACGAGGAGCGTCCGCATGGCGTCGAGCGTCCGGTGGACCAGCCCGCCGTGCGTGACGAGCGTGCAGTCCGGCTCCGCCGCGCCGTCGACGACGATCCGCGCGGTGTCCCCGGTCAGCTCGAACCGGAACAGGTCGTCCAGCCGGTGCATGTGCCGGGTGTAGAGCACCTTGTCCTCGAAGAACAGGCACGGGCGGCCCAACGCGAACATCCGGGCGAACAGCTCGCCCGCGTCGTGGAACGGCGTCATCTCGAACAGCGAGAGGCCGGGCACCCCGATGAAGTGCTTCTGGAGGCTCTGGCTGTGCGTCGGGCCGTATCCGCGGTTGCCGCCGGTCGGGCAGCGCACGATGAGCGGCACGGGCACCGCCCTGCCGTACATGGCGGTGGACTTGGCGGCGAAGTTCGCGATCTGGTCGAACGCCAGCGTCACGAAGTCGGAGAACATGATCTCGACGACGGCCTTGTCCCCGGCGAGGGCCAGCCCCGCGCCGACGCCGACGATGCTCCCCTCGCTCAGCGGCGTGGACCTCACCCGGGAGCCGAACCGGCCGGACAGCCCTCGTGTGATCTTGAACGCGCCGCCGTACGGGTCGCAGACGTCCTCGCCGAGCAGGTGCACGGCGGGGTCCGACTCCATGAGGTCGTGCAGCGCCTGGTTGAGGTGCTCGGAGACCCGGGTCACGGCCGCCGTCCCGTCGCGCCGGCGGCGGCGATCCGGTCCGGCTCCTCCGCGAGCGCCGGCGGAGCCGCGGGTGTCGCGAGCGGGCGCGCGGCGACCTCGGCGACGAGCCGGTCGACGAACGCCCGCTGCTCCTGGTCGATCCGGGCGAACCGCTCCGGGTCGGCCGCGGCGTAGCGGGCGTGCCAGTCGGACCGGCGCGCCCGCTCGATCTCCGCCGGGGAGCGCGTGTCGTCCCCCTTGCTGTGCGGGCCGATCCGGTGCGTGACGAACTCGGCGACCAGCGGCGCCGGCTCGGAGCGCACGGCGGCGACGAGCGGGGCGAGCTCGGCCCGGATCTCCTCGACGTCGGTGGACGTGATCCGGTGGTGGCGGACGCCGAACGCGGCGGCTCGCGCGCCGATCGTCCCGGCGAGCTGCGCGGACGTCGGCGTCGACTGCGCGATGCCGTTGTGCTCGACCACCACGAGGAGCGGGAGCCGCCACAGCGCGGCCATGTTCAGCGCCTCGTACACGGCGCCCTCGCCCCACGTGCCGTCGCCGACGTACGCGCAGGCGAGCGCTCCGGAGCCGGCGAGCTTCAGCGCCACGCCGGTCGCCACGGGCAGGCTCTCGCCCTGGACGCCGGTGGACAGGAACCGCCGGTGGTAGACGTGCTGGCTGCCGCCGACTCCGCCGCACAACGCGCCCTCGCGCCCCATGATCTCCGCGAGCAGCCCGTACGGCTCGGCGTGGCGGGCGAGGAAGTGCCCGTGGCCCCGGTGGTTGCTGAACACGAAGTCCTCGTCGAGGAGCAGCGGGGCCAGGGCGACGGGGACGTACTCCTGCCCGAGGCAGGTGTGCGTGGTGCCGCTGACGGCGCCCTGCTCGAACAGCCGGAGCAACGCCAGCTCGAAATGCCGGATGAGCAGCAGCGACCGCAGGTCCTGATCGGAGGGGGGTGGCCGCAGGATCTGAGGAGATGCAGCGGTGACGATCACGGGTGATGCGCTCCTGGGGGCGTCGGCGATCGAAGGCGCGCTCGACCGGGCACAGGCCGTCAGACCCTTTGGGAGCGCTCCCACCGGAGCGTAGATTCGCGTCAGGTCGCTGTCAATCCCGGCCGGAGGATCGGATCGCACTGAATCCGCACAATCAGCCCGCTGAAATGCGGAAATATCTGAATTTGGCGCATTAAATCGCTGAGAATGGCGTGAAACCTCCATAACTCTTGACGAACCAAAGCCGTAATCTCTAGCCTCCATGGACGTGGGAGCGTTCCCACTCGAATGTGTTCCCACTCAATTGCCGGCAGCCCGGGACCGAACGCGAGCGGCGGCGGCCTCCCCGCCCCCACCGATCGGCCCGGCGCCGGCGGCATCACCATGGCCCCCGCCGGTGCGGCACCACGATCCGGCTCGCCATGACGACTCCAGCACCACCACGCGCGAACGCCACCCGGGCCCGGTTCACCGCCGCCCGTTTCGCGGCGTCCTCGCGGCCCGCCGACGGATCCGGTCGCAAGGGGAAAGCCATGCCAAGAACGCTGAAACCCGCCGAGGCGGCGGCGCCATGACGCGGAGCGCCCTCTCGCCGGCGAAGCGGGCGCTGCTCGCGCAGCGGCTGAACGCCGCGAAGGCCGCCGCCGTGACGGTGCCGCCGCGCCCGGCCGGAACCCGCCCGCCGCTCTCCCACGCCCAGGAACGCCTCTGGTTCCTGGAGCAGTACGCCCCCGGCACCACCGCGTACACCGTCGCCTTCGCCGTACGGCTGGCGGGCGAGATCGACGAGGACGCCCTCGACCGGGCGCTCATCGAGGTCGCCCGCCGCCACGAGAGCCTGCGGACGAGATTCGTCACCACGGACGACGGCACGCCCGAGGTCGTCGTCGACGCGGAACCGATGGTCGAACTACGGCTGTCGGAGGACGCCGGCGCCGTGCGCGAGCAGATGGAGCGGCCCTTCGACCTGGAGGCCGGCCCGCTGCTGCGCGCCCTCCTCGTCCGGCTCGGCCCGGCGGAACACGTGCTGCTGCTCACCACGCACCACGCCGTCACGGACGGCTGGTCCTGCGACATCGTGGTGGAAGAGCTTCTCGCCCTGCACGAGGCGTACCGGACCGGGACGGACGCCGGACTGGCGCCCCCGCCGCTCCAGTACGGCGACTACGCCGGGTGGGAGCGGGGACGCTCCCACGACGACGACATCCGCTACTGGCGGGACCGGCTGGCCGGGCTGCCGCCCCTGGAACTGCCCACCGACCTGCCGCGCCCACCCGAACAGGGCTGGGACGGCGCCGCGCACGGCCTGGAACTGGACCGCGAGCTCTGCGACGCGCTCGCCGAGCTGGGCCGCGCGCACGGCGCGACGCCGTACATGACGCTGCTCGCGGCCTTCCAGGTGCTGCTCTCCCGCCTCTCCGGCCAGCGCGACTTCGCCGTCGGATCACCCGTGTCGGGGCGTGAGCTGCCCGAGCTGGAACGCGTGGTCGGGCTCTTCGTCAACTCGCTGCCGATGCGGGCGGACCTGTCCGGCGACCCCACCTTCATTGAGCTGCTCGCCCGCGTCCGCGAGACCGCGCTCGACGCGTACGCGCACCAGGACCTGCCCTTCGACCGGCTCGTGGGCGAGCTCGGCGTCGAGCGCGACGTCAGCAGGTCGCCGGTGTTCCAGGTGCTGTTCGCCCTGCAGAACTACCGCTCCGCGCCGCTGCGGACCCAGGGCCTGGCCATGTCGGCCTACCCGATCGAGATGTCCGTGAGCCGGTTCGACCTCGCCCTCTACCTGATGGAGACCGGGGACGGGCTGCACGGCACCATCACGTACCGGACCGAGCTGTTCACCCCCGAGACCATCCGGAGGACGGCCGCCTGCTTCGAGCGGCTGCTCCGGTCGATCGTCTCCGCCCCCGGCGCGCGGACGTCCGAACTGGAGATGGTCCCGCCGGAGGAGCTCCGCCAGGTGCTGGCCTTCGGCGCCGCCGCGCCGGTGCTCCCCGAGCCGGGCGCCCCGGACGGCGCGCTGCTGCACGAGGTGATCGCGGCGCAGGCCGCGCGTACCCCCTCCGCCACGGCAGTCGTCTCCGGCGACGTCTCCCTCACGTACGCGGAGCTGGACCGGCGGGCCGAGCGGCTCGCGCGCCGCCTGCGACGGCTCGGCGCGGGGCCGGACGACCGGATCGGCATCTGCCTGGAGCAGTCCGCCGGCCTCGCGGTCGCGGTCCTCGGCGTGCTCAAGTCGGGCGCGGCCTATCTGCCGCTCGACCCCGAGCACCCGGCCGACCGGCTCGCGTACGTGCTGGCCGACGCCGGCGCCCGGATCGTGGTGACCGGCGGCGACCCGCCGGACCGGCTGCCCGCCGACGTGACCTCCGTCCTCCTCACCCCCGACGGGGTCGCGGACGACGCCGGCGACGCGAGCGACGAGGCCGCCGCCGTCCGGGGCGCTCCCGGCGACCTGGCGTACGTGATCTACACGTCCGGGACCACCGGCCGGCCCAAGGGGGTCGCGGTCCAGCACCACGAGGTCCTCGTCTACCTCGCGGGCGTCCGGGAACGGCTCCGCGTCGAGCCGGGTTCGTCGTTCGCCCTGCTGCAGTCGCTCGCCTTCGACTTCGGCGTGACGGTGTTCTACCTGTGCCTGATGACCGGCGGGACGCTGCACCTCGTCCCGTCCCGTACGGCCGGGCCCGAGCTGGCCGACGCGTTCCGCCGGGCCCCGATCGACTATCTCAAGATCACTCCGTCGCATCTGGCCGCCCTGCTCGCCGACGCCGACCCCGCCGAGCTGCTGCCGCGCACGCTGCTGCTTCTCGGCGGGGAGGCCGCGCCGCGCGGCTGGGCGGCCGAGCTGGCCGCCCTGGGCAGGTGCCGGGTGGTCAACCACTACGGCCCCACCGAGGCGACGGTCGGCGTGACCACCCACGAGGTCGCCGCGGAAGGCGAGGGCGTCCCCGCGCCCGGACGCGGCGGCGCGGCCGGCCTGCCGATCGGGTCGCCGCTTCCCGGGGCGCGCGCCTACGTGCTCGACGAGCGGCTGCGCCCGGTCCCGATCGGCGTCCCCGGCGAGATCCACCTGGGCGGGGAGCGGCTGGCCCGCGGCTACCTCGGCCGGCCGGGACTCACCGCCGACCGTTTCGTCCCCGATCCGTACGGCCCGCCCGGCGCACGGATGTACCGCACCGGCGACCTCGGCAGGTGGCTGCCCTCCGGAGAGCTGGAGTTCCTCGGCCGCCGCGACCTCCAGGTGAAGATCCGCGGCTACCGGGTCGAGCTGGGCGAGGTGGAGTCGGTGCTCGCGGAGCACCCGGACGTGGCCCAGGCGGTCGTCGAGCCGCGCGGCGAGAGGCTCGTCGCCTACCTCGTCGGCCACCCCGGCGCGGTCGCCGCCCGGCCGGGCGCGACCGAGCTGCCCGCGTGGCTGGCCGACCGGCTGCCCGCGTACATGATCCCGGCCGCGTACGCGTGGCTGGACGAGCTGCCGCTCAAATCGCACGGCAAGGTCGACCGCGCCCGGCTTCCCGCGATCGGCGCGGAGGTCCCGGCCGCCGCGTACGCCGCCCCGGCCACCCCCGCCGAGGAGGCCGTCGCGGGGGTCTGGGCCGAGGTGCTCGATCTGGAGCGGGTGGGCGCGCTCGACGACTTCTTCACGCTCGGCGGCCACTCCCTGCTGGCCATGCGGGTCGTCGCCCGGCTGCGCCGCGCGTACCCGGGGCGGGCGGTCACGGTCCTCGACCTGTTCAAGCACCGGACGGTCCGCGCGCTGGCGCTGCTCCTCGAATCCGAGGACTCCGGGCCGCGCGCGCTGCTGCACCGGCTCACCCCGGCGCGGAAGGCCACGTCCACGCTGGTCTGCGTGCCGTACGGCGGGGGCAGCGCGGTGGTCTACCAGCCGCTCGCCGACGCCCTGCCCGCCGGTTGGGCGCTGTACTCCGTCGCGGTGCCCGGCCACGAGCTGGGCGAGGAGGCCCGGCCGTTCGACGAGGTCGTCCGCGACTGCGTGGCCGAGATCGTCGAGATCACGGACCGCGCCCCGGGGCCGCTCGTCCTCTACGGGCACTGCGGGCTCGGCGTCATGCTCGTCGCCGAGATCGCCCGGCGGCTGGAGGCGGCCGGACGCCCGGTGGAGGCCGTCTACCTGGGCGGCATCTTCCCCTTCGCCCGGCCAGGCCGCGGTCTCGGCTGGCTCGGCACGCTGATGGACCGGCTGACCAGTGACCAGGGCCGGGTCAACGCCCTCACCGCGGCCGGGCTCGACGTCGAGGATCTCGGCCGCGACCAGATCCGGCTGATCGTGGAGAACCGCCGTCAGGGCACCCGCGAGGCCGAGCGGTACTTCACCCGGCTCTTCGAGGAGGAGGGCGGGCGGCTGCGCGCGCCGATCATCTCCGTGGTGGGGGAGCGGGACCCGGCGGCCGAGTTCTACCAGGAGCGCTACCGCGAGTGGCACCGGCTCACCGGCACGGCCGCGTGCGCGGTGATCGACGAGGCCGGGCACTTCTTCATGCGGTACCGCGCCGCCGAACTGGCCGAGATCGTCACCGGCACCCATGAGGCCGTCGCCGCGGGCCGGACCGCCCCGCTGGAGCGGTCACCGGACGGCGACGACGACCGGACGTGGTGGCTTGAGGGCGTGTCCCGCGAACCGGCGGCTCCTGCCGATCTGGGTGATCCGGAGAGTCCGGCGGCTCCGGCCGGACCGGCCGATGCGGCCGGGCCGGCCGCCGGGGGGCCGGCGTCGCGGCACGGCCCGCCGCCCGGCATGCGGCGGTTCCTCGTGGTCGCGGTGGGACAGCTCGTCTCGATCACCGGCTCGGCGCTGACCGAGTTCGCCATCCCCATCTGGATCTACCTCACCACCGGTTCGCTCGCCCGGTTCGCGCTCTTCGCCGTACTCGGCCTGGTACCCGGAATGCTCGCCGCGCCGCTCGCCGGGGCCATCGTGGACCGGTACGACCGCAGGAAGGTCATGCTCGCCGGAGACGCGGGGGCGGGCGGCACCCAACTGGTGCTGGGGATCCTGCTCTGGACCGGCAACCTCCAGGTCTGGCACATCTATCCCCTGCTGGCCGGCCTCTCCGTCGCGCTCACCTTCCAGCGCCTCGCGTACGGCTCGGCCATCCCGCAGCTCGTGCCGAAACGGTTCCTCGGGCACGCCAACGGCGTCGTCCAGATGGTCACCGGAACGGCGCAACTGGTCGTGCCGCTGATCGCGGTCGGCCTGATGTCGGCGATCGGGCTGGGGGGCATCCTCGCGATCGACGTCGCCAGCTACGCGCTGGCCACGCTGACCATCCTCTTCGTCCGGTTCCCGGCGGCGATGGCGTGGCGGCGGCGGGAGAGCGTGCTGGCCGAGATGGCGGGCGGCATCCGGCACTCCTGGGGCAACCGGGGGTTCCGCGCGATGCTCGTCTACTTCGCGGTGCTGAACGTCTTCCTGTCCCCGCTGTTCCTGATGATCTCGCCGCTGGTGCTGTCGTTCGCGTCGCTGGCCGACGTGGGCCGGGTGTCGTTCGCCGGGGGCCTCGGCGTCTTCCTCGGCGGGCTGGCGATGACCGTGTGGGGCGGCCCCCGGCGCCGCCGCCTGCACGGCGTGCTCCTGGCGACGCTCGCGCTCGCGGTGTTCTGCCTGCTGACGGGGCTGCGCGCGAACCTGGTGACGATCGCGGCCGGCGCGTTCGGGATGTCGCTCTCGCTGACCCTGCTGAACGGCGTCTACGCCACGATCATCCAGGTCAAGGTGCCGCAGCGCTTCCACGGCCGGGTCATCGCGCTCAACACCCTGGTCGCCTGGTCCACGCTGCCGATCGGGTTCGGCCTCGTCGCGCCGTACGGCGCCGCGGTGTTCGAGCCGCTGCTCGCCCCGGACGGGCCGCTCGCGGGCACCGCCGGCCTGCTGCTCGGCACCGGCGAGGGGCGGGGGATCGGCTTCATGTACGCCTGCTTCGGCCTGGCGATCGCCGCGATCGCGCTGGTCGCCCTGCGGACCCGGGTGCTGCGGCGGTTCGACGCGGAGGTCCCCGACGCCCTGCCGGACGACCTGGTCGGCTTCCAGGAGCTGGGGAAGCGGGCCCGGCGCGGGACCGCCCCGGCGTCCGGCTCCGGCCCCGGCTCCGGATCCGCGCCTGACTCAGCGACCGACCCGGCGCCCGGTTCCGCGCCCGACGCCGAGGAGGTGCCCGCATGACGGGCGCGACCGCGTACACCGTTCCCGACCTGCTGCGCGTTCGCGCCGAGCAGGAGCCGGACGGCGTGGCGATGATCGTCGACGGCCACGGGACGATGACGTTCGCCGAGTGGGAGCGGCGCTCCACCCTCGTGGCGTACGGGCTGACCCGGCGCGGCGTCGCACCCGGAGACCGGGTCGGGCTCCTCTTCGGCAGCCGTGACTGGATCGACTACGCCGTGGCGTTCTGCGGCGTGCTGAAGGCCGGGGCGGTGGCCGTGCCGCTGTCCGACCGGCTCGCGCCCGCCGAGACGCGCTACATGTTGGAGCACTGCGGCGCCGCGGCCGTGCTGCACGGCCGCGACCTCGGCGCGCCGCCCGGCGGTCGCTGGACGGCCGCCCCCGCCGACCTGGAGACCAGTGCGGAAGCCGGTTCGGAAGCCGGTTCGGAAGCGGCGAGCGCCGGGGCGCGGGTCCGGCCCGGCGACCTGGCCCAGATCCTCTACACGTCGGGCACCACCGGCCGGCCCAAGGGGGTCGGCGCCTCCCACGCCAATCTGGCGTACGGATGCGTCACCCGGCCGAACCGGCGCAGGTTCGCGCACTCGCGGCACCTGCTGCACGCCTTCCCGATCGGGACCAACGCCGGGCAGACCATGCTGCTGAACGCCCTGGACGCGCGGCCCGCCGTGCTCACCCCCGCGAGGTTCACGCCGGGCCGGTTCGCCCGGCTGATCGAGACGTACCGGCCGGGCACCGTGTTCATGGTGCCGTCCATGGCGATCGAGCTGCTCAACGCGGGGCTGCACGAACGGCACGACATGTCGGGCGTGCTGCTGCTCGGCTCCGCCGCCGCCGCGCTGCCGCCCGCGCTCGCGGAGCGGCTGGCGGCGGCGTTCCCCAACGCGACGCTGACGAACTACTACACGTCCACCGAGGCCGCCCCGGCCCAGACCATCATGATCTACGACCGGGAGCGGCCCACCGCACTCGGACGGCCCGCGTTCGGCGGCGCGCTGCGCGTCACCGACGAAGCGGGAAACCCGCTGCCGCCCGGCGAGGTCGGCGAGATCTGGATGCGGTCGCCCACCGCCCCCCGCTCCTACTACGGCGACGACGCCGCCGGCGCCCAGGCGTTCCGGAACGGCTGGGTGCGGATGGGCGACCTCGGCCGCCTCGACGCGGACGGCTACCTCCACCTGGTCGACCGGGAGAGCGACGTGGTCAAGACCGGAGCGTTCAAGGTCTCCACGCTCCAGGTCGAGGCGGCGCTGTACGAGCATCCGGGGGTCGCGGAGGCGGCGGTCTTCGGTGTGCCGCACCCGGTGCTCGGGACGGTGCTCGCCGCCGCGATCGTGCCCAGGTCCGAGGGGATGCCGGCGGCCGAGGTACGCGAGTTCCTCAGGGGCCGGGTGGCCGGGCACGAGCTGCCCGAGCGGGTGATCGTCGTCGACGACCTGCCCCGGAACCGGTCCGGAAAGGTGATCAAGAGGGAGTTGCCCGCGCTGCTCGGCGACTCCAGGCTCCACACGGAAGGCGACTGAGATGTCAGTGACGCTCGTCGGCGGGGGAGAACAGGCCTCCCTCGCGCAGCACGGCATGTGGATCACGGAGCGGATGGGAGCGGGCGGCCGGGTCTATCACATGCCGGTCGCCGTCTGGTTCGACGGCCCCCTCGACACCGACCGGCTCCTGGCCGCGTGCGACGCGGTCGTCGAGGCGCATCCCGCGCTCGCGATCGCCCTGGTCGAGCGGGACGGCGTGCTGGTGAGGGTACCGGCCGCCGTGCCGCCCCTGGCCCGGTTGGAGGACGCGTCGGGGCGCGACCCGGCCGGCCTGATCGAGCGCGAGACGGCCCTCGCGCCGGACCTGGGCACCGGGCCGCTCGCCCGGTTCACGCTCCTGCGCCTCGCCCCGGAGCGGCACGTCCTCGTGTTCGTCGCCCACCACGCCGTCTTCGACGGCATGTCCAAGGACATCCTGGTCCGGGACCTCGCCGCCGCCTACGCCGGCCGCCCGCTCCCCACCGCGTACGGCGACGCCGTGGCGGAGGAGAACGCGCAGGTCGCCGAGCGGCTCGACGCGGCCGCCGAGTTCTGGCGGAGCCGCTGGCGGGACCGGCCGGGACTGGCGCTGCCCGGGCTCGTCGAGCCCTCGGTCCGGGCGGCGGCGGGAGCGGCCGTCGACTTCTCCATCGCGCCGGACGTCGCCGCCGCCGCGGAGCGGATCGGCGTCACCCGGTTCGAGCTGGTGCTGGCCGCGCTGCACACCCTGCTCCGCGCGTACGGGAACGACGGGGCGGCCGTGGCCGTGGACCTGTCCACCCGGACCGAGCGGACGCGCGACCACATCGGACTGTTCGTCAACGAGCTGCCGGTGACCGTCCCATCCGCCGGCCCGGCCGCGGACGCCTTCGACGGCACGTTCGCGGATCTGGCCCGCGCGGTGCGGGACGAGCTGCGCGCCGTATACCGGTTCCGGCGGGTCCCGCTGGCCCGGGCGGTCGGCGGGGTGAGCCCGCGCACCGCGCTCACCCCGGTCTCGGTCAGCTACCGCAGGCGCGACGGGGACGACCCCGCGTTCCCCGGCCTGCGCGTCTCGGTGGACCGGATGATGTTCAACCAGGCGGTCCGGGGCACGTTGCACCTCCAGATGGTGGACGGGCCGGACGGCGTCGCCGCCCGGTTCCAGTACAACCCGGAGGTCCTCGGGCGGGCGCACTGCGAGAGCGTGACCGGCCACCTGCTGGCGCTGCTCGACGCGATCGCGGCCCGGCCCGACGCCGAAATCGCCGATCTGCCCGTGCCCGAACCCGTCCCCGAGCCGGTGCGGGCGCCCGCGGGGGAGCCTGCGGACACCTCGCCCGCCGGGACCACGCCGGACCCCGGGGCCGCGTCGCCCGCTGGGGAGGCCCTGCCGTACGCCCGGGAGGTGGGCGAGATCTGGGGCGAGGTGCTCGGCCGCGACGTCGGCCCGGACGAGGACCTGTTCGACCTCGGCGGGCACTCCCTGTCGATCACCCAGATCATCGCGAAGGTCCGCGAGCGGCTGGACGTCGAGCTGTCCTTCGACGTGTTCTTCGACGCCCCGACGATCAACGGCGTCGCCGAGGAGATCGCCCACCTGAAGGAGGAGGGATGCTGAGAGAACGCCTGGCCGAGCTGGTGTCCCGGGCCAGCGGCGGCGAGCTCGCCGCCGCCGACGTCCTCGTCTCGGACCGGAGCCTGCCCGCCCTCGGGGTCACCTCGCTCGTCTATCTGCGGCTGATCGACGCGATCGAGGTCGAGTTCGGGTGCGACGTCGATCTCGACGGCCCCTTCCTCGACACCCTCGACGGTCTCGCCGGCCACCTGGCGGACCGGCTGGCCTTGGCCGACGAGGGCGCGCCCGGCGGCCGGGCCGGGGACCGATGACCCCGCTCACCCCGGAGACGGTCGAGTTCACCGGCGCCCGGGGAGGTGCGGCGCCGCTGACCTGGGGCCAGCGGATGATCTGGGGCTCCACCCGATGGCTGGACGACGGCGACCCGTACTTCAACCTGTCCTGGACGCTGCCCGTCGCCGGGGCCGTGGACCTGCCCGCCGTCCTGCGCGCCGTACGCCGCCTGATCGAGCGGCACGAGACCCTGCGCACGGCCTACGTGGAGACGGCGGAGGGCGTCGTCCAGCGGGTGGCCCGCGCCGGACGGCTCACCGTCGGCGTGTACGAGACCGGCTCCCGGCCGATGTCGGCGGCGAAGACCCTCGCCGCCGACCTGGCCGCGACCGCGTTCGACTACGCCGGGGAGCTGCCCGTACGGTGCGCCGTCGTGGTCACCGGGGGACGGCCGCGCGCGGTCGCGCTCGCGCTGTCCCATCTGGCGGTCGACGGCTGGTCGCTCAACCTGATCGCCACCGAATGGCCGCGGCTCCTCGCCGGCGACGACCTGCCCGCGCCGGCCCGGCAGCCCCTCGACCAGGCCGCGTACGAGAGCGGGGACGAGGCGGCCGCGCGGTCCGCGCGGGCGGTGCGGCACTGGCGGGCCGGCCTGGCGCGCGCGCCGCGCACGATGTTCGACCTCCCCGAGAGGGAGCCGGAGAAGCCGCGGTTCGTCCGGTTCGGCATGCGCTCTCTCGCGGCGGCGGTCGCCGCCGAGACGCTCGCGGCCCGCTGCTCCGCCACCACCGCCAGCGTGCTGACCGTGGCGAGCGCCGCGCTGCTGGCCGCCGTGACGGGACACCGGACGGCGGCGCTCCAGCTGATCGTCTCCAACCGGCACGACCCGCGTGTCCGCGACATGGCCGGCCCCGCCGCGCTCGACGGGCTCTTCGTCCTCGACCTGGCCGGCGGCACCTTCGCCGACGCCGTACGCCGGGGGCACGGGCAGGCGATGGCCGCGTACCGGAACGGCCACTACGACCTGTCGGCGGTCGACGCCGTACGGGCCGAGGCCGCGCGGGAACGCGGCGCGGACCTCGACCTGGACGCGTTCTTCAACGATGTCCGGCCGGACGGCCGCTGGCCGGACCTGCCGCCGGTCGACCGCGACGACCCCGGGGAGCTGACCGCGCTCAGGGAGCGGACCAGGACGTTCTTCGACGGCGGCTATCCCAGGGTCAAGGCGCACGCCTTCTTCGCGACCGGCCCCGCGTCGGCGACGTGCGAGTTCTTCGTCCTGGTCGACACGGCCTTCCTGCCCGGCGAGGCGGCCGAGCGGATGCTGCTCGGCCTGGAGGCCCTGCTGGTCCGGGCGGTCGCCGAGGAGGTGCCGGTCGACCGGGTGGCCGAGGTCTGCGGCCTCGCCCCCGTACCGCGGCCCGCCGGCTGGACCCGGGCCGGCGACGACTGGATCGATAACACGGAGAGGTGACATGACGGACTCCCGGATGCGCGTGGTCGTCAACGACGAGGAGCAGTACTCCGTCTGGTGGAGCGACCACGAGCCGCCGACGGGCTGGACGGCGACCGGCTTCGAGGGCACCCGCGAGGAGTGCCTGGACCACATCGACACCGTGTGGACCGACATGCGGCCGTCGGGCGTCAGGGGCCGGGACCGGTGACCGTGCCGGACCGCCGCGAGACGCTGCGCAGGCGGCTCGCGGACCTGCCGCCGGACCGCCGCGAGGCGTTGCTCCGCTCCCTCGGCCGCCCCTCGGACGCGGAGACCGCCGGGCGGGCCTGGCCGCTGTCGCCCGGCCAGGAACGCCTGTGGTTCCTCAGCCGGTTCGCGCCGGGGGACACCGGCTACCACACCCCCTGGTGCGTACGGCTGCGCGGCCCGCTGGACCCGGACGCGCTCGGGGCGGCCTTCACCCGGATCGCCGAACGCCACGAGGTGCTGCGGACCCGCTTCCGGATGGTGGCCGACACGCCCGCGCAGATCGTGTTGCCGCCGTCGCCGGTCCCGGTCGAACGGATCGCGATCCGCGGCGTCCCGGCCGTACCCGATCCGGAGCACGCGGCCTTGGAGCACGCGGACACGGAGCACGCGGAAACGGAGGGCGTGGAGGGCGTGGAGCGGGCGCTGGCCGCCTTCGTCAACCGGCCGTTCGACCTGGAGAACGGTCCACCGCTGCGGGCCGGGCTGATCCGGCTGGGGGAGGACGACACGCTGCTGTGCATCGTCCTGCACCACATCGTCGTGGACGGCTGGTCGCTGGACGTGCTCATGCGCGAGCTGGCCGAGTGCTACGCGGCGCGGCGGGAGGGACGCGAACCCGAGCTGGCGGAGCTGCCCACGCAGTACCCGCGGCACGCCGCCCGGGAGCGGGAACGCGACCACACCGCCCACCTGGCGTACTGGACCGGGCGGCTGACCGGCGCGCCCGCGCTCGGCCTGCCCGCCGACCACCCCCGACCGCCCCGCTGGACGGGGAACGGCGGCCGGGAAAACCTGCTGCTGCCCCCGGAGGACGTCGTCCCGCTGGAGCGGCTGGCCAGGCAGCTGCGCTGTACGTCCTTCATGGCCCTGCTCGCCGCGTACCAGGTCATGCTGGGCGGGGCGGCGGGCCAGCACGACTTCTGCGTGGGCGTGCCGGTGGCCGGGCGGTCCGCGAGCGAGCTGGCCCCCCTGATCGGCTATTTCGGCAACACGCTGGCGCTGCGCGCCGACCTGTCCGGAGACCCGACCTTCCGCGAGCTGCTCCTGCGCGTCCGCGAGGTCACGCTGTCGGCGATGCGGCACGCGGACACGCCGTTCGAGGTCGTGCTCGCCGCGCTGCGGGTGCCGCGCGACATCAGCCGGCCGCCGCTGTGCCAGGCCATGTTCAACCTGCACAACCTGCCCAAGGGCGACCTGATCAGGACGTCGATCGGTGATCTCGACGCGGAGCACTATCCGGCGCCGCCGACCGCCCACACGAAGGCCGAGATCTCCATGGACGTGTGGCGCGGCCCGGAGGGCCTCGGCGGGGTCCTCGACTACAGCGGCGACCTCTTCACGCCCGCGACCGCGCGGCGCTTCGCCGACGCTTTCGCCGACGTCATACGGCGGGCCGGGGCGGACCCGGACCGCCGCCTGTCCGAATTGTCGTGATTTTTGAAGTTCGATGAGTTCGAGGCTGGAAGGCGGACAAAGGTGAACGACGGGGTGACCGGCGGCGTGACAGCCCTCGGGCTGATCCGGCGATGGCGTGACCTCAGCCCCGACGGCGTCGCGGTGAGCGGCGCCGGAGGCGAGCTGACCTTCCGCGAGCTGGACGACCGGATCGGCCGGCTCGCGGACGAACTGCGGCGGCGGGGCGCGGGGCCCGAGACCCCCGTCGGGCTGTGCCTCGACCGGACGCCCGCGATGATCGTGGCCATGCTGGCCGTATGGGCGGCCGGCGGCGCCTACGTGCCGCTCGACCCGGCCTTCCCGGAGGAGCGGCTCAGGCTCATGCGCGAGGACGCGGGCGTCGCGCTGGTGCTGACCCAGCCGTCCGTGGACGCCCGCCTGCTCGACGGCGTCCGGGACGTCGTCCGGCTCACGCCGGACGGCACACCCCTGGACCCGGCGACCGGCCCGGCCGCGGACACGATCCCGGACGCGCCCTCCGTCGCGTCGTCGTCCCCGGCCTACCTGATGTACACCTCGGGCTCCACGGGACGGCCCAAGGGGGTCGTCGTCCCGCACCGCGCGGTCGCGAACCTGCTGGAGTCCTTCGCCTCCCTGCTGGAGCTGACGCCCGGGGACGCCTGGCTCGCGGTCACCACACTGTCCTTCGACATCTCGGTCCTGGAACTGCTGCTGCCCCTGGTCTGCGGCGCCCGGGTGGTCGTGGCCTCCGCGCACGAGACCGCCGACGGCCGCGCGCTGCGGGCCCGCGCCGTCGCCGAGGCGGTCACGGTGATGCAGGCGACCCCGGCGAGCTGGCGGATCCTGCTCGAATCCGGAGGCGTACCCGAGGGGATCAGGACCCGGCTCTGCGGCGGGGAGGCCCTGCCGCGCGACCTCGCCGACGCGCTCCTCGACGGTGGCGCGCGGCTGTGGAACGTGTACGGCCCGACCGAGACGACAGTGTGGTCCACCGCCGGGCGGGTCGCGCCGTCGCCCGCGCCGGTCGACCTGGGAGAGCCGATCGGCCGGACGACCGTACGCGTCCTCGGCCCGGACGGGCGGCCGGTGCCGCCGGGCGAGGCCGGCGAGCTGCACATCGGCGGCGCCGGGGTGGCCGTCGGATATCGCGGGATGCCCGCCCTGACGGCGTCGCGCTTCCTGCCCGACCCCTTCTCCGGTATGCCCGGCGCCCGCATGTACGCCACGGGCGACCTGGTCGCGGTCCGGGACGGGCGGCTGCACTACCTCGGCCGGGCCGACCAGCAGGTCAAGGTGCGCGGCTTCCGGATCGAGCTGGGCGAGATCGAGACCGCCCTGCGCGCCGCGCCCGGGGTCGCGGACGCCGCGGCCGGCGTCTGCGACGGACCGGACGGCCTGCCCCGCCTGGTCGCGTACCTCGTCCCGGGACCGCGGGACCCGGCCGCGCGGGCCACCGAGCGGGCCGAGGGGGACGACGCCGAAGCGTGGGCGGCGCTGCGCGAGCGGCTGCGCCGGAGCCTGCCGGACTACATGGTGCCCGCGCACCACGTGGTGCTGGACGCCCTCCCGCTCACCCCCAACGGCAAGCTCGACCGGAAGGCGCTGCCGCCGCCCGAATGGACCCGTGCCCGGACGGCTCCGTACCGGCCTCCGGCGTCCGCGCTGGAGGAGGAGCTGGTGGCGATGTGGGGCGAGGTGCTCGGCGTCGAGGAACCGATCGGCGTGGACGACGACTTCTTCGAGCTGGGCGGGCACTCGCTGACCGCCACCCGGATCAACGCGCGGATCCAGGCCAGGTTCACCGTCGTGGTGCCGATCGCGGTGCTGTTCGAGCACCCGACGGTCGCGGAGCTGGCCGTGGAGATGAACCGCCTCGACGACGACGACCTCGACCTCGTGGAGGTGGCCGCGCTCCGCGACGAGCTGGACGGCCTCGACGCCGACGAGCTGGCCGCCCTCTTCGACGAACTGGCGCCGGACGCATGAGGCCCCCGGCCTCCCCGGTGCGGGCCCCGCTGTCCCCGGCGCAGGAGCGGCTCTGGTTCCTCCAGCGCCTCTATCCGGACGACGCCTCCTACACCATGTACCTCGTCCGGCGGCTGCGCGGGCCGCTCGACCGCGCCGCCCTGGAGGACGCGTTCGCGCGCGTCGTCGCCCGGCACGAGAGCCTGCGCACGCGCTTCGCCGAGGTGGACGGGGTGCCCTGGGCGGTCGCCGCGCCTCCCGGGACCGCCGTCCCCGCGCCCGGAACCGATGAGCCGGTCCGCTGGCCGGACGCGGCGGACCGGGAGGCGGCCGAGCGCCTGGTGGCCGCGCGCGTCAACGCGCCGTTCGACCTCGCCGACGGCGTGCCGCTGCGCGTCGCCGTGATCCGGATCGCTCCGGACGATCACGTCCTGTGCGTCACGATGCACCACATCATCGGCGACGGCTGGTCCCTGAACGTGCTCCTCGACGACCTGGCGGAGTGCTACACCGCCCGGCTGGGCGGCCGCGAGCCCCGGCTGCGGCCGTTGCCGGTCCAGCCCACGGACTACGCGCGCTGGCAGCGCCGCCGGGCCGAACGCGCCGTGCCGTACTGGCAGGAGCGGCTCGCCGACCCGCCGCCGCCGGAGCCGCCCTTTCCCACGGTCGGCGCCGGTGAGACGGAGCGGACCGGCACCGCCGGAAGCGGCGCGTTCCACGTCGTCCGGCTCGGGGAGGAGGCGACACGCGGCCTCGAACGGCTCGCGCGCGAGCACCGGACCACCCTGTTCGCCGTGCTCATGGCGGCCTACCAGGTCCTGCTGCACCGCCACACCGGGCAGACCGACCTCCTGGTCGGCACGGCCGTCGCGGGTCGCGAGCGCGTTGAACTGGAACCCCTGGTCGGCTACCTCGCCCAGACGGTGGTGCTGCGCGGCGACCTCGACGGCGATCCGGCGTTCACCGACCTGCTCGCCCGCACCCGGACCGAGGCGCTGAGCGCGATGAGCCGGCCGTCCGTACCCTTCGAGCGGATCGGCCATCCGCCCGACGCGCTGATGCCCACCATGCTGATCCTGCACAACCAGGACACCGGCCCGGCCGGGCCGTTCGGCGACCTGGCCGTGAGCCTGTTCCCGGACGGCTTCCGCCAGGCCAAGGTCGACCTGCTCGTCGAGGCGTGGCGGGACGGCCCCGAGCTCGCCGTCTCCTTCTGCTACGACGTCTCCCGGGCCGGGGCCGGAGAGGCCGGGCGGGAGACCGTCCGGCGGCTCGCCGACCGCTTCCTGCTCCTGCTCGGCTCCGTCGCGGCGGAGCCGTTCCGGCGGATCTCGGAGCTGCGCCTCTGGACGGAGGCCGACCGGGCGGACATCCGCGCGCTCGCCGGCGACGGCGCGGACCCGGGCGGACCGCTCGTGCCCGAGATGCTCTCCGAGGCGGCCCGGAGCACGCCCGACGCCGCGGCGGTGATCTGCGGCGACACGGTGCTGAGCCACCGGGAGCTGCACGCGCGGGCGGAGGCGCTGGCCGCGGCCCTCGGCGCGGGCGGCGTCCGGCCCGGGGACGTCGTGGGCGTGTGCCTGCCCCGCTCCGTCGAGGCGATCACGGCCCTGCTCGCCGTCTGGCGGGCCGGCGCGGCCTACCTGCCGCTCGACCCGGACGACCCGGACGAACGGCTCGCCTTCTCCCTCGCCGACTGCGGGGTGACCCACGTGATCACCCGGCGGGAGCTGCCGGACGGGTTCACCGCGATCGACCCCGCGACCGGCCCCGGGGCCGTCGGGAGCGCCGTCGGGACCGGCTCCCCGGTCGCGCCGCCCGCCCGGCCCGCGGACCTGGCGTACGTCATCACCACCTCCGGCTCGACCGGCCGCCCGAAGGGGGTCGCGGTCGAGCACGCCGCCATCGCCGCCCGCGTGCGCTGGATGCGCGAGGAGTACGGGCTCACGCCGGGCGACCACGTGGTCCAGTTCGCGTCGCTGAGCTTCGACACGCATCTGGAGGAGGTGTTCCCGGCGCTCGCCGCCGGGGCCGCTCTGGTCCTGTTGCCCGAGGGCGCGGCCACACTCCCCGACCTGCTGGCGTCTCCCGCGGGCCGCCGGGTCACCGTGCTCGACCTGCCCACCGCCTACTGGCACCACCTGGTCGAGGAGATCGACCAGATCGCCTGGCCGTCGTCCCTGCGCCTGGTGATCCTGGGCGGCGAGCAGGCGTCCGGCGCGGCCGTGGCCCGCTGGCACGACCGGTTCGGAGCCGGGGTCCGGCTCGTCAACACGTACGGCCCGACCGAGGCCGCCGTCATCGCCACCGCGACCGAGCTGGCCCGCGACGACGGCGGCCCGGCCGCACGCCCCCCGATAGGACGGCCGGTGGGTGCCACCGCGGTCCACCTCCTCGACGGCCGGGGCGCGCCGCTCCCGAAGGGGGCGGTGGGGGAGCTGGTCATCGGCGGGGCGGGGGTCGCCCGGGGCTACCTGGGCCGTCCCGCGCGCACCGCCGCCGCCTTCGTGCCCGACCCCGGCGGCCCGCCGGGAGCGCGCCGCTACCGCACCGGGGACCGGGCCCGGTGGCGGCCGGACGGCAGGCTGGAGTTCCTGGGCCGGATCGACGACCAGCTCAAGGTGCGCGGCTTCCGGATCGAACCCGGCGAGGTCGAGGCCCGGCTGCTCGCCCATCCCGAGGTCGGTCAGGCGTTCGTCACCGTCCGCGCGGAGCGGCTCGTGGCGTACGTGACCGGCACCGCCGGGCACGAGGAGCTGCGGGCGCACGTCGCGCGGGCGCTGCCGCGCCATCTCGTCCCGACCGCCTGGGTGACCCTGGACGCGCTGCCCCTCACCGCACGCGGCAAGATCGACCGGGCCGCGCTCCCGGAACCGGAGCGCGCCTTCGCGCCCGCGGACGTCCCGCCGCGCACGGACGCCGAGAAGCTGGTGGCCGGCATCTGGGAGGAGCTGCTCGGCGTCCCCGGCGTGGGCGCCTTCGACGATTTCTTCGCCCTCGGCGGCCACTCCCTGTTCGCCACCCGGGTCGCGGCCCGGCTGCGCCGGACGACGGGGGTGGAGGTGCCGGTGCGGACCGTCTTCGAGGCCCGGACGGTGGCCGAGCTGGCGTCCGCCGTGGAGGACCTGCTGATCGCCGAGCTGGACGGGATGACCGACGAGGAAGCCGAGCGGCTCCTGGCCTCCCCCGAGACCTGACGTCCCGGGGGTTCCAGGTGTGCGAGGGTCAGGCGGGTTCGGGGGCGGGCTCGGGAGCGGTCAGCCGCGCCAGGGCGGCCGCGGCCCGCTCGCGGTACTCGGCGACCCGGGCGAGCTTGATGTCCTCGTACCCGCGGATCGCCTCCGGCAGGGCCGCGATCTCCGCGACGGCGTCGGCCGTCCCGGGGGTGAGCCGGGCGAGGGCGTCGCGGACCAGGGCGCGATACTCGCCGACCAGCTCCCGCTCGACCCGGCGCACCCCGGCGTAGCCGAAGACGTCGAGCGCGGTGCCGCGCAGGACCCGGGCGGCGCGCAGCCCCTGGAACAGCGCGCCCGCGGAGCGGCGCAGCCTGATCTTGCGCTTCATGCCCAGCGCGCGCAGGAGCGGCGGGTGCAGCAGCACGGAGACGACCGCGTCCGCGCCGAACTCCTCCTCCCGCCTGGCCTTCTCCGCCGGGTCCAGGTGCAGCCGGGCGACCTCGTACTCGTCCTTGTACGCCATGAGCTTGTGCAGGGACCGGGCGTAGGCGAGGCCGATCCGCGCCCCGGCCTCCTCACCCGCCCGCTCGGCGGCCAGGGCGGCCACGCGGCGCACGTCCTCGGCGTACGTGCGCGCGTAGGCGGCGTTCTGGTAGCCGGTCAGGTCCGTGACCCGCGTGGCGAGGGCCCGCTCCAGGGACTCGGGCGCGGTCTCCGATCCCGCGGCTGATCCCGCTTCCGGGGCCGTCGCCCGCGCCGGGGACGCGGCGGCGAGGACGGCGTCGCGGTCCACCACGGCGGCCCGGCCCCAGCGGAAGGCCGCGAGGTTCTGCTCGACGGCCGCCCCGTTGAGCCGGATGGCCCGCTCGATCGACTCGGCCGAGACCGGGAGGCAGCCGTGCTGGTACGCCGCGCCGACGAGGAGCATGTTGGCCGGCATGTGGTCGCCGAACAGCGCCTCGGCCAGCCCGTGGGCGTCGAGATAGAGGTTGTCCGCGCCGCGGGTGGCCGACTCGACCCGGGTGAGCGCGTCGGCGGGGGAGCCGGGCACCGCGACGCGCCCGGTGACCATCGCGGCGGTCGGCACCAGCGCCGTGCTGACCACGGCGACCGTGCGGTCGGGCGACGCGACGGCGAGGTTGCCGTCGGCGGCGGCGCCGAGCAGGTCGAAGCCGATCAGCACGTCGGCGGTGCCGGGCGTCGCGCGAAGCGATCCGGGGACCGGTTCGGTCGAGACGCGCAGGTCGCTGACGACGGGGCCGCCCTTCTGCGCCAGCCCGGTCTGCTCGAGCCCGGCCGCGTGCAGCCCGTCCATGTGGGCCGCCATCTGCAGGATCTGCGAGACCGTGACGACGCCCGTACCGCCGATGCCCGGCATCCTGATCAGCGCCGACGCGCCGCCCAGGCGGCGGGCCGGCTCCGTCACCTCCACCGGCGGCCGCGGCACGGGCTTCGGCGTGGCCGTGCGCGGCTTCTCCGAGTGGCGCGGCTCGACCAGGAGGAACGAGGGGCAGTCGCCCTTGAGGCAGCTCAGGTCGGAGTTGCAGGACGGCTGGTGGATCCGGGTCTTGCGGCCGTACTCGGTCTCGACGGGCAGGACGGACAGACAGGTCGAGACGTCGCCGCAGTCGCCGCAGCCCTCGCAGACCCGCTCGTTGACCACGACTTTCGCGGCCGGGGTGGGCAGCTTGCCCCGCTTGCGCAGCCGGCGCTCCTCGGCGGCGCACCGGTCGTCGTGGATCAGCACGGTCACGCCCTCGACGGCGGCCAGCTCCCGCTCGACCTCGGCCAGGTCGTCCCGATGCCGGACGGTCGCGATCGGCGCCACCCGCACCCCCCGGTAGCTCTCCGGCTCCGGCGTGGTGATGACGATCCGGCGGACCCCTTCGACGGCCAGCGACCGCGTCAGCGCCGGGACGTCGAGCCGGCCCTCCGCGCGCTGGCCGCCGGTCATGGCGACGGCGTCGTTGTAGAGCAGCTTGTAGGTCATCGTCACCCCGGCGGCGACGGCGGCGCGGATCGCCAGGGAGCCGGAGTGGTGGAAGGTGCCGTCGCCCAGGTTCTGCACGAAGTGCCGGTCCTCGGTGAAGGGGGCCAGGCCGATCCACTGGGCGCCCTCACCGCCCATCTGGGTGATGCCGATCCGGGTGCCGCGCCCGTTCCCGTCCAGGGCGATCATGGCGTGGCAGCCGATGCCGACTCCGACCAGCGTGTCGTCGGAGGTGCGGGTCGAGGAGTTGTGCGGGCACCCCGAGCAGAAGTACGGCGTGCGCGCGGCCACCAGCGGCAGCGTACGGCGGGACGCCTTGCGGGGAGCCAGGGACTGGAGCCGGACGGCCGCCGCACGGGGCAGCCGGTCCGTGCCGACGCAGGCGGCGAGCGCCCGGGCCACGTCCTCGGCGCCGAGGGTGCCGCGGGCGGTGAGCAACTCGCGGCCCACCACGTCGGGGACGCGCACGCCGCCGTAGAGCGCCTCCTTCAGCTCCCCTTCCAGGAACGGCACCTTGTCCTCCACGACCAGCACCTTGTCCAGGCCGGCGGTCATGGCGGCGAGGTGGTCGTGGGCCAGCGGGAACGGCATCGCGAGCCGGATCAGCCGCAGGCCCAGGTCTCCCATCGCGTCCTCGTCCAGGCCGAGGTCGGCCAGCGCCCGCCGCACCACCGCGTACGTCGTGCCGGAGGCGAGCACGCCCAGCGTGGCGCGCGGCGCGTCGAAGGTCACCCGGTTGAGGCCGTGCTCGCGGGCGTAGCGGCGGGCCAGCTCCAGCCTGCGGGTCAGCATGTCGTGCTCGGCGTCCAGGGCGGCGGGGCCGACCAGCAGGGGCGAGGCGCCGCGGTCGGCGTGGTCCGGCGCCGGCACGCCCTGCCGGAGCGGGCCGAGATCGACGGTGGCGGACGCGTCGGCGACGTCCGCGATGATCTTCAGGCCGGTCCACAGCCCGCTGAGGCGGGACACGGCGACCGCGTGCAGGCCGAACTCGATGATCTCGGCGACCGAGCCCGGCGCGAGCAGCGGCATCGACAGGCTCTGGCACATCGGCTCGCACGAGCTGGGCACGGTCGAGGACTTGCAGCCCGGGTCGTCGCCGATCCACGCGACGGCGCCGCCGAGCGCGGCGGTGCCCGCCAGCGTGCCGTGCCGGATGGCGTCGGCGGCCCGGTCCAGGCCGGGGTTCTTGCCGTACCAGAAGCCGGTCACGCCGTCGTACCGGCGGCCCGGCACCTGCGCGAGGAGCTGCGTCCCGGCCACCGCCGTGGCCGCGAGCTCCTCGTTGAGCCCGGGCCGGAACACGACGCCCGCCGGTTCGAGGAAGCGGGCGGCTCGGCCCATCTCCAGGTCCACCCCGCCCAGCGGCGATCCCTGGTAGCCGGAGACGAAGACGCCCGTGTTGAGGCCGCGCTCCCGGTCCAGCCGGCGCTGCTCCAGCGTCAGGCGGACCAGGGCCTGGATGCCCGACATCAGCACCCGGCCGTCCGCTGCCGTGTACCTGTCCTCAAGTGACACCTCGGTCGGACCGGCTGCGGAAGTGGGGCGCACGCGAACCTCCTGGCTTCGTTCGGGGGAGCCCAAGCACAGCAACGCGTTCCGGGCGGGCGCAAGTATCCGGCGAGTAGAAGCCGAAAAGACGCAAAAGGTTTGCAGGAAAGTCGCGTTTCGCTAAGGTTCGTTTCGCCGAGCCGAGGAGTTCTCCCATGTCCGAAATCGACGACATCGACCACCGCATCCTGCGGCTGCTGCGCGAGGACGGGCGCCGGACCTTCTCGGAGATGGCGGCGGAGATCGGCCTGTCGGTGGCCGCCGTCAAGCGGCGGGTGGACCGGCTGCGCGACATCGGCGTGATCACCGGCTTCACGGTGCAGATCGACTACGCCAAGCTTGGCTGGGGCATCGAGGCGTTCACCGAGCTCAGCTACCCCGGCACGACGCCGGTCAGCGAGATCGTCCGGACCGCGATCGACGTCCCCGAGGTCCAGGAGGTGTACACGATCGCCGGCGATCCCGACGCGCTGGTCCACGTCCGGGTGCGCGACCTCGGGCATCTCCAGCACGTGATCGACCGCCTGCGCCGGGCCGGCAACGTCACCGGCACCAAGACGCTGATGGTGCTGGGCTCGTGGACCCGTGACGCCCCGGCGCCCCGGGCGGCCCCGGGAACGCCCCCGGGCGCCGCTTCCGGCACGGCGCCCCGGGGGCTACGCATGGGATGACGGCCGGATGGCCGTGCGGGCTGTACGGCCCGGCGGCTACGCCGACGCGCGGATGACCAGGTGGGTGTCGAGGATGACCACGGGCTGCTCCAGCGCGTCGCCGTTGATCCGCGCGACCAGGAGCTGCACCATCTGGCGGCCCATCGCCTCGGTCGGCTGGTGGACGCTGGTCAGCGGCGGCTCCGTGTGCAGCGCGAACCGAGAGTCCTCGAACCCGATCAGCGCCACGTCACCGGGCACGCTGAGGCCGCGCTCCTTCAGCACGTGCAGCGCCCCGACCGCCATCGAGTCCGACGCGGCGAAGACCGCGTCGAGGTCCGGGTGGCGGTCGAGGAGCTCCCGCATCGCCGCCTCGCCGCTCGCCTCGGAGAAGTCGCCGTACGCCACCCGCTCGCCGGTGCCGGTCGCGAGCAGCGCGTCGCGATAACCGGCGAGACGGTCGACGCCCACGCCCATGTCCTGCGGGCCGGCGATCGTGGCGATCCTGGCGCGGCCCTTGCCGAGCAGGTACTTGGCGGCCTGCCGGGCGCCCGCCCGGTTGTCCATGTCCACGTAGCTGTACGGCGTGGGCCCGACCGGCCGGCCACCCATCACCGTCGGCACGCCCAGCGCCTCCAGCCGCTCGGGCAGCGTGTCGGCGCCGTGCACGGAGGTGAGCAGGACGCCGTCCACGTGCTGGCCGGTGAGGTAGTCCGCCAGCCGGTCGTGCTCGGCCCGGTTCTGCGCCATCGTCAGGATGAGCTGGAGGCCCGTCTCGGAGAGGGCCGAGCCGATCCCGCGGATGATGCCCGCGAAGAACGGCTCGTCGAAGACCCGCTGCTCGGACTCGGAGACCACCAGCGCGATGGTGTCGGTGCGGTTGGTCACCAGAGTGCGCGCCGCGCGGTTGGGCACGTAGCCCAGATCCTTGATCGCCGTCAGCACGGCGTCGCGGGCCCTCTCACTCACCTTCGGCGAGCCGTTGATCACCCGTGACACCGTTCCGCGTCCGACGCCCGCGCGGGCGGCGACTGCCTCCAGAGTCGGGCGTGCCCCCGGTCGGCGGTCCCCGTTCATCGTTGCCCCCTCCTGACTTTTCTCGGGCCTATTCTGCTGCGCCCGGCAACCCACCGTGTCGCGCCGCCTCCGCGTACCACAGGGCGCTGTCCTTCAGGACGCGCCGCTGGGTCGGATAGTCGACGTACACGAGGCCGAAACGCTTCCCATAGCCCCAGGCCCACTCGAAGTTGTCCATCAGCGACCACGCGAAGTAGCCCCGCAGCGGGACGCCCGCCTCGATGGCAGCATGACAGGTCCGCAGATGGGCGTCGATGTAGGCGAGTCGCTCCTGGTCATGGACACGGCCGTCCGCGGTCAGCACGTCGTCGAACGCCGCGCCGTTCTCGGAGATGACCAGGGGCACGGACGGGTAGTCCCGCGCCAGCCGGGTCAGGATCTCGTACAGGCCCGAGTCGTCGATCTCCCAGCCCATGGCCGTCACCGGGCGCCCGCCGTTGACGAAGCCGACGTGCTCGCTGCCCACCCACGGCGACCCGGAGTCCGTCGGCGCCGCCGCGGCCGACCGGGCCCCGCCGGGCGCCCCCGACACGGTGAACCGGCTGTAGTAGTTGACCAGCAGCGTGTCGAGCGGCGCGCCGATCAGGGCGAGGTCGCCGTCCTGGATGAAATCCGTGTCGGTGACCGCGCGCAGGTCCTCCAGCACGTCCTCCGGGTACGCGCCCTTGAGCAGCGCGTCCAGGAAGAAGCGGTTCTGCAGTCCGTCGATGCGCCGGGCGGCGTCCCGGTCGGCCTCGCTGCCGGTGGCCGGCGAGATCGCGTACAGGTTCACGCACCCGCCGATCAGGGAGTCGGCCCGCTGCGCCCGCATCGCCTGTGTGGACAGGCCGTGGGCGAGGTTCAGGTGGTGGGCGGCGCGGATCGCCGCGGCCGGCTCGCGCCGTCCCGGCGCGTGCTCGCCCGAGGCGTAGCCCAGGAAGGCGGCGCACCACGGCTCGTTGACCGTGCTCCAGTTCGTGACCCGGTCGCCGAGCGCGTCGTGGACCAGGGCCGCGAAGTCGGCGAAGCGCGACGCCGTGTCCCGCTCGGGCCAGCCGCCCGCGTCCTCCAGGGCCTGGGGGAGGTCCCAGTGGTAGAGCGTCAGCCAGGGGTCCACGCCGTGGGCGAGCAGCTCGTCCACGAGCCGCTTGTAGAAGTCGAGCCCCTTGGCGTTGACCGCCCCGGCCCCGTCCGGCTGGATGCGCGGCCAGGACACCGAGAACCGGTACGCGGTGAGGCCGAGGCCGGCCATCAGCCGCACGTCCTCGCGGTAGCGGTTGTAGTGGTCGATCGCGACGCCGGCGTTCTCGCCGCCCACGACGCGGCCCGGCTGGTTGACGAAGGTGTCCCAGACGGACGTGCCCCGCCCGTCCGCGGCGACCGCGCCCTCGATCTGGTACGCCGAGGTCGCCGCGCCCCAGACGAACCCGGTGGGGAACATCAGTCCGGGGCTGCGGGTCTCGGCCCGAGTCTCCTGCGTGGTCACGCTTTGACCGCACCTTCCATGAGTCCACCGATGATCTGTCGGCCGAAGAGGACGAATACGAGAATGAGCGGGAGGATGGACATGGCCGTCCCGCTGAAGACCAGCACGTAGTCGGTGCCGAACTTCGCGTTGAGTGAGTTGATCGCGACCTGGACCGTCGGGTTGTCCGGGGTCAGCGCGATGAGCGGCCACATGAAGTCGTTCCAGGTCAGCATGAACGTGTTGATGCCGAGCACCGCCATGCCGGGCCGTACGGCGGGCAGGATGACGTTCCACCAGATCCGCAGCGTCGAGGCGCCGTCCACGCGGGCGGCCTCCACCAGCTCTCCCGGCACGGCCTGCTCGGTGTACTGCGTCATCAGGAAGACGCCGAAGCCGTTCAGCAGGTACGGGAGGATCACCGCCTTGAGCGTGCCGATCCATTCGAGGTTGACCATGACCCGGTAGAGGGGCACGATGCCCATCTGCTGCAGCGGCACCATCATGGTGATGAGGACGAGCAGCAGGAGCAGCTTGCCGCCCCTGAAGCGCAGCCGCGCGAAGGCGAAGCCGGCGAAGGTCGAGATCAGCACCACCGACACCGTGACCGTGGCCGCGATGATCAGCGAGTTGGTGAGGCCGGTCAGGTAGTGCGCGTCCTCGTTGGCGAGCACGCGCCGGATGTTCTCCCCGAGGTTCCCGCCGGGCAGGAACGGCGGCGGGATGTCGGTCGCCTCCTTGTTGGTACGCGAGGCGATGACGATCATCCAGTAGATCGGGAAGGCCGAGATCACGATGGTGACGACCAGCACGATCTTGGTCCACGGCGTGGCCGACCACATGTCGGACCGCTTGCGCCCCGTCGGGGCACGACGCCGGTCTCCCACGGTGAGCGTGGTCACTTGTTGCCCCCGATCCGGCGGACGAGCAGGAAGTTGACGAGCGATCCGATGAGGATCATCAGGAAGAGCAGCCACGCGGCGCCGGACGCGTACCCGTAGTCGAACTCGCGGAAGCCCTGCTCGACGATGAACATCGAGACGGTCTGGAACTGGCTGTTGGTGCCGCCGTGGACGTTGCCGCCGAAGAACGTGGTCGGCTCGGAGAAGAGGGTGAGACCGCCGATGGTCGAGTTGAGCACCACGAAGATCATGGTCGGGCGCAGCATCGGCACGGTGATCTGCCAGAACTGGCGCCGGCGGGAGGCCCCGTCGATGGACGCCGCCTCGTAGAGGTCCTTGGGGATGGTCTGCATCCCGGCCAGGAAGATGATCGAGTTGTAGCCGGTCCACCGCCAGTCGATCATGGTGGAGATGGCGATCCACGAGGGGATCCGCTGGGCCTTCCAGTCGATCGGGTCCGCGCCGAACAGCCCCAGGATCCAGTTGATCAGACCCCAGTCGCGGCCGTAGAGCTGGGTGAAGACGACGGCCACCGCGACGACCGAGGTGACGAGGGGCAGCAGGACGCCCATCCGGACCAGCAGCCGGCCCCTGATCCGCTTGTTCAGGGCGTTCGCGAGCAGCAGTGCCAGCAGGATCTGCGGCACGGTCGCGATGAGGAACATGCCGACCGTGTTGACGACGGCGTTCCAGAAGGCGCCGTCGGACAGGAGCGCGGTGTAGTTGCCGAGCCCCGTCCACTCCTCGGTCCCCGTGAGGTCGTACTTGAAGAGCGAGTACCACAGGGTGAAGCCGAGCGGGAAGATCCCGAAGACCAGGAAGAGGAGGAAGTACGGCGAGATGAGCAGGTACGGCGCGGCCTTCAGGTCCAGCCAGGACAGGAAGCCCAGGCCGGAGGAGCGCCGCGGGCTGCTCCTCGGGGGCGGGATCGGCGCCTGGCTGGCGCGTCCCGCGTCGACGTTAACGCTCATGGGTCACCTTTCAGCGGAAGCAGGCGACCGGCCCGCCGGCGGGGTGCCGCTGCGGCGGGCCGGTGCTGGTTCGGCGAGCGGGGATCAGCCGGCCGCCTTCACGGCGTCGTCGACGAGCTTCTGCCAGCCCTGCGCGTACGGCACGGAGCCGTCGTCGATCGCCGAGACGACCGACTCGATCGCGTTCTTGACCTGGGCGTGCTTGATGCCGAGGAAGATGGGCTGGAGCGAGGAGGCCGACTTCGCGAAGATGTCGCCGACCGGAGCGTTGTTGAAGTACTCATTGCTGGCGCTCTGGACCGCCGGGTCCTGCTGGGCGAGGGTGTTGCTCGGCATGTTGCCGGCGTAGTTGAAGACGCTGACCTCGCCCTCCTGACCGGTCAGGTAGTCGAGGACGGCCGCGGCCTCCTTCGGGTGCTTGCTCTGCTTGGGCACCGCGAGCCAGGAGCCGCCCCAGTTGCCGCCGTCGCCCGGGACCGCCGCGACGTCCCACTTGCCCTTGAAGTCGGGGCCGGCCGCGTCGTCGCCGCTGACCACGCCGAGCATCCAGGCCGGGCAGCCGAGCGTCGCGAACTGCGACTTCTTCATGCCCGTCTTCCACTCGTCGGTGAAGTTGCGCAGCTTGGCGGTGAGGCCGTCCTGGCTGATCTTGGCGGCGAAGTCGTAGGCCGCCTTGACCGCCGGGTTCTTGTCGACGATCAGGTTGTTGTCCTTGTCGAAGTAGGTGACGTTGCCGTTCTTGGCGCCCTCCTGCACCAGCACGACGTTGTAGAGCGTGTTGGTGCCGTCGACGAACTTGGTGTCCTTGACCTTGGCCTGGAACTCCTTGCCGACCTTGACGAAGTCGTCCCACGTGGGCCAGAGCTTGCTGACCGCGTCCCGGTCGGCCGGCAGACCCGCCTTCTCGAAGAGGTCGCGGCGGTAGCACAGGCTCATGCCGCCGATGTCGGTGCCGAGGCCGAACAGCTTGCCGTCGGAGGTCGTGCCGCCGTCCCACTTCCAGGAGGCGAAGTTGGCCTGGCGGTCCTTGAGGCCGTACTCGCCGAGGTCGGCCCACCACTCGGGGTGCGCCTTGGCGAGGCCCATGCCGCCCTCGTCGATGCCGACCACGTCACCGGCGCCGGTGCCGGACTGCAGCCACTGGATCATCTGCGGCCAGTAGACCTGCTCGAACTGGTCGGTGAGGTGCTCCTCCTTGATGATGATGTCCGTGTGGGAGGCGTTCCACTTGTCGATCGCCTCCTTGTAGCCGAAGTTCTTGCCACCGCCGAAGGTCTGCACCTTGACGGTGACCGGCTCCGCCGCCGCGGCGGAGCCGCCGTCGCCGGCCGGCTTCTCGTCGTCGCCGGTGCCGCAGGCCGCCGTGACGCCCAGGGCGAGTGTCGCCACAGCGGCGAGCGCGAGCAGCCTGCCGCGACGGGAGGTGTGCATCATTCCGGACCCCTCTCAGGTGGTATCCCGAAGTCATGGGAGGTGCATCCCGGGCCGTCCCCGACTGCCGGTCCGAGATAGGTAGATGTTGGGAGCGCTCCCACGAAGGTTGCTCCATGGGTGATGTCGGCGTCAATACGCCGAAACATAACCGTTACACCAGGGCCGATTTGATCGATAGAACGGGATCTTACGGAACAAAGCGCCTAATCAGCCCTTTGGGAGCGCTCCCATCTCATAGGGCCCAAAATGCTCACGCAGCGTGACCCGGCCTCCGCGCGGGGCGCCGTGGCCGGTGGTCGCTCGGCCACGGCGGTGTGGGCTGCGGTGTGGGCGGCGGTGTGGGCGGCGGTGTCAGCGGGGGACCGCCCGCAGCAGGGCGCGGCTCTCCGCGTCGGCGATCCGGCAGGTGGCCCCGGAACAGTTCCGCAGCAGCGCGAGCCGGGCCGAGAACGTGTCCACCTGGTGCGGGTCCGCCGTGGCGGCGACGTTCCGCAGCTCGTACGGATCGGTGGCCAGGTCGTAGAGCTGCCGCTCGCCGGTGCCGTACTCGACGTAGCTGTACCTCTCGGTGCGCAGCACGCTGTAGGTCGGCGCCGCGTACGGCGCGTACGGCGGCTGGAAGAACTCCACGAGGACGGCGTCGCGCCACGGCACGTCCTCCCCGCGCAGGATCGGGACCAGCGAGCGCCCCTCGGCGAACGACGGCGGCGTCGCCCCGCCCAGCTCGGCGAAGGTCGGCGCGAGGTCCACCGTCGAGCAGAGCCGGTCGATCGTCGAGCCGGGCGTGATGCCGGGGCCGCGCACGACCATCGGGATCCGGATGTCCTCCTCGAAGGGCGTGGTCTTGCCCGGGCGCAGCCGGTGCTGCCCCAGATGGAAGCCGTTGTCGGAGGTGAAGAAGATGTACGTGTTGGCCAACTGCCCCGACTGCTCCAGTGTCGAGACGAGCGAGCCCACCATGTCGTCCACGCCGAGCATCGCGCGCAACCGGTCGCGGTGCAGTTCGTCGATCCGCCGCACCGCCTTCGGGGTCAGCGGGGGTTTCTCGCGCAGCCAGAGCGGCTCCGCCGACATGTCCTGCTCGTCGAAGGACGGCGTCCGCGGCGCCACCTCGTCCTGGAAGGCGTCCGCGTGCCGCGGCGCGTAGTTGGCCGGCTGGTGCGGCGCCACCGGGGCGAGATAGAGGAAGAACGGCTGGTCGACCGACGAGGAGACGAACTCGTCGGCCTTGTGGCTCAGCACGTCCTCCAGGTAGTCCTCGGGCGTGTAGCCGTGCTGGGTGACCGAGCCGTCGTCGTTGAGCGCGTAGCCGTACTCCTGGTAGAGCCGGGTGACGGGGACGGCCCAGCGGTCCCATCCGGGCGGGATGTAGTGCCGCGACGCGCCGAGCGGGTACTGGTTGAGGTACTTCCCGAGGAGTCCGGTGCGGTAGCCCGCCGACCGCATCCACGTGCCGATCGTGGACTCCTCCAGCGTCCGGAACTTCGGGAAACCGCCGGTCGGCGGGCGGTTGCTCTCCACCTGGTGGCTGTGCATGTACTGCGACCGCAGGATCGACGACCGCGACGGGCAGCACCACGGGTTGGTCGCGAAGAACCGGGAGAAGACCGCGCCCTGCTGGACGAGCAGGTTCCAGATGTTGGGGAACCGCTGCAGGTCGGTCGAGTCCAGGTCGTCGGTCAGGATGAGCACGACGTTCGGTGGACGCGCGGACGCGCGCTGCGGCTGGGCGGCGGCCCCGGAGAACGCCGTACACATGAGGAGCGCCACGGCGAGCCAGGGACACCACCGGCGGGGCTTTCTGGGGAACGGCATGGGTCAGATCATTACCTGCCCACTACCAGCGGAAACGTACGGCCTGTGCCCAGTAGTGCGCAGGCCGTGACGAATCCGTATATATCTCGCGAGCGGGGATCGCCCGCCCAGATCAGCCGAAGGTCGCCGGGTCCGGCCCGAGGCGGCGGTCCGCGTCCATGGAGGCGATCTCGGTCATGTCGGCGGGATCCAGCTCGAAGCCGAAGACGTCGATGTTCTGGCGGATCCGCTCGGGCGTGACCGACTTCGGGATGACGATGTTCCCGAGCTGGATGTGCCAGCGCAGCACCACCTGGGCCGGGGTGCGCTCGTGCTTGGCCGCGATCCGCCGCAGCGCCGGCTCGTCGAGCAGGCCCTTGCCCTGGCCGAGCGGGCTCCACGCCTCGGTCGCGATGCCGTGCGCGGCGTCGTAGGCGCGCAGCGCGTCCTGCGCGAACTGCGGGTGCAGCTCGATCTGGTTGACCGCCGGCACCACGTCCGCCTTGTCGAGCAGCCGGTCCAGCGTCTGGACGGTGAAGTTCGAGACGCCGATCGCCCGCACCCGGCCGTCGGCGTAGAGCTTCTCCAGGGCCTTCCACGTCTCGACGTACTTGTTCTGGGCGGGGGCCGGCCAGTGGATCAGATAGAGGTCGAGCACGTCCAGGCCGAGCCGCTCCATGCTGGCGTCGAAGGCGCGCAGGGCCTGGTCGTAGCCCTGCTCGTCGTTCCACAGCTTGGTCGTGATGAACAGCTCGTCACGCGGGATCCCCGACTCGCGTACGGCCCGGCCGACGCCCGCCTCGTTGTGGTAAAGCTTCGCCGTGTCGATGCTGCGATATCCGGCGGAGAGGGCGGTGGACACCGCGCTCTCCGCCTCGTCGTCGGCCACCTGCCACACACCGAAGCCGAGCTGCGGCATGGTGACGCCGTTGTTGAGGGTGATGGTGTTCATGTTTCCATGCTGCCCGACCAGCTTTCGGCGAGCGGAAGCAGGACCCGGTCGACGGCCACCCCCCACCCGGAGTCGGCGCCTGTTCACCCGGCGTTCGCGAACGCGTCGGAGGGGCGCCGCCTGCCGCGCGTAGCCTCGTCGCGTCGTGAACGGGTCTTCACCGGACGTGGGCAACGCGGGTCGGCGCCACGCCGTCGAGCAGGGGCCGGCCGTCGCGTGGGTGGAATCCCCGCTGCAGTTGTTGTGCGTCGCCGAGGCGCACCACGCCGGGCTGCTCGCCCCGGAGACGCTCGTCGTGCCCAGAGCCGGCCAGCGCGCCCTGCGGCTCACCGGGCGTGAGCTGCGCCGGATCGGGCTCCCCGAGGGGCTGCGGCTCGCCGAACCCTCCACGGGCATGCCGCGTCCCGGCCGCGTCTGGGCCGTCGGTGACGCGTTCTCCGGGCGGGTCCAGGCGCGCGTGCTCACCACCCGCCTCCACCGGGTCGTGCTCGTGGACGACGGTCTCGCCACGATCCGCCTCCTCGAACTGCTCACCGCCCGCCGCCCGCTGCTGCGCGCCCGGGCCACCCGCGAGGGCGCGGCGGGGATCGCCCGCGCGGTCCTCGGCGCCGCCGCCGGGATGCGGCTGCGTGGCCGCAGGCTCACCGTGTTCACCGCGCTGCCCGTTCCCGCGCCGCTGGCGGAAGCCGTCCGCGATCTGGGCGCCGAGCTGGTCCGGCACGACTTCGGATGGCTGCGGTCCCGGCCCGCCGGCCCCGCGCCCGCGGAGCGCACCGTCGTGCTCGGCACGTCCCTGGTGCGCAACGGGCTCATCCACCGCGACCGCTACCTGCGCTGGCTGCGCGAACTCGGCGAGCCGGTCGCCTACTACCCGCATCGGCGCGAGGATCCCGCGGACCTCGCCCGGGTCGCCAGGATCGACGGTCTCACCGTCCACGACTCCGGGCCGCCGGTCGAGTTGACGCTGCGCGACCTGCGCCCCGGGCAGCGCGTGGTCAGCCTGCCCTCCACCGCGGTGACCTCGCTGCGCGTCCTGCTGTCCGGGCGCGGCGTCTCCGTCGAAGCCGTCGAGGTGCCCGACGAGTGGTGGACGGCGGCCGCCGGGCCCTCGCTGCGCGCCCACCTGCAGATCTTCACCGACGTACCGGCCCCCGCCACCGAGGGGGAGAGCCCCGCCCGCGGCGGCCTGCCGGGACATTCCCCCGCCCCTGGAAAGGTAGCTCCTTGATCCGCGTGCTCGCCGTGGCCGACTCCGACTCGTACCTGAAGTGGGCCGCCGGCCTCCTCGACGCCATGCCCTCCGACTGGGCGACCGAGCTGCTGGTCGTGCGCTCCCCGATCGCGCCGTCCGAGAGCCAGATCCAGGCGGCGGTGAGCGGGACGCGGATCGGTCGCGCGGGCGGATCGGGGGAGGGCGGGGGCGGCCTCCCGCCCGTGCTCGCCGCCCGGCGGCTGCGCCGCGCGGCCGAGCGCTTCCGGCCCGACGTCGTGCTGCTGGCCTGCACCGGCCCCGTCGTGGACGTCCTCGCCGCCGAAATCCTCGACGACCTGCGGCCGCGCCCCGCGTTCGTGTCCGGACTGCCCGGCATCTCGGTGCCCGCCACCGAGAAGGCCTGGCTGTACCGGAGCGGGTGCGAGCTGTTCGTCGTGCACAGCGGCCGGGAGGTGCGGGAGTTCGCCGCCATCGGGGCGGCGCTCGGAGGCGGCGGGTCGGCCGCCGGGGGCGGGGTGGCCCTGGCCCGCCTGCCGTACCTGGACCTCGGCGGCCCCGTGCCGGCGGAGCGCGACCGGGTGATCTTCGCGACCCAGGCGAAGGTGCCGCGGCGGCGCGAGGAGCGCGAGACCGTGCTGCTCGCCCTCGCCGCGCTGGCCGAGGCGCGTCCCGACCTGGATGTCGTGGTCAAGCTCAGGGGACGCGACTCCGAACGCCAGACGCACAACGAGCGGCACCACTACGAGCGTCTCTGGCTCGCGATGGCCGGGGAGGGCCGGGTCCGGGTCGACGCGCTCCGGTTCGCCACCGGGCCGATGCACGAGCACCTCTCCCGCGCCGCCGGGTTCGTCACGGTCAGCTCGACCGCGGCCCTGGAGGCGATCGCCGCCGGCGTGCCGCTGCTCATCCTGTCCGACTTCGGGGTGAGCGCGGAGATGATCAACCTGGTCTTCGAGGGAAGCGGGTGCCTCGGCACGCTCGACGACCTCGCCAAGGGCGAGTTCCGCGTCCCGGACGGGGAGTGGTGCCGCGCCAACTACTTCCACGACGACGCCGAGAGCGACTGGCTCGACCGCATCCGCGAGCTGGCCGCGGCCGCCGGTGAGGGGGGCCTCGCCCCCGCCCGCTCCCTGCTCGACGGGCCGGAGCACGCCGCGGCCCGCCGCCGCGCCCGGCTCCGGCTGGAGGTGCCGCCCCGGGTTCTGCGGTACGGCTACCGCGCCAGGCGCCGCGTCCGCCGGTACCTGAAGGCGCTCTGACCTCCGAGCAAGGCGCTCCCGCCCCGGGGTGTCCCGGGGCTCAGCGGGGCTCAGCGGGAGAAGAGACGGCGCAGCCGGGAGGTCCGGCCCTCTACCGGGCCCTCACCCCGGGCCTCTCCCTGGCCCGCTCCCTGGCCCGCTCCCTGGTCCTCGCCCGGGGCGTCCGGCGGTGTCTCGGCCGGCGGCGTGGGGGCGGGCAGCAGGCCCAGCGACGACAGCCGGCGGCGGGTGAAATAGCGCGCCGGCCCGTTCGCCTCGACGTACGCGGCGGCGGCCTCGCGCAGGCCCGGGTACGCCGCGGCGCGCATGCAGTACCCGACCGCGCCGACCAGGGCGCCCAGATCCACCGGCGGCGGCTCCTCCAGCGAGCCGTCCGGGCGGAGCCGGGGCAGGGACGCGTCCACGACGGTCGCCGGGATCCGGTCGGCGTTCTCGTACGGCGAGAGCCGTTCGAGCACCAGATCGGCGCCCACGGTCGCGGCCGGGATGCCGAAGAGGCGCCGCGCGGTCACCAGAGCCGTGGAGAAGCAGCCGACGACCAGGCGCGGGCGGTGAACGGCGAAGCAGACCTCCGCCGGGGCCGAGCCGTCCGCGACCAGCAGCTCGACGCCCAGCTCCTCGGCCACCGGACGCAGCTCGCGGGCGTGCCGCCGCCCCGCGGCCGGGTGCGGCTGGAACACCACCGCGCGGTGCCCGCGCGCGGCGAGGCCGCGCAGCATGGCCGCGTGCAGCTCGGCCTCCTCGGCGGCGCTCAGGATCCCGAGGGCGGAGAGGTGCTGCCCGAGGAGGACGGCCTCCCGGCGCGGCCCGTCTCCGGGCACCCCGGACCGGTCGCCGGCCGCCCGCTCGACCACGCCGTGGAACGCGGAATCGGACACGATCTCCGGCGGCACGCCGTGCTCGGACAGGAGCAGGGGAACGAGGCCGGGGACGAGGTCGAGGTGGAGCAGGCGGGTGATCCGCCCGGCGATCTCCCCGGGCAGGGGGAAGCGGGTGGGCCCGTAACTCATCAGGCCGTCCGAGTAGACCGTGATCGGGACGTCCCGCAGCAGCCCGGCCAGGGTGCGGGCGGGCGGCACCGCGATCGACTCGACGACCAGCTCGTCCGGGTCGCCCAGGCGTGCCGCCAGGAGGCGGCCCAACATCGGCGTCTCCACCGAGCGCGCCTTCCACTCGGAGGGGTGCAACGGGGCGATGACCGCGTTCCACGACACCACCTCGTCGAACCGGTCGCGGATCCGCCCGAACTCCGGCGACTCGTCCGGCGCCGGGGTGATCTCGGGGATCGCCGCGTCGTTCGACACCAGCAGGATCCGCCGGCCCGGGCCGAGACGGCCCTCGTCGCAGGCCGCCGCGAGGGTCATCGCCCCGAGCGGCGTCGAGGCGCAGAGCAGCGTGGTCCGTGCCATGTCTCTCCCCAGATCAGTCGATCCGCGCGTCCGCGTCCCCGTCCCCGTCGGACGGACCGCGCGCGAGCAACGCGACGAGGGCGCGGCGCTCCGGATCCATGCCCGCGAGGGCCTCCTCGGGCACGCGCCGCAGGATTACGGCGGCCCGCTCCTCGAACGCCGTCCGCAGCTCCGGCGTGAACCGGTCGATCAGCTCCACGTGGTGTGCGAGCAGCCCGGTGAGGTTGCGCGCCGCCTTGCGCAGGAACTCGGGCTCGACCTCGTCCAGGATCGTCTCGTACGCGGTGAAGAAGTCGAGCTGCCGCTCGTCCCCGATCGCGGTCAGCGACCCGGGCACCCCGCGCCGGTAGAAGACGCCCGCCAGGGACACCACGGCGAACGAGCGCGCCCTCCGGTGCAGCCGCCAGATCCACGGCCGGTCCTCCGCCGTGCGCAGGCCCTCCGGGAAGGCGAGCAGCGATCCGAGGTCGCGCCGGTAGATCCCGGCCCAGGCGTAGGCGTAGTCGACCATGGTCCTGGCGTCGAACGGCAGGATGGCCTCGCGCGGGTCGAGCACGGTGCCCCGCCTGCGCGCCGGCGCGCGGAGCAGCTCCCGCCTGCGGCCCTCGACCTGGACGTGGTCCACCCGCACGAAGTCGCACCCGAGCGCGTCTATCGCGGCGGTCAGCTCGGCCAGGTAGCCGGGCGCCACCCAGTCGTCCCCGTCCAGGAACGTGACGTAGCGCCCGGAGGCGGCGGCGAGCCCGGCGTTCCTCGCCGCGGCCACCCCGGCCGGCGCGGCGTGCCGCAGCAGCCGGAACCCCGGCAGGTCGGCGCGGAAGTCCTCGGCCACCGCCGCCGTCGCGTCCGCCGAGCCGTCGTCGACCACGACCACCTCCATGTCCGGGAGGGGGCCGCGGGTCAACGACGTCAGCGCGTCCGCCAGGTACGGCTCGCCGTCACGGACCGCGACGATCACCGAGAGCTCGGGCACCCGGCCGCCTTCCTCGCCGGCCCGCCGGCGGTCGGTTCCGTCACTGGGCGGCGACCCGGCGCAGGCGGGCGCGCGGCGCCTCCTCGCCCGGGAAGACGCGCTTGACGCCGTCTCCCAACGCGGACTCGATGATGCGGATGTCCCGGACCAGGTGCTCCAGCCCGCTCGGCTCCAGCGAGGCGGCGTGGTCGGAGCCCCACATCGTGCGGTCCAGGGTGATGTGCCGCTCGACGGCCACCGCGCCCAGGGTGACCGCCGCCAGGGAGATCTGCAGGCCGCGCTCGTGGCCCGAGTAGCCGACCGGCACGCCGTACCGCTCACGGAGCGTGACGATCGTGCGCAGGTTGGCCTCCTCCGGCGGCAGCGGGTACGTGGAGGTCGCGTGCATCATCACCAGGCCCGAGGTGCCGAGGATCTCCACCGCCTGGTCGATCTCCTCGATCGTGGACATACCGGTCGAGAGGATGATCGGCTTCCCGGTGGCGGCGAGGGCGCGGAGCAGTTCGTGGTCGGTCACGCTGGCGGACGCCACCTTGTGCGTGACGACGTCCATCTCCTCCAGGAACTCCACGGAGGGGACGTCCCAGGGCGAGGCGAACCAGTCGATGCCGCGCGCGGCGCAGTACCGGGCGATCTCGGTGTACTCGTCCCGGCCGAACTCGGTCCGGATCTTGTAGTCGAGGTAGGTCATCGCCCCCCAGGGCGTCTGCCTGATCTGGCCGCGCTGCTCGGGCGGCACGCAGATCTCCGGGGTCCGCTTCTGGAACTTGACCGCCTGGCAGCCCGCCTCGACCGCGACGTCGATCAGCTTGCGCGCGATGTCGATGTCGCCGTTGTGGTTGATGCCGATCTCGCCGATCATGTACACCGGCAGGCCGGGGCCGACCAGCTCTCCGCCGATCCGCACCGGCTCGCCCTTGACCCGCAGCTCCGGCCGGGGCAGCCGGCGCGGCATCCGCTCGGCGGCGTCCGGGCCCGCGGGCCGCGCCGCGAGCACCCGGTCGCACAGCTCCCGTACGGCTCCCGCCCCGCCGGTGCGGCTGAGCACGACCCGGGCGGCCGCCCGGACCCGGGGGTGGGCGTCGGGGACCGCGACCGGCCAGCCGACCAGCGCCATGCAGCCGAGGTCGTTGACGTCGTTGCCGACGTACGCGACGCGGGCGGGGTCCAGGCCTTCGATCGCCAGCCAGTCGCGCAGCGCGGTCTGCTTGGCGTTGAGCCCCTGCAGCACCGGGACGCCGAGCTTGCGGGCGCGGGCCGCCACCACGGGGTTGCGTTCGGTCGAGAGCACGAGCAGCCGGACGCCGGAGCGCTTGAGCAGCGCCACCCCCATCCCGTCGGACCTGCTGACCAGGACCATCTCGCGGCCCTCGGAGTCGACGTACGCGCGGTCGTCGGTGTGCACGCCGTCGAAGTCGGTGACCACGGCGTCCACGTCGATCGGCAGCGGCTCGTCCACGAACGGCGCGAGCGCCCGCACGATCTCCAGGTCCTCGGGGGAGTCGACCTCCACGGCGTGCCGGGCCGGGACGGGCTGGACGGCCACCCGGCCGAAGAAGCGGTGCCCGTGCTCGCGCAGCCCCGCCGTACGCATGACGTAGAAGGCGCCGGTCTCGCGGAAGTGCGGCTCGCGGTCCTGCCGCCGCGGCCGGACGGCCGGGTCGTGGTTGACGCCCACGCCCGCGCCGGTCCACACGAACTCGTAGGTCTCCATGCCGGAGAAGACCACGTCGGCCTCGCCGTCGAGGACGCGGCCGATGGCGGCGTCCAGGTCGTCCGGGTCGATGAACGCGCTGGTGCACTGCACGAGGAGGACCACCTCCGGGTCCTCGGGCAGCGCGTCGAGCGCGTGCAGCACCGCCGATTCGCTGGACGCGGTGGCTCCGCTCAGCTCCGCCGGGCGCTCGACGAGGTGGGCCCCCGCCTCGCGCGCGGCCGCCGAGATCCCCTCATGGTCGGTGCTGACCACGACCTCGTCGACGAGGGCGGCCCGCAGGCACGCGCCGACGGCCCGCGACACCAGCGGGACGCCGCCCACCCTCTCCAGGTTCTTCAGCGGTACGCCCACCGAACCGCCACGGGCGGGGACAACGGCCAGGACTCGCACGGGGCACTCCTTCTACCTGCGACGACGCCCCCGAGGCCCCGGGGGTGATCCCAGAACCTAGTCAGAGGGATGTCACGCAGGGGGTGCCCGAGCTGAACGCGCAGGGGCGCCTGACTTAACTTTCCGTACTTGCCGTGCTTCGGGTTCGTGTTTCGGGTTCGTGCTTCGCGCGTCAGGAGCGGGAGCCGGGGGCGGAGGGCAGGTCCGAGTCCGGCTCGGATTCCGGCTCGGAGTGCGGCTCCGGCCCGGAGGTCGCCGGCAGCCGGACCACGAACAGCGCGCCGCTGTCGGTGTCCTCCGCCCGGATCGTCCCGTGGTGGGCCTGGATCACCTCGCGGGCGATGGCCAGGCCGAGCCCGGTGCCGCCCTGGCCCCGGCCGCGGGCCGAGTCGATCCGGGTGAACCGCTCGAAGATGCGCTCGCGATCCTCCGCCGCGATCGGCTCGCCGTCGTTGCCGACGGCGAGCACGGCGTCGTCGCCCTCGCGGCGGACATCCACCGTGATCAGGCTCTTGGCGTGCCGCTCCGCGTTGTTCAGCAGATTGACCAGCACTCGGGACAGGTGGGTGCTCACGCCGTTGACGATCACCCCCGGCGTGATCCGCGCGTCGATCGCGACCGGTCCCGAGCTGCGGCGGTCGACCTCGTGCGCGACCAGCGTGCCCAGGTCCACCTTCTCCCGGATGGAGCGGTCGGTGGTGCCGATGCGGGCGAGGAACAGCAGGTCGCTCATGATCGCCTCAAGGCGCTTGGTGTCGCGCAGCGCCGCCCGCATGGCCTCGGGGTGATCCTCCGGGTGCGGCATCGCGCTTTCGAGCTGCGCGCAGATGCCGGTGATCGGGGTGCGCAGCTCGTGCGAGGCGTCCGCGGCGAACTGCCGTTGCTGGGTGACCGACCGCTCCAGCCGCTCCAGCGCGTCGTTGACGGTGCGGGCGAGCCGGGCGATCTCGTCCTTGCCCGGGGGTTCGAGCACCCGCGCGCTCAGGTCGCTGCCGCTGATGTGGGCGAGCTGGGTGCGGATGGCCTCGACCGGGCGCAGCGCCCGCCCGGCCACCCTCCACGACACCCAGGCGATGACCGCGGTGAGCAGCGCGACCACGCCGGCGATGAGGAGGTCGAGCAGCCGGGTCGCGATGAGCAGCGGCTGGCGGCGGACGGCGACGACGACCGGGGCGTTCGGCTGCGCCCCGGTCCGCAGCTCGACCCCGTTTCCGCACCTCCCCTGCGGGAGGCCGCAGGTGCTGAACTCGACGAACCGGTCGTCGGCGCGCGGCCACGTCCGGGTGAGCGAGGGCAGGCCGCGCGCGGATGGGGTGGACGCGAGGATCTGCCCGGATGGCGTGACGACCTGGATCAGCTCCGATCCGCTGGACGTGCGGATGGGGTCCTCCAGCCCGCCTTCGCGCACGTCGGCGGCGACCTTGGAAGCCATCTGCCGGGCGTCCTCCCACAGGTGCGCGCTGACGGCACGCCGTATCGCGATGTCGGCGCCGATCCCGAGTGGGATCAGCACGAGCAGCGCCACGACGGTCGTGAGCAGTGTCAGGCGAGCGTGTATGGACAGCTCGCGCAGCCAGGGGAGGGACATTTTTTGAGGGTACTGACCGTGATTCCAGGCGGATTCGTGACACCGGAAAGATCTGACTAAACCTGGTCAAAGTGTCACATCCAGGGCAAGAGCTCCCCAGGCGCCCGCGCGGCGCCTTCGTCCGCTCCGGCGGCGGGGGTCCGGGGAGTCCGGCGCCCGCCTGGACTGCGAGGCAAGACCGTGCAAGATCGGTGGCGGAATCCCTGAAACTTGCGGCAAGTCTTGCGGTCGGGTTCCCGTCGGGGGAGTCCCGTACCGCGGCATCGCCGTACCCGTGCCGCCATTTCACTGAAAACCGACTTTAGGTCGATAAAATGGACAAACCTGAGCGCGCGAACTCGGCTTGCCAGGGGGCGCCACCATGACGAACCACCGGACCGGACATCGGATCGGACATCGGACCGGACATCGCGCATCGTCCGCCGCGCGGAGGAGTGCGCGGCCATCGGTCGACTGCCGGCGCGTCTACGAGGACGCCTCGCCGTCGGACGGCGTACGGGTGCTGGTCGACCGCATATGGCCGCGTGGGATGCGCAAGGAGGACGCGCACGTCGACGAGTGGCTGCGGGACGTCGCGCCGTCCACCGGGCTGCGCCGGTGGTACGGCCACGAGCCGAGCCGCTTCCCGGAGTTCCGGCGGCGCTATCTCGCCGAGCTGGGCGATCCCGAGCACAGGGGGGCGGCGGAGCATCTGCGGGACCTCGCCGGCGAGGGAGAGCTGACCCTGCTCACCGCGACGCGCGACATCGGGCACAGCCAGGCGGCCGTCCTCGCGGAGTGGCTGACGGAGAACACCTGACTCCGCCCCGCGGAGCCCGGCGGACGCCCGGCCGACAGTGCGGTCCGGCCCGGAAGGCCGGACCGAGATGCGGTCTGTGAGCGGGACCGTGTCACCGGCCCGCGGGCCGGTCGGTACGCGCCGCTCCGGGTGCCGGTCCGGGAGCCGGGCGTCGGCAGCATGTTCGACATCTGCCGAAAACACGCCCGAAACCTCTTTCCGGCACAGTTTAAGAAAGTGTTGCGCCGGAAGAGAGGGAACGGGATGCTGCTGCGGCTACGCGTTTCACTGCCGGACCGGCCGGGGGTGCTGGGCCAGGTGGCGCGGGCCTTCGGCGTCATGGGTGCGGACATTCTTCAGGTCACGGTGCTCGAACGGGACTCGGGGCGGGCGATCGACGATTTCACCGTGTCCTGGAGCGGGGTGCTCAGCGCGGAGGAACTGCGCGAGCGCGTGAGCGTCGTCCCCGGCACCAGGGTCGAGGCCGCCTGGCGGACCCGCGAGGTGCCCGGGGCCAATCCGGACTACGACCTGCTCGGCCATGTCGCGGCCGACCCGGGCCGGGCGCTGCCGACGCTGGTGGACGCCGTGCCCGACCTGGTCAGCGCCGACTGGGCGGTGGCGGTGAGCGCCGCGGACGGCGCCCTCGTCCACGGGAGCTGGCAGGCGCCGGAGACATTGTCCTGGCCGGAGGCGTGGGCGGACCGGGGGACGGAGCTGACCGCGATCCGGTCGTCGGCGGTCACCCTGGACGGCCCGCTGCACGTGCTCAGCGTGCCGCTGCCGCCCCTGCCGGGCGAGAACATCCTGCACCTGGTGGTGGCGAGGATTCAGGGGCCCGCCTTCCACCGGGTCGAGCTCGATCGGATGACCCGGCTGATGGAGCTGGTCGAGGTCGTCGTCCGGGCCGGGGTCAGGGCGTAGGACCCGAGGGACAGAGCGAAGGGACGCGAGGGACAGAGCGAAGGGGGCGCCGGCCGGGCCGGGGGAACCCGGCCCGGGGCGTCACCGCCGGGGCGGGTCGATCCGGCTCCCGGCCTGGGTGAACAGCATGAGCCGGGACACGTCCACCGCCACCCGGCCGTGCTCGCCCGCCCGCCAGACGGGCCGCCCGCCGAGCCGTACGATCAGGTCCGCCCTGCGGTGGGTGCCGCCGATCGACGGCGTGGGCGTGTGGTCGGCTTCGCCGTCCCCGGCGCCCCAGAGGCGGCGCACCATGGACCGGGCGCGGCCGCCGCCTCCGCCGTTCGCGTACGCGTTGTGCCGCGGGTCGGGCGGCTCGGGCACGGTGACCGAGGGGATCCCGGCCTCCAGGTACGCGAGCCACTCGTGGCCGTGGTACTCCAGGGTCCGGACCCGGCCGAAGAAGCTGGGCCCCTCGGTCTTCTCGGGGACCGGTGTCAGGGTGTCCGGGCGGATGCCCACGATGATCTGCGAGCCGGTGTGCTGGGACACCGCGTAGGCGCGTGGATCGCTCCATGGCATCGTGATCTGGTGCGGGCCGAAGTCGAGCAGGACGAACTGGTTCTGCGGGGTGCGCACCGTCGCGGCGAGCAGGTTGAGCTGCTGCGAGCTGAGGAACGCGGCGGTGAACGCGGTGGCCGGGTCGTTGTAGACCTGCGCCGGCGTGCCGATGTCCTGCAGCACGCCCCGGTTCATGATGGCGATCCGGTCGGCCAGGGTGAGCGCCTCGACCTGGTCGTGCGTGACGTACACGGTGGTGACCCCGAGCGCGCGCACCAGCGACGAGATCTCCATGCGCAGCTCGGTGCGCATGCCCGCGTCCAGGTTGGACAGCGGCTCGTCCATGAGGAACAGGGACGGCTGGCGGACGATCGCGCGCCCCATCGCGACCCGCTGGCGCTGGCCGCCGGAGAGCGTGGCCGGCCGCCGGTCGAGGGTCTCGTCGATGTGGAGGGCGCGGGAGAGCTCGACCACCCGCTCCCGGGCCATGCCGGGGTCGGCCTTGGCGATCTCCAGCGGGAAGGAGATGTTGCCCCGGACGGTCCGGTGGGGATAGAGGGCGCCGTTCTGGAAGACCATCGCCACGTCGCGGTCCCGGGGCGCGAGGTGGTTGGCGAGCTTCCCGCCCAGCCACAGGTCGCCGGATGTGATCTCCTCCAAACCCGCGACCATTCGCAGCAGCGTGGACTTGCCGCACCCGGAGGGGCCGAGGAGCACGAGTAGCTCGCCTTCCTCCGCCCGCAGGTTCATCCGGTCGACGGCGAGGAAACCGCCGGGATAAACCTTCGTCACATTGTCGAGGATCACCGCACTCATGACGGCACCCCGGCCGGCCGCCCGTTGACGCATCCGCACGGGCAACACTTGTCGAATCGCTCGCCGCGCTCGCTCATGTGGAGACTCGCTTCTCCTCGGGCACCGGTGCCCTGACCCCGGATATCGGTGTGATTGATGAGGTAGTACATCGTGTCTGGCCACGCGTGTCCATACATGTCCGTGAGAAAAACGGCACCTCCTCGTTACCCACTGGTATCGGATTGTTCCCGCATTAGCGGTAAATAGCCAGGTATATGCCGAGAATCGACAGATTTCGGTTACTTAGAGAAAGGCCGAACTGTCGTTTCCGGCGGCCCGGGGGCGGGGAAACGGTCGCGCACCTTTCCTCGGTCGCCGCTCGTATCACCCCTCCCTCCCGCCACACATGTCCCCTTTGTGCCGCTTTCCGGTTCGACTGCTTCGTATGCGAGGCGTGAGCGACTCCGCGAGGGGCGCGGCGGTGTCTGGACTGAGGAGCGAGTGGGGAGCGAGGAGCGAGCGACTCCGAGCGACGAGGGAAGACATCGACTGAAGGCGCCCCGAGCCCGCGCGAGCGAAGCGAGCGCAAATAGACACAGCGCCGGGGCGAAAGGTCGGATGATCGGCGCTACTCCACCGGTCAAGCGGCATATGTAACGAATTTGCAGAAACTTTCTGCAACGGGTTTCATGTCCGTTCACATCGCTGTTACGTTCCGGCGTACACCCGGCGTGCCGGCTTCCCCACCGTGACGCCGTTCCCCCCTGAGCCATGAGGAGTGCACAACATGCGGCGAGTCATCTCGGCCGCGGCGGCTGCCGCGGCCCTCGCTCTCGCGGTGTCCGCCTGCGGGAGCAGCGACTCCGGCGACGCGGCGCCCGCCACGTCCGCCGTCGCCGACCCCGCGCAGATCAGTGGAGAGATCACCTGGTGGGACACCACCCGCCCGGACAGTGAGGGCCCGACCTTCCAGAAGCTCATCAAGGAGTTCGAGGCCGCGTACCCGAAGATCAAGGTCAAGTACGTCAACGTCCCGTCGGACCAGGCGCAGGGTCAGTTCCAGACCGCGGCGCAGTCGGGCACCGGGGCTCCTGACGTGATCCGTTCCGAGGTCGCGTGGACCTCGCAGTTCGCGTCCCTCGGTTACCTGCAGCCGCTGGACGGCACGCGCGCGGTGGACAACGAGAGCGACTACCTGGCCGGCCCGCTGAGCAGCACCAAGTACAACGACAAGACGTACGCGGTCCCGCAGGTCACCGACACCCTGGCGTTGCTGTACAACAAGCGGATCCTCAAGGAGGCGGGGTACGAGGAGGCGCCCAAGACGCTCGAGGAGCTGAAGAAGGTCGCCCTCGACGTCAAGGCCAAGACCGGGGCGAACGGCCTGGCGCTGAACGTGGACTCCTATTTCCTGCTGCCGTTCATCTACGGCGAGGGCGGCGACCTGCTCGACGTGCCGAACAAGAAGATCGTCGTCAACTCTCCGGAGAACGCGAAGGCGATGGCGGACGTCACCGACCTGGTCGCCTCGGGGGCGGCGGCCAAGCCCGCGCTTCAGGACAGCTATGCGAACGCGATGACCGCGCTGAAGGACGGCAAGGCCGCGATGATCTACAACGGTCCGTGGGCGCTGTCGGAGGTCTACCAGGGCAAGGAGTTCAAGGACAAGACCAACCTCGGCATCGCGCCGGTCCCGGCCGGATCGGTCAAGGCGGGCGCGCCGACCGGCGGCTGGAACCTGGCGATCTACGCCGGCTCCAAGAACATCGACGCGTCGTACGAGTTCGTGCGCTTCATGAGCTCGGCCTCCTCCCTCGCCACCGTCTCCGGCGATCTCGGCCTGCTGCCCACCCGGGCGTCGAGCTTCCAGGACCCGAAGGTGCAGGCCAATCCCGACGTGGCGGTCTTCAAGCCGATCCTCGACACCGCGGTCGGCCGTCCCTGGATCCCGGAGGGCGGCCAGCTCTTCCAGCCGCTCCTCGAGGGCTACCAGGCGCTGCTCGCCGGCACCAAGCCGGAGGACATGCTCAAGCAGGTCGACGAGCAGTACCACGGCATCATGAAGGACTGGAGCTGACCTGTGGCCGCCTCGACCGGACCCGTCCCTGAGACGGCCGGGGGCCCGGACCGGGCGGAGGGCGCGGGACGCGCCCCCGCCCGGCGCGGGGCCGAGCCGGGCCGGATCCGCCTGGCCCTGACCCGGCACTGGTATGCCTGGGCGATGACCACCCCGGTGATCGTCGTCGTCGGCGTGCTGGTCGGCTGGCCGCTGGCCCGCGGCGTGTACCTGTCCCTGACCGACGCCACCGAGGCCAACGTCGGCCGCACCATCGGCGTCAACGTCATCCCGGCCACCTACAAGTTCGTCGGCCTGGACAACTACCTGTCCATCCTGTCCAGCGGGCTGTTCTGGGAGCGGCTCGGCTGGACCGTGGTGTGGACCGCCGTCTGCGTCGGCCTCCACTACGGCATCGGCCTCGCCCTGGCGATGATGCTGCACCGCAAGGTCCGCGGCCGCTCCGTCTACCGCGTGCTGCTGATCCTGCCCTGGGCCATCCCCGGCTTCGTCTCCGCCTTCATCTGGCGCTACCTGTTCAACAGCGACTTCGGCGTCATCAACGCGATGCTCAAGGCGGCCGGCCTCGGCGCCGTCGGCTGGCTCGACGACCCCTTCACCGCCAAGATCGCGGTCATCGCGGTCAACGTCTGGCTCGGCGTGCCGTTCATGATGGTCGCCCTGCTGGGCGGCCTGCAGTCCATCCCGGCCGAGCTGTACGAGGCGGCCGAAGTGGACGGCGCCACCCCCTGGCAGCGCTTCCGCCACATCACCGTCCCCGGGCTGCGCTCGGTGTCCAGCACCGTCGTGCTGCTCGGCACGATCTGGACGTTCAACATGTTCCCGATCATCTACCTCATCACCAAGGGCGGGCCGGGCCACTCCAGCGAGATCCTGGTGACCTACGCCTTCCGCGAGGCCTTCACCGGGGTGCGCGACTACTCCGGCTCGGCCACCTGGGGCGTGCTCATCCTCGCCCTGCTCGTCGTCCTGGCCACGGTCTACCGCCGCGCGCTGCGCCGGCAGGGGGAGGTCTGGTGAGCACCGTCACGGCGACCCCGAAGGCACGCTCCCGCGGCGGACGCGGCCCCCTGGCGTCGATCCTTTTGCACGGCGCGCTGATCACGGCGTCGCTGATCTCGCTCTTCCCCGTGGTCTGGCTGGTGCTGACCTCGCTCAAGCCCCGCGACGGCTGGCTGTCGTCCGAGCTGGAGATCTTCAACCGGCCGTCCCTGGACAACTACGCCCGGGTGCTGGGCGAGACCGAGTTCCCGACCTGGCTGCTCAACTCGGTGCTGGCCGCCGCGCTCACCACCGTGCTCGGCGTGTTCGTCGCCTCCACCACCGGATACGCGATCAGCCGGTTCCGCTTCCCCGGCCACCGCGGCGTTATGTGGCTGCTTCTGGTCACCCAGATGTTCCCCGTGGCCATCCTGATCGTGCCGCTGTACAACCTCATGGCCGGGCTCGGGCTGCTCAACCAGATCCCCGGCCTGGTCATCGCCTACCTCACCGTGGCCGTGCCGTTCTGCGCGTGGATGATGAAGAGCTACTTCGACACCATCCCGCGGGAAATCGACCAGGCGGGAATGGTGGACGGTTTGACGCCGTTTGGCACGTTTTGGCGGGTAGTGCTCCCGCTGGCCCGCCCGAGCCTGGCGGTGACCGCGTTCTACTCCTTCATGACCGCCTGGGGCGAGGTCGCCTACGCCACGGTGTTCATGTCCCAGGAGGAGAAGCGCACCCTCGGCGTGGGCCTCCAGCAGTTCGTCGGGCAGCACTGGTCCGACTGGGGTCTGCTCACCGCCTCGGCCGTGCTGATCGCGATCCCCGCGGCGGCCGTCTTCCTACTCGTTCAACGGCATCTCGTAACCGGCCTCACCGCGGGTGCCACCAAGTCGTGATCGCATGATTCGCAAGATCGGGGGAACCCAATGACCGAGCTCGTCGAGGACGCCGCCGTGGCGGACACCGCCACCCGCTGGTGGCGCGACGCCGTGATCTACCAGGTGTATGTCCGCAGTTTCGCGGACGGCAACGGCGACGGCGTCGGCGACCTGCTCGGCGTGCGCAGCCGGCTGCGCTACCTGGCGGAGCTGGGTGTGGACGCCATCTGGCTCACGCCGTTCTTCACCTCGCCGATGGCCGACTTCGGGTACGACGTGGCCGACTACCGCGACGTGGACCCGATCTTCGGCTCGCTCGCTGACGCCAAGGCCCTGCTCGACGACGCGCACCGCCACGGTCTGAAGGTGATCGTGGACGTGGTGCCGAACCACACCTCCGACCGGCACGCCTGGTTCCAGGAGGCGCTGGCCGCGGGACCGGGCAGCCCCGAGCGTGAGCGCTACATTTTCCGCGAGGGACGCGGCCCGCGCGGCGAGCTGCCGCCCAACGACTGGGAGTCCATCTTCGGCGGCCCGGCCTGGACCCGGCTGCCCGACGGGCAGTGGTACCTCCACCTGTTCGCCCCCGAGCAGCCCGACCTGAACTGGGAGCACCCCGAGGTCCACGCCGAGTTCGCCGACATCCTCCGCTTCTGGCTCGACCTCGGCGTGGACGGCTTCCGCGTCGACGTCGCCCACGGCATGGTCAAGGCCGACGGCCTGCCCGACGTCGGCCACAGCGACCAGGTGCGGCTGATCGGCACGGACATCGTCCCGTTCTTCGACCAGGACGGCGTCCACGAGATCCACCGCGCCTGGCGCCGGATCCTCGACTCCTACGAAGGGGAGCGGATCGGCGTCGCCGAGGCGTGGGCGCCCTCGCCGGAGCGGCTGGCCAACTACGTCCGGCCGGACGAGCTGCACCAGGCGTTCAACTTCCACTTCCTGACCACGCCGTGGGACGCGGCCGCGTTCCGCGAGGTGATCGCGGTCTCGCTGGAGACCGTGACGCTCGTCGGCGCGCCCTCCACCTGGGTGCTGTCCAACCACGACGTGAAGCGGCACGTCACCCGGTACGGCGGGGGCGAGATCGGGCTGCGCCGGGCGCGGGCGGCCACCCTGCTCATGCTCGCGCTGCCCGGTTCGGCCTACCTCTACCAGGGCGAGGAGCTCGGCCTGCCCGAGGTGCTCGACCTGCCCGAGGAGTACCTCCAGGACCCGCAGCGGCTGCGCGACCCCGACAGCGGCCGGGACGGCTGCCGCGTGCCCATGCCGTGGACGGCCACCGACGAGCCGCCCTTCGGCTTCGCCCCTCCCGGCATCTACGAGAGCTGGCTGCCGGTGCCCCCGGACTGGCGCGGCCTGAGCGTCGAGGCCCAGCTCCGGGACACGGCGTCCACGCTCAGCCTGTACCGGTCCGCGCTGCGGATCCGGCGGGAGCACCCGGCGCTCGGCGACGGCGCGATCTCCTGGCTGGACTCCCCGGTCGGCACCCTCGCCTTCACCCGCGGCGGCTTCGCCTGTCTGATGAACATGACCGCGGAGTGGGTCGAGGTGGAGCGTCCCCGCGGCGCGGCCGGGCCGCTCCTCGCGAGCGCCGACCCCGTGAACTCCGGCGAACGCGTCCTGCTGGCCCCCGACTCCACCACGTGGTGGACCCTCGAAAATGTCTAAAGTTGTGCCCATGACCAACGCGCGGCTCGCCGACATCGCGGCTCAGGCAGGTGTCAGCGAAGCGACGGTGAGCCGGGTGCTCAACGGCAAGGCGGGGGTCGCCTCGGCGACCCGGCAGGCCGTGCTCACCGCGCTCGACCTGGTGGGGTACGAGCGCCCGCAGCGGCTGCGCCAGCGCAGCAACGGTCTGATCGGCCTGGTGGTCCCCGAGTTGGGCAACCCGATCTTCCCCGCGTTCGCGCAGGCGGTGGAGAAGGCCCTGACCCAGCACGGGTACACCCCGATCCTGTGCACGCAGGAGCCCGGCGGCGCCCCCGAGGACGAGTTCACCGAGATGCTGCTCGACCGGGGCGTCTCGGGCATCGTGTTCGTCTCCGGGCTGCACGCCGACACCACCGCCCGGATGGACCGGTACAGCCGGCTCACCGACCGCGGCCTGCCGATCGTGCTCGTGGACGGCTACAACGAGGGCATCGACGCCCCGTTCATCTCGCCGGACGACCGGCTCGCCGCCCGCCTGGCCGTCCGGCACCTGGTCGATCTCGGGCACGAGCGCATCGGGCTCGCGCTCGGCCAGCGGCGCTTCGTCCCGGTGATCCGCAAGATCGAGGGGTTCCGCCAGGCGATGGCGCAGCTTCTCGGGCTCGGCGACGTGGACGACCTGATCCAGCACTCGCTGTTCTCCGTCGAGGGCGGGCAGGCCGCCGCGTCCGCGCTGATCGAGCGCGGCTGCACCGGCATCGTCTGCGCGAGCGACCTGATGGCCCTCGGCGCGATCCGCGCCGCGCGCGAGCGTGGCCTGACCGTGCCGGCGGACGTCTCGGTGGTCGGGTTCGACGACTCGCCGCTGATGGCGTTCACCGACCCGCCCCTCACCACGGTGCGCAAGCCGATCGGCGCGATGGCCTCCGCCGCCGTCGAGACCCTGCTCGAGGAGATCGGCGGCACGCCCGCCAAGCACCTGGAGCTCGTCTTCCGGCCCGAGCTCGTCGTGCGCGGCTCCACCAGCTCGGGCCCCCTGGTCAACCGCTGACCCGCGCCACGGCGCGGCGTACCCCGGAGGTCATGTGACAACGATCCGGCACGACGTGGTCGTGCTCGGCGGCACCGGCGTGGACACCACCGTCTACGTGCCCGAGCTGCCCCTGCCGTACCGGGACACCTACCACGTGCCGCCGGTGCTCGACCGGATCGGCAACACGGGCTCCGGCGTCGCCCTCGGATGCCGGGCGCTCGGGCTGCGGGTGACGCTGGTGGACCTGATCGGCGCGGACCCGCAGGGCCGGCTGGTCCGCGACCACCTCACCGCCCGCGGCGTCGACCTCGCCTGGGCGCCGTCCCGCGCGGGCACGATCCGCAGCGTCCTGCTGGTCACGCCGGACGGCCGCCGCCTCTCGCTGCACGACCCGCGTGCGACGCCGGGGGAGCGGCTGCCCCGCGACCTCTATTTGCCCGCCGTACGCGCGGCCCGGCACGTCCACGTCTCCATCGTCGGCTCCTGCCGGCACGTCTTCCCCGACATCCCGGACGGCGTGACCACCTCCACCGACCTGCACGACTGGGACGGGACGAACCCCCACCACGAGGACTTCGCGTACGCCTCGGACGTGGTCTTCATGTCGGCGGCGGCGCTCGGCGACCGCAGGGACGCGGTCATGCGGGCCATCATGAGCCGGGGGCGGGCCTCACTCGTCGTCTGCACGGACGGCGCCGACGGCTGCCACGTCCTCGCGGCGGAGTGGGACGGCGTCCGGCACTTCCCGGCGCAGCCGCTGCCCGGGCCCGCGGCCGACAGCAACGGCGCGGGCGACGCGTTCGTCTCCGGCGTGCTCTACGGCCGCCTGCGCGGCCTCCCCCTGGAGGAGTGCGTACGGCTCGGCGCCCTCGCCGGGGCGCACGCCTGCACCGCCGCCGGCACCCACGAGGACCCGATCACCCTCGCCGCGCTCCTGGAGCGGGCAGGGGAGGGCGGGCAGAAGAGTGGGCTCGTGACCAACGGGTGAGGAGGTCACGAGCCCGGGTTTCCATGAACGTGTTCACCGGGTTTCGGTCACGAACATGGCCGTCAGCTTCGCCGAGGGAGGATGGCTCTGCTGACGAGGTTCTGGGGCCGCTCGGTCAGCGCAGCGCGGACGCCTCGAGAGCGAGCTTCTCGATATGGCCGTAGTCCCCGGCCGCCAGCGCGTCGGCCGGGGTGAGCCAGGTGCCGCCGACGCACCCGACGTTCGGCAGCGCGAGGTAGGCGGGCGCGGTCGCCGGCTTGATCCCGCCGGTGGGGCAGAAGCGCACGTCGGCGAGTGGGCCGGACAGCGCCTTGAGGTAGGGGACGCCGCCCGCGACCTCGGCCGGGAAGAACTTCATCTCCGTGATGCCGCGCTCGCGGACCGCCATGGCCTCCGACGCGGTGGCCACGCCGGGCAGGAACGGCACGCCGCCGTCGACCAGGGCGTCCAGGAGCGACGGGGTGGTGCCGGGAGAGACGAGGAAGCGCGAGCCGGCCGCGACCGCCGCCGCGATGTCGCCCGCCGAGCGCACCGTGCCCGCGCCGACCACCGCGTCCGGCACCTCGTCCGCGATCCGCCGGATCGCGTCGAGCGCGGCGTCCGTGCGCAGGGTGACCTCGATGACCGGAAGCCCACCCGCGACGAGCGCGCGGGCCAGCGGTACCGCGGCCGCGGCGTCGTCCACGACGACGACCGGCACGACGGGCGCAAGATCGAGCAGACTCATAGATTCCTCCAAGCGCGAAGGTAACATTCGCGCCGATACTCGGTCATACCAGCTCAACATTACTTGCCCTCTGGGCGAGCCAGGCGGCGGCACCGACCAGAGCGGGCTGCTCCGCCACGATCAGCGACGTGGCGATCCCGGAGATGTAGCCGGACAGCGCGGGCACGGTCATCTCGAACCGCGCCCGGAACGTGCTCGCCCTGGCCCGTTCGACGATGCGCGGCAGCACCCCGCCACCCAGGTAGACGCCGCCGCGCGCGCCCAGGGTCAGGGCCACGTTCCCGGCGAAGCCGCCGAGCAGCGCGAGGAAGACCTCCACGGTCTCCACCGCGAGCGGGTCGTCCGACGCGACGATCTCGGACGCGGTCACCGCCTCCGGCGCGACGCCGCGCACCATCGACAGCCCGCGATGGAGCCGGGGCAGCCCGGTGCCGGACAGCAGGTGCTCGGAGTCCACGTACGGCACGCCGTCCGCGCGCAGCGCCCGCACGATGTCGATCTCCAGGTCGGTGATGGCCGGAACGGCGGTGTGGCCGCCCTCCCCGGGCACGGCGATCCATCCGGACTCGGCGGGGACCAGCCCGGCCACCCCGAGCCCGGTCCCCGGCCCCAGCACCGCGCGCACCTTGCGCACCGTCCCGTCCGTCGGCTCGGGCCCGCCGAGGGACGTCAGGTCGTCCGCGCCCAGGTGCGGCAGCGAGATCGCCAGGGCCTCGAAGTCGTTGAGCAGCTCCACGTACGGGATGCCCAGCGCGGACACCGACCCCGCCCAGTCCGCGTTGGTCAGCGCGTACCGGTCGTCCTGCACCGGCCCGGCGATCGCCAGGCACGCCGCCTCCGGCCGCACTCCGCCCCCATGCCGATCGAGATAGGCGGCTACGGCATCCGGCAGGCTCGGGTGCTCCGCGACGCGCAGGACGGCGACGCTCTCAAGCTCGCCCCCCGGCCGGGTCACCAGGCCGAAGCGCGCGTTCGTGCCGCCGACGTCGGCGACCAGCCACGGCGTCGCCGGGGCCGTCATCAGCGGCTCCCCGCGTCGACGGCACGTCCGGACCCGACTCCCATGATGCTGCGGGCCGTGCCGAACACGCTCGCGCCCCGCTCCGCCGGTCCGACCGTACGGCGGAACGTCTGGAACAGCTCCCGGCCGGTCCCGGCCCACTGGGCGTCGGAGAGCGGCGCGCCCTCGGGAGCGCGGCCGGACAGGTCGGCCAGGACGGTCAGCGTCCCCGCCGCGGAGTCCAGCCGGATCACGTCGCCGTCCCGGACCAGGGCGATCGGCCCGCCGTGGGCCGCCTCGGGGGACAGGTGGATCGCCGCCGGCACCTTCCCGGAGGCGCCCGACATGCGGCCATCGGTAACGATTGCCACCTTCTGCCCCCGGTCCAGCAGGACCGCGAGCGGAGGCGTGAGCTTGTGCAGCTCCGGCATCCCGTTGGCGCTCGGCCCCTGGTAGCGGACGACCGCCACGAAGTCCTGGCCGTCGAGCTCGCCCGCCTCGAACGCGCGCAGCAGGTCGAGCTGGTCGTCGAACACCCGGGCCGGCGCCTCGATGACCAGGTGCTCCGGCTTGACCGCCGACACCTTGGACACCGCGCGGCCGAGGTCGCCGTCCAGGATGTGGATGCCGCCGTCGGGCGAGAACGGCTCGGCGACCGGGCGCAGCACCTCCAGGTCGCCGCTGCCGGCCGTACGCTCCTCCCAGGCCAGGGACCCGTCCTTGAGCGAGGGCGCCGAGCGGTACAGGTCGAGGCCCCGCCCCGCGACCGTGAGCACGTCGCCGTGGAGCAGGCCGGCGTCGAGCAGCTCGCCGATGAACACGGCCATGCCGCCCGCGGCCTGGAAGTGGTTCACGTCCGCCTGGCCGTTGGGGTACATCCGGGTCAGCAGCGGCACGACCTTGGACAGGTCGGCCAGATCGTCCCAGGTGAGGGTAATCCCGGCGGCGGCCGCCATGGCGACCAGGTGCAGCGTGTGGTTGGTCGAGCCGCCGGACGCCAGCAGCGCGACGCACGCGTTGACGATCGCCTTCTCGTCGACCACCTCGCCCAGCGGGGTGTACTCGTCGCCGTGCGCGCTGATCTCCACGGCGCGCCGCGCCGCCGCCTCGGTCAGCGCGTGCCGCAGCTCGGTGTGCGGGTTGACGAACGTCGCGCCGGGCAGGTGGAGGCCCATCACCTCGATGAGGAGCTGGTTGGAGTTCGCCGTTCCGTAGAAGGTGCAGGTGCCCGGCGAGTGGTACGACTTCGCCTCGGCGTCGAGCATCTCCAGCCGGTCGATCTTGCCTTCGGCGAACTGCTGCCGGCTCCGCGCCTTGATCTTGTTGGGCAGGCCCGAGCTCATCGGCCCGGCCGGCACGAAGATCGCGGGCAGATGCCCGAAGTGCAGCGCACCGATGAGCAGCCCCGGCACGATCTTGTCGCAGACGCCGAGCAGCAGCGACGCGTCGAACATGTCGTGCGACAGCGCGATCGCGGTCGCCATGGCGATCACGTCCCGGCTGTAGAGCGACAACTCCATGCCGGCCCGGCCCTGCGTGATGCCGTCGCACATGGCGGGCACGCCGCCCGCCACCTGGGCCACGCCGCCCGCCGCCCGGACCGCTCGCTTCAGCTCCGGCGGGTACGTCTCGTACGGCTGGTGCGCCGACAGCATGTCGTTGTACGACGTGACGATGGCCACGCCCGGCTTCGCCGTACCGCGCAGGTCCGCCTTGTCGTCCGGCGCGGAGGCGGCGAAGCCGTGCGCGAGGTTGGCGCAGGCGAGCCGGCCGCGCGCCGGGCCGCGGTCGCGCAGCTCCCGCCCCGCGGCCGCGACCCGCTCCAGATAGGCCGTGCGCCCCTCACGGCTGCGTTCCCGGATCCTGTCGGTGACCGCCGAGACGACGGGGTCGATCGCGTGCGCGTTCACAAGTCCTCCTCGTGCCAGGTCCGGCCGCTGCGGGCCAGCAGTTCACGGGCGCCCGCCGGGCCGGCCGTCCCGGCGGGGTAGGGCTCGGGCAGGGCCGCGGAGCCCTCCCAGGTTTCGATGATCGGGTCGATCCAGCGCCAGGCGGCCTCGACCTCGTCGCGCCGCATGAACAGGGTCGGGTTGCCCGCCAGCACGTCCATGAGCAGCCGCTCGTACGCGTCGGGCACCCGGCTCTGGAACGTCTCGGCGAAGCTCAGGCTGAGCGGCACCGGCCGCAGCGCGACCTCACCCGCGCCCGGCTCCTTGGCCATGAGCAGGAGGTGGATCCCCTCGCTCGGCTGGAGCCGCAGGACCAGCCGGTTCGGCGTCGCCCCCGGGAAGATCGCGTGCGGGACGTCCTTGAACTGGACCACGATCTCCGACCGCCGGCTCGGCATCCGCTTGCCCGTGCGCAGGTAGAACGGCACGCCGGCCCAGCGCCAGTTCTTCACCTCGGCCCGGATCGCCGCGTACGTCTCGACCCGGCGCGAGATCTCGGTCGGCGGGGTGCTCGCGGGCTCGTCCAGGTAACTGGGGACGTCGTCGCCCGCCGCGTACTGCCCGCGCACGGTGAAGCGGTCCACCTCGGAGCCGACGATCGGGCGCAGCGACTGCAGCACCTTCACCTTCTCGTCCCGTATCGACTCGCGGTCGTTGCGCGACGGGGGCTCCATGGCGACCAGGCAGAGGAGCTGGAGCAGGTGGTTCTGCACCATGTCGCGCAGCGCGCCCGCGTGGTCGTAGTAACCGCGACGGCCGGGCGTTCCCACGGTCTCGGCGACGGTGATCTGGACGTGGTCGATCCAGAGCGAGTTCCAGACCGGCTCCAGGAAGGCGTTGGCGAACCGGAGCACGAGCAGGTTCTGCACCGTCTCCTTGCCGAGGTAGTGGTCGATCCGGAAGATCTGCCGCTCGTCGAAGATGGCGCCGACCTCGTCATTGATCGCCTGGGCGCTGGCCAGGTCACGGCCGAGCGGCTTCTCCAGCACGACCCGGGAGCGCGGCGTGACCAGCCCGGCCTCGTGCGCCTCCCGGCAGAACGGCCCGAACGTCATGGGGGGGCTGGCCAGGTAGAAGACGCGGTCGCGGTCCTCGTAGCCGGCCAGCAGCCGGGACAGCGCGCCCCACCCGCTGCGGTCGGAGCCGCCAACGTCGACGGACACGTGGTGCAGCCTGCGGAGGAACCGCTGCCAGCCCTCGTCGTCCTCCCCCTCCGGGACCGGGCGCGCCTCGGCGTCGACCTTGCCCCGGAAGTCGGCGTCGGTGAGGCCGCCGCGCGACATGGCGATGATCCGCGTCTCGTCGGCCAGCCGGCCGTCGCGGTCGCAGTGGTAGAGGGCGGGGATGAGCTTCCGCATGGACAGGTCGCCGGTGCCGCCGAACACGATCAGGTCGGCCGCGTGCCGGGGCGTCGCGCCGGTGCCGCTCTCGTCGACGGCCGAGAACGTCCCGGAGGCCGTACGGGCGGTCTCTGAGGCAGCCTCGGAGGCGGGCTCGGAAGCGGTCGTCGTGGCGCCGCCGAGCGGGCCGGATGGGGTCGATGGGGCGAGACCGCCGTCGGGCGCGACGATCTCCGGTGCCGACAGGGAATTGCGGGGGGACACAGACATCTTGCGGCTGCTGCTCCTGCGGGGGCTAAAGGGGACAAGTGGGACAGTAGCCGGAAGTTAGGCACTACATCAACCGAGTTTTGTAACTCCAGATGAATAAGTCGTTGTGCTTGGGTGCCTATATGTGCTTCACTTTTGCACGATGTCACGACTTGCTACTACCGGTGAAGTCCTCCAGCTCGTCCGGAGCGGGGAGGCGGTGACCCGTGCCGAGATCGGCCGCGTGACCGGGCTGTCCCGTCCCGCGGTGGCGCACCGGGTCGCCGAGCTGTTGCAACGCGGCCTGATCGTCGAGGACGCCGAAGGGCCCTCCACGGGGGGCAGGCCACCCGTCCGGCTGCGCTTCAACGCCGCCGGAGGCGTGGTCCCGGTCGCGTCGCTCGGCGCCCAGCGCACCCAGATCGCCGTATGCGACCTGGCGGGCGAGGCGCTGGCGCGCACAGACGTCGAGATCGACGTCGAGGAGGGGCCCGACGTGGTCCTCCCCCTCGTCATGGACACCTGGGAGAAGCTGCTCGACGGCAGGACCGACATCGTCGGCATCGGCCTGGGCGTCCCCGCCACCGTCGAGTTCGCCGCCGGGCGCACGGAGAGCGCCCGCGTCATGGCGAGCTGGACCGGGGTGATGATCCCGCCCATCATCGAGAGCAGGTTCCCCGTACCGGTCCTGGTCGACAACGACGTGAACGTCATCGCCATGGGCGAGCATCGCATGGCGTACGCCTCCGAGATCGACGACCTGCTCTTCGTCAAGGTCTCCACGCGCATCGGCGCCGGGGTGATCTCCGGCGGTGGCATCCTCCGCGGCGCGCTCGGCGCGGCGGGCGAGATCGGCCACATCCCGGTCAGGGACGGCGGGGGAGTGCTCTGCCGCTGCGGCAACGTCGACTGCGTCGACTCGGTGGCCAGCGGCACCGCGATCCTGCGCGACCTGAGCGAGAAGGGCCGCGACGTGTCCTCGCTCGCCGACGTGACCGCGCTGGTCCGCGCGGGCGACGCCGAGACCATGGCCGTCGTACGGCAGGCGGGTCGCAGGCTCGGTGAGGTGATCGCCACGGCGGTGAACCTGCTCAACCCCGCCGTGGTCGTGCTGGGCGGCGACGTCGCCGAGATGTTCCAGCCCCTGGTGTCGGGCGTTCGCGAGATCGTCTACCAGAGGTCCACCCAGCTCGCCACCCGCAGCCTGCGCATCGAACGCAGCCGCCTCGGCCCCGGCGCCGGCATCACCGGCTGCGCCCTCATGGTCATCGACCACGTCCTGTCACCCGCGGCGATCGACGACACCCGCGCGTCCTGACCCCGGGAGCGCTCCCCGACGGGGGCGTACTGACGGTGCGGTATCTCGGCGGGGGCATGCCGCTCGCCACCCGGGACGTTCACCCCTGGCACACCCCCGGCTCACCCCTGGCGAGGGCACATGACGCAGCTCAGCGCGTGCTCCATCTCGGCGGCGCTCGCCGCCGGGGAGGGCCAGGGCAGCCGGATCAGCCGATCGGGGGCCGACCACACCGTCGCGCCGTAGCGGTCCAGCTCCCACAGCCATACGTCGGCGCTCACCGGCTCCCCGAGCAGGTGCGCGATCGTGAGGGCGAGCTGCTCGCGGTGCCACTCGTTGACATGGCGGAGGATCCGCTCGGCCGGGTCGAGGAACGGGTCCGGGGACGCGTCGAGGTAGTTCTCCGCGTCGAGCACCCCCGACTCCTGACCGGTCAGGTAGACGACCTGGGCCACATCCACGCGGAGCAGGCGCGGGGCCGGTCCGGCGATCGGCGGCCCGGGAGCCGGCGGTGCCGCGGGCGGTTCGGGAGCGCCCGCGGGCGTGGGAGGAACGCGCTGCTCCGCCGCGTCGACGGCGGCGAGGAGATCGTCATCGGGGCACCGATCCGCGATCGCCACCGCCGCGGCCCGCACCTCCCCGTCCGGCACGGGCTGCGCCCATCCCTGGACCTTCAGCAGCCCGCGTGGCCGGTCCCTCCCGCCCGTGTCGCGGATCGCCACCAGGTCGACGGTCACCACGACCTCGTCGGCGATGCCGTACAGGTCCTCGCCGGGCTTGACGAGCAGCACCGGGCGGCCCGCCGCGTCCACTCCGCCGCGCGCCGCGCCGGAAAGGGGAGCGCCGGCGACGGACACATGCGTGGGGACGGCCACGGCCGCAAGCGTGCGGATCCGCTCCGCGATCGGGGGAGCTTCCACGGGGTGCATGACCCTCCTTGATAAGGTTAGGCTTGCCTTAATTAGGCTTACCTAACCACAGGAAGGTGAACGTGCGCTACACAGGTCCCAAGGTGCGGCTTTCCCGCCGGGCGGGCGTCCCGCTGACCCGCAAGGCGGTCCGGTACTTCGAGGCCCGGCCGTACCCGCCGGGTGAGCATGGGCGTAAGACGAGCCGTCGCAACGTGGGCGACTACGGCATTCGGCTCCTGGAGAAGCAGAAGCTGCGCTGGTACTACGACGTGTCCGAGAAGCAGCTCCGCCGCTACTGGGATCTCGCGCTGCGCCGCCCCGGGCGGTCCGGCGAGGAACTGGTCGTCATCCTCGAGACCCGGCTGGCGTCGCTCGTCCTGCGGGCGGGACTCGCCCCGTCCATCTACGCCGCTCGGCAGTACGTCAGCCACGGGCACATCACCGTGGACGGCCGTAAGGTCGACATTCCGAGCTACCTGGTCAAACCCGGCCAGGTGATCGGCGTACGCGCCCGATCGCGCGGGATGCAGCCCTTCGTGGCGGCCTCCGAGGGCGTGTACGCCGACGACCGGATCCCCGCATACCTGGCGGTCGACCACCAGGAGCTGCGCTTCGCCCTCGTCTCCCAGCCCGTCCGCGAGCAGATAGCGGTTCCGGTAGACGAGCAGCTCGTCGTCGAGCATTACTCCCGTTGACCTGACCGCTCTTCCGCCGCCGAGCTGATCGCCTCAAGGGTTCGCGCCGGCCTGAAGGGTTCGTGCCGGCCTGATCGCCTTCAGGCGCTGCGTTGACTGATCGCCGTGAGCTGGTGCGTCGGCCTGATCTCCCCATTTGGGGGGCCGCGTCGGCCGGATCGCCGCCTAAGGGGGTGTGTCGGCTTGCTCGGCCCTTAGGGTCGCGTTGACCTGATCATCCCATAGGGGGCGTGTCGGCTTACTCTCGTGTCGGCGTGCCGGGGGAGTTCCTCGGCCGGAGCGTCGTGCCGGGGAAGCCCATAGTGCGAGGTGAGAGAGCCGGACCAGCTCGGCGGCGGCTTCTCCTCAGAACGCCCCGCCCGCCCCGGCGCGCCGTACGGCGGAGGCGCGCCGAAGGCGGTCGGCTACATATGGGCATGTCGATCACTCGTACCGGCCGTGTCCGTTATGCTCTCGGGCGATCTCGTGTCGTATCCCCCAGGAGCATGTGTGCGTGAGCGCGTCCGCCTAGTCATCGAGTCACGGCGGTTCCAGCAGGCGATCATCGGGGTCATCCTCATCAACGCGGCGACGCTGGGAATCGAGACCTCACCGTCCGCCGTCGCCCGTTACGGCGACCTGCTGCACATCGTGGATCACTGTGCGCTGTACGTCTTCGTGGTCGAGCTGCTGGCCAAGGCGTACGTGTACCGGCTGCGCTTCCTGCTCGATCCCTGGAACGTTTTCGACACGCTCATCATCGCCATCTCCTTCCTGCCGACGGCGAGCGGCCTGTCGGTGCTCCGTGCTCTGCGCGTGTTGCGAACGCTCCGGCTGATCTCCGTCGTACCGTCCCTGCGGCGGGTCGTCTCGGCGCTGCTCAACGCCGTACCGGGGATGGCGTCGATCGTGCTCCTCCTCGGGCTCGTGCTCTATGTGGCCGCCGTCATGGGCACCAAGCTCTACGGCACCGCCTCGCCCGAGTACTTCGGCGACCTGTCGAAGTCCCTCTTCTCGCTGTTCCAGGTGATGACCGGTGACGCCTGGTCCGACATCGCACGACCCCTCATGGATACGCATTCGTCGGCCTGGCTGTACTTCGTGGTGTTTGTGCTCATCTGCACGTTCGTGGTGCTGAACCTCTTCATCGCCGTAGTCGTCAGCGCGATGGAGGAGGAGAGCCGTGAAGAAAGCCGTAAAGGACACCACGACGAGCAGGACGTGCTGAGTGAGGTGGCGGCCCTCCGTCAGGAGATCCAGAGCCTTCGGGAGCTCCTCGTCGAACGTGTCCCCTCCTGACGGCCGAGGGCCCGTGGACGCGACACTCTCGCCGCCCCACTGACCGCCGACCGCAGCCCCGGACGACCCAGAGGCCCGGCGACCCGCTGGCCCCGCTGACCGCTGAACCCGCCAGCCGCCGGCCCGGGTGGCCCGCAGAACCCGCCAACCGCTGGCCCGGGTGGTCCGCCAGTCTGCCTGTCGCCCCTCCGGCCCGGCGAGCCTGCCCTTGGCCCCTTGGCCCCTTGGCCCCTTGGCCCCTTCGGCCCGGAGGCCTGTCGACCCTTCGGCCCGGAGGCCTGTCGACCCTTCGGCCCGGAGGCCTGTCGACCCTTCGGTCCGGAGGCCAGTGGCCCGGAGGGCTGCCCATGGCCCCTTCGATTCGGCCTGGTTCACGCCGTGCAGTGCGTCTGGATCCCCCTTCCTTGGAGCCCAGGTGGATCTGCTTCACCCAGTCCACTTTGCTTCGCCCCCGGTTCCGCTTGGCCCCCGGCTCTGTCTCACCCAGTCCGCCCCCAGCTTCGGAGGCACCCTGAAGCGGACATGCCACAGCGACCTTCGTGGTGGCCGTCGTGCTCATGGCGGGGGAGCCGAGGGAAAGGTCATCGCCCTTGTGGCCGCGGACCGAGGTAGGTGAAGCCCCAGCGGTTTTTGCCGGTGCGGTGGAGTTGGTAGTGGGTGGGGTTGCGGTAGCGGTCGCGGTTGTGGAACTGGCAGGTGGGTCCGAGGTTGTCCAGGTCGGTGGTGCCGCCGTCGGACCAGTTGGTGATGTGGTCGATCTGGCAGAGGTGGGCGGGCATGGGGCAGTGGTCGACCATGCAGTGGGTGTAGCGGGTGAGGATGGCGCGGCGTTGTCGTCGGGTGGCGCGGCGGGCGGTGCGTCCGACGTCGAGGACGCAGCCGTCGGCGTCCATGACCAGGCGGGTGAGGCCGGAGGTCTGGGCGAGGCGGTGGATGTCGGTGACGGGCAGAAGCTGTCCGGTGGCCAGGAGCAGCCCGGGCAGTGTGCGTCCTGAGATGAGCCCGCCGGGCGTCGCCCAGTCCGCACCCCGCCCCCGTCCCTGGCTCTGGCTCTGTGCCTGTGCCTGTGCCTGGCCTCGTGCTTGTCCCGGTCCTTGTTT
>NZ_BBYJ01000010.1 GCF_001528665.1 Microtetraspora malaysiensis
CGCCTACCTGGCCGAGATCGACCACATCGAACCCTGGTACCCGACCGGCCGCACCAACCTGGACAACCTCGCACCACTGTGCGCCGCGGACAACAAATGGAAGTCCCGCCACCCCGACCGGGTAGAAGTGATCGATCAAGGGGACGGGACCGTCTCAATGCGGTTCCACCGCTATTCCAAGCTCCGACCCCGACGCTGGACCGACAGACAGTGACCAACAATCCCGCGAACAGCCATCCGCGATCCGCGGTCAGTGACCCGCGGTCGGTGATCCGCGACCCGCGAACGGCGAGCCGCGAGTCCCGATCCATGATCGACGAACGGCGAGCCGTGACCCGCCACCGTGATCGACGAGCTTGATCGCGGCGGCCACCCGATGATCAGGCCCCACCCACGGGCCGGGCCCGCAGCATGCCCGAACTCCACGCGCCAACGCCCCACACGCCGGAGCCCACACGCCGGGGCATCCGCATGCCGGAACTCCCATGTGCCCCGGTGGCGTGCGCCTCGACGGAGCAGGCCATCGAGGCGCACGCCGAGGCCGTCATCGGCCCCGGACCGGGTCACCCATACGACGAGGGCAGCCGACCGGGCCCCTCCTTCGCCGCCGGCTGCGACACCTGCCCGCGCCAGACCTCGACGACCAGGGAGTGCAGGAAGTGCAGATGTCGAACGTCGGCCGCGGCGACACCAACTCGGCCGCGAAGGCGATCATCCAGTCGCCGTGCCCGCGCCACCGCTCGCATACCCGCGGCCGACCCGGCACAGCGTCCGCACGCCCGCGGCCGCCGCCGGCCGAAGCCTTTCGCCGCCGTTCCGGTGCTTTCGGCCTCAGCGCTGGGGGCGCGCGGTCACTCGCCGGTGGCGCCGTCGATGCGCTCGCGCAGCAGGTCGGCGTGCCCGTTGTGGCGGGCGTACTCCTCGATCATGTGGACGAGGATCCAGCGGTGGGAGCAGTCCTGGCCGTGGCGCTGCCGCTTGCTCACCGCGTCGAGCGGCACACCGGCCGAGATCTCCCGGGCGCGCTCGATCTCGGTTCGCCACGTGGCGAACGCCTCTTCGGCCGACGCGCCGTCCACGTCGTCGAAGTCGGCGTTGGGGGCGGCGTCCTTGCCCCACAGCCGGGGGATGTCCTCACCGTCGAGGATGATGCGGAACCACGCCCGCTCCACGTGGGCAAGGTGCCGGACCAGTCCGAGCAGCGACATGCTCGACGGCGACGCCGAACGCTCGCGGAGCTGCTCCTCGGAGAGCCCGGCGCACTTGACGGCGAGCGTACCGCGATGCCAGTCGAGCCAGTTGTTCAGCATGGCCCGCTCGTCGCCGATGAACGGCGGAGGCACACGGTCGTCGATCATGCCCGCATAGTACAGGGCGACTTATCCGGTTATCGATGGATTATCGGCGTATCGCCGCTTCCGTTCCGGCGTGTCGAATCCCCGCCGACGGCGCTCCACTCCCCGGGTCCGGCCCCTGCCGATAACGCTCCGTTCTCCCGGATCCGGAGCCCGGCCGATAACGCTCCTCCCGGACAGAGGCGCACGGGTTATTCGATGGCCCGGCCCGTGTTCGCTCTCGTACAGTCACCGGGGCAGTCACCCGGCCAGTCACCCAGGCCAGGGCGTCATCAGCAGGAGAGCGAGAACATGCGCGTCCACTACCCTCGCACCCCGCACCTGCCCTGGTCGCCCGGAACGACGGCGGACGATGTACGGGCGGGCGGCGTGTCCGGTCTGGTGGGCCGGGAGGTCGTCGTCACCGAGAAGCTCGACGGCGAGAACACCACCATGCACGCCGGCGGAGTCCACGCGCGGTCGCCGGACTCCGGGCACCACCCGTCCCGCGCCTGGGTCAAGGCCCTGCACGGCAGGGTCGTCCGCTCGATCCCGCCCGGGTGGCGGGTCTGCGGCGAGAACCTGTACGCCCGGCACTCGATCGCGTACGCCGACCTGGAGAGCTGGTTCTACGCCTTCTCGGTCTGGGACGGCGACCGCTGCCTGGACTGGGACGCGACCGTACGCTTCGCGCGGCGGCTGGGGCTCCCAGTCCCTCCGGTGCTGTGGCGCGGTGTCTTCGACGAGCGCGTCCTGCGGGCCCTGCGCCTGGACACGGCGCGGTGCGAGGGATACGTGGTGCGGACCGTCGAGGGGTTCCGCCGGGAGGAGTTCCCCCATCGCGTGGCCAAGTGGGTGCGTCCGAGCCATGTGCGTACGGACGAGCACTGGATGCTCGCGCCCGTCGTCCCCAACGGCCTGGGCCCGGCCTCCGCGCTGTGGGAGATCCGCTCGGGGGGCGCTCCTGCCGCGCCGTCGCTTCTCGCCGCGCTGGGGATGGCGACGACCGAGCACGCGACAGCCGTGCCGGACGAGGCGGCGGTCGCGGAGGTCACCGCCCGCCTCGACGTGCTGGGCCGTACGGGCGACGCGCGGCTCGCGGGTGTGCTGGCGGCGCTGTTCAACCGCACGCGCCGGGCGTGGCTGGCGCCCCGGCTGGCGGCCCCGCTCGGCATGGGGCTCGCGCGGCGGGTGGCCGACCTCGTCGGCCTGCACGCCCGGCTGCGTACCCCGTTCCCCGACGACGAGCGCCGGGCAGGCCTGGCGCTGATGGCGGCGGCGGCCGACCTGGGCGTCCTGCACGCGGTCGCCGCCGCCGCGCTGACCGGCCGCCGTGACGGCGACGCCGCCGAGGCGCGCGAGCAGATCGCCTGGTCGGAGCTCCACGCCGAGGACGCCGGGCTGCTCGCGGAGGACCCGCTGCGCCCGCTCGCCGAGGGACTGCGGGACGCGCTCGACGGCTGCGCCCCGGACGCGGCGGACCGCTGCTGGGCCGAGTCGCGGGACGCGTACGCGCGGGGCCGGATCTCCACCGCCGAGGAGGCCGTGGCGGCGACCTGGCGGTGGCGGTCGGGCCGGTTTCCCCGGCTGGTCGTCATGGTGGGACCGTCGGGCAGCGGGAAGAGCACCCTTGCCCGGAAGATCGCGTCCGGTGACCGCGACGCCGTGGTGGTCTCGCTCGACGATCTGCGCGAGGCCCGCGGATCGCGGTCGGACCAGCGGGCGAATCCCGCGATCCTCGCCGAGGGCCTGCGCCGGCTCGACGCGCTGCTGGCCGGTGGAGAGACGATTGTGTGGGACGCCACCTCCCTCAACCGGCGGCAGCGCTCCCTCGTCCACGCGGTGGCCCGCCGCCGCGACGCGCTGACGACGCACGCGGTCATGCTGGTCGGCGGCGAGGAGCTGGCCCGGCGCAACGCCGTACGAGCGGACGCGGTGCCGCCCGAGGTGCTCACGGCGCAACTCCGGCGCTTCGATCCGCCCTATCCGTGGGAGGCGCACCGCACCTGGTACGCCGATCAGGACGGCGGCGTCCGGGACACCTGCGGAGCTCTCGGCAGTACGGACCGATACGGACCGATACGGACCGACACGGACTGACACGGACTGACACGGACTGACACGGACTGAGCCGATGCGAACGAGCGAAGAAATCTATCACCGGGTGCGCTGGGATCCGCGCTTCGATCCGGCGCGCTTCGTGCTGGGGATCAACGTGCGCGGGGCCGCGCCCGCGCGGGTGCCGCTTCCCGATTTCGTGGCCGGAGGCGACATCCCCTGGCACCGCGTCGTCTTCATCGAGGCGGACGGCGAGACGGTCTGGGACCGCGCCTCCGGCGTGGACCGGCTGGACGAGACCCTGGCCGGGCGGGTGCGCGAGCCGCGCCGGCTCCGCGAGCCGTCGTTCACCGCCTGCCCGCCGTACGTCTGGGATCCGATGGCCGGGTGGCGTCCGGCTCCCCCGGTGCGGGGCGAGGGGGCGCGCCCGGGGACGGCGCTGCGCGTGCTGACCTGGAACACCCTGTGGGACCGCTACGACGGCGACCGCATCCACACGTCCCGGCGCAGGCCGCTGCTGCTGGAGGCGCTCGAATGGGCCGACGCCGACGTCATCGCGCTGCAGGAGGTGGAGAGCGAACTGCTCGGCATGCTGCTGCGCGCGCCGTGGGTCCGCTCCGCGTACACCCTGGGGTCGGACCCGACCGGCCGGGACGTGCACGACACCGGGCTGCTCCTGCTCAGCCGCCTTCCGGTGCGGGAGGCGGCTCACCACGTCCTCGGCCCGCACAAGGCCGTCGCCGCCGTCACCGTTGAGTCGGGCGCGGGCCCGATCGTGGTGGCGGCCACGCACCTCACCAGCGACCACGCGGAGGACGCCGCGTCCCGGCGCGACGCCGAGCTGGCCGGTCTCGCCGGCGCGCTGCGCGGTGTGGAGGGCGACCTCGTCTTGCTGGGCGACTTCAACGACGGCGGAAACGCTCCCGCCGACGCGCTCGGCCTGCGGGACGCCTGGACCGAGGTGTACGGCGTCGACGACCGGACGCCGACCTTCGATCCGCGCGCGAACCCGCTGGCGGCGATCTCCTCTCTGACCGGCCGGGCGGTGCGGATCGATCGCGTGCTGCTGCGCGGCCGCGGGCTGCGCGCCGTCACGGCGGAACTGCGCGGCGACTCCCCCGCGACCCCGGACGGCCTGTTCGTGTCCGACCACTACGGCGTCGCCGTGGATCTCGTCGCCTGCGAGAGCTCCTGAGAGAGCGCTTACGAGAGCTTCTGCGCGAACGCCTGAGAGAGCGACCGCGAGAACGGCTGAGCCCGCCTTGGCCGACCGGGGTCGTCCGGGGTCGGCCGGGGTCGGCCGGGGTCGGCCGGGATCGTCCGGGGTCGTCCGGGCCTCACCTGCCGAGCAGCTCCACCGAACGGGCGGCGGCGTGAAGGAAGACCGGGTCGCCGGTGAGCGCGTGTTGGCGCAGCGCCGCCTCGGTCAGCTTGATGGCGTGGGCGTCGCCGGTCTCGGCCGCCCGCCCGGCCAGCTCCTCCGGTGCCTGCGGAGCGTCGGCCGGCAGCGGCTCGACCGTCGCCCGGTAGGCGTACCCGCTGTACAGCGCGGCGGCCACCTGCCACAGGGCGTCGTACGTCGGGCGCCACTGTTCGGCGGGCAGGTGCTCCAGCACCGACGACACGGCCACCGGCGCGGTCACCGCGTGGATGAAGTCGATCGGCGCGTGCCTGCCATGGGTCAGGAACACCCCGGCGAACACCCGGGTCAGCTCGGTCAGGTCGGCGGCGACGTCCGTCGGCGGCCGCAGGGACGAGACGGTCGCGGGGAACCCCGGCAGGTCCCGCAGGTGCGCGAGGTGCGCCACGATCCGCTCGGTCGGCGCGAGCTCCAGGATGGGCAGGACGGCGACGGCCTGGTCGAGCGTGCGCGCGCCGCCGGTCAGCGGCCGTCCCGGCAGCTCGACGTATCCGGACGCCCAGTACGCCAGCGCCTGGGCCAGCTCGACGAGCCTGGGCGGGGTCTCCCGTTCGGCGAGCGCCCGGACGGCGTGCGAGGTGCGGATCACGCCGTGGGTGGCGCCGGCGGCCAGGCCGGGGGTGAGCCGCGGCCACCACTCGGTCAGCACCTCGCGCCAGGGCGCCTCGGCGAGGCGTTCGGTGAAGTAGGCGGTCCAGTCGCCGATCCGGCGCCGGTCACCGAGCGCGGCCCGCCAGTCGGCGATCCGGTCGCCCCGGCTCGGGCCGTCTTCGAGTTCCGGCAGATAGCCGGAGACCCAGCCGGGGATCGTCTCCGCCGCGCCGAGCCGTACCAGCGCCTCGACGACCATCGGACCGTGGTTGGACAGGCCGCCGCGGTACTCGGGGCCGGCGGGCGCCAGCCGGACGAGCGCCTCATCGAGATGATCCATATCGCTTCCCCTCTATATAGAAGCAAGCCTATATAGCTTCCAGGCGATATGCTACCCCCGTGGACGTTGAGGTGCTCCGGGCGCTGGCCCATCCGGTTCGGCTCGGGATCGTGCGCAGGCTCGCGGCCGAACCCGACATCTGCGCGTGCGACTTCACCGACGAGTTCGCGGTGAGCCAGCCGACGATCTCCGCCCATCTCAAGGTGCTGCGCGAGGCCGGTCTGGTGCGTACGCGGCGCGAGGGCACCACCATCTGCTACTCGCTCGTGCCGGAAACGCTCGCCGGGATCGCGTCCGAGATGCAGCGGCTCGCCGGTGCCGAGAGATCGGCGGCCGGACCCGCCGCCATGGCCCCGGCCGGGCACGCCTGACACATGGGCCGGATCCCTGCCCGGCGAGGGCCGCGGACGGCTACCGGACGACGACGCCGAGATGCGCGGCGGCCACACTCTTGGGGACGGCCATGCGCCACGCCTCGACGACGATCTCCCGCATCTCGGCCCGGCCGACGGCGGCCGTGGTGAGTTCGACCCAGTTGAACCGCATGTCGGACGGGCGCGGCAGGTGGAACTTCTCCGGCTCCGCCGCGACGAGCGCCGCGCGCTCCTCCTTCGGGAAGGCGAACCCCATCGTCGTCTCGTCGGCGGAGAAGGCGACGTAGACGATCCGGCCGACCCGGAACTTGATCCGGTCCCTGATCAGGTGCTCGGTGGTGCGCGGCAGCGCCAGCGCCACCTGGCGCACGTCGTCCACAGTGATCATCTGTCGCCCGTCCTCTCCGGCCCGCCCCGCGCGGCTCACTCCGTAGCAGAGTGGCCGGGCGCGGGCGGCAGGTCCAGTCCGGACCCGGCGATGCGGTCCCGGAACGACATGCGCCGCAGCGCCTGTACGGCCTCCGCGAGCAGGTCGGCGAGGGGCATCGGCAGCTCGGCGTCGAGCCCTCGGGCGGCGGCCGCGGTCGCGGCCCACTCCGCCTCGATGACCGGCAGGATCTCGCGGGCCCGCGGGGTGAGGCTGACGATCCGCTGGCGGGCGTCCGCGCCCGGTTCGAGCACGACCAGGCCGGAGCGGGCCAGCTGCGCCACGGTCTGGCTGGCGGCCGAGTGCGTCACGCCGACCTTCGCGGCCAGCTCACGGATGGACGCGGGCCCGTCGATCATCAGCACCCGGACGTACGGCGAGAAGCGGGGCCGGTAGTCCGGCAGGCCCAGCTCGTCGTAGACCTTCGCCACGTCGCCGTCGAGCAGCTCCAGCACGTGGCGCAGCAGGGTCCCGAGGGCGGCGTGTTCCGGCATCGTCTCCATAGGATCAATGTAACAGTACTGTCACAACTGCACCGGAGCCCGGCAACCGCCCCGCGCGAGATCCGCGCGTCAGCAGCACCGGGCGCCGGGGTCGGCGTCCCTCCGGTCGATCCGCAGCCGCTCGTACTCCCGCCGGGAGAGCGGCGGTGTGGACGCGTGGGCGCGGTGCCGTTCGAGGTACCGGTCGTACTCCGCCTCCCCGGTGATCTCCCGGACGTACCACCGGACGAAGCTCAGCAGGGAACGCGGCGTCACGGCGTCTGCGCCTCCTCGCCGCGCCCGGCGGCGCCGGCCCCCGGACCCTCGGCCGCTCCCGCGTACGCCGGCGCGCGCCGCTCGGCGGCGGTGGAGAACAGCCCGGACGGCGCAACGATGCGCGACTCGACGTACGGCGCCTCGGCGGTCGGCAGCGGCTCCCGGGCGCGTACGGCCCGCACGCAGACGACCAGGGCGTTGCCGATGACCAGGAGGACGAGCAGCGCGAACATCGCGGCGAGCACGCCGTCGACGGTGGAGTTCACGACGACCGTGTGCATCTGGTCGAGGTTCTTGGCCGGGGGGAGGACCTTGCCCGCCGCCAGCGCGTCCGCGTACCGGGCCCGCTGGGCGAAGAAGCCGATCTTGGGGTCGTCGTGGAAGACCTTCTGCCAGCTCGCGGTCAGCGTCACCGCCACGTCCCACAGGAGCGGGACGGCGGTGACCCACGCCCACCGCAGCTTGCCCGACTTGATCAGGAGCGTGGTGCAGAGGGTCAGCGCGATGGCGGCGAGGAGCTGGTTGGCGATGCCGAACAGCGGGAAGAGCTGGTTGATCCCGCCCAGCGGGTCACTGACCCCGGAGTAGAGGAAGTAGCCCCAGGCGAGCACGACCAGCGCGCTGGTGCCCCACAGACCGGGCTTCCAGCTCACCCGCCCGATCGGCTTCCAGATGTTGCCGAGCGTGTCCTGCAGCATGAACCGGCCGACGCGGGTGCCCGCGTCCACGGTGGTCAGGATGAACAGCGCCTCGAACATGATCGCGAAGTGGTACCAGAACGCCTTGAACCCCGCCCCGCCGAAGATGCCGGACAGGATCTCCGAGATCCCGACGGCGAGCGTGGGGGCGCCTCCGCTGCGCCCGATCACGGTCTGCTCCTCGACCGCCGCCGCGGCCGCCCGCAGGTCGTCCGGGGTGATGACGAATCCCAGCTTGCCCACCGCGGCCGCCGCGCTCTCGGCGGTGGTGCCGAGCAGCCCCGCGGGCGCGTTCATCGCGTAGTACAGGCCGGGTTCGAGGGCGGACGCGGCGATCAGCGCCATGATGGCGACGAACGACTCCGTCAGCATCGCGCCGTACCCGATCAGCCGGACCTGCGACTCCTTCTGGATCATCTTCGGCGTGGTGCCCGAGGCGATGAGCGCGTGGAAGCCCGACAGCGCGCCACAGGCGATGGTGATGAACACGAACGGGAAGAGGGAGCCGGCGAAGACGGGCCCGTCGCCGTTGAACGCGAAGGACGTGACCGCCTCGTTCCGCAGGTGCGGGGCCGCGACGAGCACGCCGACGGCGAGCAGCCCGATCGTCCCGACCTTCATGAACGTCGAGAGGTAGTCGCGGGGGGCGAGCAGCAGCCAGACCGGGAGCACCGACGCGAAGAACCCGTAGACCACCAGGCAGACGACGAGGGTCTGCGGGCTGAGCGTGAACGCGCCGGCCAGCGGCGAGCCCTCGATCCAGCCGCCGCCCGCGATGGCCAGCAGGAGCAGCGACACCCCGATCACGCTGGCCTCCATGACCCGGCCGGGACGCAGAACACGCAGGTAGATCCCCATAAAGAGGGCGATCGGGATGGTCATCGCGATGGAGAACGTGCCCCAGGGCGACGAGGCGAGGGCGTTCACCACGACCAGGGCGAGCACACCGAGCAGGATGATCATGATGGAGAAGACCGCGAGCAGCGCGGCGGCGCCGCCGACCGGGCCCATCTCCTCGCGGACCATCTGGCCGAGACTCTTGCCGTCCCGGCGCATCGAGAAGAACAGGGTCACCATGTCCTGGACCGCGCCGGCCAGGATGACACCGACGATGATCCAGATGGTCCCCGGCAGATAGCCCATCTGCGCGGCGAGCACCGGGCCGACCAGCGGGCCGGCGCCCGCGATGGCGGCGAAATGGTGGCCGAACAGCACGCGGCGGTCCGTCGGCTGGAAGTCGACGCCGTTGTCGAGCCGCTCGGCGGGGGTGGCCCGGCGGTCGTCCACACCGAGCACCCGGCGGGCGATGAAGCGGGAGTAGAAGCGGTACGCGATCGCGTACGAGCCGAGGGCGGCGGCCACCAGCCAGATGGCCGAGATCTTCTCGCCTCGGGACAGGGCGAGGACACCCCAGGCCACCGCGCCCACCGCCGCGACGGCGGTCCACAGGAAGATGGATCTGGGCGTGGCTTTCGCGCCGGCGGGGCGGATTCTGGACATGGATGATCCTTCTGAAATCAGGGCAGGGCTGAACGCCGCGGAGATCGCCGGAAAAGATCGGATCAGCCTCCCGGGGGTTGAGGCGGAGCCGCTTTACCGTCACCACACGCCCCCGCAATTACGGCATTACGGGCGGCGCGCGGCGCATTCACGATCAGCGCGCGTTCTGGCCATACCCGCGCCGCGCGCGGTGGGCATGACCGATCGCATTGATCGCGTAATTGGTGGACACCGTTTTCTCGCCCGTCGCGATCAGCCCGGCCACCACGACCGTCCTGATCAGGACGGCCTCGGCGGGCCGATCGCGTCGCGACGCGGACGCGGACGCGGCGACCATGAACACGACACTCCCCGGCACCCGGCAATCTGACACCAGAAGAAAAACCACATTCCGGACAAATATGGCACATCGTGGAATACCAAGGTACCCAAATGAGCACCGTCAACGAAAATGCGGGGCAGACCTCAGCAGGAATCTTCCGTACCATCCGACACGGCTTCACCACCGGCGCCCTCAGGAATTTCCGCGGCCTGATGCGCAGAGCCGCGGAATCAGGCGTTCCGGATTACCCCGTTTATCGGGGAAATTTCGCTTCTACCGACCGAGGGCCCGGCGCAACCGCGCCCCCGGCGTCCGTCAGCGCCAGAACCTCGCCTCGGGATAGCGCCGGGACGGACGGTCGAGCAGCGACTGCGGCCGCCGGCGAAGGTGCTGGTCGAAGAAGGCGGCGACGTACTCGCGGGTGATCTCCACAGCGCGGGCGCCCTTCAGCGGGGTGCCGAGATCGACGCCGATCTGCTCCGAGAGACGGGAATAGTCGGTGAAGGACCCGTGGCCCGCTCCCTCGACGCTGAGCCAGCGCTTCCAGCCCGTCATGCGCTCGAAGGCGCGGTCCCACGTCGGGTCCTCTCCGGGGACACCGCCGCTCGCGCCCAGCATGAGGAACGGCCGGGAGAGCCCCTTCTTCGGGATCGGGACGAAGAACGTGCCGTCCATGTTGATCCCCGCGCGTACACGCGAGTCGTTGACCATGGTCCAGGACGTGCTGGCGCCGCCCAGCGAGTGCCCGGCCATGCCGATCCGGGAGCGGTCGATCAGCTCGCTCCCCTTCCAGACGGCATGGCGTCCGGTCAGCCGGTCCAGCACGAAGGAGACGTCCGCCTGCCGCCCCTTGGCCGCCTTCGCGCCGAACACAATAGGGTCCCCGGACGCACCGGGACAGGCCACGCAGGTCGCGGTACGGCCGCCCGGAAGGCTCGTGCCGAACGACTCGTAGGTGTGGTCGATCCCGGCGACGACGTACCCCCTGCTGGCCAGGTCCTCGGCCAGGGTCGTGAGCGACGAGCGGGGCCAGGTGAACCCCGGCGACAGCACCACAAGGGGAAGGCCGTTCCTGCGGCCGGTGGGCGCGGCGTCGGCGATCGCGTTCGTGCGGGTCCGGCTCAGCACGTCGCTGGGCACGCCGGTGATCTTCTGCTCCTTCAGCAGCAGCGTCGACTCCTCGGCGGTCATGTACGGCGCCCGCCGCCCGCCGGACGGCTTCGCCGGGTACCACAGCGAGACCATGAGCTCGCGCTTCTTCACCGACGGTACCCACGGGTCCGGGCGGGAGCCGTCCACCAGGTGCAGCGTGGTCGTGCCGACCCGGTGCGGGCCGGTCGGCCGGGGCAGTACCGAGGCCTGGACGGCGCGCCGGGTCGTGGACGGGCTCGGTGCGGGGGTGGAGGCCGGGGCCGCGGAGGGCGCGGAGGGAACCGGCTCGGCGGCGCCGGCCGCCGTCGTGGACATCGCGAGCGCGACCGACGCGAAGCCGGCGGCGAGCGCGCCACGGTTGATCGTCTTTGACATGACCACGATGCTTCCGGCGCCCGGACGCGATCACCTCGGCCCTGGGATCCATCCGCTGGTGCGACTTTCGGGTCAGGCCGGAGTCGCGGTTACGCCCGGAATCGGAACGGCGGGTGCGTCCGGGGACCGACAACGCGCGGTCCGGGTTCCGGCGGCGTCGTCGTGGAGGGAGGTCCCACTGAGCGGGACATCAGGCCCACAAGATCACATATGGGCTGGTAATCGACGTGACGACCACCGAACCGGCCGACCCGTCACGGCACGGCACGGGACGCCGCCCCAGCACGATCCCTCCGATCCCCCCCGATCCCCCCGATCCACACGGCTGCGGATAAATCGCGATAACCCGCCAAGGAGACGCCAGTGCCCGAGGACGCCAGCCAGCCCCTCCTCGCCGATGACCGCCCCGGCCGCCCGATCACGTTCGCCGAGCTGGTCGCGGCGCGGGCGGACGACGACCGGCCGGGGCTGAGGTTCGAGGACCGGTGCTGGAGCTGGCGGGAGGTCGTCGCCGAGGCCCGGCGGCGCGCCGGGATCGCCCGCGACCTGCGGCGGCCCGGCCCCTGGCACATCGGCCTGTTCCTGGAGAACACCCCCGAGCACCTGTTCTGGCTGCTCGGCGCCGCCCTGACCGGGGCGACCGTGGTCGGGGTCAACCCGACCCGCCGCGGCGCCGAACTGGCCCGCGACATCGACTTCACCGACTGCGGGCTCCTGGTCACCGAGACCGGGCGGCACGGCCTGCTCGACGGCCTCGCGCTGAACTGCCGCGACCGGATCCTGACCGTCGACTCGGGCGACTACGCCGAGGCGCTGGCCGGGACCACTCCCCTGGCCCCCGGCGGGGACGGGATCGCCCCCGGGGCGTACTTCTCGCTGATCTTCACCTCGGGGACCACGTCCGCGCCGAAGGCGGTGATCTGCAGCCAGGGTCGGCTCGGGCGGATCGCCCTCCAGCAGCGGCAGCGGCGGGGGCTCCGCCCCGACGACGTGTTCTACGTCGTGATGCCGATGTTCCACTCGAACGCCATCATGGCGGGCATCGCGCCGGCCGTCGCCTCCGGCGGGTGCGTCGTGCTGCGGCGCAGGTTCTCCGCGTCCGCGTTCCTGCCCGACGTGCGCAAGTACGGCGTGACCTTCTTCAACTACGTCGGCAAGCCGCTCAACTACATCCTCGCGGTGCCCGAGAAGCCCGACGACGCCGACAACCCGCTGCGCATCGCCTTCGGGAACGAGGCGGCCGACCGCGACATCGAGGAGTTCGCCCGGCGGTTCGGCTGCGCCGTCATCGACTCGTACGGCTCCAGCGAGGGCGAGGTACGGCTGAACCGCGTACCGGGGACCCCGCCCGGCTCCCTGGGGGTGGCCGAGGCGGGCACCGTCGTCGTCGATCCGGAGACGTTGCGGGAGTGCCCGCGCGCGGAGTTCGACGAGGCGGGCGTCCTCCTCAACGCCGACGAAGCGATCGGGGAGATCGTCAACACGGTCGGGGCCGCCGCCTTCGAGGGCTACTACAAGAACCCCGAGGCCACCGTGGCCCGGGTGCGGAACGGCTGGGTGTGGTCGGGCGACCTCGCCTACCGCGACGCCGCGGGCTTCTGGTACTTCGCCGGGCGGAACGGCGACTGGCTCCGCGTGGACGGGGAGAACTTCGCCGCCGCCCCGGTCGAGCGGCTGCTCGCCCGATTCGAGGCGTTCGCCGACGTCGCCGTCTACGCCGTGCCCGACCCCGTGGTGGGCGACCAGGTGATGGCCGCAGTCGTGCTCGCCGACGGCCACGCCTTCGACCCGGAGAGCTTCGCCGGGTTCCTCGCCCGCCAGCCGGACCTCGGCACCAAGTGGGCGCCCCGGTACGTCCGGATCATCGGCGAACTGCCGCGCACCGCCACCAGCAAGGTGATCAAGCGGCCGCTGCGCGACGAGGGGTGGCACACCGCCGACCCCGTGTTCGTACGGCACGGCACGCCCCCGTCCTACCGCCTCCTCGAATCCGCTCCCCCGGAGCAATGACCGGCTGACCTCCCACCGGCCACCGACAAAACCGGCAGATAACGCCGCAAATAGGGCCGCAGATAAAGCTGATGGGCAAGGGACGAGCACGGAACGGCCACGGCGGCCCCGCGGCGGCGTTGCGGCTCTCTGCCGCTCGTGGACCTGGTTAGGCTGACCGGAACGTCTGCGCGGGGGAGGAGGGGAGCCGTGCGCCAGCGATCACCGCTCCTCGCCGGGCCCGCGAGATGGCTGATCTGCCTGATCTTGCCGCTCCTGGTCAGCGGCGTCCCGGCGGCGGGTGTGCTCGGCGCGCTCCCCCAGACCGCCGTCGCGGCCACGTCCGCGTCCTCCGTCCTCTCCCCCGCGAAGTCGCGCACCGCCGCACTCCACGCCGCCGAGCCGGACGACCACGCCTCGGCCTCTCCCCACTCGGCTCCCCACCCGAACGACCACAGCCCGGCCCCGCACGATCTTTCCGGCCGTCCGCACAAGGCGGTCATCGGCGCGAACCGCGGCATCACGGGAGCGGGCCAGACGGCCGTGCTCGCCGACCGGCGCCGTCCCACGACGGCGCCCGCGCGCGTCGACGCCGCGCCGTCGTCCGACGGCAGAGCGGATCCGCTGGCCGCCCCCGGCGTCTCTCCCGGGCGCGCGCCACCCATCACAGGCTGAGAGCGACCACCACCCGCTCTCGATCCCGGTATGCCCGCGCGCCCTCGTCGCGCGACGCTCTCCGATCGGTGAACGCCGACGCTCCGGCTCCCCGCGCCGTCCACGACGCGGGCGGGCGTCGCGCCGGTCCGCCACGCCCTGGTCCCGCCCCGCGCGCGGCCGTTCGCGTACCCGGCGCGGCGTGTCCCGATCCCGGTATGCCTGCACGCGCCCTGCGCGGCGCGTCATCCCACTCCGCCTGTGGAGGCTCTCATGTCGCGTGCCCCCGTGGTACGCGCGTTGGCGGCGCTCGCCGTCATCGCGACATCGCTCGTCCTCGCTCTCACCATGTCGCCGCGTCTCGGTCTCGACCTGCGCGGCGGCACCCAGCTCGTCTTCGAAACCCGGGACTCGCCGACGACCAAGGCCGACGCCGAGGCGACCGACCGGGCCCTGGAGGTGCTCCGCCGCCGCACGGACGCGCTCGGGGTCGCCGAGCCCACGCTCGCCCGCTCCGGCGAGCGCCGCATCATCGTCGAGCTGCCCGGCGTGCTCGACCCGCGCAAGGCCGCCGAGACCATCGGCACGACCGCGCAGCTCGCCTTCCACCCCGTGCTCGACTATCCGGACGACTCGGCCAAGCCCAAGGAAGGCGAGCGGATCCTTCCCGACGAGGACGGCCGCACGCTGCTCCTCGGCCCGGCCGGGCTGACCGGCGCCGCGGTCAGCGATGCCAGGGCCGGGATCGACCCCGAGCGCGCCAGCGGATGGTTCGTCTCGCTCGACTTCCGCGACAACCGCCCCTGGGAGAAGCTGACCGGCCAGGCCGCCTGCGCTCCGGCGGGCGACCCCAAGCGCCGGGTCGCCATCGTCCTCGACGACGAGGTCATCTCCTCGCCCCAGGTGAACGACACCGTGCCGTGCAACGTCGGCATCACCGGCGGGAAGACCGAGATCAGCGGATCCTTCACCACCGAAGAGGCGCAGAACCTCGCCATGCTCGTCAAGGGCGGCGCCCTACCGGTGCCGGTGGAGATCGTCGAGCAGCGGACGGTCGGCCCGACCCTCGGCGCCGCCGCCATCGAGGCGAGCGCCAAGGCCGCGATCATCGGCGTGGCGCTCACGGCGATCTTCCTCGTCCTGGCGTACCGGCTGGTCGGGCTCCTGGCCACGATCGCCCTGGGATGCTACGCGCTGATCTCCTACGCCGCCCTGGTCGCGGTCGGCGCCACGCTCACCCTGCCCGGCCTCGCCGGCTTCGTGCTCGCCATCGGCATGGCCGTCGACGCCAACGTGCTGGTCTTCGAACGCGCCAGGGAGGAGTACACCGAGGCCCCGGGCAAGGGGCTGCGTCCCGCACTGCTGAAGGGGTTCCATCACGCGTGGAGCGCCATCGCCGACTCCAACATCACCACGCTGCTCGCGGCCGGACTGCTGTTCTTCCTCGCCTCCGGTCCCGTGCGCGGCTTCGGCGTGACGCTCTCCCTCGGTGTGCTGGCCTCGCTCGTGTCCGCGATGCTGATCACGCGGGTGCTGGCCCAGTGGGCCGTCGGGCGGCCTGCCGTCGGCTCGCGTCCCCTTCTGTCCGGGCTCGGCTCGGTGGGCCGCCTCCGGACCTGGCTGACGAAGAAGGACCCCGACCTCATGCGGCGCGGCCGGCTCTGGCTCGCCATCGGTGGCACAGTCGCCGCCGTCGCGCTCGCCGGGCTGTTCGTACGCGGGCTCGAGTTCGGGGTGGAGTTCACCGGCGGCCGCATCGCCGACTACTCCACGTCCGCTCCGGCGAACGTGGACACCGCGCGGCAGGCCGTCTCGGACGCCGGTTTCCCGAGCGCGGTCGTCCAGCGATCGGACGACGGCCTCACCGTCAGGACCGGCCAGATCACCGCGGACGACGCGGCGAAGATCGAGTCGGCGCTGGAGGGCGTGGCCGGGCCGATCACCAAGCTGCGTGACGAACTGGTCGGGCCGAGCCTCGGAGACGAGCTGCGGCGCAACGCCCTCATCGCGCTCGGCGTGGCCCTCGCCGCGCAGCTCGCGTACCTGGCGTTCCGCTTCCGCTGGTCCTTCGGCACGGCGGCGGTGCTCGCGCTGGCGGTGGACGTGGCGGTCGTGGTCGGCGCGTTCGCCTGGATGGGCAAACAGGTCGACGGCGTGTTCCTGGCCTCGGTGCTCACGATCATCGGATACTCCGTGAACGACAAGGTCGTGGTCTTCGACCGGGTACGCGAGATGTGGGGCGCGTCGCCCAAAACGCCCTTCGCGCGGATCGTCAGCACCTCCGTGGTGCAGACGGTGCCGCGCACGGTGAACACGGGCCTCGGCGCGCTGTTCATCCTGGCCGCGCTCGCGCTGCTCGGCGGCGACTCGCTCACCGACTTCGCGGTCGCGCTGCTGATCGGCGTCGTGGTGGGCACGCTCTCGTCGGCCTTCGTGGCGGCTCCGCTCTCCGTCGAGTTCGAGCGGCGCAGCTCGGCGCCTCCGCCGCAGCCGGCGAAGAAGCGCGCCTCCCCCTCGCGCCAGGGCTCGGGCGCGGTCGTCTGAGCCGGCGACGCCCGGGTCGGCGGGACGCCCCCGCCGACCCGGGCGCTCAGAACGGCGCTCCCCCAATTCAGCGCATCGGTAGAACTGGCGGGAGAGAATGGACACCATGGCTGATCCGGACATCGGCCGCCCGACGGCCGAGTTCGTAAGAAGGCGTCCCGCGCCGCCGTTGCGCGGATTCGTCGCCGACTACATCGGTTATCGCGAGGCCGGCGTTCCCCCGGCCCGGCACCGGGGGCTGCCCTCGCCGTACCTCACGCTGATCGTCACACTCGACGACCCGCTCGTGGTGGACGCGCATCCCGACCCGCTGGCCACGCCCGGCACGTACGACACCCTCGTCGGCGGCCTGCACACCACGCCCGCGCTGATCAGTCATGACGGCCGTCAGTCGGGCGTCCAGCTCGCCCTCACGCCGCTGGGCGCGAAAGCGCTGCTCGGCGTACCCGCCGGAGAGCTGTCCGGCGCCGACCTCGACGGAACGGACGTCCTCGGCGGCGCCGCGAACGAGCTGCGCGAGCGCCTCCTGGAGGCGACCGGGTGGCCCGAGCGCTTCGCCGTTCTCGACACGATGCTCACCAGGCTGTCCGGCTCGGCGCCGGAACCGGGAGCGGGTCCAGGCCGCGGACGGCGGCCGGGAAGCGGCACGAAGACCGCCCTGCCCGCCGAGGTCGCGTGGGCGTGGCGGCGGCTGCTGGAGACCGGAGGCGGGCTCGGCGTTTCCGATCTGGCCCGCGAAATCGGGTGGAGCACGCGCTACCTGAGACGGCGCTTCCAGGAGGAGATCGGCCTCGGCCCCAAGGAGGCGGCCCGGGTGGTGCGGTTCGACCGTGCCCGCCGTACGCTGCAGCGCCAGGCCGCGGCAGGCTCCTCTCCCACCCTCGCCACGCTCGCGGCGTCCTTCGGCTACTACGACCAGGCCCATCTCGCCCGCGAGTTCGGGGCGCTCGCCGGATGCTCCCCGAGCCGCTGGCTCGACGAGGAGTCCCAGAGCTTCACAGCCGGCTCCCCCACCGCCGATCGCCCCACCTGACGATCACCCACTGCACTGCGCTGATCACATGCCGTTCGCGAAGTCCGACGACGTCAGGTTCACGTCGCGGGCGTTTCGGAGACCGACGCCCGCTTCCCGGAGTTCTCCTGACGGCAGAGCCGGCGGCTCGCTGAGGAATTCCGAAACGTCCAAGCCCGGGCGGGGGTGCGGCCGGAGACTGGCGGCATGACGGACAACACACCGGCACCCCAGGTCTGGCCCACGCTGCGCGCGCGTGACGCGCGCGGCCTCATCCGCTTCCTCGTCGACGCGTTCGGCTTCGAGGAGACCGCCGTGTACGGCGAGGGCGAGCGGGTCGATCACGCCCAGCTCTCGTGGCCTCCCGGCGGCGGCATCATGCTGGGCTCGGACCGGGACACGCCGGGCGACAAGTGGTCGCTGCGGCCCGGCACCTTCGGAGCGTACGTCGTCACGGACGATCCGGACGCGCTCTACGCGCGGGCGACGGCGGCGGGCGCGCACGTCCTCCAGGAACCGCAGGACACGAACTACGGCTCGCGCGAGTTCGCGGTCCGCGATCCGGAGGGCAACCTCTGGTCGTTCGGCACCTACCGCGGAGAGCCGCGCAAGGGCTGAGCGCGCGGGACCCGAGCCGGCAGGCCACCGGGGCGCCGGTGCGCGACGTCGATCGCGCGCACCGCCGCCCCGGTCAGCACAAATCTCACGAAACTCCCACAAATGACTTATGTCCCAAGAGTGGCCGTTTGAGTAGCGTGTACTGGTCGCGCAGTACCGGCCGTCCTGGAGGAGATCGTGACGACGTCCGCCCGTCCCCTGGTGCTGCTCGACGTGGACGGGGTGCTCAACCCGTTCCACCGCCCCTCCTCCCGATTCGCCAGGCATGAGTGCGTTGTGGACGGCCTCACGTACCAGGTGCTACTCGACGAACGGCACGGCGCGGAGCTGCGCGACCTGGCCGAGAACACCGGCGCCGAGCTGGTCTGGGCCACCACCTGGGAGGAGAGCGCCAACGAGGAGATCGGCCCGCGTCTCGGCCTGCCCCGGCTCCCCGTGATCGAGGTGACCACGGGAGCGCGCGCGGCGGACGGCCCGCTCTTCAAGACGGGGCCGGTCGCCGAGTATGTCCGAGGCCGCCCGTTCGTGTGGTTCGACGACGAACTCACGCCCGCCGACTGGGAGTACCTGACCGGCCACCCGGACGTCGGCGAGTTCCTCCTGATCGAGGTCGACCCCCGGAGCGGGCTGTCCGGATGCGACATCGACCGCGCCCGGGACTGGCTGGCCGCCCGCCCCTGAACCCGGGGCCCCTCAGATCGGCGTGTTCTCCAGCCAGCGGGCGAGCAGGGTCTCGTCGCCGAAGACCTCGAACCTGCCGCCGTCCGGCCGCAGCCGCCCGTACATGAGCAGCAGCAGGTCGCTCGCCGTTCCGCGCACCGCGACCGTGCCCTTGCCGTGTCCGCGCGCCCACGTGAACCCCTCGGGCCCGAGGGTGATCATCCACTCGCCGTCGGCGTCCGTCGCGTGCAGGTGCAGCGTCTCGCCGTCGCCCCGCAGCGTCGCGAGCCGCTCCGCGATCCACTCGGCGTACGGCAGGATGCCGAGGAACTCGTCCACGCCGTCGATCGCGGTCGCCGCGTCGATCTCCGGCTCGCGCCCCAGCGCCAGCTCGGCGTCGGCGAGGTGGACCACCAGCTCGTGCAGCATCCGCCGGGACCAGAAGGCCGCCCGCTGCTCGCCGGCCCAGGACCAGACCGGCGTGCCGGCCGGGGTGGCGCGCAGCGTGGCGAGGAGCCGCTCGGCCCCGGCCGAGAGCCAGGCCGCGGGGTCGTCGCCCTCGCGCAGCCGGTCCATCGGCACGTCGCGGGACATGGCCCGCCCGGAGGCGCGGGTGCGCACCAGATGCTCCGCCCAGCGCTGGGTGATCCCCACGTGCTTGGCCAGCTTGGCGATCGTCCAGCCGGGGCAGGCGGGCACGGGAGCGGCCGGGTCGGCCTCCGCGACCAGCGCGACCAGCCGGGCCGCGTCCGCCTCGATCGCTGCGCAGTACTCCTCATGGGACCGGTCGCCGTAGATCAACTCAGTCATGTCGCCGACCGTACCCCGCCTGTCCCGGAAGCGGTACGGCCCCAGCCCCGGTCAACCGGTGATCAGGGCGACGACGACCGTGCCGGGCGCGAGCTCGCCCGCCAGCGCGTAGATCCCGTACATCATCTTGGCGACGTAGACGAGGTCGAGGCGGAGGCCGTGCCGCGCCGTGAAGCCCTCGGCGAACGCGCGCAGCTCGGGCGTGGCCCGCGCGTAGCCGCCGAAGTGGAAGCCGCACTCGACCCGCCAGTTGTCCGTCACCCGGCCGAGCGCCTCACGCTGGAGCCGGGCGACTTCTCCGCCCAGGAACTCGCCACCCTTCAGCACCGAGAAGCCGACCGCCTTCCGGCCGGGGGCGAGCCCGGCCGCGAGGCCCGCGAGGGTGCCGCCGGTGCCGACCGGGCAGCAGACCAGGTCATACCGCCCGCCGAGCTGCGCGTCCAGCTCCGGCGCGATCTCGGCGCACCCGCGTACGGCGGCCGCGTTGCTGCCTCCCTCGGGCAGGAGGCGGAACTCGCCGAACTCGGCGCGCAGCGCGTCGATCACCTCGGGGGTGTGCTTGCGCCGGTACGCCGACCGGTCCAGGTAGGTCAGCCGCATCCCCTGTTCCACCGCGTACGCCAGGGAGGGGTTGAGGGGCAGGTGCTCCTCGCCGCGGATCACGCCGATGGTCGCGAAGCCGTAGCGCGCCCCGGCCGCCGCGACGGCCCTGATGTGGTTGGAGTACGCCCCGCCGAACGTGAGCACCGGGCCGGGTCCCAGGTTGTACTTCAGCTTGCGCCACTTGTTGCCGGGGATGTCGGGGTGGATCAGGTCGTCGCGCTTGAGCAGCAGCCGGACCCCTCCGAGGCGCTCGTCGCGCACCTCCTCGATCGGCGAGGGGATCCGCGCCGCCGGCGCCTCCAGACCTGCCGCGACTTCCATACCGTCAAGGCTGGCACAGGTGCGGGGACTCGCTACCCTACGTTCAGGCCGTTTGTTGAGGAGTGTTCGATTATGCGGATTCTTGAGGCTTTCCGTGCGGCGTACGGTGACGAGCCCACGGGGGTCTGGCACGCGCCGGGGCGGGTCAACCTGATCGGCGAGCACACCGACTACAACGACGGCCTCGTGCTGCCCTTCGCCGTCCCGTGGGGTGTGACCGCCGCGGTCAGCCCCCGCGCGGACGGCGTCGTACGGCTCGCGTCGCTCCAGGCGCCCGGCGAGGAGCAGACGGTCGAGGACCTCGACCAGGCGCGCGGCTGGGCCCGTTACCCGGCGGGCGTCGTGTGGGCGCTGCGCGAGGCGGGTCACCGGGTCGGCGGCGCGGACATCATGATCGACGGCGATGTCCCCCGAGGAGCCGGGCTGTCGTCGAGCGCCGCATTGGAGGTCGCCGTCGCGGTCGCCCTCGACGACCTGTACGGCCTGGCCCTCCCGAGGATCGAGCTGGCGAAGATCGCGCAGCGGGCCGAGAACGCCTTCGTCGGGATGCCGTGCGGGATCATGGACCAGGCGGCGTCGGCGCTCGGCGAGGAGGGCCGCGCGCTGTTCCTCGACTGCCGCACGCTGGGCAGCCGGACCGTGCCGCTCGACCTGGCCGCGAACGGCCTGCGGCTGCTGATCATCAATACGGGCGTCCACCACGAACTGGCCGACGGGCAGTACGCGAAGCGCCGCCAGGACTGCGAGAACGCCGCCAAGCGGCTCGGCGTGCCCGCGCTCAGGGACGTCACCGACCTGGCCGGGGCGCTTGCGCGGCTGAGCGGCGACGAGCGCCGGCGCACCCAGCACGTGGTCACCGAGAACCACCGGGTCGAGGCGCTGATCGGCCTGCTGCGGGCGGGCGCCGTACGCGAGATCGGCGCGCTCCTGAACGCCTCCCACCTGTCGCTGCGCGACCAGTTCGAGGTGTCGTGCCCCGAGTTGGACACGGCCGTCGAGGCGGCGGTCAGGGGCGGCGCGCGCGGGGCCAGGATGACCGGCGGCGGCTTCGGCGGCTCCGCCATCGCGCTCGTCCCGGAAGAGCGCCTGGCGGCGGTCCGCGACGAGGTGCTGCGGTCCTACCAGGCGCGCGGCTGGGCCGCCCCCACGTTCCTGGAGGCCGTCCCCGCGCCCGGCGCCCGCCGCCTCCGCTGAGGACGGCCGGAGCCCGCGCGAGCGGCCCTCACAGCGCCCGCAAGCCCGGCGCGGTCACAGCGGGCGCCCGGGAAGTCCCGGCGGGCGGTCAGAGGGGCCGGGAAGCCCCGGAGGGTGGTCACAGCGCGCCCGGAAGTCGGCAGGCGGTCAGAGTGGCCGGAAGCCCGGCGCCCGGCGCTCCAGGAAGCTGGCCACACCCTCGGAGAAATCGGGCTGCCCGAACGACTCTCGCATCAGCATGACCGCCCGGTCCCGCGACTCGTCGAGCCCCCGCTCCCAGTCGTCCCACACCTGCCGCTTGATGACCGCCATCGACGCGGGCGAGCTGTGCGTTGCCAGCTCCTCCGCGTACGCGAGGGCCTCGTCGAGCACCCGCTCCCCCGGTACGGCACGGCACGCCAGCCCCAGCGCGTACGCCTCCGAGCCGGGGAACGTGCGGCCGGAGAGCAGGAGCTCCATCGCCCGGGCCTGTCCGGCGAGCTTGGGCAGGATCCAGGCCAGGCCGTACTCGGCGATGAGGCCGCGCCGGGAGAACGCGGTGGTCCATTTGGCGTCCTCGGCGGTGAACACGAGGTCGCAGACGAGGGCGTAGACCATCCCGAGCCCGGCGCAGGCGCCGTTCACCGCGGCGATGACCGGCTTGCGGAGGGTGATCGGGAAAGTGGTGGGCCGGGGGTCGAGCTCGAACCCGGGCCCGTCCGGCACCTCGCCCGCGCCCACGGCGGCGAGCGCCTGGAAGTCGGCCCCGGCGCAGAACCCCTTCCCCGCGCCGGTGACCACGACGACCCGTACGGAGGGGTCGCGGTCGGCCTCCTCAAGGAGATCGAAATAGCGCCGCCCCAGATCGGGGGTCCAGGCGTTCAACCGCTCCGGCCGGTTGAATGTCAGGATCCGCACGGCGCCACGGCTCTCGGACAGCACCAGGTCGTGGTTCTCGGACAGCATCGGCATGTCGACCTCCCTGCGCAGAACTATGTTCTACACCAGTGTGAGGCGGTCGATCGACCTCGGGGACGCCGGATCGGGCCGGAAAACGCCGCGAGGCCGGGTGATCTTTCGATCACCCGGCCTCGGCCGATGGCTCCCGCGATAGGACTCGAACCTATAACCTGCCGGTTAACAGCCGGCTGCTCTGCCGATTGAGCTACACGGGATTGGAGCTTTGCTCCGCCTTTCGGGCCTTTCAGCCTTCCTTGCGGCGCGGAACTAGATTAGCGCACTCCGAGGGGTTCTTGTCACATCGGTTGCGCTTGGATAGAGCGTGGCCCCCAGGGTAGGAGGCCGGAGACATTGAGTGGGGAGGTGGAAGATGCGCTACAAGGCGATGTTCGCCGCCGGACTGGCCATCGGTTACGTCCTTGGCACTCGGGCCGGGCGGGAGCGGTACGAGGAGATCAAGCGCCTGGCACAGCGGGTGGCGGATAACCCGACGATCCAGGAGGCTGCGGGCCTGGTGGGCGCCCAGGCGGCCCGCGTCGCGGACAAGGCCAAAAGCGTGATGGGCGACAAGTTCAGCGGCAAGGTCCCGTTCATGCGCAGGCCCGAGACCGAGCACGAGCCCAAGGAATGGATGGCGGAGCGAGTGCCCAGCGGGGCCGGCTGGCCCGACCCCGGAACAACCTGATCCGGCCGCCCCGTCCGCGTGTCGCGCGCCGGCCGCTCTCCCCGGCCGCCGGCGCCTCAGACGCCGAGGCTGCGGCGCACCTCCTCGAGCGCCTGCTCGGCGAGGGCGCGCAGTCCCGGGTCGTCCGCGTCGAGGCCGGGGTCGAAGGCGAAGTCCCAGCGCGGCTGATCGGAGCCGGGCACCCGCCGGGCGACCAGCCGCACCCCTCCTCGCGCGTCGAGTGTCACGTGCCTGCTCGCCACGATCGACGAGGTGACCCGCTCGCGGATCGTCTCCGGCAGCAGGCCGGGCTCGGGCAGCGCCACCGCGTGGGTCTCGCCGTCCGTCATGACGACGATGAGGCCGTTCTCGTCCCATGTGGCCTTGTCCACCAGATGCCAGGGCAGCCGCTTACCGCCGGGCAGGTGCAGGGCCAGCGTCGTGGCGACCGCGTATCCCCCGCCGTCCGCGGTGCGCGCGTGGCTCAGTAGCCGCTCGCCCGGTTCCAGGGCCAGGGCCGTACGCACCTCGGAGGGCAGGCGGGTGCCCAGGAGGGCTCCGGCGAGACCGGAGAGCGCGCGGGAGAACGAGGATCCAGCCAAGGGGCACCGCCCGACAATCGCAACAATCGCTACAGCGGCAGGCTATCTCCCGAGCAGATCGAGGGTGAGCGCGGCCGACCAGGAGAAGTCCCGGCACCCGTGCCCGGTGCCGTCGAAGGGGTCGAAGCACTCGCGGAACCCGCCCTGCCGGACCAGCCGCAGCGTGCTCGCGACGAGGATCTCGCTCAGCCGGTCGAGGCCGTGCGCGGCGGCCGCCTGGGCGAGCAGCCAGTTGGTGCTGATCCAGGACGGGCCGCGCCAATACTGGCCGCGGTCGAACTCCGGCGCCCTGATGTCGCAGCTCGGCACGGGATATCCGGCCGCGCCCATGAAACTGGCCGACTCCAGGAGTGCGGTCAGCGCCTCGACGACGGGCCGGGGCAGCCCGGGGTCGAGCATGGGACCGAAGCCTCCGACGGTGCAGACCGGGACCAGCCGCCCGGCGCGGACGTCCCGGGCGTAGAAGGCGCCGTCCCACAGCCGGTCGAGCAGCGCGGCCCTGATCCGCGCGGCGGCCTCCAGGAAGGGCTCGGGGTCGGCGCCGACGACCTCGGACGCCAGCCGCGCCATCGCGTCGCAGGACAGCAGCCAGATGCCGTTGAACAGCGGGTCCTCGACCGCGAACGGGTGCTCGTCCCGGTAGTAGGACGCCGCGTAGCCATGGTCCCGGCAGAGCACCGCGAGCCGGAAGTACCGGTCGTGGTAGCCGTCCCCGCACCGGCCCGCCTGCGACGCCGCCAGCGGCTCGTCCCAGGCGGGGCTGTCGTCCATGCCGGACTCCCAGGGGTGGACGATCGCGGCCAGCCCCGCCCCTCCGGCGTCCCTGGTCTCCAGGTACGCGTGCTGGGCCACGAGGGACGGCCAGGCCAGCCGGACGAACCGGGCGGCGAGGTCGCGGTCGGCGGCCTGCCGCCAGACCCGCCAGACGGCGTACGCGTGCAGGGGCGGCTGGGTGAGGCCCGAGGTGTGCGTGCCGAGCGGGGCGTCCGGGGCCTCCGCCGAGCGCCACATGGACGGCCCGGGGAAGTAACCGCCGGCGTGGTGGAAGACGATGTGCGGGATCATCCCGGTCCGCCACTGGCCGGCGAGCAGCGAGAGCAGCTCCTGCCCGGCCCGCGCGGCGTCGTGCCGGGCGAGGCCGATCGCCACGAACGCCGAGTCCAGGCTCCATTGATGGGGATAGACGCCGGGTGCGGGCACGGTGGAGACACCCGTCCAGTTCGCGTCGAGAACGGCCAGGGAGGCCCGCCCGAGCGCGGCGTCGTCAACAGCAGGACGCCCCTCCATCGATCCAGATTAATCCCCTAAAGCCGGAAAATCACTGGATATGGTGGGGCCGGATTCGTCAGTCGCTCGCGTGCGCCGGGGCCGGCGCACGCGCCGCCTGCCGGGGGCGCACGCCACGCGACGCTCTGAGCGGCGGCGAAGGCCGTGGCCGATCCTTCGCCGCCACCCGGAAGGGCAGGTCACACCGCCGGAACCGGTGCGCGCCAAGAAGCCCGGAAGCGGGGTGAAATGCCCTCTGCATCAAGCATGACGGATATTAACTGACTTTCTTGACATGTAGCCACACCGGATTGATGAGTTATATAACCCATACATGGCGAATGCGGCATTTGATGCTTAATGTCGGCATAGTCCGCATCGCGGAGCGCCGGCGGCGCACCGAGTGTCCGGCGTCCGCCTGCCGGGGTTCGGCACCAGGTCGCGGGCACAGCCGCCTGGCCTCTTCTCCGGAGCGGGCCGGCCTCCGGACGTACTGGAGACCGGCCCCGCACGCGGCGCATCGAGCCGGACAACGGGTCCGGCCACCCGGACGGCCGGGCGGGCCGGGCCGAACGGCCCTGGCCCGGCGGAGACCGGGGGCGCGCGTACGACGCGCTATTCGAGGTAGTCGCGGAGCATCTGGGCCCGGGTCGGGTGGCGCAGCTTGGCCAGCGTCTTGGACTCGATCTGGCGGATCCGCTCACGGGTCACGCCGAACTCCCGGCCGACCTCCTCCAGCGTGCGGGGGTGGCCGTCGGACAGCCCGAACCGGAGCTGGATGATCCGCTGCTCACGCTCAGAGAGAGTCGCGAGGATGTCGTCGAGCTGGTCCTGCAGCAGGATGAACGCGGCGGCCTCGATCGGCACCACCGCGTCCCCGTCCTCGATGAAGTCGCCGAGGTCGGAGTCCTCCTCACCGATGGGCGACTGCAGCGACACCGGCTCCTGCGCGATCCGCTGGATCTCCACCACCCGGTCGATCGGCAGGTCCATCTCGGCCGCGATCTCCTCGGGCACCGGCTCGCGGCCGAGGTCCTGGTGGAGTTGTCGCTGCACCCGGACCAATTTGTTGATCGTCTCGACCATGTGGACCGGAATTCTGATCGTCCTGGCCTGGTCCGCGATGGCCCGGGTGATCGCCTGGCGAATCCACCACGTGGCGTAGGTCGAGAACTTGTATCCCTTGGCGTAATCGAATTTCTCGACCGCGCGGATCAGCCCGAGATTGCCTTCCTGGATGAGATCAAGAAAGAGCATTCCACGACCGACATAACGCTTGGCGATCGAAACCACGAGCCGCAGGTTCGCCTCGATCAGGCGCTGCTTGGCACGCACCCCCTCCCAGACCAGATCCTCAAGATCGAAGCGGCCGAGCCGCACCGCCGAGCCGTCACACAGCTTGTCCTCGGCGAACAGTCCGGCCTCGATCGCCTTGGCGAGCTCGACCTCCTCCTCGGCTGTCAACAGCGGAACCCGGCCGATCTCCCGCAGGTAGATGCGGACAAGATCGCTGGTCGGAGCGCGCCGGCCGTCGTCGTCCTCCCCCTTGGCCGGTTCGTCGTCACCCTGGGGTTCGAGGACCTCGACCCCGTTCTCGGCGAGCATCCGCACGACGCGCTCCAAGGCGTCAGACGGAAGCTCGGACCTGTCGAGCGCGGCGGCCACGTCGTCCACCGTGACGCTGCCGCGTTCCCTTCCCTTCGCAACGAGGTCCGCCACCTGGTCTACCGATGGCGGCCCACTTGGTAGCACCGATGCACCCACGCATCACAGTCTGCGGTATGAGCACCACAAAGCGGCAGGCCTATTTTTGTCACCCAAGGTAAGGCAGAAGTCAATACCCGATCGCAATCTAAATCGGCGTTTGCCGGTTGTTGAGATTGGAAAGGAAAGTAATTCATGCCCCGGCGGCGCGCTCACGCAACACCCGCCGCTGCTGTTCCAGCGCGACCAGTTCGCCGAAGAGCCGGTTGTACTCCTGCTGCTCCTCCACCGGGTTGAGCCGCTGGAGCCGCGACTTGATCTGCGCGACCGACCGGCCCACCGCCGTCTCCAGCAGCCGGGCGAGCACGGCCGCGGCGTACCGCTCCTCGCCGCCCGTCTCGACGCGCGGCTCCTCGACCGCGAACCGGGTGAGCGCGGGCCGCAGCTCGTCACCGGCCGCCGCGAGCAGGCGCTCGACCCACTCCTGCCCGCCGGGGCCGCCGGCGACCGTGCCGCCCACCGCCACGATCACGCCGTACAGCGCGGCGTGCTCGGGGCGGGTGAACGCCTCGCCGCCGAGGGCGTCGAACTCGGGGCCGAGCAGGGCGGGCCGCTGGACGGCGAGCTTCAGGGCCTCCGCCTCCAGCATCGCGACCGGATCGGCCTTCTCCCGCGGTTCCTGCGCCGTCGCGCGTCCCTGGGCGGGGCCGCCGTAGCGCCCCTCGTCCGGCCCGCCGTACGGGCGGCCCTGCCGCCGGCCGTACTGCTGCGACCCCTGCTGCCGGCCGTACGGGCCGGGCTGGTCCTGGTGCCCGTTCCGGCCGCGGTCGCCGCCCTGGCCCCCCTGGCCACCCGGGCCGCCCTGGCCGATCGCCTGCTGGACCCGCTGGATCACGAACCCCTCGTCCATGAAGCCGAGCCAGCGGTCCAGGTCCACGACGTACGTCTTGCGCAGCCCGGGGTCCTTGATCGAGGCGATGACGGGGGCGGCGGCGTCGAGCGCGCCGAGCCGCCCCTCGTTGGTCGTCAGGTCGTAGCGGGAGATGACGCTGCGGATGGCGAAGGCGAACAGCGGCTCACGGCTCGCGATCAGGTCGCGGACGGCGGCGTCGCCGTGCTTCAGCCGCAGGTCGCACGGGTCGAGCCCGTCGGGCTGCACGGCGACGAACGTCTGGGTGACGAACTTCTGCTCGTCCTGGAACGCCCGGAGCGCGGCCTTCTGCCCGGCGGAGTCGCCGTCGAAGGTGAAGATCACCTCGCCGCGGAACTCGGCCTGGTCGAGCAGCAGCCGCCGCAGGACCTTGATGTGCTCCTCCCCGAAGGACGTGCCACAGGTCGCCACCGCTGTCGGCACCCCGGCCAGATGGCAGGCCATGACGTCGGTGTAGCCCTCGACGATGACCGCCTGCGAGCGGCGGGCGATCTCCCGCTTGGCGAGGTCCACGCCGTACAGCACGGAGCTCTTGTGGTAGATCGGGCTCTCGGGCGTGTTGAGGTATTTCGGACCGTCGTCGGAGTCGAGCAGCTTGCGCGCGCCGAAGCCGATGACGTCGCCGGTGATGTCCCTGATCGGCCAGACCAGCCGGCCGCGGAACCGGTCGATCGGTCCTCGGCGGCCCTCCCGGACCAGGCCGCCCTTGATCAGCTCCTGCGACGTGAAGCCGCGGGCCATCAGGTGCCGGGACAGCGCCTCCCACCCGGCGGGCGCGTACCCGACGCCGAACCGCTCGGCGTCCACCCGCTCGAAGCCGCGCTCGGACAGGAACCGCCGGCCCGGCGCGGCGTCCGGCGTGGCGAGCTGCTCGGCGTAGAACTCGGCCGCGGCGCGGTGCGCCTCGATCAGCCGGACCCGCTCACCCTGCTCGCGCCCGGGGACGTAGCCGCCCTCCTCGTACCGGAGCTGGATCCCGGCGCGCTGCGCCAGGCGCTCGACGGCCTCGGAGAAGGTCAGATTCTCGATCTTCCGGACGAACGTGATGACGTCGCCGCCCTCGGCGCAGCCGAAGCAGTAGTAGTAGCCGCGCGCGGGCGTCACGTTGAACGACGGGGACTTCTCGTCATGGAAGGGGCACAGCCCCTTCAGGTTGCCGCCGCCCGCGTTCCGGAGCTGGATGTGCTCCCCCACCACGTCGGCGATCGGTGAGCGCTCCCGCACGAGCGCGATGTCCTCGTCGCTGATCCGCCCTGCACCGCTACGCCCTGCCACGCTCGCGAGTTTAGGCCCTGGAAGGGAGGTCTTGGGCGTGGGTGTCCCAGGACCGAATCTCGGTAACGGGTCGTGACCGAAATCCGCGTCAGTTACAAAGGAACGGTCGGATCTCGCTAACGTCGAGCGGGTGGAGATCATGCGATCGGGCAGACTGGCCGCCGTCGCGGCCGCCGCCATGGCCGTCGCCGGACTGACCGCCGCCTGCGGAGCGCCGGCCGGGGTCGCCGGAGTGAGCTCATTGCCGTCCGTGCCCCGCGCCGAGGAGCCGCCCCCCGAAACCTCGGGTGGCGCCGTCGCCGCCTCGAAGGGAGGGGGCGCCGTCGGCGACAGCGACCACATGCGCTCCGTCGTCCCGCCCCCCGCCCCCGACCCTGTACGGCTCCCGCCGCCCAAGGTGTCGGCCTACACGTACGCGTTCCCGGTCAAGGGGTGCCGGGTGTCGTACGCGCGGCAGCTTCTCGTGCTGCCCAAGACCGTGATCTGGGCGGGCAAGGGCTGCGCGTTCGTCTCGCCGGTGAACGGCGTGGTCCGCGAGGTCAACGTGCAGAACCGGTGGGTCCCGTCCACGGACCGCGGCCAGGACCGCGAGGGCCGGTACGTGACGGTCCTCGGCGAGGACGGCGTGGTCTACCTGGGCGGCCACCTCGACTCGATCGAGCCGGACGTGCGGCCGGGCGCCACGGTGAAGGCGGGCCAGCGGCTCGGCCGCCTGGGCAACTCCGGGAACGCCCGCGACACCGCCAGCAACCTCTACTTCGCGATCTCCTGGCCGGTCCCGCCGGAGTACTGGTGGATCAGGCGCGGCATGGTCGAGCCGTGGGACTACCTCGACGCCTGGTACGACGGCAACCGGACGCTCTCCCCGAAGAAGGCCGTGTTCGCGCTGCGCAAGCGGGTGGGCAAGCTACCCGCCTGCGACCGGCTGTGCACCGCGAAGACGCCCCCCACGACGAAGAGCGGCGCGGTCGAGAAGGCCGAGAAGGCCGACACGACCACGAAGACACGGGCCAGTGTCAGGCGGCAGAACCAACCCGAGGACGAGCCGACCATGGTCACCCCGGGGTAGATCCGCACGGCCCGCGCGCCCGGCCGCATGGAAGGGCGGGGCCGGGCGCGAAAAGATCAGCGCGAAAAGAGGTCAGCGCGGCAGGAGGTCGCCGAGCGGGACACCGGGGTCGACAAGCCGGGCCGGGTCCACGGCGGCGCCCCGCTGCCCCGCCTGTACGAGTGCCTGGATGTCGCCGGTCACGTCCCAGACGTTGACGTTCATCCCGGCGAGGACCCGGTCCTCCCGCAGCCAGAAGGCGATGAACTCCAGGCTCTCCGCGGACCCCCGGTAGACCACCCGGTCGTGGCCGGCGATGTCGCCGGAGAACTCCATCCCCAGCTCGAACTGGTCGGTGAAGAAGTACGGCACGCGGTCGTACACCACGTCCTGACCGAGCATGGCCCGGGCCGCGGCCGGGCCGCCGTTCAGCGCGTTGGCCCAGTGCTCGACCCGTACGCGGCGGCCGAGCAGGGGGTTCATCGCCTCGGCGACGTCGCCGGCGGCGTAGATGTCGGGGTGCGAGGTGCGCAGGGAGGCGTCCGCGACGATGCCGTCGGCCACCTCCAGCCCGGCGCGGCTGGCCAGCTCGTGGTTCGGGGCGACGCCGATGCCCACGACCACGTCGTCGGCGGGCAGCGAGCGGCCGTCCGAGGTGACCACCGTGCGGACGTGCCCGGGGCCCTCCAGGCGGGCGGCGGAGGCGCCGAGCAGCACCTCCACACCGTGCCGGCGGTGCAGCGCGGCGAAGATCTCCCCGATCTCGGGGCCGAAGGTCCGGTAGAGCGGTGCCGGGTCGGGCTCGACGATCGTCACCGCACAACCCGCCTGGCGGGCCGCCGCGGCGGTCTCCAGCCCGATCCAGCCGCCGCCGATGACGACGACGTTCCCCTGGTGGGCGAACGCGGCGCGCAGTGCCTGGCTGTCGGCGAGCGTGCGCAGGTAGTGGACGCCCTCCAGGTCCGCGCCCTCGACCGGGAGCGGGCGCGGCGTCGCCCCGGTGGCGAGCAGCAGCTTGTCGTACGGCTGGCGCTGCCCGGTGGCGAGGTGGAGCTCGTGCGCCGCGGGGTCGACGGCGGTGACGGCCACGCCCAGCAGCAGCCGCACGTCGTGCTCGGCGTACCAGTCCGGTTCGTGGACGTAGACCTTCGCCACCTCGGTGGTCCCCTGCAGGTAGCCCTTGGAGAGCGGGGGCCGCTCGTAGGGGCGCTCCTGTTCGGCCCCGATCAGCACGATCTCGCCGGTGAAGCCCTCCTCGCGGAGCGTCTGGGCCGCCTTCGCCCCCGCCAGGCCCGCCCCCACTATCGCGTACGTCGACATCTGCACCTCTCACTCCCGGCTTTCGCGCAGTATCCGCCCGCGCTCCGCCCGAGTCGACCGGAACGCGCCGGACGGGTACCAGGTGCCCGGGAACGGCGTCCGGATTCCTCGTCAGGCCAGGCGCCGGTGCCAGGCGACGGCGGAGACGTCGGTCAGCGACGCGATCTGGTCGACCACGGCGCGTAGCCGGCCGGCGTCGTCGGCGGCGCGCTCGAAGGCGGGACGCAGCGCGGGTTCGAGCGTGGCGGGCGCGCCCGCCCAGATCAGCGCGGCCAGCTCGGCGATCAGCTCCCGCTGCCGCGCCTGGGCCGCGTGGTGCGCCGCGCGGGACATCACGTAGTGCGCGGTGACGCCCTTGAGCAGGGCGCACTCGAGGCGCGTGGTCCTGGGGACGACGAGGTCCGCCGTGTGCCGCCCGGCCGGCGGTTCCGCGTACGCGTACGCCTCGCGGGTGGCGTCCTGGGCCGACCGGCAGAAGCGGCCGATGAGCGAGCTGGTGAGGCGCTTGAGCGCGGCGAGGTCGTCGATGCCGCCGACGAACGGACCGGCGAAGCCGGCGGGCCAGACCGGGTCGGCGACCAGCCGGGCGAACGTGTCGGTCAGCTCGGCGACGTCGGCGTCCGGGGCGTACCACTGCCGGGTCTGGCGGCAGACCTCCAGCCGCTCCTCGGGGTCGCGCAGCGCCTCGGGGGTGACGTGGCCGCAGTGCAGCGCGTCCTCCAGGTCGTGGACGGAGTAGGCGACGTCGTCGGCCCAGTCCATGATCTGCGCCTCGAAGCTGACCCGGTAGCCGGGGCTGCCCTCCCTCACCCAGGCGAAGACCTCCGCCTCCTCCGGATAGACGCAGTACGGCCCGTCGTCGCGGGCGTGGGGAAGGCCGGGGACGCGGTGGGAGCCGCTCGTCCAGGGGTACTTGCAGACGGCGTCGAGCGCAGCCCTGGTGAGGTTGAGGCCGGCGCTGCGGCCGTCCTCGGTGAGGACCTTGGCCTCCAGCCGGGTGAGCAGCCGCAGGTTCTGCGCGTTGCCCTGGAAGCCGCCGCAGGGGGCGGCCACCTCGTTCAGCGCGGCCTCGCCGTTGTGGCCGAACGGCGGGTGCCCGAGGTCGTGGGCGAGGCAGGCGGTCTCGACGAGGTCGGGGTCGCGGCCGAGGAGCTTGCCCATCTCCCTGCCGATCTGGGCGCATTCGAGGGAGTGGGTGAGCCGGGTGCGGTTGCTGTGCAGGCTGTGATCGGACGGCGTCACCACCTGGGTCTTGGCGGCGAGCCGGCGGAGGGAGGCGCTGTGCATGACCCTGGCCCGGTCGCGCTCGAAGGCGCCACGTTCGGGGTTGCCCGGAGGTTCGGGCACCCATCGTGCCTGGTCGTGCTCGTCGTAGCGGATCATCTGTCCTCCTTCCCCGACGTATCGGGGAAGGAGGACAGTACCCCTTTGGACCTCATTTCACGACAAATACCCCAGAAACTCTCAATGACCGAAGGCCATTCGAGGGCCCGCACAGACCCGCCCGCGCTCCACCGCACCGGGCGCGGGCGGGCGGCTTCAGCGGGTGTCGGAGCCGTCGGAGGCGAGCGCCGCGCGCCCCGCCTCCAGCCGGGCCACCGCGACCCGGAACGGCGAGCACGACACGTAGTCGAGGCCGATCTCGTGGCAGAAGTGCACCGACGCCGGGTCGCCTCCGTGCTCGCCGCAGATGCCGATCTTGAGGTCCGGACGGGTGCGCCGGCCCTCCTCCACCGCGATCCGCATCAGGCGGCCGACGCCGTCCCGGTCGATCGACTCGAACGGAGAGACGCCGAAGATGCCGAGGTCCAGGTACTTGCCGAAGAACGCGCTCTCCACGTCGTCCCGCGAGAAGGCCCAGGTCATCTGGGTGAGGTCGTTGGTGCCGAACGAGAAGAACTCGGCCGCCTCGGCGATCTGACCGGCGGTCAGCGCCGCCCGCGGCACCTCGATCATCGTGCCGACCATCGCGTCCACGCCCTTGTCGGCGAGGATGCGCAGCGCCTCCTCGCGTACGCTCTCCAGCTCCTGCACCGCGCCCACCAGCGGGATCATGATCTCGGCCCGGGGGTCGGCGCTCTCCTTGGCAGCGTCGGCGATCGCGCGTACCTGCATCGCGAACAGGCCGGGGATGACCAGGCCGAGCCGCACGCCGCGCAGGCCGAGCATCGGGTTCTGCTCGTGCAGCCGCTTGACCGCGTCGAGCAGCCTGCGGTCCTTCTCGTCGGCCGCGTCTCCGGCGAGCGCGACCTTGACGGCCAGCTCGGTGTAGTCGGGCAGGAACTCGTGCAGCGGCGGGTCGATGAGCCGGATGGTGACCGGCAGGCCGTCCATCGCCGCGAAGATGCCGGCGAAGTCGGCCTTCTGCAGCGGTTCGAGCGCGTCCAGCGCCGCCTGCCGCTCCTCGCCGGTGGAGGCCAGGATCAGGTCCTCGACCAGCTTGCGCCGGTCGCCGAGGAACATGTGCTCCGTACGGCACAGCCCGATGCCCTGGGCGCCGAACGCGCGGGCGCGGGCGGCGTCCTCCGGCGTGTCGGCGTTGGCCCGTACGGCGAGGCGCCGTACGGCGTCGGCGTGCCGCATGATCCGGTCCACCGCGACGACCAGCTCGTCCTCGGCCGGGCCGCCGTCGAAGTACTCCATCACCGGTGAGGCCACCACGGGCACCTCGCCCAGGTAGACGGCGCCGGTGCCGCCGTCGATCGAGATCACGTCGCCCTCGCTGACGACGACGCCACCGGGAGCGGTGCAGCGGCCGGCGCGCGTGTCCACGACCAGTTCCTCGGCGCCGCACACGCAGGTCTTGCCCATGCCGCGGGCGACCACGGCCGCGTGTGAGGTCTTGCCGCCGCGCGAGGTGAGCACGCCCTGGGCGGCGATCATCCCGGCCAGGTCGTCCGGGTTGGTCTCCCGCCGGACGAGGATGACCGGCTCGCCCCGGCCCGCCAGCTCGACGGCCTTGGCCGAGGTGAAGACGGCCTTGCCCACGGCGGCGCCGGGCGAGGCGTTCATGCCCGTGGTGAGCCGGGTGTTGTCGGCGGTGGCGGAGAAGCGCGGGAACATGAGCTGCGCGAGCTGGTGGCCGGAGACGCGGCTGACCGCCTCGTCCATGTCGATCAGGCCCTCGTCCACGAGCTGCGCGGCGATGCAGAAGGCCGCGCCCGCCGTACGCTTGCCGACCCGGGTCTGCAGCATCCAGAGCTTGCCGCGCTCGATGGTGAACTCGATGTCGCACAGGTCGCGGTAGTGGTTCTCCAGCGTGCTCATGATGTCGAGCAGCTGACGGTAGGAGGCGGGGTCGATCCGTTCCAGCTCCTGCAGCGGCACGGTGTTGCGGATGCCGGCCACCACGTCCTCGCCCTGCGCGTTCTGCAGGTAGTCGCCGTACACGCCCTGGTGGCCGGAACCGGGGTCGCGGGTGAAGGCGACGCCGGTGCCCGAGTCCATCCCGATGTTGCCGAAGACCATCGCGACGACGTTGACGGCCGTGCCGAGCTCGGCCGGGATGCGCTCCTGCCGCCGGTAGAGGACGGCCCGCGGCGCGTTCCACGAGTCGAAGACGGCCCTGATCGCCAGCTCCATCTGCTCGCGCGGGTCCGAGGGGAACTCCCGCCCCTTCTGCTCCCGGACGATCCCCTTGTACGTCTCGACGAGGCGCTGGAGGTCGCCCGCGTCGAGGTCGGTGTCCTGGCGGGAGCCCTTCAGCTCGTCGAGCGCGGCCTCGAACAGCTCGCCCTCGATGTCGAGGACGGTCTTGCCGAACATCTGGATCAGCCGGCGGTAGGAGTCCCACGCGAAGCGCTCGTTGCCGGACTGCTTGGCCAGCCCGAGCACCGAGGCGTCGTTGAGGCCGATGTTGAGGACGGTCTCCATCATGCCGGGCATGGAGAACTTGGCGCCCGACCGGACGCTGACGAGCAGCGGGTCGGCGGCGTCGCCGAGGCGCTTGCCCATCCTCGTCTCCAGCGCCTCGAGGTGGACGGCGATCTCGGCGGCGAGACCGTCGGGGACGTCGCCCTCCGCGAGGTAGTGCCGGCAGGCGTCGGTGGTGATCGTGAATCCCGGGGGGACCGGGAGACCGAGATTGGTCATTTCCGCAAGATTGGCACCCTTTCCACCGAGAAGATCCTTGAGATCCTTGTTGCCCTCGGTGAAGTCATAAACAAACTTGCGCACGCGAGCTCCTTCGGCCACTTCAATTACACGGGTCCGTCCGCATTCGCACTGTACCGAGCAACAACCCGACGAAACATCACCACTCACGAGATATCGTGTTTACCCAGCTAGACGGGCACACGGAGGTCTAATCCACTCCACCCTAGATTAAAAATGAGCATTTTTCTCGGATCGCCAAAGAGTGGTGTAAACCAATTCCATCCGACATTGGAGATCATTCATCTCGCGTTAATTGGTGTAGACCATTACACCTTCCAGTGGCGTACGGCTTTCGGAGACGGGACACGGCGGCCGGGTAACGGGAACACCGGAGCCACGGGGCCTAGGATTGATCCACCCCTCCAAAGATGATCTGTAGCGGAGGGTGTTTGCATGTCACGAAAGTTCCGGCATATCGCTATCTCGGGGGTCGTAGCACTCGCCGTGATGAGCTGTGGGGCCGGCCGGACCGAGATCTCCCCCACGCGGGTGGACGGCGTCTCCACCATCGACCCGTCCCCGCAGTCCCTCAAGTGGGGGGCGTGCGAGGGAGTGCCCTCCTCCGCGGGCTTCCAGTGCGCCACGCTGAAAGTGCCGCTCGACTACGCGAAGCCGTCCGGCGAGGCGATCGGCATCGCCCTCGTCCGCCGCCCCGCCACCGACAAGAAGAACCGGATCGGCTCGCTCGTCTTCAACTTCGGCGGGCCCGGCGGCTCCGGCGTGTCCACCCTGCTCGACGCCGCGGGCGCCTTCTCCACGCTCAACAAGCGCTACGACCTGGTCAGCTTCGACCCCCGCGGGGTGGACCGCAGCAGCGGGATCAGGTGCCTGAACAGCGCCGAGCTGGAGCGGTACCTCGCCCGCGAGCCGAGCTCCGACACCGTCGAGGAGACCCACCTGCTCACCCAGTTCGCCAAGGCCTGCGAGCAGAACGCCGGGCACGTCCTGCCGTACGTCGGCACCCTCAACGCGGCGCGGGACATGGAGGTCATGCGCGCCGCGCTCGGCGACGAGCGCCTGAACTACCTCGGCTTCTCCTACGGCACCCACCTGGGCGCCCTCTACGCGACGCAGTTCCCCAAGCACACGGGCCGCATGGTGCTCGACTCCGCGCTCGACCCGTCCGTGGGGATGCTGGATACGGCCCGCACCCAGATCAAGGGCTTCCAGAAGGCGTACGAGAACTACCTCACCGCCTGCGTGAAGCAGCCGCACGGGTGCCCGCTCGGCAAGACCACCGCGGCGGCGAACGCGGCCGTGCTCAAGCTCATCGACGGCCTGCAGGCGCGCCCCGCCAAGTCGGGCGACCGCGAGGTCACCGCCACCGTGGCCAGGACCGCCGTCGCCCAGGCGCTCTACAGCCAGATGGCCTGGCCGCTGCTCACCGAGGCCCTGGAGCAGGGGATGAGGGGCAACATGGCCGGGCTGCTGGCCCTCGCCGACCAGTACGGCGGGCGCCAACCCGACGGGACGTACTCGACCCTGCAGATGTCACTGCCCGCCATCCTGTGCGCGGACACCACCGAGCGGCCGAACGTCGAGGACGCGGAGAAGGTGGCGCGCGAGCTCAAGGACCAGTCGCCCATCTTCGCCATCACCGCGGCCAGCTCGGCCATCTGCAGCGTGTGGCCCGTCCCGGGTGAGGACACCAACCGGCACATCGACGCGTCCGGAGCCAATCCGATCGTGGTCGTCGGCGTGACCCACGACCCCGCCACGCCGTACGAGTGGGCGCCGAGGCTGACCCAGCAGCTGCGCAGCGCCGTCCTGGTGACGCTGAAGGGCGAGGGACACGGCGCCTACGGGCAGAACAACCCGTGCGTGGACAACGCCGTCAACTCCTACCTGCTGCAGGGGAAGGTCCCGCCCAAGGGCCTGATCTGCGGCTGACCTGATCCTGACCTGAACCGCCGCCGATACGACCGAAGCCGCCCCCGGGGACAGCCCCCGGGGGCGGCTTCCGCATGAGACCCGGGACGCGGTGTCCGGGAACCCTCGACCAGCCCGCCGATCCCGCGGCCCAGGTGCGGCGGTCCGCACACGGAAAAGCACCCGCCGGACGGGCCGGCGGGTGCTCTTCCCTGCTCCGATGTCGCCCCGCGCCCGCTCTTCACGGGCGGCGGGGCGGGCACTCAGTCGTTGAGGTGCGTCCGGAGGTAGGACTCGACCTGGTCGATGGAGACCCGCTGCTGCGCCATGGAGTCGCGCTCGCGGATGGTCACCGCGTTGTCCTCCAGGGTGTCGAAGTCCACCGTGATCGCGAACGGCGTGCCGATCTCGTCCTGGCGGCGGTAGCGGCGGCCGATGGCACCCGCGTCGTCGAAGTCGACGTTCCAGCGGCGGCGGAGCTGGGCGGCGAGGTCACGCGCCTTCGGCGACAGGTCGGCGTTGCGCGAGAGCGGCAGCACCGCGACCTTGACCGGCGCCAGCCGGTGGTCGAGGCGCATGACGGTCCGCTCCTCCATGACGCCCTTGGAGTTGGGCGCCTCGTCCACCGTGTACGCGTCGAGCAGGAAGGTCAGCGTCGCCCGGTCCACACCGGCCGCCGGCTCGATCACGTACGGCACGAAGCGCTCGCCGGAATCCTGCTCGAAGAACGACAGGTCGGTGCCGGACGCCTTGCCGTGCGCGGTGAGGTCGAAGTCGGTGCGGTTGGCGATGCCCTCCAGCTCGCCCCACTCAGAGCCGGTGAAGTTGAAGCGGTACTCGATGTCCACCGTGCGCTTGGAGTAGTGGGACAACTTCTCCTTCGGGTGCTCGTAGAGCCGGATGTTGTCCTTGTTGATGCCGAGGTCGACGTACCAGCGCAGGCGCTCGTCGATCCAGTACTGGTGCCACTCCTCGTCGGTGCCCGGCTTGACGAAGAACTCCATCTCCATCTGCTCGAACTCGCGGGTGCGGAAGATGAAGTTGCCCGGCGTGATCTCGTTGCGGAACGACTTGCCGATCTGGCCGATGCCGAACGGGATCTTCCTGCGTGCCGACTGCTGCACGTTGAGGTAGTTGATGAAGATGCCCTGCGCGGTCTCCGGGCGGAGATAGGCCAGGCCGGACTCGTCCTCCACCGGGCCGAGGTACGTCTTCAGCAGGCCGCTGAACTGCCGGGGCTCGGTGAACGCGCCCTTGTTGCCGCAGTTGGGGCAGGTGATGTCCGCGAGGCCGCCCGCGGGCGCCTTGCCGTGCTTCTCCTCGTACGCCTCGACGAGGTGGTCGGCGCGGTAGCGCTTGTGGCAGGACTGGCACTCGGTCAGCGGGTCGCTGAAGGTCTCCACGTGGCCGCTGGCCTGCCACACCTCAGGCGCGAGGATGACGCAGGAGTCGAGGCCGACGACGTCGTCGCGGCCCTGCACCACGGCCTTCCACCACTCGCGCTTGACGTTGTTCTTCAGCTCGACACCGAGCGGCCCGTAGTCCCACGACGCGCGCAGGCCTCCGTAGATCTCGCTCGACGGGTAGACGAGCCCGCGGCGCTTGGAGAGGCTGACGATCGTTTCCATGACGTCGGTGCGACGTGCCATTGGTGAGAACTCCATCCGGCTGGGTGTCGGGTTGGGATCGTGCGCGCATGTGCGGGGCCGCGCCGACGGGCCTGTCGTCGCCCGGGCGGAAATCGCGCCCGCTACCTGCTCGATCTCCTCCAAGCTTAGGGGAACCTCGGCCCGGCTCGCTCATAGCTCGCTCAGGTCTGATCGAGCACCGCCGACGGGGCGGCCGGGGACGCGTCCACCGGTTCGAACGCGCTCGGCTCGTTGATCATCAGGGTCATCAGCGGATACATCGCCATCCGGGCGGCGCCCAGCGCCCGGCGGTAGAAGCCGGCGCCCTCCCACTCGCTGACCAGAGCCCACAGATCGGGCTCGTCGACGGACCTGCCGAGCTGGCCGCGCAGATATCCGGGCTGGGCGGCGAACAGGTCGAGGATGTCGCGGGCCTGCGCGACGAACTCGTCCGCTTGCGCGGCGGGCACGGCGTAACGGATCAGGGCGAGCATGGGCCCAGCATCCCACGCGGTCGGCGGTGAGCGGGTGCGCCGGGGCGGCGCGCGTGACTAGGCTCGGCACGTGGCAGGTGACACAGGGCAGGACAAGGGGCCGGGCGCGCCGAAGGTTCCGGCGCATCCCCTGGCCAGGAAGCCGGCCGGCGATCCGGCGCGCGTCGGGGGACGCGGTCCGGGACGGCCGGGGGGCAAGGGGGCCGGGCGTCCGCTCCCGCCGGGCGAACAGTTCTTCACGCCGGGCGCGACCGGCCTGCGGCGGGCGGTGGAGACCAGGAGCGCGACGGCGCTGGTGTTCCTCTTCCAGCTCCCGCGCTGGGTGGTCCCGGTCGTCATGGTCGTCCTGATGCTGACCGGCGTCGTGGTGGCCGACTGGCGCGGCGGACTGGCGGTGCTGCCGGTGCTGGCGTTCGTGCTGTGGCTCGCGTACATGTCGTGGCCGTCGCTGCGCCCGGGCGCGCGCCTGCTGCGGGTGGCGCTGGTCACCTTCCTCGCCCTGCTCACAGCCACCCGTTTCGGCCTGTTCTGACAGCGGCCGCCCTGGTTCAGGGCGCTCGGAGGTGCCCTGAACCGGTTCGACGCACACTGTCGGTTTTGACAATGGTTTTCATTTTGCCGGATACTTGTGGCGTGATGTCCCGTATGCGCTCTCTCGTCCTCACCGGCGCCCTGCTGAGCGCCACCACCGCCACCGCCGCGGCCTGCGGCTCCGGAGGCGCCGCCACCGGCGACGGCAAGCCCGCGGTGATGGCCGCCTTCTATCCGCTCCAGTGGATCTCGCAGCAGGTGGGCGGGCCGGACGTGTCCGTCGCCGGCCTCACCAAGCCCGGCACCGAGCCGCACGACCTGGAGCTGACCGCGCGCCAGGTCGCCGACATCCAGGACTCCTCGCTCGTCGTCTACATCAAGGGCGTCCAGCCGGCGGTGGACGAGGCGGTCGAGGGGCACGCGTCCGCCAAGGCGTTCGACGCCGCCTCCGCCGTGGCCACCCTGCCCGCGACGGCCGGGGAGGAAGGGCACGACGAGCACGGGGAGCACGGGCGCTCCGGCGTCTCCTACGACCCGCACATCTGGCTCGACCCGAGCCGGCTCGCCACCGTCGCCGGCAAGCTCGGCGAGCGGCTGGCCGAGGCCGACCCCGCCCACGCCGCGGCGTACCGGCAGCGCGCCGCCACCACGGCCGCCGAGCTGAACAAGCTGGACGAGGCGTACCGGACCGGCCTGACCGGGTGCGGCAAGAAGGCGATCGTGACCAGCCACAGCGCCTTCGGCTATCTGGCCGCGCGGTACGGCCTGGAGCAGATCGCGGTCAGCGGCCTCGACCCGGACGCCGAGCCCTCCCCCACACGCCTCGCGCAGGTGGCCGACGTCGCCAAGCGAGAGAATGTGACTACCATTTTCACCGAGGAACTCGTCAGCCCCAAGGTGGCCGAGATCCTGGCCAAGGAGGTCGGCGCCAAGACCGCCGTGCTCAACCCCATCGAGAGCGAGCCCGATGGCGGTGACTACCTCTCCGCGGCCAAGCAGAACCTGGAAGCCCTGAGGAAGGCCCTGGAATGCCCCACGACGGAAGGGTGAGCGTGCGGTGAGTGCCGCGTTCACGATGACCGGCGGCGAGGTCGCCCTCGACGGCCGGCCCATTCTGCGGGGCGTCGACCTGACGGTGCGGGACGGGGAGTTCCTCGTCGTCCTCGGCGCCAACGGCTCCGGCAAGTCCACGCTCATCCGCACCCTGCTCGGGCTCGTCCCGCTGTCCGGCGGCTCCGTCCAGCTGTACGGCACGCCGCCCGGCAAGTTCCGCGACTGGGGGCGGATCGGCTACGTGCCGCAACGCCTGTCCGTCGGCGGCGGAGTGCCGGCCACGGTCCGCGAGGTGGTCTCGTCGGGTCGCATCGCCCGGCGCCGCCGCTTCCGCCGGACCGCCGCGGAGGACCGGCGCGCCGTCGCCGACGCCCTCGACGCCGTGGGGCTCGCCGACCGGGCCGGATATCCCGTACAGGCCCTGTCCGGAGGCCAGCAGCAGCGGGTGCTCATCGCCCGCGCGCTGGCCGGCGAGCCGGACGCGTTCGTGATGGACGAGCCGACCGCCGGCGTGGACGCCGACAGCCAGCGCCTGCTCGCGGACACCCTCGCCGGGCTGCGGGAACGCGGCAAGACGGTGGTCCTGGTCGCGCACGAGCTGGGCCCGCTCGAACCGCTGATCACCCGCGCCATCGTGCTGCGCGAGGGCCGCATCGCCTACGACGGCGCGCCTCCGGCCGCGGCGGAGGCGGGGGTCGACACGGCCGGGCACATCCACGCGCACGCCCACGCGCACACCGGCGTGCTGAACGGCTGGCCGGACGTCATCGGATCACGGGCGGCGGCCGCCGAGGCCGGCGCGACGGGAGAGGCATGAGCGGCATCCTGCAGTACGACTTCATGGTCCTCGGGCTGGTCGCGGCCGTCTTCGTCGGCCTCGCCGCCCCCGTCGTCGGCACGTTCATCGTCCAGCGCCGCCTGGCGCTGCTCGGCGACGGCATCGGGCACGTGGCGCTGACCGGTGTCGCGCTCGGCTTCCTGACCGGCACCGCGCCCCTGGTGACCGCCATCATCGTGGCCGTGCTGGGCGCCGTCGCCATCGAGATGGTGCGGGCCCGGGGCCGGACCAGCGGCGACGTGGCCCTCGCCCTGCTGTTCTACGGCGGCATCGCCGGCGGCGTGCTGCTCATCTACCTGTCGCCGGGGCAGAGCAACTCCACGCTGACGTCCTACCTGTTCGGCTCGATCTCCACGGTGGCCGAGCGGGACGTGTGGGTGATCGGCGGCCTGGCGGTGGCCGTGCTCGGCGTCGTCGCCCTCTTCGGACGCGAGCTGTTCGTGCTCTGCCAGGACGAGGAGGTGGCCCGGGCGAGCGGCCTTCCGGTGCGCTTCCTCAGCCTGCTGCTCGCGGTGACCGCCGCCCTCACGGTCGTCATCGCCATGCGCGTGGTGGGCCTGCTCCTGGTGAGCGCCCTGATGGTCGTCCCCGTCGCGACCAGCCAGCAGATCATGCGCAGCTTCCGCGGCACCATGGTCCTCGCCACGGCGCTCGGCGTGGTCGCCACGGTCGGCGGCCTCACCACCGCGTTCTACATCGACGTCCCCCCGGGCTCGGCGATCGTACTGATCGCGCTCGCCGGGTTTGTGCTCTCCCTGCTGATAGGTAGATTCGTACGGCGAAGCCGTACCTGGGAGTCGACACCATGAGTAAGAGCAGTGACGCCGTTCACGCGATCCTGCGGCAGAGCGAGGGGTTCCGAAGCGCCCAGGACATCTTCACCAAGATGCGGGCGGATGGCGCCAAGATCGGACTGACCACCGTCTACCGGGCGCTCCAGTCGCTCTCCGACGACGGCCGGGTGGACATGCTGCGCACCGACGACGGCGAGTCGGTCTACCGCGCCTGCGAGAGCGACGTCCACCACCATCATCTGGTGTGCCGCCGCTGCGGCCACACCGTCGAGGTCGCCGGGCCCGACGTCGAGCGCTGGGCCGAGGCCGTCGGAGCCGATTACGGGTTCACCGAGGTCACCCACACGGTCGAGGTCTTCGGCACCTGCCCCGACTGCGCGTCCGCCGCCGGGAGCCGCTGACCGGTTTATGACGATCCACCGCTCGGCCGCCCGCCGGCCCCCTCCGCGGGGTACGCTGCCCCCGCCGACATAGGGAGATGCCGTGCCGTTCAGCCATGACATGGTGTACTCGCTGGCCACCGCGGTCGATCTGCTCAACACCTCGCCCGCGGCGGGCGGCGACGAGGGCCTGACCAGCGTCGAGGACCTCCGCACGTTCGTGGGCCGCCGCGTGATCAGCGACGTGGAGAACCTGGACGACCGCGACCTCGTCGAGGTGCGCGAGCTGCGTGACGAGTTCTACGAGGTCTTCACCGCGCCGGATCGGGAGACCGCGGTTTCCCTGCTGAACACGCTGCTCGGCCGGACGCGCATCACGCCGAGCCTGGCCGAGCACGACGGCTTCTCCCTGCACATCCACTACTTCGCCCCGGGGGCGTCGCTGGCCGAGCACCTGGCCGCCGACTGCGGGGTCGCGCTCGCCCACGTATTGGTCGAGGACGAGCGTGACCGGCTGCGCACCTGCGCGGCGCCCGATTGCGCCCACGTTTTCGTGGACGAGTCGCGCAACCGCTCCCGGGTGTACTGCGACAGCCGTACCTGCGGGAACCGGATGCACGTGGCCGCCTACCGGGCCCGCCGCCGCGCCTAAAGGGCGACGTCAGCTCTGCCGTAGGGCGGGCATCGGGATGGGGATGGCGTACGCGGTGGCGCCGCCGCCCACTCCTCCTTCGCAGGAGTTCGGAGGCGTGGTGGTCACGCCCTTGGTGGAGGGCTGTTCGGCGGCCCAGAACATGTATCCGAGCATGCCGGGGGTGAGGCCGGCTCCCTTCGGTGCGGCCGTCTGGACGAACGATCCTGTGGACTTCTGCAGCGAGGCGGTGAAATCCGCGCATTCGGCGCGGACCTTGTTTCCTTCGGCGATGTAGAACGCGCCGGTGAACTTCGCCGGAGCCAGCGGCGGGATCGGCGGAGAGTAGGTGGGCTTTCCGTCGATGTGCTCCTGCCAGTTGGCGATGGCTTCGGAGCTGCTGGGCTGGCGGGCGGGCACCATCGCGTTGGCGTAGTCCAGGACCGGGGTGTCGGTGCGCAGCCAGTCCGCGGTGGCCTTCCTGCCGATGTCGATGAGCCACCGGTCACCTGCGGCGAGGTCGATGGTGAGCCGGGCGGCCGGGTTCGCGCCGCTCGGATCGTACGGCAGGACGGAGCGGTAGGCGTCGATGAAGGCCTGCAGCCCGACCAGGTCGGGCTTACTGTTCTCCTCATAGTCGATCTCGATGCCGACGCCGAGTCGCCGGGCGACCTCGGCCGCATTGCGCCCGAACTGCGCCGCGTTCTCCGCCAGGGCGGAGTTCCACGCAGTGGTGTACGTGATGCCGCCGATGGAGAGCATCACGCGAATGCCACGGCTGGTGAAGTAGTTCACGATGTCAGCGGTCATGCCGCGCGGCACGCCGTCGAGCGTCTGCGCATCGGTGGTCTTGTGCAACAGCTTGACCGGGTGGACGAAGCTGAGCACCACGACGTTGACCGACGGGCGGCCGTCGCCACGGTCGATCAGCCAGTGGTTCTTGGCGTCGAAGTCCACTGTGCTGCGGACGTTGCCCCAGATGCAGGCGTCCTCACCGCAGTGCCAGGCACCGTAGACCTGCAGCGGGGTCGCCGCGGCCTGGGCGGGGGCGGGAAGGAGGAGGGGGAGGAGAAGTAGGGAGACGAGTGCAGCCAGGCGGCGCATGCTGATACCTCCGTACGCGAGAAATCAGTGCCCCTGCTGGCAATCTTTGCCCCGTCGCGTCGCCAGGACGGCAGCTCACCGCGTTATCGCACCCCGCGAAAACTCCTCACAAGCTCGTCACAAGCTCGGACTTTCCGCGGGCCAGGGAATGTCGGCCGTAGGCTCCGCTACGGCGTCCTCCGCTTTGCGATGCACCACCCCGGACACCGCTCCTTCCGAGCCAGACCCTGCCGATCACGGCACTGGAAAGAACGTTAACCAATCCTGCGTGGTGCTGTCCCTCGCCTGGAGGACACATCCGCTTCCTTCTCTCGGCTCGGTGCCACGCTCTCCATCGGCGTGATCGCGACCAGGCTGGTGCCTAAGGAGTGACCGAGTTGGGGATGGCTCCGCCGTACCTGCGGTCGCGCTTGGCATAGATCTCGCAGGCCTGCCACAGGTCCCGGCGGTCGAAGTCGGGCCAGAGCTGGTTGAGGAAGACCATCTCGGCGTACGCGGCCTGCCAGATGAGGAAGTTGGACGTGCGCTGCTCGCCGGAGGAGCGCACGAACAGGTCCACGTCCGGGATCTCGGGCTCGTCGAGATAGCGGGCGAAGACCTTCTCCGACACCTTGCCCGGTTTGACCCGCCCGGACGCGATGTCCTGGGCGAGCTTGACCGCCGCGTCCACGATCTCGGCGCGGCCGCCGTAGTTGACGCAGAACTGCAGCGTCATCTTCGTGTTGTCCCTGGTCATCTCCTCGGCGTCACACAGCTCGGAGATGACGCTCTTCCACAGCCGTCCGGGACGGCCGGCCCAGCGGACCCGCACCCCCATCGCGTGGAGCTGGTCGCGGCGGCGGCGGATCACGTCCCGGTTGAAGCCCATGAGGAAGCGCACCTCGTCGGGCGAGCGCTTCCAGTTCTCGGTCGAGAACGCGTACGCCGACAGGTGGGGGATGCCGAGCTCGATCGCGCCCTCGATGACGTCGAAGAGCGACGCCTCGCCCATCTTGTGGCCCTCGGTCCTCGGCAGGCCGCGCGCCTTGGCCCAGCGGCCGTTGCCGTCCATGACGATCGCGACGTGACGCGGCACGAGGTCGCGCGGGATCGCGGGCGGCGTCGCGCCCGAGGGATGCGGAGACGGAGGACGAACCATGGCCACGAGCGTATTGGGTGTGACAGGGTCCTCAGGCGCGGAAAATGTGAGAGTTCGGTGTGGATTTCGGGTCGAATCCACGCGCCGCCCCGGGCGGTGACACCGCTCCGGGCTCCCCCGCCGACGGCCACCACTCACGGCCGGGCTCCCGCGCCTGCTCGCGCTCGACATGGCGCAGCGAACGGATCCCGTGCTCCAGGTGCCACTGCAGGTAGGCGGCCACGAGGCCGCTGCACTCGGTGCGGTGCCGCGGCTCGGACGCGTCGGCCATGGGCCAGTCGCCGCGCAGCAGCGCGATCATCAGGGTGATCGTCTCCGCTGCGGGCACCGTCGCGGCCGGCGGCCGGCAGCTTCCGCACACGACGCCGCCCGCCGCGATCGCGAAGGCGCGTACGGCCTCGGCGCCGCATCGGGCGCACTCCGACAGGGCGGGCGCGTACCCGGCCACGGCGAGGGAGCGCAGGAAGTAGGCGTCGAGCACCAGCCGGGCCTCGTGCTCGCGCTCGGCGAGGGTGCGCAGCCCTCCGACGAGCAACAGGAACTGGCGCAGGGCGGGTTCCTTCTCGCCCAGGGTCAGCCGGTCGGCGGTCTCCAGCATGGCGGTCCCGGCGGTGTAGCGGGGATAGTCCGCGACCAGCGCCTCGCCGTACGGGCGGATGGTCTCGACCTGGGTGATCACGTCGAGGGAGCGGCCCTCATGGAGCTGGAGGTCGACGTGGCTGAACGGCTCCAGCCGCGCGCCGAAGCGCGAGGTGGTCCGGCGCACCCCCTTGGCCACGCCGCGCACCTTTCCGGCGCGCTTGGTGAGGACCGTGATGATGCGGTCGGCCTCGCCCAGCTTCTGGGTGCGCAGCACGACGCCCTCATCCCGGTACAGACTCACCAGGCCATCGTATGACCTCCCGCTGACTCCCCCCTGAGATCACAAACGGTGAAATTTCAGTAATGATGCGGACTCGACGCTAACTGGACATCGCCATCAACGTGGACATTTCGGAACGTTCCCGGGAGGCTGGATGCACCGACTTGACCGAAAGGTCACTAAGCTTTGCCCCCTGGCGGACTTCCCCGCGCCTCTTCTAAAAGGCCCTGCCCCCGTGTTCGAAAGGGTGCCATGACCCTCGTGGTCCTGCTGGGCTCATCGCCCGGCCCGATCGGTTCTCTGCCGCCGGGATCCGGCGGCCGCCCCGTCCCGCCGACGGACCTGAAGCTGACATCACTCCCCGGCGCCCCCACGGCGTACGGCAGGCTGCTGGGGCAGATGGCCTCGCTCGGCCCGCAGCCGGTCACGATCGCCCGCCCGGCCGACGCGTACGCGTACCGCGAGCAGGGCGGACGGGTCGTCGAGAGCGCCGGCGTCGCCGAAGACCTGTGGGCCCTCGCCGACCTGGTCGAGCACACGACCGACAACGTGCTGATCATGCCGGCCAACTCGCTCGTCCACGACGAGCTGATCTACCAGATCACCAAGGCGAAGCGCGCCGCGCTCGCGCTGATCCTCCGCGAGGAGCGGGACGAGAACGCGCCCGAGCCGCCCCCGATCGAGGAGGCCGAGCCCGAGATCGGGCGCAACGCCCTGGAGGGCCTGCCGCAGCGCACCCGCGCCGGCCGCGGCCGCGTCATCTCGGTCGGCACGTCGTACCACGCCGTCACCCGGCCGAACGCGGCGCTGCTCGGGCCGATCCACCTCCACCAGCGGCACGCCGCGGTGCTCGCCGACGTCGCCCGCGAGCTGGCCGGCATGGCGCACCTGTTCGGCCCCGAGGACGACGTCACCGAGCTGCTCGTTCTCGGCCTGGTCCGGCGCGGCGTCTCGGTCGGTGTCCGCGGCCGCCGCGACCTGTTCTACCGCCGCCTCCACACGCTGGAGGACACGACCGAGGCCGAGCGGGACTTCGCCGGCTTCGACGAGGACCGGGCCCGCCTCGACAACGCGGTGAAGGGCGCCGACGGCTTCTTCACCACGTTCTTCGTCAGCACGTACTCCCGGTTCATCGCGCGCTGGGCGGCCCGCCGCGGGCTCACGCCGAACCAGATCACCCTCGTCTCGATCTTCTTCGGTCTGCTGTCGGCCGCGGCGTTCGCCACCGGCACGCGGCCGGGGTGGATCGCCGGCGGGGTGCTCATCTACCTCGCCTTCGTCTTCGACTGCGTGGACGGGCAGGTGGCGCGGTACGCCAGGAAGTTCGGCGTGCTCGGCGCCTGGCTGGACGCCACGTTCGACCGGTTCAAGGAGTACGCGGTCTTCGTCGGCCTGGCGATCGGCGCCACCGTCTCCGGCCAGTTCGGCGACGGCGAGGGCGTGTGGACACTCGCCCTCGCCGCGATCGCGCTCCAGTCGGTCAAGCACCTCCTGGACTTCTCGTTCGGCGCGGCCAACCGCCGCAAGGCGCCCGTCCCGCTGCCGACGCTCGACCTGCACGTCGCCGACGACAGCCCGCTGCGGGTCGCCCTGGAGGAGCGGCGGGTCAGCCGCAGCACCGGCGTGCGTGGCCTGCTGAAGCTCTGGACCAGGGCCGGGAAGTTCCGTCCCGTGCACTGGGCCCGCAAGATGATCGTCTTCCCCATCGGCGAGCGCTTCGCCGCGATCGCGATCACCGCGGCCTTCTTCGACCCCCGCGTCACCTTCATCACGCTGCTGATCTGGGGCGGCGTCGCGGCCACCTACACCCTCACCGGACGCATCCTGAGGTCTCTCGCATGATCACCCAGCCACAGGTCACCCCCACGCCCGACCCGGACGAGGAGCGGCGCCGCATCCAGACGGAGCGGCTGCTCGCCTACCGCGACGACGGCCCCCTGGTCGCCGCGCTCAAGGGCCGTCTCGGCCGTGGCCTGCCGCCCGTGCCCACGGTGCTCGTCGCACTGATCGCGATCATCGCGCTGGCCGTCACCGGCTCGCTCAAGGACGGCCCGATCCTGCTCGTCCCGGCGCTGGTGCTGGTCCTGCTGGTGGTGCCCAGCGCGCCGCGCGACCACCTCGGCCGGCTCGACTGGCTGACGCCGCCGCTGCTGCGCGGCACCGAGTTCCTCACGATCATCCTGCTCGGCCTCGCCGCGGGCACGCCCAAGTGGCTGCTGTTCGTGCTGCTCTACGTCGTCGGCTACCACACGTACGACACGGTCTACCGGACGCGGCAGAGCATCTGGCCGCCCGCCTGGATCTTCCTGGCCGGGCTCGGCTGGGAGGTGCGCCTGCTCATCCTGGGCGTGGGCGCGGCCCTCGGGCAGCTCACCCTGGTCACGGCGATCCTCACCGTCTACCTGCTCCTGCTGTTCTCCATCGAGAGCGTGGTGAGCTGGGTCCGCCTGGACAAGGCGTCGGCGCAGGCCAACGCCGACCACGAGCAGGACCTGGAGCAGTCTCCCGAGGACGCCGCCGAGCAGGTCACCGGAGACGCGGAGCACGTCTGACCGTCGCCGCCTCGATGTCCGGCCCCGTGCGATCGCCGATCGCGCGGGGCCGCGCGTTTTCCGGACGGCGCGCTCAGGCGGAGTGGTCGAGCAGCGCCCAGACGATCTTTCCCCGGCCCCTGATCAGGATCCACCCCCAGGTGAGGCTGACCGCCTCGATCAGGTGGAGGCCGCGGCCGGACTCGGCGAACTCGTCGTCACTCGGCCCCGGCAACGGCGCCCGCTCGCTGGGGTCGTGTACCGCGCAGAGCACATGCGGCCCCTGGGTGAGCAGCCGAAGCTGGATGTGCGCGTCCGGAACGGCGGACAGCGCGTGACGCAGGGCGTTGGTGACCAGTTCCGAGACCACGAGCTGCGCGTCGTCGATGAGGCCGCCCAGGCCCCACCCGCCGAGAGTGTGGGCGGTGAAGTCGCGAGCGGCGGAGGCGGAGGCGGAGGCCCCGTGGAGCGCGCAGGTCGCGAGCGGCGCGGATGACGGGCCGGTGCTGGCAGGACCGAACGCCGGCGTGGCCCACGAAGGTGCGGCGCCGGCTCTTCTGCCTGCCAGGTCTGCGGTCATCGGATCCCTACGCGAGTTGGTGTCACATGGGTGCGCTGCCGCCGTCTATCGTTCCCTGAGCCTTGTCAGGGCAAGCGCGCCCGCACTCGCAATTGCGGGAACTTAGCCGCGTCCTGCGTTGATTTACCGAAACCGTGACGTTGTCCGGCCGGAACCGCGATCATCTACTCGTCACTCTGACGAAATGAGACACTGGTTGACTGTCGTCGGAAGCCGACTGCCATAGGAACCGTCAAAGCACAAAGTCGTAGGAATCTGTCCGTAGGAATCCGTCCGCGCAATGGAGTCCATGTGAAATCCCTGCAGGTCGCCCACGCCGATCCCCGATTAACGGGGCGCCCCCGAGGCGGGCCGACCGTGCTGCGCATGCTGCTCGGAGCCCAGCTTCGCCGGCTCCGGCGGGAGAGGAACATCACGCCGGAAGAGGCGGGCCACGCCATCCGGGCCTCGCACGCCAAGATCAGTCGCCTGGAGCTCGGCCGGGTCAGCTTCAAGGAGCGCGACGTCGCCGACCTGCTCACCCTGTACGGCCTGGCCGACCCGGACCAGCGGACGACGCTGCTCGACCTCGCCCGGCAGGCCAACGCCCCCGGCTGGTGGCACAAGTTCAACGACGTCCTCCCGCACTGGTTCGAGGTCTACGTGGGCCTGGAGGAGGCCGCCTCGGTCATCCGGACGTACGAGCTGCAGTTCGTGCCCGGCCTGCTGCAGAGCCCCGACTACGCCCGCGCGGTCATCCTGCTCGGGAACGCGGGCGCGCCCGAAGACGAGATCTCCCGCCGCCTCGACCTGCGGATGCGCCGCCAGGAGCGGCTGACCGGCCCGGACGCGGTCCGGCTGTGGGCGGTGGTGGACGAGGCCGCGCTGCGCCGCCCGATCGGCGGGAACAAGGTCATGCGCGGCCAGATCGAGCATCTGATCGAGGCCACCGCCAACCCGAACGTGACAGTGCAGATCGTCCCCTTCGACCGCGGCGGGCACTCGGCGGCGGGAGGGCCGTTCACGATCCTGCGCTTCGAGGAGACCGAGCTGCCCGACGTCGTCTACCTCGAACAGCTCACCAGCGCGCTCTACCTCGACAAGCCCGAGGAGACCGACGCCTACCGGCAGGTGATGAACACGCTGTGCGTGGAGGCGCGGCCGGCGACCGCCACCCGCGCCTATCTGGAGGAGATCCTCTCCGACCTGGAGTGATCCGGTTCCTCGCGGTGGGAGCCCGGTCGGTCAGGAGAGGTTCGCGAAGAACGCCTCGCAGGTCTCGGTGAACGCGGTGGCGCGGGCGGTCAGCCGCACACCGCGCATCGAGGCCAGGACGATGTCGAGGAACGGCACCTCTTCGCTGATCGGCCGGGAGACGACGTAGCCGCCGTCGTACGTCTGGTCCGTGACGGCGCGCTGGTTGAGTATGGAGTAGCCGTGGCCTCCGGCGACCAGCGCCCGCACGGTCTCGTAGCTGGAGCTGCGGAACCGGACGCGCGGCTCGACCGGGTGCAGCGCGCGGAAGTAGTCCCGGCTGTGCGGCAGGTCGAGCAGGATCATCGGCTCGCTGGCCAGCTCGACGAGCGAGACCGCCTCCGCGTCGGCCATCGCGTGCCCGGACGGCAGCAGCACGTACGGCCGGACCCGGGTGAGGACGCGGACGTCGAGGTCGAGGGCGAGGTCGATGGCGTACAGCAGGGCGACCTCGCACCGGCCGTCGACGAGGGCGCGCTGGACGGCCGAGATCTCCCCTTCGGAGAGCGTCACCCGCACGCCCGGGTGCCGGTCGGCGAACTGGCGCAGCAGCTTGGGCAGGTAGAACGGCGACAGCGTGGTGAAGCAGCCGACCGCGAGCTCGCCGCTCAGCGAGCCGGCCAGGCCGCGCGCCGACTCGGCGAGCGCCGCCGCGTGGGAGAGGAAGTCACGGGCCTCGACGAGGAACCGCTCGCCCGCGCGGGTGAGTGAGAGACCTCTGGCGTGGTGCCGGATGAGGAGCTGGACGCCGAGCTCCCGCTCAACCTGCGCGATGGCCGCCGAGATGGCCGACTGCGCCACCATGAGCTCCCGGCTGGCCGCGGTCATGCTTCCCAGCTCGGCCGCTGTCACGAAGTAACGCAGCTGGACGAGTGTGAAATTGACGTCCGCCACGTCACCCATTGTGACCTCCTGACCGTAGGGCGCTCGCAGAAATCACTTCAAGGCTGCGTCGCGGTTCCGGCTGGATTTTTCGCGTTTCAGGCGTTCTCGCACTGGAAGGCCCGTCTGCCGACGGCCGCGCTCACGGTCCCCCACAGGACGGGCGCCGAGACGTACGAGCCGGAGAACAGCTCGCGAACGGCTTCGACAAGATACCGGAAAGGCGTGAGCCTGGACAGGAGGTCGAGCGCACCTGAAGCAGACGGTATCGGCGGGAACGCGCCCGCTCGGGACGGCGGCGTTCCCGCCACGCGCCGACGGGGCGCTCCACGGCGCCGATCGCGGGTTCCCGTCCGGTTCGCGATATACAGGTCCGCGTGAAGTTGGACGGATTGGATCGCGCCATCATCGGGGTTCTCGTGGAGGACGCTCGGGCGACATATGCCGAAATTGGTGCTCGGGTAGGCCTGTCCGCTCCGGCGGTCAAACGACGGGTCGACCGGCTTCTCGCCAGCGGCGCGATCACCGGGTTCAGTGCGCGGGTCGAGCCCTCCGCCCTGGGCTGGACCACCGAGGCGTACGTCGAACTCTTCTGCCGGGGGAAGACGTCCCCCGCCGAGATCGGCGTGGCGATCGCCCGGCACCCCGAGGTGGTGTCCGCCTGCACGGTGACCGGCGAGGCCGACGCGCTGCTGCACATCCGGACCACCGACGTACGGGACGTGGAGCGGGTGATCGAGCGCATCGCGGCGGAGCCGTTCGTGGTCCGCACCAAGAGCGCGATCGTGCTCTCCCGGCTGATCGACGAGAAGCTCTGAACCCCTCGCCGCGCCGGGCCGGGCGGACGGTTAACGGATTGCCACAAAAGCCGGGAATAACGCAACCGATCCACGGTATGGCGCAATGGCGCGGCATTGGCCGGTCATGTCCGTTTTTCTAGGCTGAGGAGCAGTCCAACCGCCTTCTCCCTGGAGTTCCGCATGCCTCTTGCGACCCTGCCCGCCGCCACGAGCGGCGACCGGACGGGTACGGCGCGCCACTATCTCATGTGCCGCCCCGAGTTCTTCGCCGTGACGTACGCGATCAACCCGTGGATGGACCCGGACCAGGGCGCGGACACGGCTCAGGCCGTCCGGCAATGGGAGGAGCTGCGCGCGGCCTACGAGCGGCTGGGCCACAAGGTGAGCCTCATCGACCCGGTGGACGGCCTGCCCGACATGGTCTTCGCCGCGAACGGCGCCCTCGTGGTGGACGGCCGGGTCTACGGCGCCAAGTTCACCCACGCGGAGCGCACCGCCGAGGGGCCGGCCTACCTGCGCTGGTTCGCCGACCGGGGTTTCGAGACGATGGAGCCGACGCACACCAACGAGGGTGAGGGCGACTTCCTCACGCTCGACGACGTGGTGCTCGCCGGCACCGGCTTCCGCACCGACGTGGCGGCGCACGTGGAGGCGCAGAAGTTCGTCGGCCGCCCGGTGGTCACGCTGCGGCTGATCGACCCGCGCTTCTACCACCTGGACACCGCCCTGTTCCCGTTGGACGGCCACAACGTCGCCTACTACCCGGGGGCGTTCTCCGAGGGGAGCCGCAACGTGCTGCGGCGGATGTTCCCCGACGCGGTCATCGCCACCGAGGAGGACGCCGCCGTCCTCGGGCTCAACGCGGTCAGCGACGGCGCCAACGTGCTCATCAACGCCGAGGCGACCGGCCTCTCCCGCGAGCTGGAGCGGCTCGGCTACAACGTCGTCCGCGTCGAGCTGTCCGAGCTGCGCAAGGCGGGCGGCGGACCCAAGTGCTGCACGCTGGAGATCCGGGAGGCCACAGGAGCATGAACGCCGCCGACCTCATCGCACTGAGCGAGCGCCGGAGCGCGCACAACTACCACCCCCTGCCGGTGGTCATCCAGTCGGCCGAGGGCGCCTGGGTGACCGACGTCGAGGGCCGCCGCTACCTCGACTGCCTGGCGGGCTACTCCTCGCTCAACTTCGGGCACGGCAACCCGGTGATCCTCGCCGCCGCCCGCGAGCAGCTCGACCGGCTCACGCTGACCAGCCGGGCGTTCTTCCACGACCGGTTCGCGGAGTTCGCCGCCGGTCTCGCCGACCTGTGCGGCAAGGACATGATCCTGCCGATGAACACCGGCGCCGAGGCGGTCGAGACGGCCATCAAGGTGGCCCGCAAGTGGGGATACGAGGTCAAGGGCGTCCCCGCCGAGCAGGCGAACATCATCGTGATGGAGGACAACTTCCACGGTCGCACCACCACGATCGTGAGCTTCTCCACCGATCCGGACGCGCACGACGGCTTCGGGCCGTACACGCCGGGGTTCCGGGTCGTGAAGTACGGCTCGGCGGAGGCGATCGGCGAGGCGATCGACGAGAACACGGTCGCCGTGCTGCTCGAGCCGATCCAGGGCGAGGCGGGCGTGCTCGTGCCGCCGGACGGCTACCTGCGCGCGGTACGCGACCTGTGCTCGGAGCGGGGCGTCCTGTTCATCGCGGACGAGATCCAGTCCGGGCTCGGCCGCACCGGCCACACCTTCGCCTGCGACCACGAGGGCGTCGTGCCCGACATGTACATCCTGGGCAAGGCCCTCGGCGGCGGCGTCGTGCCGGTCTCGGCCGTGGCGGCGAACGCCGACGTCCTCGGCGTCATCCGGCCCGGCCAGCACGGCTCGACCTTCGGCGGCAACCCGCTCGCCTGCGCGGTCGGCGCCGCGGTCGTCGGGCTGCTGCGCACCGGCGAGTTCCAGGCCAGGGCGCGCGAGCTGGGCGAGCACCTCCACGGCCGGCTGCGCGAGCTGGTCGGCGCGGGTGTCGTCGCCGTACGCGGGCGCGGCCTGTGGGCGGGCGTGGACATCGACCCCTCGCTCGGGACCGGCCGCCAGGTGAGCGAGGCCCTGCTACGCCGCGGCGTGCTGGTGAAGGACACGCACGGCTCGACGATCCGCCTCGCCCCGCCGATCGTGGTCTCCCGTGAGGACCTGGACTGGGCGGTCGACCAGCTCGTCGAGGCCCTGCGGGAGCTCAGGACAGCCTGACCGAGCCCAGCTCGGCGTCGTGGGTCCGCCAGGTCACGGTGGCGGCGTCCTGGGCGAAGTCCACGGTCGCCAGCGCGTTGTCGAACCAGGGCCCGGCCGTCAGCCGCCACCGGATCGGGGGCGGGGGCAGCCGGGCCGCCAGCGCCGCCAGGCGCCCGAGCGGGCCCGCCGCGGCGACGGCCGCCACGACGTTGGCCGCCCGGAGCGCCCGGCTCAGCGGGTTGCGGATCGGCGAGCAGACGATCTGGTGGATCCGGGAGCCTCCCTCGCCGCGCGGCGGCCGTACAGAGGCGAGATAGGAGTAGTGGACGTCGCCGGACAGCACCAGCACCGTGGCCGGCGGCCGTCCCCTGCCGCCCGCGGCCACGTCGGTCAGCAGCCGGGCCAGGTGCTCGAACGACCCGCGGAACGCCGCCCAGTGCTCCAGGTCGAGGAACCGGCGCAGGCGCTCGCCCCACCGGGCGGCCCGGCGCCCCCACACGCCGTCGCAGACGGCCTCGCTCCAGCTCTCCACGTGGTGGATGGCCGGGGGCAGGAGCACCGGCAGCGAGGAGCCGACGATCAGGTGGTCGACGTCGCCGGCGGCCGATTCCTCGAGCCACGCGCGTCCGGCGTCGTCGAGCATCCGGCGGGCGCCCGGGGTGAGGACGCGGCCGCACCTGCTGTCCAGCATGATCAGCCGGGTGGACCCGATGTCGCGGCGGTAGCTCCAGCGGGCCGATCCGGGGGCGGCGTCGGCCCGCTCCGCGAACGCGTCGAGCGCCGCGCCGCCGTCGCCCGCCCTGAGCGCGGCGAGCACGGGGTCGGCCGCGCGTTCCGCGACCGTGAGGTTGCCGAGGTGCTGGTAGACGTAGTAGGCGCCCAGCCCGGACACGATGCGCCGCCGCCACCACGGCGCCTCGGCCATGTGCTCACGCCACGCCGCCGAGGTGTTCCAGTCGTCCCTGATGTCGTGGTCGTCGAACATCATCAGGGTCGGCACCGCCGCCATCAGCCACCGCACGGCCGGGTCCGACCAGGCTCGGCGGTAGAGCTCGGCGTACTCGTCGAAGTCCACGACCTCTTCGGGCCCCTCGCCGCGTCGCCCGGCGATGAACTCCTTCATGTCCGGGGACGGCTCGTCGGCGTACACCTGGTCGCCGAGCATGATCAGCAGGTCCGGCGGCTCCCCCGACTCCATCAGCCGCGCCCCGTACGCGCGCAGGACGTCCACGCCGTGCGTCCGCGCGTATGGCCCGTCGTGCGGCACGCTGGTCCGGCAGGTGCCGAAGACCAGGCGGCGCAACCGGGTGAGCGGCCGGATCGCGGTGGCCGGCAGGTCCGGGAGCGGCCACACGTCCGCGCCGTCCAGCTCCACCGTGTACGGCACGCCTCCGGGCGGCGGGCCGGGCGGGAGGGCGACGTCGACGACCGCGTAATGGTGCCCGTGGACGGTGAAGGTGCGTTCCTCCGAACGCGCCTCGCCCGCCCGCACCGTGACCGCGCACGGCTCGCTCGTCTCCACCCAGATCGTCGCGCTCGCCGCGTCGACGTGGCGGAGCATGGGGCCGATCACCAGATGTGCCACGCCTACAGATCTACTGCGGCGCGGCGCCGGGCGCGAGGGGGCGTCCGCCCCTGACGATCACCTCCTGCCGTAACAGGTGACCGGCTGATCGCGGCGGCCGTCAGGCGTTCAGGGCCCGCACCAGGTCGTCCAGCTCGCGCATGAGCCGCGCGGTGCGCTCCGCGCCGTACACCGCGAGGACCGCCCGGCGGTGCTCGTCGATGCCCTCCTGCAGACGGCCGAGGAGGTCACGCCCGCGGTCGGCCAGGAAGACCGCCACCTTGCGGCGGTCGACGGGGTCGTGCCCGCGGTAGACGAGGGCGCGCTCGACGAGCCGGTCGACCGCCTTCGTGAGGGTGGGGTGCGGCATCAGTGCGGCCTCGGCGAGGCCGCCCATCGAGTGGCCGCGCCCGTCCGCGAGCGCCTGGAGGATGCGCCACTGCTCGACGCTGACCTCCTCGGCCGTGAGCGCCGCCGACAGCTCGCGGTTGACCGCGCGTTCGGCCCGGCTCAGCAGGTACGCGAGCGAGGACGCGAGGCCCGACGGCGCGGCCGCCCCGACCGGCCCCTCCGGCCTCTGGACCGGTAGGGCGACCCGGCTCTCGCCGGTGGATCCCGCCGCCGTCACGCGACCCCCGCCCCGTCCGCGACGTGGCGCGGCATCGTCATCATGACCATTGCGGGCCCCTTTCGTGTGTTCGGCAGTACTTTGCCGTGACGTCCCACACTTTCCGATGGTTCCCTTCACGGGGGCGGATGGACGATACTTTCCCCCGTGACCGATCCGGCCGCGATGGTCATCGACCCCCTGGAAGCGCACCTGCTCAGGGCCGACACGCTGCGCGTATGCCTGGTGGCGCCTGTCTCCGGCGTGCTGGGCCTCGTCGGGCCGGGCGCGATCAACTGCGCGCTGCTGGCCGCCTCCGAGGTGAACGACGCGGGCGGGCTGCTCGGCAGGCCGATCGAACTGGTCCTGGTGGACGGCGGCCGCGCCCCGGCCGAGGTCGGCGCGGAGGTCGCCGAGCTGGTGCGGGCCGGAGCCGTGCAAGCGGTCGTCGGCACCCACGCCAGCGACGTCCGCGTCGGGATCGAGCGCGCGCTGCGCGGCGCGGCGCCGTTCGTCTACACGCCCCCGTACGAGGGCGGCCCGCGCTCTCCGGGCGTCTACTTCCTGGGCGAGCAGGCGTCCTCGCAGGTCGCCCCGGGCATCGACTGGCTGGTCGGCCACCGGCGGGCACGGCGCTGGTTCCTGCTCGGCAACGACTACATCTGGCCGTACCTGGTTCACGCGTCCGCGCGGGCGCACCTCACGTCCCGCTCCGCGCGCGTCGTCGGCGAGCGGTTCCTGCCCGCCGGCACCCGCGACATGGGACGGGTCATCGAGGAACTGGCCGCCGCACGGCCGGACGCGGTGCTGCTCAACCTCATCGGCAGCGACCTGATCGAGTTCAACCGGGCGTTCGCGGCGAGCGGGCTGGGCTGCGCCCGCCTGTGCGGCGCGCTGGAGGAGCATGGCCTGCTGGCGATCGGAGGCGACTTCAGCGGCGAGCTGTACACCGCGATGGGGTACTTCGGCGGCATCGCCACCGACGACAACCTCGGGCTGTACGAACGCTACACGCGGCGGTTCGGGCCGGACGCGCCGCTGCTCAACGGACATGGGCACGGGTGCTACGAAGGCGTGCTCATGCTCGCCGCCCTCGCCGCCCGCGCGGGCTCGCTCGCGGTGCCCGCGGTCGAGGCGATCGCCGACGGGACCACCGTCATCACCGGCCGGGGTCCGCTCACGCTCCGGGATCGGCAGGTGTCGCAGCGCGTGTACGTGGGGCGCGCCGACGGCCTGGATTTCGATCTCGTGACCTCCTCCCCCGGACGATGACACCACCTGTGCCGGGACGCCGCATGACGCCCGTCTGACCGTCGCCGTCATGGCCTGCCACAAAGATTTACAAACGAAATCTTTTCCTTTTCAAGGAATAGTCCTATCGTACGCTCTGCCCCCCGCGTGCGAAGGAGTCTCATGTCTTCCCCCTCCACCACGCCCTCCTCGTCGGCGGCGCCGCAAAGCGCGGCGACCGGCGTGGAGCGGTTCGGATATCAGCAGGAGTTGCAGCGCTCGCTGAGCTTCACCGACCTGCTCATCTACGGCCTGATCTTCATGGTGCCGATCGCGCCGTTCGGCATCTTCGGCGACGTCTTCCAAGGCTCGGGCGGCATGGTCGCGCTGGCCTACATCATCGGCATGGTGGCGATGGCCTTCACCGCCCTGTCGTACGCCCAGATGTCCAAGGCGTTCCCGATGGCCGGCTCGGTCTACACCTACGCGGGCCGCGGGATCGGCGCCCCGGTCGGCTTCCTCGCCGGCTGGGTGATCCTGCTCGACTACATCCTCGTGCCCACGCTGCTCTATCTCGTGGCGAGCGCGGCCATGGCGTCGTTCGTGCCCGCGATTCCCATCTGGGCCTGGCTGATCATGTTCATCGTCTTCAACACGGCGGTGAACTACTTCGGCATCCAGATGACCGCGCGGATGAACAAGATCATGCTGGTCGCCCAGCTGATCGTGCTGGCGATCTTCCTGGTCGTCGGCGTCATCGCCCTCGCCCAGGGCAAGGGTCACGGCGACGCGTTCAGCCCGATCTTCGACTCCTCGACGTTCTCCGGGCCGCTCGTGTTCGGCGCCGTCTCGGTCGCGGTGCTGTCCTTCCTCGGCTTCGACGGCATCTCGATGCTCGCCGAGGAGAGCCGGGAGGACGCCCGCAAGCTCGGCCGCGCCATGGTCGGCGCGCTCGTGCTGGCCGGCCTGCTGTTCATCACGCAGACCTGGGTCGCCGCGCTGCTCGCGCCGAACCGCGAGGAGCTGCTGGCCAACGGCGGGGACAACGCGTTCTACGACATCGCCGAGTACGCCGGCGGCCCCTGGCTGAGCGTGCTGACCGCCGTCGCCACCGCGATCGCCTGGGGCTTCGCCAACTCGCTGGTCGCCCAGGCCGCCACCTCGCGCCTGCTGTTCGCCATGGCCCGTGACCGGCTGCTGCCCCGGTTCCTGGGCAAGATCCACCCGAAGCACAAGGTGCCGGTCAACGCCACGTTCCTCACCGCCGCCGTCTCGCTGGTCCTCGGACTCATCCTGGCCAACAACGACAAGGGCATCGGGCAAATCGCCTCGCTCATCAACTTCGGCGCGATGACCGCCTTCCTCGCCCTCCACGTCTCCGTCGTCGTCCACTACGTCGTACGGAAGCGCAGCCGGGACTGGTGGCGGCACCTGATCGCCCCGGCGATAGGCTTCCTGATCCTGCTGTACGTCGTCATCAACGCCAAGGTCGCCGCCCAGGCGGTCGGCCTGACCTGGCTGGCGATCGGCGTGCTGATCCTGATCGGCTTCATCCTCATGGGCCGTCGCCCCACCCTTCCTGACGAGACGGAGGTCTCCGAGTGAACGTCGTCTCCTTCCGGCCCACGGCCGAGGACCTGGCCTACACCTTCGGCGGGCGGCCCGCCGTGGCCCGGATCGCCCCCGGAACGGTCCTCGAACTCTTCACGGAGGACTGCTTCGGCGGGCGGGTGCGCGGCCCCGAGGACCTGCCGTCGAAGGTGTGCGAGTTCCCCTTCCTCAACCCGGTCACCGGCCCCTTCCACGTGGAGGGGGCCGAGCCGGGCGACACCCTCGCCCTGCACTTCGTCTCCATCGAGCCCGCCCGCGACTGGGCCGTCTCCACGACGTTCCCCCACTTCGGGGCGCTCACCGGCACCCACACCACCGCGACGCTCCAGCCTCCCCTCGACGAGGTCGTCTGGATGTACGACGTGGACGTGGAGAAGCGCACCGTCCGCTACCAGGCCCGGAACAGCGACTTCAGCGTGGAGATGCCGCTCGACCCGATGCACGGCACCGTGGGCGTCGCTCCGGCCGCCTCCGAGGCGCGGATGACGATCACCCCGGACGCCCACGGCGGCAACATGGACACCCCCGAGCTGCGGGCCGGCGTCACCGTCTACCTCGGCGTGAACGTGGAGGGCGCCCTGTTCTCGATCGGGGACGGGCACTGCCGCCAGGGCCACGGCGAGGTCTGCGGCACCGCGGTCGAGGCCGCGATGAACACGGTCGTCGCGGTCGAGCTGGTCAAGGGCGTCGGCACCCCGTGGCCGCGCCTGGAGGACGACGACCACCTGATGTCCACCGGCTCGGCCCGTCCCCTGGAGGACGCCTACCGCATCAGCCAGCACGACCTGGTCACCTGGTCGGCCGCGCTCACCGGGCTGGACGAGCTCGACGCGTACCAGCTCGTCAGCCAGGGCGGCGAGGCGCCGGTGGGCAACGTGTGCGACACGAACTACACGATGGTCGCCAAGCTGCCCAAGGCCTACCTCGGCCGCCCCGAGGTGTACGAGTCGGCCCACGCGCGCCTGCGCGCGCTCGGCGCGGAGTACCTCTCCTCGCGCTGACCTTCCGTGGCCCGATCCCGTCCCCTTCGGGGGGCGGGATCAGCTCGTCAGCGCCACCAGATCCGCGTCGGCGAGCGCGGCGGAGACGATGTCCTCGCACATCGCGTGGGTGACGAGCGCGTCGTCGGCGCGGAGCACGCGGCCCGCGCGGACCGCGTCCAGGAACGCGTGGCAGATCTGCTCGATGCCACGCTGCCGCGCGACCGGCGTCCACGGCGGCCTCCGGGACAGGATCTCGCCGCCGTCGTGATCCACCACGTCGCCGAGATCGACCACCCGCCGCTTGCGCCCGCCGCCCATGACCTCGCAGGTCTCCTCTGTCGCACCGCCGACCCGGTTCATGACGCCGATGGCGGTGAAGCCGTCGCCGCCCAGCTCCAGCACGACGTGTTCGAGCAGCCCGGACCGCACGCGGGTGCGCACCCGGACGTCGGCGACCTCGCCGGGCACGAGGAACCTCAGCGTGTCGACCACGTGGATGAAGTCGTCGAAGACCACCGCGCGCGGCACCGCCGCCTCTCCCACCCGGTTCTTCTCCAGGATCACCAGGTCCCGCGGCAGGTCGCGCAGCGCCGCGTAGCCGGGGGCGTACCTGCGGTTGAACCCCACCATCAGCGACCTGTCCCGCGTCCGGGCCAGCCGTACCAGCCGCTCGGAGTCCGCGAACGTGTCGCTGAGCGGCTTGTCCACGTAGACGTGCACGCCCGCCTCCAGGAGTGCCTCGACGATCGGCGCGTGCGCGCTCGTCGCGGCGTGGACGAACGCCGCCTCGACGCCCGATTCGAGCAGCTCCTCCACACCGGTGAAGAGCCGGTCGATCCGGTACGCCGCCCCGAGCGCGGCCAGCGTGGCCTCGTCGCGCGTGCACAGGTGCGGCACGATCCCCGGCGTGGCCGCGAGCACCGGCAGATAGGCCTTCTTGGCGATGTCCCCAAGTCCGATGATCCCAATTTTCATGGACGGGAGCCTATCGTCGTTGCTAAGTTCCACTTAGTAAGTGAAACTGAATAGAGGAGGTGCCCCATGGCCCGTCGCCAACCCGATCTGGGACGTTTCACCGACGTCGCCCTGCTGGTGCTCGTCAGCCTGGCCGAGGGCGACAAGCATGGCTATCGCATGATTCAGGACATCGAGGAGTTCTCCGGCACAACGCTTGAACCCGGCACCCTGTACGGCGCGCTCATGCGGCTGGAGGAGCGCGGGTGGATCGAGCCGCTGCCGGTGGTCGAGCGGCGCCGGCCGTACCGGATCACGCCGGGGGGCCGCGAAGCCCTGGCCGAGCAGCTCGCCACGCTGCGCCGCATCGAGGAGGCCGGCAGCAAGCGGGTCCGGCCGTCATGGGGGGTGGCCTGAGATGCGACCGCTGGCGTACCTGCTGCTCCGGCTCTACCCGCGCGCCTGGCGGGACCGCTACGGCGACGAGATGCGCGACCTGCTGGCCGCGCGCCCCGTGCGCCTTCGCACGCTGGCCGATCTGTGCTTCGCCATGCTCGACACGTGGACCCACCGGAAGCTCATCCCGTCGGGTCGGGGCTCGTTCCTCCAACCGGTGCCCCTGCTCGCGATCGGCGCGTGCACGCTGTGGGCATTCTGGAACCCTGCCACACGGGACGTCTCCAGCCTGAACAGGGGATGGGCCAACGCGCTGGCCGCCGGTGTGACCGCGCTCGGCTGGATTCCCGCGATCGTGCTGACCGTGTCGGGGGCGTCCGGCATGTCGGTCTGGTTCCTGATCCCCGTCGCGGTGAGCGCCCTGGTCAGCCTGGCGATGTGCGTCGCGGTCGCGCGGTTCGCGCTGTCCATGCCCCGGCCTGCGGGGCTCCCCGAGCCCGCGACCGCCTGATCAGCGGGTTCGTGACGAGGCGATGGTCTCCTCCAGCGCCTCGTCCATCGGGGTGGCGGCGACGCCGAAGGTCGCGGCGAAGGCCGACGAGTCCACGACGAAGGGCCGGTCGAACTGGTAACGCGTCTCCCGCATCTCGTTGAGGAGCGGCGAGACGACGCCCGCGGCCGTGAGCACCCAGCCCGGCAGGCGGCCGAGCTTGGGAGCGGGCGCCCCGGCCAGCTCACACAGCCGCTCCGCCATGGCCCGGATGCTCCGTGCCGGGCTCGTGGGGATGTGCCAGGCACGGCCCCAGGCGCGCTCGTCGGTCGCCACCGTGACCAGAGCCGTCGCCACGTCGGGAAGGTAGGTCCAGCTGTGCGGGATGTCCGGGCCGCTGAGGATCATCGCGCGCCGCCCCGAGAGCAGCGGTCCGACGAAGCGCCCCCCGAGGAACGACTGGTCCGACGCGCCCGGACCGAAGTAGTCGGAACCGCGCACCTCCGTGATCCGCGCCCGCCCGGCCTGGTGCGCGGCGAGCGCCTGCTTCCACATCGCGGCGCGCACCCGCCCCTTGATTCCCGTGGCCGCCAGCGGCGTGTCCTCGGTCATCGGCCCGTCCACGGGGCCGTAGCCGTACAGGTTGCTCAACGTGACCAGGACCGCTCCCGTCGCCTCCGCCGTGCGCAGCAGCGAGTCCGCGATCGGCGGCCAGTCCTGGGCCCACTGGTGGTACTTCGGGTTCGCGCAGTTGTAGAGCGCGTCGGCCCCCTCCGCCGCCCGGCACATCCTGGCAGTGTCCTGGGCCCGGGCGGCGACCCGTGTGATCCCGGCCCGGTCCGGACCCGAGCCCGAACGGGTGACCACCACCACCTCGTGGCCCGCCTCCGCGAGCGCCTCGGCGACCCTGCCTCCGACCTGACCGGCTCCGACGACGACGTGCTTACCCACGATCGCTCTCCTGTTCGTTCCTACGGGCGGGTGGTGATCCTCAGACCTGGTGCCAGACCAGGCGCAGGATGCCGTTGACGATGTAGAGGCCGGCGAAGACCACACCACTCGTGACCAGCCCGGACGCGACGAGGGCGGCCGCGCCGCCGCCGAACCAGGCGATCTCGAACGCCGCCCTGGCCAGGCCGTGCAGCTTGAACCTCGCGCCGTTCGCCGCCGCGAAGAGTCCCCAGAGGGTGCCGAACACCATGGGTGCGCCGAGCCCGGCGAGGATCCGGACCGCGAGAGGGGCGGAGAGGGTGAACCCCCAGGACCCCACCGAGACCAGGACACCGAGTTCGAGGAAGAACATCAGGGCGAGGTTGACCCCCTTGGCCACGGCGAGCATCGGCACTCCTTCGATTGTCGCTCTCGTTCGAGAGCAATGCTCTCTTATGAGAGCGGCTATCGTCAAGAGCAGTGCTCTCGAATTCTGTCGCCGCTCTGGTAGCCTCCGGGACATGAGCGCGAGCCGTACCGCACGGGAACGAGTCAGAGCCGAGCTGATCAGGGAGATCACCGACATCGCCCGCCGCCACCTGGCCACCGAGGGCGCGACGGGGCTGTCCCTGCGCGCGGTGGCACGGGAGATGGGCATGGTCTCCTCGGCGATCTACCGCTATTTCCCGAGCCGGGACGACCTCCTCACCGCGCTGATCATCGACGGATACAACGCCCTCGGGGAGGCCGCCGAGAAGGCCGACGCCGCCTGCGCGCGGGACGACTACACGGGACGCTGGCTGGCGGTCTGCCACGCCATACGCGGATGGGCACTCGCCCACCCGCATGAGTACGCCCTTCTCTACGGCTCGCCGGTGCCGGGCTACCGCGCCCCCGAAGACACCATCGCCCCGGCGGCGCGGGACACCGCGGTGTACGGCCGGATCCTCGCCGATGCCAACACCGCCGGGCGTCTCGTCCCGCCCGCCATCCTGCCCGAACCACCGGCGATCATCGCTCCCGACGCGGAGGCGATCCGCATGCTCATCCCGGGGGTGTCGGACGACGTGATCACGCGGGCGGTCACCGCCTGGACCGGCCTGTTCGGCATGGTGAGCTTCGAGCTGTTCGGCCAGTTCGTCGGCACGATCGACCACCGAGCCGAGTTCTTCGAGCACAACATGACCGGCCTCGCCCGCCTCCTCGGCCTCCCGGCCTGACCGCGCCATGGCACGAACCTTTCACATATGAAAGTGATGTGCCATGGCACGAACGTCTCGCTGTTGAGACAATCGCGCCATGAGTCTGGGTAACGCCCTTGGCAGCCTGTCGGCTCTCGCCGAGGCACAGTACGGCCTGGTGACGACGCGCCAGGCGGAGCGCAGCGGAGCGCACCGGCGCGACCTCAGCCGGCTCGTCGCCACCGGAGCCCTCGACCGCCTCGCCCACGGCGTGTACCGCGTGGCTGGCGCGCCGCGCCCCTCCCTGGAGGAACTGCGTGCCGCCTGGCTCCAACTCGCCCCCGCCCTCCAGGCGGACCAGCGAGGGACCGCCGACGGAGTCGTCTCGCACAGCAGTGCAGCTCTTGTCTACGACGTGGGACTTCTTGACCCCCTGCGGTGGGAATTCATCATCCCCCCACCGCGTCGTTTCCGACCCCGCCGACATGATGTGGTCATTCACCGCGCGCCGCTCACCGATGATGATGTCCAATGGCACGACGGACTCTATGTGACCAATCCATGTCGGACCGTATCCGATCTGGCGTCGATCCGTTTTGACGGTGGCCATCTGGGCCTTGTCGCGGCGGACATGCTGGAGCGGGAGCTGGCCCACCCCGATGATCTCGCCGCGGCGCTGGCGCCACATGCCTCGGCTTACGGACTGCCCGACGCGGCCGGTCAGGAGTTCCTCAGGCATCTCACCGACCGATGAGGACAAGCGGCATTCCATGCAAACCACCGGCGAGACGTTTCCCTACGCCACCTCCCAGGCTTTCGGGGCAGCCATCACGGATCGTCTCAAGAAGACCTGTGGCGATTCGCCATATTCGACCACACAACGTCGACGACAGTTCGCCTACGACCGGCTCCTCGCCCGCCTCTTCACGACGGATGAGACCGGCTGGATTCTCAAGGGCGGCGTGGCACTGCTCGCCCGCCTCTCCACCGCCCGTCACTCCGCGGACGTCGACGTCGTGGCCCACGCCGATTCACCCGAGGCCGGATTCGTCGCGCTGCGCGCGGCGTCCGAAGCCGAATTGGGCGATTTCTTCGCTTTCCGCTTCGATCGGCCCCGCTCTCTCGTCCAGGGTGTCGAGGGCATACGAGTGGGCGTGGAAGCCTGGCTGGGGCCTCGTCGCTTCGAAAGGTTCGGAGTCGACCTGGTAACCGGAGCGGTCATCACGGGCCAACCCGAGATGTCCCCGCCGATCCTCGCGCTCGACATCCCAGGGCTGTTCCGGCCCTCGTACCGGCTCTACCCTCTGGTCGACACGGTCTCCGACAAGGTCATGGCCATGATGGAGGACCACAATGGCAGGCCGAGCACGCGGTTTCGCGACCTCGTCGATCTGGTCCTCATCGCGCGGTCGCGATCACTGCGGGCCGGGGAGCTCGGCACCGCGTTCACGTCAGAGGCGCGTCGGCGGACGCTGCTTCACGACGCCAGGCTCGAAGTTCCGGACGAAGCGATGTGGACGGCGGGGTACGCGAGCCTGGTCGCCGAACTCCCCTGGATCGCGGAACGGTCGCTCCCTGAGGCGATGGCGGTGGCCAAAGCGCTGGTCGACCCGATTCTGTCCGGACAGGTCCTTTCGGGTACCTGGGACCCGGTGACGCTGAGCTGGAGCTGATCCTTCGAGGAGCCACCGCACCGGGGTGACCGTACGGAACGGGGCGGTGGCCGTGGGTCGCACGGCCACCGCCCCTCCTCATGGCTTTGGCGCCCGGTCGTCGCGGCCTCGTGGGCCTGACCGGATGTCGTCGGTCCCGGGAGCCGGGCAGATCGTGCCCGCGCTCCCGTCACCGGTGCGCGGGCGTCAGCGGCTCGCGCGGTTCACGGCGGAGATGATCGCCTTCAGGGACGCGGTGGTGGTGTTGGCGTCGATGCCCACGCCCCACAGTGTCTGGGAGCCGCCCTCGAAGGCGACCTCGCACTCGACGTAGGACGCGGCCTTGGCGTCGGCGCCCGCGCTCATCGCGTGCTCGGTGTAGTCGAGGACCCGAACGTCCACGCCGATGCCGCGCAGGGCGTCGCAGAAGGCCGAGATCGGGCCGTTGCCGATCCCCTCGATGTCACGGATCTCGCCGTCGACGCGGATGTCCGCGTTGATCACGTCCTTGTCGTCCACGGCGGAGGCCCCACGGTGCGCCAGGAGGCCGAGCCGGCCCCACGGCTTGGCGGGGTTCGGCAGGTACTCGTCGGCGAACGCCTCCCACATGGCGGCCGGGGTGACCTCACCGCCCTCGGCGTCGGTCTGCGCCTGGACCACACGGGAGAACTCGATCTGCAGCCGGCGCGGCAGGTCGAGCTGGTGGTCGGCCTTCATGATGTAGGCGACGCCGCCCTTGCCCGACTGGCTGTTGACCCGGATGACCGCCTCGTAGCTGCGGCCGATGTCCTTCGGGTCGATCGGCAGGTACGGCACGGCCCACGTGAAGTCGTCCACCGGGGTGCCGGCCGCGGCCGCGTCGCGCTCCAGGTGCTCCAGGCCCTTCTTGATGGCGTCCTGGTGGGAGCCGGAGAAGGCGGTGTAGACCAGCTCGCCGCCCCAGGGGTGGCGGGGGTGGACCGGGAGCTGGTTGCAGTACTCGACGACGCGCCGGATCTCGTCCATGTCCCGGATGTCGACCTGCGGGTCGATGCCCTGGGAGAACAGGTTCATGGCCAGCGTCACCAGGCACACGTTGCCGGTGCGCTCGCCGTTCCCGAACAGGCATCCCTCGATGCGGTCGGCCCCGGCCAGGTAGCCCAGCTCGGCGGCGGCGACGGCGGTGCCGCGGTCGTTGTGGGGGTGCAGCGACAGCACGATCGAGTCGCGGTAGGCCAGGTGGCGGTTCATCCACTCGATCTGGTCGGCGTAGATGTTCGGCGTGGCCATCTCAACCGTGGCGGGCAGGTTGACGATCACCTTGCGGTCGGGGGTGGGCTGCCAGACGTCGTTGACGGCGTTGCAGACCTCGACGGCGTACTCCAGCTCGGTGCCGGTGAAGGACTCCGGGGAGTACTGGAAGTAGATCTCGGTGCCCTCCATCTCGGCGGCCATCTTCTTGCACAGCTTGGCGCCCTCGACGGCGATGGCCGTGATGCCGTCCTTGTCCTGACCGAACACGACCCGCCGCTGCAGCGTCGAGGTCGAGTTGTACAGGTGGACGATGGCCTGCTTCGCGCCGCGCAGCGACTCGAAGGTGCGCTCGATCAGCTCGGGCCGCGCCTGGGTGAGGACCTGGATGACGACGTCGTCGGGGATGCGGCCTTCCTCGATGATCTGCCGGACGAAGTCGTAGTCGGTCTGGGAGGCGGCGGGGAAGCCGACCTCGATCTCCTTGTAGCCCATGCGTACCAGCAGCTCGAACATCATGAGCTTGCGGTGGGCGTCCATGGGGTCGATCAGGGCCTGGTTGCCGTCGCGCAGGTCGACGGCGCACCATTGCGGCGCCCGCTCGATGACCTTGTCCGGCCACGTGCGGTCCGCCAGCCGGATCGGCTCGAACGGCGTGTAGCGGTGGTAGGGCATGGGGCTGGGCTGCTGTTGCGGGTACATCATGCTCCTCGATGGACGCGCCGGTGCGAGCGGGCAAAGACGGGCATCCCGATCAGGAAAAAGGGGCTCGCCACCGGTAAATGACCTGGGGCGGCCGACGCGCACGGCAGTCTCCGCGGCGAGGGAGCCGGCCTCTTACAGGCCCTCGCCGCGGCGGATAAGAAGAAGCCCGCGCAGCACGCCATGGAGACTAGCAGACGGCGTCGAATGCTCCGGACGGTGAGGGGCCGGACACATAACCGGCCTTCCGCTGGAAAGGGGGCGAACATGAGGGACGACGAGATCCTCCGCCGCATCGACGAGCTCATCGACGAGGAGCACACCCTACGCGGAAGGCTGGCGGCGGGAGAGCTCACCACCGAGGACGAGCACGAGCGGATCCGGACGCTGGAAAGCGCGCTCGACCAGTGCTGGGACCTGCTCAGACAGCGCCGGGCCAGCAGGGACGCCGGAGAGGACCCCGACATCGGCATACCGCGGCCGGTCGACGAGATCGAGGACTACGAGCGGTGACGCGCGTCCGCGGCCGCACATAGGCGAGCGCCGGGGCCGTCCCGCCGCCGCGCTGGGGCGGCCCGGATGCTCCGTCCGGATAATCGGTCGCACCCCGACCGGCCCGTGCGGTTTCCTGGTGCGCATGCACTTCGAGCGCCTCCGCCTCTCCGACCCCGGCGACCGGGTGGCCGGCCTGTACGCGATCCACCAGGCCGTGGACGACCCCGGAGCCCCGATGTCGCCGCGGCACTTCTCGTCCATGCTGGAGAGTGGCTGGACGGGCGAGCCCGGGGAGAGCTGGGTCGTCAGGGTGGACGGCGAGATCGCCGGCGGCTACACCCTGTACTACCCGCGGGAGGACAACACCCATATCGCGAACCTGGTCTTCCTCCTCGTCCACCCCGATCGACACCGCCGGGGCCTGGGCGGGGCTTTGCTGGACCACGCGATCGGCCGAGCCCGCGACGAGGGGCGCAGTCTCCTCATCGGCGAGACGCCGACGGGCGGTCCGGGCGAGGCCTTCGCGAAGGCGAAGGGTTTCGCGAAGGCCACGGCGGAGGCGCGCCGCGTCCTCGACCTGCGCACCGTGGACTGGGCGTCCTTCGAGCTCATGCGGGCCGACGCGGCCCGCCACGCGCGGGGGTACACGCTCGAACGGTGGGCCGGCCCGGCGAGTGACGAGTTGCTCGACGACCTGGCGCTCCTGGCGGCGTCCATGAACGACGAACCGCTGGGCGACCTGGAGATGGAGGGCCATCGCTGGACCGCCGAGCGGATGCGGGCCGGCGACGAGGAGGTGGCGCGGGCCGGGCTCACGGCCTACACGATGATCGCCCGGCATGCCGCCGGCGGCGAGCCGGCGGGCTTCACCCGGATCCTGGTGGACGCGGAGGAGCACCGCGGCTGGGCGCGGCAGGTGGACACCGGCGTGCTCCGGGCGCACCGCGGCCACCGGCTCGGGGCGGTGCTCAAGCTGGCCAACGCCGCCTGGCTGCACGCCTGCGAGCCGGCTGTCGAGCGCATCATCACCTGGAACGCCGATTACAACGCGTACATGCTGCGGATCAACGAGCTGATGGGGTTCCGCCTGCTGGACACCTGGAACGCGTGGCAGCTCCGCGTCTGAACGGCTGGCTGGGCCCCGGGTCGCTGGTTATGATCCCGCAGTGGCGTCAAACGGTGGAAATCCCGATGAATCCCCGACAGGTGACGCCCTGCGCGAGGGGGATCCTCGCCGGGTCGGACCGTTCACCCTGCTCCGCCGGCTCGGCCAGGGCGGCATGGGCACCGTCTACCTCGGGCGCGCCCCCGGCGGCGACCCGGTCGCGGTCAAGCTCATCCACCCGCAGTGGGCCGCCGACCCCGACTTCCGCCGCCGCTTCACCCGCGAGATCTCCGCGGCCCAGCGCGTCGCCCGCTTCTGCACCGCCCCCGTCCTGGCCGCCGACGTCGAGGGCGACACCGCCTATCTCGTCACCGAATATGTCCCGGGGCCCACGCTCCAGCAGGCCGTACGCGACCACGGGCCGCTCAGCGGCTCGCATCTCGAGAGCGTCGCGGTGAGCGTCGCGGTCGCACTGCAGGCCATCCACGCCGCCGGGATCGTCCATCGCGACCTCAAGCCGGGGAACGTCCTGTTGTCTCCGCTCGGTCCCAAGGTGATCGACTTCGGCATCGCCCAGCTCGCCGAAGCCGGCGCCAACGTCAGCAGCGCCATCGTCGGCACCCCCGCCTACATGCCCCCCGAACAGGCCAGAGGCGAACACGTCACCCCCGCCTCCGACATCTTCGCCTGGGGCGCCCTCGTCGCCTACGCCGCCTCAGGCCACGCCCCCTTCGGCGACGGACCACCGCCCAGCGTCCTCTACCGCGTCGTCCACCACGAACCCGACCTCACCGCACTCGAACCCCACCTACGCGCCACCGTCGCCCACACCCTCGCCAAAGACCCCGCCCACCGCCCCACCGCGCAACAACTCCTCGACACCCTCACCCGCCGCACCCCCGCCGGTCAGGCCCCGTACGCGCGGGACAGCGCCGAGCCCGTTGAGACCAGTGGAACGCATGAGACCGGTGGGCCCGGCTCCACGGCGAGCACAGGCGGTATGGCGCACGAGGGCACGGTCGTCGCACGACGCAGGACCGGGGTCCTCGCCGGGGCGGCGGCCGCCGCCGTCGCGCTCCTGACGGCCGGGGTGGTCGTCGCCCTGCGGATCGGCGCGGCGGGCGGCGACGACGGTTCGCCGGGACAGGCGATCACCTCGCGGAGCGCGTCCGCGCCGCCCGCGGCCACCGCCGCCACCTCCCCCGCCGCGGCGGGAGGCGGGACCGGCGGGGAGTCCGACGATGTGAAAAACAACGCGAAAGACGACACGACAGGCGACACGACAGACGGCGCGAACGACGGCGCGAAGGACGGCAACCCGCTGACCGGCCGTGCCGTCCGGCTCTATGTGAGCCCCGACGGCGACCCGGCCCGCCAGGCGTCTGCCTGGCAGGCGGCGGGGCGGCACGGCGACGCCGCCCTCATGCGGGCGCTCGCCCGGGTCCCGCGGTCGGTCTGGCTGGAGGCGCGCATGACCGACGCCGACGCCGCCCGGATCGTGAACACGGCACTCGACGCGGCAGGGAAGCAGGGGGCGGTCCCCGTGTTCGTCACGGACCGCCTGCCGCTGCGCGACTGCTACCCCAACGGCGCGCCCGACTCGCGGGCGTACGCGTCCTGGATCGGCGCGATCGCCACCGCCATCGGCGACCGCCCGGCCGTGGTCGTCCTGGAGCCCAACAGCCTGAGCAAGGTCCCGGGCACGCCGGGCTGCGCCCTCGGTGGCCCGAACGGCGAGCAGACCCGCTACGACCAGCTCTCCAGCGCGGTCAAGCGGCTCGGCGCACTCCCGCGGACCGCGGTCTACCTCGACGGCGGACAGCGGTACTGGCCGTCGATCGAGGACGCCGCGAGCCGCCTGATCAAGGCGGGCCTGGACCAGGCCGACGGATTCTTCCTCAACGCCTCCGGCTTCCAGCCGACCGACACCGTCGAGGCGTACGGCGTGCGGCTGGCGAAATGCGTGCACCTCACGAAGACGGGCGGCGGGAGCCGCTGCCTCGGGCCCGAGGTGGACGCGGTTCCCGACGACACCCCGGGGCTGCCCCATTTCGTCATCGACACCGGCAGGAACGGCAGGGGCGAGTGGCGTCCGCCGGCCAAGAAATACAAGCAGGCCCAGGAGTGGTGCAACCCGCCCGGCCGGGGTCTCGGCCCGCGCCCCGCAACGGACACCGCGAGCGGGCTGGCCGACGCCTACCTGTGGATCCGCGACCCCACCAAGTCGAACGGCACCTGTACACGCGGCGCCTCCGGGCCGGAGGACCCCGTCTACGGGCTGGTGGCGCCGCGCGGCGGCGAGTTCTGGCCGGACCTCGCCCTCCAGCGGGCCAAGGACGCCGTCCCGCCCCTGTCCTGACGACGGCGACCTCCGCGGCCGGCCGATCACGAGCACGCAGCGACCCACGGATGGGACCGATGACGAACGATGACGTGGGCGAGCCGCTCCGCGACGGCGATCCCCGGGAGGCGGGCGGCTACCCGCTCCTGCGCCGTCTGGGGCAGGGCGGCATGGGCACCGTCTACCTCGGGCGCGCCCCCGGCGGCGACCCGGTCGCGGTCAAGCTCATCCACCCGCAGTGGGCCGCCGACCCCGACTTCCGCCGCCGCTTCACCCGCGAGATCTCCGCGGCCCAGCGCGTCGCCCGCTTCTGCACCGCCCCCGTCCTGGCCGCCGACGTCGAGGGCGACACCGCCTATCTCGTCACCGAATACGTCCCTGGACCCACCCTCCAGCAGGCCGTACGCGACCACGGGCCGCTGACCGGAGCGAGCCTGGAGGCGGTCGCGGTCAACGTGGCGGTGGCTCTGCGGGCGATCCACGACGCGGGCGTGGTGCATCGCGATCTGAAGCCCGCCAATGTCATCCTGTCGCCGGTCGGTCCCAAGGTGATCGACTTCGGCATCGCCCAGCTCGCCGAAGCCGGCGCCCACGTCAGCAGCGCCATCGTCGGCACCCCCGCCTACATGCCCCCCGAACAGGCCAGAGGCGAACACGTCACCCCCGCCTCCGACATCTTCGCCTGGGGCGCCCTCGTCGCCTACGCCGCCTCAGGCCACGCCCCCTTCGGCGACGGACCACCGCCCAGCGTCCTCTACCGCGTCGCCCACCACGAACCCAACCTCACCGCGCTCGAACCCGGCCTGCGCGCCACCGTCGCCCACGCCCTCGCCAAAGACCCCGCCCACCGCCCCACCGCGCAACAACTCCTCGACACCCTCACCCGCCCCGCCGCGGATGTCCGTACGGGCGGGGAAACGGATGCCGTCGAGAGCACCGAGGGTGGAACGGCGCTGAGCCGGCAGCGCCGCAAAAGGGTCGTCGCGGGCACCGCCGTCGCCGCGCTCGTCACGGCGGGCGTGCTCATCGCCACCCAGGCGCCGCAGGCGCGCGAGGGGCAGGGTGAGACGGCGCGATCCACCGCCGCGAGAGCCACACCATCGGGCGAGCCGTCGCCGCCGCTCCCCTCGCCGGGAGCGACCGGAGCGACCGGAGCGGGGGCACAACCAGGCGGGCATCCGCTGGCGGGAGACGGCGTCCGGTTCTACGTCGCCCCGGACGGCGACGCGGCCCGCCAGGCGTCGATCTGGAAGGCGGCCGGGCGGGGCGGGGACGCGGCCCTCATGCGGGCGCTGGCCCGGGTGCCACAGGCGGTCTGGCTGGACCGCCTGACCCCGGCAGAGGCCGCCGCCACCGTCACCTCGGTCATGGGGACGGCGACCCCGCAGGGGACGGTGCCCGTCCTGGTCACCGACCACATCCCGCTGCGCATCTGCGAAGGCGGCGAGGACGGCGGCGCGGCCGACTCGGCCGGTTATCTCGCCTGGATCGACGCGATCGCCACCGCCATCGGGGACCACCCGGCCGTGGTCATCCTGGAACCCAACAGCCTCGTCATGCCGCCCGGGTCCCGAGAATGCGATCGCGACGGCCCGGAGGAGGCGGAGGCCAGGTTCCGCGACGTGGCGGCGGCGGTCGACCGGCTCGGCGAACTGCCGCGCACCGCCGTCTATCTCGACGGCGGCGTGGACGGCTGGCCCGACCTCCGCACCTCCGCCCTCCGGCTGATCAGGGCGGGTGTCGACCGGACCGCCGGCTTCTACCTCAACGTGTACGACCACCAACCCACGCGACGTCTCACCACTTATGGGACGAAGCTCTCCAAATGCCTCCAGGTCATGACGTCGAACGCGAGCGGGACCTGCACCGACGCCGAACTCGACGCCGTCTCCGTGGACCCCCCCGGGCTCGCCCACTTCGTGATCGACACGGCCCGGAACGGCAGGGGCGCGTGGCGCCCGCCCGCCGGAAAGTACGCGGACCCTCAGGAATGGTGCAACCCACCGGAGCGCGGCGCGGGTGTCCGCCCCACCACCGACACGGCGAACGAGCTGGCCGACGCCTACCTGTGGATCCGCCCGCCCGGCGCGTCCAGCGGCGCGTGCACCCGCGGCGGCCCCGGCCCCGAGGACCCGGCGTACGGAACCGTCGCCCCGCATTTCGGCGCGTGGTGGGACCGGCTGGCCCTCGAACGCGCGCGGAACGCCGTGCCGCCGCTGCGCTGAGGGCGTAGGCGGCGGGGGACGGGGTTCTGTCGGCCCAGGATGCTAAGAATCTCGCATCGCCCCCGACGAGCGAAGGGACGTCCGATGGCGTTGGTCACCTTCCGCGATGAGACCGCGACCGGCAGGTCGCTGGACGAGTTCGTCCTGCCCGGCCTGCCCGAACGGATCACCGCCCGAGAGCTGGTACGGCTGCGCGTGCGCGAGGAGGTCGCCCGATACAACGCGGCTCCGTCGGCTCACTTCCGCGGCCTGGTCCGGCCGACCGAGGCCGAGGCCGAGCTGAACGGCTACCGGATGCGCGCCGCCCGCAGGCTCGACTGGGAGCGGCAGGCCGACGCCGCCGAGGCGGCGTTCGCCCGCAACGGCTTCATCCTCCTGGTCGGCGACCGGCAGATCGAGGACCTGGCCGACGAGATCGACCTGACGGCCGACCCCGTGGTGTCCTTCGTCAAGCTCGTTCCCCTGGTCGGGGGCTGACCGTGGGCGTCGTCGACGAGCTTGCCCACCGGTCCGGCCCGCCGTTCGAGAAGGGCGACCGCATGCTGTCGTGATCCTCCCCACGGAGTTCCTCCTCGACGACATCCTCAACGACATCGCCGTCGCCGATCCGGCCGTCGCCCCGCCACATCAAGGGATGATCCTGATGCCCCTCTCTCCCGCCGCGCTGACCCTGCGCGCGCTCATGACCGACCCGGCCGCCACCGGCGACCCGTGGTTCGAGCAGTCCTACCTGACCGCCTCCGACCTGGGCACGCTCCTGCCGTACGCGTACCGGACGACGGGGAGCGGACGCACGTCGATCTCGGCGAGGTTCGTGGTGGAGGACGCCGTCAAGGAGCGCCAGCCGTCGTTCACGCCGGAGGCGTGCGCCGACCTGTTCCTGGCCCTCGTGGACGGGCTGCCGGAACGCGAGTGGTCCGACCTTCCCCTGGCGGCGGCGGCGCTGGTGCGCTGCCCCGGCGGCCCGCCGCATGCCGACCTCGCCGAGCCCGCGCGGGAACTGGTGCGCTTCCACCTCGCCGCGGACCGCGTCGAGCACCCGCACGCGCTGCTGGTGGTCGCCGGGCTCGCCGGGCTGGACGAGGAGGTGGCCGCGGTGCTCAGGGACGCGCCGGGTTCGATCGCCGTGGGCGAGATCGACCTGCTGCTCGGGTGGGAGGCGGAGCGCCGGGCCCTGCTGGCCGAGGTCACCGAGAGGAGCTACGGCTGCCCTCCCCCGCTGCCCGACGCCTGGGAGCGGCTGGCCGCGATCCCGGAGTACGCGGCCTTCGCCCGCTCCGCGCTGGAAGCCGCCGACGCCAGGGTCGCCGCCATCCACGCGGGCGAGATCCCCTATCGCGCCGACCGCGCCTTCGACGACAAGGAGAAGGACGTGCTCGGCCGGGCCGTACGGCTGGCGCTGCGACAGGACGAACCGTGGCTGCCCGACCTTTTCGACCGGCTGGCGCGCGGCGTGGCCGTGGCGCCCACCGCGGCGCGGACGCTGCCCTCCCAGGGCCTGCTGTACGAGATGGCCCGCGCCGCCGTGGAGTTCCCGACCCCGGAGGCGATCGACGCGCTGCGGGCCGCGCGGGAGGTGACGCGGCACGCGAGCGTGCCCAAGCGACTCGACCGCACGACCAAGGGGATCGAACGCGCGCTGGCCGATCGGGTCGAGGTGGCCTTCCGGATGCCGGACCTCGGGTTCGAGCCGGGCGGCCGGCTCCGCGTGCCCCTCGGCGGGCACGCGGCCGTGATCTCCGTCGGCGACGACGTCGAGCTGACCTGGTGGCAGGGTGACAAACGGCTCAAAGGGGTGCCCGCGGCGGTACGGCGAGACCACGCCGACGAGGTCAAGCGCCTGCGCGACCTGACCGGGCGAGCCCGCCGGCAGCTCACCACGCTGATCCGCGCGCTGGAGGCGGGATTCCCCGGCGAGACCGCCCATCCGTACGCGACCTGGCGGCGGCTGGCCGGCCATCCGATCGCCGGGACCGTCGCGCGGCGGCTGATCTGGGAGATCGAGGTCTCCCCCGGGCGGCGGGTGAGCGTACTGGGCGGCGCCTCGGACACCGACATCGCCGGAATCGCCGGGGTCGCGCCGCCACCCGACGCCCCGGTCCGGCTGTGGCATCCGGCCCGCGCCTCTCTCGACGACGTTCGCGCCTGGCGCGAACGGGTCAGCGAGGAGCGGATCAGGCAGCCGTTCAAGCAGGCGTTCCGCGAGATCTACCCACTCACCCCCGCGGAGGAGCGCACCGGCGGCTACTCCAACCGGTTCGCCGCCCACGTGGTGGACTACCGGAAGCTGTACGCGCTGTTCAAGCAACGCGGCTGGGCGGCCGACATGCTGGGCCCGTGGGACGGTGGCCGCCACGGCGAGGCCCAGTGCGTGCTGGCCGGAGGACGCTGGCGGGCGTCGTTCCTCCACGAGGCCGACGATTCGGGCGAGCACGCCACCACCGACCAGATCCGCTTCAATCGCAACGAAAACGGCGAGTGGCGGCAGGTGGCGCTCACCGAGGTGCCGCCGCTGGTGTTCAGCGAGGCGATGCGGGACGTGGACCTGTTCATCGCGGTCACGTCGATCGCCACCGATCCCGGGTGGGCCGACCGCGGCGACGGCCACCGCGACTACTGGCATACTGCCGCCTTCGGCCCGCTGCCGCCGTCGGCCGAGGTCCGTCGGGACGCGCTGGCCCGCCTGCTGCCGCGCACCGCGATCGCGGAGCGCTGCGTCCTGACGGACCGCTATTTGATGGTCCGGGGCGATCTGCGGAGCTACCGGATCCATCTGGGCAGCGCCAACATCCTCATGGATCCCAGCGACGTCTACCTGTGCGTCGTCAGCGCCCCGCACGCGGCCGACGACGTCTTCCTGCCGTTCGAGGAGGACGGGCGACTCGGGCTGATCCTCAGTAAGGCGTTCCTGCTGGCTCGCGACAGCGAGATCGAGGACGAGTCCATCCTGCGGCAGATCAAGGGGTGACCCGGCACGCCTCTCCCGTGCCATGCCGTACGGCCGCGGGACGCGCTCCGTGCCGCTCCCCACACAACCACCGGCACGGGGCGCGTCCTCGGACGATGGCAGGGCGGCGCCCCGGGCCGTAGCCTGTGATCGTGGCCGACCTCACTTCGCCCCCGCACAGGGTTCCCACCGGGAGCGGCGGGGGGACGCTGATCTCCATGGCCGTGATCGTCACCGGCCTGGCGCTCGCCGTCACCGCGGTCCTTCCCTGGGCCGGGGTGACGGCGGAGTTCGGCCTGGTGGGCACCGAGCTCACCCAGGCGATCCGCGGCATCGACCGGGCCCCGGGCTGGTTCGTCCTGGGCGCGGGCGTCACGGCCACGCTGCTGGGCGTTCTCGGGATGACGCGGAGCCGGCTGTTCACCGGGTTCGCGATCCTGCCCGGCGCCGTCGCCGCGTTCGCGCTGGCCATGTTCCTGACCGATCCGCAGGAGTGGGTCGAGCGGCTGAGCTTCCGCATCCCCGGCCTGGTGGACGTGCATCCCACCGTTCAGTACGGCTGGTTCGCCGCTCTGATCGCCTCCGTCGTGGTCGCCGCCCTGGCCGCCGCCGCCCTCCTGCGCCGCCGCTGACGGCACGGCCCCGGCCCGGCGAACCGCCGCCCGCGACCTCCACCCGCGCGATCGGCCCGCGGCGCCGGTTACCGCGATCCCACGCCCTGAAGGCGGACACCCGCCGCCGCGAGGTCGTGGCGGCGGAGGCCGGACGGCCGCCCACGTTCGAGAGGCCCCCGGACTCAGTCGTAGAAGCCGAGGCGGCGGAGCTGCTTGGGGTCGCGCTGCCACTCCTTGGCGACCTTGACCCGCAGGTCGAGGTAGACGCGAGTGCCGAGCAGGGCCTCGATCTGCCTACGTGCCCGGGTGCCGACATCCTTGAGCCGGGCGCCCCCCGGACCGATCACGATCGCCTTCTGCGACGGCCGCTCCACGAACATGTGGGCGTAGATGTCGAGGAGGTCGTCCCGGCCCTCGCGCGGGCCCATCTCCTCCACGACGACCGCGATCGAGTGCGGCAGCTCGTCCCGGACCCCTTCGAGGGCCGCCTCGCGGATCAACTCGGCGACGAGGACCTGCTCGGGCTCGTCGGTCAGCTCGCCCCCGGCGTACAGGGGCGGGGACTCGGGCAGCCGCGCGGTGAGCAGATCGACGAGCACGTCGAGCTGTTCACCACTCTCGGCGGAGACCGGCACGATCTCCTCGAAGTTCGCCAGGGACGAGACCGCGAGGAGTTGCTCGGCGATCTGCTGGCGGCTGGCGAGGTCACACTTGGTCACCACGGCGACGAGCGGCGTCTTCTTAACCGCGGCGATCTTCTCGGCGATGAACCTGTCGCCCTTGCCGATCGGCTCGTTGGCCGGCACGCAGAAGCCGATCAGGTCCACCTCGGTCAGCGTGGACAGCACGAGGCTGTCGAGCCGCTCGCCGAGCAGGGTGCGCGGCCGGTGCAGGCCGGGGGTGTCCACGATGACGAGCTGTGCGTCGGGCCGGTGCACGATCCCGCGGATGACCCGCCGCGTGGTCTGCGGCTTGGACGAGGTGATGGCCACCTTCGTGCCGACCAGCGCGTTCATCAGCGTGGACTTGCCCACGTTCGGCCGCCCGACGAAGCAGGCGAAACCGGCGCGGAATTCGGGAGTGCTCACGTCAGACGTACCGGCCCTTCATCACACCGTCGGGACCGGCCAGGAAGATGGGGGCCTTGCCGAGGTCCCGGACCACGGCGACGTCCCGCTCGCCCGGCTCGTCCACCGCGCCGACCAGCGCCACGGCCTCCAGAGACGCCGCCCCACTGGAGACCGCCATCGCCACCGCCACCTGCGTCGCGGACAGCTCCAGCGAGGGCAGGGCGACGTTCGTCGCCACATAGGTCCGCCCGGTCTCGTCCCGTACGGCGGCGCCCTCGGCGGAACCGTTGCGCGCCCGGGCCGACCTGGCCAGCGTGATGATCTTTTGGTCTTCGGGGTCGAGTGTCTCAGTCACAGGTCAAGGGTACTGACCCTTCCGGCCAGGACTCTGGCGAGTGCCGCAGTGCCCTTGACATCCGGCGACGCGACGCCCCCGTGGACGAGGGTGATCAGCGCGTCCCCCTGCCGCGCCACCACCAGGTGCATCTCGTACGGATATCCGCCGACCCGTCCCTTGAACCGCCGCGCCTCGACGCCGTCGCCCACGCCTTTGATCCGCAGCCGTGACACGCGCAGGCGGTCGCCCTTGCCCGCGCCCCCTGCGGCGGCGACGCGGCAGCTCCGCATGGCCCGCTCCAGCCGGTCGAGCACCCCGCCCGCCGCGTGGTCCCCGTAGACCGCGAGGCCGACGGCCGCGGTCTCGCCCACGTGCTGCCCCTCGTACGTGGTGGCGGTCCCGGCGACGAGGTCGCGCGTGGGCGGCCGGCCCGCCGCCGCGTCGAACAGGGCCCGGCAGGCATCGCTCTTGGCCCGGAACGGCGGTCGCCATCGCTCGCGCTGGTGGTCGGAGAAGCCCTGGGGCAGGTCGTCGATCCCGCCGAGCAGGACCTTCAACCGTCCGGCGTCCAGAGCCGCGTGCTGTGCCGGCTCTCCGCCGCCGCCGCATCCCGCCAACGCGGCCACGAGACAGGCCGCGGCCGCGCAGACACCACCGCCGATGATCCGCATTCCGGTGTCCCCCGTTCTCCGGCGGGTCCGGAAGATCCCCGCCGACGGCTTTCTTCCCCAACGGCAAAAGCGGCAATCACCCTGAGTAACCAACATGGGCCTCTCACCCGATCAATTCGGGCGAGAGGCCTCATGGAACTCCCCCGTGTTTCCCCCGGAGGAAGGGAGCCGGTGCGCCGCGAACCCCTCCCGGCGCGCCGGTTGTTCCCCTCAGAACGCCCCGGACGCCCGGGCGTCTGAGGAGATCCTCGCCGACCCCACTTGTAGCCCACTTGAACCCCACTTGCCCGGTCTCCGGCCGGTAGTGCACCGGCCGCACACGTACACCGGGATCGAGGGAGCGGAGCGAAAGGGAGCGAGGACCGCAGGTTCCTCCCCGCGAGGGGACCGATCCCGTCAAAGTTCGCGGGTACCCCGAACTGGAGCGGCGGATCCCCGGCGCACCAGCTGGGACATCAGTCCTGTTCGACGCGGGCGCTCATGGTGTCATCCCCGGCCGGCTCGATCCGGCGCACCACCACGGTGCTGATCCGGTTGCGGCGGCCCGCGAGGTTCTCCGCGGTCAGCCGCAGCCCGTCGACGGTGGCCTCGGAACCCGCGATCGGCACCCGGCCGAGGGCGTGCGCGAGCAGCCCGCCGACCGTGTCCACGTCGTCCACGTCGATCTCGACGTCGAAGAGTTCGCCCAGCTCGTCGACCGGCAGCCGCGCCGTCACCCGCACCGACCCGTCGTCCAGCCATTCGACCGGCGGGATCTCCTGGTCGTACTCGTCGGTGATCTCGCCGACGATCTCCTCGATCACGTCCTCGATCGTCACCAGGCCGGCGGTGCCCCCGTACTCGTCGATCACGATCGCGAGGTGGATCTGGCGCGCCTGCATCTCACGCAGCAGGTCGTCGATCGGCTTGCTGTCCGGCACGAACGTCGCGGGACGCATCAGCTCCTGGACCCGGGCGGCACCGTCGCCGGTCTCCTGCATCCGGCGCACGATGTCCTTCATATAGGCGATGCCGACGACGTCGTCCTCGTTCTCGCCGGTCACCGGGATGCGCGAGAAGCCGCTGCGCAGGGCCAGCGAGAGCGCCTGGCTCAGCGTCTTGTGCCGCTCGATGATGACCATGTCCGTACGGGGGACCATGACCTCGCGGACCAGCGTGTCACCCAGCTCGAAGACCGAGTGGATCATCTCGCGCTCGTCCGGCTCGATCACCCGGCGTTCCTCGGCGAGGTCGACCAGGTCACGCAGCTCGGCCTCGGAGGTGAACGGCCCTTCGCGGAACCCCTTGCCCGGCGTCAGCGCGTTGCCCAGCAGGATCAGCAGCTTGGGCAGCGGGCCGAAGATCCGGGTCAGCCCGTACACGATGGGCGCGCCGGCGAGCGCCACCCGGTCGGCGTGCTGCCGGCCGAGCGTACGCGGCGACACCCCGACGATGACATAGCTGACCAGGACCATCACGACCGCCGCGGCGACGTACGCCTGGCCCTCGTCGCCGAGCCAGTCGATGAAGAGCAGGGTCGCGATCACCGTCGCGCCCAGCTCGCAGATCAGCCGCAGCAGGAGCAGCAGGTTGAGGTAGCGCGGCGGGTCCTTGACGATCGCCTGCAGACGCAGAGCGCCGCGCCGGCCCTCCTTGACGAACTCTTCGGCGCGTACGCGCGAGATGCGCGACAGCGCCGTCTCCGCGCTCGCGATCAGGCCGCCGACCACGATCAGGACGACGGCCGAGAACAACCAGACGTTCATCGGTCGCTCACCGCTTCCCGCGCGACTCCCGCCACGACGCGAGCAGCTCGCCCTGGAGCCCGAACATCTCGGCGTGTTCCTCGGGCTCGGCGTGGTCGTAGCCGAGCAGGTGCAGGATGCCGTGCGTGCAGAGCAGCTCCAGCTCGTCCTGCGTTCCGTGCCCGGCCTCGGCCGCCTGCCGGGCGGCCACCTGGGGGCAGAGCACCACGTCGCCGAGGAGCGCCGGGTCCGGGGAGGCGTCCTCGTCCCGGCCGCCGCCCTGCCCCGGGCGCAGTTCGTCCATCGGGAAGGCGAGCACGTCCGTGGGGCCGGGCTCGCCCATCCACTGCTCGTGCAGCTCGGACATGGCCGGCTCGTCGACGATCAGGATGGACAGCTCGGCCAGGGGGTTGATCCCCATCTTGCCCAGGACGTGACCGGCCAGTTCCGCGAACACCGCCTCGTCGACCTCGACGCCCGACTCGTTGGCGACTTCGACACTCACCGGTTCTCCTCGCTCCGCGGCCCGGACAGGGGGCGCGGGCCGCGCCGTTCCGTTCTCTCGTTCACCGTCTCCCCCGGGGACGTTTGTCCATCGTCTTCGGGTCCGACGCCATCGCCGCGTCGTACTTGCCGTACGCGTCGACGATGTCGCTCACCAGCCGGTGGCGGACAACGTCGGCGCTGGTCAGCCGACTGAAGTGGATGTCGTTGATGCCGTGGAGGATGTCCTGGACGACCTTGAGGCCGCTGTCCTGCCCTCCGGGGAGGTCGATCTGGGTCACGTCACCGGTGACGACGATCTTGGAGTTGAACCCCAGCCGGGTCAGGAACATCTTCATCTGCTCGGGCGAGGTGTTCTGCGCCTCGTCCAGGATGATGAACGCGTCGTTCAGCGTGCGCCCGCGCATGTACGCCAGCGGCGCGACCTCGATGGTGCCCGCCGCCATCAGCCGCGGGATCGAGTCGGGGTCGAGCATGTCGTGCAGCGCGTCGTAGAGCGGCCGCAGATAGGGGTCGATCTTCTCGTACAGGGTGCCCGGCAGGAAGCCCAGCCGCTCTCCCGCCTCGACCGCGGGCCGGGTCAGGATGATGCGGTTGACGTGCTTGTTCTGCAGGGCCTTCACGGCCTTGGCCATGGCGAGATACGTCTTGCCGGTGCCCGCGGGCCCGATGCCGAAGACGATCGTGTGCTTGTCGATCGCGTCGACGTATCGCTTCTGGTTGACCGTCTTGGGGCGGATCGTCCGGCCGCGCGTGGAGAGGATGTCCAGGGACAGCACCTCGGCGGGGCGGTCGCTGGTCATCCTCAGCATCGCGATGCTGCGCTCGACGGAGTCGATGGACAGCTCGGCGCCCGAGCCGACCAGCTCCACCAGCTCCTCGAAGAGCCGCACGACGAAGCCGCTCTCCTCTGGCGAACCGGTGATCGTGATCTCGTTGCCGCGCACGTGGATGTCGGCGCGGAAGGCCTTCTCGATGACCCGCAGCAGCTCGTCCTGCGAGCCGAGCAGGCTGATCATCGGCTGTCCCTCGGGGATGAGGACCTTGGCCTGGGTCTGGTTCGTGGTCTGTGACTCGGACATGGGCGGCCGTTACGGCCTGCTCGCCTCCCTAGTTCCTACGGTCATGCTATCCGTTAGCCGGGAGGCCACGTCAGGCCGCGGCCGCCCAGTACGTGCGCGTGAACGTGGAACACGGTCTGCCCGGCGCCCTCGCCGGTATTGAAAACGACGCGATATCCGCTCTCGGAGACACCCTCCTGAAGGGCCACGTCATGGCATGCTTTGAGGACGTCGTCGGCGAGGCCGTCGTCCGCCTGGGCGAGCGCCGCGGCATTCTTGTGATGCGACTTGGGGACGACCAGGACGTGTGTGGGCGCTTGGGGGTTGATATCGCGGAACGCCAGCGCCCGCTCGGTTTCCAGGACGATGTCGGCGGGAATCTCCCTGGCCACGATTTTGCAGAACAGGCAGTCGGTCACGATCGAGAAGCGTAGCCGTTGCCAATCAGTGATGCCGTTGAAAGATCCCCCAGATAGTGTGAATGTGCGACACTGCACCGACAAAAACACCCCTAGTGTCGGGCGAGGACACAACTGGGTCATGCCCTCTAATGATGCGGAAGAGCGTAAACCCCCCGGAGAGGACGAGCGTCCTACTGACGTGACCACCGAGACCCTCGTGGCCGACAGGTCGCTGGGGGCGGTGCCCGTCGGATGGGACGCCGACATGGCCGTGACCGCGCTCTACAGCGCGCACTATCGGTCCCTTGTGCGTCTCGCCGTGCTGCTGGTCCGCGATGTGGCCAGCGCCGAGGAAGTCGTGCAGGACGCGTTCGTCGCCATTCACGGGGCATGGCGGCGGCTGCGCGACACCGACAAGGCACTCGCCTACCTGCGCCAATCGGTCGTCAACCGATCTCGCTCAGTGTTGCGCCACCGCGCCGTCGTCGAGAAGTACGCTCCAAAGGGGCTCCCCGACGCGCCGAGCGCCGAGAACGGCGCGATCGGCGAGCTCGAACGATCCGCGGTCATCGAGGCTCTGCGCCTCCTGCCCACCCGGCAGCGCGAGGCACTCGTCCTGCGCTACTACGGTGACCTGTCCGAGGCCGAGATCGCACACGCGATGGGCATCAGCAAGGGCGCGGTGAAGAGTCACACGGCCCGCGGCATGGCCGCCCTACGGATGGCACTGGAGCAGTTCTCATGACCTTCCCCACCGACGACGAGCACGGCGAGATCCTGCGCCGCGCCATGCGGGCGGAGGCGGACTCGGTCGTTCCTTCGCCCGAAGGGCTCGACATCATCCGGCACCGCATCGAGGAGCGGGGCGCCCGCGGCCTGCGCGGCCTGTTCTGGTGGCGCGTCGGCGCCTCGGTCGCCGGGGCGGCACTGGTGGCGGGCACCGTCGTGATGCTCGTCCCCGATCTGCGCACCCAGGTGATCCACAGCACGGTCTCCAACACCGGGGACGACTCGCGGCTCCCCGACACCTCGTCCGTGAATCGCCCTCCGAAGCCCAACAACGACCCGCCTCCCGTCACCGGCCCGCCGACTCGGGGCGACGAGCCCTCGCCCCCGCCCGTGGCGACGCCGCGTACCAGCCCTTCGGCGGTGGCGCCGTCACCGTCGCCGTCGCCGTCCCGGAGCAACCCGTGCGCGCCCCCGGAGACGACGGGCCAGGGCGCCGAGCCGAACCCCTCCGGATCGGCGGCGTGCCCCACGATGACGGCGACGCCGACGCCGCCGGTCGGGCCGTCCCCCCGTCCCACGCCGAGCCGTACGCCGACCGGGTGCTCCGGCAGGCACTGCGAGACGTCACCCACGCCGAAGCCGTTGCCCTCGCCGACCGCGAGCCCGTCGGACAGCGTCGTGGTCAGCCCGGAGCCGATGGCCGAGTCGCCCACGCCGTAGCCGCCGGAGCGCGTCGGGTCACCAGCGGCCGCAGCGGGTCAGCAGCACGGCCGCGGCGGCCACCCCGGCCGTCGAGGTGCGCAGCACCGTCGGACCCAGCAGCGCGGGTACGGCTCCCGCCGCCCGGAAGGCGGCGATCTCCTCGTCGGTGATGCCGCCCTCGGGGCCCACGACCACGACGACGTCGCCGTCGGCGGGCAGGGGAAGGCCGCTCAGCGGCCGGGCGGCCTCCTCGTGCAGCACGACGCCGAGCGCGGCTCCGGCGAGCAGCTCGGCGACCTGTGTGGTCGTCGCCTGCTCGGTCACCTCGGGCAGATGGAAGCGGCGGGCCTGCTTGCCCGCCTCACGCGCGGTGCTGCGCCAGCGGGCCAGCGCCTTGCCGGCCCGCTCGCCCTTCCACTGCGTGACGCAGCGGGACGCGGCCCACGGGACGATCACGTCCACGCCCGCCTCGGTCATCATCTCGACCGCGAGCTCTCCCCTGTCGCCCTTGGGCAGCCCCTGGACCACGACCAGGCGCGGGCGGGCCGCCTCCACCTCGTATCGACGGAGCACCTCGGCGGTGAGCGAGTCCTTGGCCACGTCGCGGACCACGCACTCGGCGACCAGGCCGGCGCCGTCCGTCAGGTCGATCCGCTCTCCCGGGCGGAGCCTGCGTACGGCGGCGGCGTGCCGCCCCTCGGGGCCGTCCAGCAGGACACGGTCGCCCTGACCGCCGGACGCGGCCGCCGAAAGGTCGGCGAGGAACACGGGAACGCTCATGACATCACCAGTCGCGCGGGCACGGCGTCAGCGGCCGTTGAACGCGTCTCTCAGCCGGGAGAAGAACCCCTGCTGGCCCGGGGAGAACTTCCCTGGCGGCCGCTCCTCGCCGCGCAGCTTGGAGAGCTCGCGCAGCAGCTCCTCCTGCTGCGGGTCGAGCTTGGTGGGCGTCTCGACGTTCACGTGGATCAGCAGGTCGCCCCTGCCGGTCTCGTTGAGCCGCTGGATGCCCCTGCCGTACAGAGGGATCACCTGGCCGGCCTGGGTGCCGGGGCGCACGTCGATCTCCTCGGCGCCGTCCAGGGTCTCGACCGTGAGGGAGGTGCCCAGGGCGGCCGCGGTCATCGGGATCTGGACCGTGCAGTGCAGGTCGTCGCCACGCCGCTCGAAGATCGAGTGCGCACGCTCGGCGATCTCCAGGAAGAGGTCGCCGGGCGGGCCGCCGCCGGGACCGACCTCGCCCTCGCCGGCGAGCTGGATGTGCGTGCCGTCCTCGACACCCGCCGGGATGCGGACCTTGATCGTACGGCGGGTGCGGACCCGGCCCTCGCCCGAGCACTCCAGGCAGGGGTTGCGGATGACGCTGCCGTAGCCGCCGCACTGCGGGCACGGCCGCGAGGTCATCACCTGGCCGAGGAACGAGCGGGTCACCTGCGAGACCTCACCCCGGCCGTGGCACATGTCGCACGTGTCGGGGTGGGTGCCTTCGGCGGCGCCGGAGCCCTGGCACACGTCACACAGCACCGCGGTGTCGACCACGATCTCGCGGGTGGTGCCGAAAGCGGTCTCCGCCAGGTCGAGCTCGACCCGGATCGTCGCGTTGCGGCCGCGCCTGGCCCGGGAACGCGGCCCACGGGCGCCTCCGGCGCTGCCGAAGAAGGCGTCCATGATGTCGCTGAACGGGAACCCGGCGCCGAACCCGCCGGCCCCGGCACCCGCTCCGGAGCTGAACGGATCGGCTCCGAGGTCGTACATCTGGCGCTTGTTGGTGTCGGACAGGACCTCGTAGGCCTGCGTGATGTCCTTGAACCGCTCCTGCGTCTCCGGGTCAGGATTGACGTCCGGGTGCAGCTCGCGGGCAAGGCGGCGATAAGCCTTCTTGATCTCTTCCTGGCTGGCGTCCCGCCGGACCCCGAGGGTCGCGTAATAGTCCTTGGCCACTTACGACCCCGCCAGGATCTGGCCGACGTAGCGCGCCACCGCGCGCACCGCACCCATCGTCACCGGATAGTCCATTCGCGTCGGGCCCAGCACTCCAAGCCGGGCCAGTTCCTTGTCGCCCGCACCGTACCCCGCGGCCACGATCGAGGTGCCGCGAAGTCCGGTGTACGGGTTCTCGGAGCCGATCCTCACGGTCAGCCCCGGCAGGTCATCAGTCTCGCCGAGCAACCGCATCAGCACGACCTGCTCCTCCAGCGCCTCAAGCACCGCGCGCAGGCCCACGCTGAAGTCGGGGGCCGCGAGGTTGGCGGCGCCGGCGAAAACGATCTTCTCTTCGTGCCGCTCGACCAGGGTCTCCAGCAGCACTGACAGGATGGTCGCGGCCACCGGCCGATCCTCGATCGGCAGCCTGTCAGGGAGCTCCGCCACCGTATCCGGCACATCGGACAGGCCGCAGCCGTCCAGGCAGGAGTTCAGCACCGCGCGCAGGTGGGCGACGCGGTCGTCCGCCACCGGCTCGGGCAGCTCGATCACCCGCTGCTCGACCCGGCCGGTGTTCGTGATCAACACCAGCATGACCCGCCGCTCCGCCACCGGCACGATCTCCACGTGCCGGACCGTCGAGCGGGTCAGCGAGGGGTACTGCACGACGGCGACCTGCCGCGTGAGCTGGGCGAGCAACCGAACCGTCCGCATGACGATCTCGTCGAGGTCCACGGCGCCGGCGAGGAAGGTCTCGATCGCCCGGCGTTCCGCCGCGGACAGCGGCTTGATCTGCGAGAGGCGGTCGACGAACAGGCGGTATCCCTTGTCCGTCGGCACCCGTCCCGCGCTGGTGTGCGGCTGGTGGATGTATCCCTGCTCCTCCAGCGCCGCCATGTCGTTGCGGATCGTGGCCGGCGAGACGCCGAGGTGGTGTCTGTCGGCGAGGGCCTTGGACCCGACCGGCTCATTGGTGGACACGTAGTCCTCGACGATGGCGCGGAGCACGGCCAGCTTGCGTTCGTCGAGCAAAGTGTCACCTCCCTGTGCATCGGGAACACGCTGTCTGGCACTCCGTGTTCCCGAGTGCCAAGTGTACGGCTACCGCCCACGGGGTGCGATAACACCAATCGGGCCGACTACACAAGCTGCCCGCAATCGCCTCACAAGTTGCCCTCGCTAGGGTCCCGGTCATGACCGACAACCACAACCCCTTCCCCGGTGACGGCCACGCGCCGTCGCCGCCGTACGCGCAGGCCATGCCGCCGCTGGGCGCCGCCGGCACGCCCTACGACCCTTCGCAGGCCGGGCCGTACGCGCCGGGCGGGTACGGCCCGCCGCCGTCGCCGGGCCCGGTGCGGCCGCGGATCCTGTGGATCGTCCTCGCCTGGGTGCTCTTCGTCGTGCTGCTGGTCGTGGGCGTGGCCGGATTCGCCCGCGGGCTGGGCTCCGCCGTCAAGGACGCCGCCTCGCTCGCGACGTTCGCCACCGGTGAGTCGGTGAGCGTGCGGCTCGACCCGAAGGACAGGCCCGCGATCTACGCCTCGGCGGAGCAGGCGGCGGACGTGAGCTGCAAGGTCGAGGGCGCGCCGGGCCTGGACATCCGCCTCACCCGGCCGAGCGGCACCCAGAGCATCACGTACGGCGGGACCACCTGGGAGATGGTCTTCCAGATCGGCGCCCCGGCCGCGGGCGACTACCAGGTCTCCTGCACGGGCGAGGGCGTCAAGTTCGGCGTCGGCAAAGAGCTCATCGGCAGCGTGGGCAAGGTGGTCGGCGGCGCGGTCGCGATGATCGCGCTCCCCACGGCCGGCTTCCTGATCGCGGTCGTCGTCACCATCGTCGTGCTGGTCCGGCGCGCGGGCGCCCGTAAAAAGGCGATGCGTTGACCGGCCCGCGGTCGTGCTCAGGTGCCCATGGAAGGCGAGCGCGCGCCGGACTCCGGCCGGAGGATGCCCGATTTTGCTAGCGTTCCCGCCATGTATGGGCAGGACGTGCTTTCCGGAGACTGGCGGCGGCCCGGCAGAGGGAAGATCCCCGAGGTGCCCGCGGAGCGGGATCTCGTGGTGGAGGACGCCGAAGGCCGCTTCTGCGGCGCCGTGGTGGCCTGCGACAAGGAGGCCGTCACCCTGGAGGACCGGTTCGGCCGGCGCCGGATCTTCCCGCTCGCGCCCGCCGCGTTCCTCCTGGAGGGGCGGCCGGTGACGCTGGTACGGCCGTCCGAGGCGCCGGGCGGGGCGCGGCGCAGCGCCTCCGGGTCGATCGCCGTCGAGGGCCTGCGGGCGCGGGTGGCCCAGGAGAGCCGGATCTACGTGGAGGGCGTCCACGACGCGTCCCTGGTGGAGAAGATCTGGGGCCACGACCTGCGGGTGGAGGGGGTGGTCGTCGAGTTCCTCGAAGGCGTCGACGACCTGCCCGCGATCGTGGCGGAGTTCGCGCCCGGCTCCGGCCGCAGGCTCGGTGTGCTGGTCGACCACCTCGTCCCCGGGTCGAAGGAGAGCCGCATCGCCGCGCGGGTGTCCGGCTCGGACGTGCTGGTCGTGGGCCACCCGTACGTGGACATCTGGCAGGCGGTCAAGCCGTCCGTCCTCGGCATCCCGGCCTGGCCCGAGGTGCCGCGCGGCCTCCCGTGGAAGGAGGGCGTGATCGCCGCGCTCGGCTGGCGGATGGAGCCCGCGGACGCGTGGCGGCACATCCTCGGCCGCGTGACGGCGTACACGGACCTGGAACCGGAGCTGCTCGGCCGGGTCGAGGAGCTGATCGACTTCGTCACGGAGCCCGGAGACTGACCTGCGGAAGGCCGCCCGGCCCGGCCCGCGGCCGCTTAGGGTCGAGTAAGGACAACGCAAAGGGAGGTCGGGCATGACCGGCGATCCGCGGGAGCCGCACGAGGGCGAGAGCGGGCACGAACGCCCCGGTCAGGGCGGGTCCGGACGTGAGACGCCCGGTCAGGGTGCCGGCGAGGCACAACCCGAGACCCCGCCTCAGGGCGTCCCCGGGCCCGCCGATCACGGAAACCAGGGCTACGGCGCTCCCGGCTACGACTCCCCCGGTTATGGTGCTCCCGGCTACGGCGCCCCCGGTTACGGTGCTCCGGGATACGAGCCGGGCCAGGGCATGCCCTACGGCGCCCCCGGCGGCCCGGGGTACGCGTCCGGGTACGACGCGGCGCCCGGCTATCACGGATACGGCGCCCCGGGGTACGGCTATGGCGCCGCCGGGCCGTATGTGCCGGGGCAGTACGGCCCCCGGCCGGGCACCGACGACACCAACATGGCGATGCTCGCCCACCTCGCCGGGCTGGGCAACCTCTTCGCCTGGCCGCTCGGCGCGGTCGGCTCGCTGGTGATCTACCTGACGCGGAAGGACCAGTCGCCGTACGTCCGGGACCAGGCGGCCGAGGCGCTGAACTTCTGGATCACCGCCACGATCGCCTTCATCGCCGTGGTCGTGGTCTCGACCGTGCTGTCCGCGGTCCTGGTCGGGGTCCTCGGGTTCCTGCTGCTCCCGGTCATCTGGGTGTACACGCTCGTTGTGGGGATCATGGGCGCGATGGCGGCCAACCGCGGGGAGAACTACCGCTATCCGATGACGATCCGCCTCGTCACCTGATCGCGCGAGGACGACTCCCCGCTCAGGCCAGGTCGCGGATCAGGGCGTCCGCGAGGAGCCGGCCGCGCAGCGTCAGCACGGCGCGGCCGCGCTTGAACGGCTCGACCTCGAGCAGGCCGTCGGCCAACGCCTTGGCGCAGGCCGTACGCGCGGACGGCCGCACGTCGGCGAGCGGGAACCCGGTCACGAGCCGGAGCTCCAGCATCAGCCGTTCGACCACCCGGTCGTCCTCCGTCAGCACCTCACGGGCGTAACCCGGCGACTCCCCCGCCGCCAGCCGCGTCGCGTATGGCGCGGGGTGCTTGACGTTCCACCACCGGGTGCCTCCCACGTGGCTGTGTGCGCCCGGTCCGACGCCCCACCAGTCGCCGCCGGTCCAGTACAGGAGGTTGTGGCGGCAGCGCGCCTCGTCCGAGACCGCCCAGTTGGAGACCTCGTACCAGCGGAACCCGGCCGAGGTGAGCATCTCCTCGGCGATGAGGTAGCGGTCCGCGGCCACGTCGTCGTCCGGCATCGGCAGCTCGCCGCGCCGGATCCGCGCCGCCAGCCGGGTGCCCTCCTCGATGATCAGCGAGTACGCCGAGACGTGGTCGGGGCCGGCGGTCAGCGCGGCCTCGAGCGAGGCCCGCCAGTCGTCGTCGGTCTCGCCGGGCGTCGAGTAGATCAGGTCCAGGTTGACGTGGTCGAACCCGGCCTTCCGGGCCTCCTGTACGGCCGCACCGGCCCGGCCCGGCGTGTGGCGGCGGTCGAGCACGGTGAGCACGTGCTCGCGGGCGCTCTGCATGCCGAAGCTCATCCGGGTGAACCCGCCCTCGCGCAGGACCTCCAGGGACCGCTGGGTGACGGACTCCGGGTTGGCCTCCGTGGTGACCTCGGCCCCGGGGGCCAGCCCGAACTCCTCGTCCACCACGCGGAGGATGCGGACGAGGTCCTCGGGAGGGAGCAGCGTCGGCGTGCCTCCGCCGACGAACACGGTCTCCACGGGCAGCTCGGCGTCGCCGAGGACGCGCCGGGCGAGCCGCACCTCCTCGATCGCCGTCGAGGCGTAGTCCCGCTGGGAGGCGCCGGGCCCGAGCTCGGCGGCCGTGTACGTGTTGAAGTCGCAGTAGCCGCACCGGGTGAGGCAGAACGGCACATGGATGTAGAAGCCGAACGGGCGGGAGCCGAGGCTGTCGAGAGCGCTGGAAGGCAACTCGCCGGAGGCCGGGATCGGGTCGCCGTCGGGAAGAACAGAAGGCACGCCTCCAGTCTGCCGCCATCCGGCCGGTGCCCTCGCCTCTCCTCCCCCGGACCACCCCTCTCACTCGGTTTCCCGGACCTCGCTCTCACCGCCGCTCGGGCACGAGGGGCTGGGGTGGGACGAGGGGCTTCGCGAGGGCCGCCAGTTCGAGCAGCGGGGCGAGAACGGCCTGCCGGGGATCTTCTCCCGGATCGTCTGGCGGCCGGAAGCAGGTGGCGGCCGCGTCGAGCACCGCCGTGATCACGGTGGAGTCCGGGAACGGGATCTCGACCCCGACGGCGCCGTCCTGGCCGGGTGGGGAGTCCCCGGCGTGGAGCCGAAGGAGCCGCTGCGTCTCCACGGCCATGGCCACGCCGAGCATCGCGGCGCGCATGAACCGCTCGGCGGCGTGAGCATCTGCGATCATTTCCGACCTCCGAATCGCACAGGCGTTCGATCCGAAGGTATGCCAGGGGACTGACATTTTTCCGCTAAATCGCGGTGACCGGCATCGCCGGATCCGGCCTACCTCCCGACAGCGAATGATCGCCACGATCGGCTCCCGGCGGGCGGGCGCGCGGGCCACCGGCCCGTGCGCGCCGTGTCACTTCTTCGGCTTGTCCGCCGACGACGTCTCGGTCGAAAGGGCGGCCACGAACGCCTCCTGCGGCACCTCGACGCGGCCGACCATCTTCATCCGCTTCTTGCCTTCCTTCTGCTTCTCCAGCAGCTTGCGCTTACGGCTGATGTCGCCGCCGTAGCACTTGGCGAGGACGTCCTTGCGGATGGCGCGGATGTTCTCGCGGGCGATGACGCGGGCGCCGATGGCGGCCTGGATGGGCACCTCGAACTGCTGCCGCGGGATGAGGTCCTTGAGCTTCTTGGCCATCTCGACGCCGTACGCGTAGGCCTTCTCGCGGTGGACGATCGCGCTGAAGGCGTCGACGGCCTCGCCCTGCAGGAGGATGTCGACCTTGACGAGGTCGGCGGCCTGCTCGCCGAGGGGCTCGTAGTCGAGCGAGGCGTAGCCGCGCGTCTTCGACTTGAGCTGGTCGAAGAAGTCGAAGATGATCTCACCGAGCGGCAGCGTGTAGCGGATCTCGACCCGGTCCTCGGACAGGTAGTCCATGCCCTGGAGGTTGCCGCGCCGCCCCTGGCAGAGCTCCATGATGGCGCCGATGAACTCGGAGGGCGCGAGCAGCGTGGCCTTGACCACCGGCTCGTGGATCTCGGCGATCTTGCCTTCGGGGAACTCGGACGGGTTGGTGACGATCAGCTCACGACCGTCCTCCATGACCACGCGGTAGATCACGTTGGGCGCGGTGGAGATGAGCGACAGGTTGAACTCGCGCTCCAGCCGCTCGCGCACGATCTCCATGTGGAGCAGCCCGAGGAAGCCGCAGCGGAAGCCGAACCCGAGCGCGGCCGACGTCTCGGGCTCGTAGACGAGCGCGGCGTCGTTGAGGCGCAGCTTGTCGAGCGCCTCGCGCAGCTCGGGGTAGTCGTCGCCGTCGATCGGATAGAGCCCGGAGTAGACCATGGGCTTGGGGTGCTCGTATCCGCCGAGCGGGTCGACGGCCGACCTGGTCGCGCTGGTGACGGTGTCGCCGACGCGCGACTGGCGGACGTCCTTCACGCCGGTGATGAGGTAGCCCACCTCGCCGACGCCCAGTCCGGCGGACGGCATGGGCTCGGGCGAGATGACGCCGATCTCCAGGAGCTCGTGCTGGGCGCCGGTGGACATCATGAGCAGCCGCTCGCGCTTGGAGAGCTGGCCGTCCACGACCCGTACGTACGTGACGACGCCGCGGTAGGTGTCGTAGACCGAGTCGAAGATCAGCGCGCGGGCGGGCGCGTCGGCGACGCCGACGGGCGCGGGGATGGTCGCCACGACGTGGTCGAGCAGCTCCGCGACGCCGACGCCGGTCTTGCCGGACACGCGCAGCACGTCGGACGGGTCGCAGCCGATGAGGCCGGCCAGCTCCTCGGCGTACTTGTCCGGCTGGGCGGCGGGCAGGTCGATCTTGTTGAGGACCGGAATGATGTGCAGGTCGGCGTTCATGGCCATGTAGAGGTTGGCCAGCGTCTGCGCCTCGATGCCCTGGGCCGCGTCGACGAGCAGGACCGCGCCCTCGCACGCCTCCAGCGACCGGGACACCTCGTACGAGAAGTCCACGTGGCCGGGCGTGTCGATCATGTTGAGCACGTGGCCGTTCCACGGAAGCCGCACGGCCTGCGACTTGATCGTGATGCCGCGCTCTCGCTCGATGTCCATGCGGTCGAGGTACTGCGCGCGCATGGAGCGGTCGTCGACCACACCGGTGAGCTGCAGCATCCGGTCGGCGAGAGTGGACTTGCCATGGTCGATGTGCGCGATGATGCAGAAGTTGCGGATCAACGCGGGGTCGGTCTGGCCAGGCTGAGTGCGCACCGGGGTCCGTTTCAACAGGGTTTGTGACTGCGAGCGACGGATCGGGCCGTGCCGTCTCCGGATCGGCCTCGTCTCCCGTCATCGGCTGGCGAACCAGCCAACCTCCATGGTGGCATGTCCGGATGCTTGCCTTGACCATCACCAAGCGGGTGATCAGGTGGACTGCGATCGTCCTGGCCGTCCTGCTCGCCGCCGTCCTGCTCGCCGCGGCGGCGTTACGCCTGCAGTTCACCGGCTCTCCGGCCGCCTGGGCCCGGAGCACGGGCAACGACGCCCTCTGGATGGGGCACGCGTGGGTGGACGGCCGCCGCGGCGCCGCCGACGTCGACGCCATGGCCGTACGACTGGGCTCCGTCAAGGACGTGTACGTCCACAGCGGTCCGTTCTCCTACGACGGCACGCTATCTCCCGACAAATATCCCAATGCTGGAAATTTCTTGAAATGGTGGAAGAAGCGGCATCCGGGGGTGCGGGTGTCCGCCTGGCTGGGGCAGCGCCTCGACCCCGGGTTCCTCGATCTGAGCGACCCGGCGACGAGGGAGCGGGTCGTGGCCGGCGCCAAGGCCCTGGTCGATCTCGGCTACGACGGCATCCACTACGACTTCGAGCCGGTGCCCGACGGCGACCCGGACTTCCTCGACGTTCTCCGCGCCACCCGCGAGGTCATCGGCTCGCGCCCGCTGTCGGTCGCCACCCAGCAGATCGAGCCGATGCCCGGCGCCGCGCTCCCCGCCCGCCTGGTGATCGGTCACGAGAAGTACTGGAGCCGCGACTACTTCCGCCGGGTGACCGATCTCACCGACCAGGTCGCGATCATGACATACGACTCCTGGACCTTCCTCCCCTCGCTCTACGGCGGCCACGTCGTACGGCAGGCCGACATCGCGCTGGACCTCGTGCCCGAGGACAAGACCCTGCTCATCGGCGCCCCGGCCTACCACGAATACGCGGGCGACTACGCGGAGAGCGTGGCGACGGCGGCGGAGGGCGCCCGGCTGGCCCTGACCGGCCACGGTCCCCGCGACAAGGTGGGCCTGGCGATGTACGTCGACTTCGCGGCCACGGAGGAGGACTGGCGAGAATACGACGCGTCCTGGGTCAGGCCGCACGCCTGACGGCGCCGGTCCGGGTTAGGATTAGGGCGCAGGTGACTACGCGGGCGCTCGATTTGAGCGACATCGCGAGCTGTTGGTACCCTGTTCAACTGCGTGTGGCGCGCCCTCTCTCGAGCCCGCGCGCCCCATCCGACCAAGACTCACACCGAGGCTTTCTTCGTGGCGAACATCAAGTCCCAGATCAAGCGCAACCGGCAGAACGAGAAGGCCCGGCTGCGTAACAAGGCTGTCAAGTCGTCCCTGAAGACGGCGGTCCGCAAGTTCCGCGAGGCCGCTGACCAGGGCGACGTCGAGACGACCCTGGCCGCCCTGCACACCGCGAGCCGTCAGCTCGACAAGGCCGTCAGCAAGGGCGTCATCCACAAGAACCAGGCCGCGAACCGCAAGTCGGCGATCGCCAAGCGCGCCGCCGCCCTGCAGGCCGCCAAGTAGCCACTCCGTCGCCCGCGTCGTCGCGGGCACGCGGATGTGTCACGCCGCATCCCCTCCCCGGGGGTGCGGCGTTTCGGCGCTCTCGCCCTTTTTCGCACTCCCGGGCTCGCCCACGCGTGTCCGCGTAACGGCGCATCTCCCGCCTGATATGACGGTAAATCCGGACCGCCCCCCACTTTCGGGCATTACCGCGGTTTCGGGAAGCAAGGCCCATAGCAGATAATTGCGCACGATCTATTCGGGAAATGTCCCGATTTCGATATCACACCGGGATCGCCGCCGCGCATCGACTCCATCACCGATCTTTCTGGCGCTTCCCCGATCGCCCTATGGTGAGGCGATCGGGAGAATATCCGACGAGCCAGAGGACGATACATGCGGGGGCGGACACCGCTGGTATTCCGGCGCGCACTGAGCGAACCGCTCCTGCTGGCGGCGGCGTTCGGCTCGATCCTGCTCGCCACGACCACGCTGGTCGCCCTCATGACGTACGCCGCCTCGGTGACCAACCTGGGCGTGCGGCAGGCGGTCGAGACGGCGCCGCCCACTCTCACCTCCACCACCGTCACGTCCTCGGTGAAGGCCGACGACTACGCCGGCATCGACCGGACGGTCCGCGACGGCATCACGCGCGGGTACGCCGGGCTCCCGCACCGCGTGGTGAGCGGCGCCCGGTCCGACTCGTACGCGATGCCCGGCCAGGAGGGGCGCGAGCGGCCCGACCTGACCCGGTTCGCCACCTACGACGACCTGCGGGAGCGCGCCGATCTGGTCGCTGGCGCGTGGCCGGCCGAGAGCCCCGCCGGGACGGTGGAGGCCGCGCTCTCCCAGCCCGCCGCCGAGGCGATGCGGGTGACCTCGGGCGGCGAGTTCGCGATCGTCGGCCGATTGGACGGCAGCACGGTCAAGGTCAAGATCTCCGGGATCTTCCGGCTGCGCGCCTCCGACGGTGGCCGGTGGGCGGGCGACGAACTACTCCGCAACGGCACCCAGGTCGGCGACTACACCACGTACGGGCCGCTCGTGATCCCTGCGACGACGTTCGTCAGCCGGTTCGCCACAAGCGTCACGGCGAGCTGGACGGCCGTGCCCGACCTGAGCGGTCTGACCCGCGAGGACCTGCGTCCCCTGGCCGCGTCGGTCACCGGCATCACGGCCACGCTCCGGGGCGGATGCGCGGGATGCACGGTCACCACCGGCCTCCCCGCGATGCTCACCCAGCTCGACCGGGCCGCGCTCGTCGCCCGCTCGACGATGTTGATCCCGGTGTTGCAGCTTCTGGTGCTCGCCGCGTACGCGCTGACGCTGACGGCGCGGCTGCTGTCCGACCACCGCCGGATGGAGGTGGCTCTGCTGCGGTCGCGCGGCGCGGGCTCGGTCCGGCTGGCCGCTCTGGCGGGCGGCGAGGCGCTGCTGGTCGCGCTGCCCTGCGCGGTGGCCGCGCCGTACCTGGCGCCATTCCTGCTCGCGCTGGTCGGCGGCACCGGGACGCCGCTGTGGCAGAACCCGGGCGCGACGGCCTTCGCCATCTCGGCCGCCGTGGCGCTGGCCTGCGCGGTGTTGCTCGCGCTCCCCGCGGTGCTCGGGGCGCGCCGGACGTACGTCGAGGAGCAGGGGGCGCGCGGGCGTGGCGACCGGCAGGGCATCCTCCAGCGGGCCGGGGCCGACCTGGCGCTGCTGGTGGTGGCGGCGCTGGCGATCTGGCAGCTCCAGCGCTACGGCGCGCCGGTGACCGAGACGACCAGCGGCGATCTGGGCATCGACCCGCTCATCGTGATCGGCCCGGCGCTCGCGCTGCTCTGCGGCGGCCTGCTGGGCCTGCGGCTGGTGCCCCTCGTCTCCCGGCTCCTTGAGCGGGCGACGACGCGGCGGCCCGGCTTCGCGGCCGCCGTCGGGGTGCGCCAGGTGAGCAGGCGGCCCGCCCGCTACTCGGGGCCCGCGCTGCTGCTGACGATGGCCGTCGCGATCGGGGCGCTGTCCCTGGCCACCTCGGCCACCTGGCGGCAGTCGCAGGACGACCAGGCCCGGCATCTGGCCGGCGCCGACCTGCGGGTGACCGCCCAGCAGGGGGACACCGGGGACGGCTTCTCCGCGCTGCCCGGCGTCACCGCGCTCACGCCCGTCCACCGCGTACGGGCCTCCATGGGAGACGGTGACGTCGATCTTCTCGCGGCGGACGCGGCCCGGCTGCCGGAGGTCATGCTGCTACGTCCGGACCTGTCCGACGCGCCGCTCGCCACGCTGGCCTCCCGTCTCTCCGGGAACGGCACGGCGCTGCCGGTCGTGGTCACCGACGACCTGGCCAAGGAGCGCACCCTCACCATCGACTCGTCGCCCGTCCCGATCGACGTGGTGGGGACCGTACGGGCCATGCCGGGCACGCCCGCGGGCGCCTCGGCCGTCCTCGCCGACCTGGCCGCGCTGCGTACTGCCACCGGGGCCTCGGTCAAGGCGACGGAGTGGTGGCTGGCCGCCTCCGGCCACGACACCTCGGCCGCCGCGGCGGCGCTGGCGAAGCAGGGGGCGAGCGTGACCGAGGTGACCGCCCTCGGCCGGCAGCTCAGGGACGATCCGCTGGCGGGCGGGCTGCGGGGCGCGCTGGTGCTCGGCTTCGTCGCCGCGCTCGCGTTCGCCGTGCTGGGCTTCCTGGTGAACGCGGCCGTGTCCGCGCGCGAGCGCCGGTCGGAGTTCGCCCTGCTCGGGGCGCTCGGCGTCGGCTTCCGGCAGATGCTCGGCCTGCTCGCCGTCGAGCAGTCGTTCGTCATCGGGCTGTCGCTGGTCGGAGGCGTGCTGCTGGCGGCCGGGGTCGCGCTGGCGGTGGTGCCGTCCATCGTCCTGACGGGGCAGGCGACGGCGGTGACGCCGCCGGTGGTGCTGGATATCCCGTGGCCGGGCATCGCCGCGCTCGCCCTCGGGGTGGGGGCGGTGCTGCTGGCGGTCATATTCGGGCTGGCCCGCTCGCTGCACCGGCGCGGGCCGGGCGGCGTGCTGCGTTCGGGGGAGGACCGATGATCCGGCTGTTCGCGGCCCACCGGGGTACGGCGGCCCTGCTCGCGCTGCTCACGCTGGCCGGGTCACTGCTACTGGCCGGGCTGCCCCGGGCTCTGGAGGCGTCCCTGGACAAGAGCGCGGAGACCATGCTGCGGACCTCGCCTCCGCTGACGACCGCGCTGACCGTCGTATTGGACGGCGCCTACAGCTTCAGCCAGCCGACGAGCGTCGACGCGATGACGCGGGCGAACTCCTCGTGGCGGTCCGCGATGCCGCCGACCGGACGCGGCATCCTGGACGGCATCCCCAGGTTCGGCCACGGGATGCGGAACAAGATGCAGATCGGGCGGCACCGCTACCTGACCCTCGGCTGGGACAACGACATCGCCAACCGGATCAGGTATGTCGCGGGCGGGCCTCCCGGTCCGAGTGACGAGCAGAGGCAGTACGAGGTCTCCTTCCCGGCCGCGCCCGCCGCCGAGCTCGGCATCAAGCTCGGCGACACGATCGGGTTCGAGGGGTACCAGGCCGTGGTCAGCGGTCTCTGGGAGCCGCTGGCCCCCGACGACGTGTACTGGACCGCATACCACAGCGGAGCAGCGAAGATCGTCAAATCCCGCCCACCGGGCGGCGACGAGGACGATCTGCTGATCTCCGGTCTGGCCAACGGAGACGCGCTGGCGAGCGGAGATCTCCAGCTGATCTACAGCTGGACCTTTCAGGTGAACCCGGCGGCCGTCACCGCCCGCAACGGGCGGGACGTGCTCGACGCCCTGGCCGAGGCGGACCGCGTGGTGAGATCCGCCCCGCGCGGTTTCTCGGTCAGCACGGGGATCCCCTTCCAGGGGGAGGACACCACTCTCGTCACCGGGCTCGACCAGCTCATCAAGGAATTCCTCGATCGGCTCGCCACCACGCGCGCGCTGATGGCCGTGCTGCTCGGCGGGTTCGCCGTGGCCTGCCTCGGCACGATCGCGCTCGCCGTACGGCTCATCGGCGCGCGGATGCACGGCGCCCTCTCCCTGATGCGGGCGCGCGGCGCGTCACTGCCAAGGGTCACGATCGTGGGCGGCGGGGTCGTCGCGCTCGCCATCGCGCCCGCCGCACTGGTGGGCGCCGGGCTCTCGCTGCTGGTGCCCGGGCCGTTCCTGCCGATCCTGCTGCTCGGCCCCGTGGCCTTGGCCGTCGCGGCCATCGCGTACGCGGGTGGGGCGACGGCGCACACCCACCGGCAGCCCCTCAACGAGCGCAGGGACGACGTGGTGACGCGCCGGCCGTCCCCCCGGCGGATCGCGCTGGAGGTCCTGGTCGTCCTGCTCGGAGCCGGAGGCGTCCAGCTCCTGCGCACCCGCGGCCTCGGCGACGACCCGTTCATGATGGTGGTGCCCGCGCTGCTCACGGTGGCCGCCGCGCTGGTCGCGCTGCGCGTCTACCCGTTCCCGCTCCGGCTGCTGCTGCGCCTGGCCGCCCGCCGCCGGGACGCCGCGCCGTACCTGGGGCTGGCCATGGCGGCGCGGGCCGCGACCGGCGCGACCCTGCCGGTGCTGACGCTGCTGCCCGCGCTCGCAATCTGCGCGTACAGCGCGGTGACCGCCGACGGCCTCTCCACGGCGCAACGCCTGGCCGCCTGGCAGCAGGTCGGCGCCGAGATCCGGGTGCAGCGGTCGGAAGGCATCCCCGCCGACCTGATCGAGCGGATCCGGAAGACGCCCGGGGTGAACCAGGTCGTGCCCGCCGCGGTCGGCAAGACCCACGCCGAGGTGGGGTTCACCGGCCGGGACACCGCCGTCGTGGCGGTCGACCTGAACGCCTACCGGAAGCTGGTGGCAGGCAGCCCGCTGGAGGTCCCCACGGCGCCCGCGAGCGGGGCCCTCGTGTCCTCCGACATGGCCACGATGGCGAGCTTCGACATCGCCTGGCCCGAGCGGCTGACCGTACAACCCAAGGGGAAGATCGCGTCGCTGCCGGGGGTGGACACCACCGACCTGGGGCTCATCGTCCTCCCCGCTCTGCCGCAGCACACGAACACCCTGCTGATCAGCGGCGACGCCGAGGCCGTCAAAGCTGCCATGCCAGCCGGCACGGTGATCCACACCGTGGACGGCACGCTCACGGAGATCACCTCGGTGCCGCTCACGTCCACCCTGATGACCGGGCTGCGCGTCGTCACGCTGGCCCTCGCCGCGTACGCGCTGGCGGCCGTGGCGATCATGCTGGTGTCCGGGGCGGCGGAGCGGTCCCGCGCCCTGATCCTGCTGCACGCGATCGGCCTGACCCGCCGCCAGGCGAAGGGCATGACGGTGCTCGAAATCGGCCCGGTGCTCGTCCTCTCCGTTCTCGCCGGGCTCGCGCTCGGGCTCGGCCTGCCCACGCTGTTCGGGGACGGCATCGACCTGTCCGCGTACGCCGGGCTGCGGTTCGGCGACTATCCGATCGACCCGGTCATGCCCGCCCTGCTGGCCGGCGGGATGGCCGTCGCCGCCCTCGCGGGCGTCTACCTTGGAGGCAGCCGTGCAAAGTCTCGCTGACCTGGAGGCACAGGCCGGAGCGGCGAACGCCGCGTTCGGCGCGACCGCCCACATTCTGTGCGACAACCTGGTGCGCATCTACAAGACCGAGGGCGTCGAGGTGGTCGCCCTGCAGGGGCTCGACCTGCTGATCGACAAGGGCGAGCTGATCGCGATCGTCGGTGCGTCCGGGTCGGGTAAGTCGACACTGCTCAACGTGCTCTCCGGGCTGGATGTCCCGACCGCCGGGCTGGCCCGGGTCGCCGGCATGGACCTGCTGTCGATGACCGCCAAGGACCGGCTGCGGTTCCGCCGCTCCGTGGTCGGGTTCATCTGGCAGCAGACGGCACGCAACCTGCTCCCCTACCTCAGCGCGCAGGAGAACGTGCTGCTGCCCATGCGGCTGGCGACCGGAAAGGTGGACCGGGCGCGGGCGGGCGAGCTGCTCGACCTGCTCGGCGTGGCCGACTGCGCCGGGCGGCGTCCCGGCGAGATGTCGGGCGGCCAGCAGCAGCGCGTCGCGATCGCTGTGGCGCTGGCCAACTCGCCCGAGGTGATCCTGGCCGACGAGCCGACCGGCGAGCTCGACAGCGACACCTCCGAGCAGGTCTTCGGCGCGCTGCGCCGGGCCAACCGTGAGCTCGGCGTCACCGCCGTCATCGTCACGCACGACCCCCTGGTCGCCGACGAGGTGGACCGTACGATCGGCATCCGGGACGGGCGGACCTCCAGCGAGACGCTCCGCCGTACCTCCGAGGACGGAGGCGTGGTCGCCGAGGAGTACGCCGTGCTCGACCGGGCCGGCCGGATGCAGCTCCCGCGTGACTTCATGACCGCGCTGGACATGGAGCGCCGGGTACGGCTGGAGCTCGAACACGACCACATCGGGGTGTGGCCCGCCAACCAGGGAGACGAGCAGTCATGACCGATCAACCGCTGGTCGTCGTCGACGGCGTGCGCAAGGTCTACCCCAAGGGGGTCGAGGCGCTGCGCGGAGTGTCGTTCGAGGCGTACCCAGGGGAGCTGGTCGCCCTCCGCGGCCGGTCCGGCTCGGGGAAGACGACACTGCTCAACATGGTCGGCGGCCTGGACCGGCCGGACGAGGGCCGGATCGAGGTCGCCGGGCAGACCGTGACCGAGTTGCCCGAGGCCGCCCTGCTGGAACTGCGCCGGGACGTGATGGGGTTCGTGTTCCAGTCGTTCGGGCTGATCCCGGTGCTGTCCGCGGCCGAGAACGTCGGGGTGCCGCTCCGCCTGGCCCGCGCGGCGGTCGCCGAGCGCGAGGAGCGGGTCCGGATCCTGCTCAGCCTGGTCGGTCTGCGCGATCACATGAACCAGCGGCCGTACGAGCTGTCCGGCGGGCAGCAGCAGCGGGTGGCCATCGCCCGCTCGCTGGCGAACCGGCCCCGGCTGCTCATCGCCGACGAGCCGACCGGTCAGCTCGACTCACACACCGCGCTCCAGATCATGCAGTTGCTCCAGGCGCTGGTCCGCAGTGAAGGGGTGACGGCGCTGGTCGCCACCCACGATCCCAAGCTGATCACCCTCGCCGACCGCGTACTGGAGCTGCGCGACGGCGCCATCCTGGAGGAAACCGCCGTCTGAGCCGCCCGGATCAGCGGCCGGTGCGGCTCGCGACGATGATCTGCACCGCCCGTTCCAGGGCGTACGCCGGGTCGGTGCCCGCTCCCTTCACCTGCTCGTCGGCGACGGCGACGGCCTGCATGGCTCGGGAGATGCCGTCCTGACCCCAGCCGCCGAGCTGGCGCTTCACCCGGTCGATCTTCCACGGAGGCATCCCGACGTGGCTGGCGAGCTGGCCGCCCCGGAGGTTGCGGGGGGCGCCGCCGACCTTGGCGAGCGACCGCAGGCCGCCCGCGAGGGCGCTGACGATCAGCACGGGCGCCACCCCCGTCGCCAGCGCCCACCGGAGCTGTTCGAGCGCCTCGCCGAGCCGCCCTTCGATGGCCAGGTCGGCGATGGTGAATCCGCTGACCTCGGCCCTGCCCCGGTGGTACCGGGCGACCGCGGCCTCGTCGATCTTGCCCTCGGTGTCGAAGGCGAGCTGGCCGCAGGCGGCGGCGAGCTCACGCAGGTCGCTCCCGACCGCGTCGAGAAGCGCCTGCGCGGCGCCCGGAGAGATCGACCGGCCGGCGCGCTTGATCTCCCCCTTGATGAAGTCCAGCCGCTCGGCGGGCTTGGTCAGTTTGGAGACGGTGACGACGTCCGCTCCGGCCTTCTTCACGCCCTCGACGAGCGCCTTGCCCTTCACGCCGCCCGGATGCGCCAGCACGAGCACCGCGTCCTCCGCCGGATGGGCCGCGTACTTGACGACCTCGGCGATGACATCCTTGGCGAGGTCCTGGGCGGACCGGATCACGATCACGGACCTCTCGCCGAAGAGAGAGGGAGAGGACAGTCCGGTGAGCTCTCCGGGCTCGACCTTCCCGCCGACCAGGTCGTGGACCTCGGCCCCGGGATCGTCCGCGCGCACAGCCGCCACGACGGATGAGACCGCCCGGTCGGCCAGGAGTTCCTCGTCGCCGACGACCAGGGTCACGGGTGCTGCAGTGGCCATGCCTGGCAGCATGCCACGCCCAGCCCCGCCGCCGGGAATCGGACGTGGCCTCGGAGCCCGTCGGATGTCCGCAACCCTTGGCCGCGCCGCCGGTCTGGACGTGCTCCAGACCGGCGGCACCGCCGTGGGCCCCGCAGCCGTGAACAGCGAGGGCGGGGCGAGCCACGCCCGGCCCGGGTCCTTCGTCTGCCACGCGACCACGGCCGACGGACGCCGGGTCCAGGTCCCTCATCGGCCGCGGGGAACGACCGCGAGGCGGCCGGCACGTTCGACGACGGCGACGTCGCCGGACAGATCGGTCCGATAGGTACGCATCCCCAGCAGGTGTAGGCGGGCCATGGTCAACGGGGCGGGATGCCCGTAGTCGTTGCCGGCGCCGACGCTGACCAGCGCCGCACCCGCCCTCGTCGCGGCCAGGAAATCGGGGTCCTGGCGAAGCGAACCGTGGTGCGGCACCTTCAGCACATCGACCGGCGGGACGCCGTGGCGCAGCAGCCTGGCCTGCGCCTCGGTCTCCACGTCGCCCGCGAGCAGCGCCGACCCGATCGGCGAGCCTCTCGCGTCGTACCACCGTACGAGCAGGACGACGCTGGCGTTGTTCGCGATGGCCCCCTCTCCGGACCCTTCCTGGGGCGCCTCGGGCTCGGGGGCGAGCACGGTGAGCTCGGCGGCGCCGAACCTCCACCGGCCACCCGGCGGCACCACCCACTCCGGAATGCGCCGCGCGCGCAGTTCCGCGGAAACGCGCGCGCTCTCGCCCTCGGGTAGCCGTCCCGGACTGACGACGACGGCGCCCACACTTCGTCCACGGAGCACTCCGGTCAGCCCGCCGACATGATCGAGGTGAGCATGGCTGAGGAACAGAAGCGGCACCCGCGTGACTCCCAGATCACGTAGGCATCGGTTCGCCGACCCCGGCTTCGGACCGGAGTCGATCACCACAGCGCTGCCGGGTCCGGTGGACAGGGCGAGGCCGTCGCCCTGCCCTACGTCGCACGCGACGAGCAGCCATCCCGGAGGCGGCCACGGCGACGTCGCCGGGCCGACGACCAGAACGGCGACGAGCGCGGCGGCCAGCACCCCCGCGACGAGGTACCGGCGGAACCTGCGACGCAGGATCAGCCAGCCCAGGGTGGCCGCGACGCCCAGGAGCGCGAGCCCCGGGACACCCCCCGGCCAGCCGACCGTCGCCGCCGGGAGCGCCGCCGCCCGTTCCGCGACGGCGATGATCCACGCGGCGGCCAACCCCGCAGGCCGGACCAGCAGTTGGGCGGCGGCCATGCTGACGGGGGCGACGATCGCCGCGCCGAAGCCGAGCAGGGTCGCCGGCGCCACGGCCGGGCCCGCCAACAGGTTCGCGGGGATCGCCACCACGTCGAGTTGCCCGGACATGAGCACCAACAGCGGCGTGACGGCCACCTGCGCCGCCGCCGGTACGGCTATCGCCTCGGCCAGCCAACCGGGCATCCGCGCCGCCATCCGATTTCGCCATCGGGGAGCCAGCACGAGGATGCCGCCGGTGGCGAAGACCGACAGCGCGAAGCCGTACTGCCGGGCGAGCCCGGGATTGAAGAGGATCAGGCCGAGCACCGTGGCGGAGAGCGCGGCCAGGCCATCCCGGGACCGTCCCGTGCCCAGGGCGAGCGCCGCCACGATCCCCATGGCGAGCGCCCGGACCACGCTGGGCGAAGGCCGGGCGACGATCGCGAACCCCACCATGGCGAGGGCCGCCAGGATCGCCCGCGCGGGGAGCGGAAGCCCCATGAGTCTTGCGATCGCCAGGGCGGCACCGGCGATGAATGCCAGGTTGGCCCCGGACACCGCCGTCAGGTGGGTGAGACCGGCGGCCGCGAAGTTCTCCTTGATCTCCTCGTCCAGGCGTGAGACGTCCCCGACGACCAGGCCGGGCAACAGTCCCCGCGGGCCCTGCGGAAGCACGTCACTCGCCTCACGCAAGCCCGCACGCAGTGCCCCGGCCGCCCGCTGCACCGCGGAGGGAGCGGACAGCACCTCCGGCGGGCCCCGCACCACCAGCACGGCAGCCGTCAGATCTCCCCGGTCGGCCGTGCCCAACCGGCCGCGCACGCGGACGCGCTGGCTCGGCAGCAGAGTCCCCCATCCGTCGCCCGACGCGAGGACGACCACCGGCACATCGCCCCGAACCCGGTCGCCTTCCGCGACCTGGACGAAGAGCATCCGCGCTTCCACCACGAAACTGTCTCGGCGTGTCAGGCCGCCACGCTGCGGTCTCGTCCGCGGGTCGTCGCCGATCTCGACCTCGGCGACGACGGTGGCGTGCCGAGCCGCGAGCTCCGCCACGGGTCCGGTGCTGACCGTGTGCACCTTGACGGCCACGACCGCCGCGGTCGCCGCACTACAGGCCAACGCCGCGAGAGCCGTACCGGCCACGGGGCCGCGTGATCGCCCGGCACCGGAAACCGTCGATCCGCCCCTGGGACGACGACCGCTCCTGGTCAGCGCCCAGACCAGCAGCGCGGCGGACGCGAAGCCGACGGCCACGACGGCACCCGCCGTAGCGGAGCATCCGAGAAGCACGAGCGCGACCAGCCACGACACGATCGCCGGGCACACCAGGCGCAGGGAGTGGCCTGACGCCCACGGGGTGCCGCCCTTCGCGGAAGAGATCTCGCCGGGCGGCTCGGTGGCCGTGCCCGAACCGAGCCGGCGATCCGGACCGCTCACGGCGTGACCCTGCCTTTCAGGTCGGCGAACTTCTGCGGTCCTATGCCTGAGACGTCCTGCAGCTGATCGACGCTCTGAAATCCTCCGTGGGCTTCGCGATATTCGACGATCCGCTGTGCCAGCACCTCGCCCACGCCGGGTAGGTCCTGCAACTGCTCGTACGTGGCCGAACTGAGGCTGATCATCGTCGTGCCGTCGCCGCCGACCGCGGCTGCCGCGCCCTGCCCGGCGGCGGGGGCTCCCACCACGATCTGCTCGCCGTCCACGAGGCGGCGGGCGAGATTCAACCCGTCAGGTGACGCACCCGGGCGGGCTCCCCCGGCCGCCTGGATGGCGTCGACGACCCTGGACCCCGGCGGGAGCGTGAGCACTCCAGCCTTTCGCACCTTGCCCGTGACATGGACCGTCACCCCCGGCGTCGGCGGGGGTGAGGCGAGCCCGACGGCGCCCGGAACGGCACCGGACGGCGCGGCAGCCGGCACTCCTTCGGCGGAGCCGACGCCGATGGCGGCCGCCCCCGCGGGAGCGGGCGGGACCAGCGGGTCGGCGACCGGCTGTGATCGCCACGCGTAGATCCCCGCCACGGCCGCCGCGAGCACCCCGAGCACCACCAGGACCCGCAGACCGGGACGCCCGGGGTCGAGCAGCGGGGCGGTCTCCCTGATCACCCGGCTTCCCCCGGCGAACGCTCGTCCCTTCGACAGCATGCTCGCCATCAGGCCGGCGCCCGGCCCTTCGCTGTCCGACCGTCGAGGCGCACCGCCACTGCCGGGCGGCGACGCCCCCGCCGCGTCGGCCGCCCGCGACGACCGGTCACTCAACGCGAGCCGGGGCCCCTCGGCCTCGGCTTCCCGGTCCTCGTCCGCGTGCGCCGTTGCGACGGACCGTCTCTCAGCGGCCGAATCGGCCGATCGCCCGAGCCCACCCGCTGTTCCGGAAGCCGACGATCCCTGAGGAGAAGGAACAGGGCGGCTCGGCCGGGGCTCGAGCAGGAGGCGGAGGCGTGCTTCGGCGGCGAGGTGGTGGTCCGGCTGCTCCCTGGTTCGCACGCAGGCGACGTTAGGCGCGGTCACGCCCCCGCCGGGGCCCCGTGCCGCGGCCTGTGGAAATCAGCCCGCCTGTGGATGGGCCGGGGCGATCGTCACCGCGAGCAGGCCGGGGCCGACGTGGGCTCCGATCACCGCTCCCACTTCCACCAGGAGCGGCCGGGACGCCCTGGGGAGCCGGGACGCGAGGGCGTCCACAAGCGCCCCGGCCCGCTCCGCCGCTCCCAGATGCTGTACGGCGACGCGTACCTCGCCGGCACCGGCCGCCTCGACGGCGAGGTCCACCAGCCGGGCGATGGCGCGGTTCGCCGTCCTGACCTTCTCCAGCACGGTGATCGTGCCGTCGGCGAGGTCGAGCAACGGCTTGATCGCGAGCGCGGAGCCCAGCAGGCCGGCGGCCGCGCCGATCCGCCCGCCCCGCCGGAGGTACTCCAGGGTGTCGACGTAGAAGATGCTGCGGGTCGCGGCGGCGGACGCCTTCGCCGTGGCCGCCACGTCCGTGAGCGGGCTGCCCAGACGGGCGGCCTCGGCGGCGGAGAGGACCGGGAATCCGAGGCCCATGCCGACGGATCCGCTGTCGACGACCTCGACCGGGACCGGAGACTCCTTGGCGGCCAGCCGGGCGGCCTCCACCGTGCCGGACAGGGAGCCGGAGAGATGGACCGAGACCACACCCTCGGCTCCCCCGGCCGCCGCCTCGGCGTAGGCGGCGGCGAAGTGCTGCGGCGCGGGCTGCGAGGTGGTGACGGACGCGTGCTCGCGAAGCGCCTCCGCCACTCCCACAACCGCGGGGTCCGCCGTGTCGGCGTGCTCTCGGCCGTCGATGACCACCTGGAGCGGGACGACCGTGACGCCGAGTGCCGCGACCACCGACGCGTCCAGGTAGGCAGTGGAGTCCGTGACGACGGCGACCGGCATGGCACGAGGCTACCGGGAGGTCATCTCTCCCCCTGTGAAAAATGCGGTCCGGTTCACCCCTCGGTCGCGTCGGAGCGGCGGCGTCACTGAACGGGGGTGCCACCGCGCCACACCCGGCGCGGCTTGAGGCCGAACGACCAGGCGAAGGCGCCCTCGTGGTCCGCGTCCCACTGCACGATGTCGGCGAGCCGCCCGGGCGCGAGCACACCGCGGTCGGGGGCGCCGAGCACCTGCGCGCCGCCGAGCGTCGCGGCGCGCAGCGCGTCGCCCACGCTCATCCCGAACCCGGCCACCGCCAGGCTGATCACCAGGGACATCGACGTGATGCCGCAGTGGCCGGGGTTGTGGTCGCTGCCGAGCGCGACCGTGACGCCCTGGGCGAGCATCCGGCGCACCGCCGGGAGCCTGCCGTGCTGGAGGGCGGTGCCGGGGCACACGACGGCGGGCACGCCGTACCGCGCCATCAGCGCGATGTCCTCGTCCGAGGTGTGGTGCAGGATGTCGGCCGACGCGCAGCCCATCTCGGCCGCGAGCTGGACGGCGCCCCGCCTGCTGTGCGCGCCGGCGTGGATGCGGGGCAGCAGACCGACGTTGCGGCCGGAGGCGAGGACCCAGCGGGCCTCGTCGATGCCGAAGTGTCCCTCGTCGCAGTAGACGTCGACGCTGTCGGCCCCGGCGGCGGACGCGTCCGCGCACCATGCGGCGGCCGCCTCGACGTAGTCGCGCTGGCGGCCGAAGTATTCCGGCGGGACGACGTGGGCGGCCAGGAACGTGACGTGCACCCGCGGCATCATCGGCTCTTTCTCGAGCTCGCGGAGCAGTCGGACGTCGGCCAGCTCGCCGTCGCGGGTGAGGTGGTAGCCCGTCTTGGCCTCGACCGTGGTGGTGCCGCTGAGCAGCCACTCCCGCAGCCGCTCGCGGACGCCGTTGCAGAGCGTCCAGGGGTCGGTGCCACGGGTGACGGTGATGGTGGAGAGGATGCCGCCGCCGGCCGCCGAGATCGCGGACGCGGTGGAGCCGCCGGAGCGCATCGCCATCTCGGCGTACCGGTTCCCGGCGTACACGGGGTGGGTGTGGGCGTCGATCAGCCCGGGGGTGACGAGCGCGCCGCCGAGGTTCTCGACGTGGTCGACGTCGACGATGTCGTCGACGACGCCGGGCACGCTCTGCGGCAGGTCCGCGGCGCGGCCGACCCAGGCGATGCGGTCACCGTGCACCAGGATGGCCGCGTTGCTGCACACGTCGTGGCCGGTCCAGAGACGGCCGATGTTGGTCAGGAGGCGAACGGTCATCCGACCACCTGCTTCGCGGCCAGGGACAGCGAGCAGGCATCGATCGCGGGCGAAGCGCCCGCCGGGCCCGATCGGTGTCCGGAGGTCATCGGGGGTCTCCTGCCTCATCGCGCACTTCGTGCGATGACCCTGTCGCCGAGGTCGTGAACCCAGGCGATTTCAGTCCAGTTACGTTATTTCACAGGTCGGCTTGCTGTACAGGGTTATCGGGAAGAACGCCGCTTCGCCGCGGCAAGGTCGGGACGGCCGGAGTGTTTCCCTGTCACCGACGATGTCGTCTCCGCAGGTCAGAGACCGTGATCATGTCGGCCTTCACGCGTAACAGCATTTGATGGCGCCGCCATACTACCCGCACAGAATGTCTCATAAGGGCTTGCGAAAGCCTAGCAAGGTCAACGGGAATGAGCCAGCATTTCCGTCGCTAATCCCTTAAGTACTGCTTTCGAGCCAAATATCCAATAAGTCAGGAAATGTCACGCTTGTGACTCAGGTGCAGCACGTGACGTACGGCCCCGCAGAATGTCCCGGACCCGTGCGCCGAAACGGACGAACGCCGCCCCCGCGAACGGGAGCGGCGTCGAAAGCGGAATCCGCGCCGGGTCAGACGGTCTCGACCGGCTTGGCCACCCGATCCAGCTCGGCGTAGAGGTCGCCGGGGACGCGGGCGTGCAGCACGGTGCCGTCACCGGTGTGCTCCACGGAGAGCACCTCGCCCTCCTCGTGCGCCCGTGCGATCAGGTCGCCCCGCTCGTACGGCACCAGCATGTGGACCTCGTGGTCGAGCCGCGGCAGCTCGCGCTCGATCAGCTCCATGAGCTCGGTGATGCCGGAGCCGGTCCGGGCGGAGACGACGATGCTGTGCCGTTCCCTCATGGTCAGCCGGGCGAGCACGACGGGGTCGGCGGCGTCGGCCTTGTTGATGACCACGACCTCGGGCACGTCGAGGGCGCCGTCGATCTCGGCCAGGACCTCGCGCACCGCGCTGAGCTGGGACTCGGGGTCGGGATGCGATCCGTCCACGACGTGCAGGATCAGATCGGCGTCGGCGACCTCCTCCAGCGTCGAGCGGAACGCCTCGACGAGCTGGTGCGGCAGGTGCCGGACGAAACCGACCGTGTCCGCGAGCGTGAACAGCCGGCCGTCGGGCGTGCGCGCCTTGCGGACGGTCGGGTCGAGGGTCGCGAACAGCGCGTCCTCGACCAGGACGCCCGCGCCGGTCAGCCGGTTGAGCAGCGACGACTTGCCGGCGTTGGTGTAGCCGGCGATCGCCACGGCGGGCACCTGACGGCTGCTGCGCCGGGACCGCTTGGTCTCCCGGGCGGTGTACATCTCCTTGATCTGCCGGCGCAGCTTGGACATCCGCTCGCGGATGCGCCGCCGGTCCAGCTCGATCTTGGTCTCACCGGGGCCGCGGCCGCCGATGCCGACGCCGCCCGCGGCGCGTCCGCCGACCTGGCGGGACAGGTTGCCACCCCAGCCTCGCAGGCGGGGCAGGAGGTACTGGAGCTGCGCCAGCTCGACCTGGGCCTTGCCCTCACGACTCTTGGCGTGCTGGGCGAAGATGTCGAGGATGAGCGCGGTCCGGTCGATGACCTTGACCTTGACCACGTCTTCGAGTTGCCGGAGCTGGCCGGGGGTCAGCTCGCCGTCGCAGATCACGGTGTCGGCGCCGGACGCGGCCACGATGTCACGCAGCTCGGCGGCCTTGCCGGAGCCGATGTACGTCGCGGGGTCGGGCCGGTCGCGCCGCTGGATCAGGCCCTCCAGGACCTCGGATCCGGCGGTCTCGGCGAGGAGCTTGAGCTCCTGGAGCGAGTTCTCCGCGTCGATCACCGTGCCACTGGTCCACACGCCCACCAGGACGACCCGCTCCAGCCTGAGCTGGCGGTATTCGACTTCGGTAATGTCTTCGAGCTCTGTCGACAGACCCGCCACGCGCCGGAGCGCCTGGCGCTCTTCGAGGTCGTAATCGCCGTTGGCGAGATCTTCGGGCTCGTTGCGCATATACGTCATCTCTACTAGACCAACACGTCGACACCCCTGGTGTCTTCCCCACGATGGTGACACGCGGCCCGGCGTCGACGCATCCCCTTATCCGCCCAGGTCAGCGAGGAGCCTCCAGCTTCCCTCTGACCAGTGCCGCAGCCGCTCGTGCTCCGGCCGCGTCCCCCTCCGCGCGGCCGGACGGTCAAAGCTTGAGCACCTTGACGTCGCCCACGCCGCTGGTGACGACGACCTTCCGGGGCGAGGAGGAGTCGTGGTCGACCTCGATCTCCCGATTACCGAGCCCGGCCTCGGCCGTCACGTTGTACGTCTCCGCCGGAAGCCAGAGCGTGATCTCGCCGGTGCCGGCCTCCGCTCTGACGTCCTCGGGCGCTGCCACGTACTTCAGCTTCACCTCTCCCGTGCCGGTCTCGACCGAGACCTTCCGGCTCGCGAGCCCGGTCGCGTCGACCTCGCCGGTGCCGGAGTGCAGCTCGACCGGGCCGCTCAGCTCCCGGAGCGTGACGTCGCCCGCGCCAGTGTCGATCTTCACGTTCATCGCGCGCGGCACCTCGATGCGGTAATCGACCCCGCACCTGTTGCAGTCGTATTCGAGGGTCAGCGTGTCGCCGCTCACCCGGTGCCCGTCGCGAGGCTTGTTGCCCCTCCACCACAGCGTTTCGGTGACCTTGATGTCGGATCTGTCGGACGCGTTCACCGTCACGTCACCGCCTCCGGTCCGCACGGTCATCGCGGCGACCTTCTCGCCGACGTCGTACGTCAGCGTGTCGCGTTCGGCGTTGCCGTCGAACCGCAGGTCACAGGCGGCAATGGTGAGGCCGAGGCCGAGCGCGAGCCCCAGGACGGCAATGTTCTTCCTTCTCATGCCCCTGATTTTGCTGGCGGCCGGGGATGGCGCTCATCGGGGAAGCCCCCTGCCCTCCCCTGAGACGACCCCCGACATTGACCTTGCTCTCACCCGGAGAGTACCGTTCAATTCCATAATCCAGAATTCATTTTCCGCATTGTGGAAACAGAACGCGTGGAAATGCAACGCGTGGGAAAGGAAGCGCGATGGAAGGCGTTGAGATCAGAGGTCCGCTCCTGGACCGGTTCGACGAGATCCTCACCACCGAGGCCCTCGACTTCGTCGCCACCCTCCAGCGGGAGTTCAACGCGCGCCGGCTCGAGCTGCTCGACGCGCGGCAGGCCCGCCAGGCGGAGCTGTCGGCCGGCGCGACGCTCGGCTTCCTCCCCGAGACCGGGAACGTCCGCGAGTCGTGGTGGCGGGTCGCGCCCCCTGCTCCCGGCCTGGAGGACCGCCGGGTCGAGATCACCGGCCCGGTCGACCGCAAGATGACGATCAACGCGCTGAACTCGGGGGCCAAGGTGTGGCTCGCCGACTTCGAGGACGCCAACGCCCCCACCTGGGAGAACACGGTCAACGGGCAGCTCAACCTGCGGGCCGCCCTCGACCGCGAGATCGACTTCGAGACCGGCGGCAAGACGTACGCGCTGCGGCCGGACGAGGAGCTGGCCACGATCGTGGTCCGCCCGCGCGGCTGGCACCTGACCGAGAAGCACATCCTGGTGGACGGGGAGGAGCTGTCGGCGTCGCTCCTCGACTTCGGCCTCTACCTCTTCCACTGCGCGGAGCGGCAGATCGCCAAGGGCCGCGGGCCGTACTTCTACCTGCCGAAGATGGAGTCGCACCTGGAGGCGCGGCTCTGGAACGACGTGTTCGTCCGGGCGCAGGAGCTGCGCGGGATCCCGCGCGGCACGATCCGGGCCACCGTGCTGATCGAGACCTACCCGGCGGCGTTCGAGATGGAGGAGATCCTCTACGAGCTGCGCGAGCACTCGGCGGGCCTGAACGCGGGCCGGTGGGACTACCTGTTCAGCGTCATCAAGAAGTTCCGCACCCGGGGCCGGGAGTTCCTGCTCCCCGAGCGCAACGCGGTCACGATGACCGCGCCGTTCATGCGCGCGTACACCGAGCTGCTGGTCCGCACCTGCCACAAGCGGGGCGCGCACGCGATCGGCGGCATGGCGGCGTTCATCCCGTCGCGCCGCGACCCCGAAGTCAACAAGGTGGCGCTGGAGAAGGTGCGCGCCGACAAGACCCGCGAGTCCGGCGACGGCTTCGACGGCTCCTGGGTCGCCCACCCCGACCTGGTGCCGATCTGCCGGGAGGTCTTCGACGGCGTGCTCGGCGACCGCCCCAACCAGCTCGACCGGCTGCGCGAGGACGTGCGGGTCACCGCCGAGGACCTGCTCTCGGTCTCCAAGACGCCGGGCGAGATCACCGAGGCGGGCCTGCGCAACAACGTGGACGTCGCCCTGCGCTACCTCGCGGCCTGGATGGGCGGGCTCGGCGCGGTCGCGATCCACAACCTGATGGAGGACGCGGCGACCGCCGAGATCTCCCGCTCGCAGATCTGGCAGTGGATCCACAACGACATCGAGCTCGCCGACACCGGCGCGGTCGTGACGCGTGAGCACGTCGAGCAGATCATCGGCGAGGAGCTGGACAAGCTCGCCGCCGAGCCCGGCTACGACGAGAAGCTGTTCGCCGAGGCGACCGCCCTGTTCAAGGAGGTCGCGCTCGACGACGACTTCGCCGAGTTCCTCACCCTGCCCGCGTACGCGCGGCTCCCATGACGAGGAGCTCCGCGGCCCGCCCGGCCGCTCCCGGCCGGGCGGGCTCTCCCCTGGCGATATCCGCGGCGCGGTGATGGACTGAAGCGTTGGACGTTTCATCCCAGATCGTGGTGAAAGGGCGGGCGTCTCGACGCCGAAGGAGATCCGATGTCCGATGCGGTCCTGGACCGGCTGGCCGTCCGGTTCGCGGAGCTGCTGCCGGCAGGCGCGGTGATCACCGATCCCGTACGCCTGCGGACGTACGAATGCGACGGGCTCACCCTCCACCGGGCGATGCCGGGGATCGTCGTCCTCCCGGAGACCGCCGAGCAGGTCGCCGCCGTGGTCCGGCTGTGCGGCGAGTACGACGTGCCGTTCGTGGCGCGCGGCTCGGGGACCGGGCTGTCCGGCGGCGCGCTCCCCCGGACCGACGGCGTGCTGATCGTCACGTCGCGGATGCGGCGCATCCTGGAGATCGACATGCCGAACCGGCGGGCGGTGGTCGAGCCGGGGGTGACCAACCTGGCGATCACCGAAGCGGTGCGCGAGCAGGGCTACTACTACGCGCCCGACCCGTCCAGCCAGCAGGTCTGCTCGATCGGCGGCAACGTCGCGGAGAACGCCGGTGGGGCGCACTGCCTGAAATACGGGTTCACCGTCAACCACATCCTCGGCCTGGAGATCGTCACCCCCGACGGCGAGATCGTCGAGCTGTCGGCGCTGGACCCGGGCTATGACCTGCTCGGCGCCTTCGTCGGTTCCGAGGGCACGCTCGGCATCGCCACCAAGATCACCGTACGGCTCTCGCGGGCGCCGGAGGCGGTCACCACCCTGCTCGCGGCGTTCGGGAGCATCGAGGGGGGCGGTGCGGCGGTGTCGGCGATCATCGCGGCGGGCATCGTCCCGGCGGCCATCGAGATGATGGACGCGCTGGCCGTCGAGGCGGCCGAGGCCGCGGTCGGGTGCGCGTACCCCGAGGGAGCGGGGGCGGTTCTCATCGTGGAGCTGGACGGCCCCCGGGCCGAGGTGGAGCACCAGTTCACCGCGGTGGAGCGGATCTGCCGGGAGACCGGCGCGTTCGAGATCAGGGTCGCGGCCTCAACCGAGGAGCGGGCCGCCATCTGGAAGGGACGCAAGTCGGCGTTCGCGGCCGTCGGCCGGATCAGCCCGGCGTACATCGTGCAGGACGGCGTGGTCCCGCGCACGGCGCTCCCCGAGGTGCTGGCCGGGATCGACCGGCTCCAGGAGGAGTACGGCATCCGCGTGGCCAACGTCTTCCACGCGGGCGACGGGAACCTGCACCCGCTGGTCCTGTTCGACGACGCGGCCCCGGGTGAGGGTGAGCGCGCCGCCACGGTCAGCGGGCGGATCCTCGACCTGTGCATCGAGCACGGCGGATCGATCACCGGCGAGCACGGCGTCGGCGTCGACAAGTCCCGATATATGCCGAAAATGTTCACGGAGGAGGACCTGGACACGATGCAGCTCGTCCGCTGCGCCTTCGATCCCCGCAGTCTGTCCAACCCCGGGAAGGTCTTCCCCACCCCTCGGTTGTGCGGCGAGGTGCCGGGCGTCCGCAAGGGAGTCCATCCCCTCGTCGAGTCCGGCCGGGCGGAGCAGTTCTGATGAACGGCGCGACCGGCCCCGGAGCCGCGCTCGCCGCGGCGGGCGTGACGATCCGGCCCGCGGGCCCGGACGACGCGGTCGCCGGGGTGACGCCGCGCTGGGTGGCCTTTCCGGAGACCACCCGGGAGATCGCCGCCGTGATGCGGGTGAGCGCCGCGCACGACCTCGCCGTCGTGGTGGCCGGCGCCGGGACCACGCTGCACTGGGGCCGCCCGCCCGAGCGGTGCGACATGCTGATCGACACCTGCCGCCTCAACGAGATCCTGGAGCACGAGGCGGGCGACCTGGTGGTCCGCGTCCAGGCCGGGGTGCCGGTGGAGACGCTGGCCGAGGCGCTCGCCGCGAAGAGGCAGGAGCTGGCCCTCGACCCTCCGCTGGAGGGCGGCACCGTCGGCGGCCTGCTCGCCGCCGGACTCGCGGGCCCGCGCGCCCTCCGGTACGGCACCGCGCGCGACCTGCTCATCGGGATCACCGTCGTCCTCGCGGACGGCACGATCGCCAAGGCGGGCGGCAAGGTCGTCAAGAACGTCGCGGGCTACGACCTGGGCAAGCTGTTCACCGGCTCGTACGGCACGCTCGGGGTGATCGCGGACGCGACGTTCCGGCTGCATCCGCTGCCGACGGCCCGCGCGTGGGTCGTATGGCCGGGCGCGGCGCCGGATGAGGTCCTCGCCGTCGTCCCGGCCGTCACCGCGTCCCAGGCCGAGCCGAGCGCGGTCGAGCTGGACCGGCCCGCCCCGGACGGTCCCTGCGCCGTCGCGGTGCTCGTCGAGGGCGCGGCCGCCGCCGAACGCGCCCAGGCCGTACGGGACCTGCTGGGCGAGAAGGCACGGGTCGCGGACGAACCGCCGCGATGGTGGGGACGGCTCCCGGAACCGGGACATCCCGGCCCCGGACCGTCTTCGGAGCCCGGCGGGCGCCCCGGCGAGGGGGGTGTCCTGGTGGAGATCAGGACCGTGCCGTCACGGCTGCCCGGCCTCTTCGCGGGCGCCCTGGCCAGGACAGACGCGGCCGTACGGGGCTCCCTGGCGTCGGCGGTGCTCCGCGTGGCGCTCCCCGCGGAGACCGATCCGGCCGCCGCGGCGGCCCTCGTCTCCGCGCTCCGCGCCGAGCTGGCGGACGCGGGCCGGGTCGTCGTGCTCTCCGCGCCCGAACCCGTCGCGCGGCGCGTGGACACGTGGGGGCACGTGGGCGGCCTCGCGCTCATGCGCCGGATCAAGGACCGTTTCGACCCCGATCGCCGGATGTCCCCCGGCCGGTTCGTGGGAGGGATCTGACCATGGACCCCGAGCTGATCAAAGACTGCGTGCACTGCGGGTTCTGCCTGCCCACCTGCCCGACGTACGTGCTGTGGGGCGAGGAGATGGACTCGCCGCGCGGCCGGATCCACCTCATGGCGCAGCACGTCGAGGGCACTCCGGTCACCCCGGAGATGGCGGGCCACTTCGACGCCTGCCTCGGCTGCATGGCCTGCGTGACCGCCTGCCCGTCCGGCGTGCGGTACGACCGGCTCATCGAGCAGACCCGGGCCGTGGTGGAGCGGGAGCACGTGCGCGCCCCCGGGGAGCGGGCGATCAGGGAGTTGGTCTTCACGCTGTTCCCGTACCGGCGGCGGCTGCGCGCGCTGCGCCTGCCGATGCGGCTGGCCACGCGGCTGCGGCCGTTCCTGGAACGGGTGCATCCCTCCCTGGGCGCCATGGCCGAGCTCGTCCCGCCGCCCGCCCGGCCGGTACGGCTGCCGCCGCGCGTCCACGCCGTCGGGCGGCGCCGGGCGACCGTGGGCATGCTCGTCGGATGCGTGCAGAGCCAGTTCTTCCCCCAGGTCAACGCGGCGACGGCGCGTGTGCTCGCACTGGAGGGCTGCGACGTGGTGATCCCTCCGCGACAGGGATGCTGCGGCGCGCTGTCGCTGCACTCGGGCCGGGACGCCCGCCGGTTCGCCACGCGCACGATCGAGACGTTCGAGCGGGCCGGCGTGGAGGCCGTCGTCGTGAACGTGGCCGGCTGCGGGTCGAGCATGAAGGAGTACGCCGAGGTGCTCAAGGACGAGCCCGGAGGCTGGGCGGAGCGGGCCGCGGCGCTGCGGGTGCGCGACCTCGCCGAATACCTGGTCGAGCTGGGACCGGTGGCGCCCCGCCATCCCCTGCCGGTCATCGTGGCCTACCACGACGCGTGCCATCTGGCGCACGCCCAAGGGGTGCGTTCCCAGCCCCGTGAACTGCTGCGCGCGATCCCCGGCCTGGAACTGCGGGAGATCGCGGAGTCGGCCGTCTGCTGCGGGTCGGCGGGGACATATAACCTTTTCCAGCCGGGGCCCGCCCGAGATCTGGGCGACCGCAAGGCCCGGCACGTTCTGGCGACCCGCGCCGACGTGCTGGTCTCCGCGAACCCCGGCTGTTCCATGCAGATCGCGGCCGCGATGCGCAGGTCGGGAGAGGGCGGGATGAGGGTGGCGCACACCGCAGAGGTGCTCGATGCCAGCCTGCGCGGGCTCGGCGCCCGGGCGCTGGGCGGCCGATGAACGGGATGAGGACGGTGCGTCCGTGAGCGTGCAGAGCGTCGAGCGGGCGCTCGACGTGCTGGAGGCCCTGGCCGGCCAGGGCGGCGCGGCCGGGCTGTCGGAGATCGCCGCCCGGACCGGCCTGCCGTACGGCACGATCCACCGGCTGCTGCAGACGCTGCTCGCGCGCGGCTACGTCCGGCAGGAGACCGACCGCAGGTACGCCCTCGGCGGCGCGCTGCTGCGGATCGGCGGCGCGGCGGAGCGGATGGTCGCCGCGTGGGCCGAGCCGTACCTCGCGAAGATGGTCGAGCTGTCCGGCGAGACCGCCAACATGGCGGTGCTGGAGGGCGACTTCGTGGTCTACGTGGCGCAGGTGCCGTCACCGCGCCGGTTGCGGATGTTCGCCGAGGTCGGGCGGCGGGTGCTTCCGCACAGCACGGCGGTGGGCAAGGTGCTGCTGGCCGACCGGCCGGACGCCGCGGCCGTCCTCGTGCGTACCGGGCTGCCGCGCCGCACCGACCGGACGATCGTCGAGACGGACGAGCTGCTCGCCGAGATCGGCCGGGTCCGCGAGCGCGGGTACGCGCTGGACTTGGGCGAGGAGGAGAGCGGCGTCCACTGCCTGGCGGTGCCGGTGTACAGCGGCGGCCGGGTGCTGGCGGCGATGTCGGTGTCCGGGCCGGCCGAGCGGATCGACGCGCACGACCGCGAGGAGCTGGCCGCCTCCCTGCGCGCGGTGGCGGACGACTTCGGTGCCTCCGTCTTCGGCGGCTGAGGGCTCACGGGAAGCTCCAGGGTGCCGGGCGGCACGAGAACGAGGAGGATGGGGCGCATGTGCCGAAGCATCAAGACCCTGCGCCCGCCCTTCACGGACGACGTGACCGACGACGACATCCGGGCCGCCGCGCTGCAGTACGTCAGGAAGATCTCGGGGTTCCGGGCCCCGGCCGCGCACAACACCGCCGCGTTCGAGCGGGCCGTCGAGGAGATCATGCGGGCCAGCGCCGACCTGCTCGCCTCGATCGAGGTCCGCGGGGCGCGGGCGTAGGCCCGGCGATCGCACGGTCACGACCCGGCGGGCGGCCGGGAGGGTCAGCAGGTGGCGTACAAGCGAGGCCCAAGTCACGCTCCCGACACTGGCGTCATGGGACTCTTCTCTGACTTCTTCCTGGCCCGGCGGCTGCGCAAGGGGCCGACGCTGCTCCTGCCGTACGTGCCCGACCCGGCGGCCGTGCTGGAGGCCGTACGATTGCACGCTCCGGACGCCCGGCCGTACGGCGACGGCCTGCGGGTGGGCGGCAACGTGCGGCTGCGCGGCCCGATCGCGTTGCCTCCGGGGCTGGCGGCGAGGGCGGGGATCCCGGCCGGATGGCAGACCGCCTACGTCGCGGGCAACATCGACGACGAGGAGGGCGGCGAGTACGACCGGCCCATGGCCCTGGCGGCCGGCCTGGCCGAGCGGCTGAACGGCACGGTGCATCCGCGCGGGCCGGAACCCCCGGCGGACCTGGCCGAGGTCACCGGCGGACGGCCGGTCCCCGTCGCCGAGCTGGTCGCGGCGCTCGCCGGAGAGCTGCCCGGCCTGACCGCCCGCGCCGTGGCCGGGGGGATCACCGTGCTGAGCTGCGGCGCGAGCCCGGTCGAGATCGTCGTAGAGGAGGACGAGGACGAGACCGGCTACTCCGTCTGCGTGGACGACGGCGTGCGCGGTCCGGGCCTCGCCGAGACGGCCCGCCGGGTCGCCCTGACCATCGCCGCCCGGGGCGGAGGCACCGCCAGGGACCACAACGGGTTCCTGATTCACGAGACCGGCTGATCCACGAGGAGGACGGGATGGAACTCGATCCGCGCGAGCGGCGGAGGAGGAGGTGAAGGGCGCGTCGGCGCCCGCCTATCCCTGGAAGGACCCATCCTCCTCATGTTGCTAGAAACCGGAGGTCCACCCTTCGCGCCCTCCTTGGCGGAGAGGCGGAGCGGGTGGTGAGTTCGACGGCTCCGCGCCTGGGCCTGCCGGCCGGCGACCCGGCCGAGCCGGACGGTTCGACGGACGCCGGGCTGATCCGTGCCTCCCTGGAGACGCCGGAGGAGTTCTCCGGCGTCTTCGACCGGTACGCGGACGAGATCCACGCCTACGTCTCCCGCCGTCTCGGCCCCGAACTCGGCCAGGCCGACGACGTGACCGCGGAGACCTTCCTCGTCGCCTTCCGCAAGCGGCACAAGTACGACCTGACCCGGCCGGACGCCCGGCCCTGGTTGTACGGCATCGCGGGCAAGCTGATCTCCGGGCATCGCCGCTCGGAGACGCGCCGGCTCAGGTCGCTGGCCAAGGCCGCGGGCGGCGCGGACGGGCCCGGGGCGGCGCTCCACGAGGAGGAGCGCAGCGCCGAACGCGCGAGCGCCGCCGCAATGCGGCCCGCGCTCGCCGCCGCCCTGGCGCGGCTGTCCGCGGCCGAGCGGGACCTGCTCCTGCTCATCGCCTGGGCCGATCTCACCTACGAGGAGACCGCCGAGGCCCTCACGATCCCTGTCGGCACGGTCCGCTCCCGGTTGCACCGGATCAGGGCGAAGCTCCGCCGCCACCTTCACCTTCCCGAGGAGCCAATCGCATGAACGACGAAATCGAGATGGTCAGGCAGGACCGCCCGGAGGCCGCGCCGTACTCGCGGGAGGCCAAGCTCGCCGCCCGGCGCGCCCTGATCGGCCCGGCCGCACGCCGGCGGCGGCCGTACGGCATCGTGCTCGCCGGGGCGCTCGCGGTCGCGGCGGCGAGCGTCGTCGCGGTCGGCACGCTCGTCCCCGGCACGAAGGACGCCGGGACGGGCTCGGTGAGCGCCGGCGGGCCGGCCGCGGTCACCCTGCCGAGGATCGCGAAGATGTCGGCGGAGGAGGTGCTCGGCCGCGCCGCCCGCGCGGTGACCGACCTGCACCCGCGCGACGACCAGTTCATCAAGGTCACATCTCAGACGATGTACGGTGCCTTCCACGTCGATCTGGATCCTCGAAGCGGCGCTCAGGAGGATGAGAACCGCTACCTCTACCGGACCAAGCGGGCGATCTGGCTCTCCGCGGACGGCACGAGGGACGGCGCGCTCAAGATCGAGAATCTGGCGCCGCGCGCCTACCCCGGCTGGCCGCTTCCCAAGGAGGCGAACCAGGAGAAGCCGGGCACCGACTGGAACAAGTTGCCCACCTGCGGCCGCGTCTCCGACACCGCGTACACCAGCCTGAAGAAGCTGCCGGAGGACGCCGAGGGCATGCGCGCCTACCTGTACTCCAGGGAGCACGGTGACCGGCCGGCGGACGCCGCGGCCTGGACGGCCGTCGGCGACCTGCTCAGGGAGACGTACATGCCCGCCGCGCAGCGGGCCGCGCTGTTCAAGGCGGCGGCGACGATCCCCGGCGTCACCGTCACCGAGGACGCCGAGGACGCGGCCGGGCGCAAGGGCATCGGCGTCGGGCGCGAGTCGGCCGGCGTCCGCGAGGACATCGTCTTCCACCCCGGGACGTACGAGCTGCTGGGCGAGCGCGGCATCGTGGTGGACGAGAAGGAGGCCAAGGCGCCGCTCGGCAGCCTGGTCGCCTCCACGGCCCAGCTGACGGTCTCGGTCGAGGACACGGCGCCCGAGGTCGACGACCCGCACGTGGGCTGCGGCTGATCTCCGGCTTTCCGCCGCGCGCCTGATCGGGGCCCGCTCCCCACGGCCATAGGAGCGGGCCCCGATCAGGCGATCACGTCGTCAGGCGCACTGCTCCAGCATGATCGTCTTGTCCTCGGGGGTCACCGGCAGCTCGTACTTCAGCGCGACCTGCGCGAACCGCACGACGTACGAGCAGCGGATCTCGATGACCGGTGGGAGCCAGTTGGCCGGGCCGGAGTCGCTCTTCGACGCGTTCATCGACCCGTTCACGGGCAGCAGGTTGAGCGGGTCGTTGGCGATCTGCTTGCGCTTGACGTCGCTCCACCGCGACGCGCCCATCTGCCAGTCATAGGAGAGCGGCATGACGTGGTCGATCTGGACCTCGGCTGCCTTCTCCTTGCGCCAGTCGATCGTCTTGCCGGTGTAGGGGTCGTCCAGCGTCATGGAGATGAGGATGCAGGTCGACCCTTCGCGATATTGCAGCTTCTGGCCGTCCCGCCGGAGGAGGTCGTTGCGGGTGTCGCAGCCGTTGCGGCCGAAGGGAATGTCGTCCACGCTGTCGCTCCACGCGGAGCCGAACTTGTCCCGGCTGTATCCGTCCTTGGTGCCGCGCTTCTTGGTGGCGACCTTCTCGATGAGATCGCGGGCCTTCGCCTTCTCCTTCGCCCCCGTGATGGGCGCGAGCCCCGGCCGCGTCCCATCGGTGTTCTCCAGCGGACTGGCCCCCCGCCCGCTCCCGCCCGCCTTCGGCGAGGCGCTCTTGGCGAGGTGTTCGACTCCGGTGTCCGGTACGTCCAGCGGCCCACAGCCCGCCAGTACGGCCGCCACCACCGAGAAACCGAGGATCGCCCTGGATCCGCGTGCCCGCATTGCCACCCCTAGGTCAAGGAATTTCCTACCTAGGTATAGCAAAGGGTCAAGAAGTAGTAATTATCGGGAAATGTCAGGTTTTCCAGTCAACCCGGACACGGGCTCGCGAACGGGGGCGGAGTCAGGCACCGGCTCGGGAGCGGAGCCGGACGCGGACGGCGTGGCGGAGGACGCTTCCGCCGCCGTGGCGGGGTTGCGCCGCCTGCCCAGCAGGGCGCGGAAGGCCAGGCCGGCGGCGAGCCCCCAGAACGCGGCTCCGATGCCGAAGGGAGCGATCCCCGACGCGGTGACCACGAACGTGACCACCGCCGCGTCGCGCTCCCCCTCGTTCGCGACGGCGGCCTGGACCGCCGACCCGAGTGTGGCCAGCAGCGCCAGCCCCGCCACCGTCTCGATGAGCAGCGGCGGCGATCCGGCGATCAGCGAGACGGTCAGGCCGATGGACAGGCCGAGCACGATGTAGACGACCCCACCGGTGACCGAGGCGATCCAGCGCCGCTCCCGGTCGGGATGCGCGTCCGGGCCCGCCGCCAGCGCCGTCGTGATCGCCGCGAGGTTGACGGCGTGCCCGCCGAAGGGGGCCACGGCGATCGTGGCGAGCCCCGTCGAGGTCAGGATCGGCCGGAGCCTCGGGTGGTAGCCGTACGTCGCGAGCATGCTCATCCCGGCCACGTTCTGGGACGCCATCGTGACGATGAACAGCGGGATCGCGATGCCGACCACGGCGCCGACCGAGAACGCGGGCGCCTCGACGGTCACCGCGGGCCACAGGCCGCCGCCGTGCTCCGCCCGGGGCTGGGTGAGCAGGATGACGGCGACGGCGACGACCAGCGCACCCGGCACCGCCCACCTCCTGGCGAAGCGGAACAGCACCGCCCAGGCGACGACGATCGGTATCGCCGGCCCGGGGAACTGTACGACCGCCTGGACGGGGGCCAGGCACAGCGGCAGCAGCACTCCGGCGAGCATGGCCCCGGCCAGCGGGGCGGGGATGGCGTGCAGCAGGCGGCTGAACCGGTCGGACAGCCCGGCCAGCACGAACAGCAGACCGGTGACGGCGAAGGCGCCCAGCGCGGCCCGGTAGTCGGCTCGATGATCGGCGCCGTCCGACCCGATCGACGCCAGCAGCGCGGCGCCCGGCGTGGACCAGGCGACGCTCATCGGCATGCGGTAGCGCAGCCCGAGCACGATCCCGAGGATCCCCATCGCGAGGCAGAGCGCCAGCAGCCCGGACGTCGCCTGTGCCTGGTCGGCCCCGACGGCCCGTAGCCCGGCGAGCACGACGGCGAACGAACTGGCGAAGCCCACGACGGCCAGGACGACCCCGGCGAGGATCGGCTGCAGCACGCGCCCCATGGCAGAACTCCGTTCGTTCCGTATACGGAACACAGAGTTTATGCCGTCGCGTTCCGCAAACGGAACGGATGAGCCTGATACTGGGCACATGAGGGAAAACTCCGCCGCCTTCGCCGCCGAGGTCGGCCGCCGCGTCCGGCGGTTGCGCGCCGAACGCGGCCTTTCCCTGTCTGAGCTGGCCCTGCGGGCGGGCGTCGGCAAGGCCACGCTGTCCGGACTGGAGGCCGGCACCCGCAACCCGACCGTCGAGACCCTCTACGCGATCACCGCCCAGCTCGACGTGCCCCTCGCGGCCCTGCTCACCGACGCGCCGACCGACCCCGCGCGGGGAACCGTCCCGCCGGAGGCGGTCCACGGGGACGCGGTCTCCGCGGCGCTCCTGGAGACCTTCGTGGACGGCCGCGTCACGACCGAGCTCTACCGGCTGCGGATCAGGCCGGGCCGGGTGCAGATCTCCCCCGCCCACCCGCTGGGCGCCGTGGAGTTCCTCACCGTCTTCACCGGGACCGCCAAGGTGGGCCCGCTCGACCGCCCGATCGTCATCCCGGCCGGCGGCCACGCGAGCTGGGTGTCCGACATGCCGCACATGTACGCCGCGGAGACCGGCGAGGACGTGCACGCCTCCCTCGTCATCCGCCACACCTCCCCGACGCCGCCGGAGAGGCCCTGAAGCCCCGCGACGAGAAAGGGGCGTCCGCCCCGGTCGGGTGAGACCGGGGCGGACGCCCCTCACGCTCTCGCGAGCTCTCCGTGGCCGGAGAGCCGGGAATCAGAGGCCGTACTCCTTGGAGATGCGCTCGTGCCGCTCGATCTCGATCCCGACCTCACGGGCGAGGTCGAGCCAGGCGAGCGGGTGCACCCACTGCTCGGTCGCGTCGTCGAGCACCGCGTCCAGCTCGGCCGGGGCCACCGTCGGCGGCACCGCGATCCAGCCGAACACTCCGGGCAGCCGCTCACCGGTCGCCGGGTGGTTCACCTGGTAGTTCTCGTCGCTGTAGACCCACATCGGCCAGCCGCGCTCGGCGAGCAGCTCGTTGAACTCGGTCCACTCGTCCTCCGAGGGCGCCGCGCCGTCGAAGAACCAGCTCGTGTACCCGCCGGGGCGCAGCATCGTCACGCCCGCGAACGGGATGACGAAGCTCTCCCGCTCCTCGGGGTCCTCCGGGACCGGCTCCAGCGGACGCGGGTCGATCACGACCACGTCGCCCGCGTTGTAGTCCATGCCGCGCGGCTGCGGGATCGCGAGGCGCGCCGTCGCCGGACCGGTCCGTACGGCGAGCACCTCCCGCTGGCTGCCGTCGGGCGCGGGCAGGATGGTGCGGACGAGGTGCCACTCCTCCTCGATCGGCCCCTCCGCGGACTGGATCGGCATGCCCAGCTTGGCGGCGGCGGCGCGGACGGCGGTCCAGTCCTCGGCCGCGGTGGCCAGAACGATGATCCGCCAGATGTCCTCCTCCTCCGCGTCGTCGGAGTCGAGGAGCGGCAGCATGACCTCGGCGCCCTTGGCGTTGTCGCCGAGCTGCTGCACGGCGCCCGACCAGAGTCGGCGGCCCTCGACGGCCGCTCCGGCGGCGACGGCCTGCTCCGCCTCGGCCGCGGTCTCCGGCCAGCGCTCGCGGGCGCGGTGCAGCCGGGCGAGGGCGAGGTGGGAGTGCCGCTCGGGCAGGCGGGCGGCGAGTTCCTCGACCCGCTCGTCCTGGTTCGCCTCGATCAGCAGGCCGGTGAGGTACGCGAGGTCCTCCTCGGCGGCGGCGGCCGGGTCGCCGTCCACCGTGATCATCTTCCAGTAGATGTCCGCCCCGGTGCCGGGGTAGCCGAGGAAGCCGAGCGTGGTGGCGTGGCGGCGGGTCGCCTCCAGGTCCCGGCCGGACAGCGGCCAGAGCCAGCCCACCCACCGCTCCGGGTCGGCCGTGCGGCCGTCGGCGGCGTCGAAGTAGGAGACCAGCTCCTCCTGCGGGCCGGGCGCGGGCAGGAGGGGGGCCGCGTCGATGGCGGCGCGCAGCGCGGCGATCCGCTCGGGGAGGCCCTCCGTGGTCTTGAGGTCGGCCAGCGCCGCCTCGGCCAGGTCGGCGAGCAGCCGGGCCTGCCACAGGGCCTGGCGGGCGACGGCCAGGTCGCCGGCGGCCAGCGCCAGCTCCACCCGGGCCCGGTGCCCGCCCATCGTCTCGAAGTACGCGAGCCACTGGCGCAGCACCCGGCCGAGCTGCCAGCTGTTGGAGATCGAGCCGCTGCCGGCCAGCTTGGCGACCGTCAGCGCCCACTCCACCCACTCGCGCGGGTGCTCGCCGACGACGTCGAGGTCGGGCAGCGCCTCGACGGCCTCGTCCGTACGGCCGAGCTCGATCAGGATGGCGGTGCGCAGCAGCGCCTCGCGGCGCGCCTTGGCGACCGGGTCGTCCGGCTTGAAACCGGTGGCCGCGTCGAGCGCGGCCAGGGCGGCCTCGGCCCGGCCGTCGGCGAGCAGCGCCCGCGCGGAGATCGCGCCCAGCTCCCAGCTCGCCTCGCGGCCGGCGGCCCGCAGCCGTTCGACCGCGGCCTCGGCGTAGGTGACCGCCTCGCCGGCCTTGCCCGCGTCGAGCAGGGCGGCGACGTACTGGGTGATGAGCCCCGGGAAGGCGAGCGAGTCCGGCTCCATGCCGTCGAGCGCGGCGCCGACGGAGGCCAGCCGCTCATCGGCGTATCCGGGACCGTCCGTGTTCGCCTGGGCCATCGCCAGCACCTCGACCGCGACGGACGCGGCCGGGCACTCCCGGACGTCGTCCCGCTGTGCGAACTCGAGGAGCTGCCGCGCGTCGTCGAGCGCGACCGCGCCGTTCGCCCGGTCGCCCACCCGGCCGATCATGTGCCAATAGCGGGCGAAGAGCTCCAGCCACGGCTTGCCGAGCACCTCCGCCTGCTGGGCGATGGCCGGGGCCACGACGTCGAGCTGCCCGTACCGCCCTTCGAGGGCCTGCGCCGGGACGTCACCCAGCGCCACGGCCAGACCGGCGTTGCCGGCTTCGTGCAGTTCCCGCTGGGTGCCGCCGACCCAGGCCCAGATGTCCACGTCCATGGGGAGTCAGTCTGCCAGCTCACCGACCATGCCCCAAACGCCGCGACCCATGTGTTAACCGGGCGTTGGGGAAAACGGTCGATCAGAGGTCCAGTGCGGCGGGCCACTCTCCGGAGGCGACCAGGACGGCCGGGCCGGAGAGAAGGCTGGTCTCCTCGTCGAGGGTGACGGTCACGGTGCCGCCGAGCACGCGGACGGCCCAGGCTCCGGTACTCTCCCCGGCGGCGTGCGCGGCGGCCACGGCGGTCGCGACCGCCCCGGTGCCGCAGGATCGGGTCTCCCCCGACCCGCGCTCGTGCACGCGCATGGAGACGGTACGGTCGTCCACCCGGTTGATCAGCTCGACGTTGACCCCGTCGGGGTAGACGTCGCGGTCGAAGCCGGGCTGCGCGGTGAGGTCGAGCCCGGCCACCGGGTCGTCGATGAGGCAGGCCAGGTGCGGGTTGCCCATGTTCACGTTCAGGCCGCGGTATTCGCGGCCGTTCACGGTCGTACGGCTCTCGCCGAGGACGCGGGGCCGGCCCATGTCCACGGTGACGTCGCCTTCGGCGGCCAGCCGTACCCGCCTGACACCGGCCCGGGTGGCGACGCCGAACTCGCCGGGCGCGGCCAGCCCGGACGCGACGAGGTAGCGGGCGAAGACCCGAACGCCGTTGCCGCACATCTCGGCCACGCTGCCGTCGGCGTTGCGGTAGTCCATGAACCACTCGGCCCGGCCCGCCTGGTCGGCCACCTCGGGGCAGAGCTTGGTGCGCACCACGCGCAGGACGCCGTCGCCGCCGATCCCCGCGCGCCGATGGCACAGCGCCGCGACGGCCGCGGGCGTCAGATCGAGCGCCGCGTCCGGATCCGGGATGATGACGAAGTCGTTCTGGGTGCCGTGTCCCTTGACGAACCGCATAACAGCGGATTTTAGTCGCCGCCGACCGCGCCGGACGCGGCCCGCCTCCGGCTGACGTGGGACTACCGCCGGACCAGGGTGAGCGCCCGGTCCGTCAGGTCGGGGGCGTCGAAGGGCAGCCACACGACCCGGGGGTCGCGGCGGAACCACGACTCCTGGCGGCGGGCGAACCGGCGGGTGGCCCGGATCGTCTCGTCCCTGGCCTGTTCCTCGGTCCACTCCCCGTCGAGGAAGCGCAGCACCTGGGCGTAGCCGAGCGCACGGCTGGCCGTACGCCCCTCCGCCAGGCCGTGCTCGGCGAGCCGCCGCACCTCCTCGACGAGGCCGGCGTTCCACATGCGGTCCACCCGCAGGGCGATCCGCTCGTCCAGGATCGGCCTCGGCACCTCGACGCCGATCTGCACGCTGTCGTAGACCGAGTCGTACGACGGCATGGTGGCCGAGAAGGGCCGCCCGGACAGCTCGATCACCTCAAGCGCGCGGACGATCCGGCGGCCGTTGCTCGGCAGGATCTGGGCCGCCGCGACCGGGTCCTGCCGGGTGAGCCTCTCGTGGAGGGGGGCCGGTCCGATCTCGGCCAGCTCCTTCTCCAGTCGCTCGCGGATGGCCGGGTCGGTCCCCGGGAACTCCAGGTCGTCGAGCGCGGCCCGGACGTAGAGCCCGGAGCCGCCGGCGAGAACCGCCGCCCGGTCCGCCGACCTGAGCCGGTCGATCAACGGCCGGACCAGCCCCTGGTACTCGGCGACGCTCGCGGTCCGGCTCACCGGCCAGATGTCCAGCAAATGGTGCGGCACGCCCCTGCGCTCGGAGACGGTCAGTTTCGCCGTTCCGACGTCCATGCCTCGGTAAAGCTGCATGGAATCGGTGTTGATGACGTCACCGCCCAGCCGGAGCGCCAGATCGACGGCCAGGTCGGACTTTCCGGCCGCCGTGGCGCCCACAACGGCGATGACAGGTAGCGGTCCCACAACGATAAGTCTCTCAACTCCTGGGTAAGGGGGTGCCGTACGGCCCGGTCGCATCGAATCGGGGTGAATTTCACGATGTCGATCATCGACAAGGTCAAGGAGATACTCAGCAACACGGCCGAGAGGCTGCAGAGTATCCCGAAGCAGCGTCACGCCAAGATGCACGAGGACATGGAGCGCGACGTCAAGGACACCGCACGCGACACGTTCGAGGACGCCAAGGGCAAGCTCGGCGGGGAGTCGGGCAGGAGAGAAGGCCCTGGCGACATCACCGGCGGAACCGGTGGAGGCGGACCCCGCTGAGGCCGGTCGCGCCGACGGGCGCGAAGGGGGCCGCGTCGCCGCCCCCGAAAGGTCCCGGGTGCCGCTCCGCGAGGCCGGAGCGGCACCGGATCAGAGGGCCCAGTCGAGGGTGGGCTGCAGGTAGCCCTCAAGGGTGAGCAGCCAGCGCTTCGACTCCACGCCCTCTCCGCCGCTGAAGCCGCCCAGGCCGTTGCCCGCGACGACGCGATGGCAGGGCACGATGATCGGGATGGGGTTGCTTCCCATGATCGATCCGATTCCGCGCGCGGGAACGCCGGTGCCGCTCCGGTCGGCCAGCTCGCCATATGTCACGACGTGTCCGTACGGGACCGTGGTGAAGAGCGTGCCGAGCACCCGGCGCTGAATGCTGGACATCAGCCGCCAGTCGAGCGCCACGCCGAACTCGCGTAGCTCGCCGGCGAAGTACGCCGCCAGCTCCTCCCGGACCGGCGCCGTGCGGTCCGGGTCCTCGACGACGGCCATCCGCAGCCGCTCGCTGATCCGCGCCCGAGTCTCGGGGCCGTCGTGGAACTGCGTGGCGGCGACGCCGTCCTCCGTCACGGCGGCGAGGACGTCGCCGACTTTCGTCGGGACGCTGCTGAAGGCGACTGTCTCCATACGTTCCATTCTTCCGGTCCGTTCCGCCGCTGCGGACACCGTCTCAGCCCGGTACAAGCCGTGCTGAGGAGGATTCCCACCCATCGCGATAGTTTTCAGACGTGCTGCGCGAACTCGTCGTCCTTGGAACCGCAAGCGCCGTGCCGACCCGGCGGCGCAACCACAACGGCTACCTGCTGCGCTGGGACGGCGAGGGATTCCTGTTCGACCCGGGCGAGGGCACCCAGCGGCAGATGCTGCACGCCGGGGTGAGCGCGCACGACATCACCTGGATCTGCGTCACGCACTTCCACGGCGACCACTGCCTCGGGGTGCCCGGCGTCGTCCAGCGGATCGCCCGGGACCGCGTCGGCCACCAGGTCCAGGCGGCCTACCCCGCCGCGGGCCAGACGTACTGGGAGCGGCTGCGCCACGCCTCGGCCTTCGCCGACACCTCCGTCATCAAGACGCGGCCGGTGTCCGGCGAGGTCGCGCACCTGCCCGCGGGACCGGTGACCCTCACCGCGCGACCGCTCTCGCACCCCGTCGCGTCGTACGGCTATCGCGTGGACGAGCCGGCCGGGCGACGGATGCTCCCCGCCGAGCTCGCCAGGCGCGGCGTGACCGGCCCCATGGTCGGGGAGCTGCAGCGGAACGGCACGGTGACCGCCCCCGACGGCTCCACCGTCCATCTCGCCGACTGCAGCGTGCCGCGCCCCGGCCAGAGCGCGGCGTTCGTGATGGACACCCGGCTCTGTGACGGCGTGTACGCGCTGGCCGAGGGCGTCGATCTGCTCGTCATCGAGTCCACGTTCCTGTCCGCCGAGGCGGCCCTGGCCACCGAGTACGGCCACCTCACCGCGGCCCAGGCGGGGAAGGCGGCGGCCGAGTGCGGCGTGCGGCGGCTCGTCCTGGCCCACTTCTCGGAGCGGTATTCGGCGGACGACGAGCCGCGCTTCCTCGACGAGGCGGGCGAGGCGTTCGGCGGCGAGATCGTCCTCGCCCGCGACCTCATGCGGGTCCCGGTGCCGAAGCGGCAGAGCTGATCGATCGACGGCGCGGTCAGGCGGCGTCCGCGGCGGACCACCGGGCCACCAGGTAGCCGACGCCGTAGGGGGCGTCCTGATAGAGCAGCTCGCCGCGCAGCCCGCCCGCGGCGATCGACTCGTCGCGGGCGCCCGCCGCGGCGGCGAGGGTCTGGAACACGGCCCGCCCGGCCACCCACAGATCCGCGGCCTCCGCCGGGTCGAGGACGGCGAGCCGGTCGACCCGGGCGTTCCCGAGCGCGTCCGCCAGCATCTCGTCGTACGGCGCCGCCGCCGGGTGCAGATAGCCCGGGGACTTCTCCGTCAGCCGGGCCGAGCCGTCCCCCATGGCGAGGACCGCGACCCGGTCGCCCGCCCGGGCGATCTTCGCGCCGAGCGCCGCGCACTCGTCGGGCGGCGCGTCGATGGCGACCGCCTCGAACCGCGCGGCCGGAACCGGCCCGGGAAGCTCCGCGCGGTCGAGCAGCCAGCGGCCGACGGTGAGTGACAGGGGGAGGACGGGGGCGCCCCGGCCCACCCGGACGTCCACGCCCCACGGCCGCAAGGTGCCCGCGGCGTCACCGGGATACGAGGCGCTCCGGTCGGCGCCCCCGAGCACGACGATCACGTCGGGCCCGGATCGGACGAGGGACCGCAGCGCCTCCGTGCACGCCGTACGGAGCGGATCGAGCTCGGACGCGGCCGATCCGGCGAGCTCGGGGACGATCAATGGCGGATGCGGGCATACCGCGGCGGCGACGAGCACCGCCCCAGGCTATCCGTCGCGCCATCGGCCGCCGACCGTCCCGCCGGACGGGCGCGGATCAGTAACCGCCGGCGGGCTCTCCGGGCTCGACGACGCCGGCGCCTCCGGTGCGGTCCAGCCCGTCCGGGTCGTCCGTCCCGCCGGTGGACGGCTTGGCCGGCGACTTCCCGGTGGTGGACGACTTCGTCTCGTTCGGGGTGGCACCCTTGCGGCCGTTCCCGCCGGAGCCGGATCCGCCGCCGGACGCGGAGGAGCCTCCCGTGGTGGTCGAGCCGCCGCCCGCACCCGCGTCATCGGGCGCGTCGGCGTCCGGCGGGCTCGCGTCGTCCGCCCCGGCGTCGGCGGCCGGCGTGGGGCGGCTGTCCGCGGACTGGCCGCTCTCGGCCGGCCCGCCCGCTCCTCCCGAGCCCGCGACGGCGTACACCACGCCGCCGGTGGCCAGGATCGCGACGAGCGCGGCCCCGGCGACGACGCGTTTGTCCAGACCGCTCCTGCGGCGGGATCGCGGACGGCCCGCCGATCTCGGCGGGCTCGCGGGAGTGGGCCGGGTCGGCTCCTCCTCGTGGTGCGGCGGTCGATCGTGCGTGTCCAAGGTGACAACAACTCCCTGCGGCTGGTCGGGGGAAATCTCCAGGCCCCCGAAGGGCCCGGCCAGCCTAGCCAGCAGAAGCCACCTTTCGCACATTAACCACACAAATAACATCACTTCATCGGAAATGATCTCAAATCGCCCACAAGTGGAACGGGCCGGTGGAGCGAGATCGCCGAATCGGCGCCACGCGCCCGGCCGGTGCACCACACTGGTCCCGCCCGCCGTGACGGAGCGGCGTCGGCCGATCACGAAAGAGTCATGTTTTGTCAGGCTTGAGCGATTTTGCGGACGTCCCGCGACGACAGCACCCATGGCGTACGGGCATCGCCCTGGCGGGAGCCGCCGGCGTCGTCGCCCTGGGCGGGCTGGGCGTGCTGCTCGGCACCACCGGCGGTCCGGTGGAAGGCGACGACGGACATCGGCGTCATCCCTCGACCGGCGGGGCGGCCCTGGGAGCGCGGGACTCCGCGCGCGGCCCGGCGTCGCTCGGCCACGTTCGCGGCCGCGACCCCGCGCCCGGCGGGCCCGCACTCGGAGGCACACCGGGGGCCGTGGACAGCTCGGCCACCGGCCGGAGCCACGGCGGGCACACCGGTACACCGGCCGACCGGAACGGCGGCGACTCCGCGGCGGACGCCTCCCGAGCCGGGACCGCCGCCACCGGCCCGACCGGATCGGACCGCACGCGGGCGAGCGCCGGCACAGACGGCGGGGAAACAGGCCACATCGGCACAGAAGGCCTGGTCCTGGACCCCGGAGGGCTCGGCACGGTCCGCCTCGACCCCGACGACCCGGGAACGACTCCGCGCTCCCTCACCCGGCTCACGCTGCCGCCGCCGTCGCGTCCCGTGACACGGATGTCGCCGATGCCGTTCCCTCCCCCGGTCCGGAGCACCGCCGACGCGCGGCCGTCGCCCGCGCCCGGAGAGCCGGCGACCCCGAAGCCGACGCCGACGAAACCGGCTCCCACGAAGACGGCGGGCGCCGGAGGTGCGTCGATCACCGGGAATACCGGGACCGCGCGACGGAGGTCCGCCACGCCGTCCGACCGCAGCCGGCCGCGTGGCCGGCTCTTCCCGGACCCCTGCGCGACCTTCCACGACTTCCGCCGGGACTTCTGCCACCGGTTCGTCGACAGCCTGATCGCGCCCCGCGCTTGAGCCCCGTACGGCGGCACGACGCGAAAAGGGGCGGTCGCCCCTTTCAGAACGTTCGGAAGCCGCCGCCCGGGCTGACGGCCATGCCGCTCACCGGCCCTTGGCCACGCCGGGCGCCCGCCTCAGGGGTGGACGGAGCAGGCCGAGGAGGGAACGGCCTCGGCCGGCGGCCGGCCGATGGTCGGCATGCCCAGGCTGACCGCGCTCCCGGCGCTCGGCGCGGCCTGCCGCGCCTCCCACGCGTCCCCCGCGCGCGTCCGCCGTACGGAGACGACCGTGTCGGCGACGAGGTGGTGCGGGGCGGCGTACGTCACCTCGGCGGTCACCATGTCGCCGGGACGGGCGTCCACGGCCGCGAGGTGCACCAGTCGGTTGTCGGCGGCGCGACCGGACAGGCGGTGCGTGGCGTCGTCCTTGCGGCCCTCACCCTCGGCGATCAGCACCTCGAGAGTGCGTCCGACCTGCTTCTTGTTCTCCTCCCAGGAGATCTCCTCCTGGAGGGCCACCAGGCGCTCGTAACGCTCCTGGACGACGGCCTTGGGCACCTGGTCCTCCATGGTCGCCGCCGGGGTGCCGGGGCGGATGGAGTACTGGAAGGTGAAGGCGTTGGCGAAGCGGGACGCGCGGACCACGTCGAGGGTCTGCTGGAAGTCCTCCTCGGTCTCGCCGGGGAAGCCCACGATGATGTCGGTCGAGATGGCCGCGTCGGGCATGGCGGCCCTGACCCGGTCGATGATGCCGAGGTAGCGCTCCGCGCGGTACGAGCGGCGCATGGCCTTGAGCACCCGGTCGGAGCCCGACTGCAGCGGCATGTGCAACTGGTGCACGACGTTGGGCGTCTCGGCCATCGCGTGGATGACGTCGTCGGTGAACGCCGCCGGGTGGGGCGACGTGAAGCGGACCCGCTCCAGCCCCTCGACGTCGCCGCAGGCGCGCAGCAGCTTGCCGAACGCGAGCCGGTCGCCGAACTCGACGCCGTACGTGTTGACGTTCTGGCCGAGGAGGGTGATCTCCAGGACGCCCTGGTCGACCAGGGTGCGGATCTCGCTCAGGATGTCGCCGGGACGGCGGTCCTTCTCCTTGCCGCGCAGCGACGGCACGATGCAGAAGGTGCAGGTGTTGTTACACCCGACGGAGATGGCGACCCACGCGGCGTAGGCGGACTCGCGCCTGGTCGGGAGCGTCGAGGGGAAGGTCTCCAGCGAGTCCTTGATCTCGACCTGCGCCTCCTGGGCGATGCGGGCGCGTTCGAGCAGCACCGGAAGCGAGCCGATGTTGTGCGTGCCGAAGACGACGTCCACCCACGGGGCCTTGCGGACGATCTCGCCCTGGTCCTTCTGGGCGAGGCAGCCGCCGACGGCGATCTGCATGCCCTCCCGGGCCATCTTGATCGGCCGTAGATGCCCGAGGTTGCCGTAGAGCCGGTTGTCCGCGTTCTCCCGCACGGCGCAGGTGTTGAACACGATGACGTCCGCCGTCTCCCCCTCCGGGGCGCGGACGTATCCGGCGTCCTCCAGCAGCCCGGAGAGCCGCTCGGAGTCGTGCACGTTCATCTGGCACCCATAGGTCCGTACCTCGTACGTGCGGGCGCCTGCTTCGGTGACAGTCATCTCAACCAACAAGGGTAGGCGCTCCGGCGACCCCGGAACGCCTCCGCGGGCCCATCCCGGATCGGGACAACGAAGATCCAAACCGAAGATGCCGACAATGGCCGGAAACAGATGGTCAAAGGGTCGGGTACGGCCCGTTTCCCGCCGACGCCCGGAAGCCGGGCTTGGCCGCCCGGTTCGGCCGGGCCGTAACCGCCGATGAGGCCCTGGCCGTACCCGCGTATGCGACCCGGTCCGTATCGGCGCGCGAGGCCCCCACGGCCCTTCACGGAGATCACGAGAGCCGCGTCCCACATATCGGTCGTCCTCCTCTTGCGACGGCTCGGGCGCTACGGGAAGATCTCTAAACGACTTTTTTGGCCAGAAGATGACATCCATTACGGATTGACTGCATTTTGGTCACATGTCTCCCTTGCATTGAGAAATAACGTTACGAGGAGGCTGTGGTGCAGCCCCAGGAGAATGTCGAGCAGTACGGATACCGGCAGGAATTACGCCGCCACATCGGGCTGACCGACCTGGTGTTCTACGGCCTGATCTTCATGGTGCCGATCGCGCCATTCGCGATTTTCGGCCAGGTGTACTCCATCTCCAAGGGCATGCCCGCCCTCACGTACGCGATCGGGATGATCGCACTGCTGTTCACCGCAGCCTCCTACGCACAGATGGTCAAGGCGTTCCCGCTGTCGGGCTCGGTCTACAACTACGCCGGCCGCGGCATCGCGCCCCCTGTCGGTTTTATGACCGGATGGGCGATCCTGCTCGACTACATCATCGTCCCGAGCCTGCTTTACCTCGTCGCCTCGATGGCCATACACGCCTCGATTCCCGCGATCCCCGTCTGGGCGTGGCTGCTCTTCTTCGTGGTGGTCAACACGGTCATCAACCTGCGCGGCATCCGGATGACCATCTCGCTCACGAAGGCGCTGATCACGATCGAGCTGATCGTGCTCGGGCTGTTCCTCGCGGCCGGCATCTGGGCCCTGCTGCAGGGCAAGGGTCACGGGTTCAGCTTCGCGCCGTTGTTCAATCCGGACACCTTCTCCTGGCCCGTCGTGTTCGGCGCGGTCTCCGTGGCCGTCCTGTCCTTCCTCGGGTTCGACGGCATCAGCATGCTCGTCGAGGAGGCCAAGGGCGGCTCCGCCCAGGTCGGCAAGGCCATGCGGCTGGCGCTGATCCTGGCCGGCGCGCTCTTCATCGTCCAGGTGTGGGTCGCCGCGCTGCTGGTCCCCGACCCGGCCGGCCTGATCGCGCACGGCGACCCGGGCGACACCGCCTTCTACGACACGGCGGAGATCGCCGGAGGGAGCTGGCTCGCCCACGTCACGTCCACCGCGACCGCCGTCTCCTGGGGCGTTGCCGACACGATGGTCGCGCAGGTGGCCGTCTCCCGGCTCCTCTACGCGATGGCGCGCGACCGGCAGCTCCCGTCCTTCCTGGCCAAGGTCTCGGTCAAGCGCTCCGTGCCGACCAACGCCACCCTCTTCGTCGCGGCGCTGTCCATCGTCGTCGGGCTGTGGATGTCGTCCCGCGACGACGGCGTCGGCCTGCTCAGCAGCCTGATCAACATGGGCGCGCTGATCGCCTTCATCGTGCTGCACATCTCCGTCATCACGCACTACGTGATCCGCCGCAAGTCGACCGACTACTGGAGACACCTGGTCGTCCCGCTCATCGGCATGGCGATCCTGATCTTCGTCGTCGTCAACGCCAATATCCTGGCGCAGAAGGTGGGTCTGATCTGGCTCGCCATCGGCGCCCTGGTCCTGCTCGTCCTGTACGCCATGGGACGCAGGCCGACCCCGTCCGGCCTCACCGTCGCGGAGGAGCAGCACCAGTGAGCGGCGCCGTCGGCGGCCGGGCACCCGGCCCGCCCACAGGCCCGCACCCCGCTCAGGACCGGCCGGCACGGCACCCTGCCGATCCGCCGGTCCGGACGCCCCCAGCAGAGGACCCCCCGACGTCATGAACCGGCCGCCGCTCCATCACGACCTGTATCTGATCGCCCACGACCAGACCGGCAAACCCCTGATCCACCTGTCCTCGCTGGGCGTCGGGCTGGCGGGCGCGGTGCTGCTCGACCTGGCCCTGAGCGGCCGCCTGGAGATCACCCAGGGACGGCTCGCCGTCTATGACCGCAGCCCGACCGGGGACATGATCGCCGACAGCCTGATCCCGGTGATCCTCAAGGACCGCGACAACCGGGACGTCAAGTTCTGGCTCAAGAAGGTGGCCGAGGACGTCTACGACCGCGCCTGCGGAGGCCTGGTCGCCGCCGGCGTCCTCACCCGGGTGACCCGGAGGCGCATGGGCGTCATGTCGCAGACCCGGTACGAGCCGGCGGACGTCGCCCCCGTCGTACGGGCGCGGGCCGGGGTGCGCGGCGCGGTCGAGGCCGGCGAGCAGCCGGACGCGCGGTGCGCCGCGCTGTGCGGCCTGGTCGGCGTGCTGCGGCTGGAGTCGGCGCTCCACCTCGCCCAGCCGTCCGGGCCGCTCGTCAACCGCCTGCGCGCCATCGCCCGGGAGTACCCCCGCCCGGTCAACGAGGTCATCGGCGTCGTCGAGACCCTCATCAGCGAGAACGCCATCGCCCTGTACCGGTGACCCCGCCCCGCCGCACCAATCCCCCTCCAACCGGGACAAAGTCCCATCATTCTTGGCGGTGACGTCGCTAGCCTGAGCCAGGCGATCAGGGAGGTCACGGTGCGGCGTGCGGCATGGATCGTGTGCGCGGCCACGCTCCTGCTGGTCGTCGCCGCGCTCCTGCTCAGCGTGCGCAACGAGGCGGAGCCGCTCTCCCAGAGCCACCTGCTCTTCGTGGCCGCCTTCGGGGGCGTGGGCGGGCTGATCGGCGTACGGCGGCCCGGCAACGCGATCGGCCTCGTCATGGCGACCGGCGGCCTGTCCTTCGCCCTGCTCGACGCCTTCGGCCAGTATGCGATCTTCGCGCGTTCCGCCGGGGCTCCGCTGGCCGAGGCGGCGGCCTGGCCGCAGACCTGGCTGTGGATCCCGGCGAACGTCTCACTCGCCTCGGTCCCCCTCTTCTTTCCCGCCGGGCGGCTCCCCTCGCCGCGCTGGCGGCCGTTGCTGGGCGCGGTGGGCGTGATCTGCGTGGCGGCGATGGCGCTGAGCGCCGTACGGCCGGGGCCCAACGACCAGGCCGGGCTCGGCACCGCGGTGGTCAACCCGCTCGGCGTGCCCGCTCTCGCGGATCTCTCCCGGATCGCCGACCCGGTGACGACGGTCCTCTCGGGCGTGCTGTTCGTCGTCGGCGCGGCGGACCTCGTCCGCCGGTCCCGGCACGGCGGGCGGCGAGAGCGCGACCAGGTCAAATGGCTGGCGTACGCGACCGGGCTGGCCGGTCTGATCATCGCCGCCCGCCTGGTCGCCGGGCTCACCGACGACGTGCCGGAGGTCGTCTGGCCGGCGACCGACACGTTCTGGGAACTCGCGGGGACGCTGGGCGGCGCCCTCCTGCCGGTCGCGGTCGGCGTGGCCGTGCTCCAGCATCGGCTGCTCGACATCGACTTCGTCATCAACCGGACGTTCGTCTACCTCCTGCTCTCCGGATGCGTCGTCGGCGGATACGTCGCGACGGTCGGCTACCTCGGCGCGATCTTCGACTCCGAGGGCGCGCTGCCGGTCTCGATCGTGGCCGCCGGAGTGGTGGCGCTGGTCTTCGCCCCGCTGCGCGACCGCGTCCAACGCTGGATCAACCTGCTCATGTACGGCAGGCGCGACGATCCGTACGCCGCCCTGGCGCTGCTGGGCCGGCGGCTGGAGGAGACGGCGGAGCCCTCCGCCGTGCTGGCGGCGGTGGCCCGATCCGTGGCCGAGGCGCTACGGCTGCCGCACGTCGCGGTCGAGGCGGCCGGCGGCCCGTCCCACGCGCACGGCGTGCCCGCCCCCGATCCCGTACGGCTGCCGCTGGTCTACCACAACGAGCCCGTCGGGGAGCTCGTCCTGTCCCCGCGGCCGGGCGAGAGCGGGTTCGGGCCGAAGGACCGGCGCGTCCTCGCCGACCTGGCCAGGCAGACGGGCGTCGCCGTCCACTCCGTACGGCTGTCCGCCGACCTCCGGAGGTCGCGCGAGCGCCTGGTCGTCGCCCGGGAGGAGGAGCGCCGCCGGCTCCGCAGGGACCTGCACGACGGCCTCGGTCCCACGCTCGCGGCGCTCACCATGCGGGCGGAGGCCCTGCAGGACATGGTCGAGGACGAGACGGCGAAAGCCATGCTGGAAGAGATCATGACCGACGCCCAGGCGGCCATGAACGACGTGCGCGCGTTGGTGGAGGGGCTGCGCCCGCCCGCGCTGGACACCCTCGGCCTGCTCGGCGCGATCCGCTCACACGTCGCGGACCTCCCGAGGAGCGCGCGGGCGCGGCTGGACGTGCGGGTGGAGTGCGCGGGAGAGCTGCCCGCGCTGCCCGCGGCGGTGGAGGTCGCCGCGTACCGGATCGCGGTGGAGGCGCTGGCCAACGTGCGCGGGCACTCCGGGGCCACGCGCGCCCTGGTCCGCCTGTCCGCGGCCGGCGGACGCCTGCGCCTGGAGGTCACCGACGACGGACCCGACCCGGCGGGCCCGGACGCCGACCCGGCTTCGAGGGGGGTGGGCGCGGGCGTGGGGACGGCGTCGATGGGCGAGCGGGCGGCCGAGCTCGGCGGGTCGTGCCTGGTCGAGCCGCGGGCCGAGGGCGGCACCCGGGTGCTCGCCGAACTGCCTCTCGGCGCCGATCGAGAGACTCCCCCGGAGAGCCGGGAGACGACGGAAGGAGAGCCGGAACCCGATGAACCCGATCCGCGTGCTGCTCGTTGACGACCACGCCGCATTCCGTGCCGGGCTGCGCGCGCTGCTCCGGTCCACCGAGGGCGTGGAGGTGGCGGACGAGGCGGCCAGCGGCGAGCAGGCGCTGGCCCTCGTCACGAGGGTGCAACCCGACGTCGTCCTGATGGACCTGGCGATGCCCGGCATGGGCGGCGTCGCGGCCACCGAGCGGATCGTGCGGGACCACCCCCACGTCAGGGTCCTCGTCCTCAGCATGTCGGACGACGACGACTCGGTGCTCGCCGCCGTACGCGCCGGGGCGAGGGGCTACGTGCTGAAGGGGGCGCGGCGGGCCGAGCTGGTCCGCTCGATCCAGGCGGTGGCCGAGGGCGAGGCCATCTTCGGCGCCGCCCTGGCCGTACGGCTGACGGACTACTTCTCCCGGGGGTCCGGCGAGAAAGAGGTCTTCCCCGAGCTGACCCGGCGGGAACGGGAGATCCTGGAGCTGCTCGCCTCCCACCTGACCAACCCGCAGATCGCCGCGCGGCTCGGCCTGAGCCAGAAGACCGTGCGCAACCACGTGTCGAGCATCCTGGCGAAGCTGCGGGCGGCCGACCGGGCCGAGGCGATCATCCGCGCCAGGGAGTCCGGTCTCGGTGGTTGAGGATCGGGATCAGGCGGCCGCCCAGCCCGCCACGGGCATGCGCAGCACGCGCACCCCGACCCAACCGAACGCGGCGAGCTGGAACAGCGCTCCGATCGACTGGACGGCCGGCGTCTGGCCCATGGTCAGGAACGGTCCCACGATCCCCATGAGCGTCGCCGGGGGCAGCCACCACGGCCCGGCCTTGGCGAGGGCCAGGCCCGTCATGAGCGTGAGCACGCCGACGTGGGCGAGAAACCCCGGAAGCAGCATGCCGTACACGAAGCCGCCGAGCGCGCCGGCGGCCTCGGTCACCCGTACGGCCTGCTCGGCCGGCATGGTCTGGGCCAGCGCGAGGTCGTAGAAATCGGTGACGAAGAGGGCGACCGCGCTCGCGGCTCCGGTCAGCCCGATCGCGGCGCCCACATTGCCGGTGCGCGGCATGCGTCCGCGCAGCAGGTGCGCGAGCCCGAGTATCGCGGGGATCAGGGCCATGGCGGCCCACTGGAACAGCAGCGCGCTCGCCTGGACCTGCACCGGCCGGCTCGCGAAGACCGCCGGGGTGTGGTCCGTGCCCGGCGGCGAGGTGAGGAAGGCCAGGAACTCCAGCACCGGCCAGGCCAGCATGGCGATCCCCGCGACATTCCTTCGGAACAGATCGGAATCTTTCAGCATCGATGACTCACCGCTTCTCCCCGGGCCGCTCTCGGCCGCTCTGGACGTATCACTACGAACCCAGCCAAGCGGCCCGCCGTCCCAGGACGGATGTGCCACCGTCCCGGGGAATGCGGGAGAAATGGCCTGATGCGAGCACGTAGGCAGCCTGTGATCTGATCGGTACCGTGACCTAGTGACACGGCGACGTCGACGCCCCTACGTTGTTGACCATGACCGAGCCTGGTGACCCCCGCACGCTTGTCAGCCTGAGAGGCGTCAACAAGAGCTTCGGCGCACTTCATGTGCTCAAAGACATCGACCTGAACGTCGCGCGCGGCGAGGTCGTCGTGGTCATCGGGCCGTCCGGCGGCGGCAAGTCCACCCTGTGCCGTCTGGTGAACCGCCTGGAGACCATCGACTCGGGCACGATCACCTTCGACGGTCAGGAGCTTCCCGCAGAGGGGAAGGCGTTGGCCCGGTTCCGTTCCGACGTCGGGATGGTGTTCCAGTCCTTCAACCTCTTCTCGCACAAGACGATCCTGGAGAACGTCACCCTCGGGCCGATAAAGGTCCGCAAGGTCTCCAAGGAGGCGGCCGAGAAGCGCGGCATGGAGCTGCTTGAGCGGGTCGGCATCGCCTCGCAGGCCGCGAAATATCCGGCCCAGCTCTCCGGAGGCCAGCAGCAGCGCACCGCCATCGCCCGTGCGCTGGCCATGGACCCCAAGATGATCCTCTTCGACGAGCCCACCTCCGCACTGGACCCCGAGATGGTGCAGGAGGTGCTCGACGTCATGACCGGCCTGGCCCGTGACGGCATGACCATGATGGTCGTCACCCACGAGATGGGCTTCGCCCGCCGGGCCGCCAACCGCGTCGTCTTCATGGCGGGCGGTGAGGTCGTCGAAGAGGGCGCGCCCGACGAGTTCTTCGACAGTCCGCGCTCCGACCGGGCCAGGGACTTCCTTTCCAAGATCCTCACGCACTGATCAGGCGATCCTCCCCGAGCCGCGACCCGGCTCAGCGCACGGAAGAAGAAGGTGGCAGTTATGCGAGCACGTCGAATCTGGGCGGCTCTCGCCGTCGCCGCCACAGCCGCGAGCCTGTCGGCCTGCGGCGGGGGCGACGAGAGCTACTCCAGCGTCGCCGAGAAGCTGGAGAAATCACAGAAGGTGGTCCTCGGCACCAAGTGGGACCAGCCCGGCCTGGGCCTGAAGAAGGGCTCCGAGCCCGAGGGCTTCGACGTCGACGTCGCCAAGTACGTCGTCAAGGAGCTCGCCGGCGGCAAGGACGTGGACATCACGTGGAAGGAGTCCGCGTCGTCCAACCGCGAGGCGTTCCTCGCCAACGGCACCGTGGACATCATCTTCGCGTCCTACTCCATCACCGACAGCCGCAAGGAGAAGGTGACCTTCGGCGGGCCGTACATCGTGGCCCACCAGGACGTCATGGTCCGCAGCGACGACAGCGCGATCACCAAGCCGACCGACCTGAAGGGCAAGCGGATCTGCCAGGCCGCGGGCTCCAACTCCTACAAGCGGATCACCGACCCGCCGCCGGACGGCGAGCTCAACCTCGACGCCCAGCTCGTCGGCGCGGCGACCTACTCCGAGTGCGTGAGCAAGCTCGGCGGTAACAACCTCGACGCCGTCACGACCGACGACCTGATCCTCGCCGGGTTCGCCGGCCAGGCCCCGGGCAAGTTCAAGATCCTCGGCCAGCCGTTCACCGACGAGAAGTACGGCGTCGGCCTGAAGAAGGGCGACACGAAGACCTGCGAAGCCGTCAACGCCGCCATCACCAAGATGTACCAGGACGGCACCGCGGAACAGCTCTTCACCAAGTGGTTCGGCCAGGCACAGGGGCTCAAGGCCCCCACCGCTGCTCCGACGTTCGAGCCCTGCGCCTGACCGTGTCCTGAGGACACCTGACACGGCCGCCGCCGAGCCGGTTCCCCGGCCGGCGGCGGCCTCCATCACCGGTGGAGCACGATGGACGATCTGATCAAATACGCGCCGGACCTGCTGGCCGGCTTTCTGGAGAACGTCAAGCTCTCCCTGATCTGCGGGGCCCTGGCGCTGGTCCTCGGCACGGTCCTGGTGGCGGCGCGGGTCGCGCCGACCCCGGTTCTGCGTGCCGCCGGAACGCTGTACGTCAACGTCGTGCGCAACACGCCGCTGACGCTGGTGCTGGCCTTCTCCTCGCTTGGTCTCAGCGACACCATCGGGTTGACCTTCTCCGAAACCCCGAGCACCAACAGCTTCTGGCTGGTGGTCTTCGGGCTGTCCGCGTACACCGCGACCTTCGTCTGCGAGGCACTGCGCGCGGGCATCAACACGGTGCCGCTCGGGCAGGCCGAGGCGGCGCGCGCCATCGGGCTGACGTTCCTGCAGTCCCTGCGGCTGATCATCCTGCCGCAGGCGTTCCGGACGGTCGTCGCGCCGCTGGGCAGCGTGATGATCGCGATGATCAAGAACACCACCGTGGCGATCGCCGGAGGCTACCTGATGGAATCGGCCTTCCGCATGAGGGACACCTTCGACGACACGGGCGTGTCGATCCCCATCTTCCTCGGGCTGGTCGTCGCCTTCATGGCCGTCACCCTGCCGGTCGGGTTCGTCACCAGCCGCCTGGCGTCGAAGCTGGCGGTGGCCCGATGAGCACGAACATCCTCTTCGACGCGCCAGGCCCGCGCGGACGGTTGCGCAACAACGTCCTGACCCTGCTGTCCGTGGTCGTCCTGGCCGCCGCCGCGTACTACGTCTACGCCAGGTTCGACGCCAAGGGGCAGTGGGAGGGCGAGATCTGGAAGCCCTTCCTCGACGTCTCCACCTGGACCGAGTACATCATCCCCGGACTGCTCGGCACGCTGAAGGCGGCCGGTATCAGCGCGGTCTGCGCGCTCGTCTTCGGCGCGATCTTCGGCCTGGCCCGACTCTCCGACCACCGATGGGTCCGGGGCGTCGCGGGCGCGGTCGTCGAGACGTTCCGCGCGATCCCGCTGCTGCTGCTGATCTTCTTCCTGTTCTTCCTCGCGCCGAGCGTGTTCGGCGGCGGCGACTACACGCTGATCGCGCTGGTGGCCGGGCTCACGCTGTACAACGGGTCCGTGCTGGCCGAGATCGTCCGGGCCGGGGTCCGCGCCGTGCCGACCGGGCAGGCCGAGGCCGCGCAGGCGATCGGGTTGCGCAAGAGTCAGATGATGCGGCTGGTCCTGCTCCCCCAGGCGGTCACCGCCATGATGCCGGCCATCGTGAGCCAGCTCGTCGTGCTGCTCAAGGACACGGCGCTCGGCTACATCATCGCGTACGTGGACCTGCTGAACATGGGCTTCAAGCTCATCCCGGCGGTGTACTTCGGGTCGCTCATCCCGGCCGCGATCGTCATCGGCGTCATCTACATCGCGCTCAACATGTCGCTCAGCGCGCTCGCGAACTGGCTGGAGCGGCGCACGAGGCACAGCAACCGTACGGCCGCGCAGCCGATCACCCCGCCCGTAGACACCGGAGCCGGCATTCCCGCCTGATCGTCGCCGGTCGGGCGATCCGCGCGGGAAGCTCGGCTGTCGCGATCGAGCGGCCGTGGGGTCGCGCTTCATCTCCGTGGCACGCGCCGTGGAACAGCGGGCCGGATTCTTTCCGGTTCCTTGTCGTGTCGCTGCTTGGCCTCGCGCCGGGCCCGCCCGGATCCTTGGGCTCGTGCGGCGTGTCGCGGCCCTGTTCCTGGGCCTTTCGGTGACGGTCGCCTCCCTCACCGCGTGCGGCAGGGGCGGCGTCCTCGTCATCGGCGTGCGCGTCGGCTACCCCGGGCTGGTCGTCCGGCTCCCTGACGGCGGCTACACCGGCTTCGACATCGCGGTCGCCCAGTACGTGGCCCGCGAACTCGGCTACAGCGACCGGCAGACCGTCTACACCGGCGACCTGGACCAGGCCGACATCGTCGTCGGCGCGACCGACACCCCCGACGCCGCCGGGCCGTACCTCGTGACCGGCTCCGACCTCCTCGTACGCGCGCGGGACCTGACCATCGCCGGCCCGAAGGACCTGCGGGACAGACGCGTGTGCGGCACCCCCGCGGACGCGGCTCCGCTGGTCCGCAAGCTGGGGGCGGCGTGGAAGGCCGCGTTCCTCGCCGTGGCGAACGTGCCCGCCGCGTGCGCTCCGCTGCTGGCGAAGGGAACGGTCGACGCCATCGTGGCCGACGCGCCGGTCCTGGTGGGGCTCGACGCGCAGTACCCCGGCAGGTTCCGGCTCTGCGGCCGTTCGCTCGCCGTCCACCGGTACGGCATCCGCGCCGACGCGGAGGAGACACGGGAGGAGATCGACGCCGCCCTGCGGCAGATGTTCGACGACGGCGCCTGGCAGCGGGCGGTGATCGGCCATCTCGGCGTGCTCGCCGCCCGTTACACCACCCCTCCCGCTCTCGACCCGCGATAGCGCTCGCCGTTCCCGGACGTGGTGCTGCCTGTGCTCCTGTGTCTGGAGGGGGTGAGCGGACACGGCGCCCTTCCTTCCGCCAGGATGGGAGGCATGTCCCCCGAGCCCATGCCGCACGGCGCCTGGCCATCGCCGATCTCGACCACCGACGTCGCCCGGTCGGGGCTGTCACTCGGCTTCCCCACCGTGCTGGGCGACCAGCTGTGGTGGGAGGAGGACCGGCCGGCGGAGGGCGGGCGGCGCACGGTCGTCCACCGTGACGCCGAAGGGATCCTGCACGAACTGCTCCCCGCCCCCTGGGACGCGCGCACCCGCGTCCACGAGTACGGCGGGCGTTCCTACGCCGTCGTGCCGGGGCGGGGCATCGTCTTCGCCGACCACGCCGACCAGCGGCTCTATCTCGCCGCCGCCGAGACCGATCCGTGGCCGCTCACGCCGGAGCCCGACCGTCCCGGCGGGCTGCGCTACGCCGACCTGCTCGTCCACGAGAGCCCCGACGGCCCCGAGTTGTGGTGCGTACGCGAAGGCCACCACGACGACGGGGCGGTCAGCCGCTCCATCGTCTCCCTATCTCTCGCGACGGCGTCCCTGGCGGCGGCGCACGAGGGCCGGACGGACGGGATCGTCGAGCGGGTGAGCGGAAGCGACTTCTACGCCTTCCCCACGCTCTCCCCCGATGGGCGGCACCTCGCCTACATCTGCTGGGACCACCCGGCCATGCCGTGGACCGGCACCGAGCTGCGGGTGACCCGGATCTCCGACGGGCACACCGTGGCGATCGCGGGCGGCACCGACGAGTCCGTGCTCGCCCCGTGCTGGCGCGACGACCGCACCCTCTACTTCGTCTCGGACCGTTCGGGCTGGTGGAACCTCTGCCAGTCCGACCTCCTCGGCGGCGCGCGCCGGGCGCTCCACCCGGCCGAGGAAGAGTTCGCCGGACCGCTCTGGCAGCTCGGCGGCCGGCCGTACCAGCCGTTGGGCGACGGCCGGATCGCGGTGCTGCACGGGCGCGGCGACCTGCGGCTCGGCATCCTCGACCCGGCCGCCGGGACGCTCTCCGACGTCGAGGTCCCCTACACCGGCTGGCTCCCCGCGCTGGCCTGCGACGGGCGCACCATCGCCGGCATCGCGTACGGCCCGGGCCTGCCCAGGGCGGTCGTCCGGATCGCCGCCGGCAGCGGCCGGGTCGAACTGCTGTGCGGCGACATCGCCGAACTGCCCGACGCCGCCTACCTCCCGACGCCACGCGCCGTCGAGATCACGAGCGGCGACGGCCGCTCCGTCCACGCGTTCCTGTACCCGCCCTCCGGTCCCGGCGCGGCCGAGTCGACCGCCGCGCCATACGTCGTGTTCGTGCACGGCGGTCCGACCGGGCACGCGACGACCGAGCTCAGCCTGGAGAAGGCGTTCTTCACCAGCCGCGGCATCGGCGTGCTCGACCTCAACTACGGCGGTTCGACCGGGTACGGCCGCGCCTACCGGGAGCGGCTGCGCGGGCAGTGGGGGATCATCGACGTCGAGGACGCCGTCGCGGCGGCGCGGTGGCTCGCGGCGGCGAACCTGGCCGACCCGGCGCGCATCGCGATCAGGGGCGGCAGCGCGGGCGGCTGGACCGTGATGGCGGCCTGCTGCGCCTCCGACGTCTTCGCCGGAGGCGTGTCGATCGCCGGGGTCAGCGCCCTCGCCCCGCTCGTCGCCGTCACGCACGACTTCGAGTCCCGCTACATCGACTGGCTGGTCGGCCCCGAGGCGCTGTACGGCTCCCGCGAGCCGCTGGCCAGGGCGGGCGAGATCGGCTGCCCGATGCTGCTGATGCAGGGGCTGGCCGACCCGGTGGTGCCGCCCGCCCAGTCGGAGGCGTTCGCCGACACGATGTCGGCGCGCGGCGTGCCCTGCACCTATCTCACCTTCGAAGGCGAGTCCCACGGTTTCCGCCGCCAGGAGACCAAGGCCACCGCCCTGGCCGCGGAGCTCTCCTTCTATCTGCAGATCTTCACCGCGATGGCCTGATCCGGATTTCTCGGTCCTCGGCGACCACTGGTCGCCCATCCTGGCCTCGCTCGCGCCGTTCTACTGGCTGCACGACGGGCCGGAAACCCTGCTCGCCCTCCAAGGGGTGCTGCTGGCCGCGGCGATCCCGCCGCTGTGGCTGCTCTCGCGGCGGCGGCTCGGCGGACCCGGCCAAGGCCCGTGGACACCCCGCTAGCGAGCGAACTCGGTGGCGCGGGACTCGCGGACGACGGTGATACGGATCTGACCGGGGTAAATCAGCTCCTCCTCCACCTGCTTGGCGACATCGCGGGCGATGACCTGGGCTTGGATGTCGTCCACGGCGTCGGGGCGGACCATGACCCGGATCTCGCGCCCGGCCTGCATCGCGAACACCTTCTCCACGCCGTCGTACGACTGGGCGATCTCCTCCAGCCGCTCCAGCCGCTTCACGTACGCCTCAAGCGACTCGCGCCGGGCCCCGGGGCGGCTGCCGCTGATCGCGTCGGCCGCCTGGGTGAGCACCGCCTCGACCGTGCGTACCTCGACCTCGTTGTGGTGCGCCTCGATGGCGTGGACGACGTCCTCGTGCTCGCCGTACCGACGGGCGATCTCCGCGCCGATCAGGGCGTGGCTGCCCTCGACCTCGTGGGTCAGCGCCTTGCCGATGTCGTGCAGCAGGGCGCAGCGCTTCACCAGGTCGCGGTCGATCCGCAGCTCAGAGGCCATGATCCCGGCGATGTGCGCGGACTCGATCAGGTGCTTGAGCACGTTCTGCCCGTACGACGTCCGGTAGCGGAGCTGGCCGAGCAGCGTGATCAGCTCGGGATGCATCTCGGTGATGCCGAGCTCGACCAGGGCGTCCTCACCCGCTCGCACGCACAGGTCACGCACCTCGGCCTTGCTGCGCTCGTACGCCTCCTCGATGCGCTGCGGATGGATGCGGCCGTCGAGGACGAGCCGATCCAGCGTCAGCCGGGCGGTCTCCCGCCGGACCGGGTCGAAACAGGAGAGAAGCACCGCCTCGGGCGTATCGTCGATGATCAGGTTGACCCCGGTCGTGGACTCGAACGCCCTGATGTTGCGGCCCTCGCGCCCGATGATGCGGCCCTTCATGTCGTCGCCGGGCAGGTGCAGCACGCTGACCACGGACTCCGTGGTCTGTTCGGTGGCGACCCGCTGAACCGCCAGCGTCACGATCTTGCAGGCGCGTTTCTCGCCCTCTTTGCGCGCTTCGCTCTCGATCTCGCGGACGATCAGGGCGGCCTCGCGTTTGGCCTGGTTCTCGATCTCTTTGACCAGCTCGCTCTTGGCCTGCTCGGCGGTGAGTCCCGCCACTCGCTCCAGGATCTTTTTCCGGTTGTCGGCGACCTGGTCGAGCTCGACCCGTCGATCGGCCAGCTCGGTCTCGGTCTCGGCCAGCTTGCGCGCCCGATCGGCCTGCCTGCGCGCCTCCTCGTCGAGCCGTTGCTCCCGCTCGACCAGGCGGCTCTCCCGGCGTTCAAGATCGGAGCGTAGCTCTTTGACCTCGCTTTTGAGGAGCCGCCCCTCCTCCTCGACTTCCTTGCGCATCAGCGCGGCGCTCTCGGCGACGGACTCGGACCTCTTGACGATCTCGCCCGCGTCTCTCTCCGCCTGCCCCCGGATCTCCTCCGCCTGACGCCTCGCCTGCTCAAGCTCCTCGTTCACCTCGGCCTCGGCCGCGGCGACTTGCTCAGGGGAAGGGCCTTTACGCCGGGAGACTCCGGTGTGGCGCACCACCATGACGAGCGCGGCGATCGCTACGAGCGTCAGCAGCACCACCGCCAGCGCCAGAACGATCACGATCGAATTCATGCGCGCTCACCCCTCCTCGCGTCGCAACTTCGAGCTAGCGAGGGGGTAACGCGCACAGCACGGCAGAGCTCGGCGACGTCAACGGAACGTCGTGAAATCCGGCAGCCCTGGGGGCTGCCGTCATATCCGGCAAGCCGGTCGATATCTCTCGTTCTGTCATCCACCGATATGGCAATCCGCACTGCGGAGTAACTCCTCACTGCGGTCGAGATTAAGCGTCAGCGAGGTAACGGGCAAGCAAAGGAGTGGCGTCAAATCGCTTCCCCCGGTCAGATCCGGCGTCAGAACCGGTCCGGCCTCCGGGTCCGGCGCGCGGCGAGGGCCCGGTCAGCCCGCCCGACACGCCCTCAGCGCGAGTCGCCGGCGCATCGCCCTACCGCACCGTCACCGCAGGTCGCCGTCGAAGAAGTCGTCGACCTCGCTGCCCTCGCCTTCCAGCGCCTCGCGGACGACCCGGAAGGCGAGCCCGGGACCGTACCCCTTGCGGGCGAGCATCCCGACGAGCCGGCGCGTACGGGTCTGCGGGTTGAGGCCGCGCGTGCCCGAAAGCTTGCGGGCGACCAGCCTGCGCGCCGTCTCCACCTCCTGTTCGGAGTCGAGCTGGTCGACGGCTTCGTTGACCGTGTCCTCGTCCACTCCCCGGTGGCGCAGCTCCTGTGCGAGCGCCCGCCGTGCGAGACCGCGCCCGGCATGCCGGGAGCTGACCCATGCCGCCGCGAACGCCTGGTCGTCGATGAGCCCCACTTCGGAGAAGCGCTCAAGCACGGCCTGCGCGGCTTCCTCGGGCACTTCCCGCTTTCGCAGGGCTTCGGCGAGCTGGGCCCTGGTCTTCGGCGCCATGGTGAGCAGCCGAAGGCAGATCGCCCTGGCCACGGCCTCCGGGTCGGCGGACGGCCCGTGCTCCGCGGAGAACTCCTCACCACGGGCAGCACCGCGCCCACGGCGAGAACGACGCTCGCCCTCAGGCCCGGACTCCCCGAAGAGATCCCCGCCGTCGAATGCACCGCGCCCACGGCGGGAGCGACGCTTCCGCTCAGGGCCTCGTTCCTCTGGAGAGTCGCCGTCGGCGAAAAGGCTCCCGAGGTGAGGAGCTCCGGCCTGGCCGTCTGGAGTCCAGCGGTCGCGAGCCCCCGCACCGTCGAAGGCGTCCGCGCCCTCGAAGGCGGCGGCGCGATCCGCACCGCGCGAGGAACGACGAGGTCGCTCCCCCGGGGCCGCGCCCTCCGAGCGGAACCCGCGCTCGCGCACCCGGATCTCCTCCCGAAGTGCCTCCAGCGAGGGGACACCCGACGCCGGAGGCCCGGACTCGGCGTCTCCCGGCCACGGCTCGTCGGCGGAGCCGGGAGACTCGTCACGCCTCACGGCCGTGCTCAGACATCACCCGGTTTGGGCGTGGCCGCCTTGGATCCGCGTCCGCCGGAGGGAGCCGTTGCCGCCGGAGCGGGAGCGGGCGCCTCGGCGGCGTCCAGGCGCGGCCCGACCCCGAGCTTCTCCTTGATCTTCTTCTCGATCTCGTTGGCGATGTCGGGGTTGTTCTTCAGGAAGTTGCGGGCGTTCTCCTTGCCCTGGCCGAGCTGATCGCCCTCGTAGGTGTACCAGGCGCCGGCCTTGCGCACGAAGCCGTGCTCGACGCCCATGTCGATGAGGCCGCCCTCACGGGAGATGCCCATCCCGTACAGGATGTCGAAGTCGGCCTGGCGGAAGGGCGGCGCCATCTTGTTCTTGACGACCTTCACGCGGGTGCGGTTGCCGACCGGCTCGGTGCCGTCCTTGAGCGTCTCGATGCGCCGGACGTCCAGCCGGACCGAGGCGTAGAACTTCAGCGCCTTACCACCCGTGGTGGTCTCGGGCGAGCCGAACATGACGCCGATCTTCTCGCGGAGCTGGTTGATGAAGATGGCGGTGGTGCGGGTCTGGTTGAGCGCGCCGGCGACCTTCCGCAGGGCCTGGGACATCAGGCGGGCCTGGAGGCCGACGTGGCTGTCGCCCATCTCGCCCTCGATCTCGGCCTTGGGCACCAGGGCGGCGACGGAGTCGATGACGATGATGTCGACCGCGCCGGAGCGGATCAGCATGTCGGCGATCTCGAGGGCCTGCTCACCGGTGTCCGGCTGGGAGACGAGCAGCGCGTCGACGTCGACGCCGAGCTTCTTCGCGTACTCCGGGTCGAGGGCGTGCTCGGCGTCGATGAACGCGGCGATGCCGCCGGCCCGCTGCGCGTTGGCCACGGCGTGGAGCGCGACGGTCGTCTTACCGCTGGACTCCGGCCCGTAGACCTCGACGATGCGACCGCGCGGGAAGCCGCCGATGCCGAGAGCGACGTCGAGGGCGATCGCGCCGGTGGGGATCACCTCGACCGGTGCGCGCGCGTCGTCGCCGAGGCGCATGACGGAGCCCTTGCCGAACTGCCGCTCGATCTGTGCGAGGGCGGTCTCAAGGGCCTTCTCGCGGTCGTTGATTGCCATTGGGTGCCCCCTGGGGGTCGTGGTCTGTTGGTCACCGGAAAGCTACGGGGTGCCACCGACATTTTCCGGAGTTCCGCGGGCCGGCACCCGGGAACCGATGCCGAACGCCCCGGGAAGCACCGAGGAGTCCCGGAAAGCGGCTGCGGCTGCCGGGCGGACGCGGCACACCCTGCGGCGGCGGGTTCAAATATAGCCGAACGACTGTTCGATCACATCGGGAACGTCCGGCGAGTCGGGCGCGCCGTCCGCTGATGCCGTACGGCACGGCCTCGGGCGGCCGGGCGGCATCACCGACGAGGGCTCTGGGCACGGAGACGGCCCGCACGCCTGGCCGCACATCGATGCCCGCCGACAGCCGCTGGGCCGCGCCGCCGCCCCACCCCAACCACGAAGTCACATTCATGGGCATTCCGTCACCGCTGTTGCCTGGCCGGTGACCTGTGGCGATCCTGAGGGAAAGCCGGTTCTCTCCTCAAGGCGGCCATGTGACGAGCACCAGCACCTACGGACCGCAGCGACGTACGCACCTGGAGGAACTCGCCGGACGGCTCCCCGAGCGCGGGCTCGTCGGTCGCATGCTGGGCGGAGACGACCCCGTGCTGTGGGTGTGGCACCCCGAGACCGGGAACCAGACGATCATCTTCGCCGCGCCGACGATCGACGGCTGGATGTTCCTGTGGTCTCCCGACGGCCAGGAGAGCGCCGAGGACCCGGGAAAGACGGCCGACGCCGTGACGCACCTGCTCTCCGGTACCGGCCGAGGCGGGCCGGGGCCGGATGGCTCAGATGGCGATGACGACCTTGCCGAACGCCTCCCCTGAGGCGTAGTACCGGTAGGCGGCGGGGGCGTCGTCGAAGGCGAACACCCGGTCGATGACCGGACGCAGCCCATTGGCCTCGATGACGCGGTTCATCTCGAGGAACTGCGCCCGGCTGCCGACCGCGACGGCGCGCAGGGTCGCGCCGGAGGCGAACAGCGCCCGAGGGTCGATCGGCCGCGCGGTGCCGGAGACGAAGCCCACACAGGCCACATGGCCCGCCATCGCGACCGCTTTCAGCGACTGTTCCAGCAGACCGGCGACGTCGACGACGCGGTCGGCGCCGCGCCCTCCGGTCAGCTCACGGACCTCACCGGGCCAGTCGGGTGTGGCCCGGTAGTCGACGACCTCGTCGGCGCCGAGCTCGGCCAGGCGTGACGCCTTCGCCGGGCCGCTCGTCGTGGCGATCACCCGGGCTCCGAGAGCCTTGGCGAAACGCAGCGCGAACAGCGACACCCCGCCGGATCCCTGCAATACGACGGTCTGACCGGCGCGCAGTCCGGCGCCGTCGCCGGTCAGGGCGTTCCAGGCGGTGACCGCGGCGCAGGGAAGCGTCGCGGCCTCCTGGTAGGAGAGGTGAGCGGGAATCGGCACAAGGGCCTTCTCGTCGAGCAGCGCGAGTTCGGTCAGCATGCCGTCCAGAGACCCGCCCAGTTGCGCGAGGTGCTCGACCCCGAACGGGCCGTCCTGCCAGCTGGGGAAGAGCGTGGCCGTCACTCGGTCGCCGGCACGCACCGAGCTCACGCCGGGTCCGAGCGCCACGACCTCGCCGGCTCCGTCCGACACCGGCACCACATCCGGCTTCACCGGCAGAACGTAGTCGCCGCGCACCACCATCAGCTCGCGGAAACTCAGCGATGCGGCCCGTACGGCGACCAGCACCTGCCCCGGGCCGGGGACGGGGTCCTCATGCTTCCTGATCGACAGGCCGTCCAGCCCGGCGCCACTGTCGAGGTGATAGCTCCGCATCAATGGGTTCCTTCTGCTCCCGGCGCCCGGCGCTCAGCCGTCCAGGCCAGTCTCGGCGGCCAGCGGGACTTCGCCGGCGGTCTTGCTGTAGCCGAGCGCCTCGATGATCTGGCCATGGCGCACGTGCATGAGGTTCACCCCGCGCACCGAGTCGGCGGGGCCGTCGCCGAAGCGGTAGCGCCAGCGGATCGTCGCCCGGTCGCCCGCGACCACCACCTCCTCGGGCTCGAACTGCGTGGTGCGGTCCTCGGCGAGCGCCTGCCAGAAGGCCAGGCAGGCTTCGCGACCTTCGTACCGGTCGCCGTCGGGTGCCGGCTGAACAGCCTCCATCACGCAGTCGTCGCCGATCAGGTCGGCGAGCACGGACGGGTCGTGGTGGACGAAAGCCTGGTTGAACCGGTCGATCACGTCGGCGGTGGTGCGCTCGGACATACGGCCTCCAAGGAGATAGAACGTTCGGTATACGCATATGTATATCGACCGGTTGTTCTACTCGTCAAACACACGAAGACCTCCGTGTGTGGCGTGGAGCTCGGGCATCTCCACCACACCGGAGGTCTTCCTGTTGATCAAGCGGAGCCGTCGACGACGCTCATGGTCCGTGGGTCAGAGGCCCTCGTCCGGGCTGAAGATCTCGTAGTGGATGCGGTCGGCGGGGACGCCCAGGTCGAGCAGGCGCGTCCGCACCGCGCGCATGAACGGCACAGGACCGCAGAGGTAGGCGCGGGTGCCGTCGAGGATCTCGACGCCGCCCAGGTCGACCAGGCCCGTACGCTCGGCGGGCCACCCCTCCCCCGGCTCCTCGTACCAGACGTGCGTGACGGCGTGGGGGATCTTCTCGCTGAGCAGTTCCAGCTCGCCGCGGAAGGGGTGGGTGAGCGGGGAGCGGTCGCCGTGCACCACGGTCACCGGCCGGGTGGTCGCGGTCGCGGCGAGGTGGGCCATCATGCTGATGATCGGGGTGGCGCCGATGCCGGCGGAGGCGAGCAGCAGGGGGCAGTCCCCCTCATCGAGGGCGACGTCGCCGAAGGGGGCGCTCACGCGGAGGATGTCCCCCTCGCGGACGTTCGCGTGCAGCCAGTTCGAGACCTCGCCTTCGGGGTCGCCCGCCACCCGCTTGACCGAGATCCAGTGGTCGGAGCCACCCGGCGCGCAGGACAGGCTGTACTGCCGGATCTGGCGCGCCCCGTCCGGAAGCTCCACCTGGACCGAGACGTACTGGCCGGGCCGGAAGGGCGGCGTCGGGCCGCGGTCGGCGGGCCGCAACATGAAGGTGGCGACGTCAGGGGTCTCCTCGACCCGCCCGACCACGCGCCACGGCCGCCACACGTCGCCGTCGGCGACGCCGGACTCGGCGTACAGGCGCGCCTCCAGGGCGATCAGCGCGCCGGCCATCAGCCAGTAGACCTCGTCCCACGCCGCCGCCACCTCCGGGGTCACCGCGTCCCCGAGCACCTCGGCGATCGCGGCGAACAGGTGGCGGTGCACGATGCCGTACTGCTCCGCGGTGATGCCGAGCGAGGCGTGCTTGTGCGCGATGCGCTCGAGCAACTGCTCGGGACGGGTGTCCGGGTGCTCCAGCAGCGCCACCGCGAAGGTGGCGATGGAACCGGCCAGCGCCCGGCCCTGTGCGCCGTTGGCCTGGTTGCCCCTGTTGAAGAGGTCGCGCAGCAGCTCCGGGTGGGCGGTGAACATCTTGCGATAGAAGATCGGGGTGATGTCGTTGATCGCCCCTCCGACGGCGGGCAGGGTCGCGCGGACGACGGCGGCCGATTCTGCTGAGAGCATGACGAACTCCTTAACATGATTTTGAGATACCAATTTCAGCCGCGCCGTTCACCGCAGCCGGAAAGGAGTGTGGACGAGGGTCAGGCGGGTGGAGAGGTGAGCAGCTGGAGGAGCATCGGCCTGGAGGAGTCGCCGACCAGATCGCGTACGGTCAGCGGATCGAGTGAGGAGTAGAACGCCTCCTGGGCGTCACGCAGCGCGCCGCGCAGGCGGCACGCTCCTCGCAACGGGCAGGGCGGCTCGTCGTCGCATCCGACCACGTCATCGGCGCCCTCCAGTTGGCGCACCAGCCAGCCGACGGAGGCGTCGCGACCGACTCCGGTGATCCCAAGACCGCCTCCCCTCCCCCGCCGGGTTTCCAGGACGCCGAGGTGCTGCAGCCGGCTGACCACCTTGGCGACGTGCGTGTACGGCGCGGCCACGGAAGCGGCCACCTCCCTGGAGGTGGGCAGCTCCTCCGCTCCGTCTATCACCGCCAAGCGCATGGTCACCCGGAGCGCGAGGTCGGTGAACTTCGTCAACCGCACGTCATAAAAGCTAGCAAATCGGCATCTGAGGGTCCAATTTGGGGCCCCACATACGACCAGGATGGGGAGCCACGGACGCGTCCGGGCGTGAGGTGGGTGCTAGGCGCCTGATCAGCGAAGCTTGGGGTCCACGTCGACGACCGTGCAGACGGCGCGCCAGACCCGCTTGGCGGCCACGCCGTCGGCGAGGGCCTGCTCGACGGTCTTGCCGTCGAGATCGGCGATGACATAGTCCTTCGCCCACGATTCGGCGTACGCCTCGCCGAAGTGGCGGTGCATACGACTCCAGAAGTCCGTCAGGCGCATCCCCCAAGTATGCTGCCGCGCCAGAGTGGCCTCAAATGCCGGGAGAGCCGTGCGTCTCGCCGAACGGGGCGGCGCGCAGCGAGGCGGGGCGCCGCCGGCCGGAGAAGATCGCATCCGTTTTTGTCGGAGGGCGCAGGCATGATGGCGACCTGACATCCCTCGCCCGCGGCGACGCCTCGCCGCCCCCTGTTGAGGAGGACGACGTTGAGTGCTCCCCGGCCTCTTCGCGCCGCCCGCGGCAGCGCAGGCTCGGCGACTGCGACGCTGCGCCAGAGGTCGATGGGGTGGCGTAACGGCCGCGGCGCATGCGCGGGTCCGGGCAGCGGCGAGCCGTTACGCGAGAGATGGCCATAGCCTGGGAGAAGCCCCGGAGCGCCCGCCGCGAGCCGGCCGTCGGCCCAGTGCGTGACCATGCGACAGCCACGCTGAAACCGGAGAGCCGGGAGAACCTGGAGACCACCATGCGAGACCGTTCCGCGGTTCCTCTTCGCCCCGACGGGCCGGGCCCGTACGCCGCCGCGGGTGTCCGATGAACGTGCTCGACCACTTCGGGCCGGTGACCAGGGAGTGGTTCACCGGCGCCTTCGCCGCGCCGACGGCCGCGCAGGAGGGCGCCTGGTCGTCGATCGCGCGCGGCGACAACACGCTGGTCGTCGCTCCGACCGGTTCGGGCAAGACGCTGGCGGCCTTCCTGTGGTCGCTCGACCGGCTCGCCACCGAGCATGCCGGTGCCACACCGGAGCCGGACAAGGCGCCCGGACGGCTGTGCCGGGTGGTGTACGTCTCCCCGCTCAAGGCGTTGGCCGTCGACGTCGAACGGAACCTGCGCGCGCCGCTCACCGGGATCAGGCAGACCGCCCGCAGGCTCGGCCTCCCCGCGCCGGAGATCTCCGTGGCGATCCGATCGGGTGACACGTCCGCCGAGGACCGGCGCCGCTTCGCGACCCGCCCGTCGGACATCCTGATCACCACACCCGAGTCGCTGTTCCTCATTCTCACCTCGCAGGCGCGCGAAGCCCTGCGGGGGGTGGAGACGGTCATCGTCGACGAGGTGCACGCGGTCGCGGCCACCAAGCGCGGGGCCCACCTCGCGCTGTCGCTGGAGCGGCTCGACGCGCTGCTGCCCCGTCCCGCGCAGCGCGTCGGCCTGTCCGCGACCGTACGGCCGGTGTCCGAGGTGGCGACCTTCCTCGGCGGATCACGCCCCGCCACAGTGGTCCAGCCGCCCTCGGAGAAGGTCATCGAGGTCGACGTGGTCGTCCCGGTCGAGGACATGACGGAGCTGGCGCCTCCTCCTCCCGGCATGGACGGCGAGCCGGCCGAGCACCGGCGGAGCATCTGGCCGCACGTGGAGGAGCACCTGCTCGACCTCATCGAGGCCCACCGGTCCACGATCGTCTTCGCGAACTCGCGCCGCCTCTCGGAGCGGCTCTGCACCCGCCTCAACGAGCTGGCGGACGAGCGCGCGTCCGCCGAACCGGCGGCGGGGCCGGGCCGGCCCGGCGGTCCGGGGTCTCCGCCGGGACAGGGGCCATCCGCGCCGCCACCGGGTCGCGGCGGAACGGTCGACGACGAAACCGCCGCCGGGTCACGCCCCCGCGGCTCTCTCGGCACCCCGGACGAGATGATGGCGCAGGCCGGGGCGTCCCGCGGCGCGCCCGCCGAGATCGTGCGCGCGCACCACGGCTCCGTGTCGAAGGAGGAGCGGTCCCAGATCGAGGAGGCGCTGAAGTCGGGGCGGCTGCCCGCCGTCGTCGCGACCTCCAGCCTGGAGCTGGGCATCGACATGGGGTCGGTCGATCTCGTCGCGTGCGTGGAGTCGCCTCCGAGCGTGGCCAGCGGCCTGCAGCGCATCGGCCGCGCCGGGCACCAGGTCGGGGCCGTCTCCCGCGGGGTGATCTTCCCGAAATACCGCGGCGACCTCGTCCAGACGGCGGTCGTCGCCGAACGCATGAAGAGCGGCCAGATCGAGGAGCTGCGCTACCCGCGCAACCCTCTCGACGTGCTGGCCCAGCACATCGTCGCGATGACCGCGCTCGACGAGTGGACGGTGGACTCGCTGGAGGCCCTCGTCAAGCAGGCCGCGCCGTACGCGACGCTGCCCCGGAGCGCCCTTGAGGCGACGCTCGACATGCTCGCGGGCCGCTACCCCAGCGAGGAGTTCGCCGAGCTGCGGCCGCGCATCGTGTGGGACCGGGTGACCGGAACCCTGCGCGGCCGGCCCGGCGCACAGCGGCTGGCCGTGACCAACGGCGGCACGATCCCCGACCGCGGGCTCTTCGGTGTCTTCCTCGTCGGCGAGCGGGCCTCCCGGGTCGGCGAGCTGGACGAGGAGATGGTCTACGAGTCCCGCGTGGGCGACGTCTTCGTGCTCGGCGCGACGTCCTGGCGGATCGAGGACATCACCGCCGACCGCGTGCTCGTCTCCCCCGCCCCCGGACAGCCGGGCAAGCTGCCGTTCTGGCACGGTGACGCCCCCGGCCGCCCCGCCGAGCTGGGCCGGGCCGTCGGCGCGTTCGTCCGGGAGCTGTCCGGTGCGGGGCTCCCGGCCGACGGCGGCCGTAAGCCCGGTGGAAAGGACCGGCGGCCGGAGGCGTCCGCCGCGGCCCGGGTCAGCCAGGCCGGGCTGGACGAGTTCGCCACCGGCAACCTGCTGGCCTACCTGGCCGAGCAGCGCGAGGCCACCGGATACGTGCCGGACGATCGCACCCTGCTCGTCGAGCGCTTCCACGACGAGCTGGGCGACTGGCGGGTGGTGATCCACTCGCCGTACGGGGCGCGTGTGCACGCGCCGTGGGCGCTCGCCATCGGGCGGCGGCTGCGCGAGCGGTACGGCCTCGACGTGCAGGCGATCCACTCCGACGACGGCATCGTGCTGCGCATCCCGGACACGCTCGACGAGCCGCCCTCGGATGTCGCGGCGTTCGACGCCGACGAGATCGAGCAGATCGTCACCGAGGAGCTCGGCGGCTCGGCCCTGTTCGCCGCCCGCTTCCGTGAGTGCGCCGGGCGCTCCCTGCTGCTGCCGCGCCGTACGCCGGGGCGGCGGACGCCCCTGTGGCAGCAACGCCAGCGCGCCGCGCACCTGCTGGCCGTGGCGAGCAAGTACGCCGGGTTCCCGGTCGTGCTGGAAACCATGCGCGAATGCCTTCAGGACGTCTTCGACGTGCCCGGGCTGGTCCGGTTGATGCGCGACATCGCGGCCCGGCGGGTCCGGCTGGTCGAGGTCGAGACCGCCCAGGCGTCGCCGTTCGCCGCGTCGCTGCTGTTCAACTACGTCGGCGCGTTCATGTACGAGGGCGACGCGCCGCTCGCCGAGCGCCGCGCGCAGGCCCTGGCCCTCGACACCGCGCTGCTCGCCGAGTTGCTCGGCCAGGCGGATCTGCGCGAGCTGCTCGACCCCGACGTGATCGCCGAGGTCGAGCGCGAGCTGGCCCGGCTGGACCGGCCGCTCCGCGATCCCGAGGATCTGGCCGACCTGCTCCGCACCCACGGTCCGCTGCTCGCGCAGGACGTGTCGATCCGCGAGGGCGACCCCGCCTGGCTGACCGAGCTGGAGCGGGCCCGCAGGGCCATCCGGGTGCGGGTGGCGGGCGAGGAGCAGTGGGCCGCGATCGAGGACGCCTGGCGGCTGCGCGACGCCCTCGGCACCCCGCTTCCCGTCGGGGTTCCGCAGGAGTTCCTCGATGCCCCGGCCGCCGCCTCGGGTCCCGGTTCCACCGCACGGCCCGATCCGCTGGCCGACCTGATCGCCCGACATGCCCGCACGCGCGGCCCTTTCCCCGCCGACACGGCCGCCGCCCGGTTCGGGATCGGCGGCGCGGTGGCCGGCGACGCGCTGAGACGCCTGGCCGCGAGCGGGCGGGTCGTCTCGGGCGAGTTCCGCCCCGGCGGGCGCGGCGAGGAGTGGTGCGACGCCGAGGTGCTGCGGATGCTGCGCCGCAGGTCGCTGGCCCGGCTCCGCAAGGAGGTGGAGCCGGTCCCGCCCGAGACGCTGGCCACGTTCCTGCCCGCCTGGCACGGCGTCACGCCCGCCCGGCCGTCCCACGAGCACGGCGCCGACGGAGGGCGGCGCGGCGGCCCCACGCGGGCCATGGACGACCTGGTCAACGCGATCGAGCGGCTCCAAGGGGCGGCGGTGCCCGCTTCGGCGCTGGAGACGCTGATCCTGCCCGGGCGGGTGCCGGGCTACTCTCCCGCGCTCCTGGACGAGCTGACCGCGTCCGGCGACGTCATCTGGTCGGGCCAGGGGTCTCTGCCGGGCGGCGACGGCTGGGTGTCGCTCTACTTCGCCGACACGGCTCCGCTGCTGCTCCCCGAGCCCGCCCAGATCACGATGACGCCGCTGCACGAGAGCATCCTGAGCGTGCTGAGCGGCGGCGGCGCACTCTTCTTCCGTGAGCTGTCCAACCGGGTCGCGTCCCTGGCGATCGGCGCGGCCGGGCCGGGCGAGGCCGTTCCGGACGACCCGGCCCTGGCCGCGGCGCTGTGGGACCTGGTCTGGTCGGGACGGGTCACCGGCGACACGCTGGCTCCGTTGCGGGCGGCGCTCGGCTCCGGGCGGCCCGCGCACCGGCCCCCGGCGAGCCGTTCGCTCCGTGCCCGGCGCGCGGTGCTGCCGACGCGCAGCGGGCCGCCGACGGTCAGCGGCCGATGGTGGCCGCTGCCGGCTCCCGCCGTCGACGGCACCCAGCGGGCGCACGCGCAGGCCGAGATCCTGCTCGAACGGCACGGCGTGTTGACGCGGGGCGCGGTGGGCGCGGAACGGCTGCCGGGCGGGTTCTCCGCGGTTTACCAGGTGTTGCGGGCGTTCGAGGAGAGCGGCCGCTGCCGCCGGGGCTACTTCGTCGAGGGGCTCGGCGGCGCGCAGTTCGCGCTGCCCGGGGCGGTGGACCGGATGCGCGCCATGTCCCCGGGCGGCTCCGCCGCGTCGTCCACGGCCGGCGCGCCCGCGTTGGAGGACCTGTGGACGACCCCGCCGCCGCGCGCACCCCGGCGTGTGGTCGTGCTGGCCGCCGCCGATCCGGCCAACCCGTACGGCGCGGCGCTGCCCTGGCCCGACCGGCCCGGGGAGATCACGCACAAGCCGGGCCGCAAGGCGGGCGCGCTGGTGGTCCTGGTCGAGGGGCGGCTCGTGCTCTACGTGGAGCGCGGCGGCAAGACGCTGCTCTCCTTCGGCTCCGGGGAAGCCGGGGGCGGCCTCGACGGCGACGACCTCCAGTCGGCGATCGACGCGCTGGCCCAGGCGGTGCGAGACGGGGCGCTGGGCAAGCTCACCGTCGAGCGGGCCGACGGGGCGGCGATCATCGACTCGCCCCTGGCGGCGGCCCTGGAGGCGGCGGGCTTCCATCCGACGCCCAAGGGCCTGCGCATCCGCGCCTGAACGGCTCGTCTCGCCCGGAACGCCCCCGCCGGGTCCGGACGAGACGAGCCGTTCAGGAGACCACCTTCTCCGGTGCTTCGAGCAGCTCCTTCAACGCGCGAAGGAACAGCGCCGCGTCTCTGCCGTTGATCAGGCGGTGGTCGTAGGCGAGGCCGATGTTGGTGACGGTGCGGCTCACCACAGCTCCCGCTTCGAGCCGTAGCTCGTCCTGCGGCGCCGTCACGGCGAGGGCGCACACGTTCCCCGGGAAGATCAGCGGGATCGCGAGCGTCACGTCACCGTCATGGTGCAGGGTCACCACGATGTTGGCCCCGGCCAGGTCGCTCTCCCGGAAGTCCCCGGTGATGGCGGCCAGGCGATACTTCATGAGCAGGTGCGCGACCTCCCGCACCGGCCGGCGGGCGGCGTCGTGGACGACCGGCACGTACAGGCCCTCGCCGGCGTCGAAGGTGACGCCCACGTTCGGAACCTCCGCGGGCATGGCATGGCCGTCGTCGACGAGCGTGGCGAAGAACAGCGGGAACGTCTCGTGGAGCCGGGCCACCGCGCACGTCACGAGTTCGGGCAGGCTGACGGGCCGTCTGACCTCCCTCGTCAACCCGGCCGACAGTTCGAGCGCCGCTCCGACGTCGGCCCGCACGACCGTGTACGCCGCCGGAACGGTCTCGTGTGACGTTCGGACCGCCCGAGCGACCGCCCGTTGCACCCGCGAGAGCGGGTACGGAACGCCGCCGGGGGCCGAAACGGATTCGGCACCGGACGCGGAGCCGGGCGGCCCTCCGGGCGTCTGGGCGGACGCCCCACGGGGCGGCCCATCGGAGGGGTCGGAGCGTGCCGGGCGATCGGCCACGAGCCGTTCGATGTCCGCGCGGCGGACCACGGAGACGCCGAGACGGCGTACCTCCGCCGGATCGATGCCCAGCTCGTCGATCAGCTCCTGCGCGGGTCCGGTGACCAGCGGCCGGTGAGCGCTCCGGTCGCCGGACACGGGCCCCGAGCCCGCCTCCGCGGCGGAGGCCGGATCGGCCTCCGGACCCGGGCCGAAGGCGTCCGGGCGCCCGTCACGGGGGTCCGCGGCGAGGGCGCTCCCGCCGGCCGTGGCATTCGGCGCGGGCGTGGGGCGCGCGTTCTCGGGGGTGAGGCGGGCGATCACGGTCCCCGGAGGGCAGTCGGCGTTCACGGGGACGGCCTGCCAGACGAATCCGTCCTGCTCGGCGACCAGTTCCTCCGTGGCCTTCGACGTCTCCAGAACCGCGATCGGGTCGCCCGTCCCGGCCCGCTGCCCGTCCTCGACGAGCCACTCCACCAAGACGTAGGAGCTGTCGTTGCTGTTGAACTTGGGCACCCGGATGTCAGTCACGCAGGGCCTCCAGCACGGCGTCGTAGATGGTGGACTCCCCTACGAGGACGGCGCTCTCCAGGTGGGCGGCGGCGGGGATGACACTGCCGACGGAGTTGACCTGCGCCACCGGCCGCCGGAGATCCCGCCACATCAGGCGGTGGATCTGGTGCGCCACCTCGCTCCCCCAGGTTCCGCCCGCGGTCCCCTCTTCCACGACGAGTACGGCTCTCGCCCGGCGCAACGCGGGCCCGAGCCGTCCCGCGCCGACGGCCCGGGCGCCGGAGTCAGTGAGGTCGAAGGGGTCGAAGGGGTACAGCCGCGAGGGCACGTACAGGCAGCAGGTGATCTCGTGGTCCAGCAGCAGGGCGCGCATCGCGCGGGTCACCCGGTCGACCATGCCGCCGGGCGCGATGATGACGCAGTCGGCCTCCTCGGGGTCGTCCAGGAAGACGCGCGCCACGCCCGGCCCGGTGTGCCCCGCCGGGATCATGTCGGAGCGGAACGGGTCGGGGACGTCGTACATCCTCCGCGTATAGAGCACTTTGTCCTCGAAGAACACGGACGGCTCGCCCGAGGCCAGCATGGCGTTCATGACCGCCCGGTTGTCGTGGAGCGGCGACATCTCGTAGACGGACAGCCCCGGCACACCGATGAAGTGCTTCTGCAGGCTCTGGCTGTGGGTCGGGCCGTACCCGCGGCCTCCACCGGTCGGGCAGCGGACGACCATCCGCATCGGGACGCGGGTGCCGTACATCGAGCACGACTTGGCGGCGAAGTTGACGATCTGGTCGAAGGCGAGGGCGACGAAGTCGCCGAACATGATCTCCACGATGGCCGTGTCGCCGCACAGCGCGAGACCGGCGGCCAGCCCGGTGATGCCCGCCTCGCTGATCGGCGTGCCGAGCACACGCCCCGGGAACCGGCTGGAGAGCCCCTTGGTGATCTTGAACGCCCCGCCGTAGGGGTCGAGGATGTCCTCACCGATGACGTACGCGGCCGGGTCGGCCTCCAGGACGCCGTGGAGGGCCGCGTTGAGATTCTCGGCTACCCGCATGGTTCCCACCTCGACAGCGGGCGCGCGGAGATCTCGCGGACGATCGCGGCGACCCGGTCCCGCTGGATCTCGTCGGCCCGCGCGAACCTGCCGGCATCGGCCTGCGCGTACCGGCGGTACCAGTCGTGCGCCTCGGCCTCCCGTACGGCGTCGCGGGGGCGGGTGTCGTCGCCCTTGCTGTGCGGGCCGAGCCGGTGGGTGGCGAACTCGACGACCAGCGGCCGGTTCTCCAGCCGCACCTCCGACACAAGGGGCGCCAGCTCGTCCCTGATCACTCCGATGTCGGTGGTGTCGACCCGGTGGTGGCGCGCCCCGAACGCCTCGGCGCGGGCGGCGACGGTCCCGGCCATCTGCCGGGCGGTCGGGGTGGACTGCGCGATCCCGTTGTTCTCGACGACCACGAGCAACGGGAGCCGCCAGAGCGAGGCGATGTTGAGCGCCTCGTAGACGGCGCCCTCGCCCCAGGTGCCGTCGCCGATGAAAGCGCAGGCCAGCGCGCCCGGAGAGGTGTTCTTCAGATGCAGGGCGACCCCGGTGGCCACCGGCAGGCTCTCCCCCTGGACGCCGGTGGACATGTAGCGATCGCGGTAGACATGCTGGCTGCCGCCCACACCTCGGCAGACGGCCCCTTCCCTGCCCATGATCTCGGCGAGCAGCCCGGCCGGGTCCTCGAACCGGGCGAGGTAATGGCCGTGGCCGCGATGGTTGCTGAAGACGAAGTCGTCCGCCCCGAGCAGCGGCCGGAGGGAGACCGGCACGTACTCCTGGCCGAGGCAGGTGTGCGTGGTGCCGGCGAGCAGGCCCTGGCCGAAGAGGTCGAGCAGCGCCAGTTCGAAGTGCCTGATCAGAAGCAGCAGGTCGAGATCGCCGTCGTCCGGGAGCGGCGGGCGGGCGAGTACGGCGGACGGCTCGGTCACCGGCCGCCGTCCACGCCGACCGGCTCCTCGCCCGCGGCGCCCTCGATGCTCCGCAGCACGCCCGCGATGGTGGGCGTGTCGAAGAAGACGTCGAGCGACACCTCGACGCCCAGCCGCTTGCGCATGCGGGCGATGATCTGGGTGATCGTCAGCGAGTGGCCGCCCAGGTCGAAGAGGTCCTCGTCGTCGCCGATCTCGTCGATGCCGAGCACTTCCTGCCAGATGGCCCTGATGTCGTCGGCCGGGCCGGGCGCTCCGGTGCGGGCCACGCCCGAGGACGCGGGGCTGTCACCCGAGAAGGTCGGTCGGTCGCCCGTCAGGATGTCTCCGATGGCGGAGTCCGGATTATTCATGATCGCTGTCAGGTCCTTCGCTGTCTGGGTGACTCCCGCGACCGCGCGCGGGTCGTACTGCATGATCACGTCGAGTCCGTCGGGGCCGTCGACGGCCTGAATGTGCAGGACACTGCGGACGGAACCGGTGAAGACCGCCCAGTCGACCGCCGTCCGCAGCCCGGCGAACTGGGGCTCCGGCCCCCGCCTTCGGTAGCTCAGGGAGACCGGCGCCATCGCCGTACGGGGCCGGAGCCCGCGTACGGCCCGGGCCAGGGGCACCGGCCGGAACCGGTACATCAGCCGCAGTTCCGCGTGGAGCTGTGTGGCGAGTTCGGCGACGGTGGTGCGCGGCGACGGCGCCGACGCCACCGGCAGCTCGTTGACGAAGAGGCCGATGTGGTCGCGCGACTCCGGCGTCCGCGTGGACATGTCCACCGCGCACACCGGCTCCTCGTTCCCGTACGCGTACAGCAGCGCGTGCACGGAGGCGAGGAAGAGCTCGAAACGCGAGACCCGCGGCGCCCCGGGTACAGCGGCGGCGGCCGGGCCGCCGTCGAGAAGGCCGGGCACCCGGAAGGTGTGGACCGCCCCCCGCGCCGCTCCTCGCGACCGCGCCGTCCCGTCCGGCGGAGCGGACAGGCCGGGCAGGAGCACTTCTCCGGGTTCGCGCCGGCGTTCCCGCCAGAACTCGCGGGCGTCCACGAGCAGCCTCTCCATCCGCGCGCGTTCGGCCGCCGCGTGGTCGGCGTATGTCCCGGACAGCGGGGAGATCGGGTCGCCGTTGTAGAGCGCGGCCAGGTCGCGGAGCAGGATGTCCTTGGACTCGCCGTCGAAGACCAGATGGTGCGCGACGATGATCAGAACGTGCCGGGCGGGCGCGACCCGGACGAGCCGGAACCGGACCAGCGGCCCCGCCTCGACGTCGAACGGCCGCTGGACCTCCTCGCGGACCAGATCGTCGAGGTCTCCGGCGAGGGTCACGTCGATGCTCGGGGGCAGGCCGGGCACCTCCACCGGCACGCCGTCGTGCTCCCGGATCGCGGTCGCCAGGACGGGATGGCGGTCGGCCAGCACCTCACACGCCTCGATCAGCCGGGGGGCGTCCAGATGCCCCTCGAAGGTCACCAGCAGCGGCATCCGGTAGGCCGTACCCGCCCGGCCCATGCGCTCGGTGATCCACATGCCGACCTGGGCGGGTGACGCCGGCGTCGGGACGTTCATGGGCGCGCCCGCAGGGCCCGCTTGTCCACCTTGCCGCCGGCGTTCCTGGGCAGGGCGTCCACGGTGACGATCCGGGAGGGGATCTCGTGCTGGGCCAGCCGCTCCGCCAGGAAGGCGCGCAGCGCCGCGAGGGACACGTCGCCGTCTTCCGGCGCACCCTCGCTCGACCGGTCCGGCCCGGGAGCGCGCGGGACGACGGCCGCCGCCACGGCCATGCCGAGCACGGGGTGCGGGAGGCCGTAGGCGGCCGCCTCCGCCACGGCAGGGTGGGCGTGCAGCGCCTCCTCGACCTTGAGCGTGGAGACCTTGAACGCTCCCGACTTGATCACGTCGCTCTCCCTGTCGACCAGGTAGAGGTAACCGTCCTCGTCGATGTAGCCGAGGTCCCCCATCCGGATCCAGCCGCCCCGGAAGACGTCGGAGGCCGCGTCGGAGTCGTTGTAGTACGAGCGGGGCACGGCGGGCGAGCGCATCCACACCTCGCCGGTCTCTCCCGTGGCGACCGCCTCTCCTTCCGGCGAGGCGATCCGTACGGCGCCGCCCGCCGCCGCCCTGCCGACGGACCCCGGCCGCTCCGGGTCGACGATCATGATCGTCTGGGCGGGCGCGGCCTCGGTCGAGGTGTAGTAGTTCGCGATCGTCGCGTTGGGGAACATCCCCGCCAGCCGGGTGGCGACCGCCGTGGGCAGCGGCGCCGCGGCGGAGCCGAGCAACAGGACGCTCGACAGGTCGTGCTCCTCGCGGCGGCCCAGCAGTTCGGCCGCCATCGCGGGGACCAGGAACACCGTGCCCGCACGGTGGTCCGCGATGAGCCGGGCGAAACGGTCGGGGGTGAACCGGGGCAGGGTGACCACGGCCGGATGCGCGTTGAGCGCGTTGACGAGCATCATCTGCCCCGCGTTCGTCCCGATCGGGAAGGCGTGGACCAGGTGCCGCGAGTGGGCGAACATCCGCATCCCGGGACGGCGCGGGTTGAGCACGGCGCCGAAGGCCAGGTTGGCGTGCGTGGCGGCGACGCCCTTGGCCGTACCCGTGGTGCCCGACGTGTAGAGGATCTGCGCGACGGCGTCCGGCTCGTTCGGCAGTCCGGGCGGCTCCGCCGAGGCCCGGGGCAGGTCGGCGAGTTCGCCGATCGTCATGGAGATCGAGCAGTGTGCCGCGATCCGCGCGACGTCCGCCGCCGGTGCGCGGTCCGCGAGGGGCACGGCCACCGCACCGGCCTTGAGCACTCCCATGAACGCGATCGCGTAGTCGATCCAGCGCGCGGCGGGGAAGATCAGCCCGATGCGCTCTCCGCGTCCGATCCCCATGGAGAGCAGGGCGCCCGCGACCTCGTTCGAGCGCCGCTCCCACTCCTCGAAGGTCAACTCGCCGGTTCCCTGGACGATCATGGCGACCTTCCCGGGCTCCGCGGCGGCCCGGGCCGCGAGCAGGGCGGGAAGCGCCGGCGTTTCGAGCGCGGTCCTCACAGAACGACTCCGAACGATCCGATGAATGATTCTCAGCCGCCGACCTGTCCGGCGCTTTACTGGAAAGATTCTTTCCAGTTATGTCGGGACCGGATTCTGACACGCCGACGCGACAGCCGACAAGGGGGCGATCAGATCACCCGGCAGCACCGGTCGCACCGCCGCCGAAGGGGTTGTGGCCGAAAGGATCTGATGCCACACTTGACCTCCCGATAACTGATAAGAAACTTTCCTATTCTTTTCAGCCGACATCCGCCTCGGCCGTTTCGGGCTGCGGTCATTCGATCCGTTGGAGGCGTACGCCTTGACGCTTGCCATCTCCGACATCCCGCTGTCCCTCGGGCAGGAGCGGCTCTGGTTCCTGCACGAGCTGAACCCGGGCGACGCCTCCTACAACATCTGCGTCACCGAACGGCTCCGCGGGCCGCTCGACCCCGTCGCCCTGGAGCACGCCCTCGGTGCGGTCATCCGGCGCCACGACGTGCTGCGGACCCGCTACCCCGCGGTGGACGGGCGCCCCGTACAGGTGGTCGAGGACGGCGTCCCCGCGCTGGAGCGCGTCACCGCCCCGGACGAGGAGCGGGCGGCGGAGCTGGTCGCCGAGCTGACCAACCAGCCGTTCGACCTCGCCCACGGCCCCGTGATCCGGGCCCGCCTGATCACGCTCGGCGACACGGGGAACGAGACGCCCACGGCGGCCGAGGCCGAGCACGTCCTCGTCGTCGTCCTGCACCACATCGCGGGTGACGGCTGGTCGCTTGGGGTGCTGTTCCGCGAGCTGGCGGCCCATTACGCGGCCTTCCTGGACGGCGCGCCGCCCGCCGTCCCCGACCTGCCGATCCGGTACGCCGACCACGCGATCCGCCAGCGCGCCACGGACGACACCCGGGAACGCGACCGCTCCCTGGCGCACTGGAAGGAACGGCTGGCCGGGGTGCCGGTCCTCGCCCTGCCCACCGACCGGCCGCGCCCCCGGGTACGGAGCTCGCGGGGCGAGTGCGTCACCCTCCGGCTGCCCGCCTCCCTGACCGAGGGGCTCACGCGGCTCGCGCGGGCCGAGCGGGTCACGCCGTTCATGCTGCTGCTCACCGCCTTCCAGACCCAGCTCTCGCGATACTCCGGCCAGCCGGATTTCTGCGTCGGGTCCCCGGTGGCCGCGCGCGAGGACGAGGAGACCGAGCACCTGATCGGCTTCTTCCTCAACACCCTCGCCATCAGGGCCGACCTCTCCGGCGACCCCACCTTCCGGGAGCTGCTCCGCCGTACCCGCTCGACCGTGGTGGAGGCGCTGGTCCACCAGGACACCCCGTTCGATCGGCTGGTCAGCGAGCTCGGCGTCCAACGCGATCTGAGCCGGACCCCGGTCTTCCAGACGCAGTTCAGCCTGCGCAACGAGACGAACGACCGCCTGAGCCTCGCGGGTGTCGTCGCCGAGCGGTACGACCCCGGATTCCGGCAGGCGAAGTTCGACCTGTCGCTGGAGATCGTCCCGGCCGGGGACACCCTCGACGCGTTCTTCGTCTACAGCGCCGACCTCTTCCACCGCGAGACCGTGGAGCGGTTCGCCGCCAACTTCGCGACCCTGCTGCGGTCGGTGACCGGCGATCCCGAAACACGGGTCTCCGAGCTTGCGCTGCTCGCGCCCGCCGAGCACGCGCTTCTCGACGGATGGAGCCGCTGCCCCGACGTCCCCGAGCCGCCCGCGCCGACGCTTCCCGAGATGGTCGCCGCGACGGCTCGCCGCTCTCCCACCACTGTGGCGGTACGATACGGCGCGGACGAGCTGACCTACGGCGAGCTGGAGGAGCGGGCCGGAGGGCTGGCGGGCCGGCTCAGGGATCTCGGTGTCGGCCCCGACGTCCTTGTCGGGATCCGCCTGGAGCAGTCCCTCGACCAGGCCGTGGCCATCCTCGCCGTGCTGAAGGCGGGCGGCGCGTACGTGCCGCTCGACCCGGAACAGCCCGGGGAACGCCTGCGGCACATGCTCGACGGCGTGGCCGTGCTGATCGCCGGGACCGACGGCGTCCAGGAGGGCCCCGAGAGCGCGACGGCCGCTCCCCCGCCCGGCTTCACCGGGCCCGTGGTCGATCCGGACGAGACCGGCACGGGTGACGCCGGCGCGCCGCCGTCCCCGGACGATCTCGCCTATGTGATCTACACGTCCGGGTCGACCGGACGCCCGAAGGGCGTGGCCGTACAGCACCGGCAGGTCATGAACTACCTGGCCGACGTACGGGACCGGTTCGGCGTCGCCGAGGGCGGCAGCTTCGCCCTGCTCCAGTCGCTCACCTTCGACTTCGGCATGACCGTGTTCTACCTGGCGCTCATGACCGGGGGCACGCTGCACCTGCTGCCGTCGCGGATCTCCGCCCCCGAGCTGGCCGCGCGCATGCCGGAGATCGACGTTCTCAAGATGACGCCGTCCCACCTCGGCGCGCTGGCGGCGGACGTCGCCGCGCGGGATCTCCTTCCCCGGCGGCTGCTGATCCTGGGCGGCGAGGGGTCGAGCTGGGAATGGGCGCGCGACCTGGCCGCGCTCGGCGCCTGCCGGGTGGTCAACCACTACGGCCCGACCGAGGCGACCATCGGCGTCACCACGTACGACGTCGAGGCGGGCGCCGAGCCGACCGGGCCGGTCACCCCGATCGGCCGGCCCCTCGGCCACGCGCGCGCCTTCGTCCTCGACGCGCACCTGCGACCGGTGCCGGTCGGCGTGCCCGGCGAGCTGTGCGTCGGCGGCGACCGGCTGGCCCGCGGATACCTCGGCCGGCCCGATCTCACCGCCGAGGCGTTCGTCGAGTCGGAACGGCACGGCCGGATCTACCGGACCGGCGACCTGGCCCGGTGGCTTCCGGACGGCACCCTCGAGTTCCTCGGCCGCCGCGACCTGCAGGTGAAGATCCGCGGCTACCGGGTCGAGCTCGGCGAGGTGGACGAGGCGCTGCGGCGCTGCCGGGGCGTCGGCCACGCGGTGACCGACACCCGGCACGGCGAGCTGGTCGCGTATCTGGTGGCCGAGGACGGCTTCGCGGCGGCGGACCTGCCGGGCGTCGCCGAGCTGCGCCGCGACCTCGGCGCGCGGCTGCCCGACTACATGGTGCCGACCCGCTACACCTGGCTCGACACGCTTCCGCTGAAGGGGCACGGCAAGGTCGACCGGGCCGCGCTGCCCGATCCGGAGGGCGACCGTCCGGACCAGGAGGTCCCGTTCGAGCCGCCGGCCGACCCGGTCGAGGAGATCATCGCCGCGGCCTGGTGTGACGTGCTCGGCCTGCGGCGGGTGGGCGTGCTCGACGACTTCTTCGATCTCGGCGGCCATTCGCTGCTGGCCACCCGGGTCGTGGCCCGGCTGCGTCGCGAGCTGCCGCCCGGAAGTCATCCGATCGCCCTCATGGACCTCTTCCAGCGGACCACCGTCCGCGAGCTGGCCGAGCTCGCGCGAAGCGGCGGCGGCCCGCGCGGCCTGCTGTACGAGCTGACCCCGCCGCGCGCGGGGCGGGTCGCCTCGACCCTGGTCTGCGTGCCGTACGGCGGGGGGAGCGCGGTCGTCTACCAGCCGCTCGCCGACGCGCTGCCGGAGACGTGGGCGCTCTTCTCGGTCGCCGTTCCGGGGCACGATCTCGGGCTGGCCGAGGACCCGCGTCCGCTGGGGGAGGTCGCGGAGCGATGCGTCGCGGAGATCACGGAGAAGGTGGCCGGCCCGCTCGTGCTGTACGGCCACTGCGGGGTCGGCGGCGCGCTGACCGTCGAGATCGCCCGGAGGCTGGAGGCGGCGGGGAGGGCGGTGGATGCGATCTACCTGGGCGGCGTCTTCCCCTTCGCCCGTCCGGTGAAGGGGCTGCTCGGGCGGTGGGCCGCGCTGACCCGGCTGGAGCGGCTGCGCAGCGACCGCGCGGACGTCAACTGGCTGACCGCGCTCGGCGCCGACCTGTCGGACCTGGACGACGAGCAGAAGGCGTTCGTCGTGCGGAACATGCGGCGGGACGCCCGCGAGGCCGAGGACTACTTCACCCGGCTGATCGACGAGGGCACCGACCGGCTGTCCGCACCGATCATCTCGGTGGTCGGCGAGTACGACCCGGCGACGGACTACTACGAGGAGCGCTATCGGGAATGGGGGTTCCTCACTGACACGACCGCCCTGGTCGTCCTGGACGAAGGCGGCCACTATTTCCTGAAATATCGGGCGAATGAGCTGGCGGCCGTCGTCACCTCCCCCCATCGGGGGCTCTCCGAGAGCGACCCCCCGAGCGACGCGGAGCGGGACCCCCGAAGCAGGACAACCACCACCGGCCAAACCACGGGCCAAACCATCGGCCACACCGCCGGACCCGACCCCTCGGTGCGCCGGTTCCTCGCGGTCGCCCTCGGTCAGATGGCCTGCCTGATCGGCTCCACGCTGACCGAGTTCGCCCTCCCGGTGTGGGCGTACCTCAAGACCGGCTCCATGGCGCAGTATGCCGTGCTCCAGATCCTCGCCGTGATCCCGGGCATCCTGGCCGCGCCCCTCGCGGGCGCGATCGTGGACCGGTCGAGCCGCCGTACGGTGATGATCGCCGGAAACGTGGCCGCGCTCACGATCCAGACGGTCGCCGCGCTGCTCCTGTGGGCCGGCCGCCTCGGCATCGGGCCCCTGTACGTCCTGCTCACCGCGTTGTCGGTCGCGTTGACCTTCCAGCGGCTGGCGTTCACGTCGGCCGTGCCGCAGATCGTGCCGAAGCGGTATCTCGGGCACGCGAACGGCGTCACGCAGACCACCCTCGGCGTCGCGCAGTTCATCGCGCCGCTCGCCGCCGTGGGCCTGCTGTCGGCCGCGGGGCTGGAGGGCATCCTCGTCCTCGACGTGGCGGGGCACGTGTTCACGCTGGTCGTTCTCGCGCTCGTGGCCTTCCCCGCGACGATGGCGCACCGCCGCAGGGAGAGCGTCGGCCGGGAGATCGCGGAGGGGTTCCGGCTGTCGATGGGCAACCGGAGCTTCCGCGCCATGGTGATCTTCTTCGCCCTGCTGTCGCTCGGCCTCTCGCCGGTGTTCATGATGTACTCGCCCCTCGTGCTGTCCTTCGGCACGCTGACCGACGCGGGCGTGATCGCGGTCGTCGCGGGCGCGGGGGCGGTGTGCGGTGGCCTGACGATGGCCCTCTGGGGCGGCCCCGCCCGCGGGCGGATGCGCGCGATGCTGCTGACCACGGCGTTCATCGCCGCGTCCTGCCTGGTCGTGGGGCTCGACACCTCGCTGGTCCTGATCGGCGTGGGCGCCTTCGGGGTCTCGTACGGCCTGGCCCTGGTCAACGGCGTCTACGCGACGATCATCCAGGTGAAGGTGCCGCAGCGTTTCCACGGCCGGGTGTTCGCGCTCAATCAGATGGTCGCCTGGTCGACGATCCCGCTGGGGGTCGGCGTGATCGCCCCGCTCGGCACCCGGCTGCTCGGCGACATCGGCGCGATGTACCTGGTGTTCGCGGCGTACATCGCGGCCGTCACCCTCGGCGCGCTCCGCACCCGCGTCCTGGCCCGCTTCGACGCCGAGGTGCCGGACGCCACGCCCGACGACCTCGTCGGACTCGAACGGCGATCGGGCGGATCGGCATGAGAAGCGCCGGGATGTTCGCACGGAACCGCACAGAAAGGGACGAAATGCTGAAGGAACGGCTGGCCGAGCTGGTGTCGGAGTCGTGCGACGGCGAGATCAGCAAAGCCGAGGCCCTGGACGCGACCGTGCCGCTGTCCTACCTCGGCGTCACCTCACTGGCCCAGATGCGCCTGATCGACGCGATCGAACGCGAGTACGGCGTGGAGGTCGACCTCGGTGGCGACGTCTCCTTCCTCGACAGCGTCGACGGGCTGGCCACGTGGCTCGCGGCGGCACGGTGATCTCCTTCGCGGGCACGCGCTCGGGCACCGCGCCGCTCACGTGGGGCCAGCGCGCCATCTGGCAGGCCATCCTGCGCACGGCGCCCGACGACCATTACTTCAACTTCGGCCGGGTGGTCGAGGTGCCGAGAGGCGCCCGGCCCGCCTCGGCCGCACAGGTGTCGCGCGGGATCGGCCTGCTCGTGGAGCGGCACGAGGCACTCCGCACACTCGTCGGGCCGGGCCCGTGCCAGGACCTGCGCGACCGCGGCGAGCTGCCGATCCGGGTCGCGGCGGACGCCGACCCGGCCGCGCTCCTGGCCGAGCTGTCCGCCACCGCCTTCGACTACGCCGAGGAGTGGCCGCTCCGGGTGGCGCTCGTGACCACGGGCGGACCCCTCCGCGCGGAGGAGGTCACGCACGTGGTGCTCGTCTTCTGCCATCTGGCCGCGGACGGGCACGGCGCCGAGCAGGTCGTCCGCGACCTGCGGCTGTTCCTCCTGCGCGGCGCGATCCCCGGCGACCCGCCGCGGCAGCCCCGCGACCTGGCGCGGTGGCAGGGGTCCCCGGACGGGAGGAGGCAGGCGGCCGGCGCCGCCGCCCTCTGGGAGCGCGAGTACGGCAGGATCCCGCCCACCATGTTCGGCCGGCCGTCCGGCGTCCCCGAGCGGCCGCCCATCCGGCGGGCCGTCCTCACGTCGCCGGCCGTCCACCTGGCCACCCAGCGGCTCGCCCTGCGGTACGGCGCCAGCACCTCGACGGTCCTCCTCACGGCGGTGACCGCGCTCGTCGGCGAGGTGACCGGACACGAGAACGTCGCCGTCCTGCCGATCGTGAGCAACCGCTTCGGCCGGGACACCCGGACCGCGGTGACCACTCTCTCCCAGGAAGGGCTGTTCGTCCTCGGCTCCGCCCCCCGCGCCGGACTCGGGGGCGCCTTCCCCGACCTGCTCGCCGCGGCCCGCCCGGCCGTGCTGCGGGCCTACCGGAGCGGGTACCACGATCCGGACGACCGGGAGCGGATCACCGCCGAGGCCGGCCGGGAACGCGGCGTCCCCGTCCACCCGTACTGCTGCTTCAACGACATGCGGTTCGCGGAGCGGGTGGAGGAGCACGACGACGAGCTGATCCGGCGGGCCCGCGCGGAGACCTCGATGTCCTGGCCTCTCAGCCAGAACGAGCTCAACTGCCGGTTCTGCGTCCACGTGAGCGAGGCGACGCGGATCTCGGTCACGGCCGACACCCGATGGCTTTCGGCGGCGGACGTCGAGCGATACCTGCTCGATCTGGAGCGGCTGCTCGTCGAGGAGGCCCTGCGGTGACCGCTCGCGTGCGCGCATACGCGACCCCCACCTCGTGCGGGCAGGGCGAGTCGCTGGAGTTCCGCCTGGAGGGCCCGCCCGAGATGGGCCCCGAGATGAGTGTCGCCGTCCATGACGCGACCTGCGACCGGCTCATGCTGACGACGTCCGTACAGGGGCCGTCGTGGCGGCTCGACGTGCCGCCGGACTGGCCCAGTTCGCTCTACCGGGCCAGGTTCGTCGCCGGCCCTCCCGAGCCGGACGTGTCCGTGCCCCGCGCCTCCGGCGAGCTTCCCGGCACGGCGACGTCCTCGGACGACGAGGTCTACTTCGTCGTACGGCAGGCCGTCCCGGGCACCACGTCGCCGATCCTCGTCTCGATCCCGTTCGCCACATGGCAGGCCTACAACCGGGCGGGCGTCCCCGGGGAGAGCGTGTACTGGACCGAGCAGCCGGACCGCGCGGCGCGCGTGTCGTTCGACCGGCCCGGCGGCGGGCCCCCGCCCGAGCGCTGGGAGGACGGCCTGCTGCGATGGCTCGGCCCGGCGGGGTACACCGTGGAGTACTGCTCGGGCCTGGACCTCGATCTCGGCCTGCTGTCCCGCTACCGGCTGCTCGTCGTCAACGGGCACGACGAGTACTGGACGGCCGGGATGCGCGACGCCTGCGAGGAGTTCGCCCGGCGCGGCGGGAACATCGCCTTCCTCTCCGGGAACACCTGCTGGTGGCAGATCCGCATGGAGGGCCGGACCATGGTCTGCCACCGCGACCCGGTGAGCGACCCGGTCGAGGACCCCCGCCTGACCACGGTGGAGTGGTCGAGCGCGCCGGTCTCCCGCCCGGAGAACGCGCTGACCGGGGTGAGCTTCCGCAACGGAGCGGGCACGTGGGGGCCGTCCATGCCGCTCATGCGGGAGGAGCCGTACACCGCGAGGTTCGCCGCGCACTGGGTCTTCGAGGGCACCGGGCTGACGGACGGCGACAAGTTCGGCCAGGGTGCGCTCGGCTACGAGACCGACGCGGCCGAGTTCACCGAGATCATGGGGGTGCCCCGGGTCACCTGCCGCGACGGCACCCCGCCGTCGTTCGTCGTGCTCGCGACGGCCGACCTGCGGCACTGGAGCACCTGCGGGCAGGGCGGCTGGGCCACCATGGGCGTCTTCTCCCTGGGCCGCGGCACAGTCTTCAACGCCGCCACGGTCAACTGGGGCAACACCCTGCACGACCCGGTCGTGAACCGGATCACGCGCAACGTCCTGGACCGGCTCGCACGACCGGCGCGGCCACGCTGGGAAGTGATCGGCCCGGCCGCAGACATCCGCGCGCTCGCCGCCTGGCGCTCCACCCTGTACGCAGTGGGCGCCGACGGCGGCCTCCTGACCCGCGAGCTGTGCGGACAGAACCTGCCCTGGCGGCCGATCGGCTCCGGCGGCGGGGTGATCTGCCTGGACACGCCGCGGGAGGCCGCCGCCGGCCTCGGCACCGGCCTGTACGGCGTGACCGCGGACGGGATGCTGCGCTATCGCGAGGCGGAGGCGGGTCCCGCGGAATGGACGGACGTGGGACCGGCTCCTCGGGGCACGATCGCCCTCGCGGTGCATGACGGCGCGTTCTTCGCCGCCACGTCGGGCGGCCGCCTGTGGACGGCGCCCTTCGGCGACATGGCCGCCGACGCGCCCGTCTGGCGCGACATCGGCGACTCAGGCGGCGCGATCTGCCTGAGCGGGAGCAACGGCCGTCTCTACGCCCTGGGCGCGGACGGGCGGGTCCGCACCCGCCTCCCGGTGACCGGGCCGGAGCCCTGGTCGGACCTCTGCGGGGCGCCGGGGGCGGCGGTGCTCGCCGCCCACGCGGGCCTGATGGTGTCGGCCGGTGGAGGCCGGGAACTGATGTGGCGGACCGCCCAGAAGCCGGTCGTTCAGAAGCCGGTCGTTCAGAAGCCGGTCGTTCAGAAGCCGGCCGCTCAGAAGCCGACCGGGCCGTAGATCGCGGCGGAGGCGCCCGTCGTCATGGCCCAGTAGCGGTCGCCGTAGGACCAGTGCCACCACTCGGTCGGGTAGTTCACCAGCCCGACGGCCTCCAGGGCGGCCCCGAGGACCTTGCGGTTCTGCCGGGCGTCGTCGCCGATCCCGGGCGCGTCGGTGTAGCAGGCGCCGCCGCTCTGCTCGGGGTTGTCGTTCACCGCGGTGCCCATGTCGAGTTCGACGCCGTCGTCGCCGCACAGCGTGAGATCCACCGCCGCGCCGGCGGTGTGCGGCGCGACCTCGATCGGCGAGACGTACCGGCTGGCGGCGCTGTGCAGCTCCTCGGGCGACATTTCGGGAAACGCCGCCCGGAGCTCGTCCTTGTAGTCCTCGAAGTACGTACGCTGCAACGCGGGCGGGCGATATCCCTCCACGACCACGATGTGGTACCCGGCCGGCAGCAGGGCCTGCGCGTCCTCAAGCCGGGCCAGCACCCCTTCCCGCAGGTGCGCGTACGCCCCGGCGTCGTCGGCGAGACGACCGTCCACGCGGAGCCTGCCTCGGACGTCGTGGAGCGGCTCGCCGCACTCCTCGACGGGCAGGGAGGTCACGCGGGGGTCGGAGATGAGGACGATGTCAGACATGACCAAAAACCTACCCTGCTCTTGCCGACGCGCGGGCTGAGCGGACCCGAGGGCTGCCGCAGGCGATCAGACCGTGGACGAGAAGACCTGCTCCCGCGCCTGATCCAGCGCCGCGACCAGGGCGCCCCGCAGGATGGGGTCGCCCTCGACCTGGGTGACCGCGACCTTGGGGCGGCTCGGGCAGATCCGGGCCACCGCCTCTTCCACCCGGCGGGCCAGTTCCCAGCCCCCGGCCCGCCCGATGTCGCCGCTGAGGACGACCAGCCCGGGGTCGAGCACCACCGCCACCGCCGCCACCCCCACCGCGAGCCGCCGGGCCAGATCCTCCAGGAAGCCGGAGTTGCCCGTGGCGACGGCCGTCCGGACGAGGTCGGTGACGGGCGCGGCGGCGAGGCCGTGCCCGGCCGCGATCTCGGTCAGAGCCGTGTTCCCGACCAACCGCTGGAACGAGCCGGACTGGGGGTCCGTGACGTCCGCCGGCAGCGGCTCACCGGGGACGGGAAGCCAGCCGAGCTCGCCCGCGCCGCCGGAGATGCCCCGATGAAGCCGCCCGCCCAGCATCACGCCGAGCCCCTGACCGACGCCGGTCCACAGGATGACGAAGTCGTCCACACCCTTGGCGACGCCGTACGCCTGCTCGGCGAGGGCGACCAGGTTGACGTCGTTCTCGATGGCCACCGACCCGCCGAGCTCGGCCCGCAGCCCGGCGAGGACGCCGACGTGCCAGGCGGGCAGGTCGAACGAGTAGCGCACGTCACCGGTCGCCGGGTCGACCACGCCGCGCGTGCCTATCACGAAGGACCGCAGCCGGGCCATGTCCACGCTCGCCGTCGCGCAGGCGCGGAGCACGGCGTTGCGCACGATGCCCACCGGATCGGCGGCCTCGCTGGGGTCGACGGTCACCTCGGCCACCACCGTCCCCGTGATGTCCGCGACGAGGGCGGTGACGCTGTCCGGCACCACCTCCAGAGCCGCGACGTACGCGCTGGTGGGGTCGACGGCGTACAGCGCCGCGTTGGGGCCGCGGCCGCCCGGCCGCTCGCCCGCCATGGTCACCAGACCCCGTTCCTCCAGCCGCGCCAGCAGCTGGCCCGAGGTGACCCTGGAGAGCCCGGTCAGCTCTCCCAGCTCGCCCCTGGTCAGCGGGCCGTGCGCGACGAGCAGTTCCAGCGCGGCCCGGTCGTTCATCTGACGCAGCAGCCGGGGTGTTCCCGGTCGTAGTGACACCGGCCGCGTCTCCTCTCGTCACGATCCGCTAACGGCATGTTTTTTTTAATAAAGTTTATTGTTAGTTTAGCCCCAGCCGCCCCGGAGGCAAGCGATCAGGCCACGGGACGCGCCAACCGAGCGCCACCCCGACGTGAAGCCGGGAAGGGAGAAACCCAACGTGAAGTTCGTGAAGATCACGGCCGCCACCACCGCGACCGCCGCTTTGGCCCTGGGTCTCGCCGCTTGCAGCAGCGAGGACAAGCCCGCGACGCAGCAGACCGCCGCCGCGTCCGACGCCGCGTCCGGCCCCAAGTACGCCGGGCAGACCCTCACCGTGTGGCGCCTCGGCGCTCCCACTGAGGTCTCCGACAAGTACATGGCCGACCTGGGCGCCAAGTTCAAGGAGGTCACCGGCGCGGAGGCCAAGGTCCAGTACATCCCGTGGCCCGACGCCCAGAAGAAGTGGACCGCCGCGCTCGCCGGCGGCGAGGGCCCGGACGTCACCGAGTTCGGCAACGACCAGGTCGCCGCGTGGGTGCAGCAGGAGGCGCTCTCCGACATCACCGACCTGACCAAGAGCGACGCGGACCTGCAGCAGATCCCGCAGAACCTGTGGAGCTACGAGACCATCGACGGCAAGATCTACGCGGCGCCCTGGGGCGGCGGCACCCGCGCCGTGCTGTACCGCAAGGACTGGTTCGACAAGCTCGGCATCTCCGTGCCGACGAACTGGGACGAGCTGGTCTCCGCGGCCAAGAAGATCGTCGAGAAGCAGGGCAAGGACGTGGACGGCTTCGCCTTCAACGGCGGGTCGGACGCCAACATGTCGCTCTCGCCGTTCGTCTGGTCGGCCGGCGGCGACTTCGCCGCCTTCGAGGGCGGCAAGTGGGTCGGCAAGCTGACCGAGCCCGCCTTCAAGGAGGGCTTCCAGTTCTACACGGACCTGGTCGCCAAGGACGGCGTCTCCGGCAAGGGCCGCCTGACCCAGAACTCCGTCGACATCTCCCAGCGCTTCGCCGCGGGCAAGGTCGGCATGTACGTCACCGGCGGTTGGGACATCGCCGCCATCAAGGAGCAGAGCAAGGGCAAGATCGACGAGTCGAAGATGGCGTTCTTCTCGCTCCCCGCGAAGGACGGCAGCGGCCCGGCCCCGGCCTTCCAGGGCGGCAACGACATCGCCATCTGGAAGGACGCCAAGAACCCCGAGCTGGCCGCCGAGTATCTGAAGCTCGCCGCGGGCAAGGAGTTCGGCGTCCGGTACGCCAAGGAGGGCGGCCTGCTCCCGCTCTACCCGGACGCGCTCGCCGAGCTGGGCAACGACCCGGCGCAGAAGCCGTTCACCGACACCTTCAAGGTCGCGAAGGGCTTCCCCGCCAGCCCCAACTGGGCTGAGGCCAACGACACCAAGGCGGTGCTGCAGAACGCGGCCCGCTCCGTGATCGACGGCAAGAAGAACGTGGACCAGGCTCTGGCGGACGCCAACACCGAGCTCGAGAACATCCTCAACCAGTAACGCCATGACGACTCACACGTCGACAGCGGCCCGGGGCGGGGACAACTCCTCCGCCCCGGCGCGGCGCCCGCGACAGTCACCGCACAGATCCAGCGGGCTCCCCGACTGGGTCGTTCCGTACGTCCTGCTCCTACCCGGTCTCCTGGTCATCGCGGCGCTGCTGCTCTACCCGCTGTACCAGATAATCGACATGTCCTTCCACAAGGTCGGACTGGCGCAGATCAAAGCGATCAACCCGCGCCCCGCGGAGTTCGTGGGGGTGGACAACTACACCCACATCTTCGAGTCCGACCTGTTCTGGCCGTCGCTGCGTAACACCATCCTGTTCGCCGCCGTCACGGTCGCCCTGACGCTGATCCTCGGAACGCTCGTCGGCCTGCTGCTCAACAAGCTCGGCAAGAAGATGTCGATGCTCGTCATCGTCGGCATCATGGCCGCCTGGGCGACCCCGCCCACCGCGCAGAGCGTGGTCTGGAAGTGGATATTCGACTCGGACTCCGGCGTGGTGAACTGGTCGCTGAACCTGGTCCCCACCTGGCTGTCCGAACTGGTCTTCGGGGTCTCCGACTGGAGCGGGCACCCCTGGTTCAACAGCACGATCACCATCTACTTCGTGTTCGTCCTCATGGTGGTCTGGGGGGCCTTCCCGTTCATCGCGGTGTCGGTCCTCGCCGGTCTGAAGAGCATCCCCAGCGAGCTGTACGAGGCCGCCCAGATGGACGGCTCCGGCCCCTTCACCACGTTCAGGAAGGTCACCTTCCCGCTGCTCAAGCCGGTGTTCTCGGTTCTGATGGTGCTGTCCATCATCTGGGACTTCAAGGTCTTCACCCAGCTCTACCTGTTGGGTGGCGGCACCGTGAACCGGGACGCGTTCAACCTCTCCCTGTGGAGCTACGCCGAGGCGTTCAGCAACCCGCCGAAGATGGGCATCGGCGCCGCGATCGCCGTCGTGCTGACGGCCATCCTGCTGGTGATCACCTTCGTGTACGTCCGGCAGATCGTGAAGACGGAGGACGACATCCGATGAACGACGGTCTGACCCGCAAGCGTCTCGGGCGCGCCGCGCTCAACGGAGCCGGGATCGTCGTGTTCCTGTTCGCGGTGTTCCCCGTCTACTGGATGATCTCCACCGCGTTCAAACCGAACGACCAGATCTTCACCACCGAGTTCATCCCGTTCCCCAGCCCGCCGTCGCTCGACCACATCTCCCGGGTGTTCACCAAGGGCGTCGCCGGGCACTCGATCTGGCAGTACCTGCTGAACAGCGCGATCGTGGCGGTCAGCGCCGTCGCGCTCGGCGCGGTCTTCGCGCTGCTCGCCGCGACCGCGGTGGCCAGGTTCAGGTTCCGGTTCCGCACCTCGTTCCTGATCCTGCTGCTGATCGTGCAGATGGTGCCCGCCGAGGCCCTGCTGATCTCGCTGTTCACCATGGTGAAGCGGCTCGGCATGTACGACCAGCTCATCGGCTTGGTCGTGATCAACGTCGGGCTCACCCTGCCCTTCTCCGTCTGGATGCTGCGCACGTTCGTCGCCGCGGTGCCCAAGGAGGTGGAGGAGGCGGCCTGGATCGACGGCGCCAGCCGGTTCTCGACCTTCTGGCGGGTGCTGTTCCCGCTGGTGGCTCCCGGCCTGGTCGCGACCAGCATCTTCTCGTTCATCACCACCTGGAACGAGTTCGCCTACGCGTTGACGCTGATCAACGACCAGGGCAAGTACACGATGCCGGTCGCCCTGCAGTTCTTCGTCGGCCAGCGCTCGACGGACTGGGGCGGCATCATGGCCGCCTCGACGTTGATGACCATCCCGGTCCTCATCTTCTTCCTCCTGGTGCAGCGGCGCATGGTCTCCGGACTCGTCGCGGGCGCCGTCAAGGGCTGAACCCGCCCCTCACCACCGCGCGCTGAACCATCAGCGCCATCCACGCCATCTCGTACGGCTCCGGCATATCGCGGGAGCCGTACCACGACAGTCATGGAGCCGAAGACAGCCATGTCCGACTTCTCCGCGAGCATCGGCAACCGGGGGCTATACCGTCTCGCGGCCGGCACGCTGCTCGTCGCCTTCCCCGGCACGACCGCCCCGGACTGGGTTCTCCACGAACTGGAGAACGGCCTCGGCGGTGTCACCCTCTTCGGATTCAACGTGGAGAGCCCCGAGCAGCTCTCCCGCCTCACCGCGCAGCTCGGCGGAGCGGGCCACCCGGTGGTCTCGCTCGACGAGGAGGGGGGCGACGTCACCCGCATCGCGTACCACACCGGCAGCCCGTACCCGGGCAACGCGGCGCTGGGCGCGGTCGACGACGTCGAACTCACCGAGCGGGTCTACCGCTCGATCGCGGCGGACCTGGCCAGGTCCGGCGTCAACCTCGACATGGGCCCGGTGGCCGACGTGAACTCCGCGGACGACAACCCGGTGATCGGCACCAGGTCCTTCGGCGCGTCCACCGAGCTGGTCTCCCGGCACACCGTGGCCGCCGTACGCGGGCTGCAGGCGCTCGGGATCGCGGCCTGCGTCAAGCACTTCCCCGGGCACGGCGCCACCCGGCAGGACTCCCACCTGGAGATCCCGCGGGTGGACGTTCCGCGCGACCTCCTCTGGGAGCGCGAGCTGGCGCCCTTCCGCGCCGCCATCGAAGCGGACACCAAGTCGATCATGACGGCGCACGTGGCGGTCCCCCACCTCACCGGTACGGCTCCCGCCACGCTCTCCCCCGCCGCGCTGACCACGCTGCTGCGCGGGGAGATGGGCTACGACGGCGTCGTGATCTCCGACGCCCTCGACATGCACGCGATCTCCAAGAGCGTCGGGCTCGGCGGCGGCGCCGTGCTCTCCCTGGCCGCGGGCGCCGACCTGCTCTGCCTCGGACCGCTCCCGACACAGCAGGAGATCCACGGCCTCCTGGACGAGATCATCCGGGCCGTGGCCGACGGCCGGCTACCGCTCGCCCGCCTTGAGGAGGCCGCCGACCGCGTCGCGCGACTGCGCGAGTGGTTCGCGCTCGCGCGCGACGAGGCGGCGGAGAGCGACATCATCGGCCTGGACGCCGCCCGCCGCGCCGTCACCCTCTCCGGATCGCCGGCACCCCTGGTGGATCCGTTCGTGATCGAGGTGGACACCCCGCCGACGATCGCGGTCGGGGACGTCCCGTGGGGCGTCGCGCCGTGGCTGCCCGAGGCCGAGATCGTCCGGATCAAGCCGGACGCGGCCCAGCCCGCCGAGCTGCTCGGCCGCGCCAAGGGCCGCTCGCTGGTCATCGTGGTCAAGGACGCGCACCGGTATCCCCTCAGCCGCGACCTCGTGTCCACCCTCCTCGCCGAACGCCCCGACGGGGTGGTGGTCGAGATGGGGCTGCCCGTCTGGCGACCCCGGGCGGCGGCGTACATCGCGACCTACGGAGCCGCGCGGGCCAACGCCCAGGCGGCCGTGGAGCTGCTCACGGTCTAGCTCCAGGAACAGCATGGACGCCCGGCCCGCGCGCACCCGCGCGGCCGGGCTTCCGCCGTACCCGGACGCGCTAAGAAGCGAAGATCTCCTCGCGGGCCTGTTCGAGCGCGGCCAGGACGGCGCCGCGGAGCACCGGGTTGCCCTCGACCTCGGTGGTGGCCACCTTGGGGCGGATCAGGCAGATCCGCGCGACCGCCTCCTCCACCCGCGCGGTCAGCTCCGTGCCTCCCGCCCGGCCGACCTCTCCGGCGAGGACCACCAGCCCCGGGTCGAGCACCACGCACACCGACGCGACGCCGAGGGCCAGCCGGGAGGCGATCTCGTCCAGCAGCGGCCCGCCGGGCTCCCCGGCCTCCACCGCCACCGTCACGCACTCGGCCGCGCTGCCGCCGACGAACCCGTACTCGCGAGCCAGCTCGGTCACCGCCTCGGAGCTGACCAGGGACTGCAGGCCGCCGGCGAGCGAGGGCAGCCGCCCGGGCGTCGCCTTCACGGTCTCGGCCAGCGGCACGCCGGGCACGGGGAGGTAGCCGATCTCGCCCGCGCTCCCGGTCCGGCCGCGGTGCAACCGGCCGCCGAGGACGACGGCGAGGCCGATGCCGCGGCCCACCCAGACAAGCACGAAGTCCTCGTCGTTCCGGGCCGCCCCGTTGGCACGTTCCGCGACCGCCACGAGGTTGACGTCGTTCTCTATGGTGACCTCGCGACGCAGGTCGCGGGCCAGCGCCGCGTGGATGCCCTCGTGCCAGTGCGGCAGGTCGAAGGAGAACCGCACGTCGCCGCTCCGCGGGTCCACGACGCCGGGTGTGCCGATCACGACGCCGCGCAGCCGCGACAGCGCCACCTTGGCCGACCGGCACGCCTTGACGACGGCGCTGTGGACCGCGGAGACCGGGTCCTCGTGCTCGCCGGGCTCCACGGTCACCTGGGCGACCACCTTGCCGTTGATGTCGGCGATCGCCGCCGCGACCCGCCGCGGGCCCACGTCCAGCCCCGCGACGTACCCGCAGGAGGGGACCACGCCGTACAGAGCGGCGTTCGGGCCCCTGTTGCCCGCCTGCTCGCCGACGACCTCGACGAGGCCGCGCTCCTCCAGCCGGGCGAGCGTCTGCGACGCGGTGACCTTGGACAGCCCGGTCAGCTCGCCGATCTGGCCCCTGGTGAGCGGCCCCGAGGCGAGGAGCAGTTCGAGCGCGGCCCGATCGTTGATCTCCCGTAGCAGCCTCGGGACGCCGGGACGTCGCTCCACCGTCCTACTTTCCATGCTCGCCCCCGAAAATCCGTTAGGTGCGCCCGCGACCAATCAGCAAAGTTTCCTGCCAGCTTAGCGATCAGGCAATCCCCCCGCATCGGACGGAAACCCTGAGACCTCGCTATTGCCCTCCCGATCAAGAAGTACGAGGATCGCTCATGTCTTCGGCAGAGGAGAGCGCATGGCCGGACAGGTCACCGAAAATCGCGACACCCCCATCGTGGGCCGGCTCACTCCCCGGGCCGCGACCCCCGTCGCCATCGCCCTGGGCGTCCTGCTGCTCAGCGACGTGCTGCGGGGCTTCCTGCCCTCCCTGATCACCCTGTACGGCAGGGCCGGCGAGACCCCACCGGAACAGATGGGACTCTTCGCCGCGCTGTGGTTCGCGCTGCCCTTCGCCGCGGCACCGGTCGCGCGTCTCACGGGCGTCCGCCCGATCCTGCTCTTCGGCGCCGTCGCCCTGGTCGCGGCCCGGATCGGCCTCCAGACGACCGACGGCGGCGACCCACAGCTCTACCTCTCCGCGATCGGCGTGTGCGCCGGCCTGCTCTTCCTGTACGGCGCCGCCCGCACGGCCGCGCGCGACGCCGCCCCCGTCGGCATCGCGGCCGGACTCGCGGCCTCCACCGTCGTCCACCTGCTGCTCGACCGGATGGACCTGGTCTGGCGGGACGGCCCGCTCCCCTGGATCGCCGTACTCGCCTTCTGCGCCGCCTTCCTGGCCGCCGTCCTCACGTCCGTACGGCTCGCGCACCGGCCGGGCGACCTCGCCCCCGCCGCCGTGTGGCTCCTCGCCGGTCCGGCCCTGATGCTCACCGGCATGTTCTCCGGCGGCCCCGGATTTCTCGAACTCGGCCAGGACTGGGCCGCGCTCTTGTCCTTCGACGTGGCGCTGCGCGTCGTGCTGGTGTGCTGGGGCGTCGTGTGCGCCCGGACGGCCCCGTGGAGCGGCTGGGCCGGGCTCATCCTGATCGTCGCGGCGTCCGCCCAGGCCACCGACCTGGCGGGCGGCCTCGTCATCGTCACGCCGGTCGTCCTGGGCGCCTGCCTCGGCCAGGCCGCGCGCGGCGACCTCCCCACCGGCCGGCCACCCAGGAACGGCGCGGCCGTCCTCGGCGGCATGGCGGTGTTCCTCGTCGGCACATTCCTCTACTACGCGGCCTACGACACGAACCTCGGCTTCCCCAACGTGGTGATCCCGATCGCCGCCGCGGTCCTGGTCGCGGTGACGGGCACGCGGATCTCCCGGCGCCGCCCCGCCGTACCGGCCGGGCGGCCGGCGATGCGGTGGCTCGCGTTCGCCCTGCCGCTGGCCCTGGTCGCCGGGGTGCTCTCCTGGCGGCCCGCCCCCGGCACGCGGGCGGCGGACGGGCCCGAGTTCACCCTGATCACCTACAACATCCGCATGGGGTTCGGCCTGAAGGGACGGCTCGACCTGGACCGGATCGCCGACTGGGCCCGCGCGCAGCGCCCGGACGTGGTGCTGCTCAGCGAGGTGGACCGGGGCTGGATGCTCAACGGCGGGCACGACGACCTGGCCAGGATCGCCGCGGGCCTCGGCATGCGCTACTACTTCGCCCCCGCGGCCGACCCGCTCTGGGGCGACGCGCTGCTGACGAACCTGCCGGTCCGGCAGATCGTCTCGCACCCCCTGGGCCGGCACGACTACCCGACCGGAGCCCAGGCCCAGGCGATCGTGCTCACCGTCGGCGGCACGGAGGTCGGCATCGTCAACACCCACCTGCAGGCCCCGCCCGGGCAGGCTCCGGAGGCGGCCGCGATCGTCCGCGCCCTCGCGCAGCCGAGAGGCGGTACGGCACGGCCGGTGCTCCTCGCCGGCGACCTCAACACCACGCCGGACGATCCGGCGATGCGGGTCCTCACGGCCGCCGGACTCTCCGACCCGCTGCTCGCACTCGGCGACCCGCCCTCGTCGCCCGCCGACGCGCCCACCGAGCGCATCGACCATGTGCTCCTCTCCCCCGGGCTGCGGGCGGTCGAGGCCCGGGTGCCGCGGGTCCCGTTCTCCGACCATCTCCCGATCGTCGTACGGCTCCGCCTGGAGTGAGGGCGTACGGCCCGAGGGCGGCGTCGAACCAGTCCCAACCAGGCGGGATAATCGACTACATGCGACTTTCTGCCCGTGTCGACTACGCCCTCCGTGCCGCCGCCGAGCTCGCCGCCGCGGGCGAGGGACCCACAACCGTGGGCGAGCTCGCCAAGGGTCAGGAGATGCCCCCGAAATATCTGGAGAACATCCTGCTCCAGATGCGCCGCGCGGGACTGGTCCGCGGTCAGCGCGGCCCGGAAGGCGGCTACGTCCTGGCCCGGCCGGCCGACCAGATCTCGCTCGCCGACGTGATCAGGGCGGTGGACGGCCCGCTGGCCAACGTCCGAGGCGAGCGCCCCGAGCACGTGGGATACACCGGCGCGGCCGAGGCGCTCCAGCGTGTGTGGATCGCGTTGCGGGCCAGCGAGCGCGCCATCCTGGAAGAGGTCAATCTGGAGCAGATCGCCAAGGGCGAGCTGCCCCAGAAGGTCACCGACCTGGCCGCCGACCCGTCCGCGTGGAACTCACACACGCCGGTCTGAGATGCCCGAGGGCGACGCGGTCTATCGGGCCGCCAAGCGGCTGCGCGGGGCGCTCGACGGCCGGACGCTCACCCGATCGGACTTCCGGGTGCCCCGGCACGCCACCGCCGACCTGCGCGGCCACACCGTCCTGGAAACCGTCTCCCGAGGCAAGCACCTGCTCACCCGTGTGGAGGGCGGCCTCACGATCCACACGCACCTGCGCATGGACGGTGCCTGGCGGATCTCCCCCGCCGGGCGGCCTGCCCCTCGCGGCGACGTCGTACGGCTGATCCTCGCCAACGTCGAATGGCAGGCCGTCGGCACCAAGCTGGGCGTGGTCGACCTGCTGCGCCGGGACAAGGAGGACCTGGTCGTCGGCCATCTGGGGCCCGATCTCCTCGGCCCCGACTGGGACGCGGCGACGGCTGTGCGGAATCTCCATGAAGCGCCGGGGACCACCATCGGGGAGGCGCTGCTCGACCAACGAAACCTGGCGGGGATCGGCACCATCTGGCGAGCCGAGACGCTCTTCCTCGCGCGTCTGTCGCCGTGGCGGACGGTCGGGTCGCTGTCGGCGGACGAACTCGAAAACGTGGTGACGCTCGCCCATCGAATCATGGACGCGAGCAAGGACGCTCCGGCCCCGGTCACCACCGGCGACTCCCGGCCAGGGCGGGCATTCTTCGTTTATGGCAGGGCACACCGCCCCTGCCGGCGTTGCGGTAACCCGGTCAGCAGTGGAGAACTCGGGCCGCGGTCGTACGAACGGTTGATCTACTGGTGCCGCGCCTGTCAGGCAGACTAGGCGGCGACCATGTCCTTGACCTCGGGAAAGCCGTCGAACTCGGGGCCGGGTAGGCCACCGGGGACGGTCTCCGGAATCGGCAGCCGCTCGTGCTCGGGCACGTCGGCCAACACCGGCGCATGCTGCAGCTCGGCCAGCGCGAACTGGTCGGAAACCTCACGAAGCACCTGGGACAGCGGGACACCGAGAGCACCGCAGATCGAGGCGAGCAGCTCCGAGGACGCCTCCTTCTGGCCGCGCTCCACCTCGGACAGGTAACCGAGTGAGACACGCGCCAAAGTGGACACCTCGCGCAGGGTGCGGTTCTGCCGCACCCGCAGCCGCCGCAGCACATCACCGAGCAGCTGACGCAGCAGGACCATCTGTCGCTCCCTCCCGAGCGCAGGCGTCTTCACGGCGCTCCGCGCGGTCACCTCGTATCGCTCGTTCTTCGAACGCCCTTCGTACACAGTCCTCGCCGTCATCATTGGTTCGTTCGGCCCTTTCCCCGGCCGTTTCCCGGACTTGCTCCTCGCCGATGGCTCACGGACCTCACTCACAGCTCCACCGTACCCGTATCGAGCGACACCGCGGCAGACCGTGGCGAGCATGTTCGCTGGTGACGTAACGCGGTAATCACCCCGATTGTTCCCCCAAATTTGCTTCTAGCACACCTCTCAGGAGCTCCAAGGCCTCCTGGGCGGTGGCTTCGCGGATGCTCTCGCGCGACCCGCTCAACACCATGTTCCGATGCCAGACCCGACCGTCCGGGCCGCAGAGCGCGGCGTAAACGGTGCCGACGTCCTTGCCGTCCTGCATGTCCGGACCGGCCACCCCGGTCACCGCCAGGCCATAGTCGGCCCCGGTGGCGTCGCGGACCCCCTTGGCCATCGCGACGGCGACGTCGGGATGCACGGCCCCCTCCCGCTCAAGCAGGTCGGCCGGAACCCCCAGCAGCTTCGTCTTCAACTCGGTCGCGTACGCGATCACGCCGCCGCGAAAAGCGGCCGAGGCGCCCATGGGGTCGGTCAGCCCGGCCCCGAGCAGGCCGCCCGTCAAAGACTCGGCCACCGCGACGGTGGCCCCCTGCCTGACCAGCAGCGACAGGATGTGCGCTGCGGCTGAACCCCTCACGCGGCCCGCGACCTCCTCGCCACCTGACGCAACCGGACCGCCCGGACCACATAGTCGACGCCCGTGCCGATCGTGACAGCCAACGCGAGTCCCATGGACAGCCACCGCAGCAGGTCGGGCGTCTGCGGGAGGATGTAGAACGCGATCGCCACGATCTGCAGGACGGTCTTCACCTTCCCGCCGTAGCTGGCCGGTATCACGCCGTGCCGGATGACGATGAACCGGAGCAGGGTCACCCCCGCCTCCCTGCTGATGATCACAATGGTGACCCACCAGGGCAGCTCGCCGAGCAGCGACAGGCTCACCAGCGCGGCCCCGATCAGCGCCTTGTCGGCGATGGGGTCCGCGATCTTCCCGAAGTCGGTGATCAGGCCGTACCGGCGGGCCAGCCAGCCGTCGAGCTGATCGGTGAGCGAGGCGATGAGGAAGACCCCGAGCGCGGCGAACCGCCAGCCCTCCCCCTCCATGAAGAGGAACACCGTGAAGACCGGCACGATCGCCAGCCGCACGATGGTCAGGGCGTTCGCGATGTTCCAGGTGCTGACCAGGCGAGCGGGAGCCTCCGCCGGCTCGGCGAGGCGCGGCGCCGACGGCTCCGGGATGATCTCCGGCGAACTCGCGGCGGTCATCGAAGGCTCGCTGCGCTCGGTCATGGACCGGCCTTGATCCGGGCGATCAGGTCAACCCCCTCCGAGTCGACGGCGACGGCGGGGACGATCTGCCCGGGCACCAGGCCGATGCCCTGGACGGTGACCGAACCGTCCACCTCCGGCCCCTGATGGGCCGCCCGTCCCTCGTAGCCTCCGTCGCCCAGATCCTCCTCGATGAGGACCTCGAGGTCGGTGCCGATGCGCTCCTCCGCCCGCTGAGCGACGAGCTCCTCGGCCAGCTCGGACAGGATGGCGACCCGCTCGTCCACGACCTCCTGGTCGAGCTTGCCGTCGAAGGACGCCGCCTCCGTGCCCTCCTCGTCTGAGTAGCCGAAGACGCCGATCACGTCGAGCCTGGCCTCCTGAAGGAAGGCCACCAGCTCGTCGAAGTGCTCCTGGGTCTCCCCCGGGAAGCCCACGATGAAGTTGGAGCGCACACCCGCCTCGGGGGTCCGCTCGCGGATCTGCTCCAGCAGGTCCAGGAAGCGCCGGGGGTCGCCGAACCGCCGCATCCGCCGCAGCACCGGCCCGCTCGCGTGCTGGAACGACAGGTCGAAGTACGGCGCCACGCCTTCGGTGGAGGCGATCACGTCCAGCAGGCCGGGCCGCACCTCGGCCGGCTGCAGGTAGCTGACCCGGACCCGCTCGATGCCGTCGGTCGCCGCCAGCCGCGGCAGCAGCGCCTCCAGCGCCCGCAGGTCGCCCAGGTCCTTGCCGTAGGACGTGGAGTTCTCGCTGACCAGCACCAGCTCCTTGACGCCCTGCTCGGCCAGCCAGCCCGCCTCCGCCAGCAGATCCTCGGGGCTCCTGGAGACGTACGCGCCGCGGAAGGCCGGGATGGCGCAGAAACTGCACCGCCGGTCGCAGCCGGAGGCGAGCTTCAGCGAGGCGACGGGACCGCCGGTCAGCCGCTTGCGCAGCGTGCGGGGGCCGCTGGCCGGGGCCAGGCCCTCCGGCAGGTCACCGCCGTGGCCGGGGATCTGGGCCCGCGCGGCCTGCCGCTCGACCGGAGAGATCGGCAGCAGCAGCCGCCGGTCGCGCGGCGTGTGCGGCTTGAGCGCCCGGCCGGCCACCACGTCGTCCAGCCGCTCCCCGATCGAGGTGTAGTCGTCGAAGGAGATCACCGCGGCCGCCTCGGGGAGCGCCTCGGCGAGTTGCTCGCCGTAGCGCTCCGCCATGCAGCCGGCCGCCACGACCTTGGCGCCGGAGTCGGCCGCCGCGAGCAGCGTGTCGATCGAATCTTTCTTCGCCGAATCGATGAAGCCACAGGTGTTCACGACGATGACGTCCGGCGCGTCATCGCCCATCTGCCAGCCTGCGGCTTCGAGACGCGCGGCCAGCTCTTCCGAGTCCACCTCGTTGCGCGCGCAACCCAAGGTGACCAGCGATACGGTTCGGCGAGAAGACATGATGAAACTACGGTATCGGGAGTCGGGCCCTAGCGGGGACCCGGGACTCCCGGCCCGTAGGTGCGCCGCAGCATCTGCCCTCCCTTGCCCGGGGTGCCGAGGTCCTTGCCGTTCACCTCAAGGTGGAAGGCGCCGGCGTCGCCGAAGACGACTTTTACCTGGTCACGCGCCTTCCAGGTGGACGTCTTGCCCTTCGGGACAGTGCCCTGGAAGAGCTGGCGGCCCGCGCCGTCCCTGACATTGATCCAGGACGGCCTCTTGGCGGTGACCTTGAGCACGACCATGTCGCTCTCCGGCTTGGCCGGGGCGTGCCGCGCCTCGGGCGCCCGCCGGGTGTGCGCCGCCGTCTCCTGGACCGCGTCCCCACCTCCGCCGAGCAGCCGGACGATGCCGAAGATCAGGGCGAGGACCACGGCGACCGCCAGCGCCATCGTCCATCCGGATGCCCTGCGCGCCCGGGCCCCGAGGGAGCGGCCGGCCTTGAACACGCTCGACGCGCGCACCGGCATGACGGACCCGCCGCGCAACTCGTCGTACTGCCTGACCGTCTCGTCGGGGTCGAGCCCGACCGCCCTGGAGATCGCGCGCAGATGCCCCCGCGCGTAAAAGTCGCCTCCACAGAGCGAGAAGTCGTCCCGCTCGATGCCCTCGATCACGGTCTCGCGTATGCGCGTGCGCTGGCTGAGTTGACCGATCGTCAACCCCATGCGCTCCCGCGCCTCCGCCAGAGCTTCGCCTATGGTCATAGTTTCCGCCCCCCGAAACGACTACGCCGGAACCATCACCCGTCATCGACGGTGCGTAGTTGGTCCCATTCAATCAGTAGTCGGTCCGAGACAGCCCAGTACGGGCACTCCATATCGTAATATTCCGGCTACTCTCCGCGCAGATCGGCGAGCAGTCCCGGCAGGTCATCCGGCTTGACGAGGACCTCGCGCGCCTTGGACCCCTCGCTCGGACCGACGACATTGCGGCTCTCCAGCAGGTCCATCAACCGCCCCGCCTTGGCGAAACCGACCCGCAGCTTGCGCTGCAACATCGACGTGGAGCCGAACTGGGTCGAGACGATCAGCTCCGCCGCCTGGATCAGCAGGTCGAGGTCGTCGCCGATCTCCTCGTCGATCTCGCGCTTGGCCGAGGCCGGGGCGGCCACGTCCTCGCGGTACTCGACCTGCATCTGCGACTTGCAGTGCTCGACGACGTCGGCGATCTCCTTCTCGGAGACGAAAGCGTTCTGCAGGCGCATGGGCTTGCTCGCGCCCATCGGCAGGAACAGCGCGTCACCCTGCCCGACCAGCTTCTCCGCGCCCGGCTGGTCGAGGATGACCCGGGAGTCGGCGAGCGAGGAGGTCGCGAACGCGAGCCGGGACGGCACATTGGCCTTGATCAGGCCGGTGACGACGTCCACGGACGGCCGCTGCGTGGCGATCACCAGGTGGATGCCGGCGGCGCGGGCGAGCTGGGTGATGCGGACGATCGAGTCCTCCACGTCACGCGGCGCGACCATCATCAGGTCGGCGAGCTCGTCGACGATCACCAGAAGATAAGGGTAGGGCTGGTAGACGCGCTCGCTGCCGGGCGGCGGGATGAGCTTGCCCGCGCGTACGGCCTTGTTGAAATCGTCCACGTGCCGGAAGCCGCTGGCCGCGAGGTCGTCGTAGCGCCGGTCCATCTCGCCGACGACCCATTCGAGGGCCTCGGCGGCCTTCTTCGGGTTGGTGATGATCGGCGTGATGAGGTGCGGGATGCCCTCATAGGAGGACAGCTCCACCCGCTTGGGATCGACGAGCACCATCCGGACCTCGTCCGGGGTGGACCGCATCAGGATCGAGCTGATCAGGCCGTTGATGCAGGTCGACTTGCCCGCGCCGGTGGCGCCCGCGATGAGGATGTGCGGCATCTTGGCGAGGTTCGCCACTATGGTGCGGCCCTCGACGTCCTTACCGAGGCCCACGATCATCGGATGGTGGTCCGCCTGGGCCACCTGGGAGCGCAGCACGTCGCCGAGCGAGACGAGGTCCTTGTCGGTGTTGGGGATCTCCACGCCGATCGCCGACTTGCCGGGGATCGGGGACAGGATTCTGACATCGGCGGACTTGACGGCGTAGGCGATGTTCTTGGTGAGCGCCGTGACCTTCTCGACCTTGACCGCCGGGCCCAGCTCGATCTCGTACCGGGTGACGGTCGGCCCCCGGGTGAACCCGATCACCTGCGCATCGATGCCGAACTGCTCCAGCACGCTGCTCAGCGCGTTCACCACGATCGTGTTGGCCTTCGTCTGCGGCTTGGGCGCCGACCCCGTCCGCAGCATCTGCGTGTCCGGCAGCGTGTACGGCCCGGCCTGCGGCGAGAGAACGAGCTGCTCGACCTTGCGCGGCGCCGGGGTCGGCTCCGGCGGCGGGGAGGGCGCCTTGGCCGAAGCCGCCGCGGTCTCCGCCTCGTCGTCGACCAGCCCGGGGACGATCTCCGGCGCGTGGTCCGCGCGCCGTCCCTCGTCCTCCGACAGCACCGGGGTGTCGTACGGCTTGACGTTGTCGCCGATCTCAGTCTCGCCGTCGGACGTCCCCGGCTTCTTCCGTACGCGCTTGGGACGCTGCGACTTAGACCGGTCGCCGGAGGAGCCCCGCCCGGCCGAGTCCGGGCGCTGGAAGAGCATGTGCCGGATCTCGGCGAGGCGCTCAGGGACCCGGTGGACCGGGGTGGCCGTGATGACCAGGACGCCGAAGCCCGACAGCATCAGCAGCAACGGGATCGTGATGAACGCGGGCAGGATGCTCGACGGCGGGGCCGAGACGAGGAAGCCTAGCATCCCCCCGGCCTCCGAGATCTTGTCCATGCCGTCGTTCGGCCCGCCCGAGGGGTACGGCGTGCCGTGCGTCACGTGGACGATCCCGAGGATGCCGGTCAGCAGCGCCGCCCAGCCGATGCCCATCCGGCCGGTCTCCGCGTTCTGGTCGGGGTGGCGCAGGAAGCGCCAGGCGAGCAGCCCGAGCAGGAACGGCACCGACCAGGTGAGCGCGCCGACGGTGCCGTGGATGACGGCGTCGACCACCGCGGCGACGCCGGTCTTGGTGTCCCGCCAGGTCATCGCGGCCACCACGATCGCGCCGGCGAGCACCGAGAGGCCGAGGCCGTCACGGCGGTGCGCCGGGTCGAGGTCGCGGGCGCCCTGCCCGAGAGCGCGTACGGCGCTACCCATGCCGTTGGCGATCACGGACCAGACGCCGATGACCAGCTTGCCGATCATGAGGAAGACCCAGCTCACCGGGTCCTGGCCGGTCGCGACCTGACGAGAGCGGGCCGAGCGGGACCCGGAGCCGGACGGGCGGGAACCCGACCCGGACCGGCCGCGGGACCCCGACGGCGTCCGCTTGGCGGCGGCCGGGCGGGACCCGGTCCGCGGCGTGGGACGTTTCCCTGAACCGTTGCCGGACGTACGGGTGGCCATGATGTCAAAGTTACCCGCGAGACTCGGCCGAGATCCCGGAGGCACGCCGAAGGGAGCTCCAGCCGGTCAGCTCTCCACGGTGCGGCCGCCGAGCCGGGCGTAGTCGGGGTCGGCGACGTCGAGCCCGGGCAACTCGGCCGCGTAGACCTCCGCGTCGTCGCACGGGTGGTAGCCGAGGGCCCGTCCCGGCTCCAGGTCGAGCCACCCCCTGGTGTTGGCCGACACGCCCCACACCAGCGCGTAGGTCAGGTCCGGTGCCGTCAGGCAGGCGTGGGCCAGCCGCACCATGTCGCCCGGGCTGAGCCACGTGGACAGGGCTCGGGCGTCGGGCGGACGGGGCTCGAAGGAGCCGATGCGCAGGCAGGCCACGCGCATGCCGTACCGGTCGGCGTAGTACCGCCCCAGGGCCTCGCCGTACGCCTTGGAGACGCCGTAGAGCGAGTCGGGCCGGACCGGCGTGTCGGCCGGGGCGCACTTCTGGCGCGGCGTGAACCCGGCGGCGTGGTTGCTGCTGGCGAAGACGATCCGTTCCACGCCCGCGAGCCGCGCCGCCTCGAAGACCCGATACGTCCCCTCGATATTGGCGTCGAGCACGCTGTCGAAGGACGCGCCCGTCGAGGGGTCGCCCGCCAGGTGGACGACGGCGCGCACACCCTCCATGGCACGGGTGAGCGTCGCGGGGTCGGTGATGTCACCGACGACCTGGTCGATGCCGGCATCCCCGATCGGGGCCCGGTCAGTGAGGCGCAGCCGGTGCCCGAGCGCGGGCAGTCCCCCGCGCAGACAGGCGCCGATGCGACCCGCGGCGCCCGTGATGAGCGTGATCATGTACCGACCCTAGTGGCCCTCCCGCCGATTTTTGCCCCGGGCAAACCTTGCCGATCACGGCACTGGCCGCCGGCACGGCGAAGCTGGGAGCTCGATCGCAGAGTGCGGCTGCCGGTGGTCACGGGACCGGTCGGGCGGCCCACTGGTGATGCCCGCCCGGCCGCGCCTCGGTCCGGCGGGGTTGTCCACAGGACGGTGACACCGGTCACCTTGTCACGAGCCGCCTGGTGCAGGATGGGTCCAGCCGCCGGCGCCTGGCCCGCGCCCCTCCGGCGGACCGCGTGAGATCGTGATTGGAGACCCACACCGATGACCCTTTGGAGCGTCGACGCCCGCACCGGCGACCCCCGCGGCGAGTTCGCCGAGTCATCCGCTGATCAGGTCGATCTGGCTTGCCATACCGCCGAGGCGACCCGGCGGGCGCTGGACGAGGCGGGCCCGCGCGGACGCGCGGAGCTGCTGGAGGCGATCGCCGCCGAGCTGGAGGCGGCCAGGGACGCGCTCGTCGCCGCCTCCGACGCCGAAACCGCGCTCGGCGTGCCGCGGCTGACGGGCGAGGTGGGCCGGGCCGCCGGGCAGTTCCGGCTGTTCGCCGCGGCGTTGCGCGAGGGGTCCTTCCTGGACGTGCGCGTCGACCTGCCCGCCCCCTCGGCGACGCCGCCGCGCCCCGACCTGCGCCGGATGAACGTGCCCGTCGGCGTGGTGGCCGTGTTCTCCGCGAGTAACTTCCCGCTCGCCTTCAGCGTCAGCGGGGGCGACACCGCGAGCGCCCTCGCCGCCGGCTGCCCGGTCGTGGTCAAGGCCCACCCGCTGCACCCCGAGACCTCGGAGCTCGCCTTGGCGGCACTGCGCGCCGGAGCGCGCAAGGCCGGCCTGCCCGCGGACGTCGTCCAGCTCGTCCACGGCCAGGACGCCGGGATCGCCCTGGTCCGCCACCCGCTCGTGAAGGCCGTGGGCTTCACCGGGTCGGTCCCCGGAGGCCGCCACCTGCACGACGTGGCGAAGTCGCGGCCCGAGCCGATCCCCTTCTACGGCGAGCTGGGCAGCCTCAACCCGCTGGTCGTCACGCCGGGTGCGGCGCAGGCGCGCGGCGCCGAGATCGCCTCCGGTCTGGCCGCGTCCGCGACGCTCGGCTCCGGACAGTTCTGCACCAAGCCGGGCCTCGTCCTCGCCCCCGCCACGGACGCGGGTCGCGCGCTGGTCGAGGCGCTGGCCGCGCACTTCACCGAGACCGGGCCGCAGGTGCTGCTCGGCGACAACATTCGCCGCGGCTTCGCGTCGGGGGCGGACGCCCGCTCCTCGCTGCCCGGCGTGACCGTCGCCGCCACGGGCAAGCCCGGGGACGACCGGCAGGTGGCCGCGCGCCTGCTGACCGCCCCCGCCACGCTGCTCTCCGACGGGAACGCCGCCGAGCTGCTCCTTGAGGAGTGCTTCGGCCCGCTGACCGTCGTGCTGACATACCAGGACGAGGACGAGCTGGTGGCGGCGCTGTCGGCCACGCCCGGCAACCTGACCGCCACCCTGCACAGCGAGCCTGGCGAGGAGGAGCCGGCGACGCGGCTGCTGTCCGTCCTGCGCGACCGCGCCGGTCGGCTGATCTTCAATGGGTACCCAACCGGCGTCGCGGTGTCCTGGGCTCAGCAGCACGGCGGGCCGTACCCCTCGTCCACCGAGCCGGCCACGACCTCGGTGGGTCAGGCGGCGATCTTCCGCTTCCTCAGACCGGTGGCCTACCAGGACACTCCCCAGGCCCTGCTGCCCGAGGCGCTGCGCGACGACAACCCGCTGCGGGTGCCCCGCCACGTGGACGGCGTCCTGGACCTGCCGCGCTGATCCCCAACGGGCAACTCTTGAACTTATCAATAGTTGACCCTATAAAGAGAATGTGCGTGACGAGACGTCCGAGGACAGGTTCTTCCGCGAGCTGGGCGGCGCCTGCTCTGAGCTGAGACAGGCGTTCGCCCGGCATGTGGGGATGAGTGCCCACCGAGTGCAGTTGCTCGTTCGGCTGCGGCGTGCGGGCGAGACCAGCCACAGCGACCTGCGCCAGGCGCTGGGCCTCGACGGTGCGAGCATCACCCGGCTGGTCAAGGAACTGGAGAGCGAAGGACTGGCCGGCCGCCGCCTCGATCCGGCGGACAACCGCTACACCCTGGCCGCGCTGACTCCCGCCGGCGAACAGGCCGCCGCAGATCTGGAGCGATCACACCAGGCGTACCAAGAGCGGCTGCTGGACGGCGTCGCCACACAAGAGCAGGAGATCGTGCTGCGCGTCCTGCGGCGCGTCCGCGCGAACATCACCGGGCAGGAGACCCATGACCAATGACGTGCGGGCGGCGGCCCGACGGATGTACGCGGCGTTCAACGCCCACGACCATGACGCCGCCCAAAACATCTTCACGGCCGACTTCTACAGCCACCCCTTGGCCACCACCGGGCCGGACAGCGTCGTCCATGCCTGGCGGCGGCTCCACGAGACCTTCCCCGAGGCCCACGTCACCGTCGAGGACATGGTTGTCGAAGGGGACATGGCCGCCGTCCGCACGCGCGTGCACGGCGTTCCCGGACAGCAGTCGCCCATGATGCTGGAGTTCTTCCGCGTGCGCGACGGACGCATCTCCGAGCTGTGGGGCCTGTCCTCCCTGCAGCGCTCCTGAAGTCCTGCTCCCGACGGCCGCCTGCAGCGCGTTTCGCGATCTCGGTTGCCGGGATTTCGTCGGAAGGCGTCAGCCGACCAGGGAGAGCCACCGGTCGTGGGCCCCTCCGAAGGGGCCGTCACCGCGCCGTACCGCGTCCATCAGCCAGGCGGCCGACCGCTCCGCCTGGCTGATGATCTCCGCCGGATAGCCGTAAATCACCTGGTGCTCGGCGAACTCGTCCTCGTCGTCGAGATGCAGGCGGCCGTCCTGGAAGCGCAGCACGTCGAGATCCAGATCGACCATGGTCACCTCGCCGTCACGCCACTCGGGCACGGTGGTGACATCGCAGTAGATCGCCGTCTTGTGGTCGGCGGGGTTGAACGTGGCCGTCCACCACGCCTGGTGGGGGAACAGGATCACGAACGGCCGCTCCCATACGACCGGAGGCTCCTCGCCCCTGCGGCCGCTGGTCCCGGCCGGGCACCCCACCCACACGCCGAACTCGTCGTCTCCGAGCAGGCGTGCCCGATGGTTCCAGTGCAGCGACCCGCCGTACTTGCGGTATACGACCCTGACCTGATCCGCCTCGGCCGTCACGCGGCCCCTTCCTCCCGTACGTCGATGATCGCTCCGAACGTACGCGCCGGCGCACCGGTCGCACAAGGTGAGGAGCACCGGGCACACACGGTCCCCGGTGCTCCTTCCGCTATACCTCGACCACCACGGGGATGATCATCGGGCGGCGGCGGTAGGTGTCGCTCACCCACCGGCCGACCGTGCGACGAACCGCGCGGCGGATCTGCTGCACGTCCGCGACCCCGTCGGCCGCCGCCTCCTGAAGGGCGGCCTCGATCTGCGGGATGACCCCGTCGAGCGCGTCCGGATCGATGCCGGAACCGCGAGCGGTGATCTCGGGACCTCCGGTCAGCTTGCCGGTCGTCGAGTCGACCACCACGACGACGGAGATGAAGCCCTCGTCGCCAAGGATGCGGCGGTCCTTGAGCGCGATGTCCGTGATGTCGCCGACCGACGTCCCATCGACGAACACGTAGCCGCAGGCGACCGCCCCTGTGATCCGCGCCTGACCGTCGACGAGGTCGACCACCACGCCGTCGTCGGCGATGACGATGTTCTCGTCAGGCACGCCGGTCAGCCGCGCGAGCTGGGCGTGCGCCCGCAGGTGCCGCCACTCCCCGTGCACCGGCATGAAGTTCGACGGCTTGGTGAGGTTCAGCACGTACAACAGCTCACCGGCCGCCGCGTGCCCGGACACGTGGACGCGGGCATTGCCCTTGTGCACGACTCGGGCACCCCAGCGGCTCAGGCCGTTGATGACCTTGTTGACCGCCGTCTCGTTGCCCGGGACCAGCGAGGACGCCAGCAGGACCGTGTCGCCGGCAGCGATCCGGATGGGGTGGTCGCGGTTGGCCATGCGCGACAGCGCGGCCATCGGCTCCCCCTGGGACCCGGTGCAGATCAGCACCACGTCCTCCGGCGGCCGCTCCTCGATCTCGCGGGAGTCGACCAGCAGCCCGGCGGGCACGTTGAGGTAGCCGAGGTCGCGGGCCACCCCCATGTTGCGGACCATGGACCGGCCGATCAGCGCCACCTTGCGCCCGTGCTTTTCCGCCGCGTCCATGACCTGCTGCACGCGGTGGATGTGCGAGGCGAAGCTGGCCACGATGATCCGCTTCTCGGCGGTGCGGAAGACGCCGTCGATGACCGGGGCGATGTCCCGCTCACTGGTGACGAAGCCGGGCACTTCGGCGTTCGTCGAGTCCGACATCAGGAGGTCGACGCCCTCGGCCCCGAGCCGGGCGAACCCGCCGAGGTCGGTCAGCCGCCCGTCCATCGGGAGCTGGTCCATCTTGAAGTCGCCGGTGTGCAGCACGATGCCGGCCGGCGTCCTGACCGCGACCGCGAGGGCGTCCGGGATCGAGTGGTTGACCGCGAAGAACTCGCACTCGAACGGCCCGAACCGGCGCCGCTCCCCCTCGATGACCTCGACCTTGACCGGCTGCATCCGGTGTTCGGTGAGCTTGCTCTCGATCAGGCCCAGGGTCAGCCGCGACCCGACCAGCGGCAGGTCCCGACGCTCCCGCAGGAGGTACGGCACCGCGCCGATGTGGTCCTCGTGGGCATGGGTCAGGACGACCGCCTCGATGTCATCCAGTCGGTCGCGGATGTAGTCGAAGTCGGGCAGGATCAGGTCGATGCCCGGCTGCTCGGGGTCGGGGAAAAGCACCCCGCAGTCCACCACGAGCAGACGGCCGTCGAACTCGAAGACCGCCATGTTGCGGCCGATCTCCCCGAGACCGCCAAGCGCGACGATGCGCAGGCCGCCCGCGGGCAGCGGCGGCGGAGGCCCGAGTTCAGGATGCGGATGGCTCATGCGAACTCCTCGATCCGCCCACCGCGGGTTCCGATCGCTCCCCCGTTCACCGGTTCTCCCCGCCGGTCGGCTGGATCCCCCGGAGATCGCGACCGTTATGTCTGGTGATGCGCTTGCTCATTCGTCTCCATCATTACTAGCTATCTGCAAGCTTCAGGCCGCCCGCGACAAGGTCCACGCGCAGCATCGCGATCTGCTCCTCGGTCGCGTCGACGAGCGGCAACCGCATGTAACCGGCGTCCTGGCCGATCAGCCGCAGCGCGGCCTTGGACATGATCGCCCCCTGGGTCCGCGTCATGATGCCCGCGACCACGGGCAGCAGCCTGCGGTGCACCTCCAGGGCGCCGGCGACGTTCCCGGACCGGTAGCGCTCGATCATCGAGGCGAGGTCCGCGCCGACCACGTGACCCACCACGCTGACGAACCCGGCGGCGCCCACGGACAGCCACGCCAGGTTCACCAGATCGTCCCCGGAGTAGAACACCAGGTCGGTGGCCGTCATGACCTGCGAGCCCGCGAACAGGTCGCTCTTGGCGTCCTTCACGGCGACGATCCGGGGATGCTGGGCCAGCCGGATGAGCGTCTCGGTCGCGATGGGCACCCCCGTCCGGCCGGGAATGTCATAAAGCATCACTGGAAGACCAGTAGCGTCAGCCACAGCGGTGAAATGACGATAAAGGCCCTCTTGCGGCGGTTTATTGTAATAGGGAGTCACCACCAACAGACCATGCGCTCCGGCGCGCTCGGCAACCCGGGCGAGCTCCACGCTGTGATGCGTGTCGTTGCTGCCGGCCCCTGCCACGACCGTGGCCCGGTCACCCACTGCCTCGACCACCGCGCGGAGGATGCGCTCCTTCTCATCGTCGGTGGTGGTGGGGGACTCTCCGGTCGTGCCGCTCACGACGAGTCCGTCGTTGCGCTGCTCGTCGACCAGATAGGCAGCGAGACGCTGGACGCCCTCGTAGTCGACGGCTCCGTCCTTGGCGAACGGGGTGACCATCGCGGTCAGCATGCGACCGAAGGGGGCGTCAGAGGTTCCAGTTGGCGATGCCATAGACCGAACGCTACCCGGATCCTCGGAATCGGTGGACCTCGCCACCCCGTTACCCGGACGGCCCCGTACGGACCGGGTCAGGACGGGATGGAAAGAGGCCGCTGATATGTGCTCGGGGGTACACAGATCAGCGGCCTCTACTCCATGAATCGCCGCGTCTTACGATCGCGTTACACGTAACGGACGAGAATTTTTCAAAACTCGCGGCTGATGACGTTTTCCCAGGTCACGGGCACCCCGGCCTGTCTCGACCAGGTCACGGTCATCTCTCCTGCCGTACCCCGCGCACGACACCGGCCGCAGCTCGCCCCGACCGGGCGCCGACGCTGGCGTGGGCCACCGCGCTGTCACCGGGCCTCGCCGAGCAGCAGCATGAGCCAAAGGGCCTCCATCTTGGCCGTGACGAGCCGATCGCTCTCGTGGATCCGCGCCCCGTCGGGTCCACGTACTGTCCGGCGCATGAACAGCAGACCGCCGGAGTGGCACAACTCATAGATCGTCGCCTTGCATTCGCACGTATGCCGACGAACCCGGACGCGGTCGCTCCGCTGACTCGGGGCGAGCCAGCGGATCTTCTCGTGCCCCCTTTGCGCCGGGGCCACGTGAACGCCGTGATACGGCTCGGGAATCGGGTTTTCCGGAACGGCCGTGGGGGGCGTCTCCATCTCCGGCGCACCTTTCACCATCTGATCCGTAAAGTTGGAGTCACAGACAGGGACCATTACTCTGGGTTGTCCATCGGATACGCCAAGATTGGGCGACCGCATCAAAGCCCACCCCCAGGGATGGATGATGGCCAATTCCGATCCGGTCTACCTGCGCGTTGTCGAGGACATTCGACGTCAGATCGTCGATGGCACTCTGCCGCCGGGCGCACCGATCCCCTCACGTCACCAGATCACGCGGAAATACGGCGTCGGCGAGACCGCGGCCCGGCACGCGTTGCGCGTGCTCGCGCACGAGGGTCTCATCGTCGGCCGCGTCGGCTCCGGCCACCGCGTCCGAGAGAAACCGATATTGCTCCCCCTCTACCGAAGCCGCCTCCCCGACACCCTGGCCACGCTGCCGTCGGAGATCCACGGCGGCGGCTATCGCCCCACCTGGAGCTGGCGCAGCGAACTTTCGGAGGCCCCTCCGGAAATCGCCCAGCGCCTGCGGCTCGGGCAGGGCAGCCAGGTGACCAAGGTCTTCCACGTGGTTCGCGGCGACGGGCGACCGATCCAGCTCGCCACCTCCTACGAGCTGCTGGAGTTCAGCCTGGGGCAGCCCCCCGACGAGGGCACGACGGAGCGCAAGAGTGTTCTGGAACGCCTGGCGATCTCCGGGACGAAGATCACCGAGATCAGCGAGAGCGTTCACGTCAGGGTCCCCCAGCCGACCGAGAGCGACCTGCTCGAACTCCCGGCCGGGGTCCAGGTGATGCACGTCGAGCGCACCCACTGGACCGGCGACCGCCCGGTCGAGACCAGTGACATCGTCATCCCGGGCGACAGGTTCCGCCTGGTCTACGGGATCCCGGTCCAGCTCTGACTGTCGGTGGCCGCTGGTAGAACCGATCCGGATTCCCCGTCCGGAGGTGGCGATGCGCGTCAAGGATCTGCCCGTGGCCGACCAGCCCCGAGAGCGCCTGCTCGCCTCGGGCCCGGCCGCACTCGCCGATCGTGAGCTGCTCGCGCTGTTGCTCGGCTCGGGCAGCAAGGGCGCCAACGCCGTCGAGCTGGCCTCGCGGCTCATCGCCCATTGCGGCGACCTGGGAGAGCTGGCCCGGGCCGAAGCCCATCGCCTGCTGGCGGTTCCCGGCGTGGGTCCCGCCAAGGCCGCCCGCGTCGCCGCCGCCTTCCAGCTCGTACGGCGTGCCCAGGCCGAGCCGGAGCGGACCCGCATCACCTGCTCGGGAGACCTGGCCGCCGCCGCGGCACCACTCCTGCACGGCCAGGCGAGGGAACGCCTGGTCGTGCTGGTCTGCGACACCAGGGGCAACGTCCTGCGGCGGACCCTGGCCAGCGAAGGGGGCAGCGACCACACCCCCGCACCCGTTCGCGACATCATCACCACCGTCCTCGTCTCCGGCGGGGCCGCCTTCGGCCTCGCCCACAACCACCCCAGCGGCTCGCTTGAGCCCAGCCAGGCCGACCTGGAGGTCACCGCACGCCTGCTTGAGGCGGCCGAGACCGTCGGCCTGCGCTTCCTCGACCACGTGATCGTCACCGACACGCGCTGGCGCCGTATCCCCCTTCTCTCCCCTCCCCCTCAAGGCGCACGCGATTGATGATACGTCTAGTCGTATCCTTCCGTCTAATCTAGAGGAATCCTTCGGCTAGACAGACATAGCTCAACGGGATGGGTCGACACCGGTCGCCTATGTTGCCGACCGTGCTCGATCATGATGGCGACACCCACCTCTACGTGCAGATCGCCGAGATCATCCGGCAGCAGATCCTGCGCGGCGAACTGGCTCCGGGAAACGCGGTCCCAAGCGAGGCGGCGATCCAGAGTCAGTTCGGCGTGGCGCGCACGACGGCCAGGCGTGCCTTCCACATGCTTCGCGAAGAAGGACTCATCTACACGGTTCAAGGCGAGGGCACGTTCGTCGGGCCCCCGGGCGAGGCGCCTCGGGAGGCGCGGAGGACACCGCTCTACCGGCAGATCGCGGATGACGTCATCGAGCGCATCCGCCAAGGAGAACTCCGCCCGCGCCGCCCGATCCCGAGCGAGACCACCCTCCTGCAGCAGTACGACGTGGCGCGTGAGACCGTGCGCAGAGCCATCGCGCTCCTCCGAGAGGAGAAGTGGGTCTACACGGTCCCGCAGCGCGGCAGCTTCGTCTCCCCCGAGGAGAACTGGCCCAAGGATTAGCCGAACCGATCAACTACTTGTATCGATACGTCTAGTCTTGAAGCGTGCTTGACCGAGAGGGACCGATACCTGTCTACAAGCAGGTCGCTGAGATCATCCGTCGGCGCATCGATCACGGTGAGCTGAAGGCAGGCGACGCAGTTCCCAGCGAGGTCGAGCTGGAGGCCGAGTACGGCATCGCCCGCATGACCGCTCGGCGGGTGGCCCGGGAGCTCAGAGAACTCGGCCTCGTGCACACCATCCAGGGCGAGGGAACCTTCGTCGGAGACGACACCGCGCCGCGAAACCACCGCCGCCCCCTGCTCTACCAGCAGATCGCCGAGGAGATCGCCGAACGCATCCGGCGTGAGGAACTCAGCCCCAATCGGCCGATCCCCAGTGAGAAGGCCCTCATGCGGCAGCACTCGGTCGCCAAGGCCACCGTCCGGCAGGCCGTCGCGCTTCTCCGCGAGCGGAAGTGGGTCTTCACCGTCCCCTACCGGGGCACGTACGTCTCCCCCCGCGAGGACTGGCCCCAGGACTGAGGGCGATCTGGGACGTTTTTCTGCGGTTTGGCGGGTAGTGACCGGATGCGGGCGGCCTGTCCTGGCCGCGCCGTGATCGTCCGACAAGAGGTCCAGGGGGGATCTCATGGTGAGACGGATTGTCCTTCTGCTGGCAATCGTGATCAGCGCGCTGGTGGCAGGGGCCACCGGCGCGTTCGCGCAACCGAGCCCCAGTCCCACCGGCGCTCACAGTCCGAGCCCGAGCCCCGGCGTGAGCGAACAGGACCAGATGTTCCTCATCAAGGCCCACCAGGGCAACCTGGCGGAGATCCGGGCGGGAAGGCTGGCGCAGCAAAAGGGGCACACGTCGGCGGTACGCGACCTGGGAACGAGGCTGATCAAGGATCACACCAGGCTCGACACGAAGCTCCGGCAGGTGGCCAAGGACGTCGGCGTCCAACTGCCCCATGAGCCGAGCAAGCAGCAGCAGGCCCAGCTCAAGGAAGTGAGCGGGCTGAGCGGCGCCAACTTCGACCACGCCTGGGTCCAGTCGCAGCTGACCGCCCACCGCCAGACCCTGACCCTCATCAACAAGCAGCTGGCGAACGGCAAGTCTGAGCAGGTCAAGAAGACGGCCCAGGAGGCGAAGCCCGTCATCCAGGAGCACCTGACGCTGCTCAGGAAGGCGGCGGCCACCACAACTCCGCACATGGGCACTCCGACCGCGCACCCCACGCCCACCCACTGAGCGCCCCGTCCGGGCACGCCGGCGAACGCCGGGGCCCGGCACAGCCGCCTACGGCGCTCCTCCGCTTCCGAGGTCGCTCTCAGGGAGTCCGCTCCCGCACGGACGACCTCGGAAGCGCACGTCTGGAGAACCGCGGATCAGAGCATCCGGAATGATCGATGCAGCACGCCGGCTGCGTACGGTCGCTCAGGTCCGGTCCGGGCGCCTCGCCCCGAGTCCGCGGCTCACCTGGGTGACCGCCACGCACACCAGTACGGCGAGAGCCGCCGCGACCGTCGCCCAGCCGAACCGTTCGCCCATCAGGAGCCAGGCCCACAGCAGCGTCAGCAGCGGCTGCGCGAGCTGGACCTGCCCGGTACGGGCGATCCCGCCCATGGCGAGACCCGCGTACCAGGGGATGAATCCGAGGAACATCGAGACCAGGCCGACGTAGGCCAGCCCGCCCAGCGAGACGGCGTCCGGACTCGGGTCGGTCGTGAACGCGAGCACGACGGTGACGGGCACGGTGACCGGAGCGGCCACGACCAGCGAGTACGAGATGACGCGCCAGCCAGGGGTCTCCCTGGCCAACCGCCCTCCCTCGGTGTAACCGGCGGCGGCTCCGACCAGGGCGAGCACCAGGAGCAGATCCGCCACGGCGAAACGGCCGCCGCCGCGGGTGAGGACGAAGACCGTGATGGAGAGCGCGCCGCCGGCGCAGGCGATCCAGAACAGCGGCCGCGGCCGCTCCCCCGCGCGTAGCACCGCGCCCACCGCCGTCGCCGCGGGAAGCAGGCCGGTCACGACGGCCGCATGGGCCGTGCTCGCCCCGCCGTGCAAAGCCAGGGCGCTGAACAACGGGAAGCCGAAGACGACGCCCACGGCGATCACGAGGTACGACCGCAGATGCCCCCTCGGCGGCAGCAGCGGCGCGCCCGCCATGGCCAGGCAGGTGACGGCCGCCAGGGTGGCGAGACCGGCGCGCGCGAACGTGAGGAGGTACGGGTCGAACCCCCGCATCCCGAAGACGGTGCCGGGGAACGAGCCGGAGAACGACACAACGCCGACCAAGGCGAGCACGGTGCCCAACCAGGCGCTCCGCCGAACGGCGGCTCCCGCGCGGCTCGGCGCTACTGACGCCGTCTCGATAGCGCTATCGTAATCTCTCATGAATGACGATAGCAGTATCGCCCGTTTGGCCGCGATCCTGCGCGACGAGACGGAGCGCGCGCGGCCGGGCGATCGGCTGCCGTCCAGCCGGGAGCTGATGCGGCGGCACGGTGTCAGCCCGGTGACCGTCTCCCGCGCCATCGCGCAGCTCAGCGCGGAGGGCCGGGTCGTGACCAGGCCGGGCAGCGGAGCGTTCGTGGCCCCGGCGCGCGGGCGCGCGGCCGAGGCCCTCGACCTCTCCTGGCAGACCGTGACGCTCGACGACCGTATGGTCGATGACTCCGCCGTCTCCGGGCTCCTTGCCCGGCCGGCCGACGGAGTGATCCCGTTGACCGGCGGATATCTACCTCCCGACCTCCGACCGCTTTCGGCCCTGTCCGCCGCGGCCGCCCGTGCCGTACGACGGCCGGAGTCGTGGTCGCTACCTCCCCTCAACGGCGACCCGGGGCTGCGGCGATGGTTCGCGAGCGAGGCGGGCGGCACGGCCACGCCGGACGACGTGCTCGTGGTCAGCGGCGGCCAGGCCGGGCTCACCCACGCCCTGCGCGCGCTGGCCGCTCCGGGCAGGCCCGTCCTCGTGGAGACCCCCACGTACCCGGGGGCGCTGGCGGCGGCCAAGGCCGCCGGGCTACGTGCGACCGCCGTCCCGGTCGACCGGGACGGCGTACGGCCCGACCTGCTGGCCGAGGCGTTCGCCGTCACCGGGGCGCGGGTCTTCCTCTGCCAGCCCACGCTGCACAACCCCACCGGCGCGACTCTCCCTCTCGAACGCAGGGAGCAGGTGCTCGCGGTCGCGCGGGCGGCGGGTGCGTTCGTCATCGAGGACGACTACGCCCGCTATCTCGGGGCCGACCCGACCCCGCCCTCGCTCGGCTCGATGGACCCGAACGGCACGGTCGTCCACATCATCTCGCTGAGCAAGATCTCGGCGCCGAGCATGCGGGTGGCGGGGGTCATCGCCCGCGGCCCGGCGGCGCACCGCCTGCGGGCGAGCCAGGTGGTCGAGTCGTTCTTCGTCGCGCGGCCGCTGCAGGAGGCGGCGCTGGAGTTCGTCAGCTCACCGGCATGGCGGCGTCATCTCGCCGCCGTACGACAGGAGATCCTGGTGCGGCAGGGGGCGCTGCTCTCCGGTCTGGCCCGGTATGTGCCGCAGGCCGAGGTCGAACTCCGGCCTCACGGAGGGTTCCACGTCTGGGTGCGCCTCCCCCAGGGCACGGACGAGGCGGCGGTCGTCGAGGCCGCGCAGCGCAAGGGGGTGCTGGTCAGCCCCGGCCGCATCTATTACCCGTCAGAACCTCCCGGACCGCGCATCAGACTCACCCACATCGCCTCGTCGAGCGTCGCGGAGCTGGACGAGGGCGTGCGCCGCCTGGGCGCCGCGTTCCAGGACACACGCTGATCGAACGGAAGCGCCCCCGGCAGGCGAACGCCGCCAGGCCGCCCGCGTCGACCGGCACGGCGTTTCTGCAACCGCACGTCATCACCTCGGGCGGCGCTGAGCCCGGTCTGCATCCGGAACACAGCCGCGGCCGGGCCGGGGACGGTGCGGTCATTTCCCCGTCTGCGCCTCCCATACAGTGGTCGCGGGAGGGGATCACGCAGATGACAGGCCCCGCGGAGCTGCTTCGCGATTTCGTGAACACCTACGACGTCGAGTCGGACGTCGACGATCTCGCGTCACCGGCCGAGCTGACCGTATGGCTACAGGAACGCGACCTGATCCAGGACACGGATCGCGCGGCGGACGACGACCTCGTCCTCGCCGTCCGGCTGCGTGAGGGCCTCCGTGAAGCGTTGCGCCGAAACCACGACGCGACGCCGTACGAGATCGGTGCGGGACTGGAAGCGGCCCTGGCGACGTTCCCGCTGCGGGTGACGCTGGTGGGAGGCGTGCCCACTCTGGAGCCGGCGGCGTACGTCCCGCGCGGTGGTCCGGGATCATCGGGAACGCTCGGGCCGTCCGGCGTGCCAGGCGATGCCGACACAGGGTGTGCCGCCGGCACGTGGGGAACGGCCGGCCTCTCGGAAATGCCCGGCTCCCACGACTCGGCCGCCTCCAGTACGCCGGGGCCCTCCGGCGCCCCGGCGGTCTCCTCGGAGGGTGGGGTGGGCGCGGGCCTCGCCCGGATCGTCGCCGCGATCCCCGCCGCCCACGCCGAGGGGATGTGGCCCCGACTGAAGGTGTGCGCGGAGAGCACGTGTCAGTGGGCCTTCATAGACTCTTCCAAGAACCGCTCCCGATCCTGGTGTTCCATGCGGGTGTGTGGAAACCGCACAAAAACTCGGGCATATCGGGCACGACGCCAGACGGACGGTTCATCTCGCATCTCCTGACCAGTACGGTGATACATGTACAGAGAGGAGCCGGCCGCATGGGTGTTAGATCTGCCCGTCTGGAAGACGTCGACGCGGTGACGAGCACCCAGATCAGGGCGTGGAAGTGCGGATATCGCGACTTCCTCCCCCCCGGCCCGCTGGAGCAGATGACCGGCCCCGCCGCCGAGAAGATGTGGCGGCGACAGTGGGACGAGGCGATCCTCTCACCACCCACCCCGCGTCACCGCGTTCTCGTCGCGGTCGAGCGGGTGGTGCCCGACACGGACGCGTTCACGGCGCTCGGTCCCGGCGGCATCCTGGCCAGCGCGGCGTCCCGGGCGTCCGACCGGGTCGTGGGGCTCGCCTCGCACGGCCCCGCCGAGGATCCCGACCTGCGCCCGTCGGAGACCGCCGAGCTGCTCACCCTCCTCGTCGACCCGAACCACATCCGCCGCGGACACGGCAGTCGCCTGCTCAACGCCACGGTGGACCACCTGCGCGAGGACGGCTACAGCAGCGTCGTCACCTGGGTGTTCGCCGACAACCACCCGATGCTCGGCTTCCTTGAGTCGGCGGGGTGGGGCGAGGACGAGGCGGAGCGCGTGCTCGACATGGGCCGCCCCATCAGGATGATCCGTCTCGGCACCGACATCAGCTGACCTGCCCCAGCGTGAGCAGGATCCCCGTCGGTTCTCCGGCCCTCGTGGACGTGCCGTGTCCGTCGGTACGTCCTGCCCTGAGCCGTTGCACGACGGGACGCCCGCGGATGGTCGTGGCCGTGCGCGGGCTTCCACTCTCCGGTGATCTCACAAAGGTATAAACGTGGCCACACCAGCTCAATGGGTCGCGGGCGCGCGTCCCCGTACCCTTCCCGCAGCCGTCGTTCCGGTCGCCGTCGGCACCGGCGTAGCTGTCGCCGAGGGCGGAGCCGTCTGGTGGCGGGCACTCCTCGCCCTCTTCGTGGCGCTGGCTCTGCAGGTCGGCGTGAACTACGCCAACGACTACAGCGACGGCGTCCGAGGCACCGACAAGGACCGGGTCGGCCCGATGCGCCTCGTCGGGTCCGGCGCGGCCGCTCCCAAGGAGGTGCTGGCGGCGGCGCTGGGCTGCTTCCTCGCGGCCGCAATCGCCGGCCTGGCACTCGTGGTGGCCACCCGTGCCTGGTGGCTGCTGCTGGTCGGTCTCCTCTCGATCCTGGCGGCCTGGTTCTACACCGGGGGTTCCCGCCCGTACGGCTACCGCGCCATGGGCGAAATCTCGGTCTTCGTGTTCTTCGGCCTCGTCGCGGTCGCCGGGACGACATACGTCCAGTTGGAGCGGCTGCCCTGGCTGGCCCTGGCCGCCGCCGTCCCGGTGGGCCTGCTCGCCTGCGCCCTGCTCGTCGTCAACAACCTGCGCGACATCGTGACGGACGGTCCTTCGGGCAAGCGGACACTCGCCGTCGTCCTCGGCGACGGGCGGACCCGGCTGCTCTACGCGGCCGCGCTGATCGTGCCCTTCCTGATCGCACTCGGCGTCGTCCCCGACCGGCCGTTCGCCGCGATCGCCGTGCTCGCGCTCCCGCTGGCCATCGCACCGGTGCAGACGGTGCGCTCGGGGGCGACCGGGCCCGCGCTCATCGCGACGCTGCAGCAGACGGGGCGCCTCCAGCTCGCCTTCGGCGCCCTGTTCACCCTCGGCCTGGCCCTCTGACCAAGAGGCGCCGGCGAGGGCCGAAACCAAAGGGCAATCTGACGGCGGAGCCGTCAGGCACGTGTACGGGGCGCTCTGGCGCCCCGTACACGTATCGGCCTTTCGCTAGTTCACGGATGTGACGCCTTGGGCACGACCGTCGGCCATCCCCCTGATGAGTGAGACGACCTCATCGATCCGGGAGTCCATCCGATCGAAGCGAGAATCCATCCCGTCGAAGCGGGAATCCATCCGATCGAGACGAGAATCCATCGCATCGAAGCGAGAGTCCATCCGATCGAGCCTGGCGTCGATGTGGGTGAAGCTGGAGTCCACCGCGTCGAACCGGGCGTCGACGGAGTCGAAGCGGACCGAGACCTCCTGACGGAACTCCGTCATGTCGTCGCGTACGGCCTGGATCATGCGCGTGTTGGCGGCCTGAGCCTGCCGCACATCGGCGCGGACCCGTTCGACCTTGTTGTCCACCATGCCGATGGCGATCTTCATGGACTGCATGTCAAGTTCCAGTGCGGTGACCCGCTCCTCGAAACCAATGCCGGTCATGCCTCTCCCCTGGGCGGTCGGTTAGGGCCGCCGGGCGGCGACCCATGGGACAGCCTTCCTGAAGGCGGAAGTGGGGTGGCAAGCCGAAGCTCGTTCGGTGGATAAGCGGCTGCCTGTGGATGAGGTTTATAGGTCGAGGAGGTTCTCCAGACCGACCGTGAGCCCCGGAAGATCGCGTACCCGGCGCACACCGAGGAGCACGCCAGGGGTGAACGACGACCGGTTCATGGTGTCGTGCCGGATGGTGAGGATCTCTCCGTCACCGCCGAGCAGCACCTCCTGATGGGCGATCAGACCGGCCAGGCGGACGGCGTGGACGTGTACGCCGTCCACGTCGGCACCGCGGGCCCCCGGCAGCTCGGAGGTGGTCGCGTCCGGGGAGGGGCCGACGCCCGCCTTCCTGCGGGCCTCCGCCACCAGCTCCGCCGTACGGCGCGCCGTCCCCGAGGGGGCATCCGCCTTGTTCGGGTGGTGCAGCTCGACGATCTCCACCGAGTCGAAGTACTTGGCGGCCTGCTGGGCGAAATGCATCATCAGCACGGCGGCGATGCCGAAGTTCGGGGCGATCAACGCGTTCGTCCCCGGGTTGGCCGCGAGCAGGGCGCGCACCGTGTCCAGCCGCTCGGGGGTCCAGCCCGTCGTCCCGATCACCGGATGGATGCCGTGCGTGACACACCACTCGACGTTGTTCATCACCACGTCGGGATGCGTGAAGTCGACCACCACCTCGGCGCCGGCCAGCGCCTCCAGCGGATCGTCCTTGTCGACGGCCGCCGCCAGCTCCAGGTCGTCGGCCGCGTGTACGGCCTTGCAGACTTCCACGCCGACGCGGCCACGCGCGCCGAGAACACCCACCTTAATCACGGGCCAAGGCTATACCCGGACGTCACGCTCTCACCTGCAGCATGCGCGGCGCCGGCAGCTGAAAGACCCTGGACATGCGAAGGGCCCGGACCACCACGATCCGGGCCCCTCTCACGGGTTCAGGCGATCGCCCCGCTGAAGTCCTTGTCGGCGTACGGCCCGATGACGGCGAGCGTCAGCGGCCGGGTGAGGATGTCCTGCGCCACGGCGCTGACGTCCTCGGGCGTGACCGCCTCGATCCGGGCGAGAACCTCGTCCACGGACATGAGCTCTTCGTAGACGAGCTCGCTCTTGCCGATCCGGGACATACGGGAACCGGTGTCCTCCAGGCCGAGGACCAGCCCGCCACGCATCTGTCCCTTGCCGCGAGTGATCTCCTCGGCGGTGATGCCCTCGGCGACGATCCGGGACAGCTCGTCCCGGCAGATCTTGAGAACGTCGTCGATCTTCGAGGGGAGGCAGCCGACGTAGATGCCGAACTGGCCCGTGTCGGCGTACTGCGAGGTGTAGCTGTACGCGCTGTAGGCCAGTCCGCGTTTCTCACGGATCTCCTGGAACAACCGGGACGACATGCCGCCGCCCAGCGCCGCGTTCAGCACGCCGAGGGCGAACCTGCGGTCGTCGCCGCGGGAGACGCCGGTGGTGCCCAGCACGAGGTTGGCCTGCTCGGTGGGCCGGTCGACGACCCGGATGCCGGACCGCTGCTCGACGCCGGGGCCGTCGAGGCGCGGAGGCGCGGGCGGCGCGAGCTGGGCCAGGGCGCCGGCGCGCTCGTACGCCGCGGCGACCAGTTCGACCACGCGCTCGTGGTTCACGTTGCCCGCCACGGAGACGACCGTCAGCGGGGGAAGGTAGTAGCGCTGGTAGTACTCGTGGATCCGATCGCGGCTGAGCGCGTTGATCGACTCCTCGTTGCCCAGAATGGGCCGGCCGATGGGCGTGTCGCCGTACAGCTCGGCGGAGAACTGCTCGTGCACGACGTCCGACGGGTCGTCGTCGTGCATCGCGATCTCCTCCAGGATCACGCCGCGCTCGGACTCCACGTCCTCGGGGGTGATGAGGGAAGAGGTGACGACGTCGGCCAGGACGTCGATCGCCAGGGGGAGGTCCTCGTCGAGCACCCGCGCGTAGTAGCAGGTGTACTCCTTGGCGGTGAACGCGTTGATCTCACCGCCGATGCCCTCGATGGACGCCGAGATCTCCATGGCGTCCCTCGTGGAAGTGCCCTTGAAGAGCAGGTGCTCGAGGAAGTGGGTGGCCCCCATGTGCTCGGGGGCCTCATCACGGGAACCGATGCCGACCCACATGCCGACGGCGACACTGCGCACCGTCGGCATGGTCTCGGTCACCACTCGCAGACCGCCGGGAAGGACGGTGCGGCGGATGACCCCCGCACCGTCCTTGCCGGGATAGAGGATGGTGGTCGTCACGAGTTGCGGTCGTCCCGTCCGCCGCGGGTGCGCCGACGCGGACGCTCGGAGCGGTCCTCCTGCTGCTGCGGCGCCTCGGCGGGCTCGGCCGCCTCATCGCCGCCCGCGGCCTTCTCCGCGGCTTCCTTCTCGACGACCTCGACCGGGACGAGCGACAGCTTGCCGCGCGAGTCGATCTCGGCGATCTCCACCTGGATCTTCTCGCCGACGTTCATGACGTCCTCGACGTTCTCGATGCGCTTGCCGCCGTGCAGCTTGCGGATCTGCGAGACGTGCAGCAGGCCGTCCTTGCCGGGCAGCAGCGAGATGAACGCCCCGAAAGCGGCGATCTTCACGACCGTGCCCAGGTAGCGCTCGCCGACCTCGGGCATGTGCGGGTTCGCGATGCCGTTGATCAGCGACCGGGCGGCCTCAGCGGACGGACCGTCGGTGGCGCCGATGTAGATCGTGCCGTCGTCCTCGATGGTGATCTCGGCGCCGGTGTCGTCCTGGATCTGGTTGATCATCTTGCCCTTGGGCCCGATGACCTCGCCGATCTTGTCGACCGGGACCTTGATCGTGATGATGCGCGGCGCCGTCGGGTTCATCTCCGCGGGAGAGTCGATGGCCTCCTGCATCACGTCCAGGATCGCCAGGCGGGCCGCCTTGGCCTGCTTGAGCGCCGCGGCCAGGACCGACGCCGGGATGCCGTCGAGCTTGGTGTCGAGCTGCAGCGCGGTGATGAGGTCCTTGGTGCCGGCGACCTTGAAGTCCATGTCGCCCATGGCGTCCTCGGCGCCGAGGATGTCGGTCAGGGTGACGTACTGGTCACCCTCGCCGATCAGGCCCATGGCGATGCCGGCGACCATCTCCTTGAGCGGCACACCGGAGTCGAGGAGCGACATCGTCGAGGCGCAGACCGAGCCCATCGAGGTCGAGCCGTTCGACCCGAGAGCCTCCGACACCTGGCGGATCGCGTACGGGAACTCCTCGCGGCTCGGCAGCACGGGGATCAGCGCCCGCTCGGCGAGCGCACCGTGACCGATCTCGCGCCGCTTCGGCGAGCCGACGCGGCCCGTCTCACCGGTGGAGTACGGCGGGAAGTTGTAGTTGTGCATGTACCGCTTGGTGCGCTCCGGGTTGAGCGTGTCGATCATCTGCTCCATGCGCAGCATGTTGAGCGTGGTGATGCCCAGAATCTGGGTCTCACCGCGCTCGAACAGAGCCGAGCCGTGGACCCGCGGCACGACGTGGACCTCGGCGTTGAGCTGCCGGATGTCCTTGGTGCCACGCCCGTCGATGCGGATGCCCTCGGTCATCACCCGCTCGCGCATGAGCTTCTTGGTCAGCGACCGGAACGCGGCGGAGACCTCCTTCTCACGCCCCTCGAAGTCGGCGAGCAGCTTCTCGGCGGCGAGGGCCTTGACCCGGTCGATCTCGGTCTCGCGCTCCTGCTTGCCGGCGATCGTCAGCGCGGCGGCGAGCTCGCTGCGCACCGCGGCGGTGACCGCCTCCAGGACGTCGTCCTGGTAGTCGAGGAAGATCGGGTACTCGGCGGTCTCCTTCGCGGCGACCTTGGCCAGCCGCGACTGCGCCTCGCACAGGACCTTGATGAACGGCTTGGCCGCCTCCAGACCCTGGGCCACGGCCTCCTCGGTCGGCGCGGCGTCGCCCTCGGCGACCAGCTTCAGCGTGTCGCGCGTGGACTCGGCCTCGACCATCATGATCGCGACGTCGCCGTCCTGCAGGACCCGGCCGGCCACCACCATGTCGAAGGTGGCGCCCTCCAGCTCTGAGTGCGTCGGGAAGGCCACCCACTGGCCGTTGATCAGCGCGACGCGGACGCCGCCGATCGGGCCGGAGAACGGCAGCCCCGCGAGCTGCGTCGACAAGCTCGCCGCGTTGATCGCGACCACGTCGTACAGGTGGTCCGGGTGCAGCGACATGACGGTCGCCACGACCTGGATCTCGTTGCGCAGGCCCTTGACGAACGACGGGCGCAGCGGCCGGTCGATCAGGCGGCAGGTGAGGATCGCGTCCTCGGACGGCCGCCCTTCCCGGCGGAAGAACGAGCCGGGGATGCGGCCCGCGGCATACATCCGCTCCTCGACGTCGACGGTGAGCGGGAAGAAGTCCAAGTTCTCCTTCGGATGCTTGGACGCGGTGGTGGCGGAAAGGACAGTCGTCTCCTCGTCCAGGTAGACGACGGCGCTTCCGGCCGCCTGGCGCGCGAGCCTGCCGGTCTCGAACCGGATGGTACGCGTGCCGAACGAGCCGTTGTCGATAACGGCTTCTGTGCTGTGGACACCCTCCACGGGGGACCTCCTTCTCGGGTCGGTCTCCCCCACGTCCGTGTGCTGCGGTCAAGGCAGCCTGACCGGCCTACCCCTTCCTTTGCCGGCTCCCCGTCAGGTGCAGTGCCGGTCTTCGATCGAAGCGCCCGGTTCCCTCCGCGGCTGTGCCGCATGACCGGGGGCCACTACCGAGGACCGGCCCTCTCACGCCGCGGATCGCGCGTGTGCTTGCGTGCGGACGCGGGGCACTGTCTGTCGGGTTGAGGAGACTATCCGGTCTCCTCTCCCTTTCGGCTATTAAGTTTGCGCGGTCCTAAGCCCGCTTCTGCGGCGACTCGCCGAACCGTAGGCCTATTTTGACCTGATATGTGAAAGGAGCGGCGTTGGATCGCCGCTCCTTTCACCCTATCGACGAAGGCCGAGCCGCTCGATCAGGGAGCGGTAGCGGGTGATGTCCTTGGCCTGCAGGTACTTCAGCAGGCGGCGCCGACGGCCGACCAGCAGGAGCAGCCCGCGACGGCTGTGGTGGTCGTGCTTGTGGGTCTTCAGGTGCTCCGTCAGGTCGCTGATCCGCTTGCTGAGCAGCGCGATCTGGACCTCGGGGGACCCGGTGTCACCCTCGCTGGCGCCGTACTCGGCGACGATGGCCTTCGTGGTGGCGGTGTCAAGCGACACTGCATCTCCTTTTCTGGGAGGCACGCGTAAGGATGGTTCCAGCTCGCGAACGACCGTGCGTGCCAACAGTCGCCGTGCCAGCCCGGCCACTCGGCGGACATACACCCGCACCGATGGCCGACATGCAAGGCTACCATCGCGTTCCGCCACCCGGGACGGGCGGGGCGTGACCGGCCGCTCTTCAGCCGCTGGTCAGCCGCCTGGCCTCGGCCACGTCGGCGTGCATCTGCTCGATCAGCGCCTCGATCGAGTCGAACTTGAGATTGTCGCGGAGTCGCGTCGTGAAGTCGACCGCCACGTGCATGCCGTACAGATCGAGGTCGTCGCGGTCCAGCGCGTACGCCTCGACCGTCCGGGCGACGTTCTGGAACGTGGGGTTGGTGCCGACCGAGATCGCGGCGGGCCAGAGCTCCCCCTCGTATCGCGAGGGCGACTCGGTGCAGCGCAGGTAGCCGGCGTAGACGCCGTCGGCCGGGATCGCGGTGTGCTGCGGCGACTCGACGTTGGCGGTCGGGAAGCCGAGGGCCCTCCCCCGCTGGTGGCCACGCACGACCACGCCCTCGACCCGGTGCGGACGACCCAGCTCGGCCGCGGCGGCCTCGACGTCGCCCTCCGCCAGCCGCCCGCGGATGCGGGTGGACGAGATCGCCTCGCCCTCACTCACCAGGGGCACGCCTTCCACCACGAAGTCGTACTTCTCACCGAGCGTGCGCAGCGTTTCCAGATCGCCGGACGCCTTGTGGCCGAAGCGGAAGTTCTCCCCCACGACCACGCCGGCCGCGTGCAGCCGGTCGACGAGCGTGGTCTGCACGAACTCGTCCGGCGACATCCGGGAGAACTCCACCGTGAACGGCATCACGCACACCGCGTCGACGCCCAGCGACACGAGCAGCTCGGCGCGGCGGCGCGTGTCGGTGAGCAGCGGCGGGTGGCTGCCGGGGCGGACCACCTCGTCGGGATGCGGGTCGAATGTGATGGCGACCGAGGGAAGTCCGAGCTTCGCGGCCATGTCCACCGCACGCGCCACCATCTGCTGGTGACCGCGATGTACCCCGTCGAACACGCCGATCGTGACGACGGATCTGCCCCAGTCCTCGGGCACGTCGTCCAGTCCGTGCCAGCCCTGCACCTCGACCTCGATTCCCTCACACGCGATCCGGCAGTAGACAAGACTGCCATGCCCGGACACCTGACCGGGAACCAACCCCCGCCGATCCTCTTCTCACGGGACGAACACCGCGAGCGGCCGGGCCGTACGCCCCCGCTCCTCGACGAGCGCGAGCAGCGTGCCGTCGGGGGCGAAGACGCCGATGGGACCGGAGCCGAGCCCCGCGGCGGGCAGCCGGCCGCCGTGCGCGACCAGGCGCGCCTCCTCCTCGGTCACGTCCCTGCGTGGGAATGCCGCCGCCACCGCGTCCGCCATGGGGAGAATCACGCACTCCTCCACGAGCTGCTCGATCGTGCGCGCCGACTCGATCGTGTACGGCCCGACACGGGTACGGCGCAGCCGGGTGAGGTGCCCGCCGACGCCGAACCCGTTCCCGAGGTCGCGGGCCAGCGCGCGGATGTAGGTGCCGCTTGAGCAGGTGACAATCGCGTCCACGTCCACCACGTCGCCCTCGTGGCGGATCGCGGTCACCTCGAAGCCGTACACGGTGACGGGGCGGGCGGCCAGCTCGACCTCCTCGCCGGCGCGGGCCCGCTTGTACGCGCGCTCGCCGTTCACCTTGATCGCGCTCACCTGGGGCGGAACCTGGCTGATCTCGCCGGTCAGCGCCGCGACGCCCTTGCGGACGTCCTCGTCGGTCACGTGCCCGGCCGGCACGGTCGCCACGACCTCGCCCTCGGCGTCGTCGGTGTTGGTGCTCACGCCGAGCCGGATCGTGGCCTCGTACACCTTCTCGGTCAGCGCGAGGTGGCCGAGAAGCCGGGTCGCCTTCTCGACGCCGACCACCAGAACGCCGGTGGCCATCGGGTCGAGCGTCCCCGCGTGGCCGACCTTGCGGGTGCCGGCGACGCCGCGCATCTTGCCGACCACGTCGTGGGAGGTCCACTCCGCGGGCTTGTCCACGATGATGAGGCCGCTCGGGGGCGGGGTTCGCCTGGCCTTGGCCGTGCGCATGACGCTGGTCCTCCGCAGGGATGGTCGAGCAGGGATGGTCGGGAGAGGTGGATGGGACGCCCGGTCAGGACGAGAGCAGGGGGCGCAGGGCCGCCATGATGTCAGGCGGCGACTCGCGGGAGGAGAAACCCGCGGCGCGCGGATGACCGCCTCCGCCCAGGGCCGAGCAGGCGCGTCCCACGTCCACGGCCCCCTTGGACCGGGTGGAGACGTTCCACGTGCCCGTGTCGTCCTCCTTGAGCACCACCGCGACGTCCGCCTCCTCGACCCGGCGGACGACGTCGATCACGCCCTCCACCTCGTCGTACGGCAGGGCCGCCGCGGCGCGCTCCGCCCGCGTCACGTACGTCCAGACCAGGCCGTGCCCGCCGGCGGCGGCGGGTTCGAGCGTGACCCGGCCGATCGCGGCGCCGAGGACGGTGAGATAGCCGAAGGGCGCGCCGTCCCACAGCTCCCGCGCGATCTCGTCGGGACGCAGCCCGGTCGCGATCAGCCGCGCGGCCAGCGCGTGGACCTCCGGCGTGGTGGAGTACTTGAACGAGCCCGTGTCGGTCACCAGCGCCGTGTAGAGGCAGGTCGCGACGTCGATATCCACGGCCAATCCCAGGCGCCGGACAAGCTCCTCGACCAGGACGGACGTGGCGGCGACGGTGGAGTCGACCAGGTTCAGCGTGCCGAACCCGGTGTTCGACGCGTGGTGGTCGACCACGACCAGTTCCCCGGCCTGGCCCGCGTGCGGGGTGAGCAGGCCCAGCCGCTCCACGGTGGAGGCGTCGAAGGTCATCATCAGCGGCGGCCCGGTCGGATAGTCCAAGGGATCGACCAGCAGGTCCTGCCCCGGCAGGAAACGCAGCAGCCGCGGCACGGTGAAGCGGCGGTCGCCGAAGGACGCGACCACCTCCTTCCCCGCGCCGCGGAGGGCGAGGCCGAAGCCGAGCATGGAGCCGAGGGCGTCACCGTCCGGCGACACGTGACAGGCCAGCGCGATCCGGTCCGCGGCGGCGATCAACTCGACCGCGCGCGCCCAGTCCCGCTCGTCGGGCGCCGGGATGCCGCCCGCCGCGGGCTCGACCCGACCGCCCGCGTCCCGTGTCACGTCCGGTGCCACCTTCCGCGCCGCGTCCGCTCAGATCGCCCGGTGGCCGGGGCGCTCGGACTCGTCGTCACTCTCGTCGTCGCCCGCCTCGCCGTCGTAGGCCTCCTCAAGGCGGTACGGGTCGGCCTCGCCGGCGTAGTTCGCGCCCTCGGCCCGCTTGGCGATCTCGGCGTCCTTGGCCCTGGCCACGGCGAACAGGTCGTCCATGTGCCGGGCGCTGTCAGGCAACGGGTCGTGCACGAACGTGAGCGTGGGGGTGTGCCGCAGGCCGGTCTGCCGGCCCACCTCGGAGCGGATGATCCCCTTGGCGCTCTCCAGGGCGGCGGCCGTGCCGGCCCGGTCCACCTCGGATCCGAAAACGGTGTAGAAGACCGTGGCGTCACCGAGGTCGGCGGTGATCCGGGCGTCGGTCACCGTCACGAAGCCGAGGCGCGGATCCTTGATCCGTCGCTCCAGCATCTCGGCGACCACCTGCTGAATGCGGTCGGCCAACTTCCTGGCGCGCGCTGCGTCCATGGCCGCGCTCCCCCTTCTCGGTTCTGGCACGGCCGCGCTCGGGGCACGGCCGTCTATTCTTCGTCGTCGTTGAAAAGCCGCTGTCGCGCGGACAGCAGCTCGATCTCGGGGCGGAAGGCGACGAGACGCTCGCAGGCGTCGAGTACCTCACCGCAGTTGGCCGCGGAGGCCGACACCACGGCCACACCGATCTCGGCACGGCGATGCAGGTCGAGATGGCCGGTCTCGGCCACGGCCACCCCGGGAAACCGCCGTTGCACCTCGGCGACGAGGGGGCGGATCACGGAACGCTTCTGCTTCAGCGACCGCACGTCGCCGAGCAGGATGTCCAACGTCAGAGCACCGATGTACATCGATTTCTCACCGCAGAACGACGGTCACGCCGCCGCCCCCGCACCAGGCGGGGGCGGCGGCGTCACACGTCACACGCGCGGCTTCTCCTGCATCTCGAACGTCTCGATGACGTCGTCGATCTTGATGTCGTTGTAGCCGACACCGATACCGCACTCGAAGCCCTCGCGGACCTCGGTCGCGTCGTCCTTGAAGCGACGCAGCGACGAGACGGTGAGATTGTCGGCCACCACGACACCGTCGCGGATGATCCGTGCCTTGCTGTTGCGGGTGATCGTGCCCGAGCGGACCAGAGCACCGGCGATGTTGCCGATCTTCGGCACCTTGAAGACCTCGCGGACCTCGGCGGTACCCGTCCTGACCTCTTCGAACTCCGGCTTGAGCATGCCCTTGAGGGCCGCCTCGATCTCCTCGATCGCCTGGTAGATGACCGAGTAGTACCGGATGTCGACGCCCTCGCGCTCGGCCAGGTCGCGCGCCCGGACCTCCGGACGCACGTTGAAGCCGATGATGACGGCGTTGTCGTCGGCCACCGCCAGGTTGACGTCGTACTCCGTGATCGCACCGACGGCGCGGTGCAGAACCCGGAGGTTGACCTCTTCGCCGACGTCGATCTTGAGTAGCGCGTCCTCGAGGGCTTCCACCGAACCGGAGACGTCACCCTTGATGATGAGCTTGAGCTCGTCGACCTGACCCTTCTCGAGGTCCTTGAACAGCTCCTCGAGAGTGCGCCGGCGGCCGGACTTCGCCATGTCGGCGATGCGCTGACGGGCCGCCCGCTGCTGGGCGATCTGCCGCGCCATCCGGTCGTCGGTGACGACGATGAAGTTGTCGCCCGCGCGCGGGACAGCGGTCAGACCGAGCACCAGGACCGGACGCGACGGGTCGGCCTCTTCGACCGTCTCGCCGTTGTCGTCCAGCATCGCCCGGACGCGGCCGAAGGCCTCGCCACAGACGATGGAGTCGCCCACCCGGAGCGTGCCGCGCTGCACCAGCACGGTCGCCACCGGACCGCGGCCCTTGTCGAGATGCGCCTCGATGGCCAGGCCCTGGGCGTCCATGTCCGGGTTCGCCCGCAGGTCGAGCTCGGCGTCGGCGGTCAGCAGGATCGCCTCGAGCAGCTTGTCGATGCCGAGGCCCTGCTTGGCGGAGATGTCCACGAACAGCGTGGAGCCGCCGAACTCCTCGGCCACCAGGCCGTACTCGGTGAGCTGGGCCCGGACCTTGGTCGGGTCCGCACCCTCCTTGTCGACCTTGTTGACCGCGACCACGATCGGCACGTCCGCCGCCTGCGCGTGGTTCAGCGCCTCGATCGTCTGCGGCTTCACGCCGTCGTCTGCGGCGACGACGAGCACCGCGATGTCGGTGGCCTGGGCACCACGGGCACGCATGGCGGTGAACGCCTCGTGACCGGGGGTGTCGATGAAGGTGATCTTGCGGGTCTCACCCTCGTGCTCGGTGGCCACCTGGTACGCACCGATGTGCTGGGTGATGCCACCCGCCTCGCGCGCGACCACGTTGGTGTGCCGGATCGCGTCGAGGGTCTTCGTCTTACCGTGGTCGACGTGGCCCATGACGGTCACGACCGGCGGACGCGGCGCGAGGTCGGCCTCGTCACCCTCGTCCTCACCGAACTCGATCTTGAAGGACTCGAGAAGCTCGCGGTCCTCCTCCTCCGGGCTGACGACCTGGATGATGTAGTCGAGCTCAGCGCCGAGAAGCTGCAGCGTCTCCTCGTTGACCGACTGGGTCGCGGTCACCATCTCGCCGAGGTGCAGCATGATCTGCACCAGCGACGCGGGGTTCGCGCCGATCCGGTCGGCGAAGTCGGACAGGGACGCGCCACGCGGCAGACGGATCGTCTGCCCGCCGCCACGCGGAGCCTGGACGCCGCCGATCGACGGAGCCGACATGTTGTCGAACTCCTGGCGCCTCTGCCGCTTCGACTTGCGACCACGGGTCGGACGCCCGCCGGGACGACCGAAGGCGCCCGCCGTACCGCCACCGCGGCCGCGGCCGCCGCCACCGGGACGACCGACGAAACCGCCGCCGCCACCACCCGGGCCACCGCCCGCACCGGGACGACCGCCGGTGCCCGTACGGGCACCGCCGAAGCCGCCGCCACCACCGGGACGACCGGCACCGCCACCGCCACCGGGACGGCCACCGCCGCCACCGCCGGGACGGCCACCGCCGCCACCGCCGGGACGACCGGCACCGCCACCCGGAGCGGCCGGGCGGCCCTGCGGCATCATCATCGGGTTCGGACGCGGACCACCGGGACGCGGACCACCGGCGCCAGGCCCCGGACGGGGACCGCCGGCACCAGGGCCAGGACGGGGACCGCCCGCTCCCGGACCGGGACGCGGACCGCCGGCGCCGGGAGCACCCGGGCGCGCCGACGGCGGACGCGGCATCGCGCCGTCGCGGGCGCCGTCACGCCGCGGCTCGCGAGGACCACGGTCGCCGCGGTCGCCGCGGTCGCCGCGCTCGCCACCGTCGCGGGCGCCGGGACGCGGAGGCCGCTGACCCATGCCGCTCGCGGTGGACGAGAACGGGTTGTTGCCCGGACGCGGACCGCGCGGGCCCGGCTTGGGCGCACCCGGACGCGGAGCCTGACCGGACGGCGTCGGCGCACCCGGAGCGGCCGGACGCGACGCGGGACCCGGGCGCGGGCCCGGCTTCGGCGCGCCGCCACCCGGACGGGGGCCGGACGCGGCCGGACGCGGGGTCTCGGGCCGCGCAGCCTCGGGCCGCGGAACCTGCGGACGCACCGCGGGCCGCGCCGCCTCGGGCCGCGCAGCCTCGGGCCGCACCTCCTCGGGCGCGGGCTGCGTCGGATGGGGCATGGGAACCGGACGGGGCGCGGGCCGCGGGCCCGGCTTGGGGACCGGCCTGACGCCGGCGTCCGGAGACTGGGAAACAGGCGCCGCCGCGCCGGCGGCCTGGCCTTCGGCCGGCCTCGGCGCAGGCCGAGGCTGCGCCGGACGGGGAGACGGCTTGCCGCCCCTGGAGGAGTCGCCCTTACCGAACGCCTCCGTAAGCTTGCGGACGACCGGTGCCTCAATCGTTGAGGACGCCGATCGCACGAACTCGCCCATCTCGGTGAGCTTGGCCATCACGACCTTGCTCTCTACTCCGAACTCCTTGGCGAGTTCGTAAACCCGGACCTTCGCCACTGCACTCCCTAACTCGGCCCGGGAGGCTGGCTGGCCGCCGGACCGTCGCTACCTAGACGTACTCATCGCCGCGTGCTCATCAGGCGCTCATAGCAATCTGACTCCGCCCATCAACTCGGCGTCCCTTACATGACAGTTCGTTCCGACCCCATGCCTACCGTGAGATCGGCAATTGGTAACCATTCACCCGGTCAGCGCCGGGCGTCAAGCCCCGCGAGGTAGTCACTCAGACGCGTCACATCGAGCGTCCTCCCGGTGCGGAAGGCACGAGAGAACGCCCGGCGACGCATCGCGAGCTCCAGACAGCTCGGCGCGGGATGCAGTGACGCACCTCGCCCAGGAAGCCGTCCTCGCACGTCGGGGACGATGACGTCCTCGACCACGACCAGGCGGAGCAGCTCGGACTTGACCGTGCGAACCCGGCAGCCCACGCAAGTTCTCAGCGGGGCCGCCTGGCCACCATGCTCCAGCTTACCTTGCCGACGCATCAGCGGGATCGGCCGGTGCCTCCTGGGTGTCCGGCCGGATGTCGATGCGCCATCCGGTGAGCCGGTTGGCGAGGCGGGCGTTCTGCCCCTCCTTGCCGATCGCCAGCGAGAGCTGGTAGTCGGGCACGATCACCCGGGCGACGCGCGCCTCCGCGTCGACCACCTCGACACGGGAAACACGCGCGGGCGACAGGGCATTCCCCACGAACTCCGCCGGGTCCTCCGACCAGTCGATGATGTCGATCTTCTCGCCGTGCAGCTCGGTCATCACGTTGCGCACACGCGAACCCATCGGGCCGATGCAGGCGCCCTTGGCGTTCACGCCGCCCTTGCGGGAGCGTACGGCGATCTTCGTGCGGTGGCCGGCCTCGCGGGCGATGGCGGCGATGTCCACCGTGCCGTCGGCGATCTCGGGCACCTCAAGGGCGAAGAGCTTCTTCACCAGGTTGGGGTGCGTCCGCGACAGCGTCACCGACGGCCCCTTGGGCCCCTTCTTCACCTGCACCACGTAGCAGCGGATCCGCTCGCCGTGGGTGTACTCCTCGCCGGGGACCTGCTCGTTGTGGGGCAGGATCGCCTCGATCTTCCCCAGGTCGACCAGGACGACCCGCGGGTCCTTGCCCTGCTGGATGATCCCGGCGACGAGCTCACCCTCGCGGCTGGCGAACTCCCCGAAGTTGATCTCGTCCTCCGCGTCCCGCAGCTGCTGCAGGATCACCTGCTTGGCCGTGGTCGCGGCGATGCGGCTGAAGTTGCCGGGGGTGTCGTCGTACTCCCTCAGCACCTCACCGCCCTCGCCCAGCTCGACCGCCCAGATGGTCACGTGACCGGTGGCGCGGTCAAGCTCGGCCCTGGCCTTCTGCGCCGCGCCCTCGGTACGGAAGTAGGCGATCAGAAGCGCGTCCTCGATCGCCTTGACGACGAGGTCGAAGGAGATGTCCTTCTCCCGCTCCAGGCTGCGCAGGACGCTCATGTCAATGTCCACAAGGCTCCCCCTTAGCCCTCGTCCTCGATGTCGCCATCGAGATCTTCACCGTGGCCGTCGTCCGCCCGGTTGAACTCCACCTGGACCCGCCCCTTGGCCAGGTCCGCAAGATCGATGCGGCGCGTGCCGTCCAGCTCCACGCCGGACTCGTCGACGCCGGTCACCCGTCCCTCGACGGAGGAGCCGTCTCGCAGGTCGGCCTTGACCAACCGGCCGTGGGCCCGCCGCCAGTGGCGCGGCTCGGTGAGCGGCCGGTCGACTCCCGGCGAGGTGACCTCCAGCACGTACGGGCTGCCGCCCAGCACGTCGGCCTCGTCAAGCTCCTTGGAGACGGCCTGGCTGACCTCCGCCACGTCGTCGAGGCTTATGCCGCCGTCGCGATCCACCACCACGCGGACCAGCCGCCGCTTGCCCGCCGGAGTGATCGTCACGTCCTCCAGATCGAGCCCCTCGGCGGCGACCACCGGGCCGAGCAGCTCCAAAAGGCGGCCGCGTCGAGCATCCTCGCCCATGCCGACCTCCCTGATTCAATTGGCGTACCTCGCCGAATGTGCCAACAGCCTATCGACACCACGGGGCGGAAAGAGCGCGACGCCTGGCCCCGACTACGGCGTCTCCCCCCTTACGATGCTGTCTCGTGGACGGAGGATCGACGCTGACGAGGCGCTCGTTGCTGGGTGTCGCGGTGGCCGGGGTGCTCGTCTCGGGCTGCTCGTCGTCCCCCGCCGCGAAACCCCGCGTGCCGGGGCCCCCTGATCCCGAGACGCTGCTGCTCAGGTCGCTGATCGCAGGCAAGGAGGAGACCGTCGCCCTGTACCACGGGGCCGCGCTCTCCCTGACGAAGCTGGCCGCCGAGCTGCGGCCGTTCGAGCAACGCCATCTGGCCCATCTGGCCGCGTTGCGCGGCATGCTCCCGCAGGGCGCGGGCACGTCCGCCCCCGCGTCCGCGGCTCCGTCCGGTGCGGCACCGTCCGGGTCGCCGTCACCGTCGGCGTCCGCCGTCTCGCTGGCCGACCTGCGCCGCGCGGAACGGCGCGCGGCGACCGCGCGCCCCGGGCAGACGGAGGGGGCCTCCCCTGCCCTGTCCCAGCTCATCGCCAGCATCGGCGCCTGCGAGGCCGTGCACGTGATCGCCCTCGGGAGGCTGCGATGATCGACCCGCTCGAAAAGGCGCTCGCCGCCGAGCACGCCGCCGTGTACGCCTACGGAGTGATCGGCGGCAAGACCGGCGGCGCGCTGCGCACGAAGGCGACGGCCGGGTTCGACGCCCACCGGGCGCGCCGCGACCGGCTGCGCACGCTGATCCTGCGGCGGGGCGGCACACCGCCGGAGGCGAACCCCGCCTACCCGCTCCCGTTCGACGTGAAGGACAAGGACGACGCCGTACGGCTCGCGGTGCTGATCGAGGAGCGGGTCGTCGCCGCCTACCTGGAGCTCGCCGGCGATGGGGACGCCTCGCTGCGCCGGCTCGCCGCCCAGGCGATGCAGGAGGGCGCCGCCCGCGCGTACGACTGGCGGCCCGCGGTGGCCGCGTTCCCCGGGATGCCGGCGGAGCGGACCACCGGGTCGCCGCCGGTCAAGACCGAGCCGACGCCGGTGCCCGCGGCCTCCCCATGAATGTGCCCGGTCCGGCCGTGCCGGACCGGGCGATGCCTCGGGTACGTCAGGCCCGGCAGGCCGCGAACACGCGCTCCACGGCCTCGGCGAGCGGGATCTCCTCCTTGGCGCCGGTGGCGCGGTCGCGCAGCTCCACGACGCCCTGAGCCAGCCCCCGGCCCACGATCAGCACGGTGGGCATGCCGAGCAGCTCGGAGTCCTTGAACTTCACGCCGGGCGAGACGCCGGGGCGGTCGTCCACCAGGACGCGCAGGCCGCGCGCTTCGAGCTCCTCGGCGATCTGGGTCGCCACCTCGATCTGGTTCTCCTTGCCGGTGCCGACGACGTGGACGTCGGCGGGCGCGATCTCGCGCGGCCACGCCACGCCGAGGGCGTCGTGCCGCTGCTCGACCAGCACGGCGACGGCGCGCGAGACGCCCACGCCGTACGAGCCCATGGTGACGCGGATCGGCTTGCCGTCGGGGCCGAGGGCGTCGAGCCCGGCGGCGTCGGCGTACTTGCGGCCGAGCTGGAAGATGTGGCCGATCTCGATGCCGCGGTCGATGGACAGCGGGTGCGCGCAGCGCGGGCAGGAGTCACCGGCCCGGATCTCCGCCGCCTCGATGGTGCCGGCCGGCTGGAAGTCGCGGCCGGCGACGACGTGGGCGGCGTGCTTGCCGGGCTCGTTCGCGCCGGTGATCCAGGCGGAGCCGTCGACGACGCGCGGATCGACGAGGTAGGTGAGGCCCAGCGAGGCGAGCACCTGCGGGCCGATGTAGCCGCGGACGAGCCCGGGGTGCCGGGCGAAGTCCTCGGCCTCGAAGATCTCGGGGACGCCGGGGGTGAAGACCGCCTCCAGGCGCTTGAAGTCGACCTCGCGGTCGCCGGGCACGCCGACGACGACGACCTCGACCTTGTCTGATCCGGGGGTGCGGACCTTGACCACGATGTTCTTGAGGGTGTCCGCGGCGGTGATCCCGAGCCCGTGGTGCTCGTTGACGTACTCGACCAGCGACTCGATGGTCGGGGTGTCCGGCGTGTCGAGGACGCGGAGGGCGGGCTGCTCGGCCGTCACGGCGGGCGGCGCGGGCGTGGTGACCGCCTCGGCGTTCGCGGCGTATCCGCAGTTGTGGCAGGCGACGAAGGTGTCCTCACCGGTGGGGCAGGGCGCGAGGAACTCCTCGGAGGCCGAGCCGCCCATCGCGCCGGACATGGCGAAGCAGATGCGGTAGTCGATGCCGAGCCGGTCGAAGATGCGGATGTACGCCTCGCGGTGCTGCTCATACGAGTGCTTGAGGCCGTCGTCGTCGAGGTCGAAGGAGTAGGAGTCCTTCATGACGAACTCGCGCCCGCGCAGGATGCCCGCCCTGGGCCGGGCCTCGTCGCGGTACTTCGTCTGGATCTGGTAGAGGGTGACCGGATAGTCCTTATAGGAGGAGTACTCGCCCTTCACCATGTCGGTGAACATCTCCTCGTGGGTGGGACCCAGGAGGTAGTCGGCGCCCTTGCGGTCCTTCAGGCGGAAGAGCGTGTCGCCGTACTCGGTCCAGCGGCCGGTCGCCTCGTAGTAGTCGCGGGGCAGCAGCGCGGGGAAGAGCACCTCCTGGCCGCCGATCCGGTTCATCTCCTCGCGCACCACGCGGGCGACGTTCTCCAGGACGATCTTGCCGAGCGGCAGCCAGGAATAGATGCCGGGCGCGACCCGCCGGACATAGCCGGCGCGGACGAGCAGCTTGTGGCTCGGCACTTCCGCGTCCGCCGGATCCTCACGCAGGGTGCGCAGGAACAGGGTCGACATACGCAGCAGCACGGCTACTCCTCGCTCGGTGATGGGAGATCTCATAAGAGACGATGTGCTAAGGCTATCCACTCCCGGCCGCGAAGTGCCCGCCGTTATCCCCAGGCTCCGCCGTGAGCTCTACTGTCGACCCCTGTTCGAACCCGGAACGTGGCTAGGACACGGCGGTCAGCGCGTAGATCACGACGAGCCCGAACGCGACCCCGGAGGCGCGCAGCCGGGACGGCAGGGTGGGGCGCAGGCACAGTGCGGAGGCCAGGCCGAGCGCGAGCGCCGTGCCCCACTGCCACACCGGCAGCGCCGCGCCGTTCAGCAGGTCCAGGTAGCCGTCCACGTCGTCGGCCAGGAAGAGCACGGCGAGGCCGCCGGCGGCGACGTCGCCCCACCTGTCCCGCAGCCGGGTGAGGGAGGCGAGCACACCGCTCAGGACCATGAGGAACAGCAGGCGGTTGAGGGAGTCGGCCACGCCGTCGAGAGGGGACTGCCCACCGATGACGGCCGCGCAGACGATCCGCGAGATCAGCGCGCCGAACGCGGTGAGGGTGCTGTTGACCAGCGCCCAGCCGAACCCGAGCGACAGGCGGCCGGACAGGATCACGACGGCGACCACGAGGTAGGGGTCCGCGGCGGCCGAGGCCTGCGCGGGGGCGAACCTGACGCAGACGGCGGCGACCACCCCGGCGACCACGCCCATGGCGAGTCCGAGCAGCATGTCGCGCTGGATGCGGTTCTCCCACCGCTCCAGATCCGCGAAGTCACCCGGCAGGTCGCCTACGACCCGACGCCGGAGCTTGTCCAAGGCCACAGCCACTCGATCCCCCGAAATCCTACGAAAGTGGCAATAGCGAGTATATAGATGCCTCAAAACAGGACAAAATACCCCACAGGAAGGCAATGATTGGCAAGCAAACGCTTGTTATCCTGCCCGCGTGACCTCTTCTGATGAACTGCGCGAGCTGCGAGCCGCCGTACGATCCTTCCTCGACGCCCACCCCGGCGCGGCGGACCAGAACACGTGGCGCCGCTTCGCCGGAGAGCTCGGGGTCGCCGGGCTGGCCGTCCCCGAGGAGTACGGCGGCGCCGGCTGCGGACTCGCCGAGGCGGCCGTCGTCTGCGAGGAGATCGGCCGGGCGCTGTCGCCGCTCCCCTATCTCTCCACCGCCGTCCTGGCCGTCACCGCGATCACCGAGTCGGGAGACGACGACGCCAAGGAGCGCCTACTGCCCGGCATCGCCGACGGGACCGTGACCGCCACCGTCGTCTTCCCCGGCGAGGCGGAACTGTCCGTGGAGGGCGGACTCCTGAGCGGCGTCGCGCCGTACGCGCTGGACGGCGCGGTGGTGCTCGCCTACGTCGGCGACGCCCTGATCGAGGCGGCGCCCTCCGCGCGCCGGCCGCTCGTCACCATGGACCAGACCCGGCCACTGGCCGAGCTGACCTTCGACGGCGTCCCGGCCCGGCGGATCGGGGACGCGGCCGCCCACGACCGGGTGCGCGACATGGGCGTCGCGGCGCTCGCGGCCGAGCAGGTCGGCGGCGCGGCCCGCTGCCTGGAGTCGGCCGTGGGGTACGCCAAGCAGCGGCACCAGTTCGGCCGCCCGATCGGCTCGTTCCAGGCGATCAAGCACAAGCTGGCCGACGTGCTGCTCCAGGTGGAGTCGGCCCGCTCGGCGGCCTACCAGGCCTGCGCGGCTCCCGCCAGCGAACTGGCCGTCTACGCCGCGATCGCGGGGTCGTACTGCACCGAGGCCTACCTCTCGGCGGCCGGCGAGAGCATCCAGATCCACGGCGGCATCGGCGTCACCTGGGAGCACGACGCGCACCGCTACTTCAAGCGCGCGACCTCCGACGCCCAGCTCTTCGGGCCGCCGCAGGCGCACCGGGCGCGGCTGGCCCGGTCCATCCTCTGATCACGCTTTGACGGCGCTCGATCGCGTTCTGATCGGTGGGAGCCGGACGGGGCGGTCAGCCGCCGAGCAGTTCCTCCCAGTGCCTGCGGGACTCGCCGCGCCCCGCGGGCTCCCCGTCGGCGGCGCTGATCGACGCGGCCATCCGCCACAGGCCCGGGGTGGTGCGCAGGCGTTCCAGCCCGAGTGGATCGACCGCGCGCAGCAGGAGGCCGACGCCCATGACGTCGATGTTCGCCTCCGTGCGCGTGGCCGGGCCGGACGACGCGGCCAGGGCCGCGTCCGGTCCCGCCGCGCGGAGCCGCCCGACGACCAGGTCGGCCACCTCCGAGGCGTACGGGCCATCGCCCCACTCGATGTGCCAGCTCTCGTCCGCCGCCTGCCACCAGGTCAGGTCGCGGCAGGCGTCACGCATCTCCGCGTCTCCGGACAAAGCGGCGAGCACCCGGCCGAGCGCCTCGTAGCGCCGTGCTTCCGGCAGCGGCCCGTCCTCCGGACGCGCGCCGGGCTGCCTCCTACGGAATCCCCTCATGTCTGGGAGCGTGCCATCCGACCGCTGGTGCGTCCCGGGGTTTCTCCGCCTTTTGCCCACGAGGATCAACTTTGATCGTCACAGCAACCCCACGCAACCCTCATTCGCGACATTTCCCCGTACTGCACAGCGGTGCCGTGCGGCGGGGCGAGTCGGGGAAAGACATCCTCCGCCGGTGGCGCGGCCCACCTGGCCCGTCGGGGCCCTCGTGGTAAAGAATCACGTAAAGGACACCTGCCCTGGAGGCCATGGTGACGTTGCGCGTGGCAATCGTGGGATCGGGACCGGCCGGGATCTACACCGCCGAGGCCCTGTCCAAGCAGTCCGGCGAGCCTATCGAGATCGACGTGCTCGAGCGGCTGCCCACCCCCTATGGACTCGTCCGGTACGGCGTGGCCCCCGACCACACGTCCATCAAGTCGATCGCGGGCTACCTGCGACGGGTCCTCGAATCGCCCGGCATCCGCTTCCTCGGCGGCCTCGAGCTGGGCGCTGACGTCTCCGCCGACGACCTGCTGGCCTGCTACGACGCGGTCGTCTACTGCACGGGGGCGATGGTGGACCGGCACCTCGGCATCCCGGGCGAGGATCTGCCCGGCAGCGTGGCGGCCACCGACTTCGTCAACTGGTACTGCGGCCACCCGGACGTCCCCGCCGACGCGTTCACGCTCGACGCCGAGGAGGTCGCGGTGATCGGCGTCGGCAACGTCGCCGTGGACGTCGTCCGCATCCTCGCCAAGACCGCCGACGAGTTGCGCGGCACCGACGTGCCCGAGGAGGTGCTCGACCGGCTCGCCGCCTCCCGCGTCCGCAGGATCCACATGATCGGCCGCCGGGGGCCCGAGCACGCCAAGTTCACCCTGAAGGAGCTGCGCGAGCTGGGCGAGGTGACCAACGCCGACGTCCGCACTCTCCCGAGCGAGGTCGAGGTCGCCGACGTCGAGGGGCTCTCCCGGCAGATCAGGGGGAACGTCGAGGTGCTGCGGTCCTGGTCGACGCGGGTCCCGGCGGGCCGGCCGCGCGCGCTGGACGTGCGCTTCTGGCTGCGCCCGGTCGAGATCCTCGGCGCCGCCCGGGTCGAGGGCCTCCGGCTGGAGCGCACACGGCTGGTGGAGGGCCGGGTCACCGGCACCGGCGAGTACGAGACCATCCCGGCGGACATGGTGCTGCGGTCGGTGGGCTACCGGAGCGTGGCGCTGCCCGGCGTGCCGTTCGACACCGGGACCATGACCGTGCCCAACGTCGCGGGCAAGGTGACGGGGACCGACCGCCAGTACGTCGCCGGATGGCTCAAGCGGGGCCCGACCGGCGTGATCGGCACCAACAAGTCCGACGCCGCCGAGACCGCGCGCACCCTGCTCGCGGAAGCCGTCCCCGGCACCGCGGACGCCAAGCTGGACGACCTGCTGAGCGCGCGCGGGATCACGCCGGTGACGTACGACGACTGGCTCGCGATCGAGACGGCCGAGGCCGAGCTGGCCCGCACGCTGGGCCGCGGCGAGCGGGTCAAACTGGTCGGCCGCCCCGCCATGCTGGCCGCCTGCGGCCGCGTTCCCCGGGACACTGCGGGCGCCTCCTCCTGACCTCGCCCCCGCACGCTTTGCGAGGATCGAAAGATGAAGACGACCCTGCCCGAACCGGCCGGCCTCATCGGGGGCTTCGAGGAGACCTACCGCGAGCAGTCGGCCCGGTTCTCGGGGGCGGGACCGGCCTGGCAGCCGGTGCACACGGTGTATATCCCCGCCGACCGGGTCTCCGCGACCACGGTCGACGAATGGGGACGCGCGGCCACCGAACTGCTCCACGAGCATCTCTTCTCCCCCGGGGAGCTGCCGCCGCTGTGCGGGCTCGACCCGGACCTGGCCGCGCCGGTCCACGACCGGGTCCGCAGGAAGCTGCGGATCGAGCCGGTCGAGGACCTGCGGATCGACTTCGAGGACGGGTACGGCCGACGGCCCGACGCCGAGGAGGACCGGCACGTCGAGAGCGCCGCCGAGGCCGTGGCGGCCATGGCGCGGGCGGGCACGCTGCCGCGCCGGTGGGGCCCGCGGGTGAAGTCGTTCGCCGACGGCGACCCCGTACGCAGTGTCAGGACGCTCGACGGCTTCGTCACGGAGGTGCTCAGGCGGGTGGGCGAGCTGCCGCCGGGGTTCACGGTCACGTTCCCGAAAGTGCTGATGGAGGGCTATCTCCGGCAGTTCGCACGCTGCCTGGAGGCGCTGGAGGGCGCGGCGGGCCTGCCGGAGTGCGTCCTGCGGTTCGAGATCCAGGTCGAGGCCCCGCAGACCGTGGCCTTCCTGCTGCGCTCCCCCGACCTGGTGCCGTCCCTCGGCGGACGGCTGGCCGCCGCGCATTTCGGGGTGTTCGACTACACCGCGGCCTGCGGGCTGCCGCCGCACGAGCAGCGGCTCGACCATCCCGTGTGCGACCACGCCAGGGAGATCATGCGGATCGCGTTCGCGGGGACCGGGGTGGAACTGGCCGACGGCTCGCTGGCCGCCTTCCCCGCGTCGAACTCGGCGAAGGACGTCCACGCCCTGTGGGCCCGGCACGCCCAGTTGGTGGCGCACTCGCTGTCGAACGGTTTCTACCAGGGCTGGGACATGCACCCGTCGCATCTCGTCAGCCGCTACGCGACCGTGTACGCGTTCCATCTCGCGCACTACGAGGAGTACAGCGCGCGGGTGGAGGCCTGGGAGCAGCGGCGTGAGGCGGGCGGCGGCGTCATGGACGAGCCCTCCACGATCAAGACCATGGCGGCGGCCCTGGCGCGCGCCGACCACGCTCTGCTGGATCGTCCCACCTCGGGCGAGACAGGCTTGGGGCTCCCCTTGAGGCGATGACCTTCGGGCCGTCGCTCGGGGATCGCCCCTTCGATCAAGCGCTGTCCAGGATGTGGCGCCAGGCACGTACGCGGGAGGGATCCACAGGGTGCGCCCACGACTCGCGCGCCGGACTGCCGACGTGGAAGGCGCGTACGCCCCACCGGCGCAGCGCGGGGACGTGCTCCTCCTTGAGTCCGCCTCCGGCCAAGATGATCTCGCCGTCCCCGGCGTCGGTGCGCTCGCGCAGCACCGGGAGCCCCTCACCGACCCCCTTCGGGGAGCCGGACGAGAGGACGGTGGCCAGGTTCGGCAGCAGCCGTACGGCACGCCAGGCGGCACGGACGTCGGCGGCGTGGTCGACGGCGCGGTGGAAGGTCCACGGGAGCGGCGCCACCGCGTGGATGAGCGCCTCGGTCGCCTCCAGGTCGACCGTGCCCTCCTCGGTGAGGAATCCGAAGACGAAGCCGCCCGCGCCCGCCTTGGCCAGCTCGCGGGCCTCCTCGCGAAGACGGTCGAGCTCCTCGGCGGTGGCCGTGAAGCCCGCGTTGCCGCGGAGCATCACCATCTGGGGCAGCGAGCACACCTCGGCGATGGCCGCGACCACGTCCGCCGAGGGGGTGAGCCCGCCGGAGGCCATGTCGGACACGACCTCCAGCCGGTCGGCTCCACCCTCCTCGGCGGCGACGGCGTCACGCACGTCCAGCGCGATCACTTCCAGCAGCGGTGCGGTCATGTACCGAACAGTAGCCGGTCCGTTTGACACGCTGTACGGCATGCGCCCCGTTCAGCGGGAGATCGCTACCTTGTGCGAGCGGATGTCACGGTGGCTCCCGCCGGGCGCTCGAAGAGCGCGCCCGACGCCCGGTGGGCCAGGTCCACGGTCCGGACGTGCCGGAACCCCAGTTCGGCGTAGTAGCGCTGCAGCCGGAGGTTGTCCTTGGAACAGTCCAGCCGCAGCCAGCGCCTCCCGTCGGCCGCCGCGCGCAGCCCGGCCCAGTCGAGGAGCGCCTCGCCCAGTCCCCTTCCGGCGTACGCGCGGCTCACCGCGAGTTTGTGGACGTAGCGCGCGGTGTCGGGACGGTCGTCGCGCCCCCAGAACTCGGGGTCGGCGTGGCCGTCGAGCGCTACGGTCGCGGCCGCGCCCCTGCCGTCGTCGAGGACGTACATCGTGCCGGTCTCGATGAGCGGTTCGATCCGGGAGGCGGGGAAGCCGTCGGCCGGCCACTGCCGTACGCCCTGGGAGGCGAGCCATCGCGCGGCGTCGGCGAGCAGGGACAGCACGGAGGGCAGGTCGTCGGGGACGGCCCCGCGGAGGGTGAACTTGCCGGGGAGGAGAATGTGGGACGGCATGGTCGATTCCTTTCTGTGGTGCGATGAACACGGAAAGTCACCGATGGAGAGTGTGCGCCTCCGCGCCGCCTCGGCGGGCGTCTAGGGGGAGCGGCCTTCCAGCGGCGTTCGCCCGCCGGATGGCGGCCTTCTCCAGCTCATGGAGGGGGCAGGCCGTGACTGATGCGACGGCGAGCGGGCCCCGCGGTCGCCCGCGGGGAGGAACATGGGGGAACGCCCCGTCAGGCGACGGGGGATCCGTGGCGCGTCATCGGGCTTCCAGCTCGTATCTGATGAGGTGCTTGTCGGCGGGAAGCACCGACACCGCGACGCGTACGGGAACGTCCTCGGGGTCGTATCCGACCCGGACGTAGACGACGACGGGGGTGCCCGGCTCGATCTGGAGCCGGGACGCCTCGTCGGGGGTGGGCATCCGGGCGGAGATGTCGTCGACGACGCGAACCTGGGGGTGCCCGAGCTCTTCGAGCACCCGGTTGCCGCCCCGCCTGATGTCGCCGGGCCGGGCGATCTCCGAGTCGGCGACGATGACGTACGGGAAGTAGGAGTCGTTCGTGTTGTACGGCTGGCCGTCCACGTAGCGGAGGCGGCGGCGCACGACGGCGAGGGCCCGGTCGGCGAGGGCGAGCCGGGTGGCCACGTCCTCCGGCGGCTCGACGATGGCCACCTCGATGTCCTGCCCGGCCTCACGACCCTCGGAGGTGACGGCGTGCACGAACGCGTCGCTGCGGGGCTCACCCGTCCTCAGGGGCAGCAGCTCGTGCTGTGGACGGAGGAGGAGCGGGCGGCGCTCGCGGACGAAGGTGCCACGGCGGCGCATCCGGAGGATCAGGCCTTCATTCTCGAGCTCGCCGAGCGCCAGCCGCACGGTGTTCCGGCTGACTCGGTGGGCCTCCATGAGCTCGGCCTCGGTGGGGATCTGGTCTCCTGGCCCGAGCGCCCCCGCGTAGATGGCCTTCCGTAGCTCGGCGGCCACCTGCTGGTAGAGCGACGATCGTGCCATTTTCCCTCAATCTACCCTTTTGTTCCAACAAATTTAGACGATCTCTGTCTTTGTGCAAACAACCACTTGACCTGAGCGGGCAGACCGCGCATCATCCAAACGTTGGTACAAATCCATCGAATGGGAGCGGGGGGCGCCGCAAGGGGCTTCCCACACCTACCAGAGCAACGGAAGCGGGATGTCGGTGCCGTCGGTATGTACCGAACTGGCCGCCTGGCACGCGTACGGGGCCTTCGCCGGGAATGTTGGTGAAGTCGTCGCGACGCGCCGGGTGGACGACGCCGGCGCCGCACTGCTGACCATGCGCCATCGAACGGGATCGGCCGGTCCCGGCGAGGACGACCGGCCACCGCGAGACTCCGCGCGATGAACGACGGCCACGACCTCAACCCTCGCCGAGGTCGTGACCGTCGCGCCCGGAGCGTGACGTGTCCTGGCGGGCTCCCCACGCCCGCCAGGACGCGTCACGTCACTTCGCCCCCCGCCCACGGGCGCGCCTCCGGGCCGAAACCAGCCGCCCCTTCCTCTGCTGACCGGCGGCCGACGACACCCTCATAAGGGACACCGGGAATGACACCGGCCGGAATCGGCTTGAAATTCAGCGGAGGCCCGGCCGCGTACGAGCGCTCGCCGACGGGCGCGCCGCCCCGACTGAGCCTCGGGCCACCTCCACGTCCGAACGGCACGGTCCCCTCAGGGCCGGGCCACGTCCGTACGTCCAGGTCAGAGCGAGTCGCCGCGATGTCGCGGGGATCGCTGTCGCGTCGAACCAAGCGCTTGCTAAGGTGAACGCAGGGCAGGGCGGGACCGAGGGAGGAAACGCCAGGATGAGCACCGACGCGGTCCGGCCGCTCACGCCGGACCCCGCACGTCCCTCCTCGCGCGGCCCCGGTCACCGCCATCCCGCCGGCGAGCACGCCCCGTCCTCGGCCGCCGGGCACCGCGCCCGGCCGGACGCCCGCCTCAGGCAGCACGCCTTCCCCTCTGACAGCAAGCACTTCCGAAACGTCCTCGGCCGGTTCGCCACCGGAGTCGTCGCCGTCACCGCGATCGACGAGGCGACCGGCGAGCCGTGCGGCCTCGCGGCCAACTCCTTCACCTCGGTCAGCCTGGACCCGCCGCTGGTGGCGTTCTGCGTGGCCCACACCAGCACGAGCTGGCCCCGGGTGAAGGCGGCCGGGCGGCTGTGCGTGAACGTGCTCGCCGAAACCCAGCGGCACGTCTGCGACCGGCTCGCGGCCAAGGGCGGGGACAAGTTCGCCGGCCTGTCCTGGTCCCTCTCACCCGCGGGCGGTCCCGTCTTCGACGGCACGCTCGCCTGGCTCGACTGCACGATCGAGACCGAGCTCCCGGCCGGGGATCACGTCATCGTGGTGGCCCGCGTCCACGGCCTCGACAAGCACGAGGACGGCGATCCGCTCGTCTTCTTCCGCGGAGATTACGGACGGTTCCACGCATGACATCAGACAGCTTCCGACACGAGGTCCGGGAGTGGCTGGAGGCCAGCCTGACCGGTGAGTTCGCCGACGCGCGGGGCCTCGGTGGGCCGGGCCGCGAGCACGAGGGCCACGAGCTGCGGGTCGCCTGGGAGCGCCACCTCGGCGCGGCCGAATGGACCTGCCTCGGCTGGCCCGGCGAGTACGGCGGACGCGACGCGTCGCTCGACGATCAGGTCGTGTTCTACGAGGAGTACGCGCGGGCGAACGCCCCGGCGCGGGTCGGCCACATCGGCGAGGGCCTGATCGGCCCGACCATCCTCGACTTCGGCACGCCCGAGCAGAAGAAGCGGTTCCTCCCGCCCATCCAGCGGGGCGAGGAGCTGTGGTGCCAGGGCTACTCCGAGCCGGACGCCGGTTCCGACCTCGCGAACGTGCAGACGAAGGCCGTCCTCGACGGCGACGAGTGGCTCGTCACCGGGCAGAAGGTGTGGACCTCCCTCGCCCACGTCGCCGACTGGTGCTTCGTCGTGTGCCGTACCGAGCCGGGCTCACAGCGGCACAAGGGCCTGTCGTACCTGCTGGTCCCGATGGACCAGCCGGGGGTCGAGATCCGGCCGATCACGCAGATGACCGGCACCGGCGAGTTCAACGAGGTCTTCTTCGACGGCGCCCGTACGGCGGCCGCGAACATCCTGGGCGGGCCCGGCGACGGGTGGCGGGTGGCGATGGCCACGCTCGGGTACGAGCGCGGCGCGTCCACGCTCGGCCAGCAGATCGGCTTCCGCCGGGAGCTGGCCGCGGTGATCGAGGCCGCCCGCGGGTCCGGCGCGGTGGACGACCCGGTGCTGCGCGACCGGCTCACCCAGTCCTGGCTGGAGCTGGAGATCATGCGCCTGAACGCCCTGCGCACGATGACCTCCCTCAGCTCGGGTGAGCCGGGCCCCGAGGTGTCGATCGCGAAGCTCTACTGGTCGGAGTGGCACCGCAGGCTGGGCGAGCTGGCACAGGCCGTCCAGGGACGGGCCGGGCTGGTCGCCGACGGCGAGCCGTACGACCTGAACGATCTGCAGCGGCTGTACCTGTTCAGCCGGGCCGACACCATCTACGCCGGGTCGAGCGAGATCCAGCGCAACATCATCGCCGAGCGCACGCTCGGCCTGCCCCGCGGCTAGAGGTCCGAGCGAACGCCACGGCCGGGTCGCCCGTACCTAGCCGCGGAGCATCTCGGCCAGGGCGCGGGCGAACAGGCCGGGGGCGTCCAGCTCGTAGCGGAGGAAGAGGTACGGCTCGGTGAGTTCGAGCTCGATCAGCACGGGCTCGCCGTTCGGCATCCGCACGAGGTCGACGCGCGCGTAGAGCAGCGGCTCGGACACCTTGCTCAGCACCAGCTCGGCGACCTCGAACTGGTCGGCGTCCGGGTCGCGCAGCGTCGCCCTGTTGTTCAGGTCGAGCTCCTGGCCGTCCCCGGCCAGCATCGGGTGTCGCCGTACGGCGTGGCTGAACTCGCCCCCGAAGTAGAGCAGCGACAGCTCGCCCTCGTGCTCGACGCTGTCCAGGTAGGGCTGCACCATGACGGTCCGCCCCTCGGCGGCGAGCCGGGCGGCGTGCGCCTCGGCCACGGCCCGGTCGGCGGTCCGGATGGTGTCCCGCGCGCCCGACGAGATCGCCGGCTTGACGACGTATTCGTCCCACTCAGGGATGCCCTCGTGGCTCCAATGGGTGGGGACGGTTGGCACGCCGAGGTCGCGCAGGTAGGTCTTGTCGGTGTTCCGTTCGAGCACCGGCGCGGGGTTCAGCAGCCGGGTCAGCCCGCCGACCCGGTATGCCCAGGCGACGAACTCGTCCCTCCGCTCGATGTAGTCCCACGCGGAGCGGACCACCGCGGCGTCGAAGGAGGCCCAGTCCGCTTCCGGATCGTCCCATCGCACCGGCGTGCCCTGGATGCCCTCCCCCAGCCACGCGGCGAGTGCGGTCTCCCGCTCGTCGTCGTGCCCCAGCGGGTCGGCGAAGGTGACGTAGGCGACCTTCATCGCGCTCCTATCCTGTCGCGTCAGTACCGAAGAAATCGTACGGACATGTCACGGGGGACGCGACACGCGGGGGACGTCAGGCGAAGCCGTACACGGGCACGGGGACGGGGGCGTGCGCGAGCAGCCCGGCCACGGCGGCGCCCACGTCCGCGCGGTCCCACTTGTCCCCGCCCGCGCTGGGGCCCTGCCGCCAGCCGGTCGCCAGGGAGATCGCGCCCTCCCCCACCTCGAACACTCGGCCCGTGACGTGCCGCGACCCGGCCGACCCGAGCCAGGCGGTCAGGGCCGCCGCGTCGTTCTCGCCCGCCTCGGCCGTGCCGGCGACCCGGTCGCGGCTCGCGCCCGGCGCGACGGCGTTGACGGTGACGCCGTACGGTCCCAGTTCGGCGGCGGCCACGTGGGTGAGCGCGGCTATGCCGGCGGTGGCGGCCACGTAGTTGCCCTGGCCCGCGCTGCCGTACAGGCCCGCGCCGGACGAGATGGTGATCACCCGGGCGTCCGCGGGGTGCCCGGCCGCGGCCCGTTCCCGCCAGTGCTCGGAGGCGTGCCGCATCGGCAGGAAGCAGCCCTTGAGGTGGGACCGGATCACGTCGTCCCAGTCGCCCTCGGTCATGGCCACCAGCGCGCGGTCGCGGGTGAAACCGGCGGCGCAGACCAGCACGTCCAAACCCCCGAACGCGCTCAGCGCGGTCTTGACCAGGCGTTCCGCCCCGTCCCAATCCGTGACGTCGTCGCAGCTCGCCACGGCCTGGCCGCCCCTGGCGCGGATCTCCTCGGCCACCTCGCGGGCCGGGCCGCCGCCCCCGGCGGCGCCGTACGGACTCGTGCCGGGATCGTTGACGACGACCTTCGCACCCTGACGCGCGAACTCCAGGGCTTGCGCGCGCCCGATGCCGCGTCCGGCCCCCGTCACGACGACCACCCGGCCCTCGCAGATCCCCATTTATCGACCCTTTCGCACCGTAATCCCCGACAGTGTTCTGGAGCGCGGATGATCTGTCCAGGGCCGGAAGACCTCTGTCTGAGAAACGGCATGACGCGGGGAAAGGGCGCTGGTCAGGCGCGGCGTGCGCACCTGGACGAAGATCAGACGCGGCCGGTCAGCACCTCGGCGGCGGCCTGACCGCAGACGCGCGCCACCCCGTGGGTGGCGATGTGCACCGCCCCCAGGTCCGTACGGCCCGGCAGCCCCATCTCGACCACCACGCCGTCCGGGCGGGCGGCGAGCAGGTGGGTCAGCGTGTCCATCTGCCAGGGGTGGCGGTGGGCGTCCCGCACGACGACGACCAGCGGCCGCCCGGCCGCCTTCTCGAGCGCCTCGGGGGGTACCCCGTCGGCCACGTCCTCCTCGCGGAGCCGGATGGCGGTGGTGCCCGGCAGGATCCGCCCGAGCGGCTCCGCGGTGCCCCACGGCATGTGCCGGTCGATGGCGAGGTTGGTCTCGGGGGCCAGCTCGACCACGTGTGGCGCCTCCGTGAGCGGCAGCGCATCAGGCACCCCCGCGCGCCGGGTGATCCGGATGGCGCGGCGCGCCGCCACCAGCCCGACCTCCGCCGGGGCTCCCGCGCCGTTCCCGCCGGAGGCGTGGCCGTTCGCTCCGCTCCCGGCGGCCGTGGCCGAGGCGTGCCAGGCCGCCAGCTGCCGGACCCGCCAGGCGGCATCGGCGAGCCGTTCCTCGGGCAGCCGCCCCTCGACGACCGCGGTCACGATGGCGCGGCGGATGTGCTCCAGCGTCTCCTCGTCGGAGTTCTCCCCGCCCACGCACACGGCGTCGGCGCCCGCCGCGACGGCCATGGCGCTCGCGCCGCCCAGCCCGTACGCGCCGGACACGGCGGCCATCTCGATCCCGTCGGTGACGATCAGGCCATCGAAGCCGAGCTCGTTCCTGAGCAGGCCGGTCAGGATGCGGGGGCTGAGGGTGGCGGGCAGCCCGTCGTCGTAGGCGGTGACGAGCAGGTGCCCGGTCATGATCGAGCGGACGCCCTGCTCGATCGCGACCCGGAACGGCCACAGCTCCACTTCCGCGAGCTCCTCCGAGGAGACGGTGACGCGGGGAACGCCGTGGTGGGAGTCGACCGCGGTGTCCCCGTGCCCCGGGAAGTGCTTGGCGCAGGCCGCGACGCCAGCGGACTGGAGACCGCGGATCCAGGCGGCCGTGTGGCGGGCGACCAGCTCGGGGTCCGCCCCGAACGCCCGCAGCCCGATGACCGGGTTGTCGGGGTTGGAGTTGACGTCCGCCGCGGGCGCGAAGTCGAGGTTCACGCCCGCGGCGGCGAGATCGCGCCCCACGTCGCGGGCGACCTGCTCGGTCAGCTCCTCGTCGTCGACCACTCCCAGCGCGTAGTTACCGGGACGGGAGCTGCCGGTGCGCGCCTCCAGACGGGTGACCTCGCCCGCCTCCTCGTCGATGCCGACGAGGACCCGCGGGTTCTCCGCGCGCAGCGCCGCGGTCAGGTCGGCGAGCTGGCCGGGGCTCTCGACGTTGCGCGAGAACAGCACGACCCCGGCCAGGCCGTCGGCCAGCCGCCGGCGCAGCCAGTCGGGCGGCGCGGCCCCGGGGAAGCCGGGCAGGATGACAGTGTCGGCGAGGCGCAGCAGATCACGCATGCCCGCAATCTAATAAGAAAGTTTCCTATTCGCTAGCCCACCTCATCCCCTATTTGGCGTGGCATCTCCTGTTCGGCCCCTATTCGCCTCCAGTCAGCGCAGCCTGCCGTCCGCGATCTCGTACCGGGCCACCGTTGAGACGGGGGCGTCCGGCCGGTCCACGTGATCCACCGCGCGGAACTCCGCGCGGAAGCCGTCCATGTCGGCCGTGCAGGTGAGGTAACCCCGGCGGTCGGTGGCGAGCCGGAGACGCGGATCGCGGTCGAGAACGGCCTGGGAGCCGACCCGCGGCGCGGCCGACACCGAGGTGGTGGAGAACTCGACGCCGACGGCGCGCGACCCCGGATCGGCCGGGTCGGCCCGCAGGTCGCCCGCCCAGCCGTCGCCCGTGTCTCCGCTCAGCACGACGAGGCCCTCCGGGGCGTCCGCCAGCACGCGGGCGCGGCTGCGCGGGAAGGCGTCCCACCCGGTGGGGTCCCCGTCCGTGAGACCGCGCGGGCCGAAGAACGCGGGCTGGACCAGGACCCTCCAGCGGGCGGTCCCACTCGCCAACCGGGTGCGCAACCACTCCTCCTGCTCCGCGCCCAGCATGTCGTCACCGTCGCGGTGCTGCCGCGTGTCGAGCAGCAGGAGGTCGGCCACCCGGCCGTACGGCCGCCAGCGGTGCACGCGCAGTGACGCGCCGGTCGGCCGGACGCGCAGCGGCATGTGCTCGAAGTACGCCTTGAACGCGGCGGCACGCCGCTTGAGGAAGGCGGCCGGACTGGATCCGTCGCCGGGCCGCGCGCCCGCGCAGCCCTCGCGTACCTCGTGGTCGTCGAGGACGGGCAACCACGGCGCCGCGGCGTGCGCCGCCCGCAGGTCGGGGTCCGTCCGGTAGGTCGCGTACCGGTTCCGGTACGCCGCCAGGGTCGTGCACTCCGCCTCCGATTCCAGCGGCCGTACGTACGCGTCCGGCCCGGAGCGTACGGTCGCGCCCGCGTACATGTAGCCGCCGAGGTGCACGATCACGTCGGGACGCTCGGCGGCGAGGTGCCGCAGCGCGGTGAAGCGGCCCTCCTCGTAACGCTGACCCGAGGCGACCGCGAACCGCACGGGCGCGGTCGAGCCGGGATCGGGGGCGGTCCTGGTCCGCCCGACCGGGCTCTCGTGGCCGTCCACGGAGAACCGGTAGAAGTACTCCCGTCCGGGCCGCAGGCCCGCCACCCTTACGTGGACGCTGTGCGCCCGGTCCGGCCACGCGGAGGCCTCGCCGGACCGGACCACGCGGGTGAGCTTCTCGTCCTCCGCGATCTCCCAGCGCACGGCGGCCGTCCGGCCGGGCATGCCGCCGGGACGTACGGCATCAAGAGGGTCGGGGGCGAGACGGGTCCACAAGATGATCCCGTCGGGAAGCGGCTCCCCCGATGCCACTCCCAAGGTAAACGGATACCCCAATTTCACCATAAGGAGGATCTTGCACAATATGTGACCTTGGTGGTGCCAGGATGCGCAAGTCCGAATTGCAGCAAGCGCTTGGTAGCATATCTGGACGGCGATGAGCAGGTGACTCTCCACCGCTTTAAGGCGAGCAAGCCATTGCTCGGACCTTCATAATGGGTGGTGTGAACCAGCGAAAGAACTCCGGCGGCGCCACCGCCGCCCCAGTGAGGCGCCAGGGCACGGCGAAACGAGCGGCCACCGCGGGCTCGGCCTCCGAGCGGCGCGACCACCTCGTCAAGCTCGCGGCGGAGCTCTTCGCGCGCAAGGGCTTCCAGGCGACCACCGTCCGGCAGATCGCCGACGAGGCGGGGATCCTCTCCGGAAGCCTCTACCACCACTTCGACTCCAAGGAGACGATCGTCGACGAGGTGCTGCGCACCTTCCTCGAAGATCTCACCGCCCGCTACCGCGCGGTCCTGGAGACAGCGGGCGACGCCCGCACCGCGCTGACCGAGATGGTGCGCGTCGGTTTCGGCACACTGGAGCCGCACCGCGCGGCCATCACGGTGATGCAGAACGACTGGAACTACCTCCGCTCCCTCCCCGGCGACCGCTTCGGCTACCTGGTCAAGGCCGAGGACGAGGTCGAGCGGATGTGGGTCGAGCAGATCAAGCGCGGCCAGGCCGAGGGCCTCTTCCGCGCCGACCTCGACCCCAAGCTCACCTACCGCATGATCCGCGACACGATCTGGGTCGCGGTGCGGTGGTTCCGCCCCGGCGGGCGGCTCAACACCACAACGCTGGCCGAGCATTACATCACGGTGCTGTTCGACGGCCTCGCCACCGGTGACCGCACCAGCCACGGCGCATGATGCTCCTCAAGGCCGTACGGCACGCCCTCGCCGAGGCGGCCGACCCGGCGAAGGCCCCGGTGATGCAGGCGTACATGAAGTCGGACATGCCGTTCCTGGGCGTGCAGGCCGTCCCCCGGCGCGCCGCGCTCAGGCGGGTCTTCGCCGAGCACCGCCTGGGATCGGCCCCCGAGTGGCGCCGGGCCGTGCTCGCGCTGTGGCGCGAGGCCGAATACCGCGAGGAGCGGTACGCCGCGATCGAGCTGTCCGCGCACCGCTTCTACCGTTCCTGGCAGACGCTCTACACGCTCCCGATGTACGAGGAGATGATCGTCACCGGCGCCTGGTGGGACCTGGTGGACGACATCGCCATCAACCGGATCGGCACGCTGATGCGGCTCTACCCGGAGAGCATGCGCCCGCTCATGCTGGAGTGGGCGTACCACCCCAACCTCTGGAAGAGGCGCACCGCCATCCTCTGCCAGAACTCCTTCAAGGAGCGGACCGACCCGGCGCTGCTGTACGCGTGCATCGAGCCGAGCCTGTCGGACATCGACTTCTTCGCCCGCAAGGCCATCGGCTGGGCCCTCCGCGAGTACGCGAAGACCAACCCCGACGAGGTCGTCCGCTACGTCGACCACCACGGCATCTCCGGACTGAGCCGCCGCGAGGCCCTCCGCAACCTCCCCAGCCGTTAGTTCCCACCGGGCGGGGACGGGGTGGCCAACGGACAGGCCCCCTCGGCGATGCGTGTGAACGATCTTGCATCGGTGGACGATCCGGCTCGGAAGCTCTCGAATCCCGATGCCGCTTCGCCCATGATGGCGGGATGGACGACGCGTCGCACCTGCCGTCAGGGGCCGGACCGCTAGCTCCGGAGTTCGCCGGCATCGACCCGTCGCTGATGAACGGGTTCATCAGCGAACTGGAGCGGACCGGGCAGGTGATCGCCGAACACGCCGAAGGGATCCGCCGGGAGCTGGCCGTCGTCGATCTGCCTGCCACCGACCTCGCCCCGGTCAGAGAGATCGGCGGCTGGGCCGAGGAGCAGATCCCCCGGCTCCGTCAGCGGGCGGAGACCATCGACGTCACCCTGCCGTGGCTGCCCAGCGCGGGCTTGCGGCCGTATCAGGAGAAACCGTTGCTCGCCCCCGGGGACGCACGACGTCAGGGCGCCGCCCTGGCCGAGCGCTTCGTGGCCATCGACCCGGATGAACTCGTTCTCACAGGTACGTCGCCCACCGACAGGATGACCGCCGTCATCGGGACGCTCCGCAACCACCGGCACGACGCGAACTTCACCGCAGCCTTCTTCGCCGCTCTCGGAGCCGAGGGAACGCGGCGGCTCGCCGCCACTCTGCGTCGCCGTCTCTCCGATGAGGCGGTCGACGTCGCCGGTACGGCGTTCGCCACCGCGCTCAGGGGCGGGACAAAGGTGCCCGGGTTCGCCGCGGTCGCGAACGAACTGCGCAAGAGTACGGGAAAGGACCTCGACGGAGTCGTCGACCTGCTGAAGCCGGGGCCGTACCCGACCGAATGGCTGGCCGGGATCGCTTCGGCCGTGCTCACGGAGCGGGTTCACAGCACGGCCGCCAACGGAAACCTCTCCACGTTCATGGACCTGCTCGCGGCCAACCCCTCGGCGGCACGGTTGGCCATCGGCAAGGCGGCGCGCCTCGGCCCGCCCTCAGCCTGGGAGAAAGAGCTCCTGCGCGGGTTCTCGGAGCGAGATGAGAGCGACAAGCTGGCGGGATTCCTGGTGAAGCTCGGCGAGCGGGCACAGCGGGACGGGACGACAGCCGACGCCTTCGGGCGCCTGCTGGCCGCGATGTCGGGCGCCTACGACGAGAAGCAGGGCGGACACAGCCGGGAGGCCGCCTTCTTCGCCTACACGGTGATGACTACCGTCGATGACATCTCGCTGCATGACGCGACCCGTGTCCACCTTGGGGAACTCGCCGGTTCGTACGCCCCGGAGATCACCCTGGGCGCCGACATCGAAGCCGTGGACGCGACCATGGACAGCGCTCGGTTGCCCTCCCCCGGAGTGTTCGAGCCTGTTCTCGTTCCAGGGTTGCGGGGCGCGTTCCGGCTAAGCCCCAAGGACACGTTCCGGTTCCTGACCACCTTCGCGGCCCAGGCCGAATCGCGAGTTCCGTTCGACGCGGGGATGGGCGAACTCACCCAACGGCTCCTTCCCAGGGTGTCCCAACTGACAAAGAAGGGAGACCCCTCTGCGATGCACGCTCTCTTCAAAATGCTCGGCAACACCCGAGGTTTCGAACTTGCCGCCGCCGTACGGGTGCTCACGCCGAAAGATAAGGCGGCCAAGAGCGCACACGACGCAGAGAGCTTTGTGATCGGCACGGCGATGGGAATCGTCGGTTTTGCCCCTCCGTTCGGTGCCGTGATCTGGACCGGGCTCTCCACCGGAGCGTCCGCGTACTACACGTGGATGCACGAGCCGGAAAAGGATACAGAAGAGCTCCAGAAGCTCATCTCATTCGAAGTACTGGGCCGCAAGCACAACATCACCGGCCTCCTCATGGAGCAAGGTTTCACACCACGGGTTCCTCCTGCCCAGACCTCCCACGGCAAGGGGTCTCTTATCACAGACAAGAACGGCTCTCTCTTGCCTTTCGTTGAGATCAACAAGCATGGCGAGAATGGCCGTCAGGCTCTCGATCAATGGTTGATCGACAATGGGATGGGAACTTCCCAGACCCACACCCTGGGCTACCTGTCAAGCACCGAAGCAGACTTTTTCGAGGGGAACAGGAACACCGGATACCAGCGGGCGCTCGCCTACGAGGGAAAACTTACGACAGACTGAGACACTCCGTCTCCCCCCGGACCACGTACCGCCCTGTCACCGAATCCAAGACCAGAACAGTCCTGGTCACCTCATTCACCAAACGGAACGGCTTCGCCATAGGATCCGAAAAATGGTACTTATGGTCGGCTGTGCGTCCTAACGCGCCGACCAGCAAATCGTTCATAGAGCCAGGGTCCATCTCCGGCTCAGCGCCCTCTCCGGTGGCGGCGAAGGTGCGTTTCGCCCTGTCCTCTCCGCAGGGGATGTCCTTCCCGCCGGGATCCGTTACCCGGACATTCAGCGCACCGCGTTCCTTGAGAAGTCGCAAAACGTGGGTTTGCAGGGTCGCCGCGGCTTCGGCCACCGTGGGTTCCCGCTCCCCGCAGGCGACCACGAGCAGGGCGAGCACCGAGACCGCTCCAACGAGCCGCGCGGGAGAGCTGTGACGAGAACGGGACATGAAATATCCTCCGAGTCTGGCCGCCTGAGCGCACGATCTCATATGGGCCGGGGGACTGCACACGCCATTCCGGAGAGGAAAGGTGAGGTGTTTGACGGCGAACCCTGATGACATGGTGCCGAACCCTCGCAAGCAGGAACTTTTGCGAGCGCTGGAAAAGGTGCGCATGCATGCCAGGCAACTGGAGGCGGCGCTCGACCCGCCGCATGCGACCTTCACCGGGAAGACGGTCTGGGTGGGGCCGCAGGCGCGGGCGTTCGCGGACGAACTGACCCAAAGGCGGGCGCGACTGCGGTCGCTCATCCAGCGGATCGTCAGCGACCTGGAGGCCGAGTTCATGGCCACGCCTGAGAAGGTGAGGCGATCGCCAACCGCGTACTGAGACCGGCAGAGCTCCCCCACGCAGCTTGATCTCGACGCTTCGTCTGTTCCATCGCGCTCCTCGCAGATAGGAACAGGCTGTCTCGGGTGGTCATCGGACATGACCAAGCAGGATGTTCGTCCACAGCCGCCGGGCAGGGACGGCGCGGAGCCACTCGCTCTCCGTGACAACGGCGCCGTCGGCGGCGCGATAGTGGCGGCGGACGAAGAGCAGGCCCCCGGCCTGGCACAGCTCATAGACGATGTCCTGGCATTCGCAGGTGTGCTCAAGCACCCGGATCCGAATCGCACGCGGGTGACACTCTCGCCATTCCAGCCTTTCCCCGCCGGCCTTCGGGTGTGCGGGGTGGACGCCGTGATACCCGGCGGGCAACTCGTCGATTGCCATGCCGGTCGTCACCTCCTCACTGTGAAGCGTCGTCGTAATCCGTGGTGGCCCCCGCAGAGAAGCACTCGGGGGCGGGCGGCTCTGCGGGGCGGCGCCCGCCGACGGGATAGGGAAGGCGCCGCCGGCAGGCGCGGTACAGCGGTGGCCTCCTCGCCCACCCCCAGTGCGCAGGGAGGCCACCAGTCCAAAAGCCCCGGCCAGCGGACCATCCCGCTCTTGGGGCCGAACTTCCAACTTGTGCGGCGCCTGAAAGCCAGGCGGTCTGCGTACGGTCACCGGCGAGCTTCTTGGGCGCGCAGGAGGGCGAGGAAGGCCGGAAGGTCATCAGCGCAGGCCGTCTGTTGAAGCCCGGTTCCGATCTCCGAAGGAGAGTCGCTCACCGCGCCTGGTGGCGTAGAAGGCGCCCGCATCGCTACGGAAGAACACCCATGCGGGGAAGCGGTCCCGCACCTCGTCGAGGTCGCAGCCGACTGTTGACATGAGACCAGAGTAGGAAGATTTGGCGAGCTTGTCTATAGGGCACCATAGGGCCATCCGGAAGACGATGGGGAATCACCGATTCCTACAGTGGTGCTGTGATCGAGTTCCGCGAGGATCAGCCCAGGTGGGAGCAGGTAGCCAGGGTGATCCGCGACCGCATCGTGGTGGGTGAGTACCGCCCGGGATCACGGGTGCCCAGCGAAAACGACCTCATGCAAGAGTTCGGCATCGCCCGCATGACTGCCCATAAGGTGATGCGGGCTCTCCGCGCCGAAGGCACCATCTACACAGTCCGGGGCATGGGAAGCTTCGTCGCGCAACCGGACGGACAGACCGGTACCAACGACCCCGTAGAAGTCGACGAGTAATCCACACCCGGCAACCGCAGCGGTCTGTGTAGGCCATCGTGAAGCGCCGTCGGCGGCAGCCAGCGCGACCTTGGGGCGCTGAACCAACTGCTATGACTGGGCGCGCGATCGGGCCGACTGCTCCAGCAACGTCTGTTGATCGTCATTCCACGCCGCCGTGAATGGCTGCGCGTCGGCGTGCCCCTGGACGTGTCTAGCGCGGTTGATCATTGCGGCAGCGGGTGAGCGCGCCAGGTATGGGTACGGCAAGATGCCGTCATGGCTTCCCCGCGCACAACCTCCAGTGCCCGAACGACCCTCACAGTCCACCAGATCAAGGTCACGCTGGCCGGGTCACGGCCGCCGATCTGGCGGCGTTTGGAAGTCCCGTCCGCGATCACGCTGCGCGCGCTGCACGACGTCATGCAAGCTGCCTTCGGCTGGGAGGACTACCACATGTGGGTCTTCGAAAGCCCGTTGGGCCGCTACGGCGCCACCGACCGCGAACTGCGGATCAACAGCGCCTCCGCCAAGCGACTCAACCAGGTAGCCCCCGGACAGGGAGACCGGCTCAGCTACACCTACGACTTCGGGGATGACTGGGAGCACACCATCGTCGTCGAGGCCGTCACCACACCCGAGCCCGGCATCGCCTACCCACGTTGCCTCACCGGCCGCCGGGCCTGCCCACCCGAGGACTGCGGCGGTATCTGGGGCTACGACTACCTCCTTGAGATCCTCGCCGATCCCAAGCACGAAGAGCATGAGGATCGGCTGGAATGGCTCGGCCTCGACTCAGCCGACCAGTTCCACCCCGCCGCCTTTGACCTGGCTCGTACAAACGCCGCGGTATCCAGCCTGGCTGCAATCCTCATCAAGGAGTGATCGCGCCCCGGCCAGCCGGTAGGGGCCCTGGCACGATCAACCCGGCGCAGCACTGGCTCGCCCGCGTTCCGACATGGGGACGACGGTCTCCCACGAGGCCCGCTCTCCGACTACGGAGCCGGAGAGCGGGTCGACAGGCATGCCCGGGTCGTGTTTCGTGGATCCATTTGGCCGGCCGCGGTCGCCCGGATGGCCCCTCGCGACGTGGCCGCCGAAGCCACGAAACCCTTCCTAGGCGGGGCGGAAGGAGTCCCTGGCCTGGGGGGCGGCGTGCTTGATCATGAGGTGCCGGGTGACCGAGTACTCCTGGACCGCCTCCTGGCTCATGTCCTTGCCGAAGCCGCTGCCCTTGACGCCGCCGTGCGGCGCCTCGGAGGCGATCGGCAGGTGGTCGTTGATCCAGGTGACGCCGACGTCGAGGCGGTGCGACACGCGCAGCGCCCGGGACACGTCCGTCGACCAGACCGACGAGGCCAGGCCGTACTGCGTGTCGTTGGCGAGGCGGACCGCCTCGTCCTCGGAGTCGAACGGCACCGCGACCAGCACGGGACCGAAGATCTCGCCCTGAACGATCTCGCTGGACTGGTCGGCGTCCGCGATGAGGGTGGGCGCGTAGTAGAAGCCCGGCCCGTCCAGCGGCGCGCCGCCGCAGACCACGCGGCCGGAGGCGCGCGTGATGAAGCCGTGCACCCGGTCGCGGTGGGCCTGCGAGATCAGCGGGCCGATGTCCGAGCCCTCCTCCCACGGGTCGCCGGGCCGCACCCGGGAGAGCGCGTCGCGCAGCGCCTCGACGCCTTCGGCGTACCGGGAGCGCTCGATGTAGACGCGGGTGGCGGCGGTGCAGTCCTGCCCGGTGTTGTACGTGGCGCCCATGGCGACGCCGAACGCCATGTCCTCAAGGGAGGCGTCGGCGAACACCAGCGCGGGCGCCTTGCCGCCGAGCTCCAGGTGGACCCGCTTGAGACCGTCCACCGCGCCCTGCATGACGGCCCGGCCGGTCGCCGTGGAGCCGGTGACGCTGACCATGTCCACGCCGGGGTCGGTGACGAGGGCCTGCCCGACTTCGGCGTCGCCGGTCACCACCTGCAGCAGCCCCTCGGGGGCGCCCGCCTTGGCGAACAGCTCGGCCAGCCGGAGCGTGCTGCGCGGCGTCTGCGGCGCGGGCTTGATGACGACCGCGTTGCCCGCGGCGAGGGCCGGGCCGATCTTCCAGATCCCCATGATGAAGGGGAAGTTCCACGGCGCGATCGAGCCGACGACGCCGACCGGCCGCCTGATCAGCACGGACGTGTAGCCGGCGCTGAGCACACCCGCGCCGGTCCCGTCGAGCGAGCGTCCGGCTCCCGCGAAGAACCGCAGGTTGTCCACGCCGAACGGCAGCTCGCCATCACGGAACACTGGGGCCGGCTTTCCGGTCTCCTCGACCTCGAGCCGGGTCAGCTCCTCGGCGTCCTGCTCCACCAGGTCGGCGAAGCGCAGCAGCACCCGCGCCCGCTCGGCCGGGGTGGTCTCCCGCCACTCCTCGAAGGCAGCACGCGCGGCTCGTACGGCCGCCGCCACGCCCTCGGGCGACGTGTCCGGCACGTCCTCGACGGGCCGGCCGTTCGCGGGATTGATCAGGGTAGCCATGCCATCCTCTTTCATCGGTCACGATGGACCTGCGGACATTCGCCACAAATGCGGCAAATGTCGCAAATTGCCTAAGTTATACGTTCACCGTGGATATCAACTGTCGAAACCGACGCCGAAGCGGTCGAGCAGGCGCAGCCACGGCCCGCGACGACCCGCGTTCTCGTCCGCCCGGGCCAGCGCCCGCCGGGTGACCTCGACCACCGGCCAGCGCAGCGGCTCCGGCGGGAACGGCACCGGCAGGCGGCGCACCATCCGCAGCCCGGTCCGCCTCGTCGAACGGCGGGCCAGCAGGTCGAGACCGACCAGCGCGCCGAACCGGGAAGCGCCGACACCGAGCCCCGTGTAGCCCAGCGCGTACGCCACCCTGCCGCCCATGGCGGTGCCGAAGAACGGGGTGAACCGGCTGGTCGAGTCGATCGCTCCGCCCCACTTGTGGGTGAACCGCACTCCGTCGAGCTGGGGGAACGTCTCGAAGAAGTGCCGCGCGAGCACTTCGTGCGTGGCGTCGCGCTGTTCGCTCCCCGAGCCGCCGAAGTTGTAGATGGCGTCGTAGCCGCCCCACAGGATCCGGCCGTCGGACGTCAGCCGGTAGTAGTGGAACTGGTTGCCCGCGTCGGTGAGGCCCTGCCCCTCCGCCCAGCGCAGCGACGCGCGCTGCGACTCCGACAGCGGCTCGGTGGCCAGCACGTAGTCCCAGACCGGCAGCACGAAGTTGCTCAACCTGCGCAGCGGCGGCGGATACGCGTTGGTGGCCAGCAGCACCTGCGCCGCGTCGATCACGCCGGAGCCGGTGGTGACATGGATCTTGGCTCCGGAACGTTCCAGACCCGTGACCGCCGTCTTCTCGTAAACCCGGACACCGAGCCGCTCGGCCACTCTGACCAGGCCCCAGGCCAGCTTGGCCGGGTCCAGGATGCCGCCGGTGCCGCGCAGCCGCAGCCCGCCGAGGTACGTCGGCGAGTCCACGTCGGCGCGCATCTCGTCACGGTTGAGGAAGACCGCGTCCTCACCGTGCTCGCGGTGCAGCCGCTCGGCTTCCTTGAGCTCGGCGACGTGGTGCGCGGCGACCGCGACCGTCGTCTTGCCCAACAGGCGCAGGTCGGCGTCGATGTCGTGGGCCTCGACGAACGCGGCGATGGCCGCGAGGTTCTCCCGGCCGAGGGCGAGCAGCGTACGCATCTCGTCGGGCCACAGCTTCAGCCCCTGGCTGAGCCCGTGGGTGAGCGAGTCGGAGATGAACCCGCCGTTGCGCCCGGTCCCGCCGTACGCGATCGACTTCGCCTCGACCAGGACCACGTCACAGGCCGGGTTCTCCTCCTTCGCCAGCACGGCGGCCCAGAGGCCGGTGAAACCACCGCCGACGATGAGCAGGTCGGCGGTGGTCCGTCCGTCAAGCGGGTGATACGCCGGCGCCCCGGGCCTGTCGGTCCAGAAGACCCGGGGAGCGGCGTCCTTCAGTGCTTTCACTTGGCGGCGATCTTCTCAATCACGTCGGCGGCGACGCGCAGGCCGTCCCGGCGCCGGATCTCCGCGCCGTGGGCGGCCAGCCGCTCACGCAGCTCGGTGTCGCCCAGCAGGCGGTCGAGGGCACCGGCCAGCTGCTCGTCGGTGAACTTGTAGGTGTCGAGGCGGACGCCGTAGCCCTTCTCGTGCACCCGCTGGGCGTTGTCGTACTGGTCCCAGAACAGCGGCAGCAGGATCATCGGCTTGCCGAAGTGCAGCGCCTCGGTGGTGGTGTTGTTGCCACCGTGGGTGATGACGAGGTCCACCTGCGGGATGATCGCCGCCTGCGGCACGAACTCGGCGCCCCACATGTTCGGGGCCAGCTCGATCTCCTCGTGCAGCGGGCCCTTGGAGACGATGAACCGGTACGGCGTCTTGGCCAGCACCGAGATCACGCGACGCATCAGCTCGACGTCGGCGGAGCCCAGCGAGCCGAGCGAGAAGTAGACCCAGGGGCCGTCCCCCGGGATCTCGGGGAGGGTGAACTCGTCATCCGTCTCACGCACCGACGAGTCGAGCCGGGTCCACGTCGGGCCGAGGGGACGCTCGTCGGTATAGTCCACGATCTCCGGGAACACGTACAGGTTCGCGTCTCCCTCCTGGATGAACTCCAGGTCGGGCAGCGGCGGAGCGCCCTGTTCGACGACCCACTCGTTGAACGCGGTGTAGATCTCGCGGTGGGTCCGGTCGTACTCGGCGCGGAAGGCGTCCCACTCGCTCCTGTCGTCGGCGGGCAGGCCGGAGTAGGCCGGAGCGATGTCGGCGCCCTTCACCTCAAGCGGGTTGCAGGAGACGATGCGCACGAACGGCTTGCCGGCCGTGAGCAGCGCGGGGAAGGAGATGACGTTGTCCTCGACGATCACGTCCGGCTGGACGCGCTCGATGATGGCCTTGAGCTGCGGCTCGCAGTACTTCACGCCGTCGATCAGTGCGTCCCAGATCGGCTTGGTGACCGTCTCCTGCTGCGCGAAGGTGCTCTTCCGGTACTCCGGCGCGGTGTCGCGGATGAAGTCCTTCCAGAACTGGCCCGCGTCCTGCTCCTCCTCGGCCGGCGGCGCGAGGTCGACCAGGTCCTCCTCGAAGCCGAGGGCCTCCAGCTTGCCCTTCCACGACGCCTCCGCCGCGAAAACCACGCGGTGACCGCGCTTGCGCAGGACGTCTCCGATGCCGATGCAGTTGTTCGTCGGCCCGTACGCGCTCTCGGGCATGAAAAGGATAGTCAGCTGCTTGTCTGTCATCTCCGGACTCCCTGGCTTGTTGAACCGTGATTCAAATAGGTATCTAGCGCGCCGTCAATAGCTGGGACATTATGGGTGGGCCAGTTGTTGTCGTACGTTCAAATCGGATGGGATGGAATGGCCCAGCGCAAGAGCAGAGCGGACCGGCGGATGGATCTCATCGATGCCGCCCGCCGGGCGATGATCCAACACGGCGCGGAGGGTGTCCACCTCAACCAGATAGCCGAGGAGGCCGGGCTCACCTCCGGCGCCGTGCTGTACCACTATCCCGACCTGAGGGACCTGCTGATCGAGGCCCACCACGCCGGGATGGAACGCTTCTACGAGCAGCGGATCAAGAAGATCCGAGGCATCGCCGACCCCGCTCAGAAGCTCATCACCACGATCAGGTCCGGCCTGCCCGAGGGGCCCGAGGACGCCGGCGTGCGCCTGCTCTGCGAGCTGGGCGGCGCCGCCGGACGCAACCGGGTGTACGGCACGCTGCTGACGACCCTGTTCGACCGGCAGGTGTCGATGTACCAGACGATCCTCGAAACCGGGGCCGCCCAGGGCATCTTCACGCTCGCCCAGTCGTCCGAGACGATCAGCCGCACGCTCGTCGCCCTCGAGGACGCCTACGGCTACCGCATCATCGCCCGGCATCACTCGATCGGGCCGGACGAAGCCGTGGAGCTCATCCTCGACTACGCCCGCCTCGCGACAGGACACGAACTCAGGCCGGAATGAGCACGGCGTCGGCGGCGTCCCAGCCGATCGCGACCTCGGTGCCGGGCTTGACCCGCGCCGACCCCTGGGTCGCCGCCAGCACGTGCCCCTCGTGCCCCTCCACGCGCAGCACGATGTGCGACGTGCCGCCGTAGAAGCTCACGTCCACGACCGTGCCGCGCAGCGCGCCCTCGGTCCCGGGCTCGGCGTCCGCCTCGTCCTCGTTGCCGGACTCGGCCACGGCTCCCTGCTCCTGGGCGGGGACGGCCTCGGCCACAGTCTCGACCACGGTCTCGGGGGCGTCGGCCGTCTCCGGCGCGGGCTCCTGAGCGGTCTCGGTCTCGACGGCGGCCCCGGTCTCAGGCGCTGTCTCGGCCACGGTCTCGGGCGCGGTCTCGTCCCGCTCCTCGGCCTTGGCCTTGGCGTCGTTGTCGGCGAGGACCTCGGTCACGACCTCCGCGACCACCTTGGCCACGACTCCGGCGACGGCCTTGGCGACCACCTCGGCCATCGCCTCGGCGGTGACCTCGCCGGTCATGGCGCTCTTCACGACGGCCCGGAGGTCCTCCCCGTCACCGGCCTCGGCCTCGGCGGGGGCCTCCCCCTCCGCGGAGTCGGCGTCCTCGGCCTCCGGCTTCGGCTCGGCTTCGGACACCGCGTCGCCCTGAGATTCAACCTCGGACACCGCGTCGCCCTGAGATTCGCCCTCGGACACCGCGTCGCCCTGAGGCTCGGCTTCGTCCGCGACGGCGGGCTCGCTGTCGGCCTCGGCGTCGGCTTCGCCCTTGGGCTCGTCGACCTGAGCCTCGGCGGCCGGCTCCGCGGGCTTGGGAGCCTTGGGCTCGGCGCCCTCGTCGGTCCTGACCGCGCCCTCCTTCACCTCCGCCTCGGCGGCAGACTCGGCGGTCTCCTCCGACTTCGCCTCGTCCTTGGTCTCGGACTCATCCTTCGACTCATCCTTGGCCTCGGACTCATCCTTGGACTCGGACTCATCCTTGGACTCGGACTCATCCTTGGGCTCGGCGTCGCTCTCAGCCTCAACCTCAGCCTCAACCTCAGCCTCGGCATCGGCCTTCGCCTCGACGGCTTCGGCAACTTCGGCGGCGGCTTCCTCCGTCTTGGGCTCGGCGCCCTCGCCGGTCGTGACCGCGTCGTCCTTCACCTCGGCCGCGTCCGTCACCTCGGCGGCGTCCTTCGCCTCAACGGCGGCGTCGGCGGCGTCCTCTTCCTTGGGCGCGATCTGGGTGAGCCGGATGTTCTCCGGGCGTACGGCGAGGAGCGCGGCGTCGCCGTCCGCGCCCTTCGGCGCGGGCAGCAGGCCGAGGCCGTCCACGTGGAGGCCGCCCTCGGTGACCTTGCCGGAGAAGATGTTGTTGGCGCCGATGAAGCCGGCCACGAACGGCGTGCGCGGCTGGTCGTACAGCGCGATGGGCGCGTCCACCTGCTCGACCTTGCCGCCCTGCATGACCGCGATGCGGTCCGCGAGTGACATGGCCTCCTCCTGGTCGTGGGTGACGACCACGAAGGTGATGCCGACCTCGTGCTGCAGCCGCTTGAGTTCGAGCTGCATCTCGGCGCGCACCTTCTTGTCCAGTGCGGACAGCGGTTCGTCGAGCAGCAGCAGGCGCGGACGCTTGACGATCGCGCGGGCGAGGGCGACGCGCTGGCGCTGGCCGCCGGAGAGCTGGTGCGGCTTGCGGCGGGCGTGCGCGGAGAGGCCGACGGTCTCCAGGACCTCGGCGACGCGCTCCCCGATCTCCTTCTTCGGCAGCTTCTCCCGCTCCAGGCCGTAGGCGATGTTCCGCTCCACCGTCATGTGCGGGAACAGCGCGTACGACTGGAACATGAGGTTGATCGGGCGGCGGTGCGCGGGGATCTGGAGCAGGTCCTCGCCGTCCAGGCGGACCGCGCCGTCGTCCGGCTGCTCGAACCCGGCGAGGATGCGGAGCAGCGTGGTCTTCCCACAGCCGGAGGGGCCGAGCAGCGCGAAGAACTCGCCCTGCTGGATCTCCAGGCTGACCGAGTCGAGCGCGGTCACCTCGCCGAAGCGCCGGCTCACGCCATCAATGGAGATAAGTGTCATGAGAGTGCCTCGGTGAGCTTGGTCATGCGCTGGGCCGCGATCACGACGGTGAAGCTCACCGCGAGCAGCAGGGTGGCCAACGCGTTGATCTCGGGAGTGACGCCGAACCGCACCATGGAGTAGATGACGATCGGCAGGGTCGGTTGGGTGGGCGCGGCGGTGAAGAACGCGATCACGAACTCGTCGATGGAGAGCGTGAACGCCAGCAGGGCGCCCGCCAGGATGCCCGGCGCCAGGGTCGGCAGCGTGATCCGCATGAACGTCGTCACCGGGGTCGCGCCGAGGTCGCGGGACGCCTCCTCCATCGAGGTGTCGGCGTGGTTGAGCCTGGCCCGTACGACGGCCGTCACGAAGGCCATGCCGAACACGGTGTGCGCGATCAGCACCGAGTGCAGTCCGAGCGTCATCTTGACCGCCGCGTAGAAGATGAGGAGGCCGATCGCGAGGACCAGGTCGGGCAGGAGCGCGGGCATCGTCGAGAGCGCGTCGAGCATCCGCGACTTGTTGTACCGCGCCAGGCCGACCGCGAGCAGCGTGCCCAGCACCGTCGAGAGGACCGTCGAGCCGAACGCCACGATCAGGGTGTTGATCAGGCCTTCGCGGATCTTCTCGTTCTCGAGGAGCTGGCCGTACCAGCGCAGCGAGAACCCGCCCCACGCGTACGGCGACTTGTTCCGGTTGAACGACATGAGTACGACGACGGCGATCGGTACGTACAGGAAGACGTACGTCAGCCAGAAGGGGAGGCGCAGCCAGCCGTTCCCCTGCTTCCGGTTCTTACGCATCGCGGCCCACCCTCCGGCTGGCCCAGGCCTGGGCGAAGAGCAGGAGCACCAGGACGCCGATCACGGACAGGGCCAGCACCGAGCCGAACGGCCAGTCGCGGGCCTTGAGGAACTGGTCGCGGATCAGGTTCCCCACCATGATCCGGCGACCGCCGCCGAGCAGCTCGGGGATCACGAAGTTGCCCAGGCTCGGGACGAAGACGAAGACGCAGCCGGTCAGCACGCCGGGCAGCGAGAGAGGCAGGGTGACCGACCAGAAGGTCCTGATGGGGCGGGCGCCGAGGTTCGCCGACGCCTCGCGGAGCTGCGGGTCCAGCCGCTCGATGGCCGAGTACAGGGGCAGGATCATCAGCGGCAGGTACGCGTAGAGCAGGCCGGCGACGATGGCGCCATCCGAATAGAGGAGCTCGATCTTGCCGAGACCCAGTGCGTCGAGTCCCGAGTTGACCAGGCCTTCCGAGTTCAGCAGCACGATCCAGGCGTACGTGCGGATCAGGAAGTTCGTCCAGAACGGCAGCACGACGGCGACCAGCGCGATGACCTTCCACTTGGCCGGAAGCCGGGCGATCATGTAGGCGGTCGGGTACGCGAGCAGCAGGGCGAGAAGCGTGGTGATCGTGGCCAGCTTCACCGATCCGATGACCACGTCGAGGTAGAGCGGGTCGATCAGCCGGGTGAAGTTCTCCCCCGTCGCCTCATAGACGACCCCGCCGAACCTGCCGCGGCGGAACACCGTGTAGCTGAGCACAAGGGCGAGTGGGACCGCCAGGAAGACGATCAGGAAGCCGAAGCCTGGCCCCATGGTGGCGAGTCGACCGACCACCCGTGCTCGTACGGTGGACTTCATGGTGCCATCGCCCCAAAGGCGGGCACGCGAAATGACATGCGAGAGCTTCCTTCCGGTGGGGAGCTTAGAGTGTTGCAGGATAAGTCAACTTAGACAAGACTTTCCCAGGCATTGTGAGCATTGGCGATACAAGCCTTATTGAATCGAGATTCAACAGATGCAGGTCGAAGCGCGGCATTGGCCAACCCTTCACGAGGAACCGGACGGTTCGCTCACGTTGGCCGTGGGAGAAGGCGTCACCGGAGCCGTCGTCCGGGCGCTCGCGGAGGGCGTCACGCCTCCGCGTCCCTTCTCCGTCCGCGCCTTCCGCCCGCTGCCCATGCCGCCTCCCGGCGAGCGGGCGATCACGGTGGACCAGACGAACCACTCGGTGATCGCCGGCGAGAGCGTGGTCGTCAAGTGGTTCCCGCGGCCGTCCCGCGCGCCGCAGCCGGCGCCCGACCTGCTGGCGCATCTGTCCGCTTTCTCCCGCACCGCCACGCCGTACGCCGCCGTCTACTGGGAGGGCGCGCTGGTCGCGCTGGTGACCGCGTACCTGCCGGAGGCCCGGGACGGCTGGGAGTGGTGCGTGGACGAGGCCGAGGCCGGGCACACCGGTTTCGCCGCCGACCTGGGCACGCTGGCCGCCGAGCTGCACCTCGCCATGGCGACCCCGTCCCCCGTGTTCCCCGAGCCGGTACGGCTCACGCCCGACGGCAACGGCGACGCGTGGGCGGAGCGCGCGGAGGAGGCGCTGCGCGACGCGCTCGCGCTGACCGACGGCGAGGACGGCGCGTGGCTGACCTCCCGGGCCGGGGAGCTGCGCCGCGAGCTGGCGCCCCTGGCGACGGCCGGCCCGACCCCGCTGATCCGCATCCACGGCGACCTGCACGTCGGCCAGATCCTGCGGTGGCGCGACGGCTACGCGGTGGTGGACTTCGACGGGAACCCGACGGTGTCGGCCGAGGCGCCGGGCGGCGGCGCCTTCCAGCCGGCCGCCCGAGACCTCGCCCAGCTCACCACGAGCGTCGACCACGTCGGCCAGGTGGCGATCCTCCGCAGGGGCGCCGACCCCGAGCGTGTCGCGGAGTGGGTCGCCGAGGCACGGGCCGCGCTCACCGCCGCGTACGCCGCCGGGCTCGCGGAGGCGGGGCGCTCCGACCTGCTCGACCGGTCGCTGGTCCGGCCTTTCGAGGTCGAACAGGAGTGCCGCGAGCTGATTTACGCCGCCCGGCACCTGTTGCGCTGGCGGTACGCACCGATGGGCGTGCTCCGCACCTGGTACGACACCGACGCCGCCTTTACCAAGTAAGTCACGACAAAATAGGACAAAAAGAAAGATAGGAGTGCATTGTGGACGCGGCGCTGTTCAAGGCCGACCTGCTGACCAAACCGGAGGCGCTGGGCGCGCTGGCCGACTCGCTGGAGGCCGGTGACCCGTTCGAGGGTCTGCCCGAGCGCATCGACCGGGTGGTCTTCCTCGGGATGGGCAGTTCCCGGTACGCCGCCGGCGTCGTCGCGTCGCGGCTGCGCGCCTCCGGGATCGACGCCGTGGCCGAGTACGCCTCCGCCGCGCACACCGTGCCGGGGCCGGGGACGCTGGTGGTCGCCATCTCCGCGACCGGCGGCAGCAGGGAGACCCTCGACGCGCTCACCCGCTACACCGGCACCTCGTTCGTCGTCGCCATGACCAACAAGCCGGGCTCCGCGGTGACCGAGGGCGCCGACCTGGTCGTGCCCATGTCCGCCGGCGAGGAGCGCGGCGGCGTCGCGTGCCGGACGTTCCAGCACACCCTCGCCCTGCTGCTCGCGCTGAAGTCCCGGCTCACGGGCGGCGGCGACGTCCCCGCGCTCGTCCGCCGCGTGGCCGAGGCCACCGCGGACCTCCTCGACCGGCGCGACGACTGGCTGAAGACGGCCTCCGACGTACTCGACGGGCCGCACGGCGTGTACGCGATCGCCCCCGCGGAGCGGCTCTCGTCGGCGGAGCAGTCCGCGCTGATGTTCCGCGAGGGCCCGCGCCGCCAGGCGGACGCGTGCGAGACCGGCGACTGGGCGCACGTGGACGTCTACCTCACCAAGACCTACGACTACCGCGCGCTGATGTTCCCCGGCTCCCGTTATGACGAGCAGGCCATGGAGTGGATCCGGCAGCGGGGCTCCACGGTGCTCGCGGTCGGCGGCGAGCTGGACGGCCAGGCCGCGTCCATCCGGTACCGCCACGACGACGACCCGGAGGCCGCCCTGCTCACCGAGACGCTGGTCGCCGAACTGCTCGCCGCCTCCTGGTGGGCCCGGGCCTGAGATCGGCTCACCGTCGGCGGGCATACGTCCGGATTGCACCTTCTTCCGGATAAGGACGGAAAAGACGTGGTGTGCATGGTAGATAGGTGATCCACATCACCCGTCGAGAGTGAACAACCGTGGTCAGCACGATGCGCGCCGGGTTCTCCCTCGCCATGCTCGCCGGCTTCTTCCTGGTCGCGGCCGCCCAGGTCGCGGCCGCCGTCGCACTCACCTTCTGGCTGTCCACGGTGATCGCCGGCGCCCTCGCGGTGAAGCTCGTCTGGTCCTGCTTCGCCGCGAGCACGCTGGCCGTCGGGCGGGGCACATGGCGGGCGATGCGGTCGCGCCCCGAGCCGCCCACCGGGCTGCCGCTCACCGCCCGAGAGGCCCCGCTCCTCTGGGCGACCGTACGGGAACTGGCGGCCGAGGCGGGCATCCGGGCGCCGGACGAGATCTGGCTGATCCCCGAGGTGAACGCCGCCGTGCAGGAGGAGTCGCGTTTTCTCGGTCTGGTCGGCGGGCGGCGCCGCCTCTGCCTCGGGCTGCCGCTGCTGCACACGATGACGGTCGCCCAGGTGCGCGCCGTACTCGCGCACGAGCTGGGCCACTACTCCGGCAAGCACACGCGACTGTCCGCGCCCGCCTACCGTGGCCGGCTGGTGATCGCGCACACGCTGCGGCAGATCGGGCCCTACAACCCGTCCGGATGGATCTTCAAGGGGTACGCCCGGCTCTACCTGCTGGCGGACAACGCGGTCTCACGGAGGCAGGAGTTCGAGGCCGACCGGGCGTCGGCACGGGTCGCCGGGATCGAGGCCGCGGCGACCGCGCTGCACGAGATCCGCGTCCTGGACGCCGCGTGGCACTTCTTCCTGAACGAGTACGTCCAGCTCGGCTGGGAGTCCGGCTTCGCCCCTGACGACCTGTTCGCCGGATTCGGCGCGCTGGTCGCGGGCCGCGGAGGCGAGCTGGACGCGTTGCGCGCGAGCACTCCGGAGGAGAAGGGGTCCCGGTGGGACACGCATCCGCCGCTGAATGAGCGGATCGCCGCCATCCGCGCGCTCCCCCGCACGCCGGTCCTGCCCGATGAACGGCCCGCGGCCGTACTCGTCGGCGATCTGGCCGGGGCGGGGCGGGCGTTGCAGGAAGAGGTGGTCGAGACCGGTGAGCGCACGGTGCTCCCCTGGCCGATGTTCACCGCGGCGGCGCTGGGCGCGGCGCTTCAGCGGGACGCCGACGCGATCTTCCGTATGGTCGCGCGGACCTCCGGGCGCCCGGAGGTCGGGCTGGCCGACGTGTTCGACCTGATCGCCGCCGGCCGGCTCGCCGAGATCGCCCAGCCGTTCTTTCCCACCGCCACCCGCCGCGAGGTCGGCGAGCTGTTCGGCGGCCCGCTGAACACCGTGCTGCGACTCGCCGCCGTACGGTCCGGCGTCGCCGGGTGGCGGCACTTGTGGAGCGGCCCCGCCGAGTTCGCCGGGGCGGAGGGAGTCGTCCCCGCCCTGGAGGAGGTCGCCAGGCTGGCCGTCTCCCCGGGCGGTGCCGGCAAGGCCCGGACCGAGCTGGAACGGCTCGGCGTCGACGCCGGCCGGGCCACTCAGGCCGAGCGGGCGCCGAGCACGTTCGGCTCCGCCGTCCTCGCCGGCCTCGCCAACGTCCGGGTGGACGGCACGGAGTACGACCTGATCGTGCTGAACACGGGCCTTGTCCTGGTGGCCGGCCCGGGCTCCGCCGGCGAGGGCAGACAGCGGATGCTCCGGCTCGTCGAGTCGGCGCCCGCGGCCAAGCTCGCCGAGTGGTACCGCTTCCTGTCCTACGAGGAGATCGCCGCCGCGAAGGTGACCACGCAGACCCCGCTGCGCGCCGACCTCACCCTCCACGGCGGCGCGACCGTCTCGATCGAGCAGGGGTGGACCGGCGAGGAGATCGGCAAGGGCAGCCGGGAGCGCCTCGCCCGGGTTCTGGCCGAGATCGGCTGACGGCCCGCGTTCCCGGCGGGAAATCCGGGTGCGCCGAGACGGGGCCGGCTGAGAAAGTGGCCGTCATGACCATGGACGATGTCACCCTGCGCCGGGCGACCGGCGCCGACGCCCCCGCCGTGGCCGACGTGTGGCTGCGCTCGTACGACGCCGCCCTGCCGGGGGTGCGCCGGGCGCACACCGACGACGAGATCCGGGCCTACTTCCGCGAGGTTGTCGTGCCCGCGCGCGAGACCTGGGTCGCCACGCTGGACGGCACGGTGGTCGGGATGATGGTGCTCGGCGACGGCCTCCTCAGCCAGCTCTACCTCGATCCCGACCGGCGCGGGCGCGGCATCGGCGACCGGTTCGTGGCGCTGGCGAAGGAACGCCGCCCGGACGGGCTGGAGCTGTGGACGTTCCAGGTCAACGGCCCGGCCCGCCGCTTCTACGAGCGGAACGGGTTCGTCGCGGTCGAGCACACCGACGGCCGCGACAACGAGGAGCGCGAGCCGGACGTCCGCTACGTCTGGCGGCCGGACGCGACCTGAGCGGCGCGCCGACCGCCGCACGCGGCGCGACCCCGGCCATCGTGGGCGGTGGGAACCCGGCCATCGTGTGCGGCGCGACCCCGGCCGTCGCGGGCGGCGGGCACCCGGCCATCGTGGGCGGCGCGACCCCTGCCGTCGCGGGCGGCGGGCACCCGGCCGTCGCGGGCAGCGCGAGCCCGGCCGTCGTACCTCATTCCTGCCAGCCGAGCCGGAAGGCGGCGTCGTCCGGGACGTAGCCGTCGAGCCCCGCCTCGCCGATCCACAGGATGTCGTCGTACTCGGTGACCGGCCCGATGACGTAGCTCATCGGCAGCCGGGGCTGGACCGCGAACCGGACCTCCAGCTCGGGGTCGAACCGCTCCAGGGTCTCGATGAGATCGGCCACGGTCTCGATGCCCGTCCCGCCGCGTCGGCTCCTGTCGCGCCTGTGCCTGCCCATGGCTGCTTCTCCGTGCTCCGGTTGACCGGTGGTGTGCCGAACCTGTACGGAGAGTAACTCAATGACATCGCGGCGCGACAGATCCTTGACTCCGGGTTCACGATCACCTCGGGAGGCCGATCGGCGTCAGCGGAGACCGGCGAGCCGTTCGGCCGCCCTGTCGCCGATCTTGTTGGTCGGGACCAGCTCACCCGCCCCGCCGAGGCCGAACGGCGGCATGTTGACGTAGACCGTCTCGTATCCGCTCACCGTGTACGTCTCGTGCCAGACACCCACGGCCTCGCTCTTGTACGCCTCACGGAAGAAGCGCTTCCAGGCGGGCCAGTGGGTCGCCTCGCGGTTCTTCGCGTAGGCGATGAGGTGATCGGTGCTGCGCCAGTACTGGACCATCAGCGTGGTGCGCCCGTTGAAGAAGCTCTCGAAGCCGAGCAGGCCGTGCGCGGGGTCCGCTCGCAGTTCCTTGACCATCGGCGGCATGGCCATTGCGACCGGCAGCCACTTGCGCAGGGACCGGAACCTGTTGATCCGCATACCGATCAGAAAGACGACGAAGTCGCCCTCCATGCGCGCACTCATGCGCATGACGCCTCCCATTGGATAGTCCTGCTACCTAATAATTGGATAGTAGAACTATCGAGTGATATTGGCAAGCAGTACTATCCAGCCATGCGAATCTCCCAGCTCAGCGCCGAATCCGGGGTCCCGATCCCGACGATCAAGTACTACCTGCGCGAGGGACTGCTCCCCCAGGGCGATCAGACGTCGGCCACGCGAGCGGAGTACGGCCAGGAGCACCTGCGCCGGCTACGGCTGATCAGGGCGCTGCTGGAGGTCGGCCGGCTGCCGGTCGCGGCGATCCGCAAGGTCATCGCCGCCGTGGACGACGAGCGGATCGACTTCCACGACATGCTCGGCACCGCGCACTACGCGCTCTCCACACCGGTCGAGCCGCCCCCCGAGGACGAGGACTGGCGCGAGGCCAGAGAGCTGGTCGACCGCATGATCGCGGGCCTCGGCTGGAGCGTCCACCCGCTCGCCCCCACGCGGGACGAGCTGGCGCAGAGCGTCGTCACGCTGAAGCGCCTCGGGATGCCCACCTCTCAGGAGGACCTGCTGCCGTACGCGTCGGCCGCGCTCGACCTCGTCCGCGACCTCGACATCACCAAGATCCCCTTCGACGGCCCCCGAGATGTCGCCGTCGAGACGCTGGTGATCTGCGAGGTGCTGTACGGCAAGGCGTTCGACGTACTGCGCCGCCTGGCCCAGGAGTCGGAGTCCACCCGCATCCTCGGCGCCCGTCCCTGCCCGAGCGGCGACACGACCCGGTGACCCGCCAGGGCGGCCGCTCCGGCGCACCGCGAGCGGCACAATAGGGAAAAGTCGCCTTACCGGACAACTTCCCAGATTTCCCCCCAAGAGCCCATATTTACCTTTTCGCGCTTATTACGGAATGCCGCTTATTGACGGAACTCGGAATGTTTTCCTCGGTCGGATCTGTGACCCCAGGAGATACTTCCCGACCTCTTTATACAGGCTCACGGGGCGGCGTTTTTGTCGGTGGCGGTTGTTAGCGTTGCGGCGTGATTGTCGAACGGCAGCCGATACCCGACACCCTGGGCGAGATGGCCCCGGGCGTCGAACTGGCCGCCGTGCTGGCCGAGATCGACATCGCCAGGCTGGACGGCTACGACGCCGTCACCGTCCTGCAAGCCTACGCCCGCCTCGAAGCACACGTGCAGGCCCGGAAAGCCGTCGTGATGGCCGAAGTCGGACTGTACGAAATTTCCGCCAGCGGCATGGAGAAAATGTCCGAACCGGACAATAACTCACCCGACGAAATCCGAGCGGCTTTGCGGCTCACCCGCCGTGCCGCCGAGCGTGAATACGGCATCGCCTACGACTTGAAAGTCCGTCTCCCCGCCGTCAGGGACGCGTTGTCGGCGGGATTGATCGACAAGGCGCGGGCCGTGGTGTTCTGCGACTGGCTCGAAGACGTCCCCGTCGAACTGGCCCGCGCTGTGGCGGCTCATCTGCTGCCCAAGGCGGGGAAGTGGACGACGACCGAGCTGCGGGAGAAGATCAGGAAGCTGCTGATCGCCGCCGATCCTGCCTGGGCCCGCCGCAAGTACGAACGGGCCGTCCAGCAACGGCGGGTGATCGGGGTCCGGCACGCGGATGGCTCGGCCAGCATCATGGGCCAGCAGTTGCCGGTCGACCAGGCCGCCGCCGCGATCGCCCGTGTGGACGCCATCGCCGTACGAACCAAGAGGTCCGGCCTGCACGCCCCGATCGATCACGTGCGGGCGGATGTGTTCCTCGGTCTGCTGGACGGGAGCATGTCCGGCCTGGACGACGACGCCATCATCGCCGTCCTGTTCGAGGAGGCCGCCCGCAAGGCGGCGGGTGATGAGGACGACCACGACGACCAACTCTCCGACAACCCCTTCAGCACCGTCGACCTCGACGACACCGGCGATGCCGAGGCAAATGCTGAGGACGCCACCGGCCTCCACACCGGCAGCGGCGACCCCGACGACACCGCCGGCGACATCGACGATGACGCCAGCCAAGCCAGGACTGCCGACCCGACTGACAACGACGACGACCTCGGCGACACCGGTCCTGATCCAGGCCCCACCCCTGGCGCAGGCCCCGGCTCTGGCCCCGGCTCTGCTCCCAGCTCTGGCGATGGTGGCCCTGTCGGCCCGGCCTCGGGGACGGGTGCTGAAGGCGGTTCCAGCGGTCCAGGTCCAGGCCCCACCCGCACGACAGGCGTCGGGACCAACATTGAGAGGGGCAGGGCGGGCCCGGTTGGGTTCGCGGCGGGTGAGCTGCGGGTCCAGGTGTCCACATTGATGCACTTGGACGACCTGCCCGGCGAACTCGCCGGGTGGGGACCCGTCCACGCCCAATTGGCACGCAGGCTTGCCAAACACCAGATCAGCGGCGAGTGGCGCTTCGCCGTCTGCGACGAGGAGGGCCGGCTTCTCTTTGCTGGGATTACCCGGCGACGCCCCAGAGGGTGGGCCCGTCCCGCGGGATGGCCCCGCCGCCCTGTACCCGGCCCAGCACCCGGTCCTCGTTTGCCTCCCGGTCCTTGGTTGCCTCCCGGCCTTTCCTCCCCACCCGGCGATGGGGACGGGACAGACCCGGCGGGCCCGGCCGGGACGGGGGTGACGCCTGCCCGCACATCGGCTGCCGGTCAGGAAAAGGACGACCGGCCAAGTGACGACCGGCCAAGTAGGGACCTGCGCGCCAGGTCGGGGTCGCTTCGCCGCCGCGGGATCGTCGAGCTTCAGCTCCCGTTGTCACTGCTGCGCGCACTGTGCGCGGACATGTACGCCCAGGGTGGCTGGGCCGGTGTAATCGCCGACATCATGCGCCAATACGACGAAGCCGTCGATGAGGCGGCTGACCACGCGCGAGGATCCGTGACCGGACGCCGAACCGCTGCCGGGGATGAGCGGCGGCGGTTCCCGAAAGCTGGGCTGCGGCGGCGGATCGAGGTCCGAGACAGAGTGTGCTCGCACCCTGGATGCCGTGCTCCGGCCACGCGCTCGGAGATGGATCACACCCGCCAGCACGCGAACGGCGGCCCCACGACCGACAGCAACCTCGCCGCCGCATGCGCGCATGACCATGACCTGCGGGACAACGGCTGGCAGGTCGTACAAACCAGCTCAGGGCACCTGACCTGGATCAGCCGGACCGGCCACAGCTATCCGGTCCAACCGCCACCGATCATCGAACCGATGCCCGAACCTTTCGCTCCCAACAGCTGGCCCCAGACAGAAACAGACCACCACGAGGTGGACGAAGTGCCCGCTCCGGCGCCGACAGCAGGTGCGGGGTCCGTGGGCTCGGACCCGCCACCTGATCCGGCGCACGACATCCCGCCCTGACATCCCGCCCTTCTGAAGCCCGACGACGCAGTACCCGTTTGCTCCCGGGCAGTCGTCCAGCCCTCTAGGAGGGAGGGGGTGCCCTTGTTAAGGTCGGTTGCCGAGCGAGCGCTTCTGAACAGGGACGGCCATGACAGTCGGCGATCACCCCGTGACCACGTCCGGACACTGCGACCCGCGATTCTCCCGGGTACGCGAGGTCTTCGACCGGCATTTCTCCGACGGCGAGGAGGTGGGCGCCGCCTTCGCGGTCTTCCTCGACGGCGAGCCCGTCGTCGACCTCTGGGGCGGCGTGGCCGACCGGCACACGGGTCGCCCCTGGGAGGCCGGCACACCTGTGCTCGCCTATTCGTGCACCAAGGCCGTCGCGGCCACCGCCATGCTGCTGCTCGTGGAGCGGGGTTTGGTCGACGTCCGCTCTCCCGTGAGCGCGTACTGGCCGGAGTTCGCCCGCGACGGCAAGGCCCGTGTCACCGTCGAACACGTCCTCACCCATCAGGCCGGCCTGCCCGCGATCGAGGAGCCGGTCCCCCTGGAGGAGTTCGAGGACCTGCCCGCGATCGCGGACCGGCTCGCCGCACAGGCACCACTCTGGGAGCCCGGAACGGCGCACGGCTACCACGCCGTGACGTACGGCTTCCTGATCGACGAGCTCATCCGCAGGGTAACCGGCATGTCCACAGGGGAGCTGGTCGCGGCGGAGATCGCCGGGCCTCACCAGCTCGACCTCTGGCTCGGTGCCCCACCCGACGTTGCGGCTCGCGCCGCCCGCCTCTCCGCCGGAGAGCGTACGGCCCGAGCGGGAGAGCATGCGGCCCGGACCGGAGAGCGTGCGGCCCCTGCGGGCGGAGCCGGTGTCGCGGAGCCCCCCGCCGGGGACGGCCCGGTGGCGGCGATGGCCGCCGCGACACGGGACAAGGACAGCCTGATGAACCGGGCGCTCGGCAACCCACCCATCCATAAGCTGCCCGGCGGCGGAAACCACCCGGTGATCCTGCGCGCGGGCTGGCCCGCCCTCGGCATGGTCACCACCGCGCGGGCGCTGGCCGGCTTCTACCGTGCTCTGGTCGCCGGCGAGATCCTCGCACCCTCCACGCTGGGCGACGCGATGCGCCCGCGTGTCGGCGGTCCCGACCGGGTCCTGTACCTGGACAGCGCCTTCGGCCTCGGCTACATGCGTCCGGCGATGACCTTCCTCACTCCCGCTCGCGGAGTGGAGTCGGCGTTCGGCCACACCGGCTTGGGTGGCTCCCTGGGCCTCGGAGACGTCGAGCACGGTCTCGCCATGGCGTACACGATGAACCGCATGGTCGGGTCGGTGGCCGGCAGCCGCCGGGCCTACCGTCTCGCTGAAGCCGTCTACGGCTCGCTCACCTAGAAAGACCCGGCTGATCAGGTCGGCCGCGCTCTCCGGCGGGGCGTGTCGTCGGGCCGGTCCCCGAGGGCGAGCAGGACGTCGCGCAGCACGTCGGCGAGGGCGCGCGCGGTCGCCTCGGGAACGTCCGCGAACAGGTCCTTGTGCGCCTCCGTGGTGGCGAGGGACAGTTCCTCGGCCCTTTCCACCCCCTGTGGAGTGAGCCGGACCCATGAGCTGCGACCGTCGGAGGGGTCGGGTTCGCGCTCGACCAGGCCCGCGGCCAGCAGCCGCTGCAGGATGTTGCTGGTCCCGCCGGTTGTGAGCATCAGTCGCGCGGCGAGCGTGCTGGGCTTGACTCGGTACGGATGCCCGGCCCGCCGGAGCGTCGCAAGAACGTCGAATTCCGCATAGGTCAGGCCGTATCCGGCGAGCACGGCCTGGGTGACCGTCTCGATCCGCGCCTTGAGCCGCCCGACCCGCTTGACGATCTCCAACTGCGTCGTGGCCGCCTCCGGCAGCTCGGCCCTCCAGGCCTCGATCATCGCGTCGACGCGATCCCGGCCGGTCACCCGCCCCTCGTTCATGCGCTTGAGGATATCCGCGCCTCTTGATAGCTTTCCAACAAGCTTTTTCAAAAGCTTTCTGAAATGGAGTCTTTGCCCATGAGCCTGCTCATCAGGAACGGCATCGTGATCGACACGGAGCCGGACGTACGCGTCCACCGGGGAACCGACGTCCTCATCACTGGCGGAGCGATCGCCGCGGTCGGCCCCGATCTGCCCGCCGACGGCGCGGAGGTGATCGACGCCACGGGCCGGATCGTACTTCCCGGCTTCGTCGACACCCACCGCCACGTCTGGCAGAGCGTGCTGAGGTCCGTTTCCGCCGACGCCACCCTCGGCGACTACCTGGCGATCGTTCTCGGCCGGCTCGCCCCCGCGTTCCGGCCCGAGGACGTCTACGCCGCGAACCTCTGGGGCGCCATCGAGGCGCTCAACGCGGGGATCACCACCGTGTACGACTGGTCGCACATCCAGCTCACCCCCGCGCACACCGACGCCGCCGTCGAGGGCCTCCGCGACTCCGGCGCCCGCGTGGTCTTCGCGTACGCGCATCCGGGCACCGACGACGCGTCCAGGGACGAGGCGGAGGCACGGCGGGTCTTCGCCCGGCACTTCCCCTCGGGGGATTCCGGCCTGGTCACCCCCGCCTTCGCGGCGTGGGGACCGGTGTACGGCTCCGTCGAGGCGGCCGTGGCCGACTGGCGGCTCGCCCGCGAACTCGGGCTCCGTATCAGCCTGCACGCGACCGGGGAGGAGCCGGTGGAGCGGCTGCACACGGCCGGGCTGCTCGGCCCCGACGTCATGTTCGTGCACGCCAACGGCTTCACCGACCGGTCGATGAAAATGGTCGCCGACAGCGGGGGGACGGCCTCGATCGCGCCCGCTGTGGAGTCGCAGATGGGCCACGGCTCCCCCGAGACGGGCCGGTTACGCGGGTTCGGCATCCCGACCGGGCTCGGCGTGGACACGGTGGCCGCGGTGCCGGGAGACATGTTCGGCGTCATGCGCGCCGCGCTCGCCGCCGCCAGGCTCCGGCACTTCGAGGACGGCGTCGGCACGCGGCCGACCGCGGCCGACATCCTGCGCATGGCCACCATCGAGGGCGCCACCGCCCTCGGCATGGCCGACCGGATCGGATCGCTGCGTCCGGGCAAGCGGGCGGACCTCGTCATGCTGGACACGAACCTGCCCAATCTCGCGCCGGCGCACGACCCGGTCGGGGCCGTCGTGACGGCCGCCGACGTGAGCGACGTCGACATGGTGATCGTCGGTGGCGAAGTGGTCAAGCGGGGCGGCCGCCTGGTCCGCGCGGACCTGCCGCGCGCGCTCGACCTGGCCCGCCGCTCGGGCGAGCGGCTGCTCCCCACCGCCGTCTGATCCGGGTCAGGCGGAGCGCTCGTCATACGTCGCGAGAAGCTGGGCCTCGGCGGCGTCGAGATAGGCGAGCAGCTCGTCCGCCGCCCGCTCGTACTTCCCCTCGGCGAGCAGGGCGGCGATGCGCGCGTTGCCGTCCAGGTACGGCTCGTGGAACGGCCGGGGCTCACCCACCGCGTGGAAGGCCAGCCGCAGCTCGGCCAGGACGCGGGCCATCGCCTCGTCCACCCGGCGGCTGCCGAGCAGCGCGGCGAGCGCGCCGTGGAAGCGCATGTTGGCCGTGCCGACCCCGCCCCAGTCGCCCGCCTCAGCCGCCGCCCGGCCCTCCTCGACCCGGCGCGCCACCTCGCGTACGGCCTCCGCCGGGGCGGAGCCGGCGGCGCGCAGGCCGGCGGTTTCGAGCGGGCGCCGCATGCGATAGATGTCGGCCACGTCGGCGGCGGTCAGCCTGCGCACGAACATCCCGCGATGGAACTCGTGGACGAGCAGGTTCTCGTGGGAGAGCAGCCGGAACGCCTCGCGGAGCGTGTTGCGCGAGACGCCGAGCGCCTGGCCGATGACCTCTTCCGACAGGCGCGTGCCCGGGGGGAGCGAGCCCTCGATGACGCTCTCGCGCAGGACGCCGGCGACCAGCTCGGCGGTGCTGGCCCGTTCGAGCGCCGGCCTGGCGGCGCTCAGCCGGCTCGCCCACTCCGCCGTCGCGGTCATCACCGCAGCCCTTCTCTCGGGAAACGCGCAAGACCTGGGACACCGAGCTTAGGACGCGACGGGTCTCCCCGACAGCAGACGATCGACAGAATCTACCCGCGAAGGATTGCCGGATTGTTCAACAATCCTTACGTTCTCCCTGAGGGCGATCCATCCGAAAAGCCGCCCTCTGGAGCTGATCGTGCCTGACCCCATCGTCCGCATCGACCTCAACTCCGACCTCGGCGAGGGCTTCGGCCGGTGGCCGCTCGGCGACGACGACGCCCTGCTGGGGATCGTCACCAGCGCCAACGTGGCCTGCGGCTTCCACGCCGGCGATCCGTCGATCATGCGCCGTACGTGCGAGACCGCGGTCGAGCGCGGCGTGGCGATCGGCGCCCAGGTCGGATACCGCGACCTGGCCGGATTCGGCCGACGCTTCATCGAGGTGCCGCCCGGCGAGCTCGCCGACGACGTGCTGTACCAGATCGGCGCCCTCGAGGCGTTCGCCCGCGCGGCCGGCGGCCGGGTCGGGTACGTGAAGCCACACGGCGCGCTCTACAACGCGATCGTGCGGCACGAGGAGCAGGCCGCCGCCGTCGTGGCCGCCGTACGCGCCTTCGATCCCGGGCTGCCGGTGCTCGGCCTGCCCGGCTCCGCCTGGCTGCGTCGCGCCGAGCAGGCCGGGCTGACCGCGGTCACCGAGTGCTTCGCCGACCGGGCGTACACGCCGGAGGGGACGCTGGTGCCGCGTGACCGGCCGGGCGCCCTCGTCCACGACCCCGGCGTCGTGGCCGGGCGGTGCGTGCGGATGGCGCGCGGCGAACCCATCACCGACGTGGCCGGAGACCCGCTGGTCGTGCGCGGCGACTCGATCTGCGTCCACGGCGACAGCCCCGACGCGGTGGCCATCGCGCGCGGCGTCCGCGCCGCCCTGGAGGCGGCGGGCGTCGCCCTCATGCCGTTCAGCCAGGTCTGAGGGGAGGCCCGATGCGCCTGCGCCGCTGCGGCGACCGCGCCCTCCTCGTCGAGCTGGACGACCTCGGCGAGGTCCTCCCGTTCTACGACGCCCTCGCCGCGAGCCCACCGGAGGGCGTCGTCGACATCGTCCCGGCGGCGCGCACGCTCCTAGTCCGGTTCGAGCCCCCGGCGACGCCGCACGCGATCGAGTCCGCGCTCCGTTCCGTACGGCCCGTGCCCGGCGCGCGCGGCGAAACGGGCGAGGTGCGGATCCCGGTCGTCTACGACGGCGCGGACCTGAAAGACGTGGCCGCGCTGACCGGGCTGGCGGAGCGCGAGATCGTGGCGGCGCACACGGCCACCCCCTGGACGGTCGCGTTCTGCGGCTTCGCTCCCGGTTTCGGGTACCTGACCGGCGGCGACCCGCGGCTGGCCGTCCCCCGGCGGGCCGAGTCGCGGGTCCGCGTGCCCGCCGGATCGGTGGCGCTGGCGGCCGGGTTCAGCGCCGTCTACCCGCGCGAGTCCCCGGGCGGCTGGCAGCTCATCGGCCGTACGGAGGCGGTGGTGTGGGATCTGGACGCCGACCCGCCCGCCCTGCTGCGTCCGGGCACCAGGGTCAGGTTCACGGAGGCGGCGAGGAACCGGCATGAACCGGCTGCTTGAGGTGGTGGCGACCGGGCCGATGACCACGGTGCAGGATCTCGGGCGGCCGGGACGCGGCGATCTCGGCGTGGGGCGCTCGGGTGCCGCCGACCGGGGCGCGCTGCGGCTGGCCAATCGGCTCGTCGGCAACCCCGAGGGCGCGGCCGCGCTGGAGGTGACGTTCGGCGGCCTGTGCGTGCGGGCGCACGGGAACCTGCTGATCGCGCTCGCGGGCGCCGCCTGCCCGGCGACCGTGACCGGCCCGCTGGGCGCCCGGTGGCCGATCGGGCACCACTCGGTCGAACGCCTGCCGTGCGGGGCCACACTCCAGCTCGGGCCCCCGGTTCGCGGCGTGCGGACGTACCTCTCCGTGCGGGGCGGCCTGGACGTGCCGCCGGTGCTGGGCTCCAGGGCCACGGACGTCCTCGCCGGCCTGGGGCCCGACCTGCCCGCGCCGGGAGAGCTGCTGCCGGTCGGGCCACTGCCCGACGTGTTCCCCGCCGTCGACCTCGCCCCGGTTCCCGAACCCGCCGACGGTGACCTCGTCCTGGAGATCCTGCCCGGCCCGCGCGACGACTGGTTCACCCCCGACGCGCTGCGCGTGCTGTGCGCCGAGCCGTACCAGGTGACGACCGACAGCAACCGGGTGGGCATCCGGCTGCGCGGGCCGATCCTCGAACGGGCACGCGAGGGAGAGCTGCCGAGCGAGGGCATGGTGCCGGGGGCGATCCAGGTGCCTCTGTCGGGGCAGCCCACGCTCTTCCTGGCCGACCATCCGCTGACGGGCGGCTATCCGGTGATCGCGGTGGTCCGCAGCGACGACGTGGATCGCGCCGCCCAGGCCCGCCCCGGCCAGCGGATCCGCTTCCGGGTGGCGTCCGCCACTACAACCCCGAGGTGACATTACTCAATCGGTGACAAACCCCCCTTCCGATGAGAAGTTCGGAAGGATGAATGCCTGGACGGTTCCGGGATACCGGGAGGTGCGCGAGCTCGGCGCCGGCGGCGCCGGGCGGGTGGTGCTGGCGACCTACAAGACGACCGGCGCCCTGGTCGCGGTCAAATACCTCCGCCCCGAGCTCCGGGAGGACCCGCGCTTCCTGGCCGGGTTCCGCAGCGAGGCCCGGGTCATGGTCGAGATCAACGACCCCAACATCGTCCGGCTCTACGAGTACGTCGAGACGGCGGCCGGGGCGGCGATCGTCATGGAACTGGTCGACGGCGTCTCGCTGCGCCGGATCCTCGCCGAGCACGGCACGACCAGTCCCGAGGCGGCGCTCGTCGTGTTGAAGGGATCGCTGGCCGGCCTGTCCGCCGCGCATTCGTCCGGGGTCGTCCACCGGGACTACAAGCCGGAGAACGTGCTGGTCCAGGCGGACGGCACGAGCAAGCTGTCCGACTTCGGCATCGCGGCCCCGAGCGGCGTCCCCGGACTGCCCGCCGGGACGCCCTCGTACATGGCGCCGGAGCAGTGGGAGGGCGCCCCGGCCGGTCCGGCGGCCGACGTGTACGCCGCGACCTGCGTGTTCTTCGAATGCCTGACCGGGCACAGGCCGTACCGCGCGGAGCACGCGGCGGGGCTGCGGCGCCTGCACCAGAACGCGCCCGTGCCCGTCTCGGAGGTGCCCGCCTCGGTGCGCGGGCTGGTCGGGCGGGGCCTGGCCAAGAACCCGGCGGACCGCCCGCCCACCGCCCGCGCGTTCATCGCCGACCTGGAGGCCGCCGCCGCGGCCGCGTACGGGCCCGAGTGGGAGCAGCGCGGACGGCGGCACCTCGCCGAACTGGCGACCCTGCTCGCTCTGCTGTTCCCGCTGGCGCAGCCGGCCGCGCCGTCCGAGGCGGGCACCTCGCTGGCGCGTACCGTGCTGTCGGACCGGTTCGCCCACTTCGCCCCCAGGTTCGCGATCGGCGCGACGGCGCTGTCCGCGGTCATGGTGGCCACGGTGGTGGCGGCGAACCGGCAGGCGACGGTGGCGGACGACAGCCGCCTGCCGCCCGCCTCGGCGACGCCCGCCCCGTCCGCCCCGTCCGCTCCGGCCGTGCCGCGCACGCCGAAGGCGTCCCCGCGGCCGCCTTCGCCGTCGACGGAGGAGCCTTCGCGAGAGCCACCGGGCACACCGACCGGCAACACGACAGGCGGCAGCGTGACGGGTGGCGCGGACGGCAGGCCGACCCCGCCGGACACGGGTCCGACGCCGCGCCCCGCGCCGCCCTCCGTCACCGATCTCGGCGTCTCCGGGTGGAACGGACGGACGGCCGTCGTCCGGGTGCGCACGACGACCGGCGGGGCGGTGGCGCTGAGCGTCCGGTTCTCCGAGGGGCCGACGCCGGACGACCTGCGCCCGGTGACGGCGCAGACCGTGCCACTGGAGGGCGCGACCGCCTACTCCCCCGCCGTCCAGCACGCCTTCGCCGACCCCGCCTGCGGCATGTCCGTCTACCGCCGCGTCGAGGCGGCGACCGTGCCCAGAGCGCGCGGAGGCGCCGCCACCGCGACCGTCCGGGTGAAGGGCCCGGCCTGCCCGGCGCCCGCCGTACGGAGCGTGGCGATCACCCGCTGGGACGGTGTCGCGGCGGCTGTCGAGGTCGGCACCGAGGGAGCCGGAGGAACCGGGCCGGTCAAGCTGGTCGCCGAGTTCACCCGGGACGGCACGACCGTGGCACGCGAGACGCGCACCCTGTCGGGACACACGTCGTACGCCGTCGAGCTGACACCCGATCCGATCAAGGTGGAGTGCGGTACGACCGCCGTGCTGGGGGTGCGGATCCGGACCGAACCCGCCGCCGCCGACGGCGCGCAGACGAAGGAGACCCGCGTCACCGGCCCCGCGTGCGCCCCGCCGTCCGTCTCGATCAGCTCCTGGGACGGCACGGCGCTGCGCCTGGGGGTCACCTCCGGCTCCACCGGGCCGGTGACCGTCGTCGCGACGTTCACCCAGCGGCTGCGCGGCGCGGAGGGGACGACGACCTCCGAGCAGACCCGGCGGGAGATCCTGGAAGGGGACAAGGTCTACACGCCGTCGTTCTCGGTGTCCTTCAAGCAGGCGGGGTGCGACGTCGAGGATGTCAGGAGCGTGAGCGTCACCCTGTCGCCCGGCGGGAGCGGCGCGACGAGGTCGGTCACGCTGCACGGGCCGCCGTGCACGGAGCCGGAGGAGACGCCGGGCGCTGACACACCGGGCGCCGACACGCCGGGGGACGGCGCGCACGCGGATCTTGTCCGTCAACCAAGCGTTCGCTAGGTTGAGACCACAGAGCGGGCGCTACGCGGGAGGAAGCCATGGGCATGCTCGACGGCAAGGTCGCGCTGATCACCGGTGGGGCGCGCGGGATGGGCGCGTCACATGTCCGGCTCTTCCTCCAGGAGGGCGCCCGCGTGGTCTTCGGCGACGTGACCGACGAGGAGGGCAAGGCACTGGCCGACGAGACCGGCGCGCTCTACCTCCACCACGACGTCACCCAGCCCGCCGACTGGGACCGCGCGGTGCAGGCGGCGGTCGAGACGTACGGCCGGCTCGACGTTCTGGTCAACAACGCCGGCATCCTGATGTTCCGCCGGATCGCCGACATGACGGTCGAGGAGTACCAGCGGGTCCTCGACGTGAACCTCAAGGGCACGTTCCTCGGCGTCAAGTCGGTGATCGAGCCGATGAAGGCGGCCGGGTCCGGCTCGATCGTGAACATCTCCTCGATCGAGGGCTTCATCGGAGCCGCCGGACTGTCGGCCTACTCCGCGTCGAAGTTCGGCGTACGGGGCCTCACCAAGGCGGCGGCGCGCGAGCTGGCCCCCTTCAAGATCCGGGTCAACTCGGTGCATCCCGGCGCGATCAACACGTCCATGACCAGCAACCCCGAGCTCATGGCCGAGGTGGACGGCGAGCAGTTCGTGAAGGCGATGGTGATCAAGCGCTTCGCCGAGCCGGTGGAGGTCTCGCACGTCGTGGCGTTCCTCGCCTCCGACCGGGCCGGATACTGCACCGGCAGCGAGTTCACGATCGACGGCGGCCTCCTGACCGGCGCCGGCTACTGACGCCCTCGCCGGCTCACTCGGGGATCGCGTTCACCCAGGGAGTCGGCGTGATGAACAGACCGGTCGCCTCCACCAGCACGGTGCCGTCGGGCAGGCTGATCGTGCCGTCCACCCACGTCTTGCGCCCCTCCGCGCGGGTCGCGGCGGCCCGGCCGACGACCGGCTGCCCGTACGGCACGCGCCGGCGGTAGCGGATCGACAGCGTGCCGGTCATGCCCGCCCGGCCCGCCGCCGCGACGGCGTCGCCGAGCAGGTGGTCGAGGATCATGGCGCTGACGCCGCCGTGCACGCTGTCGGGCGGCCCCTCGTGCGTGGGCCGGAACTCCAGCTCGGCGCGGGAGCCGCCCTCGGGGTCGCGCTCGATCACAAGCGGCAGCGCGTGCGGGTTGCACGCGCCGGTGACGGCGTTGCCGAGGTGCCGGAAGCCGTTCCGCGTGAGCTCCGGGACCGGCGGGCGGTCGCGGCGGGCCGCGTTGAGCCGTTCGGTGAGCGCCACGAGTTCGGCGGTGACGGCGGTCATCTCGTCCTCGGACACGTCGGTGAGCACCACCGCGTCCATCAGCTCTCTGACCTGCTGGGCGAGCACGGCCTGAGCCGAGAGCCGCGCCTCCTCGTCGTGCTCGGGGGCGAGATCCATCGTCATGCCGGTGATTGTAGAACGTGTTCCATCCATCTCAGCATTTGGGGTGATTTCACCATGTTTAGGTAAAGAACCTTGGGTTTGTCCATATCTGGCGTTGAATATCCCTTTTGAGATGGCTAGCCTCCGACGTCACGTAGGACATCAAACGACCGAACAGAGGCCCCTATCCGCATGAGCCCCGAGATGACGAAGCTGCTGGAACTGCTGCGCTCCCAGGTCGGTTACAGCGCGCAAGGCAATGGCCACACCAAGTTCGGCCAGTGGTACAACAACGTGGAGCAGGACGCCGACTACTCCGGCCAGCCCTGGTGCGACATGTTCCTGTCCTGGGGCGCGCGCCAACTCGGCTACGACGACTGGTTCGGCCAGTTCGCCTGGACCGTCCGCCACGCCGAGTGGTTCAAGGAGCAGGGCGCCTGGGGCAACCGGCCCACTCCCGGCGCCCTCGTGTTCTACGACTGGGACGGCACCGGCACGATCAGCGGCATCGACCACGTGGGCATCGTGACCAAGGTCATGGGAAGCAAGATCCAGACGATCGAGGGCAACATCGACGGCGGCCGGGTGAGCATCAAGGTCCGCGGCCAGAACTCCGTCGTCGGCTACGGCTACCCCGAGAAGATCAAGGAACGGGTGGAGCAGGGGAAGACGATCTCCGCGACCAAGGCGTCGGCGCAGCAGCTCGCCACAACCCCTCCGTACGACGTGAGCGCGCAGGCGGTCGTCGCCTCCGTCGCGGTCGCCGCGCTCGCCGTCGGCGTCATGCGGGCCCGCCGCCGCGTCCGCGCCCGCATCCTCGGCGGGCGGCCGTCGGCACGCTCCCGGATGTGACTCCCCGGACTCTGTGACATCTCGCGCACCCCGGTCGATGACTACCTAGACCGCCTCATCGCCCGGGAGCCGTCGCATAAGTTCGAATGCCGTTCACCGACCACACCGACGACGTGGTCGCGGTCGCGTTCGGCCCGGACGGCCGCACGTTGTCCTCGGTCGCCGCCGACGGCACCGTCATGACCCGGAACCTCGACCCGGACGACGCCGTCCGCGCCCTCTGCCTGCGCGCCGGGACCAGTCCCCCTCGGAGGGGGACTGGTCCCGGCGCGTCCCCGACGTGCCGTATCGCGCGACGTGCGAGCCGGGGGTCAGTGCCGCCCGGCCGTCGTGAGGTCCCGGTCCGGCGCGACCTCCGCCGGCTCGTCCTCGTGGCCCTCGATCGAGATGTTCGGCAGCACGCGGTCCAGCCAGCGCGGGATCCACCAGTTGAGCCGCCCGAGCAGGACCATCGTCGCGGGCACCAGGAAGCCGCGGATGATCGTGGCGTCCACGGCGATCGCCACCGCCAGCCCGACGCCGAACACCTTCACCAGCGGGTCGGGGTAGGCGACGAACGCGGTGAACACCGCCACCATGATCAGCGCCGCGGAGGTGATCACCCGACCGGTCGAGCCCAGACCCTCGGCCACGGCCGCCCGGTTGTCCCCGGTCCGCGTGTACGCCTGCCGTACCGCGGTGAGCAGGAACACCTCGTAGTCCATCGACAACCCGAAGAGGACCGCGAACAGCATCAGCGGGACGTAGTTGTCGATCGGCACCGAGAAGAACAGCGTCTTCACGAAGGTGCCGTCCGGCGAGAAGGGCGGGTCCATGCCGACGAGCCGGCTGCCCAGGCCCATCGAGAACACGACGGCCAGCGCCCCGAACGCGGTGCCGAGGGACACCAGGTTCATCACGGCCGCCTTGATCGCCACCAGCGGGGCGCGGAACGCGAGCAGCAGGAGCAGCGCGCTGAGCAGCACGACGACCGCGACCACCAGCGGGGTCCGGCCCATGATGCGGTCCCCCGCGTCCGCGAGCCCGGCGACCTCGCCGCCCACATGGACGTGTACGCCCGGGATCCGGATCGCGCGCACCTGGGACACGACGTCGAGGGCGCGCGGGTCGCTCGGCGCGTACTCGGGGATCACCTGGACGAGCACGGACCTGCCGTTCTCGTTGACCTTGTGCGGTGACACGTGCGCGACGCCGGAGGCGTCCCGCAGCCTCTGGGTCAGCTCCCGCACGAGAGGGTCGGCCGGCTCGGTGTCGGCGATCGCGCGGTCCAGCTCGGCGACGACGATGAGCGGCCCGTTCGCCCCGGGCCCGAACCCGACCGACACCAGCTCGTACGCCCGCCGCTCGGCGGTGCCCTGGTCCGAGTAACCCTGGTCGAGCGCGCCCAGCTTCAGCGCCGCCGCCGGGACGGCCAGCGCGGCGAGCGCGACCACGGTGGCCGTGAGCACGCGCCACGGGCGCTTGGCGACCCAGGCGCCGAGCGCGGCCCAGCCGGTGGCGGGCCCGTCTCCGCGACGGCTCGCCACCCGCCCCACCAGCGGCAGCCGCAGCGCGTTGACGCGGTGCCCGAGCAGGCCGAGCAGCGCGGGCACCAGGGTGATCGACGTGAGCACGGCGCACACGACGGAGATGCCGGTGATCCAGCCGAGCGTGCGCAGCAGCGGGAACCCGGCCAGCATCAGCGCGCTCAGCGCGATGACGACCGTGCCGCCCGCGAAGAGGACCGCGCCGCCGGAGCTCGCCACCGTGCGCCGGACCGACTCCCGCACCGGAACGCCGTCGGCGAGCAGCCGGCGGTGCCGCGACAGCAGGAACAGCGCGTAGTCGATGCCGACGCCGAGCCCGATCATCGTGGCCATGATCGAGGCGGACTTGGGGACGTCGACCAGGTGTCCGAGCAGGCCGATCACGCCGAGCCCGACGCCGATGCTGATCAACGCGGTGAAGATCGGGATCAGCGCGGCGACCAGCGTGCCGAAGGCGAACAACAGGACCAGCAGCGCCACGGCCACGCCGATGATCTCGCTGACACCGGTCTTGATCTCCTTGTCGGCCGGCGAGCCGGAGGTCGCGGCCACCACCTCGATGCCCGCCTCCGCCGCGGGTGCCGCCGCCGTGACGAGCTCGTGCGCGGTCTCGCCCTGCTTGGCGCCGTCCTGGCCCGCCAGCTTCACACTGATCATGCCGATGCGCTGGTTGGACGACATGCCGCCCATGCGGTACGGCGTTTCCGCCTCGACGACGTGGGGGACCTGCCGTATCCGCGCGAGGGCGTCGCCGACCGCCTTCTCACGCTCCTTCGACAGGAGCGTGCCCTCCTCGGTGTACAGGACGAGCTGGACGGTGCCGCCCGCGTCGTAGCCGGGGCCGAACCCTTCTCGCATCAGCTCGTGCGCGCGCTGCGCGTCCGTTCCGGGGATGGCGACGTCGTTGCTGACCGGGCTGCCGAAGACCATGGTGAGGCTGGTCAGCAGGCCTGCCGCGAGCACCCAGAGAGCGAGTACGAGCCGCCCGTGCCGGGCGCACCAGCCGCCGAGACGTCCTAGCAACGAACTCATGGGAACCGCCCCGCCATGTCCCTGAAACGCCGTCCTGTACGGTCGTACAGGACGAGCGTAAGACGCAAATCACTTCGAATGCCGCGCCTCGCTAGAAAATGAGACGATGACCACATTCGACCCCGGGAACGACACCCGATCCCGCATCCTGGCCGCCGCCCGCGAGCTGTTCGCGGAGCGGGGGTACGCCGCCACATCGCTGGCCGACATCGCGGCGGCGGTGGGCCTGACCAAGACCGCCGTGGCCTACCACTTCCACCCGAAGGACCGCCTGGCCGCCGAGCTCATCACACCCGCCGCCGAGGACGTGCTGCGGCTGCTGGGCACGGACTTCGGCGATGACCGAGCCGCCTACATCCGCGCCTTCGTCTCCTTCGCCGTACGGCACCGCGCCGTCGTCCGGCTGCTCATGGAGGACATCAGCGGCGCCGACGATGCCGCTCCCGGCACCACCGGCGAGGCGATCAGGACCTTCCGCGACGAGCTGTACCGGCGGCTGGCGGGAGACGATCCGGACCCCGCCACCCAGGTGCGCGCCTGGGCGGTGCTCGGCTGCGTGCAGGCCGCCGTCGTCAAGACCACCGAACTGCCCTCCGAGCAGGTCGAGGAGGCCGTCGCCCGCGCCGCGCTCGCGATCGACGAATCCTGAGACCGGGACGCCCGCATGTGCTCGACGGTGTCGATGGTCAGGAGTCGCGGGCGAGGCGGCCGGTGTAGGCGACCTCGTCCGACCCGTTCTTGATCACATCGACCGTGGCCGACCGGTCGTCCTTCGTCCGGAACACCACGGTCGCCGGATGGCAGCTCGTCCCCGTCACCTCGTCCAGCCGCAGGACGAGGTCGCCTCCCGTCTCCTCGCGCCGGGTGAGCCGTCCCTCGCAGTGCAGGTCCGCACCCCACCGCATTCGGGACGCCCCGGACAGATAGATCTCGATCGGGAACGTCCGGGAGGCCGCGGGATAGCGGGCCACCCCGATCCACATGCCGTCGGCCGTGCCGCCGTCGTCCCCCTGCGCGCCGCCGCCTCGCACCAGGAGGACCGCGCCCCCCGCGATGACGGCCGCCACGGCGATCCCGGTCACCAGGACGGGCCACCGCCGCCGGAGCCCGCCCGGCCGCCGCGCCGGAACGCCCTCCGGGACAGCCGGAGAGCCCGCCTGACCCGCCGCCTCTCCCCCTCCGAGCAGCCGGCCGAGCACCTCCTCCGCGGTCGGCCGGTCGCGCGGCTCGCTCGCCAGGCAGGCGACCACGATCTCGCGGAGCGGGCCGTCGAGAGGGCCGAGGTCCGGCGTGCCGTACAGGATCCGGGCGAGGATGGCGCCGTACGTGTCAGCGGCGAAGGCGTGCCGCCCGCTCGCGGCGAACGCCACGGTGAGCGCCCAGCCGAACATGTCGCTCGCGGGTCCGACGGGCTCGGCTCTGAGCTGCTCGGGCGCGAGATAGGCGGGCGTGCCGACCGGACCGCCGGTGGTCGCGGTGGCGTCGAGCAGGCGCGAGATGCCGAAGTCGATGACGCGCGGCCCGTCCGCGCCGATGAGGACGTTCGCCGGCTTGAAGTCGCGGTGGATCACACCCGCCCGGTGGATGGCGGCGAGCGCCGTCGCGGTCCCCACCGCGACCCGGTCCAGCGCGCCGTCCGACCTCGGGCCGTACATCCTGACGTGCTCCTGGAGCGAGACGCCGTCGATGTACTCGCTGACGATGTAGGGCCGGTCGCCGTCGAGGTCGGCGTTCAGGACCCGCGCGGTGCAGAAGGGGGCCACCCGCCGCACGGCCTGAACCTCCCCGACGAACCTGCGCCGGTCGCCGGCCTCGCCGGTCAGGCGGGCGCGGAGCAGTTTCACCGCCACCGGCGAACCGTCGGGTCCGGTGGCGTGGAAGACCACGCCCTGCCCACCCGCGCCGATGCGACCGTTCAGGAGGTAGCCGCCAAGCCGCTGCGGATCCTCGGGCCGTAAGGGGGAGAGCCGCGACACCCGCCATGCCTACCACGATCGCCCCAGACGCCCCCAATCAGGACGGCCCCCTCTCCTCAGCGCCGGATTCGGCGGGCGCCGGGAACGGAGCCGGCAGCCGATAGCCTTTACGGCGTGCTGGAACAGATCACGGCCACGCGATACGTGACGCCGCTCAGGGAGGGCGGGTCGCTTCCCGGCGTCGTGGAGGCCGACGATCTCGGCACCTACGTCGTGAAGTTCCGGGGAGCCGGGCAGGGGCGGCGGGTCCTCGTCGCCGAGATCGTCTGCGCCGAGCTGGCCCGGAGCCTCGGCTTCGCCACCCCCGAGCTGAAGATCATCGACATCGACCCGCAGCTCGGCGCGCGCGAGCCCGACGAGGAGATCCAGGACCTGCTGACCGCGAGCGCCGGCCACAACCTGGCGATCGACTTCCTCCCCGGCGCGCTCGGCTTCGACCCGCTCGGCTGGCGGCCCGACCCCGGCTTCGCCTCCCGCCTGCTCTGGTTCGACGCCCTGATCCACAACGTCGACCGGAGCTGGCGCAACCCCAACCTGCTCGTCTGGCACGGCGACGTGTGGCTGATCGACCACGGCGCCGCCCTCTGGTTCCACCACAACTGGCGGTCCGCCAACCCCCGGCGCGCCTTCGACGGGAGCGACCACGTCCTCGGGCCGTACGCCACCGAGATGGACGCGGCCGACGCCGATCTGGCCCCGCGCGTCACCCGCGACCTGCTCGACAAGGTGACCGCGCTGATCCCCGACGAGTGGCTGGAGGACGAGCCCGGCTTCGACGGCGCGCAGGCCGTACGCGACGGATACGTCGAGCACCTCCTCGCCCGCGTGCACGGCCCGCGCGACTGGCTGCCGAGCCCGGCCGTCGCGCCTCCGCCGGACCGCGGACGGCAGGGCTCGATCGGCCGCTTCTGGCGGGCGGCGCGGGAGGAGGGCCGATGAGCCGCGACGTCTACGAGTACGCCGTGATCCGGGTGATTCCCAGCGTCGAGCGGGGCGAGCTGATCAACGTGGGAGTGATCCTCTACTGCCAGCCCCGCGGCTACCTGTGCGCCCGCGTCGAGCTGGACGAGGCCCGGCTGCGCGCGCTCAGCCTCTCCGTCGACCTCACCGGCGTACGGCACGCGCTGGACGCCTACGAGCTGGCCTGCACCGACGACGCCGGACCGCTCGACGGCGAGGCCCCGGGCAGCAGGTTCCGATGGTTGACCGCCCCGCGCAGCACGATCGTGCAGACCGGCCCGGTCCACGCGGGCCTGACCCTCGACCCGGCGGCCGAGCTCGACCACCTGATGGAGCGGCTGGTCAGAACAGCACGGACATGAACGTGTCGACCTCGCGGAAGCCGACCCGGCGATAGACCGCCCGCGCGGGCAGGTTGTAGTCGTTCACATAGAGGCTGACCAGCGGCGCGAAGTATTTCAGTGCCTGCTCCACGACGGCGGCCATCCCGGCCGAGGCGTGACCGTGCCCACGCAGCTCCGGGTCGACCCAGACGCCCTGGATCTGGCACGCCTGCGGCGTGACCGCGCCGATCTCGGCCTTGAAGACCACCCGGCCGTCGTCGATGCGGGCCAGCGACCGGCCGATGCGGATCAGCTCGGCGACCCGCGCGCGGTAGAGCGCGCCGCCGTCCCCGTTGTCCGGGGAGACGCCCACCTCCTCGGTGAACATCGCCACGCAGGCGGGCAGCAGAGTGCCGAACTCCTCGGGCTTGACCCGCCGTACCAGCGGGTCCGGCGTGACGGCGGGAGCGGAGCTGGTGGCCATCACCGGCTGGGCCCAGCGGATCGCGCGGGCCGGACCCCAGTGCGGCTCCAGCCGCTCCCAGAGCTGCTCGACCGCGGTCGAAGGGCCGACGATCGACGAGCAGCGGCGGCCCTGCTTGCGGGCGCGGTCGGCGAACGCGTGCACGGCATCGCGACCGGCGTTCACCGGGACCAGGTTGGCCCCGGCGTAGCAGAGCGAGACCAGCCCGCCGCGCGGGCCGTACCCCCACATCTGCCCCCCGAGCCGGGACGGGCTCAACCCGACGGACCTGATCCGGGAGGCGACGAAGACGTTGGCGACGGGATCGGAGTCGAGGAGCGCCAGCACCTCTTCGCGATCGTTGTCGTCGAGGACGCGCGACGCCGAAGTACGCAGCATCACGGGGCCAAGCCTACGCGACTGCCTCGATTTTGGAAGTTAGCGGACGCGCCCCATCAACAGCTCGGTGAGGAGCGCGTGCCCGCTCGGCCCGCCCGCCGCCATCGGGGTGATGGGACGCGGCTCGGTCGCGCCGTCGCACGCGGCGTCGGCCCCCTGGCCGATCCGGCGCGGCGGCGTGGTCCCGTCCCGCAGGTAGGCGGCGAGATAGCGGTCCACGCAGCCGTTCCCGGCCAGCGCCACACCGTGGTCGCCGCCCGGCACGGTGACCAGCCGCGCGGTCGGGAACAGGCCGCGGACGCGCAGCGCGCCCGCCTGCGGCGTGGCCGCGTCGTGCCGGGCCTGGAACAGCAGGACCGGCGGCAGCTTCGCCGTCCCCACCGCGGGCGGAGTCCCGCCGCGCTCCGACCAGAAGGCGCACGGCGCGTTGTAGACGGCGTTCGGCCAGGTGAGGAACGGCGCTTGCTTGGCGGCCCGCGTCGTGTCCGCGTGCCAACGGGTCCAGTCGCGCGGCCACGCGGCGTCGCGGCACTGGACGCCCAGGTAGACGGCGTAGCTGTTCTCCTCGGCGGCGTCGTTGTCGACCAGCGCGCGGTAGGCGGAGACGAGCCCCGCGGTGTCGCCCTTCTTGACGTAGTCGGAGAACACCTGGGCCAGGCGGGGCCAGACGGAGCTCGAATAGCCGCCCACGGTGTACAGGTCGTCCAGCTCGCTCGGCCCGACCACGCCGCCCGCCGGACGGCTCCGCAGCCGGGAGCGCATGGAGTACCAGGCGAAGCCGAGCCCGGACCTGGTGCGCCCCAGGCCGTACACGTCGTCGTGCCGGGCGACCCAGTCGAGGAAGTCCCGGTGGCGCCGGTCGAAGGCGTAGTCCTGCGCGATGTTCGTGTCGTACCACACGCCCGCGGGATCGACGACGCTGTCGAGCACCAACCGCTTGACCCGCTGCGGGAAGAGCGTCGCGTAGACCGCCCCCAGATAGGTGCCGTACGAGTAGCCGAGATAGCTGACCTTGTCCTCGCCGAGGGCGCTCCGGATGGCGTCCATGTCGCGCGCGGAGTTCTCGGTCGTGAGGTAGGGCAGGAACCAGGCCCAGCGGTTGCCGCACGCGTCGGCGTACTCGCGGGCGCGGCCGACCAGCGCCCGCTCCTCTGCGGCGTCGCGCGGCACGTTGTCCAGCCGCGGCGGGGCGAAGAAGCGCTCGGGGTCCACGCAGCTCAGCGCGGGCTCGCTGGCCCCCACCCCGCGCGGGTCGAAGCCGATCACGTCGTACCGCGCGGCCACGTCCGGCGGGAGCGAGCCCGCGACGAACCTGGCCAGCGAGCGCCCGGACGCGCCGGGCCCGCCCGGGTTGACCAGCATCACGCCGAGGTGGTTGCCGTCGCGCGAAGCGGTCCCCTTGATCCGGTTGAGCGCGAGCGAGATCTGCTGCCCCTCCGGCACGGTGTAGTCGAGGGGGACGCGCAGGGTGCCGCACTCGACCTCGCCGACGGGCGCCTGCCGCCGCCCGGCCACCGGCCGGGTGACGTGCGCGCCCGCGTCGCCGATCCGGCCGAGCGCCTGGCCGAGCGCGCCGGTGGCCGGCCTGGCCTCCTCACACGACCCCCACGTGATCGCTTCCGGCATCGCCGTGCGGGTCCGGGCGCTCGTCGCCCCGGCCCCGCCGGCTCCGGTGACCGCCGCTCCGGTGACGAGCACCGTCGCACCCGCGACCATCCCGATGATTCGCCTCACCCGCACGCTCCCTCTGCTCAGACGGCAGAGGACAGCTTGGCGTGGGTCACCGTTTGGTCACGCAGCGCATCCGAGGATGCCTGTCACGCTGTAATCGAGATATTGCGGAGTGTAATGATCAGCTGACGACGACCTGGGGGCCCGGGGCGTCGTCGTCGAGGTCGACGTCCACGCCCATCTCCTCGGCGAGGCGCAGGGCCTCCTCGATCAGGGTCTCGACGATCTGCGACTCGGGCACGGTCTTGATGACCTGCCCCTTCACGAAGATCTGGCCCTTGCCGTTACCGGAGGCGACACCGAGGTCGGCCTCCCTCGCCTCGCCGGGGCCGTTGACGACGCAGCCCATCACGGCCACCCGCAGCGGGACCTTCAGGCCGTCGAGACCGGCGTGGACCTGCTCGGCCAGGGTGTAGACGTCCACCTGGGCCCGACCGCAGGAGGGGCAGGAGACGATCTCCAGGCCGCGCTCGCGCAGGTTCAGCGACTCCAGGATCTGGCAGCCGACCTTGATCTCCTCGACCGGCGGGGCCGAGAGCGAGACGCGGATCGTGTCGCCGATGCCCTCGGCGAGCAGCGCGCCGAACGCCACCGCGGACTTGATCGTGCCCTGGAACGCCGGACCGGCCTCGGTGACGCCGAGGTGGAGGGGGTAGTCGCACTTCTGCGCGAGCAGCCGGTACGCCTGGATCATGACGACCGGGTCGTTGTGCTTCACCGAGATCTTGATGTCGCGGAAGCCGTGCTCCTCGAACAGCGAGCACTCCCACAGGGCCGACTCGACCAGCGCCTCGGGAGTGGCCTTGCCGTACTTCTTGAGAAGGCGGGGGTCGAGGGAGCCCGCGTTGACGCCGATGCGGATCGGGACGCCGTGGTCGGACGCCGCCTTGGCGATCTCGCCGACCTTGTCGTCGAACTTCTTGATGTTGCCCGGGTTGACGCGTACGGCGGCGCAGCCGGCCTCGATGGCGGCGAAGACGTACTTGGGCTGGAAGTGGATGTCGGCGATCACCGGGATCTGCGACTTCCTGGCGATCATGGGGAGCGCGTCGGCGTCGTCCTGGGACGGCACGGCGACGCGGACGATCTGGCAGCCCGACGCGGTGAGCTCCGCGATCTGCTGGAGGGTGGCGTTGACGTCGGCGGTGAGCGTGGTGGTCATCGACTGCACCGAGATCGGGGCGTCCCCTCCGACCGGGACCGAGCCGACCATGATCTGCCGTGACACCCGCCGCTGGGCGATCGGCTGGGTCCTTACGGTGGGAATCCCGAGATCAACAGACATTTCAGCACCTTGGGTTCTGGGTCGACGGCCGCGTGCGGGCTCTCCCAGTCTAGGGAGTCCGCCAAGATCTCCAGCCCGGCGGCCGGATTGTCCGGTTCGGCGGAGCGCGCGCGGCCAATGAAGGTTTCATCACCCGGCGCCCGCGCACGACCGCCTGAGCTGCGGGGACGCGGAGCGGCCGGTACGGCGGCCGCCGCCTTCCTGGGCGGGCGCGCGGGCCCGGGTTAGTGTCCGGAGCGCGTGAGCGCTTACGCGCAAATAGTCCGGTATGTCAGCGGCTGTCCTCCGGCCGGCGGGCGTCGCATCGTACGGCGATGCCGTGCCGCGCCACGCGTGCGGCAGCCTTGACCACGCGAAAGGGTAATCCGTGGGAGCACCACGAAGAACACGGTCACGATTGACCGTCGCCACCGTCGTCGCCGCCTTGTCCGCCCTCGTCGCCGCCGTGCTCGTCGCCTCCCCCGCGTCCGCGCACGGGGCGCCGATGGTCCCGGGCAGCCGCACCTACCTGTGCTGGAAGGACGGCCTGACCTCGAGCGGCGGCATCGTCCCCAACAACCCGGCCTGCGCGGCCGCGGTCGCCCAGAGCGGGACGAACTCGCTCTACAACTGGTTCGCCGTCCTGCGCTCGGACGGCGCGGGCCGCACGTCGGGCTTCATCCCGGACGGCAAGCTGTGCAGCGGCGCCGCGGTCGTGTACGACTTCAGCGGCTTCGACCTGGCACGCGCCGACTGGCCGGTGACACACCTGACCTCCGGCGCGACCCTGCGGTTCACGTACAACAAGTGGGCGGCCCACCCCGGCTCGTTCCGCTCGTACATCACCAAGGACTCGTGGAGCCCGACCAGGCCGCTCGCCTGGAACGACCTCGAGTCCACGCCCTTCTCCAACGTCACCGACCCGCCGAGCGTCGGCTCCCCCGGCAATGAGGACGCGTACTACTACTGGAACGCCACGCTGCCGTCGGGCAAGAGCGGTCGCCACATCATCTACACCGTGTGGCAGCGGTCAGACAGCAACGAGACGTTCTACAGCTGCTCGGACGTCGTGTTCGACGGCGGCTCCGGCGAGGTGACCGGGGTGGGACCGGGCGGCTCGACCCCCTCCCCCAGCCCGTCGGCCAGCCCCTCCACGAGCCCCAGTCCCTCCGCGTCGCCGAGCCCCTCGACGTCTCCGGGAACGGGCGGCTGCACCGCGACGTACGCGATCACGAACCAGTGGCAGGGCGGCTTCCAGGGCGAGGTGACGGTGCACAACGCCGGGACCTCGTCGATCGGAGGCTGGACGGTCGGCTGGACACTCCCGTCCGGCCAGACGATCACCCAGGTCTGGAACGGCATCGGCAGCCAGGCGGGTGCCTCGGTGACGGTGAAGAACGAGAGCTACAACGGCTCCCTGGCCCCGAACGCCTCGACGACGTTCGGCTTCCTGGGCAACGCCTCGGGCACCGTGACCGCTCCTTCGAGCGTCACCTGTACGGCGGCCTGACCGCCTGACGGAGGCGCGGGGGCCCGGGACGGGCGCGAGACCGCTCCCGGGCCCCTCAGGCCGTCAGCTCGGCGGCGCGGGAGCGGGCCCACTCGTCCGCCGCCAGCACCTCTTCCACCGTGGACGCCTGGCCGGTCACGTGCTCGGACACCACCTGGGCGACCGTGTCCACGATCCCGGGGAACGGCAGCGCACCCTTCAGGAACGCCTCCACGCACACCTCGTTGGCCGCGTTGTAGACGGCGGGGGCCGTACCGCCCTGGGCGCCGACCTGGCGGGCCAGCGAGACGGCCGGGAACGCCTCGTCGTCGAGCGGCTCGAAGGTCCAGGTGTGCGCCCGGGTCCAGTCGACGGGGAACGCCGCGCCGGGCACACGCTCCGGGTATCCCAGGGCCAGCGAGATCGGCAGCCGCATGTCGGGCGGACTCGCCTGCGCGATCGTCGAGCCGTCCACGAACTCGACCATCGAATGGATCACCGACTGCGGGTGGACCACGACATCGATGCGGTCGAACCCGATGTCGAAGAGCAGATGCGCCTCGATCACCTCAAGGCCCTTGTTGACCAGGGTGGCCGAGTTGATCGTGATCACCGGCCCCATGTTCCAGGTCGGGTGGTCGAGCGCCATCTCGGGCGTGACGTCCCACAGCTCCGTGCGCTTCCTGCCACGGAACGGCCCGCCGCTCGCCGTGACGACGAGCCGCCGCACCGTCCGCGCGTCCGCTCCCGACGGACCGGCCGCCCACAGGCACTGCGCGAGCGCCGAATGCTCCGAGTCGACCGGGAGGATCTGGCCCGGCTTGGCCAGCCGCTTGACGAGCGGCCCGCCGACGATCAGCGACTCCTTGTTGGCCAGGGCCAGGTCCCGGCCTGCCTCCAGTGCGGCCAGCGTCGAGGTCAGGCCGAGCGCGCCGGTGATCGCGTTCAGCACGATGGGCCGGTCTCCCTCGTCCGCGCCGCCGGACGGCCACGCGGCGACCTCGGCCACCCCCTCGGCGCCCGCGAGGACCGTGGGCGCCGCTCCGTGCGCGGCCAGCGCCTCCTTGAGAGCCGGTACGACCGACGGATCGGCGACGGCCACGGCCTCCGCGCGGAACTCGGCGGCCTGGCGGGCGAGCAGCCCGACCCGACCTCCGCCTGCGGCGAGCGCGGTGATCCGGAGCCTCTCGGGGTTCCGGGCGATGACGTCGAGTGCCTGGGTGCCGACGGAGCCGGTGGAGCCGAGAAGGACGACGGGGCGCGGGCTGCATTCAGGAGTCATCGTCCCATTGTCCCGCCATCGCCGTCGCCCGGGACGTCAGGGGAACGGAGGCGCGACGACGCACCGATGTTCACCAAAAGTAGCGACAGAAATACAATGCGTAGTGCAAAATCGCGTTTCATGACCCCGAGCCTCATCCTCTTCACCATCTCCACCCTCGTCGCCGAGCTTCTCGGGTCGCCCGCCCCGGCGAGCCCGCCCGCCGGCGTCGTCGATCACACCGCGGCCGCCGCGCCCGCCGCGTACTGGACGCCCGAGCGGATGGCCGGGGCGCTCCCGATCGACCTGCTCTCCTCCACCGTCGCGCGCGTCGGCGCGCTCGCGGAGCGGCTGGTCTCCCCGCGGTCCGTCCCGCTCAGCGCGGTGCGCCCGTTGGGCGTGGACCAGCGGACAATCGTCCGGCGCTCCGCCGTCGGCAGCCCGGCGAGCATGGCGGTGAACACGGCGACCAGCGGGACCCCGTGGCCCGGCGGCGGGACCATCACGACGACCGTCGGCCGGGTGTTCCTCACGCTGAGCGGTGTCGACTTCGTCTGCTCGGGCACCGCGGTGCGCAGCGCCAACAGAGACGTCGTGGCGACCGCCGGCCACTGCGTCAAGGACGGCACGGGCGCCTGGGCGGACAACTGGACGTTCGTCCCCGGCTACGAGTCGGGGCGGCGGCCGTACGGCAGCTATCCGGCGCGGCGGATGTTCGTCGCCGGGCCGTGGGCGCGGGACGCGAACGACGGCTACGACGTCGGCATGGTGGCGGTGAGCGACCGCGGGGGGCGGCACCTCGCGGACGCGGTCGGGGCCCAGACCATCGGCTGGAACGCCGCGCGCGGCCGGCAGACGTACACCTTCGGATTCCCGGCGGACCCGCCCTACAACGGCGAGCACCTGCTCTACTGCGCTGGCGTGCCGTCCGACGACCCGTACAAGAAGACCCAGGACCAGGGGCTGAAATGCGATCTCACGGCCGGGGCGAGCGGGGGGCCGTGGTTCAGCGGCTTCGACCCCGTGACCGGCCAGGGCCAGCTGACCTCGGTGAGCAGCTTCAAGTACAGCAACGACACCGGCAGCATGTACGGCCCGTACTTCGGCGACGAGGTCAAGCAGGTCTTCGACACCGCCCAGCGGGCGTGAGCAGCGGGCGGAGAAGAGACGGGCTGGGCGTGCCGCGCCTGGAGATCGGACGGATCTTCATGAAGGATCTCCAGGCGCGTCTCCCGAGATCTAGAGGGTCACGCCGGTGATGACCATGACCTTCTCGTAGGTGAAGTCGTTCATCGCGGAGAGCACGCCCTCGCGGCCCACACCCGACTGCTTCACCCCGCCGTACGGCATCTGGTCGGCGCGGAACGACGGGACGTCGCCGATGACCACACCGCCGACCTCCAGCTCGCGGTTGGCCCGGAACGCGATGTCGAGGTTCCGGGTGAAGATGCCCGCCTGCAGGCCGTACTTGGAATCGTTGACGGCGGCGAACGCCTCGTCCACCGAGGCCACCGGCTGGATGATCATGACGGGGCCGAAGACCTCCTCGCAGGCCAGCTTGGCGTCCGCGGGGACGTCGGCGAGCACGGTCGGGGCCACCGCCGCGCCATCCCTGGTGCCGCCGGCGAGCACGCGGGCGCCGCCTTCTACGGCCTCCTTCACCCACTGCTCGACCCGCTCGGCGGCGGCGACCGACACGAGCGGCCCCACCTGGGTCTTCTCGTCGGACGGGTCGCCGGTGACGAGGGCGTCCACGGCGGCGAGAAGCTTCTCGGTGAACGGCGCGAGCACCGACTCCTCGACGATCACGCGCTGCACGGAGATGCAGCTCTGCCCGGCCTGGTAGTTGGAGAACAGCGCCGCCCGCGCCGCGGCCCAGTCGAGGTCGGCGTCGGCCAGCACGACCGCGGCGCCGTTGCCGCCCAGCTCAAGCGTCACGTGCTTGCGCGGGACCTGGTCCATGAGGGCGTAGCCCACGGGGCCGGAGCCGGTGAAGGAGACGACCGGCAGGCGGGGGTCCTCGACGAGCGCGCCGGCCCGGTCGTTGGGCACGGGCAGCACGGAGAACATGCCCTCGGGCAGGTTCGTCTCGGCCAGGATCTCGCCGAGCACCAGCGCGGACAGCGGCGTCGCCGGGGCGGGCTTGACGATGAACGGGGCGCCGACGGCGATGGCCGGGGCGACCTTGTGGGCGACCAGGTTCAGCGGGAAGTTGAACGGCGTGATCGCGAGCACCGGGCCGTGCGGCACGCGCGAGACGTAGGCGATGCGGCCCTGGGCGGCGGGCTCGGTGTCGAGGCGCTGGACGGCGCCGCTGAACCGGCGGGCCTCCTCGGCGGCGAACCGGAACGTGGAGATCGCCCGGTTGACCTCGCCGCGGGCCCAGAAGATGGGCTTGCCGTTCTCACCGCTGATCAGCTGCGCGATCTCCTCGGCACGCTCGGCAAGGCGGCGCGCGACGTGGGAGAGCGCGTCGGCGCGGACGTGGATGGGCAGCGCCGCCGCCTGCCTGCGCACGGCGTCCGCGGCGGCGACGGCCTGCTCGACCTGCTCGGCCGTCGGCACGGAGTAGACGCCGACGACGCGGCCGTCATGGGAGTTGGTCACCTCCAGCTCGGCGTCTCCCGTCGCGGGACGACCGGCCAGCCAGAAGGGGATCGGTGAGGTGGCGTTCGCGCTGCTGTCCATGCCGACGACGCTATGCGAACCGGTGGGGGACGGCCCTACTCCGGGGCGCACAATCACCGGGCCATGACTGGCCAATGTGGACAACACCTTGCCGCCACGCTATGTCACAGATATGGCGCGATTTCGTGATGAATTCAGTTTCGGAGCGGTTTGAAAGCGCAACGGCATGGTTAAGTCTCAACCGGGTCCGTAACGGACCCCATCGATGGAAGGGCTCGTCGCTGATGGGTACGCCGGCGCCTCTGGGACTTCAGGGCGCCTACGCCCTCGGGCAGCGTAGTAATAACGACGAGCTGCGCACCCGGCTCCTCGACGTCGCGAGCAAGCTGCTCGCCACCACCGGCCCGGAAAGCCTCACCGTCCGCAGGATCGCGGCGGAGGCCGGCTGCTCGACGACCGTGATCTACACGATGTTCGGCAGCAAGGAGGGGTTGGCCGAGGCGCTCTACCTCGAAGGGTTCGAGCGGTTTCGCCGCCGCCTGGCCGCCGTCCCGCCGCGCGCCGACCCGCTCGAGTTCCTTGTCGCGCTCGGGCCCGCATACCGGGAGGCCGCGCTCGCCGACCCCGGGTACTACAGCCTGATGTTCGAGCAGGCGATCCCCGGTTTCGCGCCGAGCGAGCGGGCGAGGACGCTGGCCCGCGCCGCGCTGAACATCCTCGACCGGGTGATCGCGGACTGCATCGCCGCCGGGTATCTCATCCCCACCCAGCCCAGGAAGATCGCCGACGCGGTGTGGGCGGCCGCCCAGGGAGCGCTCAGCTTGGAGCGTGCCGGGCACCTGCGCGACACCAAGACGTACGAGACCGTGACCACCGCCACGATCACCTCTTTCCTGGCCCGCCGGCCCGGCGAGCCGCGGTCGTCCCGCTGATCTCGCCCGACCCCATCAGGCGAGGTCAGGCGGATCCGTAGCTGAGCGCGATCCACAGCTCGGCGCGCGCGGCGGGGTCGTCGAGGTCCCGCCCGAGCAGCTCGCTCACCCGCTTCATGCGGTAGCGCAGCGTGTGCCGGTGGACGCCGAGCCGCTGCGCGGCCGCGTCCCAGTGCCCGTTGCAGGCGAGGTACGCCCGGAGCGACTCGATGAGATCGGCGCGCGAGCCGTACTCGCGCAGCGGCGCGAGCAGCGCGGCGGAGAACGCCGCGGCGGCGGCCGGGTCGAGCAGGGAGAGCACACCCTGCCCGGCCAGCTCGGGGAACCGGGCGACCGGAGCGGCCGACGCCAGCGCGCGTTCCGCCTGGTCGAGCCCCAAGGCCAGCTCCGCGTACGCCACCGGCCCGCTGGCGCCGACCCGTCCCCGCCGGGCCACCCGCGCGATCACGCCCTCGGCCTCCGCCTGGCCGGCCAGCGTCACGGTCAGCCCCCCGTACGGGAAGCCGTGGGCGAGAGGCTCGTCGGTGTCGCAGGCGAGGACGACGAACGGCTCGGCGGGCAGCTCCTCGCCCATCGCGGCGACGGTCTCGCCCGCCGCCGCGCGCTCCCCCGCGAGCAGCAGCCGCAGCACGGCGGCGCGCACCCGCCGCTCGGCCGCCCGCTGCTCGCGCCCCTGCTCCAGCCCGAGAGTCAGCAACGATCCGGCCGCGTTGACGATGGTGTGGCCGACGGGGGTGAACGGCCGCGCGGAGCCCACCGCGAAGAAGCCGCGACGACCGAGCGGCTGCACGATCACGTGCTCGCCCGGCACGGACAGGGCGATGCTGGAGGGAGCTCCGGGGGCGCGCAGCCGCGCCAGCTCCGGCTCCAGCGCGTGGGCCCGCGCGGCCGGCTGTCCTGTGCGCGCGGCGTGGCGCACCGCCCCGGCGGGGTCGAGGAGCAGCGCCCAGCCGTCGATCTCACGGGCGAGCCGCTCGATCACGGCGCTCATGCCCTCCGGCTGGAGCGCGGCCCTGGTGAGCCGGCCCTGAGCGGCGAACGCGCGGCTGATCTCCTCGTACTGCTCGGCCGCGAGCAGCTCGCTGACCGCCTTGCCGATCGCGATGAACGGCGTGTCCCTCGGCACCTCGATGAGCGGAAGCCCGGCCGCGGCCGCCGCCTCGACCAGCTCGGCGGGCACGTCCTCGTGGGACAGGCCGACGCCGAAACCGAGCCCGGTGACGCCTCTGACGACCAGCCGCGACACGTACGGCAGGGCGTTGCCGGCGTCGAGCCGCATGCCGGTGGTGAGGACCAGTTCTCCGCCCTCAAGGAAGGGTGTGGGATCCTCGAGCTCGCTCACCGCCACCCAGCGGACCTGCCGGTCGAGCGCCGCCGCGCCCGCCAGGACCTCCAGATGGAGCGGGGCCATCGCCGTCACTCTGCGCAGCGTCGGCGCCATGTCGTCCTCGACTTATCCACCTGGTACAAACGAACATCACCATTGTGCCACGGCGACACATCGGCAGGCCGGGACGTGGGCCGTACCGTCGATGGCATGAGCACTGCCCCGCACGGCGGCCCCGGACTTCCCCAGGAGCGCCGCCTCGTCACCGAGATCCCCGGCCCCAAGTCGCGCGAGCTGTTCTCGCGCAAGCAGTCCGCCGTGCCCTCCGGCGTCGGCACGACTCTGCCCGTCTTCATCACCCAGGCCGGCGGCGGCGTGGTCGTGGACGTGGACGGCAACTCCCTGATCGACTTCGGTTCGGGCATCGCCGTGACGAGCGTCGGCAACGCCGCGCCGCGCGTCGTCGAGCGGGTCCAGAAGCAGGTCGCCGACTTCACCCACACCTGTTTCATGGTCACGCCATACGAGTCGTACGTCGCGGTGTGCGAGAAGCTCAACGCGCTCACCCCCGGAGACCACGAGAAGCGCACGTTCCTGGTGAACAGCGGCGCCGAGGCCGTCGAGAACGCCGTCAAGGTCGCCAGGAACGCGACCGGCCGCCAGGCGGTCGTCGTGTTCGACCACGGCTACCACGGCCGGACGCTGCTCACGATGACGCTGACCGCCAAGAACATGCCGTACAAGCACGGGTTCGGGCCGTTCGCTCCCGAGGTGTACCGGGCGCCGCTGGCCTACCCCTTCCGTTGGCCGACCGGTCCGGAGAACTGCGCCGACGAGGCCGCCGCCCAGGCGATCGACATGATCACCAAGCAGATCGGCGCCGAGAACGTCGCCGCCGTGGTCATCGAGCCGATCGCCGGTGAGGGTGGCTTCATCGAGCCGGCGCCCGGCTTCCTGCCCAAGATCGTCGAGTTCTGCAAGGCCAACGGCATCGTCTTCATCGCCGACGAGGTGCAGACCGGCTTCGCCCGCACCGGCGACATGTTCGCCTGCGAGCACGAGGGCATCGTCCCGGACATCATCGTCACGGCCAAGGGCATCGCGGGCGGCCTCCCGCTGGCGGCTGTGACCGGCCGGGCCGAGCTGCTCGACGCCGTCCACGGCGGCGGCCTCGGCGGCACGTACGGCGGCAACCCGCTCGCCTGCGAGGCGGCGCTCGGCGTGCTGGAGACCATCGAGGAGGAGAAGCTCGTCGAGCGCGCCGCGCACATCGGCGAGGTCATGCTCTCCCGCCTCAACGCGTTCAAGGAGCGCTTCGAGATCGTCGGCGAAGCCCGCGGCCGGGGCGCCATGGTCGCGATCGAGCTGGTGCAGCCCGGCGGCAAGGAGCCGAACGCGGCCGCCACCGCCGAGATCGCGCGCCGGTGCCACGCCGAGGGCCTGCTCGTGCTGACCGCCGGCACGTACGGGAACGTCCTGCGCTTCCTGCCGCCGCTCGTCATCTCCGACGAGCTGCTGGAGGAGGGCCTGTCCATTCTGGAGAAGGCCATCGCCGCGGTCGCGTAGGAAGCAAGGTTTACGGGGGGACACCCGGCTTCACGCCGGGTGTCCCTTTTGTTGTTATACGGTCTGCCACATGCCTGCGATTTAACCCGTGCTTGACATCTCCCTAATCGATCACACGCCGTAACCGCGTTATAACGGTTCGGGTATGCGAAGGGGGAACGCGATGGGGTGGGATCCGAAAGGGGCCGGAAGGCTCGTGCCGACGTTCGACCCCGCGGGCCTGACCGCGACCCAACTCGAAGGTGACGCCTGCGTGGTGTGCCACAAGAAATGGCCGCGACCCCGGGTTCTGGTGGGCCGGCTTCCCGACGACGCGCCCGTCCACGCGTGCGACGACTGCGCCGAGGCGCTGCTGCCCGTCCCGGAGGGCGCGGTGCCGCTCCAGCGCCGCAGCCGGGCGTTCTCCTGAGCGCTCCCCGAAGGCCGGGGATCAGCCCACGAGGCGCTTCCAGCGCTCGACCCACTGGCCATAGGGCACGCACACCCCGTCCCCGCCCGCGCAGTTCTTCGCCGGGCGCGAGGCGAAGTGAACATCGTCGAACGACTCGTCGTCCGCGCAGATCCGCCGCGTACGGCCGGCGCACGCCTCGCTGTTGGCCGGGGCCAGCCCCACCCACTCGGCCGCGTCCTTCTGCACCGCCACCGAGCTGACCCAGTCGAGCCACTCGTACGCGCACGAGGGGTGGGCGGCCGCCGAGGAGACCATCCACGCGTCGGCCCAGCCGGTCACCGGCCCGCTCGCCGCCTTCACCGGCCGGCCGCCTCGGGCCAGCACGTCCCGCTGGTACGGCGTGCCCTGGGCGAGCCGTACGGACCCGGAGGCGAACCCCTGGACGACCTCGATGGGGTCACGCCAGTAGACGCGGCCGGCCGGCTTCCCAAGGGACAGCAGCTTGACCGCGTCGTCGAGCTGGGACGGCGTGAGCTGGAAGGGGTCCTCGATGTCGGCTCCGCGCCGCTTCAGCACGAGGGCGGCGTCGGCGATCGTCAGCGGGCTGTCCTTGAGCATGACCTTGCCGGTGCCGCCGTAGAGTGCCGCCGCCGTCCTCGGCCCCTCCTTGGAGGAGTCGTAGAGGACCTCGTTGACCCCCCACAGGTACGGCACGCCGTACGCGTCGCCCTTACGCGTTTCCAGCCGGCGCAGCCGCTTGGGGATGTCGGGGTAGGCCGCGATCAGCGAGGTGTTCAGCGGGGCGACGGAGCCTTCGTCGATCAGCTTGCCCGCCACCTCGGGTGGGGCGGCGACCACGTCGAACGATCCGGGGTCGAGCGGCCGCGCCCCGGCGGCCGTCGCGGCGGCGTCGTAGGTGCGCAGGTTCACCTTGCAGCCGGTCCTCGCCTGGAACGGCGTCACCCAGTTGACCTTGGGGTCGGTGCCGCCCCATTCGACGTATCCGGGGAGCGCGAGGACGTTGACCGCGCCCTCCCCCGGCCCGGTCGAGGCGATCGGCGTGGGTGCCTTCTCCGGTTTGGACGGCGTGGCCGAGGTGGGGCTCGGCGACGGGCCGGTAGCGCGCGCCCGCGGCACGGCCCCGGATCCGGCCGCCGGGGTCCCCGCTCCCTGGGAGTGCGGCGTCGCCGTGGCTGTCGCCGTCGTGGCGGCGGTCGTGGTGACAGCCGTGGCGGCGGGGGTGGTCGAGGGGGTGGTCGCGGCCATCCCGGCCGTCGTCGGCTCCGTCGCGCCGCAGGCCGCGGCGAGCAGTCCGATGAGGGCGATGGTGGCGCACGGCACGGCGGTGCGCGGGCGCCGGGGAGCGCGGGCGGGGTGGGCACGGCGGGAAGGGCGGGCAGGACGGATCGCCACTCGGACCCCCTTAGGAAACGGACGTCCCGAGCCTACTGGCGCGGCGGCGGGACGACCCCGTTCGCGCGCCGCCGTCCCGTCCCGCCTTCCCTGAGGCCGCCCCTCAGACCGTGGTGAGCGCCTCGTGCGCGGGCCCCTCGTCGGCCCTGGCCTTGATGCGGTGCCGTACGACGAGGCCGAAGACGGCGACGAGCAGGCCGAAAACGCCGGCGACCACGAACGGCCCCGCGGGACGCCACGCGTCGTGGAGTGCCCCGCCGAGCGCCGAGATGATCATGACGCCGAGGGCGCCGCAGAGCGTGTGCACCCCGAACGCCGCCCCTCGCACCGCGGCGGGAACCTGCTGCGCCAGCATGGGCCCCGCGGTCGTGATGCCGGCGATCTCGCCGATGCCGATGAGCACGGCGACGATCATCATGCCCGGACCGAGGGGATCGCTGACGAGCAGCGTCGACAGGTAGGCGCCCGCGCCGATGAACTGGGCCAGGATGAGCAAGTCCTCGCGGCGCATGCGGTCGCCCAGCCAGCCGAAGAGGGGCGCGAACACCAGCGCGACGGTCTGCGAGATGCCGACCACCGCGCCCGCCTTCGCCAGCGCCTCGGCGCTCGACAGCCCGCCTTCGGCGGTCGCGTACTTGACGATCCAGAGCGACAGGAAGCTCACGACGATGGCGAGGTCGGCGCGCGCGACGAACGAGGCGGCGTAGGAGAGCGCGACGCCGGGATCGCGTCCGAGCACGAGCCCTTCGCGGACCAGACGGGTCAGCGGCGTGCGCTCGGTGGTGGCCGCGGCGGGAACCCGGGAGAGCGTCGCCCAGAGGAGGCCGGCCACGAGCAGGATGCCCGCCGCGATCAGCAGGAACGACACCCGGGTCGCCGCCACCGGATCCAGGCCGCGCTTCTCCATGGTCTGCGGCAGTTTGGCCACGGCCAGCACCGCGATCAGCGCGCCGAGCCCGCCGAAGACGCCGATGAGCCCGTACGACTTGCCGCGCGACCGTTCACGCACGTAGTCGATGGCGATCGTCGAGAGCATGGCGTTGATGGCCGCGACACCCAGCCCGAAAATCACCCTCAGGGCGACGAGGGCCGTGGTGTTGCCGGCGAAGGGGAACAGCAGTGCACCGATCGCGCACAACGCCAGACCGCCGACCACGATGAGGCGGCGGCCGAATCGGTCGGCGAGCGCGCCGTACCAGGCCAGGCTGAGGATCATCGCGAGCTCGGCGGACGAGGTCAGCAGGCCGACGATCGTGCCCTGCTCCGACTCGGGCACGCCGAGGATGGTGGTGAGGATGTGCGGCTGGGTCGACGGCAGGAAGGAGACGACTGCCGTCCCCGCGGTCGCGAGGAACAGCAGAGCCCACATGTTTCCTTTGGAGATGCCGTCCGCAAGCTGTGCGCCCAGCACGCGAGGCGGGGAAGTCACGGACCCGATCATGGCACCACAAAACCCCGATAAGCTAGCTTTTCCTCAGATATCCAGATATCTCAGCTTTTCCAGTGAATTCAGCCCGATACGCGGCGCGCGAGGATCAGCGATGAATAGGGGACGTGATGGGCGTCGAGTTTGATCCGAATACTCCCAATGCGGCACGGATGTACGACTATTACCTGGGCGGAAAGGACAACTTCCCCTCCGACCGCGCGGCGGCCGACCAGGTCCTGCGCTACGTGCCGGAGATCCCGATCGGGATCAGGGAGAACCGCGCCTTCCTGCAGCGCGCGGTGCGGTTCCTCGCCGAGCAGGGCGTCCGCCAGTTCCTCGACATCGGCGCCGGCCTGCCCACCCAGCAGAACGTGCACCAGGTGGTCGCCGAGGTAGCCCCCGAGGCCCGTACGGTCTACGTGGACAACGACCCGCAGGTGCTCGTCCACGCTCGCGCCCTGCTGCAGGACAGCCCCCAGGTGCTCGTCGTGGAGGGCGACCTCCGGCAGCCGGACGAGATCATGAACCACCCCGAGGTGCGCGGCCACCTGAACTTCGACGAGCCGATCGCCGTGCTGTTGCTGGCGATCGTCCACTTCATCCCGGACTCCGACGACCCCCTCGGCATCATCGCCCAGGTCCGGAGCGCGCTGCCCCCGGGCAGCCACATGGTCATCTCGCACGTGGCGGTGGACGAACGTCCCGAGTCCGCCCCCCCGGTCGAGGGCATCTACCGGAGCGCGTCCGCGCAGTTCGTGGCGCGCGTGTCCAGCGAGATCGAGCCGTTCTTCGACGGCCTGGACATGGTCGAGCCGGGCGTGGTCAACCTGCACGAGTGGCGGCCGGACAGCCCGGTGCTCGCGCCGCGCCTGGAGACGGTGAAGTCCTACTTCCTCTGCGGCGTCGGCAGCGTCAAGTAAGGCGACGCGCGCCGGGGCGTGTTCCCACGCCCCGGCGCGCGTCCGGCCGGTACGCCCCGTTACTTGTTGGTCGGGAAGCCGAGGTTCACGCCCCCGTGCGAGGGGTCGAGCCAGCGCGACGTCACGACCTTGCCCCGGGTGTAGAAGTGCACGCCCTCGGTGCCGTGGACGTGCGTGTCGCCGAAGAGCGACGCCTTCCAGCCGCCGAAGCTGTAGAACGCCATCGGCACGGGGATCGGCACGTTGATGCCGACCATGCCGACCTCCACCTCGTTCTGGAAGCGCCGGGCCGCGCCGCCGTCGTTGGTGAAGATCGCGGTGCCGTTGCCGTACTCGCCGGTGTTGATCAGCTCCAGGCCCTCCTCGTACGACTTGACCCGCACGACGGACAGGACCGGGCCGAAGATCTCCTCGCGGTGGACCCGGGAGTTGGCCGGGACGTGGTCGAGCACGGTGGGGCCGAGCCAGAAGCCCGGGGTCTGCGCGGCGGCCGCCCCACCCTGGACGGGCGTCTCGCGGCCGTCGACCACGAGCTTGGCGCCCTCCTCCAGGCCGAGGTCGATGTAGGAGGCCACCTTGTCGCGGTGGACCTCGGTGACCAGCGGGCCCATCTCGGACGTCGGCTGGTCGCCGGGGCCGATGGTGAGCTTCCCGACCCGCTCGACGATCTTGCTCACCAGCTCGTCGCCGACCGGGTCCACGGCGAGCACGACGGAGATCGCCATGCACCGCTCGCCGGCCGAGCCGAAGCCCGCCGACACGGCCGAGTCCGCGACCAGGTCCAGGTCCGCGTCGGGCAGCACGAGCATGTGGTTCTTGGCGCCGCCCAGCGCCTGGACCCGCTTGCCGTGCGCGGTCCCCGTCTCGTACACGTACCGGGCGATCGGGGTCGAGCCGACGAAGGAGACGGCCGCGACGGAGGGGTGCTCAAGCAGCCGGTCGACGGCGACCTTGTCGCCCTGGACGACGTTGAACACGCCGTCGGGCAGGCCCGCCTGCTTCCACAGCTCGGCGATCAGCAGCGACGCGGAGGGGTCGCGCTCCGACGGCTTGAGGATGAACGTGTTCCCGCAGGCGATCGCCACGGGGAACATCCACATCGGCACCATCGCCGGGAAGTTGAACGGCGTGATCCCGGCGACCACGCCGAGCGGCTGCCGGATGGAGTACGAGTCCACGCGGGTGGAGACGTTCTCGGAGAAACCGCCCTTGAGCAGGTGCGGGATGCCGCAGGCGAACTCCACGACCTCGATGCCGCGGGCGACCTCGCCGAGCGCGTCGGAGTGCACCTTGCCGTGCTCGGCGCTGATCAGCGCGGCCAGCTCGTCGCGGTTCCGGTCCAGCAGCTCGCGGAAGCGGAAGAGGATCTGGGCCCGCTTGACCAGCGACGCGTCGCGCCAGGCGGGGAACGCCGCCTTCGCCGCCTCGACGGCGGCGTCCACGTCCTCGACGGCCGCGAGCTCGACGGCGCCGCCGACCTCGCCCGTGGCCGGGTTGAAGATCTCGGAGGTGCGGCCCCCGCCGGAGACGCGGGTCCCGTTGATCCAGTGGTTAACGTGCTTCATCGTTGACGGTCTCCAGAGCGGTGATCATGATGTCCAGGCCCTCCCGGGCCTCGTCCTCGGTCAAGGTGAGCGGCGGGGCCATGCGGAGCGCGCTGCCCTGCAGGCCGCCCTTGCCGACGAGCAGACCGAGCTTGCGGGTCTCCTCCATGAAGCGGACGGCCAGCGCGGGGGCGGGCGCCTTCGTGCCCGGGTCCATGAGTTCGATCGCGAACATCAGGCCCTTGCCGCGGACCTCCTTGACGATCGGCAACCGGGCCGCGGCCTCGCGCAGGCCGGAGATGATGATCTCGCCCGTCTTGGCGGCGTTGGCCTGCAGGTCGTTGTCGAGGACGTAGTCGAGGGTAGCCCTCGCCGCCGCCATCGAGATGGGGTTGCCGCCGAAGGTGGCCACGCCGAGCGCGTGCGGCCCGTCCATCAGGTCGCGCCGGGCGACGACGCCGCCGACCGCGAAGCCGTTGCCGAGCCCCTTGGCGAAGGTCATCATGTCGGGCGTCACGCCGTGGTTCTGGATGCCGAAGAACGCGGAGCCGGTCCGGCCCCAGCCGGTCTGGACCTCGTCGGAGATGAGGAGGATGCCCTCCTCGTCCAGGACCTCCTTGTACGCCGCGAACAGGCCGTCGGGGGCCATGGTGAAGCCGCCGACCCCCTGGATCGGCTCGGCGATCAGCGCCGCGACGTTGTTCGACACGCCGGTGGAGAGCACGTGCCGCAGGTCGTCGACGCAGGCCTCGATGTAGGCGGCGTCCGACATCCCGCGGAACTGGGCGAGGTGCCGGTCGGTTCCGTGCAGGAAGTGCACGTTGAGCGGCGAGAGCGAGTTGTTCTTCCACGACCGGTTGCTGGTGACGCTGATCGCGCCGAAGGAGCGGCCGTGGTAGCTCTGCCGCATGGCCAGGACCTGGTCCGACTTGCGCGCGTAGGTGGCGAGCAGCAGCGCGGTCTCGTTCGCCTCGGTGCCGGAGTTGGTGAAGAAGACCTTGGCGTCCTCGATGCCGGAAAGCTTGGCGATCTTCTCGGCCAGCTCGATCTGCCCGCGCAGCAGGTACGCCGTGGACGTGTGGACCACACCGGTGGCGAGCTGCCGCTCGACGGCCTCGCGCACCTCGGGCACGTCGTACCCGATCATGTTGGTCAGGATCCCGATGAAGAAGTCGAGGTAGCTCTTGCCGGAGGAGTCGACGACACGGTTGCCCTTGCCGCTGACGATCTCGAGGGGCTCTTCGTAGTTCAGAGCGAGCCAGTTGGGCATTACCGCGCGGTGGCGGGCAAGAAGGTCCGACATGGTGTCGAGTATCCCGCCTCGCGTCCTCCGCTCCCACCCGCACCATGTCGGCGTTCTCATGTTCCGCCTTACATGATGAAACCTCCGAAAAGACATCCGCATGTCCGGACAAATAGAGGTACGGCCGCCGGGGCGCAGCGGCCGTACCTTGGGCGAAGCGACAGGTCAGGCCGGCGTGCCCGCCGTGGGCGCCCCCGCGACGGGCGCATCGGCCGCCGGCGTCCCCGCCGCGGCCGAGCGGCGTAGCACCAGCAGAGCCACCACCGCGGCGGCCAGCGAGCAGCCGACCCCGACGAGGGAGCCGACGGACATGGCCGACACGAACGCCTCCTTGGCCGTGGCCACGATCGACGGATCTCCCAGAGCCAGCGCTCCGCTGATCGAGTCGCGCGCCGCCTCGGGCGCCGACTCCGGCATCGCCGCGGTGTACGCCCCGGCCAGCACGCTGCCGAGCACGGCCACCGACAGCGCCATGCCGACCTGCTGGACGGTGTCGTTCAGCGCGGACCCGACGCCCGCGTGCTCGGCCGGCACCGCGCCCATCAACGTCGCGTACGCCGCGGGACCGGCGAGACCGCCGCCGACGCCCATGACGATCAGGCCGGTGATGAGCGTGCCATACCCGCCGGTGAGCGTGGAGAGCACGCCGAACCCGGCGGCCATCACGAACAGGCCGACCACGATCAGCGTGCGGTTGCTGACCTTCTTGCCCAGCCCGGCGCCGAGCCCGTTGAACACGAGCGCGGCCACGACGTACGGCAGCAGCGCGAGCCCCGCGCGCATCGGCTCGTAGCCGAGCACGAACTGAAGGTACTGCGTGAGCGCCAGCATCAGCGCGCCCGAGCCGAAGGAGAGCAGCACGATGGAGAAGCAGGCGCCGCTGAACGACCGGTCGCGGAACAGCCCGAGCGGAAGCATGGGGTGCTCGGCCCGGCGCTCCCAGAACACGAACCCGGCGAGCGCGATCACCGCGACCGCGAGGGAGAGCGGGTCCAGGCCGTCGGTGGGCAGGACGATGACGACCCACACCAGGGCGGCCATGCCGACGACCGACAGGACGACGCCCACGGGGTCGATCTTCCGGGTCGAACCGCGCGTCTCGGGCATCAGCACCACGGCGGCGATGACGGCGAGCGCGGCGATCGGCACGTTGAGCAGGAAGACCGAGCCCCAGTAGTAGTGCTGGAGGAGGAACCCGCCGATCGTCGGCCCCGCGATCACGCCGAGCATCGCGACCGAGCTCCAGGCGGCGATGGCCTTGCGCCGCTCCGACTCGTCGAAGACGGTGATCAGGATCGAAAGCGTGGACGGCATGATGAACGAGCCGCCGACGCCCATCAGCGCCCGCGCGCCGATGAGCTGCCACGGCTGCCCCGCGAGCATCGCCAGCACGGAGGCCCCGCCGAAGAAGACCAGGCCGACGATGAGCATGCGGCGCCGGCCGTATCGGTCGGAGAGGCTTCCCGCGGTGAGCAGCAGGCCCGCGAACACCAGGACGTACGAATCGATGATCCATTGAACGTCCGACGGACTGGCTCCCAGGTCCCGCATGAGCGCGGGGATCGCCAGGTTGAGCACGGTGTTGTCCACGACGAGGACAAGCAGGCTCAGGCAGAGAACGCCGAGGATCCACCACCGGCGCGGATGTGACATCGTTCTTCCTCTCGTACAGTGTGCGATTCAGCTCGCACACTGTACGATAAACCTCGTACGCCGTGCGAGGAAATATCCTGTGATGATGTCAGCGAAGCCCTTCACCTCCGTCTGGACCCGGGAACGCAAGGGGCGGCGTGAGCAGGGGCTCAGCCGCGACCAGATCGTTCGCGCCGCCATCGAACTGCTCGACGCGGAGGGGCTCGACGCGCTGAGCATGCGCAAGCTCGGCGCCCGGCTCGGCGCGGGGGCGACCAGCCTCTACTGGCACGTCGCAAACAAGGACGAGCTGCTCGAACTCGCCATGGACGAGGTCTACCGCGAGGTGCCGACACCCGTCGGGGCGAGCTGGCGCGAGACCGCGGGGGCCATCGCGTGGGGCCTGCGCGGGGCGATCCTCGCGCACCCGTGGTCCGTCGGGCTCATCGGAGTGCTGCCGGGCATCGGGCCGAACGCGCTGGTGATGTCGGACCTGCTGGTCAAGGCGTGCAAGGAGGCCGGGTTCCAGGGCGTCGACATCGACTTCGCCGTCGGGGCCGTCGTCGCGTACACCCTCGGCTCCGCCGTACCCGAGGCGGCATGGCGCGGCATGCTGAACCGTTCGGGCGACTCCCCGTGCGAGGTCCAGACCGAGATGATGCCGACGATCGAGGGACTGGCCGCCGGGCACCCCGACCTGCTCGAACAGTACAAGGACTACACCGCCAGCGGCATCGATCCCTTGATCGGACGGCAGATCGCCTTCGACTACGGCCTGGTCGCACTGCTCGACGGTCTCGACGCGCGCCGGCCCCGGCCCGACACCGGCCCAGAAGAGCGCGGGACCGAACGGGTCCGCGGGGAGCGGGCAGCTCAGGACGCGCCCAGGACCAGCCCTTAGTGGCGGAGACGCGGGTCGACTCCGCGTCATCCTGTCAGGCTGGCCCGCATCGGCCTTACATAATGATCAGGTAGCCTCATGGGCATGCTTCCGACGGTCGCCGACGTGCTCGCGCTCGACGCCGTCCGGCGTGGCAACCCACGGGTGGTGGCCGGCTCGGACCGGCTGGACACCCGCGTGCGTTGGGTCCACGTCGGCGAGATCAGCGACATCGCCACCATGCTGCGCGGCGGTGAGCTGGTGCTCACCACCGGCGTCGCCCTGCCCGACGAGCCCGACAAGCTCGCTGACTACATCGCCGACCTGGCCTCGGTCGGCGCCTCCGGCCTCGTGGTCGAGCTCGGACGCAAGTTCGTGCGCGAGCTGCCCCGCCTGGTCGTCAAGGCGGCGGAGGAACACGGCCTGCCCCTGATCGTGCTGGCCCGCGAGACGCCGTTCGTGCAGATCACCGAGTCGGTGCACGCCCGGATCATCGACATCCAGCTCCAGGAGCTGCGGGCGTCCGAGCAGTTGCACGAGGTGTTCACCGAGCTGTCGGTCGAGGGCGCGCCCCCGGCCGAGGTGCTCGGCCAGGTCGCCCGCTTCTCCGGCCGGCCGGTCCTGCTGGAGAACCTCGCCCACCAGGTGCTCGCCTGCGACACCGCCGGCCGCGACACGGGAACACTGCTGGCGAGCTGGGAGACCCGCTCCCGCGGGGTCGCCCCCGACGAGCGCACCGCGTACGACGCGGCCTCGGGCTGGCTGATCACCACGGTCGGCGCCCGGGGACAGGACTGGGGCCGGCTGATCCTGCTCTGCGACGGCGAGCCCAGCCCCCGCGACATCGTGCTCGCCGAGCGGGCCGCCACCACGCTCGCGCTCAGCCGTCTGCTCGAACGCCACCAGGAGTCCCTGGAACGCCAGGCCCACGGCACGATCATCACCGGCATCCTGACCCACGCGTACGCCGACCCGGAGGAGGCGGCCGCCCGGGCCCGCGCCGTCGGCGTGCCGCTCACCGGGCGGAAGCTGGTCAGCGCCGTCATCCGGCTGACCGGCCCCACCGACACGGCGCTGGGCGAGCAGGCCCAGCTCGGAGAGCTGGCCGAGGCGGGCGCGGCGGCGTGCCGCGACGCCAAGCTACCCGCCCTGGTCGGCACACTGGACCAGCACCACGTCGGCCTGCTGATCCCCCTGCCTCCGCGCCTCACGGCCGAGGCCGCGCTCAACGCGCTCGCCGACCGGCTGCGCACCTCCTACACCGGCACGTTCGTGCTCGCCGCCGGCTCCGTGGTCGAGTCCATCAGGGACGTACGACGCAGCTTCCTCGAAGCCGAGCAGGTGGCGGACGTGGCGGTGCGCCAGCCCGACGGGCGGGCCTTCTACCGGCTGCCCGACCTGCGGCTGCGCGGCCTGCTCCACCTGCTGCGCGACGACTCCCGGTTGCAGACCTTCGCCGAGCGCGAGCTCGGCACGCTGCTCGCCCACGACGCCCAGCGCAACGGCGACCTGACCCGCATCCTGCGGATCTATCTGGACGCCGGGCGCAACAAGGCCGTCGCCGCGCAGAAGGCCCACCTGTCCCGGCCGGCGTTCTACGACCGGCTGCGCCGCCTCGAACGCGTTTTGGACACAGACCTGGACGATGTTGAATCGTGCCTGTCACTTCACGTGGCACTGCTTGCCTTGGAATCCTTTCGAAGGGAGGCCCGTTGAGGGCTCGCGAGCACGGCATCGTTATCGGCACGGGAACGCCTGGGCCGCACAACGCCATCACCGACGTCGCCGGAGTGCGTGTCGGCCACACAACGCTGATCAGTGGCGAGGGAGCCCGGGTCACCGGTCAGGGCCCGGTCCGCACCGGAGTGACGGTCATCCTCCCTCACGGGGATTCGACCTTCGACGAGCCCCTGTACGCCGGCCTCCACTGGCTCAACGGCTGCGGCGAGATCACCGGCATGCCCGTCCTGGAGGAGTTCGGGGTGCTCACCTCCCCGATCGCCCTGACCAACACCGCCTCGGTGGGCGTGGTCAGGGACGCGTTGGTGGAGCTTGAGATCGCCGCCACCGGCAAGCCGGCGTGGTCGCAGCCGGTCGTGGGTGAGACCTGGGACGGTCGGCTCAACGACATCAGCGGCCAGCACGTCCGGCGTGAGCACGTCCACCAGGCGTACCGCGAGGCCAGTGGGGGCCCGGTCGCCGAAGGCTCGGTCGGCGGCGGCACCGGCATGATCTGCCACGGTTTCAAGGGCGGCATCGGCACGGCCTCACGCGTCGTGGACGGCTACACGGTCGGCGTCCTCGTCCAGGCCAACCACGGCAAGAGGGAACGGCTGACGGTCAACGGGGTCAACGTCGGCGAGCGACTGCCCGCCAAGCCGGTGGCCAACGAGGGCGCCGGTTCGATCATCGGCATCGTGGCGACCGACGCGCCGCTCCTCCCCCACCAGTGCAGGCGGCTCGCGCAGCGCGCCGGGCTCGGCGTCGCCCGGACCGGTGGCGCCGGCGAGAACTTCAGCGGCGACGGCTTCCTGTGCTTCTCCACCGGGAACAGGAACATCCCCTCTGCGGCGCTGGACTCGGCCACGCCGCGCACGTACCAGGTGACCGCACTCTCCGACGAGTACATCGACCCGTTGTTCTACGCGGTCATCGAGGCGACCGAGGAAGCCATCGTCAACGCGCTGGTCGCGGCTGAGACCATGACCGGAGCCGACGATCTGACCATTACCGGCCTCGATGGGGCCACTCTGGCAAAGGTGCTGACCACGTGATTTCCGACAACCTGGCCGCCGCCGGGGCGATCGCCCTCCCCGTCGCCGACGTGGAGCTGGAGCCGTACGACCTGGACCCGGGCCAGATCGTCTCCGGTGACCCGAGAGTGGCGCTGGCGCAGCTCAGCCCGGGTCGCGGCGTGTGGGAGATCACGCCGGGCGTGGTCACCGACGTCGAGGCCGACGAGATCTTCGTCGTGCTCACCGGCCGCGCCACGATCGAGGTCGAGGGCGGGGCGACCGTCGAGGTCGGCCCCGGCGACGTCTGCCTGCTCGCCGAGGGTGCCAAGACGACCTGGACGGTGCACGAGACGCTCCGGAAGGTCTACCACTCCCGATCCTGACCCCGGCGGGAGCGGTTTTCCCACCCAGGTGTAAGACCTATCGCACCGGCCACGTTCCGTAGGGATGCGTGCACGGTGCGATGTGGTTTTCTCGATGGGTGCAGACGACCAGCGAACCTGAGATCAGTCCGGACACCGTGGTCCGCGCCCTGTCCGCCCGCTTCCCCCGATGGACGATCTGGTGGGGCAAGGCCACCTCGCACTACTGGGGGCTCTCCCGCCGCCGGGACGGCGTGCTCGTCTACGTCGAGGCGCACTCGGCGCGGGAGTTCATGCAGCGGGCCCGCGAGATCGACTCCCACCATCCTTAGCGATTAGTCCCCTTTAGGGGAGAGTGTCGTAATTGTCGGAATTTTGCGGATGCGAATCTCGCCACATTTTTCGATAATTACCGGTTTTCGCTCCCGTCGCATTGCGTTTCTCGCCACCATGGTCATTTCACGGACCACGAATGGGAGAGACCGCAATGAAACGCCGCCTGATCGCCGGCGCCGCCGCCCTGGCCGTCGGGATGCCGACGCTTGTCGGGCTGACCACGTCCAGCGCCGTCGCCGCTCCGGTCACCGGCCTGCCCACGACCGCATTCCCCCTCGGCCAGGCCGGCGTCCCCAAGTCGGCGCACAAGTCCCTCGGCCCCGGCATCGACTACTTCACCGTGAAGCACGGCACCTCCAAGGACGGCTACACGGTCAGCGTCATCGCCGGGGGCAAGGACTTCATGACCGAGGCCACCGCGCAGACCCAGGCGGTCGCCGTCCAGGACGCCGGGATGACGCCGGTCATCGTGAAGTTCACCCGGCCCGCCGTCGCCGACTTCCCCGCCGCCGACTTCTGGTCGGTCCACGTCGGCTCCTGGTCCCTCAAGGACAAGGACGAGGCCGCCAAGGTCGTGAAGGAGCTGAAGAAGGCCGGCATCAGCTCCAAGGTCGACTACACCGGCGACGACGGCTTCCAGACCTCCGGCCCCTGGTCGATGCGGGTGGTCACGATCGACCCGCGCACCTTCCGTGGCTCGTTCCGGTCCTCCCTCGGCGTCAGCGTCGCCAAGCGTGAAACGGTCTCCTCGATGGCCAAGGCCGCCGGAGCCACGGTCGCCGTCAACGGCGGGTTCTTCGACATCCACACCCTCAAGAACCTGCGTGGCGACCCGACCGGCCTCTCCGTCGTCAACGGAAAGCTGCTCAGCGAAGCCGTCGCCGGCCGCATCGGCATCGTCCTCAAGGGCCGCACGGCCCGCATCACCGAGCTCTCCTCCAGCGTCGTCGCGAACGCCGGTGGCACCAAGGCCGTCGTCGCGGGGGTGAACCGGGTCGCCAAGCCCGACGAGCTGGTCATGTACACCGAGGAGTTCGGCGCCAAGACCCCCAAGGACGACGGCACCGAAGTCGTGCTCGACGCCTCGGGCAAGGTCATCGCGGTGCGCTCCCCCGGCGCCGCCGTCACGCGCGGCACTCGTGTCCTGCACGGCGTCGGCGCCGCCGCCGACTGGCTGTGGGAGTACGCCGAGGAGGGCGCCACCGTCCAGGTGACGACCACCATCACCGACCTGCGGACCAGGAGGACGATCCCGCTCACCCCGGAGACCAGCGTCATCGCCGGCGCGATCGGCCTGGTCCGCGGTGGCCAGACCGCGATCACCGCGAACCGGGACGGCATGGCCAACGTCAACATGATCCTGCGCCGCCACCCCCGCACCCTCGCCGGAGTGACCGCGTCCGGGAAGCTGATCCTCGCCGTGGTCGACGGCCGGGACCCGGGCAAGAGCGTCGGCGCGTCCTTCATCGAGGCGGCGCAGATCATGCGCTGGCTGGGCGCCCGCGACGCGATCAACCTGGACGGCGGCGGTTCCAGCGTCATGGTGATCGGCAAGAAGGTCGTCAACCGCCCGTCCGACGGCGTCGAGCGCGGTGTCGGCGACGCTCTGCTCGTCCTGCCCGAGTAAGGCCCGCACGAGCCACTGACGACGCCACGGCGGCTCCTCGGCCCGGCCCCAGCCGGTGCCCGAGGAGCCGCTATCCGTTCTCCCGACGGTTCAGCCGCTGTTCCAGTACGCCTGTTCCGGGGCGGGTCAGACCGCGGTTCCAGTGTGTCGATCCAGGGTGTCCACCGCCGCTCCAGGATGTCGACCACCGCTCCGGCGCGGCGACCGCCGTTCCGGTGGCTCAGCCGTCAGCGAGGAGGCGCGCGATGCTGTCGTCGTCGCATGTCGCCCAGAAGGACCCCACGACGTCTTCGAGCTGGTCGAACGACATCGCCTCGAACAACACGTCCTGATACTTCGTGATGTCGTACTCCGTCGTTCCCATGGCCTTGAGATCGAGCGGCCGGATGTCCATGCCCCTGAACTCCTCGATCTCGCCGTACGAGCTGAGAATCCCCGCGCCGTACGCCTTCAGCTCCGACGCCTCCCGCATCACGCCGAACTCCAGCGTGAACCAGAAGACCTTCGAGACGAACTGGAGGGCGTCCTCGCTCTCGACCCTCCGCGCCGCCCCACCCGCGACCCGGTACAGCTCCGCGAACCGGTCCGAGGCCAGCGTGTTCGCGTGACCGATCACCTCGTGGATGATGTCCGGCTCCGGAGTGTAGAACGGGACGGAATGGTGCCGGATGTACTGGGTCGAGTGGAAGTATCCGTCCGCCAGCACGCCGTAGAACTCCCGTAGCGGGACGAGACCCGCCGCTGGGATGTAGCGGAACCCGGTGAGCGGATAGAGGCGGTCACTGACCTCCTGAAGCTGGGGGATGTGATCCTTCGGCAACCCCAGCCGCTCGGTCGCGTCCAGGAACTCCCTGATCGCGTACCGCTGGTGTTTGGCCGCCAGTTCCCGTGACACCAGAGCCCACACCTGATGCTCTTCCTCGGTGTACTCCGCGTGCGGGACGGGATCGCCCAGCTGATAGTTCAGCGCCAGGGCGGCGATGGCGTTGCGCCGCTCACGGTAGACCGCGTCGGCGAATCCGGGGTGGCTGGACGCCAACTCCACGGTGACCGAGCCGTCTTCCCGCTTGGCGACGGGAGCGAAGTATTGGGCTTCCTCGAACATACTTAGATATGACAGCAAGTCGGCTTTCGGCTGGCAAGAGCGACCAGTCCAAGTACACGGACCGTTCAATATCGCCATCGTTATCCGCTTTTGACTGGTCAAATCGCACAGTGTCGGCGTAACGTCAGCTTCATGCTCGACGCTCTGGACAGCAAGCTCTTGATCACGATGCGTGACAACCCGAGGATCGGGCTGACCGAGCTCTCCCGCCTCCTCGGCGTCGCCCGCGGCACGGTCCAGGCCCGCCTGGAGAAGCTCACCGCCCGGGGCGTGATCGGCGACTTCGGACCCACCGTGATGACCGAGGAGATCGGCTATCCGATCCTCGCCTTCGCGTCGCTCCAGATCGCCCAGGGCAAGCTCGCCGAAGCCGTCGAGGCACTCCACGTGATCCCCGAAATCCTCGAGGTGTACGGCACGAGCGGCCAAGCCGACCTCCTCTGCCGGGTGGTCGCCCGCAACACGCCACACCTCCAGGAGATCATCGCCCGCATCCTCGCCTCGCCCGCCGTCCAGCGCACGGACACGACGATCGCCCTCTCCACCCAGATCCCGTACCGCATCACCCCCTTGCTCACCGCGGCCGTGTCACCGTGACCCCATCGCACGGCGCTGAGCCTCTTCGGCGCTGCTGCCGCCTGGGGCCATAGGACCTGCCGTGGCTGAGCGCTGAGCCTCTTCGGCGTTACGCAGGGCTAAAGCCTGTAACGCCGCCGCCACGCCTGGGGCCGTAGGCGCTGCGCAGAGCTGAGCCTTCTCGGCGTTGCGCAGGGCTGAGGTCCGTAGGCGCTGCGCAGGGCTGAGGTCCGTAGGCGTTGCGCAGGGCTGAGGTCCGTAGGCGCTGCGGCGGGGGCTGCTCCGGCCGGCCGTGATAGTTACGCCCCCGGGATGCCGCTCCCGCGGCCATCGCGGGCACGGTGGTACATGGCACGGTCCTACGCCGGCCTCCGCAACCCCCGCC
>NZ_BBYJ01000011.1 GCF_001528665.1 Microtetraspora malaysiensis
GGGGGAAGGTGCCGGGCGAGACCAAGACCGGGGCTGGAGCCGAGACCGAGACCGGCGCTGGGATCGAGGTTGAGGTGGCGATGGCGGAGATCGTCGCCCTGGCGCGGGCGATCGATCTGGCCGAAGCCGCGATCGCCGCTCGCCTCCCGATAGCCGAAGCGGGTAAAGGCCACCATCTGTTCGGGCGGCGGTCGATCGGAGCGTGGCTGGCGGCAGCTACCGGGTCACGCACCGCCCGTGCCGGAGAACGCGTCACACTCTCCCGGCAACTCCCGCGCCTGCCGCACACCGCCGGTCTGTTCACCTCGGGCCGCCTGTCGTTCGGGTATGCGGCGACGATCGCGTCCGCCACCCGGCATCTGGACGACGCCGAAACCGAACTGGCCGAGCCGATCCTGGTGGAGTTGGCACAAGCGTCGGCGTCGACGGTGGAGGACGTGGCCCGCGCCGGTCAGACCATCATCGAGACGATCGACCCGGGCGGGAGGCTGGCGCGGGCGGCGGCCAAGACCGAACGCCAGCACCTGACGATCTCCGACACCACCGATGGGATGGGCCGCGTCAGCGGGCTGCTCGACCCAGAACTGAAGATGCAGCTGAAAACCTGGCTGGAGCCTTTGGCGGTCAAAACCGACAGCACCGACCTGCGCAGCCGCCCCCGCCGCATGGCCGACGCCCTCGCCATCCGCCTATCGCAGGGCGGCAGGCGCACCGTAATGCACGTGACGGTGACCGAGCAGACCCTGACCGGCCAATCGGAGGAGCCGGCCTTTCTGGAGGACGGCACCCCGATCCCCGCCCAGGACGCGCGCAGGATGGCCTACACCGCCGAACTCCGCAGGGTGCTCCGCGACTCGGACGGCATCATGAAGGACTTCGGACGGGCACGCCGGTTGGCCTCAGCCGACCAGCGGGAAGCGATCCTGGCCATGTACCGGAGCTGCTGCCGCGAAGGGTGTGACGTCCCCGCCTACCTGGCCGAGATCGACCACATCGAACCCTGGTACCCGACCGGCCGCACGAACTTGGACAACCTGGCGCCGTTGTGTGCAGCGGACAACAAATGGAAGTCCCGCCACCCCGACCGGGTAGAAGTGATCGATCAAGGGGACGGGACCGTCTCGATGCGGTTCCACCGGTACTCCAAGCTCCGCCCCCGACGCTGGACCGACAGACAGTGACCAACCACCACTGAACAGCCATCCGTGACCGGCGGTCAGTGATCCGCGGTCGGTGATCCGCGAACGGCAAGCCGCGAGCCGTGATCGGCGAGGTTGATCGCGGCGGCCACCCGATGATCAGGCCCCTCACGTGGGCCAGCCTCGGGAGACCTCGCTGATCCCGGACTCGGCGCCGAGGGCTTTGACCAGGTCGCGGTAGCCGTTGCGGTTCGTGGTTCGTGCTTCGGTGCGTTGGTGGGGTGCGGCGCCGATCCGCGCAGTGGCCTCGGCTTCGATGAGTGCCTGGAGCATGGCTTGTCCGCCGATGTCCGGCGCGTGAAGCGCCGGCACGTGGATTTCTGGCACGCACAGTTCGGCATGTTGTCGGGCCGTCAGGTGGGCGGGGCCTAATCACTGGTGATCGATCGCTGCGCTGGGCTTTTGCCTGTTCGCGCATTGTCTGGGGCGGCCCGGGGCCGACGCGGGCGGAGCTCCGGCACGCTGACATCCGACGCGTGCAGCTCTGGCGCGTGGAATCCCAGTACGTGGAAGGGGCACGTCCCCTCGGGTGGTGTAACTCCAAGCTGATAACGCAAGTCCCGGATATGGGACGAGCCATCGCGATAGGTCAGCGAGTTCCCGACCAAAGGTTCTCGCGAAGGACACCACACGATGGCTCTGGACCAGTCTGCCCTGCTCGACCTGTTGGAGTCTTTGAAAGCCGCCGACGCCGACGACGTCATCCGCCAAGCACTCACGGAGCTCCGCTCGCCCCCGCTCCAGGCGCCGCGTGGATAGAGGGTGATCCCGTCCACGCTGCTCTTGCCCATCCTCGGGCAAGACGGGCAGGCAAAGGCGACGCGGACGCTCGCAGGTCGCACGGGTGTGCTCGGGAGCGCACGGGTTCGCGGGTGCGCGGGCGCATGGGTTTGTGGAGTCGCGCGGGTTCGTGCGGGTTTGCCCAGGTTCATCCGTCGGGACGATCGTCGATCGTGCTCTACTGGTGCCCTTCGCATCCGCATTTGCCGCCCTCATCGGAGGCTGCCGTGGCCCGGCTCTGTATCTGTCCTGGCGTCAACCCGGACGAGCCGGACGTGCCCGTCGTGACGCTCGTCGTCGACCCCGATGGCACACGGGGTGAGCACGCCGTCGCCCGGCTCGGCGACTACTGCTATGAGGGGAACGGCGTGTTCTTCCTACTGCGGACGGACGGCTGGGCCGAGCACACACTCGACGACAACCGCCTGGTGGTCGATATCGCCGTGTACCCGTTTGCGCTGGGGCAGATAGGTGTGGACTCGGCGGAATTCCCCGGCCGGTCGGCGATAGACCCCGAGGCGGCACTGGTGCTACGCGCGGAGGGGGCGGTGGACCCGGATCTGTACGCGCGTGCGGCACCCGCAACCGCCGTGTTCGTCGCAAGTCCGGAGCGCACGCTCGACGAGGTGCTGACCTGTGAGGACGACTGGCCGGTGCTGCTCGCTCTCCCGCCCGAGCTGTAGCCTCCTGCCCGAAGGGCCGTCGTCAGCTTCCCGTCCGAAGGGGGAGATCGTCAGCTTCCCATCCGAGGGGTGGAGGTTGTCGCCCGAGGCGTGAACTCGGCATGCTTGGCGGAGGCCCTCGCCCGGCCCAACTGTCCGTCCGCCCCGGGCGTCCGTATGCCGAAGGCCTCGACCCGCTTCCGGGTCGTGGCCAGGACGTACGGCACCGGGATCTCCGCCCGCACTTCGCCGCTGAAGCGGGATGGGAGCACCTCCTGGCCCTCCTCCTCCACGCGCGTTGTGAACGTGGTGGCGTTGTGCGCGTCGCGAACGGGACCTCGTGCGGGTCGTGAACGCGACGTCGGAGCCGGTGCGGGCCGGGGCCAGCGAGGTCGCGCAGCCGATGCCGGCTCGTTCCGGTGGCCAGCGCCGTCGGACGGCCTTTCGGGGGTGCCGTTCGCGGGGGCCGGGTGGCCGGCGCCGTCGAGTTGCGCACCTCGTCCCCGGTCGCGGGCGGCTTTCCCCCGCATCGTGGGGCCCGTCCGTCGCGTCGGCGGGGGATCTCACTGAGCGGGAGGCCGGGGGCTTTCGTACGACGGCTCTGTCACCTTGGGGGCAGAGAAGAGCGTCCCGCGCGGACCGGAGAACTACCACGCCCCAGCGGGGCACCGGCAGATGGGATTGAGGACTGTGACGCAGATCCGAGGGCTGGGCTACCTCAAGGTCCAGACACGGGACATCACGCGCTGGCGCGAGCTGGTGATCGACGGCCTCGGGTTCGCCGAGGGGAGCGGGCCCGACCCCGACGGCCTGTATCTGCGGATGGACGAGCGCCGGGCGCGGCTGATCGTGCTGCCCGGCGAGTCCGACCGGGTGCTCGCCGTCGGCTGGGAGGTGCGCGACCAGTTCGCGCTCGCCGCCGTCGGACGCGCGGTGGAGGCCGCGGGTGTCGCCGTCAAGGTGCTGTCGGAGGCGGAGGCCGCCGAGCGGGCCGCCGAGCAGGTCATCGCCTTCGAGGACCCGGCCGGTACGCCGGTCGAGGTCTTCTTCGGCCCCGTGCTCGACCACAGCCCGGTGATCACCGGGCTGGGCCAGCGGTTCGTCACCGGCCCGCAGGGGATGGGCCACGCGGTCCTGCCGACCACCGCGATGCAGGAGACCTTCTCCTTCTACACGGAGGTGCTCGGCTTCCTGCCGCGCGGCGCCATGAAGGTCGGCGGCGGCCAGGGCGGCGTGCCGGTGATGCGCATCCGCTTCATGGGCGTCAACCAGCGTCACCACAGCCTCGCCGTCTGCCCCGCGCCGCACGGCGAGGAGCCCGGCCTGATCCACCTCATGGTCGAGGTCGACACCCTCGACGCGGTCGGAAGGGCCCTGGACAAGGTACGCAAGCTGGGCTTCTCCATCTCGTCCACGCTGGGCCGGCACACGAACGACAAGATGGTGTCGTTCTACGTCCGCGCCCCCGGAGGCTGGGACATCGAGTACGGCTGCGACGGGATGCTCGTGGACGAGACGTACTACACCGCCGAGGAGATCACCGCCGACAGCTACTGGGGGCACGACTGGTCCGGCTCCGAGCCGCTCGCCGCCTTCATCCCGCGTTCCTGAGAGGCGGCCGATGGGATCCCTCCCCCCGGTCGAACCGGTCAAGGCGTCGTCCGTCGCCCGGTTCGACCATGAATGCGAGGTACTCGTCGTCGGGTTCGGCTGCGCCGGCGCCTCCGCCGCCTTCGAGGCCGCCGCGGCGGGCGCCGACGTCCTCGTGCTGGAACGCGCGAGCGGGCCGGGCGGCTCGTCCGCGCTGTCCGGCGGCGAGTTGTATCTCGGCGGCGGAACGAGCGTGCAGAAGGCGTGCGGTTTCGAGGACGACGCGGACAACATGTTCGCCTACCTCGCGGCGGCCCTCGGCCCGCACGCCGACGAGGAGAAGCTGCGGCCGTACTGCGACGGCAGCGTCGAGCATTTCGAGTGGTTCCTCGCGCGTGGCGTCACTTTCAACGAGTCGCTGTTCGACGCCCCGTCCTGGATGCCGCTGACCGCGGACGGGCTGATGTGGCTGGGCGAGAACGCCTGGCCGTACAACACGATCGCCCGGCCGGTGCCGCGCGGCCACCGGCCCGCCACCGAGGGCTTCGGCGGTTGGCTGATCATGGAGAAGCTGGTCGAGGCGGCGAAGGGCGCGGGCGCGGCCTGCCACACCGACACCGTCGCCACCGCCCTGGTGGTCGGCGACGAGGGACGTGTCGTCGGCGTGACCGCCCGCCGGTACGGCGAGACCGTGACCTACCGCGCGCGCAAGGGCGTCGTGCTCACGACCGGCGGCTTCGTCGACTCCGAGGAGATGCTCCGGCAGCACGCGCCGGTGCTTCTCGGGCACGGGAAGGTCAGCGCCGGGCTCGACGACGGCGGCGGCATCCGCATGGCGGCGGCGCTCGGCGCGGCCACCCGCCGCATGGCGGAGGCGGAGATCGCGCTGACCGCCCTGCCCGCGATGGTCACCCGGGGGATGCTCGTCAACGGGATCGGCCGGCGGTTCGTCAACGAGGACGTGTACCCGGGGCTGTTCAGCGTCGCCGCGGTCCGGCACCAGCCCGGACCGTACTGGGTGATCATCGACGAGGAGGGGTACGAGGACATCCCCGAGCGCGACCGGTGGGGCGTACGTCCCGAGATCGCCGCGGAGACCCTCGCCGAGTTGGAGGAGACGCTCGGGATGCCCGCCGGCGCGCTGGAGACCACGATCGGCGTCTACAACCGGCACGCCGAGCGCGGCGAGGACCCCTACTTCCACAAGGACGCCAAGTGGCTCCGGCCGCTGAGGGCGCCCTTCGCCGCGATCGATCCGCGGCTCGGGTTCGTCCCCGGCGACGGGGACACCGCCGTCCGGGGCACCGGCGCGGCCGGCTTCACCCTCGGCGGCCTGCACACCGCCGTGGACGGCGCCGTACTCGACCAGTCGGGCCGCCCGATCCCCGGCCTGTACGCGGCGGGCCGGGCCAGTTCCGGCATCCACGGCGAGGGCTACATCAGCGGCACCTCGCTCGGCGACGGCACGTTCTTCGGCCGCCGGGCCGGGCGCGCGGCGGCGGGGGAGGCGTGACGGGCCGATGAGCGCGACGCGGCGGACGCTGGAGGAACGCGTCGCGGACCAGGAACGGATCGCGGCGATCATGGCGCTCAAGTACCGGTACTGGCGCGCCTGCGACTCGAAGGATCCGGAGGCGTTCCGGGACTGCTTCGTCCGCGAGGGCGCGTCCATCCGGTTCGGCCGGATGGGCGACTACGACGACGCGGCGGGGCTGGTGGCGACCTTCGAGAAGATCGCGCTCCGCACGGTGCACGGCAGGCACGTGATCCTCGACATGCACCACGGCATCCACCCCGACATCACGCTGGTCTCGGAGACCGAGGCCGTCGGCCGGTGGACGCTGCGCTTCCGCCAGGTCAACCTGGCCGACAACACCGAGAAGATCGCCACCGTGGAGTACGACGACGCGTACGTCGTCGAGGACGGCCGGTGGAAGAAGTCGAAGTGCCACGCGCGGGAGCTCTGGTCGATCACCCGGCCGCTCCCCGAGGGCACCGTCGTCACGGAGGATTTCTGAGATGGGCACGGGCAGCGGGCCGGGCGCGGGGAAGGTCGCCGTCGTCACCGGCGCGAGCCGCGGCGTCGGCAAGGGCGTCGCCCTCGCCCTCGGCGACGAGGGCTGGACGGTGTACGTCACCGGCCGCGGCCCGATCGAGGAGAACGACCGTCTGCGACGCTCGGCCGACGAGGTGACGTCCCGGGGCGGCGCCGGCGTCGCGGTGGCCTGCGATCACCGCGACGACGCGCAGATCGCCGCCCTCTTCGACCGGGTGGACGCGGAGCGGGGCCGGATCGACCTCCTCGTCAACAACGTCTGGGCCGGGCCGGCCTACGACCGCGCCGCCGAGCCGTTCTGGCGGCGCCCGCTCAGCGACTGGGACAGCCTCATCACGGTGGGGCTGCGCGCCCACTACGTGGCGAGCGTGGCCGCGACCGCCCGGATGGTACGGCGCGGCAGCGGGCTGATCGTGAACATCTCGTCCTTCGGCACCCGCCGCCACCTGCACTCGGTGCTGTACGGCATGTCCAAGGCGGCGATCGACAAGATGACCGCCGACATGGCGGTGGAGCTGGCGGGTCACGAGGTCACGGTCCTCTCGCTGTGGCTCGGCCTCGTGCGGACCGAGCGGGTCCTGGCGAAGGGTGTCGAGACCATCGCCGGGTTCCCGATCGCCGAGGCGGAGACCCCCGAGTTCGAGGGGCGGGTGATCGCCGCGCTCGCCGCCGACCCGAAGGTGCGCGCCCGCAGCGGGCAGACACTCATCTCGGCGGAGACGGCGGCCGAGTACGGCGTGACCGAGCGGGACGGCCGGGTCCCGGCCTCACACCGGGCCGCGTTCGGCGGCGGCCCGGTGTTCCCCGTTCCGTGACCGCTCCGGGGGAGCGGCCCAATGCTCTCGGTCCGCTCGTGCACATCCCGCTGCTCCTTCCCGGGAGCTTCACTGCCTTCCAGCTCAACGAGGACGAAGCGATGGGATGAGCGCGGCGATGGCGTCGAGGATGCGGTCGAGCCCCTGCCGGAAACGCTCCTCGGGGGTGAGATGGGCGGTGCGGGAGTCGAGAACCGACCGGCTGAACAGGGGGAAGGTGCCGGATTCGACGACCTGGCGGACGTACGGTCCCATGTAGTCCCGCTTCCAGCGCTCGGAGTCCAGGCCGGTGCGGCGCGCCTCCTCCAGCCAGCTGATCTCGCGACGGACCGCACTGTGCAGATAGTCGTTCAGCATTGCGACCAGGCCGGTGATGTCGTCGATGTGGAGCCCGAGCCCGTCGAAGGCGCCCAGCGCGAACTCGTGCACGCGCAGCAGGTGGGGGCCCAGTGTCGGCCGGCTGGTGAGCAGCGCGATCAGCCATGGATGGCGTAGGCCCGTGGCACGGAGCTGCCGGGCCAGCAGCGTCAGGTCGTCCCGCCAGTCACCGGACGGGCCGCCGGGGAGTTCGACCTCGGCCATCGCCAGGTCGATCATGAGGTCGAAGAGGTCGTCGCGCCGGGGCACGTAGCGGTAGAGCGACATGGCACCGGTTCCCAGCTCGCCCGCGATCCGCCGCATGGTGGCGGCCTCCACTCCTTCGGCGTCGGCGATCTGGACGGCCGTCCGGGTGATCTGCTCGCGGCTGTAGCCGGGGCGCCGCCCCGGCCCGGAGCGTTCCTGCCGCTCCGGTCGCATCCAAATGCTGGTCGGTTCCGCGTCGGCCACCGGGTCCCCTCTCCTTATTTGCGTACATGGTACCTGAATAGCTATGGTCCAATTCACGTACGAAGTACGCGAATAGGAGGACGCATGGACCGAACTCTTCGCATGGGCGTGACCGGCGTGATGCTGGGCATGATCACAGCCCCGCTGGACGGCATGATGCTCGGACCCGCGCTACCGGCGATCATGAAAGATCTCGGCGGTCTGGAGTACTTCTCCTGGGTGGCGACGGCCTATCTGATCTGCATGGCCGCCTCGACGCCGATCTGGGGAAAACTCGGCGACCTGTACGGCCGCAAGACGGTGTACATGGCCGCGATCGTGATCTTCCTGCTGGGGTCCGGGCTGTCGGGGGCCGCGCAGGACATGATTCAGCTCGTCGGCTTCCGGATGGTGCAGGGGTTGGGCGCGGGCGGCCTGATGACCGGGGCTCTAGCGCTGATCGGCGAGCTGGTGCCGCCCCGGCACAGCGGCAGGCTCATGGGGCTGTTCGGGGTCATGATGCCGATCGCCTTCATCGCCGGGCCGTTGCTCGGTGGCCTGTTCGCCGAGCAGCTGGGCTGGCGGTGGGCGTTCTTCGTCAACCTTCCCATCGGCGCGGCCGCCTTGCTGCTCATCGGTGCCGCCGTGCGGCTGGAGCGGCGCCGGACCCGGGCGCGGATCGACTATCTCGGGGCGCTGCTGCTGACGGTGGCGCTGGTGGCGCTGAGTCTGGTCGCCAGCTGGGGCGGCACCCAGTACGCCTGGGGCTCGGCTCCGATCCTCGTCTTGGGTCTGATCGGGCTGGCGGCGCTGGCCGTCCTGCTCCTCGTGGAACGGCGCGCGGCCGAGCCGATCGTCCCGCTGCGACTGTTCGCCGACCGCAACTTCACCCTCGCCCAGGTCATCCGCTTCCTGGGCGGCGTCGGCATGGTGGTGGCGGCCACCTTTCTGCCCCAGTACATGCAGCTGGTCCACGGTGTCTCGCCGGTCGCCAGCGGCCTGCTGATCCTGCCCTCGATGCTCGGGATGGTCGCCGTGCTGATCGGCACCGGCCGGCTCATCAGCCGCACCGGCCGCTACCGGATCTACCCGATCCTCGGCGGCGCCACCGTGGCGGCCGGCATGCTCGTGCTGCTCATGCTGCGGCCCGGCACCAACCTGCCGCTCGCCTCCGGGCTGACGCTGATCGGCGGGCTCGGAGTGGGCCTGCTGATGCAGTCCACCACGATCATCACCATCAACAGCGCCGAGCCGCGCGACATGGGGGCGGCCAGCGGATCGGTCACTCTCTGGCACACCATGGGCGCCTCGCTGGGCGTGGCCGCGCTCGGCGCCCTGTACACCGCCCGGCTGAGAGATACCCTCATCGACCGCCTCGGCGCGGCAACCGGCGCCCGGATCGCCTCCGGCCAGCTGACGCGCGGCGCGCTCACCCAGCTCCCGCCCGCCGCGCGGGAGGCGGTTCACCTCGCCGTCTCCCGCGGCATTCACGCCATGGCCCTCGGCGCGGCCGCGCTGGGCGTTCTCGCCTTCGCGCTGGCCTGGTTCATCCGCGAGGTCCCGTTGCGCGACCGGACCCCGTCGGCCGAGCCCGCCACTGCGGCCGCGTGAGGCAGGCACCCATGCCGCACAGCGTGAAAGCCCAGCTCGTGATGGACGTCATCTGCGCACACTCCTATCTCGGCTACACCCGCTTCGTCCGGGCCGCGGACCGGCGACTCCGCCACTCTTGCCCGGCTGGCCGCTGAGGTCGGCGTCACCACCGGCGTTGTGCCTGCCGCCGCGGTGCGTACCCGGCTGGAGCAAGTGCGCCGCCTCGGCGTCACCGGCGTACCGGTCTTCCTCATCGAGAACCTGCCCCCGCTCACCGGATCCCCGACCGAGACCACACTGCTGGCGGCCCTGCGCCAGGCCGCCACCACGAAGGGAGAACACCGTGACCAATGACCCGCTCCGGCTGGCCGTCATCGTCGGCAGTATCCGCGACGGCCGCCTCGGCCCCACCGTGGCCGCCTGGTTCGCCGGCCAGGCCGCGTCCCGCCCGGACCTCGACGTTGATGTGATTGATCTGGCCGACGTGCCGATCGGGGCGGCGGCTCCGTCGATGTCAGCGCCGGAGCCGGTGCTGAAGGCGCTGGGTGAGCTGACGCCACGGCTGGCGGCCGCGGACGCGTTCGTGGTGGTGACACCCGAGTACAACCACAGCTACCCGGCCGCGCTGAAGAACGCGATCGACTGGCACAACCAGCAGTTTCATGCCAAGCCGGTGGCGTTCGTGTCCTACGGCGGCATCTCCGGAGGGCTGCGGGCGGTGGAGCACCTGCGCGCGGTATTCGCCGAGCTGCACGCCGTCACCACCCGCGACACCGTCAGCTTTCATGGCGCCTGGGAGTGCTTCGACGGCAACGGGCAGCCGAAGGACCCCGCCGGCCCGGCCGCGGCCGCCAAGACCCTGCTGGACCAAGTGAGCTGGTGGGCGCGGGTTCTGCGCGACGCCAAGGCCGCCACCCCCTACACCGCATGAACCAGAAAGGCATGATCATGAGGAGATTGGCCGAAAAGACGGCGTTGGTGACCGGCGCGAGCCGGGGCATCGGCCGCGCGATCGCCACCCGGCTGGCCCGCGAAGGCGCCCGGGTCGCCGTGCACTACGGCAGCAACCACGTTGCCGCCAAGGACACCGTCGCCGCCATCGAGGCGGCCGGCGGGCGGGCCTTCGCCGTCCGGGCCGAGCTGGGCGCGCCCGGCGACGCCGAAGCCCTGTGGACCGCCTTCGACGCGCACGCCGACGGGCTGGACATCCTGGTCAACAACGCGGGCATCCTCGGCGGCCAGAGCGAGATCGACGGCGTCACCCGGGACGGCTTCGAGCGCCTGTTCGCGGTCAACACCACCGCCCCGTTCTTCATCACCCAGCTCGCCCTGCCACGACTGCGCGACGGCGGGCGGATCATCACCGTGGGCACCATGCTGACCCGGGGAGCGGCCATGCCCAGGGCGATCGACTACGCCATGTCCAAGGCCGCACTCGACGTCCTCACCACCGCCCTGGCCAAGCAACTCGGGCCGCGCGGCATCACGGTCAACACCGTGGCCCCCGGCGTCATCGACACCGACATGCACCAAGGACGCCTGGTCGGCGAGGCCCTGGCCTGGCTGTCGTCCCAGACGCCTGTCGGTCGGCTGGGTACGCCTGCCGACGTGGCCGATACCGTCGCCTTCCTGGCCTCTGACGACAGCCGCTACATCACCGGACACCGCCTCGACGTCTCAGGCGGGACGACCATGTCCTAGCGCCAAGCGACCGAGCCGCGCAGGTCGAGCCCGCCGCCGACTGGAGGGCCACCCTGCCCGACGCGGCCCGTCTACCGGCGAAGAAACGGAAATCGCCGCTCTTTTCAAGATCTGGGTGGAACACTCCCAGGCATCCGGACACGTACGGATGTGAAGGAGCACCTGGCGAGAGGGAGCACAGTGGGCGGTCCAGAGGCGGGACAGCGCTTCGAGGAGATCTACCTGGCGTGCTACGCCGACCTGCTCGCCTACATCCGGCGGCGCGTCGACTCGCACGACGACGCCGCCGACGCGCTCGCCGAGACCTTCGCCACCGCGTGGCGCCGGTTGCCCGACGTCCCGGACGGCCACGCCGCGCGGCTCTGGCTGTACGGCGTGGCCAGGCGCGTGCTCGCCAACGGCCGCAGGACGGCGACGCGCCGGAGCGCCCTGGTCGAGCGGATGGGCGCGCAACTCGCCGGCTGGGCCGAGAGCGCGGCCCCGCCCGACGACGACCTCGACGCGGTCCGGGCGGCCTTCGGGCGGCTGTACGCGGACGACCGCGAGGTGCTGGCGCTGGTGACCTGGGAGGGCCTGACCTCCGACGAGGCCGCCGTCGTCCTCGGCTGCTCGCCCGGCGCCGCCCGCTCCCGGCTGCATCGGGCCCGCAAGCGCCTGGCGCGGGAGCTGTCCCGCGCGGGCGTCGACGTCGCGCGATATGGCGTGCGCGCCCTCGCGCTGGCGGGGAGGAAGGCATGACCGACGCCCGGATCGACCGCCTCGTCGAGCGGATCGCCCCCGACCCCGGGCCGGGGCTGACGCCGCTGGCCCGCGAGCTGCTCGACGAGATCACCTCGACCCCTCCGGTCGCCGCCCGGTCGTCCCGGTGGCGTCCGCGTCTCGTGTGGAGCCGTGGAATCTGGAGCGGTGGGGTACGGCCCCGGCCGGCGGGGGTGGCCGGGGCGATCGCCGTCCTGCTGGCCGCCACGGCCTGGCTCGGCTCCGCGCCCGCCTCCGCCGCGCTCGACATCGAGCGCGAAGGCGACCAGTACGTCGTCACGGTCAAGGACATGTTCGCCGAGCCCGCGATGTACGAGCGCGAGCTGCGTATCCGAGGCCTGAAGATCGAGCTGCGGGTCGTCCCGGTCTCGGCGAGCATGGTGGGAGAGGTCCTGGTCCTCGACGGCACGCCCACCTTGAGCGGCGTCACCCGCATCAAGGCGCCGGGCGAGTGCCGCCACCCTTTCAGCTTCTGCTCGATCGGCCTGCGCATCCCGGTGAAGTATCGGAAGCAGGTGGCCGTCTTCCTCGGTCGGCCGACTCGCCTGGGCGAGCGCTACGGCCTGATGACCCCGATCGACGTGCCGGGCGAGCCGCTCCACTGCGTGGACTACGTCAACAAGACCGTCGCCGACGTCGAGCCGATGCTCCGGGCGCGCGGCCTGAAGGCGACGTTCACCGCGTACGGCGTGAAGGGGCCGGTTCCCCGCGACTGGTACGTCTACGATGGGGTGCTGACCGCGCCGGGCGAGGTGCTCATGGCGGTCAACCGGGTGCCCAACCCCACGCCACGGCCGAAGAATGCCTTCTGCCCCGACAGCCGCTGACCGCTCCCGCGCTTCGCTGACGAGCCCCTCGCGGGGCCGCTGACAGCCTCCCCGGAGTGCGGACGCTCGCGTCCGCACTCCGTCTCGCCGTGCCGCCCGTGCCGCGCGGACTTTCCCTGGTTCCGCCGACGATCGGATTCGCCATGCCCACCGAACTACGCGGCGCGCCCATGCCGGCGCCCGCCCGGCCCGCCGCCGCTCGCCGGATACGCCGCCTGGTACGGGTCGGTCCACGGCCGGGTCGCGCTGAGCGGTGCCGACGGGGTGGCGCTGTGGGCGCGCACGACGACCTTCGCCGACTGCGCGGTCGTCCAGCCGCCACCGGAGCTGGCCCCGCTCTGCCCGAACGGCGCCGTCCAGGACGCCGCCTCGGAGTACGTGTGGGACCCGAAGGCCTCCATCGACCTGCTGCCCGGCGGCCGGTTCGCGCACAACGAGCAGGCGCGCGAGTTCGCGTTGCGCGCCATCGCCGTACGGCCGCGCGAGGTTCAGTCAGCCGGGTCGGACAGGACGTGCCGGAGGTAGAAGTCCGGCCTGGCCAGGTAGCGGCGCCAGTGGTCGACGAGCTGCAACCCCTCCCACTCGGCCGTGCGGATGCCGTCGTCGTCGAGCTCCAGGATCTGCGCCCCGGGCAGACCGGCCAGGACCGGCGAGTGGGTGGCGCAGATGATCTGGCCGCCGTCGCGGGCCACCTGGTCCATGAGGCCGATCAGCCGCAGGCACGAGGTGAACGACAACGCGGCCTCCGGCTCGTCCATCAGGTACAGCCCCGGCCCGGACACCATCCGGTCCAGGACCGTGAAGAAGCCCTCGCCGTGCGACTGCTCGGTCAGGTCGTCCTCCCAGAAGCCGTACCGGCCGGAGACGTTCTGCCCGAGGGTGAACAGCGTTTCGGCGCGGAAGAAGAACGCCCGGCGCCGGAGCCGGGGGCCGTGGAGCAGCCGCAGCCCGGCCGCGGTCAGGTCGGCGTCGATGACCCGGCCGAGTGGGGTGGCGGGGCCATGGCTGGCGTACTTCGTGCCCGCCTTTCCGCCGTGCGCGTTGATGCCGCACACGTCGGCGATCGCCTCGACGATCGTGGACTTCCCCGAGCCGTTCTCACCGACGAGGAACGCCACGGGGGCGGTGAGCCGGACGCCGCGTCCGGCCAGGTGCCGTACGGCGGGGAGCGTGAACGGCCACTCCGCGGGCACCCGGCCGGGAACGCGCAGGCGGCTGAGCAGCACGGGAGACCTCCTCCACGCGGGTGTCGCGGCCGATCCGCGGGCCGCGGCCGGGGCCGTGCCCCCCGCGAGCGGCGCTCCCATATCGGCGGCCGCCGCGACGAGGGCGCCGTACGCCCGAGGCTAGCCGCACACCCCCGGCCGCCGCAGGACCCCGCGCCCGTGTATCCGCGCGGGATTTGTTGGAGCCGCCGCCCTCTGGCTCCCAGAAGAGAGGGGTCATAGGCTGTTCTATGCGGGCTCTACGCATGAGGATGAAGATGACGGGGTGTAGGGCCGTGTTTCAGTAGGAGGTTCACGTGCTGATCCGTTTCCGGCTGGCCAATCACCGCTCCATCCGGGACGAGCATGAGCTGTCCCTGATCGCCACCGAGTTCGACGAGGGAACGGGCCGCGAGACCGGCCTCCGGCATCGTGGGCGGGATGTTCTGGTCCAGCCGGTGGCGGGCGTGTTCGGGGCCAACGCGTCGGGCAAGTCCAATCTGCTCGGTGGGTTCAGGCTGATGAGGGAAGCGGTGCGGGACTCCTTCGCGGACTGGGCGAAGGAGCCGCGGACGGTTCCCCGTCAGCCGTTCAAGCTCGACGCCGCGTCCCGGGAGGAGACGAGCCTGTTCGAAGTCGATCTCGTGCTGGGTCAGGACCGTGTCCGCTACACGTATGGCTTCGAACTGTCGGACGAGCGGGTGGAGGCGGAATGGCTTCATGCGTATCCGCATGGGCGGCGGAATGTCTGGTTCGATCGGGAGGCGGGGCGCCCGGATTCGGAGGGTGGAGAGTTCATCTTCAGGGGCGAGGGCTTCAAGGGGGAGCGGGAGTCCCTGGTGAGGCTGACCCGTCCGAACGCGCTGTTCCTGTCAGTGGGAGCCACACTCAACGATCCCCAGTTGTCGGCGATACACCGCTGGTTCCTTGACAATCTGTGGCTGATGACATCGGAACGCGATCTCGGCGCCCGAGTAGAACAAACCGGACATCTTCTCGCGGAGCCGGGGCAAGCGGAGACCTACCGGCCACGCATCGTGCGACTGATGCGATCGGCCGACCTGGGGATCACCCGCCTGGACACCGACCCTGAGACCGGCGAGATCAGGCTGTGGCATCGCACGCCGGATGGCGGGGAGACACCGCTGGAATTCCGTACCGAGGAGTCACTCGGCACACACGCCTGGTTCGCCTTCCTGGGACCCATGCTCACCGTGCTTGACAGGGGAGCCGTCCTTCTCGTGGACGAGCTGGACTCGAGCCTGCACCCGACGCTGGCCGCGGAGGTCGTGCGGGTCTTTCAAGATTCCGCGTCGAATCCACGTGGCGCGCAGCTGATCTTCACCACGCACGATGCGACCTTGTTGGGCAGCGCGGTACTCGACCGTCCCCTGAGCCGTGACCAAGTGCGGATCACCGCGAAGAAACGCTCCGGGGAGACGGAGTTGTACTCGTTGACGGAGGCCAAGCCGCGCAAGGAGGAGAACCTCGAGCGTGGCTATCTGCGGGGTCGCTACGGTGGGGTGCCGCGGGTCACCGCAGGAGAGATCGCCCGCGAGCTGTCCTGGCAGGAGGCGAAGGCGACGGCATGAGCAGACAGGCGGGGAAGGGGCAGGAACGGCCACGGCGGAAAAGGCGCGGGCATATGGAGGACGAGCGGCCCCTGACACCGCGGGCCGGCTCCCGTCATCGTGGGGCGCGCGTGGTCTATGTCGCCTGCGAAGGCGAATCAACGGAGCCGGACTATCTCCGATATCTGAATGAGGAGTTCGGAGACGGTGACGGGGGGCTGAGACGGCCTTTCCGGGTCCAACCCGTCTATCGCAAGAACGGGATGACTCCTTCCGAGGTGGTCGCGGCAGTACAGGAAGCGGCCTCTGAGGACGAGGCATGGGCGCTGTTCGACCGCGACCAGTGGGATGACATCCCGCAGGCGGTCGCGGCAGCGGCCGCGTCGGGCGTCGAGCTCGCCTTCTCACACCCGTCGTTCGATCTCTGGCTGTTGTTGCACTTCCAGCCGTTCGGAGGAGCGCAGAGCGGCAGCAGCAAGCTTGTGATCGAGAAGTTGCGGCAGGCCAAGGGCGCGACCGCTTTCAGGACCTACGACAAGAGAGACGACAAGGGCCTCGGGGGCGCTCGGCGCGATGCCTTGAGAGGGCGGGAGGGGAACGCGGTGACCCATGCCCGACGTCTTGTCGCCGCCTGCGCTCATGGTCGCTGCACCCCGGGGCGTGCGTGGACGGAGCCGGTCGGCCGTGACATCGAACAGTGGTCTCCCCAGGCGTGGGCGTCACGCTCGGGGCACACCCCTGAGTGCCCGATCTTGCATCGTGATCCGTCCACGGATGTGTGGCGCCTGCTCGTCACCCTGGGCATCCAAGGAACTGCGAACTGACGCCGACGCGGCCCCGGTGGGGAGGAGGCGTTTGGCGGCAGTGCGTCGGGGACGAGCAAGCGGCGACCGTCAGGGCGTTTCCGGGACGGTCGCCACCGGGCCGTAGTGGTCGTCCGGCACGGGGACGTGGCCGTTGAGCGCGGCCCGCGCGATGGTCTCCCGCAGCGCCTCGCACGCGGTGAAACGGCCGCCGTCCGGGCCGGCGCGCCGTTCCAGGCAGGTGTCCATGGCCTCGGTGTCCCACTGGATGCTGGTCTGCTGCCAGCTCGACTTGCGCACCTGAACCCGGGCGCCGCACTGGCGGCACCCCACCGGCACCATCGGCGCGTCCAGCAGCCGGTTGTCCTGCCGGACCGTCATGCCGGCCGGCTCTCGGCGGCCCTGCGGGCGATGTTCTCCTCGACCTCCTTGCGCCACGCCTCGACCGGGCGTGCGGTGTCCAGCTCGTGCTCGAAGCGCTCGACCATCTCCGGCGTGACGTCGGCGACGTCCACGTAGAACTGTTCGTACCAGCGGCGGAGCTGGTAGACCGGGCCGTCCTCCTCGCACAGCAGCGGGTTGTCGATCCTGGTCTTGTTCTTCCAGATCTGGATGTCCTGGTCGAAACCCTTGAGGATGAAGTCGCTCATCTTGCGCGCCATCGCGTCGGCGGCCTCACCCGGAAGCGCGTCCGTGCGCTGCACGATGATGCCCGAGTGCAGCACGAACGAGTTCGCGTCGATCGGGTAGTGCGCGTTGATCAGCACCGACTTGATGTCCAGGCCCTCGTAGTGGTACGTCAGGTCGTCGATCATGAACGACGGCCCGTGGTAGGACGCCACCGAGGTGTTGCCCAGCAGCTGCGGCTCGCCGTTCCTCGCCGGCGGGCGGGTGTCCGGGCGGCCCATGCCCTTCATGATCTGGGTCGCCGTGTGCCCCTCGAAGATGTTCTTGAAGTACGTCGGGAACGAGTAGTGGACGTAGAAGAAGTGCGCCATGTCGACGACGTTGTCCACGACCTCGCGGCAGTTCGTGTTGACGATCGTCTCGGACCAGACCCAGTCGGTCCAGTCGTCGCGCGTCGCCCCTTCGATGACCGGGATCGTCACGTCCGGGGGCGGCGGGTTGCCCTCCGGGTCGTTCCAGAGGAACAGCAGGCCGTCCTGCCGCATGGTGATCCAGGCGGCGGTACGGGCGCGCAGCGGTACCCGGCGCGAGTACGGGATGCTCTTGCACTTGCCGTCGCCGCCCCAGCGCCAGTCGTGGAACGGGCAGGCGATCTCGTTGCCCTTGACGGTGCCCTGGGACAGGTCGCCGCCCATGTGCCGGCAGTACGCGTCGAGGACGTTCACCTTGCCGTCGCCGCTCTGGAAGACCACGAGCTTCTGGCCGAAGGCGTTGACGGTGTGCGGTTTCCCGTCCGCGAACGTGCTGGACAACCCCAGGCAGTGCCATCCGCGGGCGAACCGTGCCGGCGCGGCCTCGGCCTCGATCGCGCGCACGTCGTCGTGTCGGGAATCCACTGCGGTCACTGTTGACCCCACCCTTCGGAACGCGGGTTCTCTCCATGGGAAAGGTAGGTCGCCCGGACCGGCGGCGGACGGGGAGTCCCAGTGGGCGGGATGCCCCGGGTCGTGGTCGCGAACCCGGAAGGACCATCATGGAGGCACTCATCACGAACACCCCATTCGATGAAAGTGACACGGAGACGCCCCCATGAGCAACGAGGTCCTGGAGTCGGTTCGCACGCTGCTGCCGTCCATCGCGGGACGGGCCCCGTCCACCGACGAGAACGGACGCGTCCCGGCGGAGAGCATCCGGGAACTCGTCAAGGCCGGCGTCTTCCGGATGCTGCAGCCGCGCAGGTACGGCGGCGCCGAGTGCGACCCGGTGCGGTTCTACGAGGTCGTGCGCGAGATCTCCGGCGTGTGCGGCTCGACCGGCTGGGTGGCCGCGGTGCTCGGCGTCCACCCCTGGCAGCTCGGCCTGTTCGCCGAGGCCGCCCAGGACGACGTCTGGGGCGCGGACCCCGACACGCTGGTGGCCTCGTCGTACGCGCCGGTGGGGCGGCTGACCCCGGTCGAGGGCGGCTACGAGCTGTCCGGGCGGTGGAAGTTCTCCTCCGGCTGCGAGCACGCGTCGTGGGCGCTGATCGGCGGCCTGATCGTGGGTGCCGAGGGGCGGCCGGTCGACTTCATGACCGTGCTGGTCCCGCGCGCGGACTACCGGATCGAGGAGGTCTGGGACGTCATCGGTCTGCGCGGCACCGCCAGCAACGACATCGTCGTCGAGCGCGCGTTCGTCCCGGAGTACCGGACGATGCGCAACTACGAGCAGGCGCAGCTGCGCGGCCCCGGGCAGAAGGTGAACACCGGCCCGCTGTACCGGATGCCCTTCGCGACCGTCTTCACCTCCGCGATCACGGGCGCGGTCGTCGGCGCGGTCGCGGGCTGCTACGCGTCCTACATCGCCGCGATGCGCGACCGGGTCCGGCTCAGCCTCGGCGGCGGCCGGTTCGCCGAGGACCAGTTCGCCCAGGTGGCGGTGGCCCGGGCCGCCTCGGAGATCGACGCGGCGATCCTGCAGATGGACCGTAACGTCCGCGAGGTCTACCAGCACGCCGTGGACGGCGTGGAGATCCCGATGGAGCTGCGGCTGCGGGCCCGCCGGGACCAGGTGCGCGCCACCGAGCGGGTGCTGGAGGCGATCGACATCCTGTTCAAGACCGCCGGGGGGATCTCGCTCCAGCGCGGCAACCCCATCGAGCGCGCCTGGCGGGACGCGCACGCCGGCAGCGTCCACGTGGCCAACGACGTCGAGCGCGCCCTGGCCATGTACGGCAAGGCCGAGTTCGGCCTCGCCGTCGAGGACAACATGATCTGAGATCGGCCCCTGACCGGCCCCTGACCGGGCCGCGGTCTGGTCAGGGGGCCGTCGCGAACCAGTCGGCGAACCCGCTCGGGTCGTGGCGGCCCACGTTCGCGTGCTCGAACATGCCCCACCCGACCGCCCCGCCGCAGGTGGCCCGCGCGACGTGGTCCACGGTGGCGAACGGCAGCCGGGAGGTGATCGCCGGGTCGTCGAGGTGGTACTTCGAGGTGCTCGTCCAGTCGCGGCCCCGCCACTGGCCGTGCGTCCAGTCCGGGTCGCCGCCGTACCCGGCGCCGACGCTCAGGGCGACCGACGTGAGGGTCTCGACCTCGACCACCACCGGCTCCCCGCCGGGCGTCGTCAGGTGCAGGCGCGCGGACTCCGGGTGCCGGGTCCCGCTCGCGTACGCGATCTCCACGCGGGGCCAGCCGAGCTGCTCCACCCGGCCGTCCGGGAAGACGCGGGTGGCGTGGTTCAGGGTGCGGGTCCCGTCGGCGGACTCCTGCGCGATGACGAGCAGGCCGAAGTCGTCGAACCGCAGCGGCGCGTACACCCACCAGTGGCCGGCGAGGGGCTCGTCGGCGAGCCGTCCGGCGGGGTCGGCGTCGCCGACGGGGCGGATGCCCCACGACCGGTCGCGGCTGCCGACCCAGACCTCGGGATCGGCCCGCAGCTCCTCGCCGGCCACGCTCAGCGTGCCCGACCAGCCGCCGACCTGCGCGAACCGGGTGGCGTCGAGGATCGCCTTCGGCCCCGACATGAGCATGTGCCGGTCTTCGAGGACCGCCGGGAACGCGCCCTCCCAGGTGAGGTCGAAGCACACGGAGCCGTCCGCGGGCTCGCACACCACCCGGACGCGGCGCAGCGGCTCCACGACCTCCACCCGGTAGCCGCCCACCCGCGCCTCCAGCGAGCGCTCGTCGAGGGCGTCGGAGAAGCGCACCGCCCACTGCTCGCCGCCGCGCCGCACGGTCGCGAACGCGTCGGTCACACCGAGGTTCGGGTACACGCCGAGCCCGGTGACCAGGAACACCTCACCCGTGCGGTCGTGGGCGTTGAAGTAGCACCGGTCGTAGAAGTTGCGGTCGGTGGCCGCGACCTGGGCCATCGACAGCGGCGACTGGTGGATCGGGTACTCGTCCAGAGGGACCGGTCTCATCCATCACTCCCAGGCGTAGGTTCCGGCGACGAGGTCGCGCAGGGCGGCGTGGTGCATGACGTACTCGTCGGGGGTCGGCGGCGCGGTCTCCTCGCCGAACCGGATGGCCCGGCGTCTGATCTGCGACATGACGATCGCGTGCCGCAGCGCGGCGTACGTCAGATAGAAGTCGAGGTCGCGGACCCGGTGGCCGGTGCGCCGCTCGTACTCCTCGACCACGTCCGAACGGCGGCAGAAGCCGGGCAGGCCCGGCGCCTCCAGCACCTCGGCGATGTCCTGGAAGAACCGGTGGAGGAAGACGAACCACCCGAGGTCCGTCTCGCGCGGCCCCAGCGCGGCCATCTCCCAGTCGAGCACGGCGACGGGGCGGGTCCCGCCGTACACGATGTTGCCGACCCGGGCGTCGCCCCACAGCAGCACCGGCGGGCCGGGGTCGGCCGGCCAGTTCTCCTCCAGCCAGGCGAACGCGTCCTCGATCACCGGGATGCGCACGCCGTCGTCGCGGCGGGTCCACTCGTAGTAGGCGCGCTCCCGCTCGACGTGGCCGCGCAGCGCGTCCTCGCCCGCCTCGGCGGCCAGATCGGGAAGCAGGCCGGCGGCCCCCGCCAGCCCGTGCACCCCGGCCAGTACCGCGACGCCCGAGTCCTGGACCTCGCGCCTCTCCCGCGCGGTCGCGTCGCGTAACCACCCGTCGAAGACGTACGGCGGGTTGTCGACGGGCACCCGGCCGTCCGCGCGGCTCATCACGAGGAACGGCACGCCGAGGACGTCGCCGGACTCCTCCAGCCAGTGGACCTCGGGGACCGGGACCTCGGTGTGCCGGGCCACCGCCCGCATCACCTCGAACTGGCGGCGGATGTCGTAGCCGGGGAAGACCGGGAAGGTGCTCGGCCGGGGCGCCAGCCGGGCGACCAGGGACGTCCGCCGCTCCTCGCCGGCGACCGTCCACTCGGCGTCGAACAGGACCGAGACGCTCGACATGCCGGAGTGGGCCGGCCGGGTCAGCCCGCTCAGCCGTACCGGGCCGTCGGCGCCGAGCCGTTCGGCCAGCCAGCCGGCCAGGGCGGCGCGCACCGCGTCGAGGTCCGTCGGATCGACGGTGATGACCCGGCGGGCCGCCTCCGGCACGTCGCCGGACGGTTCCGGGGGTGCGGACGGCCGCATGTCATCGGCCACGTCACCGGCCGTGTTTCCTGCCGTGTTTCCGGCCAGGTCACCGGTCACGTCGCCGGCCGTGTTTTCGGCCATATTTTCGGCCATGTCCCGCGCGGCCCGATAGGCGAAGACCATCGCCGACCCGATCGGCACCCCCGGGCCGGGGTAGACCCGCCCCGAGAAGGACGCGCTGGTGTTGCCTGCGGCGTACAGCCCGGCGATCGGGCGGCCCGCGCCGTCCAGCGCGCGGCCCTCCGTGTCGGTGCGCAGGCCGCCCTTGGTGCCGAGGTCGCTGAGGACCAGGCGCGCCGCGAAGTACGGCGGGCGGTCCACCGGGACCAGGCAGGGGTTCGGGCCCGCCCCCTCGGAGCGGCCGGCGAAGAACTGGTCGTAGGGGTCCTCACCTCGATTGAAGTCGGCGTCCACGCCGTCCCGGGCGAAGCCGTTGAACCGCTCGACCGTGGCGGCCAGCGCGGAGGCGGGCAGGCCCAGCTTCTCCGCCAGCTCGTCCAGCGAGCCGGCCTCGATCCAGGCCGAGCGGGGGAGGGACGGGATCGAGATGGCCGGGAGCGCGTCCGCGTGCCGCGAGTCGAAGACCAGGTACGCGGGCACCCGCTCGGGCGCGGCGGCCATCTCCCGCCCCATCCGGTCGTAGGGGAGCGACTCGTTGGCGAACCGGCGGCCGGTCGAGTCGACCACCAGCCCGCCGCGGAAGCCGAGCGTGAAGCAGCCGCGGCCGTTCTCGTCCGCCACGCCGGGGCACCACCACGCCTGGTCCATCAGCTCGGTGGCGGCCCCGGCGGCGACGGCGGCCAGGATGGGGTCGCCGGTGTTCGCCCCGGCGGGCGCCATCGACCACTCGGCCGCGCCGGGGACGCCGTGCTCGGCCCGCATCGCGCCGTTTCCCTCGAAGCCGCCCGCAGCCAGCAGCACCCCGCGCGCCGCGCGGATCCGCGCCGGGCCATCCGCGGTGTCGACCTCCACACCGGTCACCCGGCCGTCCTCGACGACGAGGCGGCGGAACCGGACGCCGGTGCGCACGGTGGCCTTCCCCGTGTTCGTCAGTGCGAGCAGCAGCCGGCCGATGAGCGCCCGGCCCTGGGCGAGCGCGGGGCCGGCGTGGCCGCGTCCGGTCCGGTCGCGGTCCACCGGCGGGCGCACCAAGGAGGCGAGCTCGCCCAGGCGCTCGGCGGGCAGGTCCAGCGGGACGAACGAGCGCCCGGCGTCCATGCGGCCGGGGACCGCGTAGTAGTCGGGGAAGGGACGCCACTCGAACTCGATCGCCGGGTCGCGCTCCAGAAACTCGGCGACCTCGGGGGCGGTGGCCAGGAACGCCTCCCGCCGGCCGTCGGCGTCCTCGCCCAGCAGGGCGCGCAGGTAGGCGCGCGCCGACTCGGTCGAGTCGCCGATGCCCGCCCGCTCCTGGACCCGGGTCCCCGGCAGCCAGACGGCGGCCCCGGCGTACGCGGAGGTGCCGCCGAGCAAGGAGGTCTTCTCCAGCACCACCGTGCGCAGGCCGTGCGACGCGGCGGTGAGCGCCCCGGTCATCGCCCCGGCGCCGGAGCCCGCGACCACCACGTCGTACTCGTCGTCCCACACCCCGGTACCGGCCATGCCGTCCGTCCTTCCGTGACCATCTCGCGCTGTCCGCCCAGGGAACCCCAGCGCCGCCGCCGCGTCGCGATGGCATCCCACTCACCGGTATGGACCAATTCACGGAGCCCCCTGGAGCCGTGTGTAATGTCTTGTCGAAACACCTGGGGGGAAGACCGTGCCGAGAATCGCCGAAGTCAGGCCGCCGGCCGAGCCGAGCTCGCCCGAGCAGCGCGCCCGGCATCTGCGCATCCTCCGGGCGGCCGCGCACTTCGGCGCGGACAAGGGCCTGGAGCGGGTCCAGATGCATGAGGTGGCGAAGGCCGCGGGCGTCGCGATCGGCACGCTGTACCGCTACTTCCCGTCGAAGACCCACCTGTTCACCGCGGTGATGGCCGAGCAGATCGACCGGTTCAACGAGACCGTCACCCGGCCCAAGCCCGGCGTGAGCCCCGAGGACGCGGTCGGCGACCTGCTGGTGAGCGCGAGCAGGCAGTTGCTGAGCCGGCCCGCGCTGGCGACCGCGATGCTCAACTCCGCCAACGCCGCCACCGCCGCGGCGGTCCCCGACGCGGGCCGGATCGACAGCACGTTCCGCGACATCGTGCTGCGGGCCCTCGGCATCGACGACCCCACCGCCCAGGACGTCACGCTCGTCCGGCTGCTCATGCAGTGCTGGTACGGCGTGCTGCAGTCGAGCCTCAACGGCCGGGCCTCGATCCCGGACATGGAGAGCGACATCCGGCTCGCCTCCCGGCTGCTGCTCGCCCCCCGCTCCAACGCCGCCGACGCCTGAGGGGGCGCCGCAAGGGCCTGTGCGTCCAATTCCTGCAGTCCTCGATCGGGTTGAACCCGCGCGAGCGTCTGCGGATCCAAGAATTGGAGCGAAATGCCCTTTGGCGCGGCATTTTGATGGCTCTTCACAGTTGAGGGTGTGGTCGCTGGTTGGATGGTGGCTGGCGCGTCGGTCCCGGGGTAGGTGTGGAGGTCTTCCGAGGATGGAGGTTCCTACGCCGCCCATCTGGAAGACCTCAACGTGCCTGACGCTACCTTCGGCTGCCCTGACCTGACCACGTTCTGCCGCCTGGATGAGCTCGGCCTGGTCGTGGTCGGCCAGCGTCTGGAGCCCGATCGCGCGGTCCTGGCGTGCCGGGTCCTGGAGGCCGATGACGGCACCGAGGGCTGGTGCCGACGCTGCGGGTGTGCAGGAAGACCCCGGGACACCGTCACGCGGGAGCTGGCGCACGAGCCGCTGGGCCGGCGACCGACCACCCTGCTGGTGACGATCCGCCGATACCGGTGCACCGGGTGTGGGCATGTGTGGCGCCAGGACACCAGCCGCGCGGCCGAGCCGTGGGCCAGGCTGTCGCGTCGTGGACTGGCCTGGGCGCTGGAGGCGATCGTGTGTCAGCACTTGAGCATCGCTCGCGTCACCCAAGGGCTTGGCGTCGCGTGGAACACCGCCAACGACGCGGTCCTGGCCGAGGGCCGACGGGTGCTGATCAACGATCCCGGCCGGTTGAACGGTGTGAAGGTCATCGGGGTCGATGAGCACGTGTGGCGCCACACCCGCCGCGGGGACAAGTACGTCACCGTGATCATCGACCTCACGCCGGTGCGCGCCGGTACGCATCCAGCGAGGCTGCTGGACATAATCCCGGGCCGCTCCAAGGCCGCGTTCAAGGCCTGACTTACCCAGCGCCCCCAGGCGTGGCGCGAGGCCGTGGAGGTCGTCGCGATGGACGGGTTCACCGGCTTCAAGACCGCCGCCGCTGAGGAGATCCCCGCCGCGGTCGCGGTGACGGACCCCTTCCACGTGGTGCGCCTTGCCGACGACGCCCTCAACGACTGCCGCCGCCGCGTTCAGCAGACCACCCGCGGCCGCCGCGGCCGTAAGAACGACCCGCTCTACCGTGCCCGGCGAACCCTGCACACCGGTGCCGACCTGCTCACCGACAAGCAGGCCGCCCGACTCACCGCCCTGTTCGCCATCGATGAGCACGTCGAGGTCGAGGCCACCTGGGGCATCTGCCAGCGGATGATCGCCGCCTACCGGCACCCCGACCCAGCCGCGGGCCGCGAGCTGATGGTCAAGCTGATCGAGTCGCTCAGCGCCGGCGTCCCCAGGCCGCTGGTCGAGATCGCCAAGCTCGGCCGCACCCTGAGCAAGCGAGCCGCTGACGTACTGGCCTACTTCGACCGGCCCGGCACCAGCAACGGTCCAACCGAAGCGATCAACGGCCGCCTGGAGCACCTGCGCGGCTCCACCCTCGGCTTCCGCAACCTCACCAACTACATCGCCCGATCCCTAGACAGGCGGATTCAGACCCCGACTACACCCTGTATTGGTGAAAAGCCGCTCTTCCTGGGGGTCGGCCAAAGATACGACGGAAACCGGCAACCAGTGATCTTGAGTTGAACTTGCCGCAGGTGAGGTGCTGGGGCGGATCGGCGTCGGCTGCCCAACCAGGGGCAGCGATGCGCAAACGCAGCCGGAGGCCCGATCTTGTGTCACCGTTCGCAGTGGACTTCTTCGCGTACCCGCTCAGATCGGTCAACGGCGCACCTGATAGCGCAGGTGAAGCACCCGGTTGCCCTGAATCACCACCTCAGGATCCTCCAACATGTGCTGCGCGTGGACCGACCCGAAGTAGCGCTTGCCGGACCCGAACACGACGGGTACGACGTCCATGCGCACCTCGTCGATCAGGCCTGCGGCAAGCACCTGGCCACCGACGTCGCCGGCGGCGACCTCGACCATGCGGTCACCCGCAAGCTCCTGCGCCTTGGCCACGGCTGCCTCGACGCCGTCGACGAAGTGAAACGGCGCCTCGGGGTCCCAGCCCTCGGGCTCCGGCCGGTGCGTCACGACGACCACGTGATCGATCCCGCCCGGAGGCTTCCCGTCCCAGCCGTCCGTCATGTCGAAGACGTGGCGGCCGACGACTGTCGCCCCGATCTGGTCCCAGTACGGCCGGGTGTAGTCGTAGGAGGTCTGCGACACCTTCACCTCGCCGCTCTCGTCCAACGGGACGTCACCGCTGGACAACCAGTCGAACAGCGGTCCGGGCTGGTCATTCTCGTCCGCGACGAAGCCGTCCACCGACACCGAGCTGTACATGACCACCTTGCCCACGGGGCTCTCCTCTGCTTTGGGGTGCCCCCAAATTAGCGTGTCGTGAGCTGTCGCTTCTTGTAAGAAATCAATCGGCCGGCAGCGGCCAGCTGTCCAGCACGTGGCCGGGATGTTCGCGCAGGAACCGCCGCCGGACTTCGACGTACCGGGTCGGCGTGAGCCCGGTGAACGCCCGGAACTCGTGGCCGAAGTGGGCCTGGTCGAAGTAGCCTGCGCCACCGGCGAGGTCGCCCCAGTCGATCGGTCCGGCGGGGTTGATCGCGAAAACGATGGCGGCGAAGCGGTAGGTGCGGGCCAGCCGCTTCGGCGTGACGCCGATGAGCTCCTTGAACCGCTGTGCCAGATGAGTGCTGCTGACACCGGCTGCCACCCTCAGGTCGCCGATCGCCACCGCCCCGCTGGTCGCCGCGATGACACTGCTCGTATGGCGGACCAGCCCCAGGCCGGCGGTCTCGCACAGCCGTCGCATTAGCTCCTCCTCGAGCAGCGTCAGCATCTCGTGCGGTCCGTCCGCCGTGGCCAGCCGGTCTCGCAGCTCAGCAATGGCGGGCCGGCCCCAAACCTGCTCTACCGTCACCGGCCGGTCACACAGCTCGGCCGCGGGCATCGGCAGGAACGGCGCCAGCCCCCACGGCTTGAAGTGCACGCCGACGGACCGGGTCCGGAGTGGGTAGCCGAACTCCAACGCGCGGGTGGGCATGGTGACCACGCAGCCGTCGGCGTACTCGGCCGTCTCGATGTCGGTGCCGGCGCGGATGCGGAACGGCGCCCCGAGGTTGACGATGAGCAACGCCGACGGCATCGGCGGCAGCGTCAGCCGGGCGTACGGCGGCGCACCCTCCAGGTAGTAAAGGTCGTCGATCAGCCCGTCCAGCGGCGGTCGCGGCACTCTGGACACGTACTCCACGCCCACAGCATCGCCGCCACCGTGTTCGCGATCAACCCCGCCGGCATCGCGCGCCGGGATGGTCCAGCCGCGCTGCCGCCAGCATCGAGCCGACGCCGATCCCGGACGAGCGCCCGGCCGCGGACATTTGCGTGGGTTACGCGTGCTGCGTGAGCGGTGGAGGATTCTCGGCCCACCAGTTGTCGCCCTGCATGGGGGAGGCGCTAAACCAGGATATTCGCGGTTGCTGTAGTCAGTAATTCCCTTGCCGGTGATGAGCCCGGATCCGCTGGCGCTGCCGGTGCGGAGTGATGACGATCGCCCACCGTATGGGCGCGCCGACCATGGCCAAGCGGTTCTTCGTCGACGGCGGGGGAGGGGAGTCCGAGGACTGGGTGCTCGCGGTGGTGGTTGCGTGCCGCAGGCGGAGTCCTTCGACTGCCGTGGGCTCACCGTGCGCGCCTGTCGGGCGGTCGGGATCATCTTCTCCGACGGCTGAGCCGTTCCGGCCGTCCTGATGACCGGGATCCGCTGTCAGGCGGCCCGCCGTACGGCTATCGTCCGAGGCTACCGGGCACGACTCGGAAGGGGAGCGGACGAATGACACGGAAGATCGCCGTCAGTGGTTCAGCGTCGGGCATCGGCAGGGCACTGGCCGGACTGCTGCGCGAGCAGGGCGACCAGGTGATCGGGATCGATCTGAAGGACGCCGACGTGTGCGCGGACCTCGGCACCCGGGACGGGCGGGCGCTGGCCGTGGAGTCGGTGCTGCGGCTGGCCGGCGGCGCGCTCGACGGCGTGGTCGCCTGCGCGGGTGTCGCCGGGGGCACCCCGCTGACGGTGCGGGTGAACTACTTCGGCGTCGTCGCCCTGCTGGAGGGGCTGCGTCCGGTGCTCGCCGCCGCCCCCGCGCCGCGCGCCGCCGTGGTGTGCTCGATCGCCGGCGGCATCCAGCCGGTGGACCCGGACGTGGTGGCGGCCTGCCTGGAAGGCGACGAGGACGCCGCGGTCGCGCTGGCGGAGCGGGCGATCGAGCGCGGGGCGGGGGCGCTGCTCTACCCGTCGTCCAAGTCGGCGCTGGCGCGGTGGCTGCGCCGCGTCGCGGTCACGCCCGGGTGGGCGGGCACGGGCATCTCGCTCAACGCGATCGCCCCGGGCATCGTGCTCACGCCGATGACGGCGCCGCTCTTCGCGGACGAGGCGATGCGCGCGGTCATGGCGACCGCCGTCCCCATGCCCCTCAACGGGCACGCCCGGCCCGAGGCGATCGGCGAGGCGTTGCGTTGGCTGATCAGCCCGGCGAACACCCACATGGCGGGGCAGGTCGTGTACGTGGACGGCGGAGCCGAGGCCACCGTGCGCGGCCCGGACGTCTACTGATACGGCAGCTGTAGATCGAGATCGTGAGGATGTGGTGATCGCGGGGGTGCTCGCGACATGAGAACGGCCACCAGCATTGTGATCGTTTGTGAGAACAGATCCAGACACGGCGGCCGCAAAGATCACCGTGATGCATGAACGCTGGCCGGCCTGTTTCGAGGAGTTGATGGCCCGGCTCGCCGGCTGCTTCCCCGTCGGGAAACCGGACGACCTGCCGGAACATGATCGAAGCAATGATGGTGGTCGAGGAGACGGCCAACTGCTGGACCCTCGGTGAGGCGGTCGGCAGAAACTCCCTACGCTGCGGTTACTTCTTTGCCGCGGCGGCGTTCGGGATCCCGGTCATGTCGAGTTCGGCGACGCTGTAGGCCGCGAAGTTCCGGTATGGGCCGCGGCCGTCGAAGTAGGGCGTGAGCTGCGCGTCGAGTTCCTCGACCGAGAAGACGCCGTCGGCGGCGGTGAACTTCCGCTCGACCGTCGGGGCGGCCATGAGCGCGACCATGTCGCCGTACACCACGAACACCTGGCCGTTGATCTCGGCGGCGGCGGGGGAGGCGAGGTAGCCGACGAACGTGCCCACCCGCTCGGGCGCCAGGACGTCCAGGCCGCCGGGGGCGTTCCCGCCGTCGGCGAACACGTGCGCGGTCATGCCGGTGCGGGCGCGCGGGCAGATCGCGTTGGCGCGCACGCCGTACCTCGACAGGCCCTGGGCGGTCGAGAGGGTCAGCGCGACGATGCCCGCCTTGGCCGCCGAGTAGTTCGGCTGGCCCGCCGAGCCGAAGAGGAACGCCTCGGACGAGGTGTTGATCACGCGGCCATAGACCGGCCCGCCCGCGGCCTTGCTCGTCTCGCGCCAGTACGCGGCCGCGGCGCGGGACACCGCCGCGTGCCCCTTGAGGTGGACGCGGACGACGTCGTCCCAGTCGGACTCGGTCAGGTTGAAGAGCATCTTGTCGCGGAGCACGCCCGCGTTGTTGACCAGGATGTCGAGGCCGCCGAACGCGTCCACCGCGGTGCGGACCAGGCGGTCGCCCAGGGCCCACTCGCTCACGTCGCCGGTCACCGCGACGGCCTTCCGCCCGAGCGCCTCGATCTCGGCCACGACCTCGTCGGCGGCCGGTCCCATGTCGTTCACGACGACGTTCGCGCCGCACGCGGCGAGCGCGAGCGCCTCGCTGCGGCCGAGTCCGGCACCCGCGCCGGTGACGACGGCGGTCCTGCCCTCCAGGCTGACGTTCGGGCTCATGTCCCTGCTCCTGTCCGATCACGATATGAGGGCATAAAACTAGTACGTATTCTAATTTCGGCCGAGGTGGCGTCCCACTCAGTGGAGGGAGATTGCCGGCCCCGACCTGTGGTTGCCACTCACCGGGACACGAACATTGTGGCGAACAAGAATTGATTCTAGTGTCGCCGCCAGGCCTGCCTGAAAGGGCCGGCGTGGACGGGAAACCACTGAATCGAGGAGAACCCCATGGCTGAGGCCGTCATCGTCGACGCCGCCCGCACGCCGGTCGGCAAGCGCCGGGGCGCCCTGTCCGGTCTGCACCCCGCCGATCTGCTCGGGCGCGTCCACAAGGGCCTGCTCGACCGTACGGGCGTCGCGCCCGGCCAGATCGGACAGGTGATCGGCGGCTGCGTCACCCAGGCGGGCGAGCAGTCGAACAACGTCACCCGTCAGGCGTGGCTGCACGCCGGTCTGCCGTACCAGACGGCGTGCACGACGATCGACTGCGCCTGCGGGTCCTCTCAGCAGGCCGTGCATCTGGTCGCGGGCCTGATCGCCTCCGGCGCGATCGACGCGGGCATCGGCTGCGGCGTCGAGTCGATGAGCCGCGTCTTCCTCGGGCAGGCGCGCACCCCCGAGACCGGCAGCCCCTACCCGGAGGACTGGTCCCTCGACCTGCCCGACCAGTTCACCGCCGCCGAGCGGATCGCGCGCCGCCGCGGCATCACCCGCGCCGACGTGGACGCCTTCGGCCTGGAGTCGCAGCGGCGCGCCGCCGCCGCGTGGGCCGAGGGACGGTTCGACGGGCAGATCATCCCGATCGAGGCGCCCGTGACGGGCCCGGACGGACCGACGGGGGAGACCGCCCTCGTCGCCCGCGACCAGGGGCTGCGCGAGACCAGCCCCGAGGCGCTGGCCAAGCTCGCCCCCGTGATCCCCGACGGCGTCCACACGGCCGGGAACTCCTCACAGATCAGCGACGGCGCCGCCGCCGTGCTGCTGATGAGCGCGGAGAAGGCGGCGGCGCTCGGCCTGCGGCCGCGGGCCCGGATCGTCGCCTCCGGCATGGTCGGCTCCGACCCGCACTACCACCTCGACGGCCCGGTGGAGGCGACCGCGCACGTGCTGCGTACGGCCGGGATGACGCTCTCCGACATCGACCTGGTCGAGATCAACGAGGCGTTCGCGTCGGTCGTGCTGTCCTGGGCGCGGGTCCACGAGGCCGACATGGACAAGGTCAACGTGAACGGCGGCGCCATCGCCCTCGGGCACGCGGTCGGCTCCACCGGCGCCCGCCTGATCACCCAGGCGCTGCACGAGCTCGAACGGACCGGACGGTCCACCGCGCTGATCACCATGTGCGCGGGCGGCGCCCACGCCACGGCGACCGTCATCGAACGGATCTGAGAGCCCCATGCGCATCGGACTCACCGACGAGCACCGTGCCCCGCCCGCGACCCCGTGCCCGCGCCTGTTAAGGGCTGCCGCCCCCGGACGAAGGAAGACCTGACATGAGCGAGAGGACGTTCGTCATCGGCGTCGGGATGACGAAGTTCGAGAAGATCGAAACCCGTGAATGGGAGTACCCCGACATGGTCGGGGAGGCGGTCGGCGCGGCCCTGGCCGACGCCGGAATCGGTTACGAGGCGGTGGAGCGCGCCGCCGCCGGCTACGTGTTCGGCACCTCGACCGCCGGTCAGCGCGCCCTCTACGACGTCGGCCTGACCGGCATCCCGATCGTCAACGTCAACAACAACTGCGCCACCGGCTCCTCCGCGCTGATGCTGGCGCGGGAGTGGGTGCAGGCCGGCCTCGCCGACGTCGCCCTCGCAGTCGGCTTCGAGAAGATGACCCGGGACGCGCTGAACCCGTCCGGCGCGATGCCCAAGGTGACGACCGTGGACCGGCATCTGGAGGTGCTCGTCTCCACCTACGGCTGGGCCGCCGCGCCGATGACCGCGCAGTTCTTCGGCAACGCCGCGCGCGAGCACATGGAGCGGCACGGCACGACCGCCGCGCAGATCGCCTCCGTCGCGGTCAAGAACCACCGGCACTCGGTGCACAACCCGTACGCGCAGTTCCAGAGCGCGTACACGCTGGAGCAGGTGCTCGGTGACAAGCCGATCCACGAGCCGCTCACCCGCTCACAGTGCTCGCCGACCTCCGACGGCGCCGCCGCCGCGGTCGTCGTCGGCGAACGGTACGTACGCGAGCACGGGCTGGAGGGCCGGGCGGTCGAGATCCTCGCCCAGGCCATGACCACCGACACCGAGGAGGCGTTCGCCACGCGCTCCCACATCGACGTCGTCGGCGCCCCGATGACCCGCGCGGCCGCCCGCCGGGTCTTTGCCCGGTCCGGGCTCGGCATCGGCGACGTCGACGTGATCGAGCTGCACGACTGCTTCTCGATCAACGAGATCCTCACCTACGAGGCGCTTGGCATGTGCCCCGAGGGCGAGGGCGGCACGCTCGCCGAGTCCGGCGCCACGACGTACGGGGGCCGATGGGTGGTCAATCCGTCCGGTGGCCTCATCTCCAAGGGGCACCCGCTGGGCGCGACCGGCCTGGCGCAGTGCGCGGAGCTGACCTGGCAGCTCCGCGGCGAGGCCGGCGCCCGCCAGGTGGACGGCGCGCGGATCGGCCTGCAACACAATCTCGGGCTCGGCGGCGCCTGCGTCGTCACCCTGTACGGCGCGGGCACGCTGGACGGTTCCGTCGCGGGTCCCGGCACGAGCGAGGAGGACTGAACCATGCCGATCGACGTCGACGAGGCGCTCGGCGCGCCGCCCTCCGTGCGGGAGATCGCGTGGACCAGCCGTGACGTGCTGCTCTACCACCTCAGCCTGGGGGCGGGCCGCGGCGCGGACCCCGAGCTGTCCTACACCTACGAGCGGGGTCTGCGCGTGCTGCCGACGTTCGCGCTGGTCGCCGGCCAGGGCGTCTCGGCCGGGGAGCGCCGTCCCGCCGCGCTGCACCTGCCCGGCATGCACATCGACCTGCGCCGGATCCTGCACGCCGGGCAGGGCCTCACCGCCCACCGGCCGCTGCCCGCCTCGGGTGCCGCCACCGTCACCTCCCGCGTGGCCCGCATCTGGGACAAGGGCAAGGCCGCGGTGATCGTCCTGGAGCAGTCGGCGGTCGCCCCCGACGGGGCGCCCCTGTGGACCACCACCATGCAGATCTGGGCGCGGGGCGAGGGCGGCTTCGGCGGCGACCCCGGCCCGGAGACCCCGTGGGCGGCGCCCGAGCGCGCGCCCGACCATGTGCTCGACACCCCGACCGGCGCCGGCCAGGCCCTGCTGTACCGGCTCAACGGCGACCTCAACCCGCTGCACGCCGACCCCGAATTCGCGCGGACGGCCGGCTTCGACCGGCCGATCCTGCACGGGCTCGCGTCCTACGGCATCGTCGCCAAGACGCTGGTGGACGGCGTCCTCGGCGGCGACGTGACCCGGCTGACGGGCCTGTCGGTCCGATTCGCCGGGACGCTGTTCCCCGGCGAGACGATCCGTACCACGGTGTGGCGCGAGGGCGACCGGCTCGTGCTGACCTCGACCTGCCCGGAACGCGACGGCGCGCCCGTGCTCACCCACGCGACCGCGGAGGTGGGCGGGTGAACGAGGGCCGGTCGGAGCTGACCGCCAGCGCGAACAACAAGGGCGTGGACGCCGCCGTCGCCGCGGCCCGCCGGGTCATCGCCTCGCTGCTGCACGCGGGCGACGGGTCGGACGCCGAGATGTCCGAGGTGGCGGAGCGGCTGAACGCCGTCGCCGACTACCTCGACGAACACGCCCCCGCCGTGCGGGAACGGATGGTGGACATGTGGCGGGGCGAGGGTGTGACCCGGCACGACCCGGTGACCGGCCCGGAGAACGCCGTCGCGCCCCCACTCGCGCTCACCGGCCAGGAGGACGGTTCGATCGAGGGCGTCGTCGTCCTGGGCATGCCGTACCAGGGGCCGCCCGGGTTCGTGCACGGCGGGATCTCGGCGCTGCTTCTGGACCACACGCTCGGCGTGGCGAACGACTGGGGCGGGCCGTCCGGCATGACCGCCGAGCTGACCCTGCGTTATCACCGGCCGACGCCGCTGTTCGAGCCGCTGACGGTCACCGGGCGGCAGGTCGCGGTGGACGGCCGCAAGATCCGCGCCGTCGGCACGATCTCGGCCGGCGGCGAGGTGTGCGTCAGCGCGGAGGGCCTGTTCGTCGCCAAGCGCGTCCCGCGCCCCCGCTGACAGGGGACGCGCGTCGCGAGAGAGCCCGGTCCGGTGTCACCGACCTGGGCTCTCCTCGTCGTACGACCACGGCGAGAGCACCGGATGATCATGCGTTGTATTCTCGGGCGATCTTTGATCTTTGAAAGGTTTGCCCCCATGAGGAAAGCGCTGTTCGTCGTCGCGGCGAACGTACTGATGCTCACGTTGTGCGGTACGGCCCAGGCCGCCTCGGCCAAGAGGGCCGACACGTATCCCGACTTCCGGCAGCTCGCGGCCCACGAGGCCGAGGGGAAGGACTTCCGCCGCGTACAGCGGTTTCCAGGCGGGGCGCGGGTGGCGCACATCGCCATCCACGGCGGCGCGATCGAGGCGCCCACCACCCAGCTCGCCGACGCGGCCGCGGGGAGCAAATACGCCTTCTACTCCTTTGAGGGGCTCAAGCCGTCCGGCAACAGGCAGCTCCACATCACCGCCACCCATTTCGACGAGCCCAAGGCCCTCAAGCTGGTGGCGGCGGTCGACTACACCGTCTCCTGGCACGCCGCCGCGGGTGCAAACGCGACGACGTACGTCGGCGGCCGGGACAAGGGGCTTGTCCGCAAGGTCAGCGCCGAACTGCGTGCGGCGGGGTTCACCGTCGCGACCTCGGTGCCCGGCGAGATCGCGGGTGTGAGCCCGCGGAACATCGCCAACAAGAACCGCAGGGGCATGGGCCTGCAGCTGGAGATCAGCCGCGGCCAGCGAGAGCGGTTCTTCGCCGGAGGGAAGCTCGGCCGCGCCTGGGTCGAGAACCCGGCCCACCGCACCGAGGCCTTCAACCGGTACGTCGCCGCGGTCAACCGCGCGCTGTCCTGACCCGAGGCGGCGAGGTCATCGCGAGCCCGGCGGCGGAGCGACGCGTCGGCGTCGTTCACCAGCGCGACCCGCGCAGCGCGGCGGCCACCTGCCTGGCCACCGCGGGGGAGGGGTCACCGAGCAGGGTGACGAACTCGTTCATCGGCGCGCTGAGGCGATGCAACGTTCGGACGGCCTCGGCCCGGACCCGGGGGCGGGGGTCGGCCAGGTATGGCCGGACGAGATCGGCGTCGGCGCGGCCGCCGCAGTCGGCGAGGCCGGCGATCAGGTTACGGGCCTCCGTGCCCGGCCGCCCGGCCAGGAGCCGGCGGTAGATGTGCGCCGGGTCCCCGCCCGCTCGCCTGACCGCCCATTGCGCGGTCAGGCGGGTCATCGAGGACGCGTCGCCCAGGAAGCGCGACCCGTGCTCCGGGCGTCCCAGCCGGACCAGGCCGGTGAGCGCGACGGCCCGAACCCGGGACGAACGGGTGGCCAGCAGGCGCTCCAGCAGGTCGGGCCGGTCCATGCGGTCGATCGCCTCCGCGCACCGGATCCGGGAGACGACGTCCACCTCGCCGAGGGCGGCGGCCATCAGATCAGACTCGCGCAAACGGCCCGCATCAAGCGAAATCTCGTAGGCGAACCTGCGGGCCCGCGGATCGGCGCAGCCCCGCATCGTGGCCAGCGTCTCGTCGTCCGCGCCCAGCAGCGCCGCACGGACCGCGGCCAGCGCGGAGGCGCCGCGCCGCCGGTCGCCGAGCCGCACTGCCACCGGGACGAGGGCGAGCAGGTCCGAGGTCGCGACATCGGTGAGCGCAGGAGCCAGCGCCTCCAGCGCCGCCGCCCTGACCTCCTCGACCCAGTCGGTCGCGCGGATCAGCAACACGGGTAGGAGCCGAGGATCGGTCCGCATAGCGGCGTCACGTACGGCCCGCTCGCGCCGGCGGCCGTCAGGTGAGCAGGCCCGCAGCGCGACGGCGAGCGGGTTGGCGGGCTCCCGAACGGCGGGGACCCTACTGCGTGGCACCGGGCCGCTGTAGCCATACCAGGAGTGGCGCAGCATGAGGTCGAGATCCAGCCACAGCGTGGGGCGGCCGGACACCAACGCGTCGAGGGCGCGTTCGGCGAGTTCGTCGTGCGTGACCACGTTGACGAGAGCCGCGCACAGGTCCTGGACCGCGTGCCGGTGACCGGCTTCCACTCTCGCCACGAGTCCGGGGACGACGTCCGCGAACGGCTTCGCCCGAGTAGGCGGCCAGATCCGTCGCGTCCTGAAGCCCTTCACACCGGTCATGATCTCAGGGTTCGATGTCGCGGCGGATCACTTTTCCGGTGGCGTTGCGGGGGAGGGGCTCGGTGGTGATGCGCCAGCGGGACGGCACCTTGAAGTACGCCAGCTCGTCCGCGGTGTAGGCGCGCAGCTCCTCCTCACCGACGGGCCGCTCGCCGTTCGTGACGACCACGGCCATGACCTCCTGGCCGAGGTCGGGATGGGAGACGCCGATCACGGCACACTCCAGCACGGCGGGGTGCTCCGCCAGGACGTTCTCGATCTCGGCGGGGTAGACGTTCTCGCCGCCGCGCAGGATCAGGTCCGAGCGGCGGGCGGTGAGGCGCAGCCGCCCCTGCTCCATCACGCCGATATCGCCGGTGTGCAGCCACCGGCCGGCCCGGATGGTCTGCTCGGTGGCCACCGGGTCCTTCCAGTAGCCGAGCATGGTGAACGGGCTGCGGACGCAGATCTCGCCCTCCTCGCCCTCGGGGAGCGGCTCGCCCAGCGGGTCGCGGATCTCCACCTGCACTGTGAGGACGGGACGGCCCAGCGTGCCGGGCGCCTCGGCGAGGTCGGCGGGCGTCGCGGCGGACACGGCGGTCGAGGTCTCGGTCAGGCCGTAGCTGTCGACCAGGGCGTTCTTCGCCGGAGGGAAGGCCGCGCGCAGCCGCTCCTTGAACGCGGGCGAGGACGGCGCGGAGGCGAGCGCGAAGGCGGTCAGCGAGGAGAGGTCGTATTCCGACAGGTCGCCGTGCTCGATCAGGCGGTGCGCCATCGTCGGCACCGCGCCCCAGTTCGTGACCCGCTCCTTCTCGATGAGGCGCAGCACCCGGTCCACGTCGAAGGCCCCCTGGTGCATCACCACGGCGCTGCCGGTCGCCAGGCGGGGCACGACGAGGTTGTGCAGGCTCGCGATGTGGAACAGCGGCAGGGCGAGCAGGTAGCGCCGGTCGGCGGGATCGGCCAGGTCGCCGAACGCGGCGGCCAGGGCGTCGTTCATCCGGTGGTACTCGATGACCGACGTCAGGTTGCGGTGCGAATGGACGGCTCCCTTCGGCCGCCCGGACGTGCCGCTGGTGTAGAGGATGACCGCGGGGTCGTCCTCGGCGACGTCGGCGGCGGGCAGGACGGCGCCGGGGTGGCGGCGGGTGAGCCGGGAGACGTCGTCCTCGATGGTCAGGACGGTGCCGCCGTCCTCGACCAGGGCGGCCCGCTTCGCGTCCGCGACGATCAGCGCGGGCTCGGTGTGGCCGATCGCGTACGCGACCTCGCGGCGTGACCACCAGGCGTTGTAGCCGACGGCGACGGCGCCGATCGTGACGCTCGCCCAGAAGGAGAGGATCCAGCCGGGGGAGTTGGCCGCGCTGATTGCGACCCGGTCGCCGGGGCGTACGCCGTACTCGTCCCGGAGGGCGGTGGCGAGAGAGGCGACCTGGGTGGCGTGTTCGGCGAAGCTCAGCCGCCCGTCCGCGGTGACGATGTAGTCGCGGTCGCCGAACCGGACGGACCGGGCCAGCACCTCTCCCAGGGACCTGGCGCGGTTCTTGTAGCCCCGCATGCGCGCGCCGAGGACGTCCTCCTCGACCAGTTCGAAATCCCCGCCGGGGCCGGTCAGCCGGGCCATCACGGCGAGGGCCGCCGCTCTCGGATCCGTCGACGTCGACATCAGTTCCCTCCCGTGCCGCCGGAACTCCGTCTTCCTGGCCGCCAATATTCGCGATCGCGGGTGCCGCGGAACGCGTCTTCCCGGTCACCGGGACCGGCGGTCGTCCGGCTCAGCGGCCCGGCGGGTACGGCGGGCGCCGCGGCGCGGCCACGCGCACCGCGAGGTCGGCGCCGCGGCCTTCCCGTTCAGCGGGATTCACCGGAGCCGGGGGACCCTCCGCTGGCTAACGTCGGCCGTGCTCCCCGAGACGGAGTGCGGACGGAGGACCCCTTGACTCACACGACGCCCAGGGCCCGCGAGGCGCCGGACGTGCTCGCTCCGGCGAAGCTCGGCCCGGTGGCCCTGCGCAACCGCGTCATCAAGGCCGCGACCTACGAGGGGTTGAGCCGCAAGGGCCTCGTCACCGACGAACTCATCGACTTCCACGTGCGCCACGCGGCGGGCGGCGTCGGGATGACCACGGTGGCCTACTGCGCGGTCGCGCCCGAGGGCCGGACCGACCGGCGCCAGATCCTGTGGACTGCGGAGGCGCTGCCCGGCCTGCGCAAGCTGACCGAGGCGGTGCACGCCGAGGGCGCCGCGGTCGCCGCGCAGATCGGCCACGCGGGCCCGGTCGCCAACCCCAAGTCCAACCGCCTGCCCGCGCTCGCGCCCAGCAGGCACTTCCACGCCACCACCGTGAGCTTCACCAAGGAGGCGACCCGGGACGACCTGACCCGGATCGTCGCGGCCCACGGCCACGCCGCGTCCATGGCCGTCGAGGCCGGGTTCGACGCCGTCGAGATCCACCTCGGGCACAACTACCTCGCCAGCTCGTTCCTCAGCCCCAAGCTCAACCACCGCAAGGACGAGTACGGCGGAAGCCTGGAGAACCGCGCCCGCCTCTCCCGGGACATCGCCCGGGCCGTGCGCGACGCCGTCGGCGACCGGATCGCCATCACCGCCAAGCTCAACATGGACGACGGCGTACCCGGCGGGTTCTGGCTCGACGAGGCGATCACGGTCGCCCGGTGGCTGGAGCAGGATGGCTCGCTCGACGCCCTCGAACTCACCGCGGGCAGCTCCCTGCTCAACCCCATGTACCTGTTCAAGGGCGACGCGCCGCTGCGGGAGTTCGCGGCGGTGATGAAGCAGCCGGTCAAGCTGGGCGTCCAGCTCGTCGGCAAGCGCTTCCTGCGCGCCTACCCCTACCGGGACGCGTACCTGCTCGACGACGCGCGGCAGATCCGCGCCGCCGTCACGATGCCGCTCATCCTGCTCGGCGGCATCACGAACAAGACGGTCATGGACCAGGCGATGGCGGAGGGCTTCCAGTTCGTCGCGATGGCGCGGGCGCTGCTGCGCGAGCCGGACCTGATCAACCGGATCGCGGCCGACGAGAGCGTCCGCTCCCTGTGCATCCACTGCAACAAGTGCATGACGGCGATCTACGGCGGCACCCACTGCGTGCTCACCGGCCCCCTGATCGCACAGCCGCCGGTACGGAAGCCGCGGGCCTGAGGAGGAGGAGAACGGAGAACCGTGCACCGAGAGACGATCGCCGACCTGCTGCTCGACCGGGTGGGGGACGACCGCCCGGGCCTGCGCACCCGGGAGCGCACCTGGACCTGGGACGAGGTGGTCCGCGAGAGCGCCGCCCGGGCCTCCCTGTTGCGTGAGCTGCGGATCGACGGCCCCTTCCACGTCGGGGTCCTGCTCGGCAACGTGCCCGAGTACGTCTTCTGGCTCGGCGCGGCGGCGCTCAGCGGCGCCGTGATCGTGGGCATCAACTCGACCCGGCGCGGCGCGTACCTGGAGGAGGAGGTCAGGCACACCGACCTGCGGCTCGTCGTCACCGACGAGGCCGGGCTGAAGCTGCTCGACGGCCTCGACATCGGCGTGGAGCGCGACCGCTTCCTCCTCGTGGACGGCGAGGACTACGCGGCCCGGGTGGCCGCGCACGCCTGCGAGCCGGAGCGCGACCCCGGCGTCACCGCCGCGACCCGGATGCTGCTGCTGTTCACCTCCGGCACCACCGGCGCGTCCAAGGCGGCGATCTGCTCCCAGGGCCGGCTGGCCGCGCTCGGCTACGCCAACTGCGCCAAGTACGGCGTGGCCGGGGACGACGTCACGTACTGCTGCATGCCGCTGTTCCACGGCAACGCCGTCATGGGCCTGTGGGCGCCCTCGCTTGCCGCGGGCGCGACCGTCACGCTCGTGCCCGCGTTCTCCGCGTCCGCGTTCCTGCCCGATGTCCGGTTCTACGGTGTCACGTTCTTCACGTACGTCGGCAAGGCGATCGCGTACATCCTGGCCACGCCCGAGCGTCCGGACGACGCGGACAACACGCTCGACCACGCCTTCGGCACGGAGGCCTCGCCCGAGGACCAGGCCGAGTTCCGGCGCCGCTTCGGCTGCCGGCTGATCGAGAGCTACGGGTCGAGCGAAGGCTCCGGCATGGTCACGCTCGCGCCCGAGGGGCCCGCGAGCGCGCTGGGCCGCCCCGCCCACGCCGGTGTCGTCGTCGTCGATCCGGAGACCAGGGAGCGGCGGCCGCGCGCGGTGCTCGACGAGCACGGCCGGGTCGTCAACGCCGAGGAGGCGATCGGCGAGATCGTCAACACGGAGGGCGCGGCGAAGTTCGAGGGCTACTACAAGAACGATGCGGCCAACGCCGAACGGGTCCGGCACGGCTGGTACTGGACCGGCGACCTCGGCTACATCGACGAGGCCGGCTACATCTACTTCGCCGGCCGTTCCGGCGACTGGATCCGGGTGGACGGCGAGAACATCTCCGCGCTGCTGACCGAGCGCGTCCTGCGCCGCCACCCGCGCGTCGTCGCCGCAGCCGTCTTCGGCGTGCCCGACCCGCGCTCCGGCGACCAGGTGATGGCCGCGATCGAGATCCCCGAGGGGACGGCCTTCGAGGACCTCGACCTGCCCGCGTTCCTCGCCCGGCAGGCGGACCTCGGCACCAAGGGCGCGCCGCGTTACGTCCGGGTGTCCCACGCGCTGCCGGCCACCGGCTCCAACAAGCTCCGCAAGAAGGAGATGCAGCACGACGGCTGGCGGACCGAGGACGCCGTGTACCGCTGGGCCGGCCGCGGCGCGCCGCGCTACACCCCGATGACCGCCGAGGACAAGGCCGCGTTGCGCGCGGAGTTCCACGCCAACGGACGGCAGCGCTTCCTGCCGTAGCCCCAGTACGGCCCAGCAACCCGAGTAGGAGAGCGGAACATGGATCTGCGCGAGACCGCCGCGCAACAAGAGCTGCGCATGGAGCTGCGAAGGTACTTCGCCGGCCTCATGCCGGAGGCCGAACGCCGCCGCGTCGGCGAGCAGGGCGTCGGAGGCGACCGCTTCCGCGAGGTGGTCAAGCGCCTCGGGGCCGACGGCTGGCTCGGCATCGGGTGGCCGGTCGAGTACGGCGGCCAGGGCCGCTCGATCGAGGAGCAGTACGTCTTCTTCGACGAGGTCCAGCGGGCCGGGCTGCCGTTCCCGTTCGTCACCGTCAACACGGTCGGCCCGACCCTGATGAGCCAGGGGTCGGAGGAGCAGAAGAGGCGCTTCCTGCCCGGCATCCTGTCCGGCGACATCGTCTTCGCGATCGGCTACACCGAGCCGGACGCCGGCACCGACCTCGCGTCCCTGACGACCCGCGCGGTCCGCGACGGCGACGAGTTCGTCGTGGACGGCAGCAAGATCTTCACCAGCGGCGCGAACACCGCCGACTACGTGTGGCTGGCCTGCCGTACCGACCCGGACGCGCCGAAACACAAGGGCATCTCCATCCTGATCGTGCCGACGGACGCGCCCGGGTTCTCGTGGAGCCCGATCCAGACCGTGGGCGGCATGATCGTGGCCGCCACCTACTACAGCGGCGTACGGGTGCCCGCGACCGACGTCGTCGGCGAGGTGAACGGCGGCTGGCGGCTGATCACCCACCAGCTCAACCACGAGCGGATCGGGCTCGCCGCGCTCGGCGGCCGCATGATCAGGCTCTGGGAGGACGTCCTCGCCTGGGCCAGGGAGAACGGGACCATCGAGCTGCCGTGGGTCCAGCGGGACTTCGCCCGCACCTACGCCAAGCTGGAGGCGATGCGCCTGCTCAACTGGAAGATGACCGGCGCGGTGGCACGCGGCTCCCTGTCCGGCGCGGAGGCCGGGGCCGCCAAGGCGTACGGCACCGAGACCCACATCGACGTGCAGCGCACCCTCACCGGCATCATCGGCGCGGCCGGGCGGATCCGGCCCGATTCACCCGGCGCGGCGCTGGCCGGCCAGATCGAGCAGCTCTCCCGCCAGGGCATCGTGAACACCTTCGGCGGCGGTGTGAACGAGATCCTCAGGGACATGGTCGCCACCCAGGGGCTCGGCCTGCCCCGGCTGGGGCGGGGCGTATGAGCGCGGCGTACGAGGACCGGCTGCGCGCGTTCGTCGGCCGCGAGATCCACCCGCTGCGGCCGGGCCAGGACCCGGTCAACGTGCCGATGATCCGGCACTGGGTCGAGGCCATGGAGGACGACAACCCGATCTACCTCGACGAGGAGGCCGCCCGCGCCACCGGCAGGGACGGCGTCGTCGCGCCCGCGTCCATGGCGCAGGCGTGGGTGATGCGCGGGTACGCCGCGACGGCGGCGGCGAAGGGCGGCGGCGGCCCCGCCGACGAGCTGACCGACCTGCTCGCCGAGGGCGGGTACACCTCGGTGGTGGCGACCGACTCGGAGTTCGAGTTCCACCGCGAGCTGGTGCCCGGCGACCACGTCGCCGCGCGGGAGGTGGTCGAGTCCATCTCGCCGGAGAAGGCCACCGCGCTGGGCGCGGGCCGCTTCATCACGTCGCTGCGGACGTACCACGACCAGGACGGCGAGATCGTGGCCGTGCAGCGCTGGCGCATCCTGCGCTTCCGCCCCAAGCCGAAGCCACAGAAGCCGCGGGAGCCGGAGGAGCGGCCCGAAGGCACCGCGGCGGAACGGCCCGAGGAGCGGGCGCCCCGGCCGCAGCCGGCGATCAACAGGGACAACGCGTTCTGGTTCGAGGCGGCCCGCGAGCGCCGGCTGCTGATCCAGCGCTGCGCCGCCTGCCGGACGCTGCGCCACCCGCCCGGCCCCTGCTGCCCGGAGTGCGGCTCGTTCGAGTGGGACACCGTGCGGGCGTCCGGCGACGCGCACGTCTACAGCTTCGTGGTCAACCACCACCCCCGCCATCCGGCGTTCGACTACCCGTTGATCGTCGCGGTCGTCGAACTGGCGGAGGGCACCCGGCTGATCACCAACCTGGTCGGCGTCACCCCGGAGGAGGTCGAGATCGACATGCCGGTCGTCCTCGACTGGGTGGACGCGGGCCCCGAGTCGTCGCTTCCGGTGTTCCGGCCGGTCGCCCAGGAAGGTCAGTGATGGACTTCACCCTTGACGAAGAGCTCGAAGCGATCCGCGACCTGGCCCGGAAGATCTTCACCGACCGCGCCACCCCCGAGCGGGCGCGCGAGGTGGAGCGCTCGCCCGAGCGCGTGGACGAGAGCCTGTGGGCCGAGCTGGCCAAGGCGGGACTGCTCGGCGTCTGCGCGCCGGAGGAGGCCGGGGGAGCCGGTCTCGGGCTCGGCGCGCTGTGCGTCCTGCTGGAGGAGCAGGGCCGCGCCGTGGCGCCCGTCCCGCTGTGGCCGGCCTCCGTCGCCGCGCTCACGGTCGCCGCGCACGGCACCGCCGAGCAGCGTGCGCGCCTGCTGCCCGGCGCCGTGGACGGCTCGTCGCGGCTCACCCTCGCCCTGGAGGAGTTCGGCCCGGACGAACCGGGCGCGCCGCGCTGTGCGGCGGTGCGCGACGGCGGGTCCGGCGGCTGGCGGCTGACCGGGGTCAAGGCGGTCGTCCCGTCGCCCTTCGGCGCCGCGCACGTCCTGGTCGCCGCCCAGGCTGACAGCGGAACCGGGCTGTTCCTGGTCGACCGCGACGCGGACGGCGTGACCTGGGAGGCGGCCGAGACCACGAGCCGCGACCTCGGCGGCACCATGACCCTGGACGGCGCGCCCGCGCAGGAGATCGGGTTCCCCGGATCCGGCGTCCTCGACTGGACGATCGAGCGCGCCTCGGTGGCGCTGGCCGCCGTCCAGCTCGGGGTCGCCCAGGGGGCGCTGCGGCTCGCGGCCGGCTACCTCGGCGAGCGCCGGCAGTTCGGCCGCCCGCTGGCCACGTTCCAGGCGGTGCAACACCAGCTCGCCGACTGCTACATCGACATCGAGGCCATGGGAGTCACCATGTGGCAGGCCGTCACCTCGCTGGAGGCGGGCGAGCCCGCCGCGGCCGCCGTGCTCGTCGCCAAATGGTGGGCGGGCGAGGCCGGGCTGAACGTCGTCCACCGCACCCAGCACCTGCACGGCGGCATCGGCGTGGACGTCGACTATCCCGTGCACCGGCACTTCCTGTGGGGCAAACAGATCTCCGGCACGCTGGGCGGCGCGAGCGCGGATCTCGCCCGCCTCGGCGCGGTGCTGGCGGCGGGGCCGGTGGCGTCATGACCGAGACCATCGCGAACGCCGCCGTGAATCACACCGTCCGGCAACTCGGCGGGCCCGGCCGCATGTACGACGAGGTGGCGGTCGGCGACCGGCTGCCCGAGCTGTCCATCCCGCTGACCCGGACCCTGATCGTGGCGACCGCGATCGCCGGCCGCGACTACCAGGACGTGCACCACGACCCCGAGCTGGCGGTCGAGCGCGGGTCCAGGGACATCTTCATGAACATCCTGACCAGCAACGGCCTGGTCGAACGGTTCGTCACCCGCTGGGCGGGCCCGGCCGCGGTCGTCGCCGCGATCCGGATCAGGCTCGGCGCGCCCAACTACCCGGGCGACACCATGGTGCTCACCGGCGAGGTCACCGCGAAGGACGACGCGGAAGGCCGGGTCGAGGTCTCCGTGCGCGGCGAGAACGCCCTCGGCGCGCACGTGACCGGCACCGTCGTCGTACGGCTCCCGAAGGGAGAGAACGCGTGAACGTCGCCCGCCCCCTCTCCGGCGCCGCGGCGATCGCGGGCATCGGCGCCACCGAGTTCTCCAAGAACTCCGGGCGCAGCGAGCTGCGGCTCGCCTGCGAGGCGGTGCTCGCCGCGGTCGCCGACGCCGGGCTGAAGCCGTCCGACGTGGACGGCCTGGTCACCTTCACCGCCGACACCAACAGCGAGATCCACGTCGCACGCAGCACCGGCATCGGCGAGCTGACGTTCTTCTCCCGCGTCGGGTACGGCGGCGGCGCCGCCTGCGGCACGCTCCAGCAGGCGGCGATGGCCGTCGCGACCGGCGCCGCCGAGGTCGTCGTCTGCTACCGCGCGTTCAACGAGCGCTCCGGCGAGCGGTACGGCCTCGGCCAGGCGGAGCGGCCGATGGACACCAGTGCCGACCGGGCCGCCTACGCCTGGATGACGCCGTACGGGCTGAACACCCCGGCGCAGTGGGTCGCGATGTTCGCCCGCCGCTACATGCACGAGTACGGCGCGACCAGCGAGGACTTCGGCCGGGTCGCGGTCGTGGACCGCCGGCACGCGGCGGTCAACCCGGCCGCGTGGTTCTACGGGCGGCCGATCACCCTGGAGGAGCACCAGGCGTCGCGCTGGATCGCCGAGCCGCTGCACCTGCTCGACTGCTGCCAGGAGACCGACGGCGGCCAGGCGCTGGTCGTGGTCTCCGCCGAGCGGGCCCGCGACCTGCCGCACCCGCCCGCGGTCGTCCGGGCCGCCGCGCAGGGGTCCGGCGCGGACCAGCACATGATGACCAGCTACTACCGGCCCTCGATCTCCGGCATCCCCGAGATGGGCCTGGTCGGGCGCCAGCTCTACCGGCAGAGCGGTCTGGGGCCGGACGACGTCGACGCGGCGATCCTGTACGACCACTTCACGCCGCTGGTGCTCCCGCAGCTTGAGGAGCTGGGCTTCTGCGGGACGGGAGAGGCCAAGGACTTCATCGCGGACGGCCACCTCGAACTGGGCGGGCGGCTGCCGTTCAACACGCACGGCGGGCAGCTCGGCGAGGCGTACCTGCACGGCATGAACGGTGTCGCCGAGGCGGTCCGGCTGGTCCGGGGCACCTCGGTGAACCAGCCGGACGACGTGCGCAACGTGATCGTGACCGCGGGCACGGGCGTGCCCACCAGCGGCCTGCTGCTGGGAGCGGACGGATGAGCGGCGGGGGAGAGGTCCCCGCCACGGCGGATGCGGGGGACGACGTGCCTCATCCGACGACGGCGGAGCGGGACGCGGGCGCGTGGGCGGGCCACGACCTGGGCGAGTGCACGGTCGCCTACGACGAGCGGGACGTGATCCTCTACGCGCTCGCCGTCGGCGCGGAGGCGACCGACCTGGACCTGGTGTTCGAGGAGCGGCTGCGGGTGCTGCCGACGTTCGCGCTGACGCAGGCGCAGTGGGCCCCGGACGCGCTGGGCGCGCTCGGCGCGTTCGACATCGCCACCGCGGTGCACGGCTCGCAGCGCCTCGTGGTGCGCGCGCCGCTGCCCGCGTCCGGCGAGCTGACGATGCGGGCCCGGGTCGCGGCCGTGTGGGACAAGGGCAGCGCCGCCGTCTTCGACGTCGAGGTGGAGAGCGCGTGCTTCCGGGCCACCTGGTCGCTCTTCGCGCCGGGACGTGGCGGGTTCGGCGGCGAGCGCGGCGCCTCCCGCCCGAAGCCGCAGGAGACACCCGCCGACCACGAGCTGCGGGTCCGCACCTCGCCCAACCAGGCGGCGCTGTACCGGCTGCTGGGCGACCGGCACCGCATGCACATCGACCCGGAGGCGGCGAAGGCGGCCGGGATGCCCCGGCCGTTCATGCACGGCCTGTGCACGCTCGCGGCGGTGACCCTGCCGCTGGCCGCGGCCGTGGGCGCGCACCCCGCCGACCTGATCGAGCTGGAGGGCCGCTTCGCCGCCCCCGTCTTCCCCGGCGACCGGTTGGACACGCGCGCCTGGGCGGACGGGGGCGACGGGGCGGCGGTGCTGTTCGAGGCCGCCGCCGACGGCAGGACGGCGATCTCCGGTGGCCACGCCCGCTTCCGCGAACGTTAGTGCGGCGGCGTTATCCCGGCGATCGTGGGCCCCTCCTCGCCCTCGATGAGCACCAGCTTGAGCGGGCGCTCAGCTCAGGCGGTAGGGATGATTCCGAGCTGCTGAAGGACCTTCACACCGTCGTCGAGCCCGAGTTCCTCGACGATGAGACCGTCCTGGATCTTGAGCACCGTCGTGCCGGTGAAGCGGAGCGTCTTGCCGGACGCCGCCGGCGCGGAGCCGATGGGAAGGTCGTCGAAGATGATCGGCCCGGTGTGCGTGCCGCCGCCCTCCCACTGGCCGACGACGTAGTCGCCCTCGGCGATGAGGTCCGCGGTGCCCCAGAAGTTGAGGTCCGGGAACGCGGTGCGGAACTTGGTCGCGAACTCGCGCACCTCGTCGCGACCGCGCATGGGCTTGTGCAGCGAGTACTCGAACCGGATGTCCGGAGCGGCGAGTTCGTCGATGATGTCGGGGTTGAAGGGGTTGCCCCAGAACTCCGTAAACCATTGGCCGACAATGGCCTTGTTCTTCTCGAGCGACATGGGTTCGTCCTTTCCGTCGGTGGCCGCCACCGGTCCGCCAGCAGGCGTGGTGACATGTCGAAGACGCCGGTCGAAGCCGATACGTGAGATTGGCGGTGAAGATTCACGGGCGAGGCGCCCTGAGCGCACTGCCACGCCACGTCACGGAACTGATCGACCAGCACCTGGCCTCTCCATCGGGGCTTCAGTCTGCGGGGGCGGACCATTCCACCAGCGGCGGGCGGATCGCCGCGCACAACGGCTGGCCACGGGAATCCGTCAGCCCCAGCCGAGCCACCAGCAGCCCGTTGTCCACCGCAGCGTCCAGCACATCGGCAGGAATGCCGTCGAACCACAGCTTCGCCCGCCGGAACATCGAGAACACCCCGGCGTCATCAACCGTCCCCCACGACAAGTACACGAATCGGCCACCCGGCCGGCCCTGCACAAACGGGCCCCGAAGATCCCACCCGGTCTCCCGATGGGTCGCGGTCACCTCCAACTCCCAGACCGCTGACGGGGCGTCTCCGCGGTGCAGATTGAGCAGTTCGTCACGGCGCTCCCGTCGCTGCACACCGACATGGATATTGCGGTACCCGGGGAACCCAGGTGCCTGCCCACATTCCCGCCCTGGAAGGGCCAACGCCTCGATACGGATCAGCACGCCAACATCATCCCCCGGACTCATCGCCTTCGGTCGTGGCCAGGGGTGCCATGCATGGTGCCGGTGGTGGTCGACTACGCCCACTCCACCGACTCGCTGCAGAAGGTCCTCACACGATCCGCGGCTTCGCGCCGAAGCGGGTGATCACGGTCTTCGGCTGCGGCGGCGACCGGGATCCCACCAAACGGGCGCCGATGGGGGAGATCGCCGGACGGCACTCCGATCTCGTGATCGTCACGGGCGACAACCCGCGCAGCGAGGACCCCGAGGCGATCATCGACGAGATCTGGCCGGGCCTGGCCGGCACCCCGGGCGAGCGGATCTCCTACCTGCTCGGAGCCGACCCGCCCAGCTGCCGCGCGGCCAGGTAGCGTGCCGGGATCTCGCCGCCGCCGTGGACGGCGATGTCCGCGCCGGTCACGTAGGACGCCAGGTCGCTGGCCAGGTAGAGGCAGGTGTCCGCCACGTCGCCGGGCACCGCCATGCGGCCCATCGGGATGACCTCGGCGACGGAGGCGCCCTCGTCCGGGCCGTAGATGTGGGCGGCGGCCTCGGTGCGGATCAGCCCGGTCGTGATGTGGTTGACCCGCACTCTGGGGGACCATTCGAGCGCCAGCGCGCGGGTCAGCACGAGCAGGCCCGCCTTGGCGGCGGAGTAGGCGGCGGTGCCGGGCTGCGGGTCGTGTGCGGACACGCTGCCGATGTTGATGATCGACCCGCCGGTCTTCTGCTCGCGCATCACCTTGTTGGCCGGCTGCGCCACATAGAACGGCGCGAGCAGGTTCAGGTCCACGACGCGCCGGACGAACCGGGGCGAGACGGTGGCGGCGTCCGCGTCCGGCGAGCCCCCGGCGTTGTTCACCAGGACGTCGAGCCGTCCGAACTCGGCCACGACGTCCTCCACCAGGGCCGCGGCGGCCGCGGCGTCCCGGATGTCCGCCGGGAGGAACCGGGCGGTCCGGCCGGCCGCGCCGGGCAGGACGTTCGGCTCGTTGCGCCCGCACACGGCCACCTCGGCGCCCGCGGCCAGGAACCGCTCCGCGATCACGAAGCCGATGCCCTTGGTCCCCCCGGTCACGAGTACGGTACGGCCGCTGAAGTCGATGGTCGCGTTCAACGTGGTCCTCTCGTTCACGGTGGAACCGGCCCACCGGAGGCTACGGGCGCGCAGCGCCCGGCGGGGGCTCCGTACCGGCCACCGGGACAGCCCGGGCGGCGGGCGCCGTACGGACGGATCATGGGCGTCGCGGCGTGTCCCCGTCGCGGTGTCTCCCCCCGGAGCCCGAGAGGCTCCCACCGAAGGCAGGCAGGATGATCGACAACGACATACTGACGATTCCGTCCGTCCTGGAGCGTGCCGCGCGTGACTTCCCCGACGTCGAGGCCGTGGTGGACGGCCCCGACCGGGTGACGTACACGCGGTTGCGGGACGGGGTGCGCGAGGCGGCGCGGGCGTTCGTCGCGCTCGGTGTCGAGCGCGGCGACCGGATCGCGATCTGGGCGCCGAACAGCCTGAAGTGGATCGTGACCGCCCTGGGCGCGCTCGCCGCCGGAGCCGTCGTCGTGCCGGTCAACACGCGCTACAAGGGAGAGGAGGCCCGGTGGCTGCTCCAGCGGAGCCGGGCCCGGATGCTCTTCGCGCAGGACGGGTTCCTCGGTAACGGCTACCTGGACATGCTCGGCGTGCCCGGGGACGACGGCGGCGTCCCCGGGCTGGCCGGCCTCACCACCGTGGTCACGTACGACGACGAGCCGCGGCCCGGCGCGACCTCCTGGGACGCCTTCCTCGCCGAGGCGGGCGGCGTCACCGACGCGCGGGCGGCGGAGCGGGCGGCGTCGGTCGCCCCGGGCGACATCGCGGACATCCTGTTCACCTCGGGGACGACCGGCCGGTCCAAGGGCGCGATATGCACCCACGAGCAGAACGTCCGCACCTACCGGTCGTGGTGCGACCGGACCGGCGTCCGGCACGGCGACCGCTACCTCATCGTCAACCCGTTCTTCCACTCCTTCGGCTACAAGGCGGGCGTGATCGCCTGCCTGCTCCGGGGCGCGACGATGGTGCTCCAGCCGGTCTTCGAGGCCGGCGAGACGATGCGGCTGGTCGAGGCCGAGCGGATCACCGTCCTGCCCGGGGCGCCGACCGTCTATGTCTCGCTGCTGGACGCGCCGGGGCGGTCCCGGTTCGACCTCTCCTCGCTCCGCCTCGCGGTGACCGGCGCGGCGGTGGTGCCGGTCGCGCTCGTGCGGCGGATGCGGGCGGAGCTGTTCCCCGAGGTCGTCACCGCGTATGGGCTGACCGAGTCGTGCGGCACCGTCACCTCCTGCTCACTGGACGACGACGACGCGACCGTGGCGAACACCGCCGGTCGCGTGATCGACGGCGTGGAGCTGCGCATCGTGGACCCGGAGGGCCGCGACGTCCCGGCGGGGGAGGACGGCGAGGTCCTCGTCCGCGGCTACAACGTGATGCTCGGCTACCTCGACGACGAGGAGGCGACCGCCGGCGCGATCAGGGACGGCTGGCTGGTGACCGGAGACCGCGGACGCCTGGACGAGCGCGGCAACCTGACCATCACCGGCCGCTCCAAGGACATGTTCGTGGTCGGCGGCTTCAACGTCTACCCCGCCGAGATCGAGCAGGTGCTCGCCCGGCACGAGGGGGTCGCCGAGGCGGCCGTGGTCGGCGTCCCCGACCGGCGGATGGGCGAGGTCGGCCGGGCCTACGTCGTGCCGCGCCCCGGCGCCGACCTCGCCCCCGACGCGCTCGTGGAGTACTGCCGGGGCCTGCTCGCGAACTTCAAGGTGCCCCGCGAGGTCATGATCGTGGACGGCCTGCCCAAGAACGCCGCGGGGAAGGTGCAGAAGGCCGAGCTCTCCCGCGCCTGATCCGAGCCTCAGGCCGCCTGTACGAGCACGGTGCACCAGATCTCGTTGGAGTCGCCGATGCCGCAGTCGGCGATCTCCCCGTCCCTGATCTTCGTCCAGACTCCCTTCGTCCGCCAGTGCCAGGTGCCGACACGCGTGAATCGCTCGTGGTAGCCCTCGCTGTTGAACGTGAAGGCGTCGACGTCGACGCCGGTGCCGTTGCCGCCCTTCGTCCCGTTGCCGAAGGCCTGCTGGTCGCATCGGGCTTGCTTGGAGTTGCTCCCGGTGCCGCCGTCCCAGTTCCACACGTTGCAGAGGCCCGAGCCGGCGCCGAGGTTGAGCGTGATGTGCATTGTCCGGCCGGTCCTGTTCTTCACCGCGCCGCAGAAGCGACCGGTGCACGTGCTGGCGGAGGCGGCCGGCGCCCCCACGACGGCCACCCCGGACGCCATGAGGACAACGGCGGCGGCCGCGCCGGCCGCCCGGGTCAGGCGAGACTTCGTCTTGCGCATGGCGGTTCCATCTCCTTTGAAGGGCATCGGTCCCCCGACATTGAGATGATCAGGCACGAGCACGGAGTACGAGAACCTGGAAGCTTCAAGGGTCCGGAGACGACGGGTCTGATGCGGGACGTCTCCGGCGCCGGGCCCGGCGGGGTCCCAGCGGGCGCCCTTGTCGGTGGCCGGGCCGTGGCGGAAGCCCTCCATCACGCAGACGCGGCCGGCCGGAGCGCCTCGGCGGAGCCGGACAGCCGGTCGCCGGGGTGGAGTGTCAGGTGGGCGGGTGCGGCCGGGCCGCGTCGACGAGGCGGGTGCCGAGCGCGTGGATGTGCTCGACGAGTTCGGGCGGTTCGTGCACCTGGAACGGGACGCCGAGTTGCGCGATCCACATGGCCAGTTCGTCAAGGGAGTTCGAACCGGCGGTGAGCTCGCAGGTGCCGTCGTCGGCCGGCTCGACCGCCGCCATCGTCGGCGGCATCCGGGCGGCGATGACGTCGGCCGGGGCGTGCACCGTGAACCGGCCGCGGTAGCGGTACGGGTCGACGGAGATCCGCTCGGAGACGTAGCGGACGAGGTCGGCACTGGGCGGCTCGCGGGGCGTGAAGCGCGGCCCGTTCGGGGTGTGCAGGCGCAGCCGGTCGACGCGGAACGTGCGCCAGTCGCCCCGGCCGGTGTCCCACGCCACCAGGTACCAGCGGCGACCCGAGTTCACCAGCCGGTACGGCTCGGCGGTGCGGCGGTCCTCGGTGCCGTTGTGGGAGCGGTAGTCGAACCGCAGGCTTTCCCGGTGGCGGACGGCCGCGGCGATCGCGGTGAGCACGGCCGGATCCACGGCCGCGGCCCGGCCCGCCAGCGGGACCGTGACCGACCGCAGGTCGCCGACGCGGTGCCGGAGCCGGGACGGGAGGACCTGCTCAAGCTTGGCGAGGGCGCGAACCGAGGTCTCCTGGATGCCCGCCACACCGGAGACGGCGGCGGTGCCGAGTCCGATGGCGACCGCGACCGCCTCGTCGTCGTCCAGCAGCAGCGGCGGGAGTCCGGTGCCGGCGCCGAGCCGGTAGCCGGGTGTGCCCGCGGCGGCGTGCACGACGTAGCCGAGTTCGCGTAGCCGGTCGATGTCGCGGCGGATCGTGCGGTGCGAGACCCCGAGCCGGTCGGCCAGCTCGGCGCCCGGCCAGTCCCTGGGGGTCTGCAGCAGCGACAGCAGTCGCAGCAGTCGCGCGGAGGTCTCCAGCATGATGCCGATCCTAGGACCGAACCTGTCCTAACCGATATCTACCGTGGCAGACATGAACAACGACCTGCGAATCACCCCGTTCCGGATCGACATCCCGCAGGCGCAGCTGGACGACCTGCACGGTCGGCTGGCGGCGGCCCGCTGGCCGGACGAGCTGCCCGGTGTGGGCTGGTCCTACGGGGTCCCCGTCGGCTACGCGAAGAAACTGGCCGAGTACTGGCGCACCACTTTCGACTGGCGGGCCGCCGAGGCGCGACTGAACGCCTTCGCGCAGTTCACGACCCCCGTCGACGGGCAGAACATCCACTTCCTGCACGTCCGCTCGCCCGAACCCGACGCGCTGCCGCTGATCATCACGCACGGCTGGCCGGGCTCGGTCGCCGAGTTCTTGAAGGTCATCGGCCCGCTCACCGACCCGGCGGCGCACGGTGGCGACCCGGCCGACGCCTTCCACGTCGTCGCCCCGTCGATCCCCGGGTTCGGCTTCTCCGGTCCCACCACCGAGACCGGCTGGGACCTGCAGCGGGTCGCGCGGGCGTGGGCGGAGCTGATGGACCGGCTCGGCTACCGGCGGTACGGCGCGCAGGGCGGCGACAGCGGCGCGGTCATCGCGCCGATGCTCGGCCGCGCCGCGCCGCAGAACGTCGCCGGCGTGCACGTCAACGGCGCGCTCGGGTTCCCGACCGGCGACCCGGCCGACTTCGAGGGGCTCACCCATGCGGAGCTCGCCCGCCTCGGCCAGTACCAGGATCAGGACCGGGCCGGTTACGCGATCATCCAGGCGACCCGGCCGCAGACCCTCGCGTTCGGGCTGCACGACTCGCCCGCGGCGCAGCTGGCGTGGATCGTGGAGAAGTTCAAGGAGTGGACCGACCCGGCCCGCGAACTGCCCGAGGACGCGGTGGACCTCGACCAGATGCTCACCGACGTGAGCATCTACTGGTTCACCCAGACCGCCGCCTCGGCCGCCCGTCTCTACAAGGAAGGGCAGAAGGGCTGGGGAGCGGTGGCCGAGTACTCCGCGCTGCCGCACGGCGTGGCCGTCTTCCCCGGCGACGCCGGGGTCCGGCGGATCGCCGAGCGCGAACACAACGTCGTGCACTGGTCGGAGTTCGGCCGCGGCGGCCACTTCGCCGCGATGGAGGCCCCCGACCTGCTCGTCGAGGACGTCAGGGCCTTCTTCCGCCCCCTCCGATGAGCTCCTGCCCCCCGGCGGCCACCGCCGCCGGGGCCCACGTCGGATCGACGTCAGAAGGTGAGCGCCGAATATCGCACTAATTATTCTCTTTTGGGATTGAATCTCCCATTAACGGAAAAAAGCTGTCCTAGTGTGGCGATGTCATGGCCCCTGTGCGCATATGGCAGCGATGCTCCATCAGAACCCGCTTGACGGTGATGACGACCGCCGTCATGGCGCTGATCTGCACTGTCATCGCGGCGCTCATCCTGGTGAACGTACGGGACAATGTCCGGGAATACTCCTCGAAGGACCTCGTCGCCAAGGCCGTGCAGATCAGTCAGGAGGTACGCCAGAAGGGCACGGTCTCCCACCTCCCCAAGGATCCGGACACCGCGATCCAGGTGTTCGACCCCTCCGGCGCTCTCGTCGCGGCGACACCGAACGTGGCGAACGCGCCACCGATGACGATGCTGATCTACCGCGCCGACAACATCGCGACCAGTGACATCTGCACCCTGCGGGCCTTCCCGGGCGAGTGCAAGATCGGCGTCTATTTTCCCTTCCACGTGTCCGACGGGATCTGGCGGCTCCATATGGTCGTCTCCGACGTCCCCTGGTACATCAGCCCCCGTTTGCTGGGCCTGCTCATCGGGGGCTGGCTCCTGCTGGTCGGGGTCACCGCCCTGGCCGCCTACCGGGCCGTGAGCAGCACGCTCGCACCGGTGGACGCGATGACGTCCAAGCTGGCCGAGATCACCGGTGGCGACCTGAGCCAGCGGGTGCCGGTGCCCTGGTTCCACGACGAGCTGCGCCGGCTCGCGGAACGGGCGAATCAGACGTTGGACCGGGCGGAGCGCGCGGTGGAACAGCAGCGCCGTTTCGCCTCCGATACGTCCCATGATCTGCGCACCCCCTTGACCGCCATGCACACCGAGCTCGATGAGGCGCTCCTCCATCCTGAGGAGACCGACTGGCCGCGCACCGCGCGTACGGTGCTGGGCAGCCTGGAACGGCTGCAGGTCATGGTCGCCAGCCTGCTGGACATCGCGCGCCTGGACGCGGGCGCTCCCAGGCGACGCGAACCCGTCGACCTGGCCGAGCTGGTGAAGTCCGAGCTGGTACGGCGGGCACGCAAGGTCACGGTGACCGAGCAGCTCACCCCCGGCGTGGTGGTCGACGGCGACCCGCTGCACCTGTCCCGGCTCCTGGGCAACCTTCTCGACAACGCGGAGCGCCACGCCGAGCGCAACGTGACGGTCGAGGTCGCTCGCGATGACGGATCAGCGGTGCTCGAAGTGGTGGACGACGGCGACGGCATCCCGCCCGATCAACGAGAGATCGTCTTCCAGCGTTTCGCCCGGCTGGACGCCTCACGGAGAAAGGACGCCGGGGGCACCGGCCTCGGCCTGCCGATCGCCCGGCAGATCGCGGAGAGCCACGGCGGCACGCTCACGATCGGCGACTCCCCGCGCGGTGCCAGGTTCGTGCTCCGTCTGCCGTTGCGCTCATGAAGCGCACGGCAGGCCGACGGTCCGGTGCCCGGCCCCACGCCCCGGGGTCTCACTGAGTGGAATGCCTTGCCGCACGCGCTGTTCCGGGAATCGTGCCAGGCGTGGGATAGTTCAGGGGGTGAAGCAAGCGGGGCGGGGAGTCGTGGCGGAGATGCGAATCGAGTGGCCGGACCCAGAGGGCCAGGAGATCGTGGAGCGTCTGTTCGCCGTGGCGGTCGCCCTGCGCGTGCACTTCGAGGAGACCGCCGCCGATGTCGGGCTCACCGTCCCACAGGCTCACACGCTGATCCACCTCCAGGAGCCCCAGCGCATGGGGGAGGTGGCCGCATATCTGCGCTGCGAGCCCTCCCACGTGACCGCGATCGCCGACTCCCTTGAGCGGTGCGGCCTCCTGCGGCGGGAACCGGACCCGGAGGATCGTAGGGCCAAACGGCTTCTCCTCACAAGTAGCGGACAGCAGCTCAGGGATCGCCTCGTGGCCCGCCTGTTCGAAAGTGCGCCGATCATCTCGGTGCTCGATGCCGACCAACGGATCGAGTTGCTGTCGCTCCTGCGTACGGCGCAGTCAGCGGCCGGTTCCGACATCCGGCACTGAACCTCCGAGGGCGGCCGAAGCGGTTCGCCCTCTCTTCGTCCCGTTTCTGCCGGCTCGATGCCGTCGGCAGCGCCACCGGCGGCTGAGCGCTGCCTGACAGCCGTCGCCTCACCGGCCCTGCGCGTCGTGCGCGTATCGCCGCTGATCGTTCCCGGTGGGGCCCTGTTGGCGCCCGAAATAACTTCTGATAGAAAACAGTTCATTCACTGAAGTAATCTCTGTGAGGAGACCATCACCATGTTCATCGCCGCCGCCGCCGCCGTCCTGTCCGTCCTGCTGGCCCTCGCCTTTGCCGGAGCCGGCTTCCCGAAGGTCTCCGGCAAGGGCGACATGGCGGCTCAGCTCGGCAGACTCGGGGTGCCCGCCGGGCTCATGCGCGTCATCGGCGCACTGGAGATCCTCGGAGCCGTCGGCCTGGTCGTCGGGCTGTGGATCGGAGTGCTCGGCGTCGCGGCCGCGGCCGGTCTGGCGCTCCTGATGGCCGGCGCCGTCGCCACTCACATCAAGGCTCGCGACACCGCCAAGAGCAGCTTGCCGTCGCTGGTTCTGCTGGTGCTCAGCGCGGTCGCGGCCGCTCTCGGCCTGGCCGCCCTCTAAAGGGCGAAGTCGGTTCGGGCCTGGTACGAAGGCCGCAAGACCGGACGGTGGCGGGACGTCAGGCGCTCACCTGCGGCAGCTCGACGGCGATCGTGAGGCCGCCCTCCTCGCGGGGTTCGGCGGCCACGGTGCCGCCGTGCGCCTCGGCGACCACCCGGACGATGGACAGCCCGAGCCCGCTGCCCCGGTCGGAGCGCAGCCGGTCGCCGTGCAACCGCCGGAACGGTTCGAAGATCGTCTCGATCTCGTACGGCGGTACGGGCAGGCCGGTGTTGGACACGACCAGCTCCACCCGGTCGGTCCGCCGCCGGGTGGACACCCACACCTCGCCGCCCGTGTGGTTGTGCCGGATCGCGTTCTCCACCAGGTTCTGCACGAGCCGCTCGACCAGGACGGTCTCGCCCGCGGTGGGCGCGGGGTCGAGCAGCCGGTGGACGGTCACGCCCTGCTCCTTGGCCTCGCCGGCGGCCAGGTCGAGCACGTGCTCGGCCACGTCGGCGAGGTCGAACGGCCGCCGGTCGAGCACCTCCCGCTCGCCCTCGGCCAGGGCGAGGAGGCCGTTGATCAGCCGTTCGTGCCGGGTGTTGACCACGAGCAGGGACTCGCCGAGCCGCTTGACGTCCTCGCTCGCGTCGGACCGCCGGACCGCCACGTCCACCAGCGTGCGGTTGATGGTGAGCGGCGTGCGCAACTCGTGCGAGGCGTTGGCGATGAACCGCCGCTGACCGTCGAACGAGCGGGACAACCGGGCGAGGACGATGTCGATGGTGTCGGCCAGCTCCTTGACCTCGTCGTCCGGCCCCGTGTGGGAGATGCGTTCGGTGAGGTCGTGGCTCTGGGCGACGCGCACCGCGCGCGCCGTGACCGACCGCACGGGGAGCATCGTCCATCCGGCGGCCCGCCAACCGACCGCCGCCGCCAGCCCGCCGCCCGCGAGGACCGCGACGCCGCCCCAGACCAGCACGTTCTTGATCGCGTCGGCCTGGTAGACACGCCTGACCTGCGCGACCCGCTGCCCGGCGATGTAGTACTCGTCGGTGCCGGGCCAGATGGTGCGCCCCGCGGCGTTGATGTGCCCCGGCTGCCGGAGTCCGTCGCGCGGTTCCAGGCTCTGCCGTACGACGAAGGCGAGCACCGCGACCAGGATGAGGCCGACGAGGACGAAGACTCCGCCGCACGCGAGGGCGAACCGGAGCCGGACGCTGCTCTTCACGGGATTCGGTACCCCGCTCCGGTGACGGTCTCGATGACCGGCGGGTCGCCGATCTTGCGGCGCAGCTTCATCATCGTGGTGCGCACCGTGTTGGTGAACGGGTCGATGTGCTCGTCCCACACCTTCTCCAGCAACGTCTCGGCGGAGACCACCGCCCCGCGGGCGCGCAGCAGCTCGGCCAGCAGGCCGAACTCCTTGCGCGCCAGCGGCACGTAGCGCCCGTCCCGGAACGCCTGCCGGTGCGCCCAGTCGAGGCGGATGCCCGCCCGCTCCAGGATCGGCGGATCGGCCGCCCGGACCCGGCGGCCCAGCGCGTGGACCCGGGCCACCAGCTCCTCGAACGCGAACGGTTTGGGGAGGTAGTCGTCGGCCCCGAGGGAGAGGCCCGCCACCCGGGAGCGCACGTCGGCCGACGCGGTGAGCATGAGGATGCGCACGGGCACGGCGTCGGCCACCACGGCCCGGCACACCTCGTCGCCGTGCATGCCCGGCAGGTCCCGGTCCAGGATCAGCACGTCGTAGTCGTTGACGCGGACCCGTTCCAGCGCCGCCTCCCCGTCGTAGGCGACGTCCACGGCGAGCGCCTCCCCGCGCAGCCCCTCCGCGATCGAGTCGGCGAGCATCCGCTCGTCCTCGGCGACCAATACCCGCAACGTGCCCCCTATGTCATGCGATGCCGTCGAGCTGTTCGTCGAAATGCCGTCGAATCGCGCCACCATGCCATCCACGCCATAACGCGGACATAACCAGATCAGGTGACGCCGAGTTTAGCGATCATCGGTTTCAGTTCTCCTCTGATGCCGGGAACCGCCCGGCCCTGGATCAGGGGGACCATCCATGCTCACGTCACCGGGTGGCGTCCAGACAGAACAGACCGAACCCGTCACGGAGGGCGTCACGGAGGGCGTCACGGAAAGCGGTGGCGCGCGCCACCGCCTGCGCCGGGCGCTCAGCTCGGGTCACAGCCTGTTCGTCGTCGTGATCACCCTGGCGGCGGCGCTGCGCGCCGTCGTGATGCTCGGCTACACCACCGCCCAGCTCTACTGGTACGACTCGTTCACCTACCTGGACACGGCCGTCCATCTGAAGCCCGGCGGCGCGTTCCATCCCGCCGGCTACTCGTTCTTCCTGCGGCTGCTCTGGCCGTTCCACAGCGTCTCGCTCGTGGTCGGGCTGCAGCACGTCATGGGGCTCGGCATGGGCCTGATGATCTATCTCCTGCTGCGCCGCCGCTCACTGCCCGCGTGGGGCGCGACGCTGGCCACGGTGCCCGTGCTGTTCAACCCGTCGTTCCTGCGGCTCGAACACTCCGTGCTCTCCGACACCCAGGTCACGTTCCTCGTCATCGCCGCGCTGACGGTCCTCATGTGGCGGGCGAAGCCCTCGGTGCGGTCCGCCGCCGTGGCCGGGGTGCTGCTCGCGGTGGCCGGGCTCACCCGGACGGCCGCGGCGCCGCTGCTCGCCCTGTTCGTGCTCTACCTGGTCCTGCAGCGGGTCGGATGGCGGCACGTGGTCGCGCTGGCCATCGCGGGGACGCTGCCGCTCGCCGCCTACGCGGGCTGGTATCAGCAGCACCACGGGCGCTTCGCGCTCAGCGGCTCGGACGGAGTGGCGCTGTGGGCACGCACCATGACGTTCGCCGACTGCTCGAAGATCAAGCCGCCGGCCGAGGAGGCGCGGCTCTGCCCGAACGGCACCGTCGTCGACGCCGCCGGTGAGTACGTGTGGGCCGCGGACGCCTCGCTCAACCGGCTGCCCGGCGACCGCTTCTCCCACAACGACCTGGCCAGGTCCTTCGCGCTGCGCGCCATCGCCGCCCAGCCGCTCGACTACCTGCGCGAGGTCGTCTCCGACGCGTCGCTCGCCTTCGCGTGGACGCCCGTGAGCCACCCGAAGCGGGTCGTCCCGGCGCTGTCGCTTCCGGTCGGCTCGTGGCCGCTGCCCTCGTTCCCGCTCATCCACCAGGTCCGGGTGGAGTACGACCCCGCCATCCGCGGGATGGCGTCCGTCGCGCCCTACGACGCGTTCTTCGCGGCCTACCGTTTCCCGAACGTCCTGCACGGCCCGCTGTTCGGCGTGGTCCTGCTGCTCGGCGGCCTCGGCGCGATCGGGCGGCGGCGTCCGGCGCTGCTCCCGTGGACGGCGGCGATGTTCCTGTTCGTCGGGCCGATCGCCGCGCTCGACTTCGACCATCGCTACATGCTGCCCGCGGTCCCGATCGCGTGCATCGCCGCGGCGCTGGGCGCGGCGAGCCTGTGGCGTGCCCGCCGCGGCCGCCGCGCGACCGCTCGGTGAAGCGCCGGTGACCAGTACACCCACTGGCCACGGGCCGGCCGTGCCCGGTGGCTGTACCCGGCATTCGTAACGAATTCGTGGTCGCGGACGATTGTTCTGGATGAGCGGCCAGGTATCCGATTGTGCGGGACGACCGCGGGGCGGACCTGGAGGTGGCGTGCTCGTAAGCGACGTCATGACGGCGTTCCCGGCCTACATACGGCTCGGCGCGACCATCCGGCGGGCGGCTGAGTTGGTCAGCGTGTCGGAGGTCGGTCAGTTGATGGTCCTGGACCACGACGGCCGGTTCGCCGGGTCACTGTCCGAGGAGGACCTGGTGCGGGCCATGCTCCCCGGCTTCGACGACGTGACCGCCGCCGGCGGCACGCTCGCCGACGCGTTCCGGGTTTTCCTGGAGCGGGGCCGCGCCCTCGCCGACCGCGTCATCGACCCTCTCGTCGTGCGCGACGCGGCGACGGTCCGGTCGATCGACGAACTCGCCCGGGCGGCGATCGTGATGGTCGACCGCGGGATTCGACGGCTTCCCGTGGTCGACGACGGGACCCTCGTGGGCACGTTGTCCCGGGCCGATCTGTGCCGTGCGGTGATCTACCATTCCTGAACTCCGGCTGATTCTCACCGATCGGCACACCCGGGAGACCGGCGAGCGGGTGTGTGCGCTGCCGGCCACTCTCGGCCGGGACAGCGGTGCGGCGGCGGTGGTGCTGGACGACGGCGCCGTCTCCCGGCGCCACGCGCGGCTGGAGATCGTCGACGACCATCTGGTGATCACCGATCTCGGCAGCTCCAACGGAACCTACGTGAACGACACCCGGGTGACGCGCCGGGTGCTCGTCCCCGGGGATCGAATGCGCATCGGCCGATACGAGCTGACGTGGACGTTCCTCGATCCGGAGGCGACGGCGCTCGTCGATCCGGACCAGCTGACCGTGCTGCGGCCGGTCGCGCCGCCGCGCGTCGCCGCACGACGCGTGGTGGAGGCCGCCGAGGCGCACAACCGGCAGGTCGGGCACGAACTCGACGGCTTCCTGTCGCTTGCGCACGGATTCCTGCCGGCCGAGCTGCCATTGCCGGCCTTCCCGGAATCGCACCGAGCCTGGGACGAGATGACCGACCGGCTCCCCGGCCTGTTCCGCGGGCTGTCGCTGCGCCGGGCGTTCGACGCGATGCCGGTGCTCGACGCCCGGCCCGAGGCGTTGCCCGACCGATACCTGCTACGCGCCTCGACGCTGCTCGGCGTTTTCGCCCACGCCTATCAGTACATGGCGATCGATCCGCCGGCCGCTCTGCCCGCGTCGCTGCTGCGACCGTGGACCACGGTCTCGCGTCGGCTGGGTAAGAAGATCCCGGCCGTCTCCTACATCGATCTGTTCTTCTACAACTGGCGGCTGCGCGATCCCGCCGGGCCACGGGCGCTGGACAACATGGACCTGCTCGTGCCGACCTGGAACAACGCGGCGGAGCGGGTGTTCTACCTGGTCACCACCGAATTCGCGATGGGGCTCACACCCGTGCTGGGCGCCATGCTGGATGCGCAGGAGGCCGTCGTCGCGGACGATCCGGCCGCCTTGGAGAGCGCGCTCCTGGTGATCCTCGACCGGCTGCGGCACGTCACCCAGGCCATCTATCCGAAGATCGATCCCAACCCCCGCGGCCGCGATCCGCTCGACCAGGTGCTGTGGGCCAAGACGGTCGGCACCGCGGGCGTCCCGATCTTCGACGGCGCACCCAGTCCGAGCGGCACCGCGCAACCGCAGATCCACGCGCTGGACGCGTTTCTCGAGCGCCGCGATTACGGCTCGCTGGTCGGGCGACAGAGCGTCTACCTCGCCGGATTCTTCCCGCGGCACTGGCGGGAGCTGGTGGCCGCGTTACGCGAGGTGTCGGTGCGCCAGTACGTCGAGGACACCCGCAACAGCGCTTTGCGCGGCATCTACAACGCCATGCTCGACGCCTATGTGGGCGACCGCGGCTGGATGGGTCTGCATCGCATCAAGGCGTACGGCTTCCTGGAGGTGGCGTTCAAGGTCGGCCGGCAGGTGACGACCGGCGCCCGTTTCACCGGACTGTTCAAGGACCGGACCTGGGACAAGGTGGACGGCGAGCTGGCCGTCGTCCGCGACGAGCGCCGCCCCCCGGTGGGTCCTCCGGTGGTCTTCGGGACCGCTCGTCGGGGCCGTGTCGTCACCGGAGCGTCCGGCGCCTGGACCTGCTACCTGGAGATCGACGTCACCGGGCAGGGCGTGCACCACTTGCCCGGTGACCGGGTCGGCGTGCTGGCCGAGAACGACGACGAGCTGGTGCGCCGCACCGTCGTCGCCCTGCAGGCGACCGGCGATGAGCTGGTACGGCTCACCCCGGAGTGGCGAGCGGCGGTGGCCTGCCGGGCAGGCTACAGCGAGGCCGACGTGCTGCCGCTGCGGACATTGCTGCGCTTCGCCCGGCTCCGGCCGGTCGGACGGGAGGTGGCGAAACGGCTGGTGAAACTGACGGCCGTGGGTTCGTGGCAGCGAGTGGTGGACGCCCGTATGGAAGACCAATGGGAGCTGTGGGACGTCCTGAACTTGTTGTACGCGGGCGGATACGACGTCACCCGGCTGTGGAAGGCCGATCCGCGCGAGGACGACGCGTTCTGCGCGGTGATTCCACCCGAGCCGTTCCGGCTGTACTCGATCGCCTCGGCGCCGCCGCCCGGCGAACCGGCCACCACGCTGCAGTTGGTGGTCGCCGGCCTCGACTACACCTCCGCCCGGACGCCGTGGTCGTACCCGCGGGAACGGCAAGGCACGGCATCGCATTTCCTGCGCCGGGCGAGCGTCGAGGGCCGGCATCGGTTGTCGCTGCAGATCGTCCCCACGCCCCGGTTCCGGCTGCCGGCCGATCCGGCCCGGCCCGTCGTCATGTTCGCGGCCGGCTCCGGGATCGCCCCGTTCCTGGGGTTCGTCGCGGCGCGCACCGGGTCGGGCGAGAATCGGCTCTATCTGGGGATCCGGACGCCGGAGGAATTCGTCGAACGCACAGACGTGGACGCGGCGGCGGCCGCGGGCCGGCTGAGACTCTCCGTCGCGTTCTCCCGCGCCGACGCCGCGATCGGATTCGACGGCCGGCGCCATGTCGTCCACACCGGACAGCGGCGCCGGGTGGACGACGTGATCCGCGCCGAGGCGGACGCGCTCTGGGAGCTGTTGCGGTCCACCGACGACGGCGGTCGCGGCGCGTTCGTCTACGTCTGCGGCAGCGCGCGGTTCGCCGTCTCCGTGCTCCAGGCGCTGACCGACATCGTGCCCGGAGACGGACGCGAATTCCTCCGCCAACTGGTGGCCGACGGACGTCTGGGCCAGGACGTCTTCACCACCTATCTGGGTCACGCGCAGCAGGGGCCCCGCTTCGAGGTGTCGGATCTGGCGCAGCACAACACCGCCGAGGCGGGCTACTGGATGGCGATCGGCGGCGCGGTGTTCGACGTCAGCGAATTCCTGCACCTGCACATCGGCGGGCCGCACATCATCCGTAATCACGTCGGGCTCGACGCGACCGCGGCGTATCGAAAAGTGCTGCACCACGCGCACGCCGAGATCGACGCCCAACTCGCGATGTACCAGATCGGCCATCTGCGCCGGCTGCAGTTCGGCGCGCGGTGGGGCGTGGTGCTCACCGAGGACGGTCTGCGCGCGCTGCCGCTGGAAGAACTGTTCCGGACCTGGGTGCGGTTCGTGTACCTGCTGGCCGGCATGGAGAACGCGTTGACCGCCGACTACGGATTCACGACGTCGGTCACCACTTCGGGCGAAGATCCACGGGAGCTGACGCCCTTCAAGGCGCAGTACGTCCTCGAGGCGCACCGGCGGTTCCTGGTGAGCTATCTGGACGGACTGGTGCACGAGGATCTACGGACCCTGTGGCAACTCACCGTCGGCTTCTGCGACCCGCATCTGGACATCCGCTCCTTCGACACCGATCTCGCCGCCATGTCCGCGCGGCCGGATGCCGGGCTGGCCCGGCATTCCGTATCCGCCGTCAAGGAGCTCCTGCTCGCCGGGGACGACTTCCGGCGGGTAACGGCGCTGTGCCGCATCTACGCGCACGTCGACGTCCAACTGCTGCGCGACCTGAAAACCGCTGTGCTGGCAGGAATTCGGGCGTTCGAGATCCATGAGGCCGACGTCGTCGAGCAGGCGGGAGCCACGCTGCTGAACGCGGTGCGCGAGGCGCTCGCTGCGGTCTCGGCCTACTACGAGCGCATTGCCGAGCAGACCCGTGGCCAGGGCGTCACCGCCGACGACCCGGCCGAGGAGAGGATCCCGGCCGACCGGGGCCTGCCCGGCCACGGTGGTCCACTACCGCTTCCCGATTGACGCTCGATCGCGACAAGGGATCAGCGGCGCCGGTCCACGGGCCCGTGTATCGCCGGTACGGTGACCGGCGCGGCCGTCGACCGTGGTGTGATCGGACTGCCGATGGCTCCCGGCCTCGGCGCCACTACGACCGACCAGCACGGACTACGGAGACAACTGACATGCGACTGCGCTGTGCCGTCCTCGACGACTTCCAAAACGCCGCCCTGGACTCGGCCGACTGGAGTTCGCTCGAGGACCGCGTCGAGGTCGTCATCTTCCGCGAGCACATCGCCGACGAGGACGAACTCGCTGCCCGCCTGGCCGACTTCGACATCGTGGTCACCCTGCGCGAGCGGGTCCTGTTCCCGGCCACGCTGCTGGACCGGCTGCCCCGGCTCAAGCTGCTCATCGCCTCCGGCATGCGTAACTCGGTCATCGACTACGCGGCCGCCGAGCACAACGGGGTGACGGTGTGCGGCACCGCCAGCTCCTCCACCCCGCCGGTGGAGCTGACCTGGGCTTTGCTGCTCGGCCTGGCCCGCAACCTCGTCACCGAGAACAACGTGCTGCGCGCGGGCGGCCCCTGGCAGTCCACCGTCGGCGCCGACCTGTGCGGCCGCCGGCTCGGCCTGCTGGGACTGGGCAAGATCGGCAGCCGGGTGGCCCAGGTGGGCCTGGCATTCGGGATGCAGGTCAGCGCCTGGAGCCAGAACCTGATCAAGGAGCGGGCCGACGAGGTGGGCGTGGAGCTCGCCGCCTCCAAGGAGGAGTTGCTGGCCGGCAGCGACTTCGTCTCCATCCACCTCAAGCTCAGCGACCGCACCCGCGGCCTGGTCGGCGTGGCGGAACTCGCCCTCCTGAAGCCGACCGCCTACCTGATCAACACCTCGCGAGCGGCCATCGTCGACCAGGACGCGCTGCTCGACGCGCTGCGCGCGGGCCGGATCGCCGGCGCCGGCCTCGACGTCTTCGACACCGAGCCCCTGCCCACCGGCCACCCGCTGCGCTCCGCGCCCCGGCTGCTCGCCACCCCGCACCTCGGCTACGTCTCGCAGGCCAACTACGCGACGTACTACAGCCACGCCGTCGAGGACATCCAGGCGTTCCTCGTCGGCGAACCGGTGCGCCGCCTCGGCTGACCGGATGCCCCGGCCGGTGCCAGTGGTGGCAGGGCCGTCTGCGGCAGAAGCGCGTACGTGGCCGACAATCCAGCGATAGGTGCAGCCGCGAAAGGCCGGCGGCGGTGCCGGGTCCGGTGCCGCCAGGGGTCAGGCGCCGTAGACGGGCTCGGGGCGGGCGGCCTCCTTCAACAGGCCGCTGATCTCCGGGCCCAGCTCGGCGGGGTCCCAGCGGACGCCCTTGTCGGTGGCCGGGCCATGGCGGAATCCCTCCATCACGCAGATCCGGCCGCCCTCGACCTCGAAGACGCGGCCGGTCACGTCCCTGGACTCGGCCGAGCCGAGCCAGGCGACCAGCGGGGAGACGTTCTCCGGGGCCATCGCGTCGAAGGCGCCCTCCTCCGGCGCGGCCATCGTGGCGGCGAAGACCTCCTCGGTCATCCGGGTGCGCGCCGCCGGGGCGATGGCGTTGACGGTCACGCCGTACCGGCCGAGCTCGGCGGCGGCGACCAGGGTGAGGCCGACGATGCCCGCCTTGGCGGCGGAGTAGTTGCCCTGGCCCACGCTGCCGAGCAGGCCGGCGCCGGACGAGGTGTTGATCACCCGGGCGTCGGGCCGCCGGCCCGCCTTGGACTCCGCCCGCCAGTGCAGGCCGGCGTGCTTGAGCGGCAGGAAGTGGCCCTTCAGATGGACCCGCATGACCGCGTCCCACTCCTCCTCGGAGAGGTTGACCAGCATGCGGTCGCGCAGGAACCCGGCGTTGTTGACCAGCACGTCCAGCCGTCCGAAGCGCTCCAGGGCGGTGGCGACCAGCGCGCGCGCCCCGGCGTCGGTCGCGATGTCGGAGGTCTCGGCCACGGCCTCGCCGCCGAGCGCGCGGATCTCCTCGACCACCTGCCGCGCCGGGCCGTCCGAGCCGCCGTCGCCGGACCGGCTCACGCCCAGGTCGTTGACGACGACCTTGGCGCCCTGCCGGGCGAACTCCAGGGCGTGCGCGCGGCCGAGGCCGCGCCCGGCGCCGGTCACGATGACGACGCGGTCCTTGCAGATCATCCTCAGCTCTCCCTTTTTCTGCCTGTCGTCCGCCTGCTCGCGGCGACGCCCGGGACGGCGAGCCGTGTCCGGGGACGGTCCCTTCTGCTACTTTCATTTCTAACAAATGTTTGGTGGAAAGGTAGCGCATGGGAATCTCCACCAGGAACCATGGCAACGGCATCGCCGAGGTGGTCGTTGACGCGCCGCCCGTCAACGCGCTGACCGTGCGCGGCTGGTTCGACCTCGCCGACGCCGTACGGAAGGCCGGGCGGGAGCCGGAGACCCGCGTCGTCGTGCTGCGCGCCGAGGGCCGCGGGTTCAACGCCGGCGTGGACATCAAGGAGATGCAGGCGACCAGCGGGTTCGACGCCCTGGTCGGCGCCAACCGGGGCTGCTACGCCTCGTTCTCCGCGGTGTACGAGTGCGAGGTGCCGGTCATCGCGGCCGTGCACGGTTTCTGCCTGGGCGGCGGGGTCGGCCTGGTGGGCAACGCCGACATCGTGGTCGCGTCCGAGGACGCGTACTTCGGGCTGCCCGAGGTGGACCGCGGCGCGCTCGGCGCGGCCACGCACCTCGCCCGGCTGGTCCCGCAGCACCTGATGCGGGCGATGGTGTACACCTGCCGGACCGTCACGGCGGCCGAGCTGCACGCGCACGGCTCGGTGCTGGAAGTGGTGCCGCGCGACCGGCTCAGGGACGCGGCCTTCGCGGTCGCGGCCCAGATCGCCGGCAAGGACCCGTACGTGATCCGCCGGGCCAAGGAGTCGCTGAACGGCATCGACCCGGTCGACGTCCACCGCAGCTACCGGTTCGAGCAGGGCTTCACCTTCGAGCTCAACCTCATGGGCGCCGGCGACCGCCACCGTGACGACTTCGTCTCCGAGGGAGGAGCGGTGAGCGACCGGTGAATACCACCAAGATCATGACGATCGGGGAGATCGTCGGGTCGCTGGAGAGCGGCATGACGATCGGCATCGGTGGCTGGGGCTCGCGGCGCAAGCCGATGGCCCTGGTCCGCGCGATCTACCGCTCCTCCCTCAAGGACCTGACGATCGTGTCGCTGGGCGGGGCCGACGTGGGCCTGCTGTGCGCCGCCGGCAAGGTCCGCAGGGTGGTCGCCCCCTTCGTGACGCTGGACTCCGTGCCGCTCGAACCGCACTTCAGGGTGGCCAGGCAGAGCGGCGCGGTCGAGTTCGCCGAGTACGACGAGGGCATGTTCATGTTCGGCCTGCTCGCCGCCGCGCACCGGCTGCCGTTCCTGCCCACCCGGGCCGGGCTCGGCTCGGACGTCCCGCGGGTCAACCCTGACCTGCGCACCGTCCGCTCGCCGTACGACGACGGGGAGGAGCTCCTCGCGGTGCCCGCGCTGACGCTCGACGCGGCGCTGATCCACATGGATCGGGCCGACACGCGGGGCAACGGCCAGTACCTCGGCCCCGACCCGTACATGGACGACCTGTTCGCCAAGGCGGCGGGCCGCTGCTACGTGAGCTGCGAGCGGCTGGTCGGCCCCGGCGAGCTGGACGGGCCACCGCAGACGCTGCTCGTCAGCCGGATGCACACGGCCGGAGTGGTGGAGACCCCGAACGGCGGCCACTTCACCGACTGCGCCCCCGACCGCGCGAGGGACGAGGCGTTCCAGCGGCACTACGCGACGTCGGCGGCCGACCCGGAGGCGTGGGCGGCGTTCGCCGAGCGGTTCCTGAGCGGGGACGAGGCGGCCTACCAGGAGGCGGTCCGCCGCTGGCGCGAGGAGCAGGAGGAGAGGGCACGATGAGCGCGACCCGTGCGGAGATCTGCGTGGCCGCCTGCGCCGAGGCGTGGCGCGGCGACGGCGAGGTCCTGGCCGCGGCGATGGGCACCTGCTCGATCCTGGGCGCCCGGCTGGCCCGGCTCACCTTCGAGCCGGGGCTGCTGACCACCGACGGCGGGGCGATGCTCACCGCCGAGCCGGTCCCGTTCGGCGCGCCGGCCGGGCCCGCCGAGGGCTGGATGCCGTTCCGCGACCACCTGTGGCTGGTGCAGAACGGCCGCCGCCACGTGATGATGGGCGCCTCCCAGATCGACCGGTTCGGCAACACCAACATCTCGGCCGTCGGCGCCTGGGATCGGCCGAAATCCCAGCTCCTCGGGGTACGCGGCGCCCCCGGCAACACGATCTGCAACCCGACGAGCTACTGGATCCCCAAGCACTCCACCCGGGTGTTCGTCCCCAAGGTGGACATGGTCAGCGGCGTCGGCTACGACCGCGCGGCCGAGCTCGGCCCGGTGGCGTCCCGTTTCCACGGCCTGCGCCGGGTGGTCACCGACCTCGGCGTGTTCGACTTCGGCACGCCGGACGGCGCGATGCGGCTCGTCTCCACCCATCCCGGCGTCACGGTCGAGGAGGTCGCCGCCGCCACCGGGTTCGATCTCGTGATCGACGGCGACGTGCCGGAGACCCGGCAGCCGACGGACGAGGAACTGCGGCTGATCCGCGAGGTGCTCGACCCGAGAAGCCTGCGCGACCGGGAGGTCCGGACGTGATCGAGCAGGTCCTGGACACCCCGCTGACCCGGCTCACCGGGGTACGCCACCCCGTCGTGCAGACCGGTATGGGCTGGGTGGCGGGCCCGCGGCTGGTGTCGGCGGTGGCGGACGCGGGCGGCCTCGGCATCCTCGCCTCGGCCACCATGACGCTCGATCAGCTCGCCTCGGCCATCGCGGAGGTCCGCTCGCGCACCGACGCGCCCTTCGGCGTGAACCTGCGCGCGGACGCCGCGGACGCGGGTGACCGCGTCGACCTGTTGATCAAGCACCGGGTGACGGTCGCCTCGTTCGCGCTCGCCCCCCGCCAGGAGCTGATCGCCAGGCTGAAGGACGCCGGGATCGTGGTGATCCCCTCCGTCGGGGCGCGGCGGCACGCGGAGAAGGTCGCCGCCTGGGGCGCCGACGCCGTCCTGGTCCAGGGCGGCGAGGGCGGCGGCCACACCGGAGCGGTCGCCACCACCCTGCTGCTGCCCCAGGTCGTGGACGCGGTCGACATCCCGGTGATCGCCGCCGGCGGCTTCTTCGACGGGCGCGGCCTGGCCGCCGCCCTCGCGTACGGCGCGGCCGGCGTGGCCATGGGCACCCGCTTCCTGCTCACCCGGGACAGCTCCGTCCCGGACGCGGTCAAGCGGACCTACCTCGGCACGTCGGACACCGTGGTCACCCGGCAGGTGGACGGCATGCCGCATCGGGTGCTGCGCACGCCGCTCGTCGACGCGCTGGAGCGGTCGGGGCGGGTGAGCGGGCTGGTCCGCGCGGTGCGCAACGCCGCGAGGTTCCGCCGCGTCTCCGGGATGTCCTGGCCCGGGATGATCCGCGACGGGCTGGCCATGAAACACGGCAAGGAGCTGACCTGGTCCCAGGTGCTGATGGCGGCCAACACGCCCATGCTGCTCAAGGCGGCCATGGTGGACGGACGCCCCGACCTCGGCGTGATGGCCTCCGGCCAGGTGGTGGCGCTCATCGACGACCTGCCCTCCTGCGAGGAGCTGATCGACGGGATCGTCACCCAGGCCGCGGGGGTCCTGCGGGGCCTCGGCGCCAACCTGGCCGGCTGAGCCGCCGCCGGCGATGGCCGGTGCGCCCCTGGGGCGTACCGGCCATTCTCAGGCGTGCCGTCGGGTCAGTACGGCAGCTGCTGCAGCGTCCAGCCGTTGCCGTCCGGGTCGGAGAAGGCGGCGTAGGAGACGGTGGGCTTGCCGGGCGCGCTGAGGTCCTCCACTTCGGCGATGTCCACCCCGCGCTCGACGAGCAGGGCGCGGGCGGCGTGGATGTCCTTCACCACCAGGTGCAGGGCCTTGACCGACCCCGGCGGGGTGTCGATCATGCCGGCCCCGAACGAGATGGAGCAGGCCGACCCCGGAGGCGTCACCTGTACGACGCGGAACGCGCCGTTGCTGAAGTCCACGTCGCAGACGAACCCCAGCTTCTCCGTGTAGAACTCCTTCGCGCGGTCCACGTCCGAGACGGGGATCGGCACCAGTTCGAGCTTGAAGTCCACGGCACGCCTTCCTGACTTCGATGATCGCGGGCGATCCCACCCTTCCACGGAATCTCGGCCTGTGCTCCCGAGACGCGGTGATTCACCCCGGCGGGCGCATACTGTCCGATCGGTCAGAACTGTCCGATCGGTCAGCTAAGGTGATCGCATGACTCGCTCCGCCACCACCATGCGCGCGGACATCCTGGAGTCGGCGGCGCGGCTGTTCGCCACGGTCGGCTTCCGCGGCACGTCGCTCCAGGACATCGCCTCGGATGTGGGCTGCTCCAAGGCGTCCCTGCTGTACCACTTCACCAACAAGGACGCGATCCTCACCGAGCTGTTGTCGCCGGTGGGGCGAGAGCTGGCCGAGCTGGAGGAGCGGCTCGCCGGGCTGGACGGCGACGAGGCCGCGCACGCGGCGGTCGCCGGGCTCGTCGAGTCGTCCCTGCGCTTCCGGCGCGAGATCACGATCCTCATGCAGGACCTGGACGCCATGACCGCCCGTCCCGAGCTGCCCGACATCAACGCCGTCATCGAGCGGCTGGTGGACGCGCTGACCGGCCGTTCCGGTGACCCGCGGGCCCGGGTCTGGGGCTGGATGGCGCTGCTGGGTGTCGCCCTGACGGGCGCCGGCGACCTCGCGGTGCCCGAGGAGACGCTGCGCGCGGAGCTGACCCGGGGCGCGCTGCGTACGCTCGGCCGCTCCATCGACTGACCCTTCGACGAAAGAGATCCCGCTTCCGATGTCAACCTTGCTGTACCGGCTGGGCCGGTTCTCCTTCCGCAGACGGGGGCGCGTGGCCGCCGTGTGGCTGCTGTTGCTGGCGCTGCTGGTAGGGGCGGTCGCCGCCTTCAGCGGGTCCACCACCGACAAGTTCGTCATGCCCGGCACCGAGTCGCAGCGGGCGCTGGACGCGCTGGCCAGGGAGTTCCCCCAGGCCGGCGGGGCCACCGGCAGCATCGTCGTCGCCGCCCCGCAGGGGAAGAAGCTGGACCCGGCGGCCGTCGCCCCCGTCGTGAAGGAGGCGGCCGCCGTCCCCGGCGTGGTCGCCGCCCTCGACCCGTTCCAGGTCGGCGCGGTCTCCGCCGACGGCCGCCACGCCCTGGTCCAGGTCCAGTTCGACCGGGGGCTCAATGACGTCACCGCGGCCCAGCGCGACGCGTACCTCAAGGCCGGCTCCTCGGTGACCGGGCTGCGGGTGGAGCACGGCGGCGAGATCATGACCACCGCGCCCGAAGTGGGCGGCTCCGAAGGGGTCGGCGTTCTGATCGCCGCAGTCGTGCTGGTCATCACCTTCGGCTCGCTGGTGGCCGCCGGCATGACGCTGCTGAACGCGCTGATCGGCGTCGGCGTCGGCATGGCCGGGCTCTTCGCGCTCAGCGGCGTCGTCGAGCTGACCTCGGTCACGCCGGTGCTGGCGCTGATGCTGGGCCTGGCCGTCGGCATCGACTACTCGCTGTTCATCACGTCCCGCTACCGCCAGTTCCTCGCGGAGGGCATGGAGCGGGACGAGGCCGCCGGGCTGGCGACCGGCACCGCCGGCTCGGCGGTCGTGTTCGCCGGAGCCACCGTCGTGATCGCGCTCGCCGGTCTGTCGGTCGTCGGCATCCCCTTCCTCACCGTCATGGGCCTGGCCGCCGCCGGCACCGTGGGGGTCGCCGTCCTGGTCGCCCTCACGCTGCTGCCCGCCTTCCTGTCGTACGCCGGGACCCGCGTGCTGCCACGTGGGCAGCGCGCGGGCCAGGAAGCGAGCCCGGCCCGGGAGGGCTTCGGCTACGCCTGGGGGCGGATTGTCACCCGGCTGCGTGTGCCGATCCTGCTGGCCGGGATCGTCGGCCTGGGCGCGCTCGCGCTGCCCGCCCAGGACCTGCGCCTGGCCCTGCCGGACGCCGGCACCGCCGCCCCCGGCTCACCGGCCCGCGAGGCGTACGACCTGACCAGCGAAGGGTTCGGCGAGGGCTTCAACGCCCGGCTGATCGCCGTGGTCACCGCGGCCGACGCCAAGGCGACCACCGCGGCCGCCGGACAGGCCGCCGCGCTGATCCAGCAGACCGAGGGCGTCCTGGCCGTGGCCCCGCCCCAGACCAACGCCGCAGGCACCACAGCGCTGCTGACCATCATCCCGAAGGCCGGACCCACCGACGCGGCCACCGAGGACGCCGTCCACGCCATCCGCGCCAAGGTCGCCGACATCAAGGGCGCGGAGATCGCGGTGACCGGTGCCACCGCCGTGGGCATCGACGTCTCCGACAAGCTCGCCGACGCCATGCCGGTGTACCTGCTGCTGGTGATCGGCCTGTCGGTGCTGCTGCTGATGCTGGTCTTCCGCTCGATCCTGGTGCCGGTCAAGGCGGCGCTGGGCTTCCTGCTCACCGTCGGCTCGACCTTCGGCGTCACGGTCGCGATCTTCCAGCAGGGGCATCTGGCCGACCTGGTCGGGCTGGACGTGCCGGGACCGCTGGTCAGCTTCCTGCCGATCCTGCTGATCGGCATCCTGTTCGGGCTGGCCATGGATTACCAGGTGTTCCTGGTCTCGCGGATGCGCGAGGACTACGTGCACGGCGACACGCCGCGCCAGGCCACGATCAACGGCATGGGACACAACGCCCGCGTCGTCACCGCCGCCGCGCTGATCATGACGGCCGTGTTCGGCGGGTTCGTGTTCATGGACGATCCGATCATCAAGTCCATGGGCTTCGCGCTGGCCGTCGGCGTGCTGGTGGACGCCTTCGTGGTCCGCATGACGCTGGTCCCGGCCGTGATGTCCATGTTCGGCGCCGCCGCCTGGTGGCTGCCCCGCCCCCTGGACCGGGCGCTGCCCAACCTCGATGTCGAGGGCGAAAGCCTGCGTCACCACCTCGCCGCGGCCGTCCCGGAAACGGTCGGCGCCGGTCGCTGATCCCTGACCGGCGGCGCGCGCCGTTTCCGGACCGGGCGACGGCCACGGACCTGATCGAAAGCGCCCGGACGCGACGGGCCACCGATCGCCGCACGCGATCGGGGGCCCGTCGGCGGGGGAGGAGTCAGGCCAGGGTGGCGAGCACCCGGGCGCGGTCGCCGAAGGGGGAGCCCCCATGGCTTGCCCGGCAGTTCGTCCGCTTGAGGGAGTGGTCGGCCAAGGGTGCGTGCGCCGCCTGGGTGGAGGTGAAGCGCAGGTTGTCCGATGATCTCAAGTGTCATCGGAGGCGGCGAGGACGGATTCCGCGACGGAGGTGCGTGCGTACAGCACTGTGCGGCCGGCCCGGTGGGCGGTGACGAAGCCGGCATTGCGCAGTGCCGCCAGGTTCTGGGAGACCCCGGCCATCGAGATCCCGGTGCGCTGAGCCAGCTCTGTCGTGGTGGCCGGAGCCTCCAGTTCGGTGAGCAACAGGGTCCGCGAACGGCCGAGCACGGCGACGACCGCTGCGGAACCGGTGGCGGTGCGGCGTTCCCACAGCGTGCCGACGCCGCGCGCTCGGTAGGCGAGCTGCGGCGGGTCCGGCGGCGCAACCCGCGTGGACAGGCCCGGCCCCTTGAAAGCCGAGGGAATCAGGAGCAGCCCTGCGCCCGCGGTCTCCCGGGAGAGGGTCCGCTGCCGACGGACCACCCGCAGCACGTTGTCGTCCCAGCTGACCAATGGATGCAGCTCGTTGAGGAGGTGGCCGGCCCCGTGTTCGGCGACCTGCCGGGCCCGGTGGAAGACGTCGGCATCAAGCACTGCGCGGACTCGTGCCCAGTAAGGAGCGAGTGCCAGCTCCCAGTAGGTCCCGATCTCCGCCGCGACCCGCACCAGGCGGGCTTGCGGGTCGGCGTACAGGGATCGTAGACGGGGGCCGATGCTGCCCTGATGGTGCCTGAGGTGGTCGAGGTCCCGGCGGACACGGTCGGCCGGCGCGGCCGCGATCGCGGCCAGCTCCTCCGCCGGCGTGGGGGCCGGCCCGGTGGGTGCCGGGTTGAGGAAGTCCGGGGCGTAGCCCGAGGGCGGGATCAGTTCGGCGAGCCACCCGCTGTCCAACCCGGCAGCCGCGACCCGTGGCCGCACCTGCTCCAGCCAGCGCCGGTGCACAGGGTCCGCGGCACCGGCCTTCAGCAGCCGGAAGCTGGTCCCGACCTGCCACATCGGTGAGACCGCGAACCGCATCTGCGCCAGATCGCTCGCTGAGAATGCCAGTTCCGCCAGGACGGTCGCCCCCAGGATTCACCTATACCTGAATCGATGGCGGCTACCTTACCGGGGGGAGATCATTCCGCAATGACCGCAGAGACGATATCCGCCGCCGCGTCAGGCACCTGGAAGCTGGGAGACCTGACGGTCAATCGGATCGGCTTCGGGGCGATGCGCCTGCCGCAAACCGGCGAGGCGCTCGTGGCCGACGCCGTCCCGCGCGACCGCGACCAGGCGATCAGCGTGCTGCGCCGGGCGGTCGAGCTCGGTGTGAACCACATCGACACCGCGGCGTTCTACTTCTCCCCGCTGCGCTCGGCCAACGAGCTGATCAACCGCGCCCTGGCCCCCTACCCGGATGATCTGGTCATCACAACCAAGGTGGGGCAGCCGCGCGACCCATCGGGTGCGTGGCTGCCCCACGCCACACCAGAGCAGTTGCGTGGACTGGTCGAGGAGAACCTGCGCCAGCTCGGCCGTGACCACCTGGACGTGGTGAACCTGCGCATCGTCGGGACCGGTTCGATCGCCGAGCGCTTCGGTGCGTTGGCCGAGTTGCGCGAGGCCGGACTCATCCGTCACCTGGGCGTCTCCAACGTCCACCCCCATCACCTCGCCGAGGCCCAGGCCATCGCGCCGGTGGTGTGCGTGCAGAACATGTACGGCCTCGGAGTGCGGCCCGACCAGGACACGTTCGTCCGCACCTGCGGTGAGCAAGATGTCGCCTTCGTGCCGTTCTACGCGATCGCCGCCTCCGGGCGCCAAGCCGGTGCGAGCGACCGTGACCACCCGCGGATCCTGGCCGTCGCGCGGGCACACGGGGTCGGCCCCGCCCAGGTCCGGATCGCCTGGACGCTGCATCGCGGCCCGCATGTGCTGGCCATTCCCGGCACCGGCGACCCGGACCACCTGGCGTCCAACGTGGCCGCCGGCGCCCTCCGCCTCTCCGAGGAGGAGCTTGCCCTCCTTGACTCCGTTCACCACCACAGTCTCTGAGCGGGTCACCGGTTGACGGGAGCGGGTCAGGCAGTTCCCTGACCTGGCCACGACAGCGGTGCCAGATCCCTGGGTGAGACGTTCGTCGACCTGTTCCAGAAGGCGCAGACGTCGATCATCCGCTACCTGGAAGCGCAGGTGACCGAGCAGCCCATCCGGAGGCTCGTCGCCATCAACGGGCCGGGGCGGGGGCCGGGGCGGGGGCGCGGCCCGGCCACCACACGAGCTACACCCGCCGTATCGGTGGCCGGTAGAAGGACGGCGGCAGAGGCTGCTTCTACGCACGCTCTCCTGTCCGTAGAAGCAGCCGCAGGTCAGTTCGCCGTTGCATCAGTCCGTCGGGTGGTCCGTCGCGGGGTTCGCGTTGAGGCGCTGGCACTCCTCATAGACGGCGAGCGCCTCAGCGGAAGCCTTCTCGTGACTCCAGCCCTGACTGCGGAGGACGTTGTAGTTGTTGTTGTAGATCTGATAGCACTCGGCCTGGGTGGCAGCCTGGGCGGGAACGGTGGCGGGGGCTACCCACGCGGCGGCCAGTAACGAGGCGATGACGAGGCGACGTGCGTGACGCATGACGATCCTTCCTCTTACTTGGTTCCCCAGCCGGGCGAATGGCACGCGGGACCGTTCGGGCCGGTGGTGCAGGGCTCCGGGGGCCCGACCGCCAGGGCCGGGAGGGACAGTGCCCCCACGAAAGCCGCGGCCAACAGCGCGACGGTGAATGCGGGACGAAGACGGGTCACATGGACTCCTGCGGTGAGGTCGCGGCGTACGCGAGGTGCGGGCCCTGCATCTGTGGCGGCCACCGGATGCCCCGATAATCTCCGATGCCGCACTGCCGATTGTCGGCCAGTGACAGCGATCCGAACTCCTCTCGGAGGGTGATCCTCTGCGGCCTAAGGGAGGATTCGTCTCCGGCCTAAGGGAGGACGGCACGCGAGGGAGGACGGCACGCGCCGCGACGCCTACGCCGCCCGTCGCGTTGGTGCTGCCCGCGGGCCGGTGCTTCGGCCGAGACGCGGGAGTGGCGAGCGAGGCTCGCGACGTTGGTGTGCCCGGAGAATGCCAGCAGCGTGGAGGTGTTCGCGCCCTCCTCGGCGGCGTGGGTCAACGCGCGGTGTCGGAGCGGGTGCAGGGTCCAGGGTTCGCCAGGGGTCGGTGGCGTGTCTGTATTGGTGGGGTACGTGTCATTGCTGACGCCCATCAGCCGCTTCACACTTGATCCATGAACGGGGCTGAGGTGCTGGTGGTGGTTTACGACGGTGTCCAGCTGCTGGATGTCGCGGGGCCGCTGGAGGCGTTCGACGGAGCGACCAGGGCCGTGCCGGGTTCATATCGGGTGCGGTTGGCCTCGCTTGGCGGCCGGGATGTGGTGACATCGTCCGGCGCGCGTTTGGGTGTCGAGACCGATCTGGCCCGGGTGGAGGGCGGGCTGGACACGCTGCTCGTGGCGGGTGGCTGGGGTTACGCCGACGCGGTCAGCGACCACGAGCTGGTCGATCAGGTGCGGCGGTTGTCTGCAGTGGCCCGCCGAACCGTCTCGGTGTGCACGGGTGCTTTCGTGCTGGCCGAGGCCGGCATTCTGGCCGGGCGGCGGGCCACGACGCACTGGGCGTATTGCGCCGAGCTGGCCGAGACCTACCCGGCGGTGACCGTGGAGCCGGATGCGATCTTCGTCCGCGACGAGGGAGTCGGCACGGCGGCTGGGGTCACTGCGGGGCTGGATCTGGCGCTCGCGCTTCTCGAGGAGGATCACGGGGCGGAGCTGGCTCGCAAGGTGGCCAGGTGGCTGGTGGTGTTCCTGCAGAGGCCAGGTGGGCAGTCGCAGTTCAGCATGTGGTCTCGAGCCTGCCCGCCGGGCGATGAGACGCTACGTCGGCTACTCGGAGAGATCACCGCTGATCCGGGGGCTGATTACTCGGTTGCTGCGCTGGCCGAGCGGCTGTCGGTGAGCGAGCGCCACGTCAGCCGCGTGTTCGCGCGGCAGGTCGGCATGACCCCGGGCCGGTATGTGGAGCGGGCCCGCGTCGAGGCGGCTCGGCTCCTGCTGGAGACCGGCGGCGACGGAGTGGAGAGCATCGCCCGGCGATGCGGCTTCGGGACCGCCGAGAGTATGCGCCGGGCGTTCATCAGGGAGATCGGCGTGCCGCCGAGCGCCTACCGCGACCGCTTCACCGGCACCACCGCGGTCTGACCGCACCGCGTCTTCCAGAACACCCGTACTCAGACGCGCACCGTCACCGATAAGGAGAATTCGCGATGAATGCGACCTTCGTGCTTTATGACCAGATGACCGCGCTCGACATCATCGGCCCCTACGAAGCACTGGCCGGTCACCCACAGGTGAGGCCCTACTTCGCCGCCGCGCGGGCTGGCAGCGTGCGCTGTGACAACGGGCTCACACTCCAGGCTGACGTCGGGTTCGACGATCTGCCGAGGCCCGATCTCATCGTCGTTCCCGGTAGTTCTCGCTGGCGCCGGGCTTTGGAGGACGAGGCCCTCATCGCCTGGCTGGCCGCCACCTGTCCCACAGCCGCGTGCACCGTGTCGGTCTGTTCGGGTTCCACGCTGCTGGCCAAGGCCGGCATTCTGGCCGGACGCCCAGCGACCACCCATTGGGCGGTGCGGGACGTCCTCGCCGCACACGGCGCCATCGTCAGCACCGAACGTGTGGTCATCGACAAGGACGTGATCACCTGTGCCGGGGTATCGGCCGGTATCGACATGGCCCTGACCCTCGCCGCTCGTCTGTGGGGCGAGCCGGCGGCCAAGACGATCCAACTCGCTCTCGAATACGACCCCCAGCCGCCGTTCGACAGCGGCTCACCAGACAAGGCAGCGCCCGAAATCATCGCCGCCGTACGAACCCTGCTCACTGGCGCGTGAAACACGTTCGGGGCGCCGCCACGGCCAACAGGCCCGCGCCAGAAAGGTAATCATGAAAGAGAAGATGCGTGCGATCAGCCAACGGTCACTGGGAGGCCCCCACATGCTGACCGAGGTCGAAGTCGATCGCCCCAAGCCCCGGCCGGTGGAAGTCCTGGTCCGCGTGCACGCCGTCGGGGTCAACCCAGCGGACTGGGAGGCGCGGGCTCATGGCTGGGGTGGGTCCAAGATCGAGCAGGAGCGGCGCAAGGACAAGCGTGCGCAGCTCCACCGCAACCCGCACCCGACCGGACCATCGTTGAACCCTTCGTGAAGGGTCCTCCCGGCCCGAGCCCGGCACTCCGCGGCGGACGGCTTCGCCGCGGCCACCATCGAGCTCCCCTGGAGCGGTGACCGGCCCCGTTCCGCCGCCGCCGAGCAGGGCACACCGGCGTCCCGCAGTTCGCAGGGGACGCCGCGGCCCGGTTCTTCATCCGGCATCTGAGCTGGCCGCCGACCAGCCCGCCGTCAGGTCAGGGCGGCGAGTACCCGGGCGCGGTGCGCCGAGGGGGAGCCCCACGCGGAGTGGAGGGCCCGAGCCTTCCTGATCCACAGGCTCGGGTCGTACTCGTCGGTGTAGCCGATCGCGCCGTGCACCTGGAGCGCGATCTTGGCCGCCGCGTACGCCGCCTCCGACGCGGCGACCTTCGCGGCGGACACGTCGCGAGGGAAGTCCGGTGAGCCGTGGGCCAGGGCCGCGCCGTGGACCAGCGGCCGGGCGTACTCCAGGCCGACGAGCGCGTCCGCGAGGTGGTGCTTGACCGCCTGGAACTCGCCGATCGGCCGTCCGAACTGCCGCCGCGCCCGGGCGTACTCGACCGAGGCGTCCAGCAGCGCGCGGCCCACGCCGACGAGTTGGGCGGCGGTCGCCAGGGCGCCCATGTCGCGGGCGGCCTCGGCCGCGGCGCGCACCGAGGGGCCGCGGGCGAGGAGCTCGCCGCCCTCGACGGGGAAGAGCCGGCGGGCCGGATCCAGGGAGACGCGCGCCGCGCCGGGGAGCGCCGCGCGCAGCTCGTCGCCGTCCACCGCCAGCACGAGCCCCGCCGCGTCCGCGTCCAGCGCGTACGGCACGGCCGGGGGCAGGGCCGCCGTCGCCACCGTGTTCCCCTCGGCGATGCACGCGAGCCACGCGTCCACCGTCTCGGGCGCGACGACGAGATCCTCGGGGGCCAGCCGGTCGAGCAGCGCGGCGACGGCGACACTCTCGGCGAGCGGCCCCGGTGCGGCGTGCCGTCCCAGCTCGTGGAAGGCGGTGACCATCTCGACGGGGAGTGGTCCCGCGCCGCCCGCCGACTCGGGCACGGCGACGGCGAGGACGCCCGCGTCGGCGAGTGAGCGCCACAGGGCCAGGCCGGGCCCGTGCGATCCGGCCGCCCACGCGCGGATCGCGGCCGGCGTGCCCGCCTCGGCCAGGAGCTTGTGCAGGGTCTCGCCGAACAGCCGCTGCTCGGCGTCGAGGATGAACTTCACGGCCGCCTCCCGATGGTCGTCACGGCGCCGCGCCCGCGGCAGGTGCGGGCGCCCCGGCTGTTGAAGCAGTCACAAGCGCAGTCACGTGTGCTTTCACGTGTGCTGCCTTGGTCGTGTCCCACCGGTCACCGCCCCGACCTGGGCAGGCCGAGGACGCGCTCGGCGATCACGTTGCGCTGGATCTCGTTGGTCCCGGCGTAGATCGGGCCGGCGAGGGAGAAGACGTAGCCCTCCAGCCACTCGCCGTCGAGCTCGCCGTCCGGGCCGAGCAGGTCGAGCGCGGTCTCGTGCAGCGCCACGTCCAGGTCCGACCAGAAGATCTTGTTGACGCTGGACTCGGCCCCGATGTCCTCGGTGCGCGAGACGGTCTCGAAACCCTTCAGCCGGTACGCCCGGGATTTGATCCACGCGTCGGCCACCCGGTCGCGCAGTGCCGTGTCGGACGGGTCGCCGCGCTCCTTCCAAAGCTCCACCAGCCGGTCGGCGGCGGCGAGGAACCGCCCGGGACTGCGCAGGGTGAGCCCGCGCTCGTTGCCGGTGGTGCTCATCGCGACCCGCCAGCCCTCGCCCGGCGCGCCGATCACGTCCCGGTCGGGCACGAAGACGTCGTCGAAGAACAGCTCGGCGAAGGCCGGCTTGCCGTCGATGCGTCCGATCGGGCGGCGGGTCACGCCCTCGGCGTCCAGCGGGAACATGAGGTACGTCAGGCCGCGGTGCCGTTCGGCCTCCGGGTCGGAGCGGAACGGGCCGAAGCCCCGGTCGGCGAAGGCGGCGCGGGAGCTCCACGTCTTCTGGCCGTTGAGCAGCCAGCCGCCGTCCACCCGGGTCGCGGTGGCGCGCAGCGACGCCAGGTCGCTGCCGGCGCCCGGCTCCGACCACGCCTGGGCCCAGATCACCTCGCCCGACGCCATCGTGGGCAGGATCCGGTCGAGCTGTTCGGGCGTGCCGTGGTTGAAGAGGGTCGGGGCGAGGAGGTTGATGCCGTTCTGGCTGACCCGGCCCGGGGCCCCGGCCGCGTAGTACTCCTCCTCGAAGACCAGCCACTCCAGCGGCGTCGCGTCCCGGCCGCCGTACCGGCTGGGCCAGGAGACGACGGACAGCCGCGCCGCGTGCAGCTCGCGCTCCCACGCGCGGTGCGCGGCGAAGCCCTCCTCGACCTCCAGCGAGGGCAGGGGAGCGGCGGGGACGTGCGCGCGCAGCCACTCCCGGACCTCGGTCCGGAACGGTTCGACGGACGACAGGTCAAGATCCATCGGCGGCGGCCTTCATGCTCCTGGGGTCCATGCCGGCCAGGGAGTCGGCCGAGGTCTCGGCGTTGTGCGCGTGCGCGAGGTGGTGCAGGCCGAACACCGAATCCATCCCGGCGCGCATCCCCTGCAGGTCCTCGGCCTGGTTCACCGCCTTCTTCGTCAGCGCGAGCCCGAGGCGCGGCATGGCGGCGATCCGCTCGGCCAGCGCGAACGTCTCGGCCTCCAGCTCCTCGCGGGCGACGACCCGGTTGACCATGCCCACCTCGTACGCCCGGCGGGCGGGCATCCGGTCCCCGGTGAAGAGGAACTCCTTGGCGATCCGCGGCGGCATCGCCCACGGGTGGGCGAAGTACTCGACGCCGGGGATGCCCATGCGCACCACCGGGTCGGCGAAGAACGCGTCGTCCGAGGCGACGATCAGGTCGCACACCCAGGCGAGCATGAGCCCGCCCGCGATGCAGGCGCCCTGCACCATGGCGATCGTCGGCTTGGGGATCTCGCGCCAGCGGCGGCACATGCCGAGGTACACCTCGGACTCGCGGGCGAAGCGGCTCTCGGCGCCCTCCTTGCCCACGTGGTCCCACCACAGGCTCGCCTTGCGCGTGAAGGAGACGTGCGCGTCGCGTTCGGGCGTGCCGATGTCGTGCCCGGCGGAGAAGTGCTTGCCCTCTCCGGCCAGCACGATCACCTTGACCTCGTCGTCGGCGACGGCGCGGTAGAAGGCCTCGTCGAGGGCGTAGGTCATCGCTGAGTTCTGCGCGTTGCGGTACTTCGGGCGGTTCATGGTGACCACCGCCACCGGCCCGCGCCGCTCGTAGCGGACTACGGTCATCGGCACCCCTCATTCTTTCTAACAATTGTTTGGTAGAGTAACTCATGTGACGCTCACTGAGGAGGGCCGGGGATGAAGCCGCCCTACGTTCCGGGCCACGGCCTGCTGCGCGACCGGGTGGCCGTGGTGACCGCGGCCGCCGGCACCGGCATCGGCGGCGCCTGCGCCCGCCGCATGCTGGAGGAGGGCGCCCGCGTGGTGATCAGCGACGCCCACGAGCGGCGGCTGTCGGAGACCCGGGCCGCCCTGGAGAAGGAGTTCGGCTCCGGCTCGGTGACCGCCGTCCCATGCGACGTGACCTCCGAGGAGCAGGTCCAGCGCCTGTTCTCCGAGGCCGAGGAGTGCTTCGGCCCACTCGACGTGGTGATCAACAACGCCGGTCTCGGCGGCACCGCCACGCTCGTCGAGATGACCGACGAGCAGTGGAACAGGGTGCTCGACGTGACGCTGAACGGCACCATGCGCTGCACCCGCGCCGCGCTCGTCCGGATGCGGCCGCGCGGGCGCGGCGTGATCGTGAACAACGCGTCCGTCATCGGGTGGCGGGCCCAGGAGGGCCAGGCGCACTACGCGGCGGCCAAGGCCGGCGTCATGGCGCTCACCCGGTGCGCCGCCGTCGAGGCCGCGCCGTACGGCGTGCGGATCAACGCGGTGGCCCCCTCGCTGGCCATGCACCCCTTCCTGGCCAAGGTCACCACCGAGGAACTGCTGGCCGAGCTCACCAAGCGCGAGGCCCTCGGCCGGTACGCCGAGCCGTGGGAGGTCGCCAACGTCATCGTCTTCCTCGCCAGCGACTACTCGTCGTACATGACCGGAGAGGTGGTCTCCGTGTCCAGCCAGCACCCCTGAGCGGGTCTGCCGCGCGAGCCCCGACCCCTACGGCACCGGAAAGGCCCACCGATCCATGAGCCCACGTCGCCGAGACTCCGACAGCACCGCGGCCGCGCGGGCCGAGCGGCGGGCCGAGCTGCTCGCCGCGGCGGCCGAGGTCTTCGCCTCCCGGGGATACGCCGTCACCACCGTGCGCGAGGTGGCCGACGCGGCCGGGATCCTCGGGGGAAGCCTCTACTACCACTTCGACTCCAAGGAGTCGATCGCCGACGAGATCCTGTCGGCGTTCCTCACCGACATGTGGGCGGCGTACGAGCAGGTGCTGGGCGCGGGGCTCGGCGCCGGCGCGACCTTCCGTGCGCTGGTCGGCGCGTCGTTCCAGACGATCCACCGGCACCGCCCCGCCGTCGTGATCTACCAGAACGAGTCCAAGCACCTGGCGGCGAACCCGCGCTTCTCGTACCTGCTGGACAACCAGCGGCGGTTCCGCGAGGTGTGGCTGTCGGTCCTCGACCGGGGCGTCCTGGACGGCGAGCTGCGCGCCGACCTCGACACCGGCCTCATCTACCGGTTCATCCGCGACACCGTCTGGGTGGCCGCGACCTGGTACCGCTGCGACGGCCCGCTGCCCGCCGAGGAGATCGCCAGGCAGTACGTCGCGATGGTCCTCGAAGGGATCCTTCAACCTAAGGAGTTGTGATGGCGGAGGCGTACATCGTCGAAGCGGTGCGCACCCCGGTCGGCAAGCGGGGCGGCGGCCTGTCCGGCGTGCACCCGGCCGACCTCGGCGCGCACGTGCTCACGGCGCTCATGGCCCGCTCGGGCGTGGACCCGTCGGCCGTGGAGGACGTGGTGTTCGGCTGCCTCGACGCCGTCGGCCCGCAGGCCGGCGACATCGCGCGCACCTGCTGGCTGGCCGCCGGGCTGCCGGAGGAGGTGCCCGGCGTCACCGTGGACCGCCAGTGCGGCTCGTCCCAGCAGGCGCTGCACTTCGCCGCCCAGGCCGTCATGTCCGGCACCTCCGACCTCGTGGTCGCGGGCGGCGTGCAGAACATGTCGCAGATCCCCATCGCGTTCGCCTCGCGCGGCGCGGCCGACTCGCTCGGCTTCACCGAAGGTCCGTACGTCGGCTCACTCGGCTGGCAGGCCCGGTACGGCAAGCAGGACGTCTCCCAGTTCCGCGGCGCCGAGATGATCGCCCGCGACTGGGACATCTCCCGCGAGGACATGGAGGCGTTCGCCTACCGGTCGCACCGGCGCGCGATCGCGGCCATCGACGAGGGCCGCTTCACCCGTGAGATCGAGCCGATCGAGGGCGTCAAGGACGACGAGGGCCCGCGGCGCGACACCAGCCTGGAGAAGATGGCCGGGCTGAAGACCCTGGAGGAGGGCGGGCGGCTCACCGCCGCGGTCGCCTCGCAGATCTCCGACGGCGCCGCCGCGCTGCTCATCGCCTCCGAGGAGGCGGTCCGGACGCACGGCCTGCGGCCACGCGCCCGCGTCCACCACCTCTCCGCGCGCGGAGAGGACCCCATCCGGATGCTGTCCGCGCCGATCCCCGCCACCGCGTACGCGCTGAAGAAGGCCGGGATGCGCATCGAGGACATGGACCTGGTCGAGATCAACGAGGCGTTCGCCTCGGTCGTGCTGGCCTGGCTCAAGGAGACGGACGCCGACCCCGGGCGGGTCAACGTCAACGGCGGCGCCATCGCCCTCGGCCACCCCCTCGGCGCCACCGGCGCCCGCCTCATGATCACCCTGCTGCACGAGCTGGAGCGCACCGGCGGCCGTTACGGCATGCAGACCATGTGCGAGGGCGGCGGCCAGGCCAACGTCACGATCATCGAGCGCCTCTGATCCGGCCCGGCCGCCGCGCCGCGCTCACCGGTGTCGCGGCGACTTGGGCGCGAGGGCGCTCGGCGGCCGGTAGAGGTACCACTGCTCGGTCGCCGTCGTGATCAGCGGGACCCGCCGCCAGGACGCCAGGAACCCGGCCGGGGTGTCTTTCTTGTTGCTGAGCACGCCGACCCAGTCCCCGCGGACGAGCGCGTGGTCGATCGGCGAGGGAAGGTTGTACCCGCCGTAGTTCGTGGTGATTCCGACCATGCCGCAGCCGGAGAGGTAGCCGACCTGGATCGCGGCGTGGCCGTACAGGAAGCACGGACGCGAGATGCCGAGGCCCTTCAGCGCCTCGGCGGCCAGGCTGTCGGGCTGCCGGGCGGCGCCCTCGATGTCGACGCGCTGGAGCAGCGTGCTGCCCTGGAGCACGAAGAACGCCAGCATCGCGGCGGCGACCAGCACCCGGCCGACCCGGACCCGGGCCACCGAGGCGAGGCCGCACGCCACGGGCAGGGCGAGCAGCGCGTACGCCGGCAGGAGGAAGCGCGGCGCGGCGTACCCGATGGTGACGATGTACGACAGCGCGAGAGCGGTCCCGGAGGCGGTCGCGATGAGCAGCGGCCGCCGCCGCGCCGGCTTGCGCACCGCCCACAGGCCGACCGCCGCCAGCACCGGGATGGCGGCGAACCACGCGACGTGGCCGAGCGGGATGTCGCCGCACGGGTGGCCGAAGCGGCACAGGACGGGGCCGTCCAGCGCCCGCAGGTGCTCGCCCAGGCTGAAGTGCAGCCCGGCCTCGTTCTTCGCGCCCGCCGCGGACAGCCGCGTGAGCGGGCCGCCGTAGCTCAGCGCCGCCTCGACCAGCCACTCGCCCCAGCCGACCACGAGCCCCACGACGATGGCCCCGACCTGGCGGAACCGCCGGGTCACCAGCCCGTACACCACGAGGGGGAGCGCCAGCCAGGACGCGTCCGTCGGGCGGACCAGCGAGGCGATCGCGAAGGCGATCGCCAGCCCCGCCAGCGCCCCCTTGCGCTTGGTCTGGCAGAACAGGGCGACGCCGCCGACCGCGCAGAACGCGACCCAGATGTTCGGCATCGCCTCGCTGCCGTAGAAGAGCGTCGTCCACAGCCCGGCGAAAAGCGCGGCCGCGGCGGGGACGGCGGCCCCCGGGCGCAGCCGCACCCAGGGCGCGTACGCGAGGAACAGGCCGAGCCCGGACAGCAGGCTGAGGTAGACGCGGATGGCGATGACCGACGAGGTGAACACGGTCACCGGCGCCACCAGGAGGGGCACGCCCCGGGCCCGCGGCGCGCTGAACCAGGCCGGAGGGATCCCCGGCGTGACCTGGCTGACGTAGATGCTTTCGTCCCAGCCCAGCCCGACCCGGATCGTCACCATGAGCTGGACCGCCGAGTAGCAGACGGCCACCGCGGCGAGCGCCAGGTACCAGCGGCGCGAGGCCGCCCAGGCCCGGATCCCCTTGCGGGGGGACAGATCCGGCGCCGGTGAGGAGCCGCCACCCCGTGTGGCGGTCTCCGTAAGCTGATTCATCGTATTTCTCCCCGTCACAGCCGGCTCAGGTTTCTCCCCTGGCTCGGCGAGTCATCTGCGCCAGATTAGTTAGCGATTCTTCAGTGACCGTTGAGCGTCAGGTAAAGGCCGGTTTAACTCCGCCGCCGGGGGTTACGAACCGGATTTTCCCGGCCGTCGTCCGGGATTCGTTCGCGCACGTCGTCCGGATTCTCGGAGGCGTCGGCGCCGCGCTCCGGGCGGTGGGGCTCTTTATCGGCGTGATCGCGACAGCTCCTGGGGAAAAGATGAAAATCCGGATAATTCCCCTGGCGTGGGCTTTTGGGGCAGGACGGGTATTCACCGGCATGACTCGGGGATTTCGACCGTCGAATTCGCGGGACGTCCCCGCTCGCGTTCCCAGAGCGGCGAGCCGCCAGGTCCGCCGTGGGTGGGCCGGCCGCGCACCGGCGCCCCGGGAACGCCGGGCGGCCGAGGAACGGTGGTGCCGAGTGAGCATGTGGGAGCCGAAGAACCTGCTCAGCCCGTGCCTGCTCCTGCTGCTCGGCGAGCGCCCCGACCACGGGTACGAGCTGGTCCGGAGGCTGCGGCCCCTCGGCATCGTCGACGGCGACACCAGCACCGTCTACCGCACCCTGCGCTCCCTGGAACGCCACGGATGCCTGTGCTCCGACTGGGCCCCCTCCGGCACGGGCCCGGCCCGTCGCGTCTACCGGATCACCGCCAAGGGGCGGACCGAACTGCTGAGCTGGCTGGGCACGCTGGAGGAGACGCGCAGGCGGCTCGACTACTACATGCGCCGGCTCGCGCCGCTGATCGAGAACCGCCACCCCCACCCCGACGGCGCTTGATCGCCACGCCCCGCCGGGAACCGACAGGGCGAGCCGGTAGAGCAGGACGCGTGGCGACCGCGTTCATGGGTGATCATGGAATCACAAGCCGGGGAACCCGGTAACCACGCTCACACAACGCTCGCGCGGGCTGGGGCGCCCTGAGGTGGCGGCCCGGGCACCGCTACATCCGCTTCAGTCTGAGGTAGCGGCGGATGTCCGGCCACTGCACCACGATGAGCGCAACCATGAGGCCGGCCAGGACCACGGCGGCCACCTTCAGCTTCTTCATCGGCGCGCACTCCCTTTCTCCTCCGGGATCTCTCCCGGACGTCCGTCAGGATCGGCTCCGCCCGCCGCGTCGGCGACCAGGTCGGCCGCCACCGACACGACCATGCGGGCCGCGTCGTCCACCGCCGTCCGCACCGGGGCGCTGAGCTCGACCAGGACGTCCTCGTCGGGCGTCCCCCTCAGCACCGCCGACGGCTCGCAGCACAGGACGAGGACGCGCGGGGGGATCCGGCCGAGTTCGCGGGCGAGGCGCAGCACCTGCACCGGGTCCATGCCGTGCGTCTCCACCGGCGTTCCGCCCTCGTCCGAGAGGCGGGGCTCCAGGAGGGTGAGCGTCCCCGGGCGCTCGCCGCGCGGCGCGGCGTCCACGAACAGCACGGCCGCGTAGTCCCGCTGCAACGCGTACGCGAGGTCCATGCCGCGGATCCCGAAGTCCACGATGTCCACCCCGGCGGGCAGCTCGGGCGGCCGGGACTGCGTCAGGCGCCGCACGACCTCGACGCCGAAGCCGTCGTCGCCGAGGAAGATGTTGCCGATCCCGGCGACGAGGACGCGGACCGGCCGGTCGCCGGCGGCGGCCTCCTCCTCGACCACCGGTTCCACCTCCTCGGCGGTGTAGAAGAAGCGGTGGCCGGGAAGCCGCGCCTCGCCGAGGTCGCGGCCCGGGTCGTCCTCCAGGGTGACCGCGAGGTGCGGCCGGCCCTCGTCGTCCTGCTCGACCGCCTCCACGACCGCGATCCGCCCGGCGAGCGCGAGATCGAAGATGTCCGCCCGGGAGGACCTCGGCCGCAGCCGCACCCGGCTGCCCGGGCCGACGGACACGCCGTCCACCTCCACCGTGCCGGGCCCCCGCCGCTCCATGCGCGCCCAGAAGTCCATGGTCATGTCCCCGGTCCCTCCTCGGCCATCGGCCGTACGGGCCGGACCGGGCGGATGTCGCGCAGGGTGCCGTGCAGCCGCATGAGCTGCTCCGGCGTCAGTGCGGCGCACCGGTCGAGGATCTCCCGGGCGCGGGGGTCGCCGTCGCGGATCTCGCGCCGCTCCTCGTCGGTCAGCGACAGCACGCTCAGGGTCAGCAGCTGGTCGATCTCGGTGGCGTCGAAGAGGTCGCCCGGGCTCTCCGGCGCGATCTCGGGGTTGTCGTACAGGATGATCGGCGCGGAGAGCATCGTGTCGCGCGTGCCGGAGGGGCCGACCAGGACCGGCCAGACGCCGACGTTGCGGCATCCCTCGGCGAGCGGCCGCAGCTCGTTCGGCGGGTCCGTGAGCGAGACGAAGCCCGCCCCGCCGTGCGCTCGCAGGACCGTGTGGCAGGACAGGAGCGTCCGCTTCAGCGCCTCCTCGCGGGAGTCGCCCTCCCATCCGCTCGTGTTGACCACCAGGACGGTGAGCCGGAAGACCCCGGGGGCCGGTTGCTCCGCGCGGATCTCCACCTCGCCGCGCACCTTGCGCCAGGCGCGCACGATCGCGCCGACCCGCCGCCCGGACGGCTCGGACAGCCACTCGACCTCGCGCCCGGCGGGGAAGTCGACCGGCTCGCGGTGGGGGCGCTCCATGAGCGCGCCGAAGGTCAGGCCGAGCACGTGGACCTCGCGTTCGGTCGCCTCCTCGTGGGCGACATGCCGCTGGTCGCCCGCGGTCAGCTCCGGGACCGTCTCCAGGCGCAGGTTGTGGCCGTCGTCCCGGGGCCGGGCGGGGTCGCACGTGAGGGCGTGCAGGAAGCGCACCTCCACGTCCACCGCGTCCTCGGGCGCCGCCTCCACCAGGCACTGCGTCTGCGCGTACCACGCGTCGCCGCCCTCGGAGCAGAACGCCCTGGGGTGGATGCCCCCGATGGTCCAGCGGTGCCGGTTCTTCAGCGCCGACCGGCGGTAGGGCCACAGCAGGTAGCCCTCGTACAGCACGGCCTGGGCGATCCTCCGCACGTCGTCCACGGCCCCCTCACCGCCCTTCCAGCAGGGCGGAGATCACGTCGTCCCAGCCGGTGAGCGTGTTGCGGACCCGGTAGGCGTAGAGCCGGTCGAAGACCGAGCGGTCCAGGCGCAGCCAGGCGCTGCCGGGGAAGTAGTGGTCCATGAGGTCCTTCCAGACGCGTACCGGCATGGTGAAATCGGCCTCGGTGTCCCACGGGACGCGGGCCGCCCGCAGGAGCCCGTCCTCCAGGTAGAAGATCGTCCCGCTGAAGAGGAACTCCAGCGGGACCTCCCCGCCCGGCAGGGCGTGCAGGTATTTGGTCGCGACCACGTCGAAGTCGTACGTGCAGGTCACCGGGATCTCGGCGGCGCAGCGGCCGTCGTGGAAGGCGGGGGCCCGCACCGTGGCGTGCGTCCACAGGAGGCCGCGCAGCGTGCGGCCCCAATCTCGCGACGGACCGAACAGCTCGGCGAGGCGTTCCCGCGCCTCGTCGTCGTAGGAGCGGCGCGCCGCCGCGATGCGGATCTGCGCGTGCAGATCGAGTGAACGGATCTCGGCGGGGCCCGTGCTGTCGAGTCGCGCGTGGAACCGCAGCGTGGGGACGGCCGCGAACTCGGCCACCTCCACGCCCTCGACCGTCACCCGCAGCGCGGGCGGGCAGGCCGTCGTCGTCATCGGATGCTCGCCTCCTCCTCAGGCCGGGGAGAGGTTCGGCATACGCGGGTCGATGGGGTCGTGCGCGCTCGGGTTGATCCCGGTGGATCGCGCCGCGGTCGAGCGGCCGTCGGGGAGGTGGCCCCGCTGGCGCTCGTAGTGCCCCGTCGCGTTGCCCTCGTTGACCCCCTGGAGATGCGAGGTGAAGTCCGGGCTGACCATGGCGCGCCCCGTCCTGATCGCCGCGGGCGCCCTGCCCTTCCCGGCTTTGGGCTTGACCTTGGTCGCGGTGTTCGACTTCGTCATGGCCGGGCTCCTTCCGGTCGGTTCCCGTCACGTGCGCCGCGGGCGTCCATGGTCGCTGCCCCGCGGCGCAGCTCGGCGAAGAAGGCGGCGATCTCGCGCCAGACGTCCGGCCCACCGGCCAGGCCCTTCCAGTGCGTCCGGATCAGGCCCACCAGCGCGTAGCAGTCGTCGATCGGCACGATCCAGTGGTCGCGCGCGTCGCCCGTACGGTCGACCAGCAGCGCCTCCACGTCGGGGGTCAGCCCGCCGAGCACGGGATTGGCCGCCTCCAGCCGGGCCCAGGTCGCGCGGGCCAGCGGCGACTCGACCGCGCCTCCCGGGCTGGGGTAGAGGAGCACCGCCCGCCGCGCGGCCGAGTCGTGAGAGAAGAACGCCATCCGGACGGGGATGCGCAGGGCGTCCCAGGCCGTGTCGTCCAGCGCGAAGCCGCGCAGGTGCCAGCGGCGGTCGGGGACGGCCCGGTACTGCCGGCCGCCCGCCCCGGGCCGGTCGAAGAGCGTCGCGCAGGGGCGGCACGCGCAGCGCAGCTCGCGGCTGGACAGGTCCACCAGGTGCCGGTGCCCGTCCGTGACCGGTGTCCCGCAAAGGTCGCACCGCTCGACGGCCGCCGTGGCGTCCGCGCCCCTGGCGTCCTGCGGCGTGTCCTGCGGAGTGGTGTTCTGGCGCCGGGTGAGATACCGGCGCAGGGCGTTCGTCGTGATCCGTCGTTCCATCGCGGCCGCCTCACGACGTCCCGGCGCCGGAACGGCCGCGCAGCAGGCTGTCCACGGGGATCACGGCCGCCGGAGGGGCCGCCTCCTCGATCTCGACCCGCACGATCTCGGGCGCGGCGTCGCGGATCGCCTCCTCCAGCGCGGCGCGGAGCGCGGGCACCGTGGAGCGGCAGCCGCCGCGGCGGCGCAGCCGGACCCGGGCCACCGGACCGTCGGGGGCCGCGCCCGTTTCGTCGTCCGCCGGGCCGCCGTCCGCCTCGACCGCGACCAGCTCGGCGCTCGCCCCGCCCAGGCGAGGGGCGGCCCGCTCCACCGCCTTCCGTACGCGGGTCTCGGTGTCCGACGGGTGCAGGCCGTGCAGCAGGAGCAGGTGCCCGACCAGCTCGTCCGCCGCCAGGGCGCTCCCCAGCGAAGCGCCGCCCGCGGTCACGGCCGCCGCCATGATCCGCGCCAGGCCCTCGCCGTACAGCTCCAGCAGCGGCTGGAGGAGCTCCGTTACGGTGGCGCGGGCCTGCGGGTCGGTCATCGACTCGACCCGCTGGAGCAGCTCCTCCACGCGGTGCGCGCGGTCGGCGGCCTCCTCGTCCGTCAGCGGGATGTGCGCTGCCATCAGTCCCACCTCAGCCCGACACACTCGTGCCAAGAGTGGGGGAGTGGACCTGCCTGAGCACCCTGCCCTCGCCGAGGTACATGTGCACGCCGCACGGCAGGCAGGGGTCGAAGCTGCGCACCGTGCGCATGATGTCGATGCCCTTGAAGTTCTCCGGGCCGTTCTCCTCGAAGATGTGCATCCCCTGCACCGCGTCCTCGTACGGACCGGGCGTCCCGTAGATGTCCCGCGGGCTGGCGTTCCACGGCGTCGGCGGGTACGGGTGGTAGTTGGCGATCTTGCCGTCGCGGATCACCATGTGGTGCGAAAGGACACCCCGGACGGCCTCGTGGAAGCCGCAGCCGAGCCCCTCCTCCGGGACGTCGAAGTCGGTGAAGACCTTGGTGCGCCCCGCCCTGACCTCGCCGAGGGCCTGCTCCACGAAGTGGACCGCCATCGCCGCCGCGTACGCGATGAAGTAGACGCGGGCGCGGTCCCGTTCGATGGTGTTGGACCACTTCGGGATCTTCCACTCGAACTGCATCTCGGGGAGCTGTCCGCTCTTGGGCAGGTTGATGATGACGCTGTGGCCGGTCGCCTTGACCGTTCCGGTGTCCACCAGGCCGGCGAGCGCCGTGGTCCAGAGGCGGGCGATGGGGCCGCCACCTGTGTCCAGCGCGAGGTGGTCGCCGGTGCGCGAGTCGTACCAGCGGGGGCTCATGACCCAGGAGTAGTTGCCGTTCTCCAGGTCGCGCTTCTGCGGCCGGGGCAGGGTCGTCTGGTTCCACGGGTGCCGCTGGTCCACCGGGTTGCCGAGCGGGTCGCGGGTGACGAACGTCTCCTCGTTCTCCCAGTCGTCGTAGTAGGAGCTGCCCAGCAGGATGCGGATGCCGAGGTTGATGTCGACCAGGTTGGTCGTCAGGAGCTGCCCGTCCAGAACGATGCCCGGGGTCACGAACATCGCGCGGCCCCAGTCGTTCATCGTGCGGTAGTCGTAGTCGACCACGCCGGGGTTCTGGAACGCGCCCCAGCAGCCGAGCATGATCCGCCGCCGCCCCACCTCCTCGTAGCCGGGCAGCGCCTCGTAGAAGAAGTCGAAGACGTCGTCGTTCATCGGGACGGCCTTCTTGATGAAGTCCAGCGCCCGCAGCAGCCGCACCAGGTAGTCGGTGAAGACCTGCGGCGTCGCGACCGTCCCCACGCCTCCGGGATAGATGGTGGACGGGTGGACGTGCCGCCCCTCCATCAGGCAGAACATCTCCCGGGTGAGCCGGCTCATCTGCAGCGCCTCGCGGTAGACCGCCCCGGTGAACGGGTTGAAGGCGCGCATGATGTCGGCGATCGTGCGATAGCCGTGGATGTGGCCGTGCGGCGCCTCGGCCGTCTCCGCCCGGCGCAGCAGGCCCGGGTTCGTCTCCTTGACCATCTGCTCGCAGAAGTCGACGAACACCAGGTTGTCCTGGAAGATCGTGTGGTCGAACATGTACTCGGCGGCTTCACCCAGATTGATGATCATCTCGCCGAGGGGTGGCGTCTTGATGCCGTACGCCATGTTCTGGGCGTAGACCGAGCAGGTGGCGTGGTTGTCGCCGCAGATGCCGCAGATCCGGCTGGTGATGAAGTGTGAGTCCCGCGGATCCTTGCCGCGCATGAACACGCTGTAGCCCCGGAACAGGGACGACGTGCTCTTGCACTCCACGACTTCCTTGTTGCTGAAGTCGATCTTGGTGTAGATGCCGAGGTTCCCGATGATCCTGGTGATCGGGTCCCAGGACATCTCCACCAGCGTCCGCTGCTCCTCGGCCGCCTTCTGCGATCGGATTGCCACCGTGTCGTTCCCCTCTTCTACCGTTGCGGCCAGCGCGGTGCGTATCCGCTGGTGAGCTTGGGCCGGTTGTGCCGCCAGCGGGGCTCCTCGTTGACGGCCGTGTTCGTGATCCCGCGCAGTCTGCGGATCATCCCCCCGTACACGCTGGACATCGCCGAGGAGACCTTGCCGCCGGGCGGCTCGTCCATGAACGGCATGAACTTGTCGGGGAACCCGGGCATGGTGCAGCCGATGCAGATGCCGCCCACGTTGGGGCAGCCGCCGATGCCGTCCATCCAGCCGCGCTTGGTGACGTTGCAGTTGACCACCGGGCCCCAGCACCCGATGCGCACCTGGCACTTGGGCGAGTTGTAGTCCTTGGCGAAGTCGCCCTGCTCGTAGTAGCCGGCCCGGTCGCAGCCCTCGTGGACCGTCTTGCCGAACAGCCACGTCGGCCGGAGCCGCTCGTCGAGCGGGATCATCGGCGCCAGGCCGGCGGCCTGGTAGAGCAGCCAGGTCAGGGTCTCCATGAAGTTGTCCGGCTGCACCGGGCAGCCGGGAACGTTCACGATGGGCAGCCCGCCCGCCGAGCGGAAGTCGGCCCCGAGGTAGTCGGTGAGCCCCATACAGCCGGTCGGGTTGCCCGCCATCGCGTGGATGCCGCCGTACGTGGCGCAGGTGCCCGCCGCGACGACCGCCCACGCCTTCGGCGCGAGCCGGTCGATCCACTCGTTGACCGTGATGGGGTCGCCGGTGACCGGGTCGTTGCCCATGGACGTCCAGTAACCCTCGCCATTGATCTTCTCGTTGGGGATCGAGCCCTCGACGACGAAGATGAACGCGCCGAGCTCGTCCCGCGCGGCGCGGTGGAAGGCCGCCATGAACTCGTCGCCCACCTGCGGGGCCAGCACCTTGTTGTGCAGGTGTACCTTCGGCAGGCCGGGGACGAGGCCGAGGACGACGTCCTCGATGCTGGGCAGCGACGCGGCGGTCACCGACACCGTGTCTCCGTCGCAGCTCATCCCCTCTGAGGTCCACAGGATGTGCACCTCGTCCAGCGCCGCGGTAACCGCTGGTGCGCTCATGGCCTACCCCCCTCTTGGCCACAGCGGGGCGTCACGCGCTGCGCATCAACGCGGTGTGCGCCGACGCCGTGTGCCTCAACGTCTATCAACCTCCGGCTGTCTTGGTAAGTGCGTCGCGCACCTAGTGCACCCCAGCTGACCTGCGGTTATTTGGCCGGTGGCGGCGGCCCCCGTTACCCGCGGAGGGGTTTGCCGGGAGGGGTGCGCCGGCGGCGCGACAGGGTTGATAGTTCGTCAGGATGTCCGGACAAACGTTTGACGCGGCATCGTTGGTCATTTACAACTGGAGGTCCGTGGGCAAGGAGTCGACATGTGTGTGGGTTCGCCGGGCCTGGGCCGCGCCGGAGCGTTCGTCACGTCCCCGAGGAGCGCGGAGTGACGGACGTGCTCACCATCGGCCGGGTCGGTGTGGACGTCTACCCGCTGCAGATCGGGGTGTCGCTGCGGGAGGTGGAGACCTTCGGCAAGTACCTCGGCGGCAGCCCGGTCAACGTGGCGGTGGCCGCCGCCCGGCTGGGCCGGTCGAGCGCCGTGATCACCCGCACTGGGGCCGACCCGTTCGGCCTGTTCGTCCACGACGCGCTGCGTGAGTACGGCGTGGACGACCGGTACGTCCTCCCGGTGCCCGGCCTGCCCACGCCCGTGACGTTCTGCGAGATCCGGCCGCCGGAGGACTTCCCGCTCTACTTCTACCGCTTCCCCAAGGCGCCGGACCTGGAGATCCTCCCGTCCGAACTCGACCTGAACGCCATCGCGCGGGTGCCCCTGTTCTGGGGGACCGTGACCGGCCTGTCCCAGGAGCCGTCCCGGAGCGCGCACTTCGCGGCCTGGCGCGCCCGGGGGCGGCGCCCGCACACGGTGCTCGACCTCGACTACCGGCCGATGTTCTGGCCGAGCGGGGAGGCCGCCGCCGAGCAGGTGCGCCGCGCCCTCCCGCACGTCACCGTCGCGGTCGGCAACGTCGACGAGGTCGAGGTGGCCACCGGTACGCGGGAGCCGTACGAGGCGGCGCGGGCGCTGCTGGACGCCGGGGCCGAACTGGCGATCGTCAAGCGCGGCTCGGCCGGCGTACTGGGCATGAGCAGGGGAGAGGCCGTGGAGGTGCCGCCGGTCCCGGTGGACGTCGTCAACGGGCTCGGCGCCGGCGACGCCTTCGGCGGGGCGCTCTGCCACGGCCTGCTCGCCGGCTGGCCGCTGGAGCGGATCCTGCGGTTCGCGAACGCGGCGGGCGCGATCGTCGCGGGACGGCTGGCCTGCGCGCCCGCGATGCCCACGGCCGGCGAGGTCGAGGCCGTCCTGTCAGGCGACTCTTCGAGGAGGGACGCGTCAGATGCGTGAGGAGGACCACCGCCGGCGGCCCGACGAGCGCGCGTGGCGGCCGGACCTGGTGGCCGACGCGGTCGGCCTGCTGGAAATATCGGGAGGAACGTCATCGTGAGACTCACCACGGCCCAGGCGCTGGTCCGCTTCCTGTCCCGGCAGTGGAGCGAGCGGGACGGCGTGGAGCGGCGGCTCATCGAGGGCTGCCTCGGCATCTTCGGCCACGGCAACGTCGCGGGAGTCGGCCAGGCGCTGGCCGAGCAGGGCGCCGGCGCCCGGTCGGCCCTGCCGTACTGTCCGGCGCGCAACGAGCAGGCGATGGTCCACACCGCCGTCGGCTACGCGCGGGCGGCGAACCGGCTGTCCACCTTCGCCTGCACCAGCTCGATCGGCCCCGGCGCGACCAACATGGTCACCGGCGCGGCGCTGGCCACGATCAACCGGATCCCGGTGCTGCTGCTGCCCGGCGACGTCTTCGCCACCCGGGTCTCCGCGCCGGTGCTCCAGCAACTGGAGGACCCACGCTTCTCCGACGTGACCGTCAACGACACGCTGCGTCCGGTCTCCCGCTTCTTCGACCGGATCAACCGTCCCGAGCAGCTGCCGTCGGCGCTGCTCGCCGCGATGCGGGTGCTCACCGACCCGGCCGAGACCGGCGCGGTCACGCTCGCCCTGCCCCAGGACGTGCAGGCCGAGGCGTACGACTGGCCGGAGGAGCTGTTCCGCGACCGCGTGTGGCACGTCGCGCGGCCGGTGCCCGAGCCCGCCGCGCTGGCGCGCGCCGTACGCGCGATCGAGTCCGCGCGGCGGCCGCTGATCGTCGCGGGCGGCGGGGTGAAGTACAGCGAGGCGTGCGAGGAGCTGCGGCGATTCGCCGAGAAGCACGGCATCCCGGTCGCCGAGACGCAGGCCGGCAAGGGCGCGTTGCCGTACGACCACCCGCTCGCGGCGGGCGCCGTCGGCCACACCGGCACCGCGGCGGCGAACGCGCTGGCCCGCGAGGCCGACCTGGTGATCGGCATCGGGACGCGGTACACCGACTTCACCACCGCCTCGCGCACGCTCTTCGGCGGCGCGCGGTTCCTCAACATCAACGTCGCCGCGTTCGACGCGGCCAAGAACGCGGGCGAGACGCTCGTCGCCGACGTGAAGGAGGCGCTGTTCGCCCTCGACGCGGCGGTCGGCAGGACGGTCGGCGCACCGGCCTGGCGGGCCGACCCCGAGTGGTCCGCGCGCGCGGCCCGCCTCGCCGGAGAATGGCGGGAGGAGATCGGCCGCGCCACCTCGGGCGGCGAGCTGACCCAGCCGGTGCTCCTCGGCGTCGTCAACGACGCGCTCAACGACCTGCCGGACGGCGGCGTGGTCGTGAACGCCGCCGGGTCGATGCCCGGCGACCTGCATCGGCTGTGGCGGCCGGGCGACCCCGACCAGTACCACGTCGAGTACGGCTACTCCTGCATGGGCTACGAGATCGCGGGCGGGCTGGGCGTGAAGCTGGCCAGGCCCGAGCGTGAGGTGGTCGTGCTGGTCGGCGACGGGTCCTACCTGATGATGGCCCAGGAGATCGCCACCGCCGTGCAGGAGGGCGTCAAGCTCGTCGTCGTCCTGGTCGACAACCACGGGTTCGCCTCCATCGGCGGCCTGTCGGAGTCGGTGGGCGCGCGGCGGCTCGGCACCGCGTACCGGCTGCGCGGTAGCTCCGGCGAGCTGGACGGCGGCCCGCTCCCCGTCGATCTGGCCGCCAACGCGGCCAGCCTCGGCGCCGACGTGCTGACCGCCAGGGACACCGGCGGCCTGCGCGCCGCGCTCGCCAAGGCGCTCGCGGCCAGGACCACCACGGTCGTGTACGTCGAGCCGGTCCCGGGGGAGGGGCCGCCGGCCCAGGCCTGGTGGGACGTCCCGGTCGCGGAGGTGTCGCGCGCCCCCGAGACGCGGGCGGCGCGGGAGCGGTACGAGGAGCGCAAGCGCGACCAGCGGCCCTACCTCTGACGGGGCGGACGCCGGACGATCCGCGTGGGACCCCGGCGATGTCGTGACGCTGTCGCGGGGCCCGATGCCGTCGTGCCTGAGGGTGCTGGTGAGGTCGCTTTGAGTAGTGTGCCCGATGTTGGCATGGTGTGTGTATCTTTGCCGGGTTAATTCACTTACCTCCGTCGAGGCTGGGCGATCTATCGGGTACTGCGTGATCAAGCGCATTTCTCCCACTTCCTCGCTCGGGGGTGCCCTGTGCCCGGCCAATCCATCTATGTCGAGCAAGATGAGAAGTTCCAGGGGAGTTCCCCACAGTGGTGGTACGAGCAGTTCTGGCATGAGGCCCGGCCCTCCCGGATCAAACGACGACGCTGGATCGCGGGCATCGGCGCCGTGGCCGGGCTCCTGTTGTCGGTCCGGTTCGGGCTCATGCCGGTGTTGACGGTCCCCCTCGGCGCCGCGGTCGCGGCCGGAGGCGACCTGCTCTTTGTCTGGTGGGACCACGAGTCCACCGCCGTGTGGCGGGGCAAACGGCGCGGCGAGATCCGCACCGGCAAGCTGCTCCGCCGCGCCCTGCGGCGACGCGGATACAACGTGCTGGACGGCCGTGCCGTACCGGGGGAGCCCTCGATCGACCACCTCGTGATCGGCCCCGGCGGGGTGTGGATCGTGGACAACGAGGCATGGGGCCCCGACATCTACATCGCCCGCTACGGCGACCGGCTGTTCTTCGACGAGAAGTACGGCAGCGCCTTCGCCAAGGGGCTGACCGACGCGGCGGCCGCCATGGCCGAGCGCCTGAGCCGCGAGTCCGGCATCGAGGTGACCGTCCAGCCGATCCTCGCGGTGCACGGCGGCAAGCTGTTCACACCCCATGGGCCGCGCGGGTTGGTGGTCGCCGAGGGGCTCGCCCTCGCCTATCCCCGGGTGGTGTCGCGGATCATCCTCGGCACGGGTGAGGCGAGCTACGACGAGAAAGACGTCGAACTGCTCACCCGCACCGCCGCCCGGATCCTGCGCCGCGTGTTCTGAGGCCTTCCGGCGCATTCTGGCGCCGCCCGTGAACGGCCCGGCCCGCGGAGGGAAACCCGTTGGCCGGGCTGGGGCGCGTGCCTAGTGCCCCTCCCGCCAATTTTTGCCCCGTCGCGTCGCCCAGGGCGGCACCTCGCTGCGTTGACGCCCCACCCACGAAAAGTCCTCGCAGGCTCGGACTTTCCGCGGGGCCCGGGATTGTCGGCCGTAGGCTCCGCTACGGCCTCCTCCTCCGCCTTGCGATGCACCACCCTGGATCACCGCTCCGTCCGGGCGAACCTTGCCGGTCACGGCACTGGAATGGCCGGTCATGATTCACGGAGTGAGCGCCCCGGATCTGCTCGGCGAGACGGAACTGCCTGACGGCCGCACGCTGGGATGGGCGCGGTGGGGGCCGCCGGAGGGCACCCCGGTGTTGTTCTTCTCCGGCGCGGCGATGGGGCGCGGCCTCGGGTTCGGCGCCGACGCGCTCGGCCGGCTCGGCGCGCGGCTGATCGCCGTTCCCGTGGACCTCTGGTACGGCGGGCACGACGCGAGCAGCGTCCACTCCCCGGACCACGGGGCCGAGCTGGCGCGCCGGATCCCCGCCTCGCGCAGGCACCTACTGCCCGAGGCGGGCGGCTCGCTGCTGTGGACCCACGCCGAGGAGATCCTCACGTCCCTGCTGGACGCGGTGCGTCGCTGACGGCGGAGCAACGGGTCACGGTGTATCCGGCGCCCCCCGGCGCCGGTGCGTCATGGGGCGGACGCGTCCGGCTCCCCGCCCGGCCCCGCGTCGGGGACGGTGGCGAGGCGGTCGAAGATCTCGATGGCGGCCTGCCGTACCTCGTCGGGCGTGATGCCGTCGAGCGCGACGCGTGCCTGGTCGATGTCGCGGGCGGTGGCGCAGCTGATCGCGACGGACGCGGCCGCGGCCTGGCGCAGCGACCCGGCCGGCGCGCTGTCCGCCATTTCCCTGGCGCTCATGGCGACGTCGAGATTGTCTTTGAGGTTCACGGCTCTCCTCACGGTCGTAGGCGGTTTAGGCCATTGTCGGGCACGCATGTGGCCGCCGGACGTCCAGGCGGCGGAAGTGCGACGCTCATCGCTTGCGCGACTCGGGCGCGGGCACGCCGATGACGAGCCGGCGAGCGGCGTCCCAGGCGGCGCGCAGCGCGCGGCCGACCTCGGGTGACTCCTGCCCTAGGAGACGGATCCACGCGCCGCGCTCCCCGGGCAGCACGCTGGCGCCGCCGCGCAGGCCGGCGCCGCCCGGCGTGATCAGCGGGGCGAGTGCGTGGTGCAGGGTGTCGGCCACCTCGGACGCAGGGACCGCGCCGGTCACGACGAACAGGGAGGCCATCACCCCGAAGTCGCCGAACACGGCGGGTCCGGTCACCCCGGCGTCGCCGGGCACCAGCCGTAGGGTGTCGGCGAAGATCGGCTCCCCCTCTGGACCGGCCACCTCCAGGTCGGCGCAGAAGGCCGCGTACGCGTGCCGCTCGCCATGCGCCAGACGGCCGGTGAGCAGCGTCTCGCCGATCACTACCGTGGCGGACGGATTCGCCGCGACCTCGATCCGCTGGTAGTAGCGGGAGTCCGCGTAAGGGATGGTCGCATCGGGGAGGTACTCCAGGTAGCTGTCTGCACCGGCGGTGAGGCGGAGGAGGTGTGTGGCATAGTCCTGCTCCATCCGGTAGATCTTGGTGGCCGCCTGGGTGGTCAGGTGGACGGCCGTCCCCGGCCCGCACACGACGTCCGTCCGGTAGCGGTCGGCCTGCAGGACACCTCCGCCGGACGACAGCAGCATGACGTAGGCCATGTCCGGCCGCAGCGGGTCGTAATAGTGCGGCCGCATGATCTGCAGCGGCGGCTTCTGGAAGTGCCCGGACAGCTCGGTACGCCGTACGGACCGGGTGAACGCCAGGTCCAGGACGCCCACCTTGCCGGGGCTTCCCACTGGAAGGGTGTCGGGGACTCGCGCGTACCGCGTCACGGCCTCCGGGACGCGGGGGAGCGTGTACCACTCGGGGGTCAGCCGATCGACGGGACGGGCAGGCGCGGGCTCCATCGGGATCGGGCGCTCCGGGTCCGCTACCGTGCCGATGGACATGTCACCGCCATGCGCTCCTCGACGAAGTCGGCGACCTCGGGAACACCGGTCCCGGTCAGGCAGTCGGTGAGGATGACCGGCCGCTCGCCGCGAACGTCGTGCGCCGCCCCCTCCATGACCGCCAGGTCCGCCCGTACATACCTCGCGATGTCGATCTTGTTGATGATGAGCAGGTCTGAGTCGGTGATGCCGGGGCCGCGCTTGCGCGGCATCTTGTCGCCCTCGGCCGTGTCCAGCACGAACACGAAGACATCGGTGAGCGCCGGGCTGAACGTCAGTGTGAGGTTGTCGCCGCCGCTCTCGTACAGGAGCACGTTGATGTCAGGGAAGCGGTCGAGCAGTTCGGCGCCCGCGGCGAGGTTCATCGTCGGGTCGTCGCGTACGGCCGTGTGTGGGCAGGCGCCGGTCTCCACGCCGACGACCCGCTCGGGTGCGAGGACCCCGGCGAGCACCCGGCGGACGTGCTGGGCGTCCTCCTGGGTGTAGATGTCGTTGGTGATGACTCCGGGCCGGTGGCCCCGCTCGATGAGGATCGGCACCAGCGCCTCGATCAGGGCGGTCTTGCCGGAGCCGACCGGCCCGCCGATGCCTACCTTGAACACGTTCTGCATGGATTCCTCCTTCTTCGTGTCGGTCATGTGGTGAAGAGGCGGGCCGGGGCCCGCTCGTGCGCGGCGGACGCGGCGTCGGCGGCCGGGCTGGAACTGTGGATGTCGTACGGGTAGCGCGCCGCGAGGGCCACCCGAGCCGCGTGCCCGATCTCGTCCCGCACGTCGTACAGGATCGACTGGGCCTGGCGGAAGTCGATCCTGGCGAGCCGTACGGCGGCGCTCGCCACGCCGGACGCGAAGGAGAAGAGGTCGCCGATGACGGCGTTCTCGGTGCTCACTCCGGAGGCGGCGTGCAGCGCGCCCACCACGACCGCGTGGTTGCCCGGCGTGGCCTTGGCGCGGATCAGATCTGACAGCTGTTCAGGCGCCTGCCCGCCGAAGACCACGCGAGCCGTTTCGAGCACCTGGCGCCCGGTCCTGACGGCGGCCGCGCGGATCTCACTGTTGAGTTTGACCGCGTGCAGTCGTCGGTCGGCCGCGATCAACGCGTCCCAGTCGCCGGAGGTGACGGCTCGGTGCGCGAGGACCAGCGCCCTGCCGTCGCCGGGCCCGGCCGAATGGCGTAGCAGGTCCACCAGGAAGGCGGTGACGTCCACCGGTCCTTCCTGGACGAGCTCCTCCAGGCCGTACGACAGCGTGTACCGGCCGCTCGGAAACGCCGAGTCGGTCAGCTGGAGCTGGGCCAGCAGCGGTCCCGGATTCGTACGCACACTCACGCCAGAAAGAACAGCTGGGTGAGCGGTAGCGTGCGGGCCGGTTCGATCGTGGCGTGCTCGCCGTCCACCGTGACCTTGTACGTCTCCGGGTCCACCCGGATCTCCGGCAGAGCGTTGTTGCGGATCATGTGCTGCTTGGTGATCGTACGGGTGTTCCGGACGGGGCGGATCATGCGCTCCAGGCCCAGCTTCTCCGGGACGCCCGCCGCGATGGCCGCCTGCGACATGAAGGTGACGTTCGTCGCGGGCAGGGCCCGGCCGAAGGCCGCGAACGTGGGCCGGAAGTAGACCGGCTGCGGAGTGGGAAGCGAGGCGTTCGGGTCGCCCATCTGGGACCAGACGATCATCCCGCCCTTGATCACGATGTACGGCTTGGCGGCGAAGGACGTCATCGGCCAGATCACGATGTCGGCGAGCTTGCCCTCCTCCAGGGAACCGATCGTCTCCGCCACGCCCGTGGTGCGGGCCGGGTTGATGGTGAGCTTCGCGATGTAGCGCAACACCCTGAAGTTGTCATTGCGCTCGGAGTCCTCCGGCAGCTTGCCGCGCCGTTCCTTGCAGAGGTGGGCGACCTGGAACGCCCGGGTGAAGGTTTCGCCGATCCGGCCCATCGCCTGGGAGTCGGACGAGACCATGCTGATCACGCCCAGGTCGTGCAGCACGGTCTCGGCGGCGATCGTCTCGGCGCGTACGCGACTATCGGCGAAGGCCACGTCCTCCGGCACGTCGTGGCTGAGGTGGTGGCAGACCATCACCATGTCGAGCAGTTCGTCGACGGAGTTCACCGTGTAGGGCAGCGTCGGGTTGGTCGACGAGGGCAGCACGTTCGGCTCGCCCGTGACGCGGAGCAGGTCGGGTGCGTGCCCGCCGCCCGCCCCCTCGCTGTGGAACGTGTGGATGGCGCGGCCGTTGAAGGCGCTGATCGTGTCCTCGACGTAGCCGCTCTCGTTGAGGCTGTCGGTGTGGATCGCGACCTGGATGTCGTACTCGTCGGCGACACGCAGGGAGGTGTCGATGACGGCCGGTGTCGTGCCCCAGTCCTCGTGGACCTTCAGCGCACACGCCCCGGCGAGGATCTGCTCGGTGAGCGGCCCGGGGAGACTGCTGTTCCCCTTGCCCATCAAGCCGATGTTGATCGGCAGTGCCTCGAACGACTTGAGCATGGCGCCGATGGCCCACGGTCCCGGCGTGCAGGTGGTCCCCCGGCTCCCGTCGGAGGGACCGACGCCGCCGCCGATCAGCGTGGTGAATCCGTTGCTGAGCGCGGCCTGGACCTGTTGCGGGGAGAGCAGGTGGACGTGGGAGTCCATCGCTCCCGGCGTGGCGATCATGTGCTCGCCGGAGAGCACCTCGGTACCCGGGCCGATGACGAGCCGCGGGTCGACGCCGTTCTGGGTATGTGGGTTTCCCGACTTGCCGATCCCGGCGATCAGGCCGTTCTTGATGCCGATGTCCCCCTTGACCACGCCGAGGATCGGGTCGATGACCACCACGTTGGTGATCACCATGTCGAGGGCGACGGCGGAGTTGGTCGCGGCCGGGGCCGAAGCCATGCCGTCCCTGACGGTCTTGCCGCCGCCGTACACGGCCTCGTCGCCGTAGAAGCCGACGTTGTGGTCCTTCTCCACCTCCACGACGAGGTTGGTGTCCGCGAGCCGGAACCGGTCGCCGACCGTGGGCCCGAACATGTCGGCGTACTGCCGGCGGCTCATGGTGGTCATCAGGACTCTCCCTTCTTGGCGGTCCGGGGCTTGGTCGCCCTCTTCGGTTTCCCCGGCGCCTCGGCGGCTTTCGCGGCCTTCGCGGGTTTCGCGGGTTTCGCGGGTTTGGCGGCCTTGGCCGGAATTCCCGGTCTCTCGGCCGGCGCCACCGCGACCGGTGTCATGCCCTCGCCGGTATCGATGAAGCCGAAGGCCCGCAGCTTCATCAGGGCGAGGGCGTGGGTCCGCTCCGAATGGATCCCGCCGTTGACCAGGCCGCTGAAGCCCATCAGGCGCATGCCGCCGCCGTACTCGACGAGCGGAACCTCGTGCGTGTCGCCCGGTTCGAGGCGGACCGCGGTGCCTGCCGGGAGGTCCAGGTGCATGCCGAAGGCTGCATCCCGGTCGAAGGCGAGCGCCCGGTTGGCCTCGAAGAAGTGATAGTGCGAGCAGACCTGGATCGCCCGATCCCCGGTGTTCCGCACGGTCAGGGTCGTCTTCCGGCGGCCCACGTTGATCTCGATGGGCTCGTCGGCGTACAGGTATCTCTCGCCGTGCGGCAGACGCTCGTGCGTGTCGGCTCGTTTCGTGGGTGCCATGGCTCGCCTCCCAGTTGTGCCTCTCAGTGGTGGTGGTCGTGCCGCGCGGACGGCGCGACGACGAGGCCGTCATCGTGGTGTTCATCCCACCGGTGCTCGGCGGCCGTGACCCGTTGCCCGATCAGTTCCTCCAGGGCGGCGGGGGAGAGCAGCGGACCCGAAGCGATCGTGCCCGGGGGTGTGGCGGGCTCGACGAACGATGCAGGGACGACGACCACCTGCCGGGCGCCGAGCAGGCGACATCGGGTCACGCCCTCGGCCACGTTCGGGTCCCCGCCGATCAGCGCGACCTCGACCCGGTGGCATCCGCTGTGCTCCCGGGCGAGCCGGGCCACCCGGAACAGCTCGGCGTCCTCGTCCGCCGTTGCCGCCGGCGCGACGATCAGGACCGCCCCCGCCTCGGGCTCCGGTACGGCGACCCGCCTGGCCGCGGCCCGGATCCACCCGACCAGGTGGTCCACCGTGGCGAGCGGGGGCGCGAGCAGTAGCTCACCCGGCTCGCGCTCCCGGCTGTTCCAGCGGAGCACCCGTGCGATGTCGGCGACGACCCCGGCGTCCCGCCCCAGGGTCATGGGGACGACGACGGCCGGCCCGCGAGTCAACGCGTGCAGCCCCGACCCGACGCCGGTCACCATCTCCCGGCAGAGCCCGCGCAGGGCGCCGCCGTACCCGCTCTCGTGCCCTCCGACGAGTACGACCTCGCGCCTCATCGTCACCGCGGCCGACCCCGCCGTTTCCGTCCGGACCGCCGTCACGCTCAGCCGCCGATGGGGTCGTGGCAGGAGACCAGCTTGGATCCGTCAGGGAAGGTCGCCTCGATCTGCATGAGCGGGAGCATCTCCCGCACCCCGTCCATCACGTCCGCGGAGCCGAGGACCTGCTTGCCCAGCTCCATGCAGTCGGCGACGCTCCTGCCGTCGCGCGCGGCCTCCAAGATGGCCGCGCTGACCATCGCGACCGCCTCGCTGTAATTCAGCTTCAGCCCGCGTGCCCTGCGCTTGGCGGCCAGGTCGGCCACGATGTAGATCAGCAGTTTGTCCAGCTCGCGCGGTGCGAGGTTCATGGGTTTCCCTTTCTCGCGTGCTTCCTCTTCCGCCCTCGTCATGTCCGGCGGAGCCGGGACAGCACAGGGATGGCGGCGAGGAACACCCAGGTGACGAGGACGAACGGCCAGGTGAGCGTGTGGCCGCCGAACGGCAGGAAGAAGTCGGTGATGGCCGCGGTCAGCGCCGTGGCCGAGGCCGCGCCGATCACCGCGAACAGGACGCCGAGCGGTGACAGGACGACGAAGACGCCGCAGAGCGCCATCGCCGTCAGGACGGCGTTGTAGCCGTACAGGCCGGCGGCGACGTCGGCGGCAGGTGCGCCCAGAGCCCAGGCGACGAACATGCCGAACAGGCTGGACAGGACCGCGGCGGCCGCGGCGACACGGCTCGCCATCAGCAGCCCGACCAGGAAGATGAGGCCGACGTACCACTTGTCCTGGAAAAAGACCTGACCGATCCCCCGGAACATGCCCTGCCAGACCTCGTTCCAGGACAGTGGGATGGCACCGCGCGTCGCCGACGGCGGCGGCGGGCCGATCCTGCCCTGCGCCACATGCCGGAAGGAGGAGGCGGCGAGCAGCATGACCGTGGTGATCACGCAGAACGGCGCGGTGAGTGTCGGCAGGCTGTACGGCGTCAGTACGCTGTTCATCGCCGACGTGAGCACGCTCCCGCCGATGCACCCGCCGATGGTCAGCAGCATGGTCACCCAGCTCGTCCCGAAGTACAGGACGAAGGCCACGCCGATGAGCGTGCCGGGAAAGCCTTCGAGGCCGAGCCTGACCCGGTCGGACGCGGCGCCGAACACGTACGCGGTGAGCGTGGCCACCCCCGAACCGAGCAGGCCGAACATCCCGTACTGCCAGCCGCCGACGAACAGGGCGACGATGAAAAGGATGCCGGCCCAGTAACTCGCCATGAAGTCGACCTGTCCGACGCCCCTGATCACGGGAAGCAGCGCGCTCAACGGCGGGCGTCGCATGGCCTCGACGAGCCGAGTTGGGGTCGCGGGTGTCAAAGAGTGGCCCCCCGGGAACGAGGACATGCCGTGGCGAGTGCGTGCTTTCTCGCAGGCTGTATTTCCTCGCAGCAGTGGCCGGACGCGCCCGGGACCATGAAGGGACCAGTTGCGGAGGAAGGCTTTGCTTTGCTCGTGCCTCGCCGATCCGCGCGGGAGGAAGGAACAGAAGGTGATCCTGCTCCGCTAAGCGAGGTTCCGTGATGCCGGTCGGACTCAACACAGGCGACTCCGCCTGGGTGCTGGTGAGCACCGCGATGGTGCTCCTGATGACCCCCGGCCTGGCGTTCTTCTACGGCGGCATGGTCCGCGCGAAGAACGTCTTCAGCATGGTCTTCATGAGCTTCGTCTCGATCAGCATCGTGACGATCATCTGGTTCGGCTACGGGTACGGCCTCGCGTTCGGCAAGGACGCGGGCGGGCTCGGGCTGATCGGCTGGGGCGACTTCCGCTTCGCGAACATCCTGCCGTCAGATCTCACCGGCAGGGTCCCGAAGTACGCCTACGCGCTCTTCCAGCTCACCTTCGCGATCATCACGGTGGCGCTGATCAGCGGCTCGGTCGCCGGACGCACCCGGGTCGGGCCGTGGATGGTCTTCTCCCTGCTGTGGTCGACCTTCGTCTACTCGCCGGTCGCGCACTGGGTGTTCGACCGTACGGGCTGGATCAACAAGATGGGGACGCTCGACTTCGCCGGTGGGCTGGTGGTCGAGCTCAACTCGGGCATGGCCGGGCTCGCGCTGGCGATCGCCCTGGGGCCGGGCATCCGCTACCGCCGCAGGGAACCGCCGGAACCGAGCAACATCCCGATGGTCATGATCGGTTTGGCCCTGCTGTGGTTCGGCTGGTTCGGCTTCAACGGCGGATCCGCGCTGGCGGACGGCAAGGTCGCGGTCAACGCCTTCGCGAACACGTTCATCGCAGGCTGCTCGGGGATGCTCACCTGGATGGCCGTCGAGTGGTTCAGGAAGCGGCGGCTCAGCAAGCTCGGCTCGGGCACCGGTGCCGTCGCCGGGCTGGTCGCCATCACGCCCTCATGCGCGTACGTGAACGTTGAGGGCGCCTTCGCGATCGGGATCTTCGCCGCGCTGCTCTGTTCGTTCGCGGTGCAGTGGAAGTTCGTGCTCGGGTACGACGACACGCTGGACGTGGTCGGGGTACACGGCGTCGGCGGCATCGTCGGCCTGCTCGCGCTCGGCTTCTTCTCGACCGGCTTCCTCGGTCGCGCCGGGCTGTTCTACGGCGGTGGGGGAGCGCTGCTCGGCAGGCAGGTCCTGGCGATCCTCGCGGTGATGTTCTACACCTTCGTCGTCACGTACCTGATCGGCAAGCTCGTAGACCGGACGCTGCGGCTGAAGGAGACGGAGGAGGAGCAGCTCGCCGGATCGGATCTCCAGTTCGGCACGGAGTGACGCTCACCGGGACCGGACGGCGGCGAGGTCGCCCCGGGGCACGGCGGCCGCGGGTCGTACTCGATCGCCAACTGCACCGCCTGGGCGGTCGCCGGATCGGTGGCCTCGGCCAGCAGGGTCAGCGCCATGTCGATCCCGGCCGATACGCCCGCCGCGGGCCGGGCGGGTGCGGCGAGCCGCCGGGCGGCGGATTTGTATCAGCGAGTTGCAACAAGCCGCCGATTGGGGCAGTCTTTGTGTCAACGGATTGATACAAAGGAGTAGGCATGGCGGCTGTGCTCGTCCTTCCCCTCACGGCGCTTCTCGTGCTCGTCGCCGTGCTTCTCGCGGTGCTGCTGTCGCTGAACCGGGTGGTACGCGTCCCGGCCGGCGGTGACGCGGCCGTGCTGCGCGCCACGTCGAGGCGGCTCCTGTGGCCCCGGCTGGCCGGGCTCGCCGCCGGAGTCGCGGCGTCCTGGGTCGTGTTCGCCTGGGACGGCCTCGGCCGGGGGCCGATGCTGGCGGCTCCCGTGCTGGGGGTGGGGCTCCTGGTCGGCACGCTGGCCGGCGAGCTGACCGTGCCGCGACCGCACGGTCCGGTCCGGGGGGCCTCGCTGGAGATCAGACGCGCCCGTGACTACCTGCCCGCATTCTCCGCGCCGCTGGCCGCGGTGCTGTCGCTGATCGCCGTCGTGCTGCTGACTGTCACCTCCGTCGCCGCCGCCGACGACGATCTCGGCCGGCCCGGGCGGGCGTTGGCGATGATCAGCGCCGACGGCACGGTGCGCAGCGCGGTGGGTCCGTGGCCCGGCTGGTTCTACGCGTGGCCGATGCTGGCCGTGCTGGCGGCGGCGTTCCTGCTCTCCGCTCTGGTCGTCCACCGGGTCGTCCAGCGCGGACGCCCCGGTCTCGACGCGGCGGCCAGAGCGGTGGACGACGCGCAGCGCGCCCACTCCGCTCGGGTCGTCACCGCGGCCTACGGCCTCTGCGTGGCCCTGCCGCTGGCCGGCGTCGCCGTCGTCGCCGCCGGTGCCCTCTTCCGGCAGAGCGACCTCGCCGGCTGGGCCGGGCCCGCCGGGTTCGCGGTGCTGGGGGTTGCCCTCATCGCCGTCGCCTCGGCCGTCTGGTACCTGGCTGAGCTGTTCTCCCGCCCCCGGATCAGGACGTCATGATCGAGGTCGACGTCACCAGTCCCTCGCCGCCGTACGAGCAGATCCGGGCACAGCTCGCTCAGCTGATCCGGTGCGGGGTGCTGGGCGCGGGCGCCCGGCTGCCGCCGGTCCGGCAGCTCGCCGCGGATCTCGGCCTGGCGACCGGCACGGTGGCGCGGGCGTACAAGGAGCTTGAGCAGGGCGGATACGTCACCGGAAAGCGTGGCGGCGGCACCCGTGTCCTGTCGCAACCCGAGCCCGGCCCGGCCCGGGAGGAGCTGATCAGGGAGCACGCCCGTGCCTACCTCGCCGAGGTGGTCCGGCTCGGCGGCACCGTCGAGGAAGCCGTCGCCGCTCTGACGAGACCGGCCGCCGAGTGATAGCCCTCGGGCACGCGCAGCCGGTCCCGCCGGATGGGCTTTCGCGCGGTTCGGCGCTGCCGGGGCCGCCGAGGGAAAGGCGACGACCGGCATGGCGGAACAGACGGTCAGCGACCGGATCCGGAGCGTCCGCGACGGAAGACGTCCCAGACGAGGAAGTACAGGGCGGCGGAGACGACCGCCCAGGCGCCGAGCCCGGCGAGCAGGGCGAGCGGCGTCGGGATCCGGGTCGCGAGCACCCAGACGCAGGCGGCGTACACGATCATGCCGGCCGCGCCGAGTATCGCGCCGCGCGCGTCCTGGGCAGCCGGCCTCCGGTTGTGCTCCTCATGCTGGATGAGCGTGAGCGTCGCCGCGAGGATGGCGGGGAAGGCCAGGAAGACCCCGCCGGTGACCTCGCCCCAGGCGCGGCCGATCAGCGCGGCGGCCACCGAGATCACCGCGCCGAAGACGAACCGCACCGCCATCTCACGCTTGGTGATCTTCTTCAGGTGTGCGGGCTCGACGCGGATCTTCATCGACGGGCTCATCCGACCACTGTGAGCAGCACTCGGCAGACGGTGGCCGTGGCGGCCCAGGCAGCGAGTGCGGCCACGGTGCCGACCGTCGCGCCCAGACGCGTGACCAGCGGGACGGCCGAGGCGCAGTAGGCCACCAGCGCGATCGCACCGGCGATCATCCCGAGGGCGGACTCCGCGACCGGCACGGCTCCATTGACCGCCATCGTGATGGTCATGCCGGCGAGCGCGATGGACGGGGCGGCGGAGAAGATCCCGGCGAACTGCTTGGGCATGACCAGCTCTCCGATCAGCGCGAACGCCATGACGAAGAGGCCGCCGCAGAGCCCCCGAGCGGCGAGCACCAGCACCTCGCCCAATCTCGCCTCCCACAGTCCGCCCGGCCGCCGGCCTCACCGTCCTCCGCCGGAACCGGCGCGGGGGAGGCACGCGGATACCACGCTCGCGCGCGGCGGACAGAAGATCCCGCCTTTGTAACACCCGTCCGGGCGATTCCGCCGGAGCCGTGCCGTACAGGTGACAGGCTTGGGCGGCCGATCACCGTTCCCGGACCCCGCCGCATGGCGGACGGCGTCAGGGGGCGAGCCGGGCCAGAGCTCCGGTGTAGATCTCGACGGCCTCCTCGATGCGCGAGATCACGCAGTACTCGTCGGTGACGTGGGCCTGCTCGGGCTCCCCGGGACCGCAGATCACGGCCGGCGTTCCGCCACCGGCGGCGACCAGGACGGACGCGTCGGTGAAGTAGCTGGCCGCGGGCCGGTCGCCCGGCGGCGTGGCCCCCGCCGCGAGCAGCGCCTGGACGAAGGCGTCGTCCGGGTCGGTCCACACGGCGGGCAGGTCGGTCAGCACCTCGAGGGAGGTCTCCTCGCCGAGGGCGCGCCCCAGCCGCTCGCGCAGCTCGGCGTGGTCCTGGCCGGCGACGGTGCGCAGGTCCACGGTCGCCTCGGCCAGGTCGGGGACGGAGTTCACGTTGATCCCGCCGCGTACCGTGCCGACGTTGGCGGTGGGGGCGCCCAGCCACGGGTGGGCGGGCACGCCGGGGTCGAACCGCTCCACCGCGCCGATCGCGCGGGCCAGCTTGTAGATCGCATTGTCCCCCAGATGCGGCATCGAGCCGTGCGCGGTGCGCCCGCGGGCGACCGCCTTGAGCCACAGCGCGCCCTTGTGCCCGAGCAGCGCCCGGTTGGCGGTCGGCTCGGCCACCAGCATCGCCCGCGCCTCGCCCACCATCCCGGTGGCGATCATGTCGATCGCGCCCTCGCACCCGGTCTCCTCGCCGGCGGTGAGGACGACCTCCAGGGCCGCCCGCGGGCCCGAGCCGCGCACGTGCCGTTCGGCGGCGACGACGAGCGCGGCCACCCCGGCCTTCATGTCGCTGGAACCGCGCCCGTAGAGGCGGTCGCCGTCCACCTCGGCGGCGTGCGGGTCATGCGCCCACGCCTGGCCGCCCAGCGGCACCGTGTCCAGGTGCCCGGTCAGGACGACCGGGACGCCGGCCCCCCAGCGGGCCACCAGTCCGGTGCGTCCCGGCGCGTACCGATGCTCCCGCACGTCGAAGCCCGCCGCCGACAGCCGCCGGGCGAGCGGCTCGGCGACCGCCGCCTCGCCGCCGCCGACCGAGTCGATCCTGATCAGGTCGCGGGCCAGCTCCACCGCCTCGTTCACGCGGTTCCCCTCCCCATTTCCGTTCCGTTCGCGCCGCCGGCGGCCACCGGTCGGCTGGTCTCCCGTACGACGAGCCGCGGGGCGATCGCGATGCGCTGGGCGGGCCTCGGGTCGCTCACCCGGACCTGCCCGAGCAGGCGCACCGCCTCGGCCGCCATCTCCTCGACCGGCTGCCGGACGGTGGTGAGCGGGGGGTCGCACATCGTGGCGTGGCCGACGTCGTCGAAGCCGACGACCGACATGTCGTCGGGCACCCGGACGCCGCCCGCCCGGAGCGCGCGCACCAGCCCCACGGCGATTTCGTCGTTGCCGCACACGACGGCGTCGGGCATGGTCGCGCCGTCGAGCAGCAGCAGGCGGCCCGCCTCGATGCCCCATTCGAGAGTGAACTCGCCGAGCAGCGGCGCCGTGGCGTTCACCCCGGCCCGGGCGGCGGCCCGCTCGAAGCCGGACAGGCGGGATCTGGCCGAGGAGTTCATCAGGCGGCTGCCCACGAACGTGACCGACCGCGCGCCGCCCGCGGCCACGTGCTCGACCGCCTGGGCCAGGGCGGAGTCGTCGTCCACGCCCACCCAGTCGGCTCCGCCGCCCTCGATGTGCCGGTCGACCTGGACCAGCGGGACGCGCCGGGCGGCGTTCAGCACCGCGGGTACGCTGGCCTCGATGTCACACGGGCTGATGATCAGGCCGTCCACCCGCCGGGCGAGCAGCGTCTCGAGCCGCCTGGCCTCGACGTCCGGCCGGTACTGCGACGCGCACAGGAGCAAATCGCGCCCGGTCTCCTGGAGCTGGTGCTCGACCGCCTCGACGATCGTGGTGAAGAACGGGTTGCCGATGCCAGGGACGATCATGCCGATCGTGCCCGTGGTCCGGTCACGCAGCGCCTTGGCGACCGCGTTCGGCTGGTATCCCAGCTCGGCGGCGGCGCGGGACACCCGCTCGGCGATCTCGGGGGTGACCTTGCGTCGCCCCGAGAGGGCGCGGGAGGCCGAGGCCACGGAGACGCCGGCCGCCCTGGCCACGTCGTGGATTGTCACGCCCATGGTGCCATCATTGTGTAATCGATTTCCCTGTCCTGTCGGGGACGGACGGCTTGTTGTCGATCTGTGATCATCATCACTGATGAGTTCAGCAGAACGATAGATCGTCGTGGGGCTTACGTCACCTTGACGCCCGTTTGTGCTGCTCGCTAGCATCCCAGAAATTGGTAATCGATTACCACACTCCCCACACTTTCACCTGCGGCTCCACTGGAGCGGCCCCCGAAAGGCTGTCTGATGGCACGATCCATTCGACTCACCCGCATCACCACGGCGACCGCAATCCTCGCGACCGGCCTGCTGGCCGCCGCGTGCGGTGGCACGGACGACTCCGGCTCCGCGGCCTCCGGCGGCGGTGACAAGCCGAAGGTCGGCCTCGTCCAGATCAACCAGCAGGCGATCTTCTTCAACGAGATGAACGCCGGCGCCGAGCAGGCGGCGAAGGAGGCGGGCGTCGATCTGACGATCTTCAACGCCAACGACGACCCCGCCAAGCAGAACGAGGCGATCGACAACTTCGTCCAGCAGCAGTTCGACGCCGTCGTCGTGGTCGCCATCGACGTCGAGGGCATCAAGCCCGCCGTCAAGATCGCCAAGGATGCCGGGCTGAAGGTCGTCGCGGTGGACGCCATCGTGGACTCCCCGTCCGTCGACACCCAGGTCGGCGTGGACAACGCGGACGCCGCCCAGAAGGCCGGCGCGTTCGTCAACGACTGGGCCAAGGCGCAGAACCTCTCCGAGCCCAAGATCGGCGTCGTCGGCGCGCTCAACTCGTTCATCCAGAACATCCGCAAGGACGACTTCGTCAAGACGGTCGAGGGCGCGGGCGCGAAGATCGTGCAGACGGTGGACGGCCAGAACAAGCAGGAGGCCGCCATGACGGCCGCCGAGAACCTGCTCACCTCCCGTTCCGACATGAACGTCGTCTACGCCACCGGCGAGCCGGCCCTCCTCGGCACCGTGGCCGCGGTCAAGTCGCAGAACGCGGCCGACCGGGTCAAGGTCTTCGGCTGGGACCTCACCAAGGAGGCGATCAGCGGCATCGACGCCGGGTTCGTCGCCGGTGTCGTCCAGCAGGACCCGAAGACCGAGGGCTACGAGGCGGTCAAGGAGGCCAAGGCCCTGGTCGGCGGCGCCCAGGCCAAGAAGACGATCGACGTGCCGGTGACGATCGTGACCAAGGACAACGTCGACCAGTACCGGGCCACCTTCAAGTGAGCGACGACACGGCACCGGCGACCGGACGGAAAGCAGAGGAGGTGAGACCCGTGGCCCCAGCGGACGGCGCCGCCGAGCGCACCGTCGACCGGGTGGTCATGCGCGACATCCGCAAGCGCTACGGAATGGTCGACGCGCTTCGCGGCGTGACGCTGCGCGTCGGCCCGGGTGAGGTGATCGGGCTCGTCGGCGACAACGCCGCCGGAAAGTCCACCCTGATGAAGGTGCTCGCGGGCGCGGTCGTGCCGGACTCCGGCGAGATCGTCTTCGACGGGCAGACGGTCTCGTTCGCCACGCCGCGCGACGCGCGCGAGCTGGGCATCGAGATGGTGTACCAGGACCTCGCCCTCTGCGACGACATCGACGTGGCCGGCAACCTGTTCCTCGGCCGCGAGCCCCGCAAGGCCGGCGGCCTGCTGCTCGACGTCGCGCGGATGCACAGGGACGCCCGTCAGCACCTGGACGCGCTGAACATCCGGATCCCGCTCACCGACATCCCGGTGGGCGGCCTGTCCGGAGGGCAGCGCCAGGCCGTGGCCATCGCCCGCGCGGTGACCTTCGGCCCCAAGCTGCTCATCCTCGACGAGCCCACGGCGGCGCTGGCCGTCGCCGAGGTCGAGACCGTGCTCGAACTGATCAAGACGGTCTCCGCGCAGGGCGTCTCGGTCATCCTGATCACGCACCGCCTGCAGGATCTGTTCCGGGTCTGCGACCGGCTCTGCGTGATGTACGAGGGCACCCTGCGGGCCGACCTCGACGCCCGGGCCACCAGCCTGGAGCGGCTCGTCTCCGAGATCGTCGCCCACGACCAGATCGACTCCGGCAAGAGCGACGCCGGAAAGGCCGACGGGCGGAAGGGGAACGACACGACCGAGGGAGCGCGACGGTGACCACGAGCGAGCCGACCACCACCGCAGGCAAGCCACCCGTCGTCAGCGAACGAGTCGTGACCACGCGCGCGGCCCGCGCCAACGCTCACATCGGCAAGCACGCGCAGACGATCGCGATCGGCGTCGTCCTGGTCCTCCTGCTGATCTTCTTCGCGTTCTCGGCGGACCGGTTCGCGACGACCGGCAACCTGCTCAACCTGCTGCGGCAGATCTCGCCGACGCTGATCGTCGCCATCGCGATGACGTTCGTGATCAGCACGTCCGGAATCGACCTGTCGGTCGGATCCACGGTCGCGCTGACGGGGTCGCTGCTGGCGATCGTGCTGCAGCACGGCTGGGACCCGACGCTGGCGCTCGTCGCCATCCTCGCGCTCGGCGCGCTGATCGGGTTCATCAACGGCTGGTTCTCGTCGTACCAGAACATCCCGCCGTTCATCGTCACCCTGGCCATGCTGTCGATCATGCGCGGCACCGCGCTGCGCGCCACCGAGGGGTACTCCACCCCGATCGACGGCGACCTGTGGATCGTCCAGCTCGGGCAGGGACGCGTCGCCGGGATCCCGGTGCCGGTCATCCTCGCCGTCGTGGTCGCGGCGGTCGGCTGGATCACCCTGACCCGTACGCCGTTCGGCCGGTACGTGATCGGCTTGGGCTCCAACGGCGAGTCGCTGCGCCGTACCGGCGTGAACACCCGCAAGGTCGGGCTGGCCGTCTACGTGCTGACCGGCCTGGCCGCGGCCCTGGCCGGCGTGCTGATCGCCACCCGGCTCAGCTCCGGCTCCTCGAACGCGGGGAGCGGCTTCGAGCTCGAAGTGATCACGGCCGTGGTGCTCGGCGGCACCAGCCTCTTCGGCGGCCGGGGCAGCATGCTCGGCACCATGCTGGGCGCGCTCACCCTCGGTGTCATCGCCAACGGCCTCGTGCTGCTGCATGTCTCGCCGTTCTACGTCCAGATCGTGCAGGGCGCGATCCTGCTGCTGGCCATCTTCGCCAACAGCAAGGTCTGGGCCAGATTCGGCGCGGTGCGCAAATGACCACGGGGGCGCGAGGCACCGGCGTCACCGTGACCACGGTGCTCGGCCCGGTGCCCGTCGAGGAGCTCGGCGTCACGCTCTGCCACGAGCACCTGCGCAACGACGGCGATCTGGCCTGGCACCCGGCGCCCGACGGCGACGCCGAGGGCGAGCTGATCGCCCGCGCGCCGGTGCGGATGGAGTTCCTCGGCCGGCTGCGTAACGACCCGTACCTCTCCCGCGACAACGTCTCCCTGGACGACACCGACGTCGCGATCGAGGAGGTGGCGCGGTTCGCCGCGCGCGGCGGGCGCAGCGTCCTCGAGGTCACCCCGGAGGGCCTCGGCCGCGCCCCGGCCGAGCTGGCCGCGATCGCCCGCGCCACCGGTCTCAACATCGTGATGGGCTGCGGCTTCTACTTGGAGCGCACCCATCCCGAGCGGGTCCGCGGCATGAGCGTCGCGGACATCGCCGCCGAGATCGAGCGCGACCTCACCGAGGGCGTGGACGGCGTGCGCGCGGGCGTCATCGGCGAGATCGGCGTCTCCCCGGACTTCACCACCGAGGAGGAGAAGGTCCTGCGCGCCGCCGCGCGGGCGCAGGCCCGCACGCGGGTGCCGCTGTCCGTGCACCTCCCCGGGTGGGTACGGCACGGCCACCGCGTGCTCGACGTCATCGCCGAGGAGGGCGGCCTGATCGAGGCCACCGTCCTGTCGCACCTCAACCCCAGCGGAGGGGACCGCGACTACCAGGTCGCGCTCGCCACCCGAGGCGCCTACCTCGGGTACGACATGTGCGGCATGGACTACCTCTACCCGGGCGAGGGCCAGTCCCCGTGCGACGAGGACAACGCCGCCGCGGTCGCGTGGCTGCACCGCGCCGGGCTGGGCCACCGGGTGCTGCTGTCCCAGGACGTGTTCCTCAAGACCATGCTGGTCCGCTACGGCGGCACCGGTTACGCGCACATCCTGACCCACTTCGTGCCGCGGTTGCACCGGCACGGGCTGACCCCCGCGGACACCACGCGGATGCTCGTGGACAACCCGCGCGACCTCTTCCTGGCCTTCGCGGCGCCAGGGAACCGCCACACTTCCGACACCATCGACACCCTCTAAGGAGACATCCTCATGACCCGCGTGCTTGTCGCCGGCGAATCGTGGGTGAGCGTTTCGACCCATTACAAGGGCTTCGACGCGTTCACCTCGACCACCTACCACACCGGTTTCGAGCCGCTGCGGGACGTCCTGGTCGCCGACGGCGTGGAGGTCGACCACCTTCCCGCGCACGACGTGCCCAAGCTGTTCCCCGGGACGCTCGACGCCCTGTCCGCGTACGACGTCATCGTGCTCTCCGACATCGGCGCCAACAGCATCCTGCTGCACCCCGACACCTGGCTGGCCTGCGGCAAGACCGTCAACCGGATCGAGCTGCTGGCGGAGTGGGTTGAGCAGGGCGGCGGCCTCGCGATGGCGGGCGGCTACCTGAGCTTCCAGGGCTTCGAGGCCAAGGCCGCCTACAGCGGCACCGCCGTCGAGCGGGTGCTGCCCGCCCGGATCTCCCGGTTCGACGACCGGGTGGAGACGCCGCAGGGCGTGCCCGGCGCCCTCGCCGACGGCTCGCACCCGATCACCGCCGGCCTTCCCGCGGAATGGCCCGCGCTGCTCGGGTACAACCGGTTCGAGGTGCCGGAGGACGCGACCCTCCTCGCCACGGTCGGCGGCGACCCGCTGCTCGCCGTACGCGAGGCCGGGGCCGGCCGTACGCTCGCCTGGGCGTCGGACATCGCGCCGCACTGGTGCCCGGACGAGTTCATGGCGTGGGACGGGTATGCCACCCTGTTCACCCGCGCCGTACGGTGGCTGGCCAAGGAGATCTGACGTGCCCATCCCGGTGATCCTGGACTGCGACCCCGGCCATGACGACGCCATGGCCATTCTGCTCGCGGTGGCGAATCCGGCGATCGACCTGCGCGCGGTGTCCACCGTCGCGGGCAACCAGACCGTCGAGAAGACGGCGCTCAACGCCCGGCGGATGCTCAGCCTGGCGGGGGTCACCGGGGTGCCCGTCGCGGCCGGCTGCGACCGGCCGCTGACCGGGACCCTGGAGATCGGCGACTACGTGCACGGGGAGAGCGGGCTGGACGGCCCGGCGTTCGGCGAGCCGGACGTGCCCCTCGACCCGCGGCACGGCGTCGCGCTCATCCACGACACGCTCGCGGCGGCGGACGAGCCCGTCACGATCGTGGCGATCGGGCCGCTGACCAACATCGCGACCCTGCTGCGGCGCCACCCCGAGGACCGGGAGCGGATCCGCGAGATCGTGATCATGGGTGGCTCGACCGAGCGGGGCAACCACACCCCGTACGCCGAGTTCAACATCGTCACCGACCCGGAGGCCGCCGCCGAGGTCCTCGGCAGCGGTGTCCCGACCACGTGGGTGGGGCTCAACGTCAGCCACCAGGCGCTGGTCACCACCGACGTGCTCGACCGCATCTCCACGCTCGGCACCCCGCTGGCCCGCGTCTGCGTGGAACTGCTCACCTTCTTCGGGTCGAGCTACCACCAGGCGTGGGGCTTCGAGGCGCCGCCGCTGCACGACCCGATCACCATCGCGTACCTGATCGACCCGCAGGTCATGACGTACGCGCGGGTGGGGCTGCGGATCGAGGTCGAGGGCAAGTACACCCGGGGCGCCACGGTCGCCGATCTGCACGGCCGGATGGACTGGGAGCCCAACGCGAACGTGGGCCTGGTCCTCGACCGCGACCGCTTCTGGGACCTGATGATCGGCGCGATCGAGACGCTGGGCGCCGCGAAGTAGCCCAGGACCTGTAGGGACGTCTTTCGGGGATCCTCCGGGATCACCCGGTGTGCCGAGAAGGCTCACGCCGAGAGAACCGGCCCGTCTCCCTTGCCGGGGGAGGCGGGCCGGCGTCTGCTTGACCCTGACCATGCGTAAGGCCCCGCACCATCGCCTACGCCGAAAACTTCGCGGGCTGGCCCAGCGCGAGCTCGTCCCGCCGGCGGCGACGCCATCAAGCCCGTGCTTCCGGGCGGCTCCCGAAATCGCGGAGAAACGCGTCCCGTTCCCACGTGGACAGCAGGCTCGAAGGGATCGTGAGGTCCCGCGCGGAATCCTGGCCGTGCGAGCCGGCGGCGGGCCGGTACCGATCGGTGTCCCTGTGCCAGCGGTACGAGCCGGCAGCCCAGCCCTGGATGGCCTGGGCATGCCGCAGGACGGCACGCTGAGTCTCAGGATCCGCATGCAGATCATGCAGCGCTTGCGGGAGGTCAGTCTCGACATTCGCTTCGAGTGTCCTGACCCGGCCCGTCAGGATGCGGTCGACGAAGGAGACCGCATCGTTGAGGGAGACACCGAGAAGTTCCTGGGCCACGTGCACGATGTTGTTCCTCGCGACGCCCTCGCGGACCTCCTTGGGATAGGACACGATGTCGTTGTGCAGATCGACCGTGTCCCGGAATGAGTCGATCAGCACAGTGAACGGCCGGGTGCCCCGGATGTCATCGGGGATCTCCCAACCGAGTGAGTGCTCCATCAGTAGTGCGCTGCACCCGGCCGCCCCGTAGTCGCGGCGCATCTCGGTCTGCTCGATGAGGTCGGGAGACCGGTGGCGTTCGAGGTTATCTGTCTCCCACAGCGATGCCTCCAGGAACTGCCGTACGGACCTGGTGTACAGCAGGCGCCACGGAATCGACGCCGAGGGCGCCGTGCGGCGCCACAGGTCGGCCAGCGCACGTTCCACGGGATGCTCGGGGGGTGGCACCAAGCCGGGTGTCATGATCGGCATGAATGCCATCAGCCGCTCGATACGTCGCAGGATCTGCTCCCGGTTGCCGAGAGCTTCACACCCGGCGTTGAAGACGTCGTCCAGGCACCAGATGAGGCTGTGCCAGCCAGACAACAGCTCCAGCCCCTCGGCACAGGCATGGGGATAGGTCCAGGCGGTGAACCGGGTGAAGTCCGCCCGGTCGAAGGTCTCCGCACTCCAGCCGCCGTGGTGTGAGTCGGTGCCCAGCGGCTCAAGCAGCCCCACAGCGCATGCCCAGGCGCGAACGCGCGGGCGGACGGCCTCCAGGTGCGGATTCACCCTGGCCCGGAACGGCATATAGAACACGGGGAGCTGGAAGGCGTCCGTCAACGCGGCCTCCTGGATGGCGCCGTCAGTTCGGGGTCACGCCCGCTGGAGAGCGGTGGGTTGCCGGCAGGCGGATCAAGGAGCGCGATATCGCCGGTGAGGCTACCCGGTGCGTCCGGTGGGTAAACAAGGCCGCTGGTTTCCAGCTTCGATCGGGTGGCGGGTCGTGGCGGCACATTCCCGGTCGGCCCGGAATCGTCTGATCGGACGAACGTCCGGCGGCGGGGCGGGCGGGCCGAGGCGCGGCCAAGGCTTACCGGGCCGGTAAGAAGCCCCGTCACGCGGACTCTCGCTGCGCGCCTTCCAGCCAGATCACGATCAGACCGCGATCCGGGCCACCGCTGATCAATAAACACGACAAGAGCTGCCTAAGAACGGAATGGCGGTGTTTGTCGTCTCACGGCGCCGGAGATCCACACGATGCGGAAATAGCCCCATCGAGGGTTATCCGGGGCAATCTTCGGCATGGATGGCGGAGATGCTCGAGCGTCTAGAGGAATCGATTCCTTTTCGGGGGAGAATCGCTATGTCCAAGTTCAAGAGTCTCGTCGGGCTGCTCGCCGTGGGCGCCGCGTTGACCGGTGGGGCGGTCGCGCTGGGCGCCGCTACCACCGTCACTGCGGCGAGCGCCGCCATCGTCCAGGCCGGCGGCTACATCCCCCCGCCGGCCCCGGTGGTGAAGCACGTAACGGTGGCGAAGCCGGTCACGGTGACGAAGCCGGTCACCGTGACGCCGTCGGTCAGCTTCCCCAGATGGGAGAGCAGCCGCAACCGCAACCACAACCGCAACCACAACCGCAACCACCAGCGGCAGCGCGGCGACCAGCGCCAGCAGCAGCGTCAGCGCCAGAACGTCATCAACAACATCCGGATCCGCCAGCCGGAGGTGCGGCGGGAGCGCGAGGTCAGGGAGGTCAGGGAGGACCGGGGCTTCGACTTCCCGGCCCAGGCCCCGTTCAACGGGTTCATCGGGGACGCAGGGCTGAACTAGTCGGTCTCACTTGCCGGCTCGTAGAGGAGCCGGCCTGCTGATCTACACCAGAGCGCCCCGCCACCCTTCGCCAGGGTGCGGGGCGCTCGACTGTGTGCGCGGCCCTGCCGCGGGGGCCGGCCTGTTCAGCCTCCACGGCATCACCAAGATCAAATAGGCCGTCCAAGCTATCGGTTCGTAAGCCCCGCTCAGCGGCCTCCATGGGGAGGCGCAAACCGGAGGCCGCCTTCCAAGTAGTCCGCTCGCCGTGCCGCCGCCGTCACGGCGAGCGGACTACGTTCCGTAGTGACAGTTCGCTACATGGCGACCGACCGTCACCGGAAACGACTGGGAAAGCGACCTCACCCATGACCGATGGCCCGCCCGATGTGCTGCTCTCCCGATTCGCGGAGAGTCCGTTGCGCATCGGCACCCGCACGTCCGCCCTGGCCCGGGTCCAGGCCGAGCACGTGGCCACGCTGATCGGCACGCACGTGCCGGGCATCCAGGCGGTGATCGTGCCCACCCAGGTCAGCGCCGACCTGTGGCCCGGTGACCTCGCCGAACTCGGCGGCAAAGGCGCGTTCAGCAAGGAGATCGACCGCGCACTCGTGTCCGGCCAGATCGACGTGGCCGTCCACTGCATGAAGGACGTCCCCGGAGACGTCCCCCTCGCCGAAGGCACCTCCTTCGGCGCCTACCTGCCCCGCGACGACGTCCACGACATCGTCGTGACCCGTGACGGCACCCCGCTCGCCGAGATACCCGCAGGATCCCTGATCGGCACCAGCTCGGTACGCCGTCGCGCCCAGCTCGCCATGTACCGGCCCGATCTACGCACCGAACGCATCCGCGGCAACATCGACACCCGCCTGGCCAAGCTCGAAGAGAACGACAGCCGCTACGCCGCACTGATCCTCGCCCGCGCCGGCCTGAAGCGACTCGGCATCCTCGGCCGGCATCACCACGAGGTCCTGCCCGTGAAGTTCCACCCCTCCGACGCCGGTGTCGTCTCCATGGTGCCCGCGGTCGGCGCCGGGGTCATCGGCGTCCAGGCCCGCCAGGCGGACACAGCCGTCATGCGGCTGCTGGACGAACTCAACGACGACGCGACCGCGCGGCACATCCTGGCCGAGCGGACGATGCTGCACCTGCTCCGCGGCCACTGCAACAGCCCCATCGCCGGATACGCCTCCACCACGGCCGACGGTGCGCTCTCGCTGTTCGGCATGGTGTTCAACCGCGACGGCTCGCAGTTCGTCCGCTCGCACGCCTGGGGCGGGGCCGACGACCCGGCCGCCCTCGGCTCCCGCGTGGCCGCCGACCTGCTCCATCAGGGCGCCGGCCGCCTGATCGCCGCCACCCGCAAATGACCACGCAACCGGCAGCGGACGGATGCGGCCCCCGCCTCCGGTGACTGTTCCAGATCGAGCCCCGGTCCTCGATGGCGGCCGTCCGCGCCGCGCTGGCATGAGCGGATGTGTCAGAGGCCGAACATCGGGCGGCAGGCTGCCATCCCGTCAACCCTTACCGGGGGCCGGTTCTGCTGAGTCCACTTCTGTCTGGTGAGCCGTAGACGGTCGGATACGACGGCCTCGTCACCGCGGGCGTCAACCGAGACGCCGTCGTGCTCGTAGCCGAGCTTGCGGGACACGCGCTGAGAGGCGTGGTTGTCCTGGAACACTTCGGTGCGTGCGGCACGCGCGCCGAGGTGATCGAAGGCCAGGGTGAGCAGGCCGGTCCGAGCCTCGGTTCCGTAGCCCTTGCCGTGGTGTTCGATGCCCAGCCACGAGGACGTTGTGACCTCCCGAACGACTGGGAAATCGCGTGCTCGAAGCGTGACCGCGCCAAGAGGTTGGCCGCTGTGGAAGACCCCGAGTCCGAGCTGCCACGCTGCCACGTCCCATTCTGCGAGCTGGCTCCAGTGTCCCTGGAGCACAGACCGTGCTCGATCCTCGGGACCGCCTTCGGTCCATGGAGTCAAGAACGGGCGCTCGTCTGCCCGGTGCACGCCCTTGGCTGCGAGATCTGCGAGTGCCGCCAGCTCTTCCCCGCGCGGCAGGCGGAGTTCAAGTCGTGGGGTGAAGATGGTCAGTCCGTATTGGGGCCACAGGTCGGCAAGCACGGGCCGGATCATTACGGCTCAGTCCGCGCCGCGCAACTCGATTACCGCCGAGATCAGAATTGCCATCGCCATGTCAGCGCGTCGCCATCGGGTGCGACATTGCCCCGTTGAGCCGCAGTGCTGAGAACCGCGCCGGCCAGGTCGGGCGCAGGCTGCCAAGGCGCCAGAAGGGGGCGCGGCCGGTCGTCTGACCCGGCGGGCGCCCCCTTCTTTTCCGCCCCTGAGGGTTTGGATCCCGCGGATCTCGAACTCCATCGCGCTCCCCAAGCTGGGGTGCTGCGACGACCGCTAGAACGGCAGTCAGGCGACGGGATGCCATCGTGCGTGTGGCCTCAATCCTCGGCCGGCCCCGGTCCATGGGTGAGCCGTACTGGCCGCGGCCGATCGGTATGCGAACCCGGCCGTGCCCGGCGGCCGTCTATACGATGGGGCCGGTCCAGTACCCGAAGGTCGCGCGGTAGACCGCGTACACCTCGCTGTCGAAGTACGGCGAGACGCTGGTGTCGTAGCGGTTGTCGCCGTCGGTGTCGGAAACGCCGATGGTGATGCCGTTGAGATAACCCGCGCCGTTCTCGCTGTCGCCGTAGTCGAGCAACCATGAGGAGCCGAGGGATCCTTCACCGGGGAAGGGCGAGTCGACGCCGATGAACCGGTCGGCGGGGAGGTCGGAGAGTGTCATGGCGAATGTCGGCCCGGTAGACCGTTCGAGGACCTGACCTGTGTAGGGCGGCTGCGTTCCGTCCGGGTTGGGGCCGGCCGGGTAGCCGAAGACGTCGGTGGATGAGCCCGTCGTCCGGTTGTAGGCGAAGCCCTGCCCGCCGACGTTGTCGACCAGGTTCCCGATGCTGGTCAGTGCGCCGGTGGATGACGAGATGACGCCCTTGTATACATTCACGAAGGCGAAATCGCGGTCGTAATCGGTGTACGCGTCGAAGTCGTCGTGGACGAAGGCATACTTTCCGACGTACAGGCTCCATGGGGTCGCGCCCTCCGAGTAACCCGGAACGAAGACCCATTTGTCCAGAGTGACGGCACTGCTCTGGGTGTCGTATACGCAGTGACCTGCTGTGGCGACGACGTTGTGGAAGGACGAGGTCATGGCGGTGCCCGTACACCAATGCGGCTGACCGTCAGCGCCGATGAAGAACACCTTTCCCCAGGTTGTGGGCGTTTCCCCGTCAGGCGGGACCTGGCTTGGCAGAGGAGGGACCTGGCCGGGCTCGCCGTCCGGGACGATGGGAGTGGACACGCGCTCTCCGTGAACCACGGTCTGCACGGCGTAGGGCGTGGCGTTCTTCAGGTTGGCGCCCCCATCGGCGAGCCAAAACGTCGCTGCCTCCTGAGCGGACGACGCGGTCGAGGCCAGAGAGGTCCTCACCGGGCTCGCGGCCTGAGCCGGCGCGGCAACGACGGTGGATCCCAGCAGACCTAAGCCGACACCTAACGCGACCAGTGCGCGCCTCATAATCGATCTCCCTGTCCAGTCGTGGGGCGTCCTTCACGGGCCCCGTCAGCATGGAAAATCGGCCCGGATGATCAGCGCGACCGGGCAGGAGGATGATCTTACCCATTGTCGAATATCTTGTGAAGAATCCACTTTTGTGGATGCGAATCTGCATATTGCGCAGGCTGTCCAGATACGCGACTGGGGTCCGGTGAGCGGCGCAGGGCGGGTCTATTCGATGGAATAGGCGAGGCGGGTCTCGTCGTCGAGCGGATCCTCGACGAGATTCCGGTGGGCGTCGCCCTGGACGCCGCCTGCGGCACCGGCCGAGTCGCGACGTTGCTGGCCAAGCGCGGCCACCGGGTCCTCGGCGTGGACGGCTCGCGAGATACCGCCACTCGATCGGCGACTACCTGCGCGCGGGCCTGTCGGCCGGATTACAGGTACGCCGATGCGAGGAGCCCCGGCCGCCTCCCTGGATGGCGCGAGGACACCGAACTCGGTGCCTTACGGCCGGGCGGGTGCTTCCACGTTGTCACGCACGAGGCCCATCGGCGCACACCTTGAGGATCGTCCCGGACCGGGTGTCCGCTGTATGTTCGAAAGCCTGCCGATCTTCGCCGGCCGGGGCCGTCCCGCATCGGGACGGGCGCGGTGCGAACACCGGGGACGCCGTCGCGAGCGGCTCGTCCACAAGGTGAGGCTCGGGCATCGGGCCGCCGGTGGCGATGCGGCAGACTGATCTGTAGGTCTTGTGAGTGTTCTGTAGTGACCGGCCAACACGCGGGCCAGCGTGGCGGCCCGCGTGAAGGCCGGTGTGCCGGCCCGAGCGGGCCGACATTGAAGGAGCGTGAGAAGCCCATGGCCCATGAGCGTGCGGGACTGCCCGCCCGGCCGTCCGATCTCGTCGACGTGGCCCGTCTCGTCACCGCGTACTACGCGCTGCGCCCGGACCCCGAGCAGGTGGGGCAGCGGGTGGCCTTCGGGACGTCGGGGCACCGCGGTTCGGCGCTGAACACGGCGTTCAACGAGGACCACATCCTCGCCACCAGTCAGGCGATCTGCGAGTTCAGGGCGATGAAGGGCGTGGACGGGCCGCTGTTCCTGGGCGCCGACACGCACGCCCTGTCCGAGCCCGCCCGGGTGTCCGCGCTTGAGGTGTTCGCCGCCAACGGCGTGACCGTGCTGATCGACAGCAGGGACGGCTACACGCCGACCCCGGCCGTCTCGCACGCCATCTTGACCCACAACCGCGGCCGCACGTCCGGCCTGGCGGACGGCGTCGTGGTGACGCCGTCGCACAACCCGCCGGCCGATGGCGGCTTCAAGTACAACCCGCCGAACGGCGGCCCGGCCGACACCGACGCCACCGGGTGGATCCAGGACCGGGCCAACGCGCTGATCGCGAGCGGGCTGAAGGAGGTCAGGCGCGTGCCGTACGCGCGGGCCCTGGCCGCCGAGACGACCGGCCGGTACGACTTCCTGTCCGCGTACGTGGACGACCTCGGCTCCGTGCTCGACCTGGACGCGATCAGGAACGCGGGCGTGCGGATCGGCGCCGACCCGCTCGGCGGCGCGTCCGTGGCCTACTGGGGAGAGATCGCCGAGCGGCACCGGCTGGACCTGACCGTGGTGAACCCGCTGGTCGACCCGACCTGGCGGTTCATGACGCTCGACTGGGACGGCAAGATCCGGATGGACTGCTCGTCGCCGCACGCGATGGCGTCCCTGATCGCGAACCGGGGCGCGTACGACGTGTCCACCGGCAACGACGCCGACGCCGACCGGCACGGCATCGTGACCCCCGACGCCGGGCTGATGAACCCCAACCACTTCCTGGCCGCCGCGATCTCCTACCTGTACGGCCACCGGCCCGGCTGGCAGGCGGCGGCCGGGGTCGGCAAGACGCTGGTCAGCAGCAGCATGATCGACCGGGTGGCGGCCGACCTGAACCGGCGGCTGGTCGAGGTCCCGGTCGGGTTCAAATGGTTCGTCCCCGGGCTGCTCGACGGCTCCCTGGGCTTCGGCGGCGAGGAGAGCGCGGGCGCGTCGTTCCTCCGCCGGGACGGCTCGGTGTGGACGACCGACAAGGACGGCATCATCATGGCCCTGCTCGCCGCCGAGATGCTCGCCGTCACCGGCCGCTCGCCCAGCATGCTGTACGGCGACCTGGTCGCCGGCTTCGGCAATCCGGCGTACGCGCGGGTGGACGCGCCGGCCACCCGCGAGGAGAAGGCGGTGCTGTCGAAGCTCTCCGCCGACCAGGTCACCGCCGACTCCCTGGCCGGCGAGTCGATCACCGAGGTGCTGACGACCGCGCCGGGGAACGGCGCGGCGATCGGCGGGCTGAAGGTCTGCACCGCCAACGCGTGGTTCGCGGCGCGTCCCTCGGGCACCGAGGACGTGTACAAGATCTACGCTGAGTCGTTCCACGGCCCCGAGCACCTCGCCCAGGTGCAGGAGGAGGCCCGCGAGCTCGTCAGCGACGCCCTGCGCGCCTGAACACCTGCGCCCGGCGGCTTAAGACGGTTCGGCCTGGGCCAGTGACGCGGCCACGGCGGCGCGCAGCTCCCGCAGCCGGTGCGCGGGCAGTTCGAGAGGGGTGACGTCGGCCGACCAGGGGGCGACGGCGGCCACGATCGAGCGGGCCTGCTTCTTGGTCGGGCCGCCGGGCAGCTTGGTCAGCGCCTCGCGCCAGGTGTTGGCCAGCTTGCCGTGCGCGTGGTCCAGGATCCGGCGCAGGATGATCTCGACGCGCTCCTCCTCCACGACGGCCGCGCTCGCCTGCCTGGCCGGGACCTCCTCCGGCAGCGGTCGCCGCGTCGCGTCCACGACGTTTCCGCGCGCGCGGACGGCGTAGACGGGCGCGAGCGGTTCGGACAGCGCGGAGAGATCGTCCGGGGGCGCGCCGAGGTAGGCACGCACATGCGGCCCCCGCGCGGCCAGCAGCAGCCGGGGCAGTGCGGCCTCCAACCCGGCCGGTACGGCGATCGCCACGCGCTCGGTGGCCGCCGCGTACGGCTTGGCCAGCCACGTGGCCAGCTTGGCCCGAGGGGTCCGGGGGAGCAGGTCTCTGGGCCACTCGCCGACGAGGAGCCCGGGGGCGAACTCCGCGAGCGCGGCGGCGTCCGCGCCGCTCGCCGCGGCCTGGGATTCCACCGACTGCGGGCCGTGCGTGTAGATCGCGGAGGCGAAGCGCTCGGTCCGCGCCGCCACGGCGGGCAGGGTCTTGGTCGTCGGGCGCAGGACGTACATGTCGGCGGCCGAGCCGATGGCCTCTGCCCCGAAATATCGGTTGAAATCCGGATACATTGCCTCGTAGGCGAGGTTGAGGTCGTGGAGGGTGCTCTGGACCTTCAACGCCAGCATCGGCGTCCGCTCGCTCGCGCCGTACGCGAGAAGGATCCGGCCCTGCTCCACGTCCCGCAGCCCCTCGCAGGCGCGGGCGACGAAGAGGCCGATGCCCTCCGGCGTGTACGGCGGGTCGGTGACCGCCAGGTCCGCGTACCCGTGCACCGACGGCGGCAGGCCGAGACGCAGATCCGCCCAGCGGGTGCGCACGTCGAGGCCGAGCCGCTCGGCCTGCTCGCCGATGTAGCCGAGGATGCGCTCGTCGATGTCCACGACGGTCACCTCGACGTCCGGACGGAGCAGCGCCACCGCGAGCGAGGTCAGGTCGTGGTCGCCCACGCACAGGAGCCGCGCCCCCGGCAACCAGAACCGCGCGTCCAGCAGCAGCGCCCGGCGCACGACCGTCTCCGGCGTCGCCGCGACGTGGTCCAGCGCCTGCACCGCGCGCGGCGCGCCCGCGACGAGCCCCTCCATCCGCGCGAGCAGGTCCGCGTGCCGGGAGAGCAGGTGCCCGACCGGGTCGGCGGGCAGTCCGCCCACAGGCAGGCCGGGGCCCGTCGCGTCCGGCGCGGGGCCGGGAACGCGGGGCGCTTCCGCGGCGGGAGCGGCGAGGGGATCCTCCCCGAGCAGCTCCCGGCAGGCGCGGGCCTCCGCGCCGGTCAGCCGGAACCGGTCGCCGGCGTGCTCGACCGCGATCTCGCGCAGCAGCGCCTCGACGCCCCGCCTGGAGGTGGCGGTCACCCGGACCAGATCGGCCCGCGTCCACCACCCGCCCTCGCACAGCAGGGCCAACGCCAGGCGGTAGCGCCGCGCGTCCACTCCCGTCAGCAGTGCGCGCAAAGCGTCGCGCCCCGCGTCCTGATCACCGCGATCCGCGTTCCGGTATGTCCCCTGATCCACCTGGTCACCCTATCGACGGCGCCGGGGGCGGCCGTCCCCGTCCGCCCGCTCGCTTCCCGGCTGGAACAAACAGACAGACGATCTATCCTGGGTTCATGACGGACGTACTGGTCGGCCAGGGCTGCGTGGGGGCTTGTGAAGCGGGGGCCGTACGAATCCGGTACGAACAGCAACGCAAGGTTCCCCGGCCGCCGCGCGAGCTCGGCGAGCTCCCCTCGGCCGGGCTCATCGGCGATGCCGAGCTCCAGGAGAAGAAGGCGGAGCCACCGGCGCGCCGGTGAGCACGCTTCCCCCGTCCTGGCCGCCAACCTGGGCGTCCAGGGGATGTATCGCCTGTTCTCGGGCGACGCCGCTTGTTAAGGTGACGGCGGCGCATGGGGGCGGCTCGTCCGGCAGCGACTGCGCCCGGCGACATTTCGGAGGCATACAGTGACGCACGTCCAGAGTCGCCGGTCGACATTCACGCCGGCGGCCATCCGTCCCGCACGACGCCGGCTCCCGGAGGCCGCGTGAGCCGAGCGCAGCCCCTGATGGCGATGCTGCCCTTCCTGATGATGGGCATCATCGCCACCGCCGACATCCTCGCCGGGTCCCAGTACGTGTTCCTGTCGCTGCTGGCCATCGGCCCGGCGTTCGCGAGCCTGGTGGGCGGCATCCGCCGTACGGTGCTGATCGGCCTCGTCGCGCTGGTGCTCTCGCTGCTCCTCGCCGCCTACAACGACCTGCTGCGCGCCCCCGAGAGCGACCTGAGCGTCGTCTCGATCTGCGGAGTGACCGCCGCCAGCATCCTCGCCACGGCCGGGCGGCAGCGCCGCGAGCGCGAACTGGCCAACGTGCGCTCGGTCGCCGAGGTCGCCCAGCGCGTGCTGCTGCGTCCGGTGCCCCGGCGGGCGGGCCACCTGCGCGCCGCCGTCTCCTACACGTCCGCGACGGCCGAGGCCCGCATCGGAGGCGACCTGTACGAGATCGTCACCGGCCCGAGCGGAGTCCGGGTCATCGTCGGCGACGTCCAGGGCAAAGGGCTGGAGGCGGTGGAGACCGCGGCCCTCGTCCTCGGCGCGTTCCGCGAGGCGGCGCACGACGAGCCGGACCTCCTCGGCGTCAGCGCCCGAGTGGAGAAGGCGCTCAACCGGCGGCTGACCGGTGAGGACTTCGTCACCGCGATCCTCGCCGAGGCCCATCCGGACGGGACGCTGACCCTGCTCAACTACGGGCATCCGGCCCCGCTGATCCTGCGGGCCGACGGCGAGGTCGCGTTCGTCGAGCCGGACGTCTGCGCGCCACCGCTCGGCCTCGCCGTGCTGGCGGTGGACGGGCCGTCCCCCTACGAGATCCCGTTCGGGGCGGGCGACCAGGTCCTCCTCTACACGGACGGGGTCATCGAGGCACGTGACCGCGCCCGCCGCTTCTACCCGCTCGCCGAGCGCGCCCACCTGCTCAAGGAGGACGATCCCGAGGCGGCCCTGGAGGCGTTGCGGCTCGACCTCGTCGCGCACGTGGACGCCCCGCTGCACGACGACGCCGCCATGCTGCTGCTGCGCTGCCGCCGAGTGTGACCGGGCCGGATCCCGGGGGCCGTGAGCGTTCGCCGTCCTGGGATCCCCGCTTCCACCGGCGCCCCGGTCTTGATAGGTTGCCCCGGGGTGAGCCGGGAAGTCTGGTCGGCAGTGCCGTCACCGACCCTGGAGTGCCCCCATGCGAGCTCGTGATCTCGCCGTCGACTTCCCGACGGTCACCCTCGACACACCGATGATGGAGGCCGCGCGGTTACTCGCGGACCAGGATCTCCCCGGCCTGATCGTGGTCGGCGAAGGCGGTCTCCCACGCACGGTCCTTCCGGGGACGCAGGTGCTGCGGCTGGCCGTGCCCCGCTACTGCCAGGACGACCCCGCCCTCGCCCGCGTCGTGGACGAGGCGCACGCCGACGTGTTCGTCCGCTCGCTCGCCGGCCGTACCGTCCGGGAGTGCCTGCCGGAGGACCCGCGTGAGCTGCCGGTGACCGACCCCGACGCCACGGTGCTGGAGATCGCCGCGCTCATGGCGCGGACGCGCAGCCCGCTGGTCGCGGTCGTCGACGGCGGACGGTTGTGCGGAGCGGTCACCCTGCAGGCCCTGCTCGACCGGGTGCTCGCCTCATGACCGTCACCGCCTGGCTGTCGGTGGTGGCGTTCGTCTGCACGTACGCGCTGATCGCGACGGAGCGGGTGCACCGTGTGGCGGCGGCGCTCGGCGGCGCCGGGCTCATGCTGCTGATCCACGCCACCGCCGCTCCCTCGGCGTTCTTCTCCGAGCACACCGGGATCGACTGGAACGTCATCTTCCTGCTGTTCGGCATGATGGTCATCGTCGGCGTGCTCAAGCAGACGGGCGTTTTCGAATACCTGGCGATCTGGGCCGCGAAGCGGGCGCGGGGCCGCCCGTTCCGGCTGCTGGTGCTGCTCGTGGTGATCACCGCGGGTGCGTCCGCGCTGCTGGACAACGTCACGACCGTGCTGCTGATCGCCCCGGTGACGTTCCTCGTCTGCGAGCGGCTCGCGCTCAACGTCGTGCCGTTCCTCATCGCCGAGGCCATGGCGTCCAACATCGGCGGCACGGCCACGCTCGTCGGCGACCCGCCCAACATCATCATCGCCAGCCGGGGCGGGCTCACGTTCAACGACTTCCTCGTTCACCTGGCCCCCCTCATCGTCGTCCTGATGGTCGTGTTCATCGGTCTGTGCCGGGTGATGTTCCGGAAGGAGTTCCGCTACGACCCCGACCGGGCCGCGGAGATCATGGCGTTGAACGAGCGGGAGGCGATCGCCGACCGCAGGCTGCTGTGGCAGAGCCTCGCGGTGCTCGCCGTGGTGATGGCGGCGTTCGTGCTGCATCCGGTGCTGCACTACGAGCCCTCCGTGGTGGCGCTCCTGGGCGCCGGGGTGCTGGTCGCCGCCACCCGGGTCACCACCGAGGAGGCGATCCGCGAGGTCGAGTGGCCGACCCTGGTGTTCTTCGCCGGGCTGTTCGTCATGGTCGGCGCGCTCGTCAAGACCGGCGTCATCGGCAAGATCTCCGAGGCGGCGGTCGGCGCCACCCAGGGCCATCTCGGGTTCGCGACCATGCTGCTGCTGTGGGCCTCCGCGGCGCTGTCGGCCGTCGTGGACAACATCCCGTACGTCGCGACGATGAGCCCGATCGTGGCCGACCTCGTGCAGGCCAACGGCGGGAACGACGTGGCGCAGGTGCTGTGGTGGGCCCTGGCGCTCGGCGCCGACCTCGGCGGCAACGCGACCGCCGTGGGCGCCGCCGCCAACGTCGTCGTCCTCGGCATCGCCGCCCGCAACCGTACGCCGATCAGCTTCTGGCAGTTCACCAAGTACGGGTTGGTCGTCACCCTGGTCACCGTCGCGATCTCCACGCCCTACCTGTGGTTCCGCTATCTCATGTGAGGCGCGGCGGATGGTGATCTTCGGGGAGCGGTGGGGAGACCGGCGGGTCCCCGTGGGACGATGAAAGCGAAATGGACGCGATTACTCCCTTCCGACTGGCACGCACCACGGCCTTCGCCGTGGTGTGCGTCGTGCTGGGCGTGATCGCGCACCTGTTCGGCGGTGGGTCGCTCTCGGGGCCGAGGGTCGCCGCCGCGCTCGCGCTCGCGTTCGCCGCCGCCCTTCCCTGGACCGGGAGGGAGCGCGGCCTCGCCGTGATCCTTCCTCTCCTCGGCGGCCTCCAGGTGGCCCTGCACCTGCTGTTCAGCCTGCGGTACGCCGCGCCCGTCACGGACGGGTTCGGGGACGCGACGCCGCTTGTCGAGACGGGCGGGCACCTCCACTCCGGGCTGGTGCCGGGCCTCGGCATGCTGATCACCCACGGGTGGGCCGTCGGCCTGACGGCGCTGTGGCTCGCGCGCGGCGAGGCCATGCTGTGGTCGCTGCTGCGGCGGCTCGCCGCCCGGCTGTGCCTCCTCCTGGACGTCCTGCTCGTCCCGGCCCCTGCTCCCTTCCACGCCTGCCGTTCCACCGAGCCGGAGATCCTCCGCGCCCGGGAGTTGCGGCACGCGGTCAGCCGGCGCGGGCCGCCCGCGCTCCCGGCCGCCGCGCGCTGACGCGCCGCACCGCACTTTCCGTACGGGATTCGCCGGACGGCGGCTCTCGTGAGCCCGATTTCTGGGACCGACGGCGGATCGGACCGGGTGCGCACCTGTGCCCCGCACCGGCCGTGCCGCCGCATCGCCCGGACGGCCCGACTCGCGAACGGCCGGTCCGGCCCGTCCGCGCCGGGTCCCTGGCACGCCCGGCTCGCGGGATCCGTCCGTGTGAACCGCTCCCGGCGTTCGCCGATGTGCCGGCCCGGTCCGGCGCGTCGTGACCGCTCTGCCGCCCCGCCGGCGTACGCGTCGACCGCGGCCGACGCGCTGAGCGGCCCGTCCATCCGAATCGAAGACTGCCGCGATCCCGCCCTGCCGCGGATCGCTCCCAACGACAACCACCACCGACCGGTACGGCACAGCCGCGGATCACCCGGCACGCCGTACCCGGCCGAAGAAAGGCAACCGGACATGTTCCTTCGTCGCATCGCACCCGCCGCCGTCCTCATCGCCGTGGTCAGCGCCTGCGGCTCCCAGCCCGCGGCCCAGCCGGACACCCAGGCCGTGGCCCAGACCGCTCCCGCGGCCACCCCGGCGCCGTCTGGCCAGGCCGCGATCTCCGTGACCGACCCGTGGGTGAAGAGCACCGAGTCCGGCATGACCGCGGCCTTCGGCACCCTGGTCAACAACGGCGACACCGAGGTGACCGTGCTGTCCGCGACCTCCCCGCTCTCGCCCGACGTCGAGCTGCACGAGGTCGTCGACTCCGGCGGCAAGATGGTCATGCGGCCCAAGGAGGGCGGCTTCACGATCCCGGCCCACGGCACGCACCAGCTCGAACCGGGCGCCGACCACATCATGATGATGGGCGTCACCAAGCCGGTGAAGCCCGGCGACCAGATCTCCTTCACGCTCACCTTCAAGGACGGCGGGACGCTGGAGTTCACCGGGATCGGCAAGGACTTCGCCGGCGGCAAGGAGAACTACCAGCCCGGCATGGACCACGACGGCCACGGCGGGGATGACGGCGACCACGGCGCGAGCGGTGAGACCGGCAAGGACCACGGCTGATCGACATGCGTGAACCCCGATTGAGCCGGAGGGGACTGCTCGCGGGAGGCGCCGCCACCGCGGTCGGCGCCCTCGCCGCGTGCGCGCCCTCCGGAACCCCCACGGCCGCCACCGCGGCGGCGACCGCCGTCCCCGTCTCCGCGGGCACGGCGGTGGAGCCCTTCCACGGCACGCACCAGAGCGGCGTCGCGACGAGCCCGCAGACGTACGCCGCCTTCCTCGGCCTGGACCTGCGCAAGGGTACGGGCAAGGAGGCGATCGGCCGCCTGATGCGGCTGCTCACCGACGACGCCCGCCGCCTCACCGAGGGACGGCCGGCCCTGGCCGACGTCGAACCGGAGCTCGCGTTCAACCCGGCCCGGCTGACTGTCACGTTCGGGTTCGGCCCCGGGCTGTTCACGGCGGCCGGGGTCGAGCACCTGCGGCCCAAGACGGTGGCGGCACTGCCCGCGTTCTCCATCGACAAGCTGGAGAAACAGTGGAGCGACGGCGACCTGCTGGTGCAGATCTGCGCCGACGACGGCGTCACGCTCTCCCACGCCCTCCGCATGATCGTGAAGGACGCGCGGGCGTTCGCCAAGGTGCGCTGGACCCAGCGGGGGTTCCGCAGGAGCCCGCAGGTCCAGGAGCCCGGCACGACGCAGCGCAACCTCATGGGCCAGCTCGACGGGACCGTCAACCCGGCGCCGGGGACGGCGGACTTCGACCGCGCGGTCTGGATCAGCGACGGCCCCGAGTGGCTGCGCGGCGGCACGACCCTCGTGCTGCGGCGCATCCACATGGACCTGGAGACCTGGGACGCCGCGGACCGGGTCGCCAGAGAGTTCAGCGTGGGACGCCGTCTCGACAACGGGGCGCCCATCACCGGCAACGCCGAACACGACGAACCGGACTTCGAGAAGCTCGGCCCCGCCGGGTTCCCCGTCATCTCCGAGTACGCCCACATCAGGCGGGCGCGCGTCCAGGACCCGGGCCAGCGGATCTTCCGGCGGCCGTACAACTACGACGAAGGCGTCACCGCGGACGGCAAATCCTCCTCCGGGCTGCTGTTCGCGTCGTACCAGGCCGACATCGACCGCCAGTTCGTCCCCGTGCAGCGGAACCTCGCGGAGGCCGACCTGCTGAACGCGTGGACGGTGCCGATCGGCTCCGCCGTCTTCGCGATCCCGCCCGGCTGCGCCCCCAACGGCTGGGTCGGAGACACGCTGCTCGGCTGACGCCGTCCGTCCCCCTACCGGGACGTTTCGGCCGCTGACGAAACGTCCCGGGCCTAGCGTCGAGGGCATGGCAGCAGCGACGTCGCCCCGGTTCGAGGGCGGGCAGTGGGTCATCAGCCGGTACGCGGACGCGTGCGCGGTGCTCTCCGACGACCGCTTCGCGGTCCCGGAGGCGCCGCCCGGCGGGACGGGCATCGAGACCGGCATCGAGACCGGCATGGGGTGGCTGCGCGGCGCGGTCAGCCGCTTCGCCAACGGCCGCAGGCACGCCGAGGGCCGCCGCGCCGCCGTCGCGGCGCTCGCGCCGCTCGATCCCGTACGCCTGCGCGAGGCGGCCCGGCGGCGGGCGGGCACGGCGCTGCGGGACGGCGTGCCGTTCGACGCGGTCGCCAGGCGGATCCCCGTGGCCGTGCTGGCGGACGTGCTGTGCGGTGACTCGGGGAGCGATCCGGACGAGGTGGCCGACCTCGTCGGCGTGATCGCCGACGCGTACTTCCCCGGGACCGGGCCGGACGCCCCGGCGGACGCGGCCCTGGACCGGCTGCTGTGTCTGATTGCGCTCGCTCCGCTCGCGCGGCTCGGGGCGCCTTCAGTCGATGTCTTCCCTCGTCGCTCGGAGTCGCTCGTCCCTCGCTCCCCACTCGCTCCTCGGTCCAGACACCGCCGAGCCCCTCGCGGAGTCGCTCGTTCCTCGGTCCAGACACCGCCGCGCCCCTCGCGGGTGAGTGGGTGGCGCTGGCTTGCGCCGGGACGCCCCGAGGCCGGAACGCTCGCCACCACGGTCATGCTGCTGGTCCAGGCGTGCGACTCCACCGCCGGACTGATCCGCAACGCCGCCCGGCACCTGACCGGCCGGCCCGATCCGGCCACGATCGACGAGCTGCTGGAGGAGACGCTGCGGCTCGACCCGCCGCTGAAGGTGCTGCGCCGGGTGACCACGGAGCGGGTGACGCTGGGTGACGTCGTCGTCGAGGCCGGCACGGCGGTCGTGATCGACGTGCCCGCCGCCGGCCGGGACGCCGCGGTGCCCTCCACGAGGCCTCCGGGCGCGGCTCATCTCACCTTCGGGCACGGGCTCCGCCCCTGCCCCGGCGACCGGCTCGCCCTTTCCCTGGCCGCCGGCGTCCTGGAGGCCGTCGCGGACAGTCGCCATACCGCGGGGACGCCGGGGGCGCGGGCCTTCGCCCTGTTCCGGGAGATGCACCACGGACCGGCTCCCCTGGTGCTGCCGAACGCGTGGGACTACGCGTCGGCGGCGGCGCTGGCCCGGGCCGGGTTCACGGCGGTGGGGACGACGAGTCTCGGCGTGGCGGCCGTCGCCGGAAAGCCGGACGGCGAGGGGGCCACCAGGGACGAGACGGTCGCCCTGGCCCGGCGGCTGGCACGGCTGCCCTGCCTGGTGAGCGTGGACATCGAAGGCGGGTTCGGCGGCACGCCCGGCCAGGTGGCGGACCTGGCGGCGGAGCTGGCCGCGTTCGGCGTGGTCGGGGTGAACCTGGAGGACGGACGGCCCGGCGGCCGCCTCGCCCCGCTCGCCGCCGTCCAGGAGGCGGTGGCGGCGATCAAGGAACGGGTGCCCGGCATGTTCGTCAACGCCCGTACGGACACGTTCTGGCTCGCCACGACCTTGACGGGAGACGAGGCCGGGACGGCGGAGGACCGGCTTCGGCCGGGGGAGCGGACGGCGGGGGAGGAGTCCCGGCTCCGGCCGGAGGATCGGGTCGCGGGGAAGGAGCCGAGCGGGGCCGAGATGCTGGACGAGGCCCTGCGCAGGTGCCGAGCGTACGCGGAGGCGGGGGCCGACGGCGTCTTCGTGCCCGGCGTCGCCGAGGCGGAGCACATCCGGGCGCTCGCCGGCGGAACGGGAGTACCGCTCAACGTCCTGTTCCTGCCGGCCGGGCCCACCGTGGCCGGGCTGGCCGAGCTGGGCGTACGGCGGATCAGTTGCGGCTCCCTGCTGTACCGGGCGGCGCTGGGCGCGGCCGTCACGACCGCGCTCGCCGTCGCGGAGGGCGGCCCGGTGGCCACCGGCCTCCCCGGCTACGCGGAAGTCCAGGCGCTCCTGAAGGGGTGACCGGCCGCGAGCGCGCTCGACGGCCGGAAGCCCGTCCTCCCCGGCCGTCTCTGCGCCGGGCGGTGCGGCGAGATCACCGGGCCAGCGCGTCGCCGACCCATTCGCGCAGCTCCGACGGCGGCGCCGCGCCCCTCTGCCGGCTGACGACCTGCCCCTGCTTCATCACGACGAGGGTCGGGATGGCATGGACGCCGAAGCGCTCGGACAGCCGGTGCGCCTGGTCCACGTTCACCTTCACGAGCTTGAGCCGTCCGGCGAAATCCTCCGCGAGCCGTTCGAGCGCCGGGGTCACCATGCCGCACGGCGCGCACCACCCGGCCCAGAAGTCGACCACGACGGGGATCTGCGCGGCTTCGGCGATCTCGGCGAAGTCGTCGTCCCCCGCGTCGGTGACCCAGGGCAGGGGCTCGTGGCAGTGGCCGCAGCGCGGGACCCCCGAGGAGGCGCTGGGCAGCCGGTTCTTCCGCTCGCAGTGCACGCACTGCACCACGCCCGATTCCGTGACCTGGGAGGACATTCGCCGTGCCTCCGGATGCTCGTGCCTACTGGTCCAGTCCGCCTACCCGCCACCGAAACGGATAAACCGTGCCTCTTCGCCGGGCCGGCGTGGTCACTTCGACAGGTAGAGCGTCTTCCAGGTCCCCGCGTAGAGGCAGGTGAGGGACGGCTGCTTCTTCTTGCCCTCGGCGCAGACCTTGAGCTCGACCTGGTAGACGTCCCGCCGGGTGAACGAGAACGCCAGCGGCCTCCCGTACGTGCAGTCGCGGAAGCTGCGGTGGACGAAGGGCAGGCCGCCCTCCGCGTCGCGGTACGTGATGCGGAAGACCGCCCAGCCGCAGGTCGCGGACGACCTGGTCAGGTCGTGCACCTTGCCGGAGATCCGGACGAGGTCGGCCGTGGGGATGTCCGCGTGGTCCTCGCCCTCGGCCTGCAGGGTGCCGACCGCCTTCGCCTTGCCGCCCGGGGCGGTGTACGGCCCCCACGAGGTGCCGGACGCGGCCTGGGCGGCGAGCGGCACGCCGACGAGGAAGGCGGTGGTCAGGGCCAGACCGGTGAGAGTGCGGGTGAGCTTCATGGGAGAGGTCCTTTCGTGCTGCGGTTGCCCGCAGTCTGGAACGGACCGCTTTCAATTCTCTTGATCCCTCACTGCACGCCGGTGTCCGGCGGCCGTCGATCACGCCCCCATATCGTGGACGACGTTGTCGAGACGCTCCGCCAGCAGGTCGAGCTGCTGATCGGTGATCGTGTCCCCGTGCAGCTGCGCGGTCAGGTCCCTGCGGCGGATGATGACCAGCCTCTGGTGCGCGTCGTCGATCTCCGCGGCCGGGAGGACCACGCAGTCGCCGCGGACGAACACCAGCGCCGCGTCCGGATCCGGCGCCTCGATCAGCTGCCGGACGCACTCCCGATCGATGAAGGCCATGGCGATCCTCCCTCTCCGTCCCCGGCGCCGCCCGGAGGCGGCCGTCCTGCCTGCCAGCGGTCTGCTACCCGGCCGTGCCGGGCGAAACTCGCCGGAGGAGAATGGCCGGGAGGGCCCTGGGTAGGCGACGCCGGGAGGAACCCGGGAGAGCCTCCTGGGAAGGACGCCTCGGTGGTGAAGAGGTGACCAGGATGCGCGGACATGCGGGCACCGGCCGCGCGGAGCCGTACGAGCCCTACGACGAGCAGGACCTGCTCGGCCAGTACCTGAGCCAGATCGGCAGGACGCCACTGCTCAGCGCCCAGGACGAGGTGAACCTCGCCCGGCGCATCGAGGCGGGGCTGTACGCGCGGCATCTGCTTGAGGAGATGGGCGCCGGTGATCCGGAAGATCGAGGGGACGAGGGCTCGCGGGTCCCCGGCCAGAGACGTGCCGAGGGCGAGCGGGCCCGGCTGGAGGAGCTGCGGGAGGTCGTCCAGGACGGCGAGGCCGCCAAGGACCACATGCTCCGCGCCAACCTCCGGCTGGTCGTCGCCGCGGCGAAGAAGTACGGCCATCGCGGCTGGCCGCTCCTGGACGTGATCCAGGAGGGCAATCTGGGCCTGATCAGGGCGGTCGAGAAGTTCGACTACGCCAAGGGCTTCAAGTTCTCGACGTACGCCATGTGGTGGATACGCCAGGCCATCGAACGCGGCCTGGCCGACAAGAGCCGGACGGTGCGGCTGCCGGTGCACATCCTCGAACAGCTCTCCAAGGTGACCAGGGCCGAGCGCCACCTCGAACGCCATCTGGGGCACGAGCCCACCGAGGAGGAGATCGCCGCGGCGTCCGGGCAGTCCGTCGAGGCGCTCGCCGAGCTGCGCCGCCTCGCCCACGACACGGTCAGCCTCGACATGGTGGTGGGTGATGACGGCGAGACCAGGATGGGCGACCTGATCGCCGACGCCGAGGTGGTCCCCGTCTCGGAGGTGCTGGAGTGCCGGGTGCTGGCCGAGCAGCTCCGCTCCCTCGTCGACACGCTGCCGGACCGCGAGGCGTACATCGTCACCCTCCGGTACGGCCTCGGCGACGGGAAGACGCACACCTACCAGGAGATCGGCGACCGGCTCGGGCTCACCCGCGAGCGGATCCGCCAGCTCGAACGGCAGGCCCTGCGGTCGCTCCGCCAGCCGGAGCACATCGAGCCGCTCCTGTCCTGGACGGGCTGAGCGCGGGGTGCCCGCGCCGCCGTCCGCACGCGTCACCGTGGTGGTCGCCACCCGCGACCGACGCGCCGGCCTCGCCCGCTCGCTGCCCCGCCACGAGGCGCACGTGATCCTCGTGGACAACGGCTCGACGGACGGCTCCCCCCGGTTCGTACGGGAGCGGTTCCCGCGGGTCGAGGTGGTCGAGGCGGGGCGGAACCTGGGCGCCCCGGCGAGGAACGTCGGCGTGCTGCGGGCGCGCACCCCCTACGTCGCCTTCGCCGGCGACGACTCCTGGTGGGCTCCCGGCGCGCTCGACCGGGCGGCCGCGATCATGGACGCCCATCCGCGCCTCGCCGTACTGGCTGGGCGGGTCCTGGTGGGGGAGGACGGGCGTCTTGACCCCATTTGTGGAGAAATGGCGGCCGGGCGCCTCGGCCTGGAGCCCGACCTGCCCGGGCCGAGCGTCCTCGGCTTCCTGGCCCGCGGCGCGGTCGTGCGCCGCGACGCCTATCTCGCGGCCGGAGGATTCGACGACGTCGTCTTCTTCGTCGGGGAAGAGGAGCGCCTGGCGGTCGACCTGGCCGCCGCCGGATGGGGCCTCGCCTACGTCGAGGACGTCGTCGCCCACCATCACCCGTCCCCGTCCGGGGACCCGCGTGGCCGGCAGGCGCTCGCCGTACGGAACGCGCTGCTCACCGCCGTGCTGCGCCGTCCCTGGCGGGTGGTCGCCATCGGGGCGCTGGCCGCCCTGCGCGCGGGCCCGGCCGGGCGGAGAGGCCTGCGGGACGCCGCCCGCACGCTGCCGTCGGCGCTGCCGCTGCGCCGCCGCCTCCCACCGCCCGTGGAGGCGGCGCGGAGCCTGCTCGACCCGTGACCGGTCACCTGACGTCCCGCCGCAGCGGATGATCGCGTGGGACCTCGACCAGCATGATCCGCACGCCGTCCGGGTCCTCGATCCACATCTCGACGAGCCCCCACGGCTCCGTACGTGGCGGCCGTAACACGGTGACGCCCGCATCCCGCAGCCGGACGTGCTCCGCGCGTACGTCCCGCACCTGGAACCAGAGCTCCACGGGGGCCCGGTCCGCCTCGGCGGAAGCGGAGCGGCGGCCGGACACTTCAAGGAGGCCCTGCCCGAGGAAGAAGACGACGCCCCGGGCCTCCGGCGGCCCGAACTCGCGATAGACGGCCAGCCCCAGCACCTCGCCGTAGAAGCGATGGCTCGCCTCGAGGTCGCGGGGGCGGATCAGCACCCGGCTGCTCAGCACTTCCATGCGACCCATCGTTCCCGTGGGCACCGCCTGCCACAGCTCCGGCCCTGTTGCGGGGTCCCCGGTTTCGTCCCAGGCCAGAAGGCTGGTTTGCTTGGACCGCCACATCCACCGATACCTGAGGATCAACCATGCGCAGCGTCGAACCGGAGGTCTTCCTCGTCGCCAGGCCCGAGCTGGACTACGACGAGCTCGCCCGTTACCTGCGGGAGATCGGAGGCGAGACCTGGCTGGATCGGCTGGAGCGGGGCGAGTTCGACGCGCAGAACCTCGCCGAGTTCGCCGGACGTCTGTGCTACCGGTCCTTCGAGCCGGGCCTCAACCCCAACGTCACCCGCATCAGGAAGGACCAGGACTCCTACCTGCGCAACATCCTCGCCAGCGCGCACGGCTCGGTCCTGGAGCACATCAGCTTCAGCTTCGTGCTGCACAACGTCAGCCGGGTGTTCACCCACGAGCTGGTACGGCACCGTCCCGGCGTCGCCATCTCGCAGGAGTCCCTCCGCTACGTCCGGCTGTCGGAGATCCCGTTCTGGTTCCCCGAGTGGGCCAAGGAGGACCCCGAGCTGATGAAGCGCGCCACGGCCCTGCTCGACCAGCTCGAAGAGTTCCAGACGTGGATGGGCGAGCACTTCCACCTGGACGACGAGGGGGTGCCCTTCCACGACAAGAAGCACCGCACCTCGTTCATGCGCCGGTTCGCGCCCGAGGGCGTCGCCACCGGCCTCGTCTGGACCGCCAACGTCCGCACCCTGCGCCACACGATCGAGGCGCGTACGGCCGCCGGGGCGGAGGAGGAGATCCGCCTCATCTTCGGCCGCATCGGCGAGATCATGAAGGAGGAGGCCCCCGCCCTGTTCGGCGACTACGTCGTCGAGGACGGCGCCTGGGTCCCCGGCTGGCGGAAGGTCTGACCCACTCCCGGAAGGACGCCCGGAAGGGCGGCACATCCCCACACGGCCGGCCGTGTGGGGATGTGGGGCCGTGAGGTCGCGCTCTGACTGTTGGCCCGGATCGCTCTTTTCCCGCGATCCGGGCCAACCGGCTATGTCAGCCTATGTTCTTGATCTGGCCGTTCTGGATGCTCCACCTCAGGTTGGAGGAGGGGTTGGTGCAGTCGCGCCAGAGATAGACGGGCGCCTTGATCTTCGAGTTGTCTCCGCCGCTGTCGAGGCAGTAGCCCGTGGCGACGTTCTTGATCTGGCCGTTCTGGATGCTCCACCTCAGGTTCGGGGAGGGGTTGGTGCAGTCGCGCCAGAGGTAGGCGGGCACCTTCATCTGGGAGGTGTCTCCGCCGCTGTCGAGACAGTAGCCCGTGGCGACGTTCTTGATCTGGCCGTTCTGGATGACCCACCTCAGGTTCGGGGAGGGGTTGGTGCAGTCGCCCCAGAGGTAGGCGGGCACCTTCATCTGGAAGCCGGCTCTGCTGCTGCTGTCCAGGCAGAAGCCGGTGGCCACCCGTCCCGCGTGTGCGGCGGCCTGCCCGGTCGAGGTTGCGGCCAGGGCGGTGCCACCGGCGGCCGTCAGCGCGAAAGCGGTCAGCGCTGCGAGAGTGGCAGCCCTGGAGCGTCGGACGGTCGTGGGTACGGCTAGTCGCATGAAGTCTCCGATCTTCGGTTGCCGGTGAGACGGTATGTCTACGCCGCCTCGGTTAATTACTTACAGCACATAAATGAATGCGGAGAGTAATGACACGGACCGTATTCGTAGTGTGATGACTTCGTGATGCCAACGAGCGCCGCGATCGCGCCAAATGCGTCCATAGCTCGCATCGGCTCTGAGATATGCGAACAACTGATGAAACCCGGCAACTCGGAGATCTGGCTGGACTACCAGGCACAACGTCGGTTACGGGGGCCGAACACATGGTGCGGCGTCGTCCGCGCCCGCCGCCGTGGAGAGCTGATCAGGGCCGCCGCCTGCGGGTCACGGAGCGTGATGCGGTCGTGGGCGGACAGCCGCGCGGGGCGGGTCCCGCCGAAACCTTGGACATGGGATCGGCGGGACCGGCTACTTCCGGTGCCGGGTTGCGGAGCGAGCTCCTCTACCCGGCTCCTCTGCGCGCTTCTCGGCGCCGTGTCGCCGCTACCGCTGCGGCCGGGCGCAGGCGGCGGACGGGCTGAAGATCCAGCACCCCGATCTGGCCGGCGTCGGCACCCAGGAGACCGGCGCGACCCGGGCGGGGGCGATCCGGGTGGGCGGCGGCGCGAAGGCCCAACGCGGCGCCGCCGACGGCGTCACCCCCACGAGCCCGGCTGACGGCTGGTCACTCGTACGGCCGCGCCACGGGGCGAGGCTCCAGCACGACGCGTCCGTCACGGAACGGCAGGACTCGGCGAACGAGATGGCCAGCGGCGGCAGCGGCACCAGGCGCGGGTGCGACTCGGGCACGTGCGTCTCGATGACCGGCAGGGTGAGCGTATCTCCGGTGGTGTCCCCCGTCCTGCCTTCGAGGTCGCCCGCGGGGTCGGGGGACGCGGTCGGCTCATCCTTCGCCGGGTTCGCCGTGGCGGCCGGAATCGGCAGCGTGGGCCGGGGCGCGCCGGAGGGGGTGACCGTCGGCTTCGGCCCGCCGCCTGAGCCGCCCGGCTTGTCGGCGCTCGGCGAGGGCGTCGGGCTCGGGACGGTGCTCTTCGACGGGCTCGGGCTCGGACTTGTGGTCGGACTTGTGGTCGGGCTCGGCTGCGGTGAGGAACCGGGCGATCCGCTCGCCGCGGGGGAGGGCGTCGCCGCGGGTGTCTCGCTGGGGGCGGGGGTCGTGCCCGTCGTGGGGGTCACGGCCGGGGTGGGCTTCCCGCCGTCTTCTCCGGTCGGCGTGACGGTGGGAGTGGAGGCGGGAGTGGAGGTGGGCTCGACGGTGGGCGTGGCCGCCGGGGTCGCCGGGTCCGTCTCACGGGTGGAGCCGCCCGACGCCTTCGGCGTGGATTGGGCCACCGTGGTGCGGGTGTCCTGGTCGGTGCTCTTCAACGCGCGGGAGGTGCGTCCCGTCGCGGCCCCGCCGGAGCTCCCCGTCGAGGAGGTGCCGCTGCCCGCGGAGCCTGATTCTCCGGACGTGCCCGTGCTCCTCGTCGAGTCTGTGCTCGAGGTGGACGATCTTGAGCCCGTGCCGGACGTACCCGACCTCGTGCCGGACGTCCCTGAGCTCGTGCCGGTTGAGGCGGTGTCGCTCGCGGCCGAACGGACGCTGTCGGAGGAAGCGCCGCCGGAGGAACCGGTGTCGGTGGCCGAGACATCGGTCGTGGTGTCGGAGCCGGACGCGCGGGTGCGCCGCACGGAGCCGTCGGCCGTCGAGGCGGAGTCTCCCGAGGCCGATGCGGGGTCTCCCGGTGCGACCGTGCCGGGCGCACGGGAGTCCGAACCGCCGGACGCGCTCGATCCGGACCCGCCCGACCCGGTGGCGGCCGAGTCGCTGACGGAGGAGTTCCGCGTGCCGGAGCGCGTACTCGACGAGTCCGACGCGCCCGGGTCGGCGGCGGCGGAACCGCCGGAAGAGCCGCCGGAAGAGCCGCCGGAGGCGTCGGGGGGCGCGTCGACGGGCACAGAGACGTCCACGGTGGGATCGGCACCCGCCGCGAAGGGTTGCGCGACGATCGCGCCCGTCGTCGCGGACACGCTGACCAGGAGGAGATTCGAGAGCAAACCGGCACGCCGGGAGGAGTTACGAGGGGACATGGGGGATTCCTCGTTCTAGGCGGTTTTAAGGGGTTTCCAGCCGGCGGCGGCGAACTCGGGGGTACCCGGGAGGGCCGCCTGCGGCACGGTGGGAGGCGTGGGATCGGGGATGTTGACCCAATCGCCCTGGTTCTCGCCGCGCACGCCGGGATACCAGACCATGAGCAGGGTCATCGCGTACGGACTGGAGTACGTCGGGCCGTTGTCATCGCCGCCGGTCGTGGCCGTGACCTGCACGAGCACGGACACCTCGACCTGCTCCTGGGCGCGCGGCCGCCACTGCACCCCGATCGTCTGCGTGCGGAGCGAGGCGCCCTCGGGCAGCTTGCCCTCCTTGGGCAGGCCGAGCGTCTCGCGCCATCCGCTGACGGCGGCACGGGCGCCGTCGCTCGCGGCCTTGCGCTGCTCCGGAGGCGCGTACAGCATCGCGGCCTGCTCGGCCTGCGCGCCGTCCAGCGTCCAGGCCGCCTCCAGGGCCGCCGCCGCGGCGGAGACCGCGCCCAGCTCCGTGTGGGGGAACCCGATGGGATAGCCGCCGTTCCCCTCGTACGCCATGGGTTGCGCCAGCGCGACCGACGACGGCGCCGGGCTCGGCGTGGGGGTGGTGGACGCCGCCCCCACGACCCGCCACATCCCGACGATGAGGACGATCGCCACCACGACGACGACCGCTACGACGACGACCAGGGCGGTGCGGATCCGGCGCGGCGGCCGGAGGTCCCAGTCGAGGGCGGGATCCTCGACGACCGGCGGCACTAGTGTCCCGTCCGATCCGGCCGCAGGCCGAAAGAGTGCCCCACGGCGGCCGCGAGCCGCAGGTAGGCGCCGCGGGTGGTGGGCCGCAGCCGCAGCAGGTCCACCTCCGCGCCCTCCTTGAGATGCGGGTCGTACGGCACGCGGATCACGGTCCGGCAGCGCGCCCGGAAGTGGCGCTCAAGCAGGTCGAGGTCGACGTCGGACTTGCTCTCCACCGAATTGAGCACGACGATCGCGCTCTTGACCAGGTCCGCGTACCCGTGGGCGGTGAGCCAGTCGAGGGTCGCGGCGGCGGAGTTCGCCCCGTCCACCGCCGGCAGGCTGACCAGCACGATCTGGTCGGCCAGTTCGAGGGTGGCGCGCATCGCCCCGTGGAGCAGCCCCGTCCCGCAGTCGGTGATGCAGATCGAGTAGTAGCGCTCGATCAGCCCGGCCACCTTCCGGTAGTCGTCCGCGTTGAACGCCTCGCTCACCGCCGGATCGGTGTCGGAGGCCAGCACCTCAAGCCGGGCCGGGGACTGCGACGTGAACGCCCGCGCGTCCGCGTACCGCATGATGTGGTCCGCCTCGGCGAGCAGCGTCCGGATGGTCGCGGCCGTCTCGGACTTGACCTTGAGGCCGAGCGTCCCCCGGTCCGGGTTCGCGTCGATGGCGATCACCCGGTCCCCGCGCAGCGAGGCCAGCGTGTTGCCGAGCGCGGCCGTCGTCGTGGTCTTGCCGACACCGCCCTTGAGGCTCATGACGGCGATGCGGTGGTGGCCGCTCGCCACGGGCGTCTGCGCCTGCGCGATCAGCGTGCGCCGCTCACGCTCCGCCGCGGACTCCGACGGGATGTACCTGCGGCCGGAGAGACGCCACACGATCCGCCGCCACCCGCCGGACGGCTCGGGACGGCGGTTGGTGAGCAGATGTTCCGCCGTGAGCGGGACCGTCTCGGGAACGTGCTCGGCCGGGGCGTCGGCCGAGGTATGGATCTCTGTCAAGGCACGGTCCTTTCGAACGTGAACAGTCAGCAGGTGCGCCAGCGCACCGTCGTGGTGATCGACTCGGACGGGCCGTGGACGGTGAGCGGCGCGGTCACCGCCTCCGGATCGCCGCACCAGTAACGGACCCGCAGCGCGCGCACGCTGACGACGCCGCTTCCGCCGCGCTTCAGGGTGCCCTTGGCGGGCGTCACCACCAGCCCGGGGGCCGAGATCCGCCAGCTGATCGATCCCTCGGCGCCCTCCGAGACGGTGAGCGTCATCGTGCCCCGGCCGAACTCGTCGAGCGTCACGGTCGCCGGTATCCGCAGCGGCCCGTTGCCCAGGCTCTTGTCGTCCTCGGGGCCGGGGTCGTCGAAGATCCCCTGGGCGCTCGGATCGCTCCGCGCCGTCTCGACCGCGACGGACTGGAGGGAGCGCGCGGGCGCCTCGCCGTCGAGCGCCGGGCCGAGGATCTTGATCCCTGTCACGGTGCCGGCGGCCCCGGCGAGGACGATGACCGCGATCTTCAGTGACGTGTTCCTGGCGATCGGCCGTTCCCGGGACAGCACCGGAACCGGCCGGGTCGGCTCGTCCGAGAGCGGCCGGCGCCGCGCGCCGCCCGGCCTCCGGTCCCTCGTCCGGCCGGGCCGCTCGTCCTCCGGCTCGGTCAGTACGGCCGGCAGCGGACCGGTGAGTTCGGCCGGCAGGGCGGAGGGCAGCGGCGCGGACAGGGGCAGCGCGGACGACCCGGCCGCCGGGACGGAAGACGGCACGGAGGACGGCGCGGACGCCGGTGTGGGTGACGGTGGGGACGCGGGTGACGTTGTGGGCCGCGATTTGGGCGGCGGCGTGGCGGGTCGCGCGGGCTTCGGAGGCGTCCCCGCCGGGCCGGTCGGCGGCGTGCCGGGGGTGGCCGGGGGCGCCGCCGGAGTGATGGGGATCGGCTGGGTCGCGGCCGTCGTCTCCGCCGCTCGCGCCAGGACCTCGCGGGCCCACGCCTGCGTCCGCAGCGCGTTGTACAGGGGTGTGTCGTACCCGGGTCCGTCCGATTCCGCCGCGGCGGGCTCCGGCGCGGACGGCAGCGGCAGGGGGGAGTCGCCGGAACCGTCCGCGTTCACCTCCGCATCGGCGTCGCCGGTGCCGGTCTCGGCTGTGCCCGCTGCCGCGCCCGCCGTGCCGTCCGTGGCCTGGCCGGGTTCGTCGGCGGAAACCTCGGCCGCGTCCCGATAGGGGTGGCGGCGGCTCGGAGCGGTACGGCGGCCCGCGTGCGGGGCACCGCCTCCGGGAGGGCGGTCGCCGTGATCCGTGATGTCGCCGCCGTGCGGTTGGTCCCCGGCGGCGTGGTGATCGTCTCGTTCCGAAGCGGACGCTCGGGGCGCCGCGTGGGTGTCACCGCCGTCGGCCACGCCGCCGGTCATGTCGTCGATCACCCAGACGATGACCTCGGTCGCCGAGCCGTCCGGAAGGTCGCGCGTGTCGGCGGGCCGGTCCGGAGCGGGGTGGTCGGGCGTGGCGGGATCCGCGGCCGCGTCCCCGGTGCGGGCGGCGGCGTCCTCGCCGGGAGCGGGCGCGTCCGCCGGACCGGTGGCCGACTTCTCGTGCCGCCCGCCGAGCACGATCGGAGGCAGAGGAGCGCCGAGATCGCCCGGAGCCGCGTGCAACGACCAGGGAGCATCGTCGCCCGACGGAGGCGCGTAGGGCGGCGGGAACGTGTCGCTCGTCCCCGCTCCCGGAAAGACGGAGGGACGGCGCGGCCGGGGAACCTGGACCTCGTGCCCGCCGGGCTCTCCGGACCCCGAGCCCGAACCCGAGCCGAACCGCTCCAGCCCGGACGAAGCCCAGGAGTCAACGGCGGAAGCCGACTTATGGCTAGAAAAACCCCAGGGGGGAGCAGAGTCGGAAGGGGGAGAGGACGGGGCCCCCTCCAGGAGCCTCCTCGACTCGTCCGTAAGACGCTGGAGCGCCGGATGCGAGGTCATCTGCGGGACGGTGTAGCGGATGTTGATCGGCCGCTTGCACACCGCGCAGCCGACGATGTGCGCGGTCAGCGCCAGGCGCCCGTCGGCGAACTCCTCCGGCGCCGGCGCGGCCGGCGGATCGGGAAACAGCACGTCCAGCAGCGGAGCGAGCTCGCGGCAGGCCGGCCGGCCGTGGCTGAGCGCGTCCATCGCGCTCACCATGATCTCGACCAGGTCCTGGGTGCGCGTGGTGAGCCGCCCGGCGTCCTCCACGGACAGATCCAGCACGTGCGCGACGTCCGGGAGCGCCAGCTCGTGCCGGTACATCAGCCGGAGCGCCTCGGTGCCCAGCGGATCGGCGAGCGTCCAGGCGCGCTCGACGGACCGGGGGTCGGGAACCCCCGGCCCCAGCGCCGGCTCCGGCGTGTACCCCGCCCGATGTCCGGGGTCGGCGTGGCAGCGCTGCCGTACCGACCCGAGCAGCCAGGCGGCGGGGGAGACGCCGTCGGGCGGCTCCCCCTGCGCCCGGCACGCGGCCAGGACGGCGGCGACCACCTCCGGCGCCCTGGCCGGTCCGACCAGGCCCGCGGCGTAGTCCAGCAGGTGCGCGCCGTGGTCGTCGACCCATCGGGGCATGGTCATCAGCCGGTGTACCCGGAGGCGTCCGGCTCGACCTGGCCCGGCGCCCCGGCGGACGTGGGCTGGGCCGAGGGGTTCGTGACCACGAGTTCCAGGTTGCGTTCCGGCAGGCCGGTGAACTTGGTCCAGTTGCTCACCTCACCGGGGGTCGGGTCGGCGTACAGCCAGCGGACGAACGCCGGAAGCGCGCACGAGTCGCGGGGGATGCCGCGCCGGGACAGCTCGCTCCTGGAGTAGTCGTGGCAGGGCGGCGTGCCCGGGGGCGCGATGTTGAGGTCCCAGACGCCGTTCTCGTCCGTGTAGCTCATGCCCTCGTCCAGGCCGAGGGCCTGGGACGCCCGCTGCAGCAGCTCCGGGTCCTGGAGGACGGGGAGAGCGTCCTCCATGCCGGGCGCGTACGCGTTCCCGCCGACGGCACCCGCACTGTCTCCTGCGCTCGCGCCGTCTCCGGAACCGGCACCCGAGCTGTCTCCGGCACCTGCGCCGGCGCCCGCGTCGGTCCCGGTGACCGTTCCGTCCGCCGCACCGCCGTCCGGTCGGCCCGCGGTGCCGGAGACGCCCTCCGTCCCGCTGCCCTCGACGGATCTTCCCGCGGATCCGCCCCGTTCAGAGCGGTACCGACTGCGCTCTCCGTCCCCGTGGCCGCTCCTGTGGCGGGTCCCGTGTCCGGTGCCGTCACCTGTGCCTCCGGTGCCGGTGCCGGTGCCGGTGCCGGTGCCGGTCGTGATGTCCGAGCCGGCGCCCGTGCCGCCGGTCGCGTCACCGGTGCCGCTCGCGCCGGTGGTGCCCGTGCCGGTGGTGCCCGTGCCGCCGGTGGCCGCCCCACCCGCCGCACCCGTCCCTGCTCCGGCGCCGGTACCCGTTCCTGTCCCGGCCCCGGCCCCGGTTCCCGTACCAGCGCCCGTTCCTGTCCCGGCTCCGGTTCCTGTCCCGGCACCCGCCCCGGTCCCCGTTCCCGTACCGCCGGCACCGGCGGCGGGCGGGGTCGGCGGGGCCGTGTTCTGCTGGGGCGCGAGCTCCAGCCCGGCCGGGCTCACGATCATGCGGTCGCCGTTCGGCCGCAGCATGAGCCAGTTGCCGTCCGGCAGCACCTTGACGTCGGTGGCCCACGGGCCCGGCATGACCCGGATCAGCTTGTTGTCCGGCCCGAAGATCGCCCGGCTGCCGTCGCTCCGCTCCATCAGCTTGGCGCCGTCCTGAGTCGTGCCGATGACCTTTCCCCACTGGACGGCGGCCGGAGAGGGGATGGCCGACGGCGAGGCGGCGGCCACGGCGCCCTTGGCGGGCGAGGGCGTCACGGCGGGGGTGGCCGACGTCGTCACGCCCGGCGTCGCCGTCACGGTGACGAAGCTCTGTACCGGGGCCGGGCTCGCCGTCGCGCCGATCGTCTCGGTGGTCGCCGGGGGGACGGTGGCCGCCGGCGCCTTGGTCGGCTCCGGCGCCTTGATGGGCGCGACCACTACGGGGGGCTTCCCGGCCGCCTTGGCGGTGGGCTGGGGCGTCGCTCCGGTGCCGCCCGCTCCAGTCTTGGGAGTGCTCTTCGTGTCCTTCGGTGTGCTCTGCGGTTCGCTCGTGGGGGTGCTCTTCGGCTCCGGTTCCCCCGTCGTCTTTGGATTGGCCGGTTGACGCAGTGCGGCGAACTGGCTCGCCGCGAGCACCGGCAGCGAGGCGCAGCCCTGCGCCGCCGCGTCCACGGCGTGGCCGTCCGTCGTCGTGCCGAGGCAGACTCGCTGCTTTCCGGAGCCGGCCGTGATCGTGCTGCCCGCGTCGGTCCCGGTGAGCGAGGTGGCCAGCCCGGCGCCGGTGGCCGCCAGGGTGGTCCAGGCGTCCACCCCGTTGTCCAGCTGGTAGGTGCCCGCGGTCAGCCGGGCCGCGCTCAGGTCGGTGGGGTGGGAGTTCGTGGCGATGACGGTGCCCACAGCGGTACCGGCCCCGAACACGCCGATCGCGACGCTCGCGGTGATCACCGTCGCGCGTGAGGGTGTCGACATGGATCCACCTCTTCCTCTATTGGTGGTGACGTCAGGCGCCGTCGGTCTCCAACACTTCGCTCCACTCGCCGAGCACCCGAACGGGATCGGTCGATCCGGCGGGCGGCACGTAGGCGGCGTACATCCGTCCGTACGTCGCGCTCACCCAGCGGCCGAATGCCTTGTGCGAGGTGCGCACAGCGGCCGCTCCCTTCAGGGAGACCTTCGCGCCCAGGCGCCGGGCGGTCCGGGTCTCGGCCGAGCGGGCCGCGTACCAGATGAGCGCGCCGCCGTCGGCGGTCTGCAACGAGTGGATGGCGCCCTCCGGTTCGTACGACAGGGTGAGCCCCCAGCCGGCCTGCACGAGTTGCTCGCGCTCCCGCTGCCAGAACAGCGCGGCCTCACTGGTCCACGCTCCCTGGGCGAAGCGCTGGTCGGGCTGGGCCTTCTCGAGGCTGGCCAGGTGCGCGCGGACGATCTGGCGCGGGGTCCCGACCAGGCCGCTCGCGTTCTCCGGCAGGCTGACGGCGTAGCCCGCGGAGTCGGTGGCGACGGCGGGCAGCTCCGCCGCGTTGACCCGGGCGTCGACGGCCGCGGCGACGAGTCGCCACCCGCTGCCGGTCGTGGTCATCAGGCTGCTGATGCGGGCCACCTCAGGCTCGTACGACACCGCGACGAACCAGTCGGCCAGGCCGTCGATGTGGCGGGGCACCCACACCCGCGTGTTCGGCCACATGCCCGACGCGACCTTGGTGCCCTCCATCCGCGCGGTCGAGATGCTGGCCTTGGTCATCTCCATCGCGAGGCCCTGCTCCTGCTTCCCGATCGCGGCCTCGTCCATGCCGGCCTGCGCGGACGATATCCCGTGCTGGTAGCGGTCGAAGATCTCACCCGCCTTCTTGACGGTGAGCTGCGGAGACGCGGACTTCGCGGCGGCCTTGGCCGTCGAACGCTTGGAGCCGGACGGGGAGGGTGTCGGCGGCGCGGACGACGCCGCGCCGTCCCAGCCCGCGGCGGCGTGCTGGGGAGGGGACGACGGCGGCGTGCTTCCCTCGCGGGTCACGAGGACGGCGATTCCGAGCCCGGCGAGGGTCGCCACGGCCACGCCGATCGGAACGATCTTTCGCCAACGGGAATCTGAAAGAGTCTCGGGTTCCCACTCCATTGGGGGGCCGATGGCCTCCCACTCGTCATCGGCATGCACATCATTGCGGCGTGGCTGCCTGTCTGGGAAATCTGATGCATACCGAGACACAGCCCAAGATATTAGACTGACACTGATTCGTTGGGAAGGTAAATGAAGGCGGCAAATACCCTACGGGAATAAGTAACCGAAAAGTCGGACTCCGGTAGGTCCGAAACCCGAGAACCCTGCTCTACGAGCACCGGCGGTTCTCTAGAGATTAACTCCACGTTCGGCCGGTTTTGTCGCTACAGATGTGTCCGTATTTTGAGATAGTACGCCCTGTTATGTCAGGCTCGTGACCGAGCCGACGTGCGCGATCTCTAGGCGGTACGCGCCCCCCGGGCCGGCCGCGTACCCGCGCTGAATCCCGGGCCTGATCGACGTCAAGAGGGAAACGCGCCCTGTTTTGGAGGGGGGCGGGCGACTCCGGCTAATCGCGATACATTTCCGATGCAATTGCAAATGCCCGCGCATGTGCCGCGATTATCAAACCAGCGCCGGGAGGACGTGCACCTGAGCGCCCGAGGGGAGGGCGCACTCCAGGCCGCCGAGGCCGTCCGCGTTCGCGCCGCACACGTACAGCGTGATGTGCCTCTTGAGGTGCCCGTCCTCGTCGCGCAGCCGCTCCTCCAGCGACGGGTGCGCCCGGCGGAGCGTGTCGAGCGCCCCGCCGAGCGTCGGGAAGCCGTGGTCGGAGGCGGCCACGGCGAACACCCGTACCTCGACCTGGCCGTTCACCCAGCGCCGCAGAGGCGGCGGCAGGACGAACGTCACCAGGGTGACCCGCTTCGCCACTCAGAGCACCGCGACGCGGACGGTCAGCACGTCCGGCAGGTGCTTGGCGATCAGCGTCCAGGACTCGCCGTGGTCGCGCGAGCCGTACACCTCGCCGTCACGGGTGCCGAAGAAGACGCCCGCCTCGCCGGCGCACATCGCGTCGCGCAGCACGGCGGAGTGGACCGGCTCGTCGGGGAGGCCGTGCGTGAACCCCTTCCAGGTGGCTCCCGCGTCCTCGCTGCGGAACACCTGGTAGCGGTGGTCCAGGGGAGTGCGGTCCATGTCCGCCCGCAGCGGGAACGCGTACACGGTGTCCGGCCGCGTCGGGTCGACGACGATCGGGAAGCCGAAGTCCGACGGCAGATCGCCGCCGATGTCCCGCCAGGACCCGCCGAAGTCGTCCGACCGGTAGACGCCGAAATGGTGCTGCAGGAACAGCCGGTCGGGACGCTCCGGATGGGCGGCGACCTTGTGCACGCACTGCCCGAACTCGGGGTACTGCGCGCCCTCCGGGAAGAACGGCGCCCGGATGTTCTTGTTGGCCGGCTCCCAGGAGGCCCCGCCGTCGAAGCTGCGGAAGAACCCGACGGCTGAGGCGGCGATCGCGATCCGCTCCGGATCGACCGGATGCGGGATGATCGTGTGCAGGCAGAGGCCGCCGCCCCCGGCCTGCCACGTCGGCCGGGACGGATGGTTCCACAAGCCCTCGACCAGCGAGAAGGTGGCGCCGCGGTCCTCCGAGCGGAACAGCGCGGCGGGCTCGGCCCCGGCCCAGACCACGCCGGGCTCGGTCGGTGACGGTTGAAGCTGCCAGACCTTCGCCAGCGTCGCGCCCGTGTGCTCCGGGAACGCGACCGGTGGCCGGTCGGCCTCCCCCCACGTCTCGCCCAGGTCGTCGGACCACATCACCGACGGCCCGAAGTGGCCGTATTCGATCCCGGCGAGCAGCCGGGGAGCGGGGCCGCGTGTGTCGATCGCGACGGACGGGACGCCGACCGTGGTGAAGCGGACCGGTTCCACTTCGAACGGTCCGCCGTTCCTCGAACGGGCGAGGAACAGTCCCTTGCGGGTCCCTACTGCGAGCAGCGCGTCCAATGGATGTCTCCTTTGCGCGAAGTGGCGTGACGGCCCGGCCTGCCCGGCGCCCGCCTGCGGACTGACATGAACGCAGCGACGCGAAATCAGCCGTTAAGCGCAACCTCGTGTCACTTAAGTGCCTTTGTGTGCTTTATGTCCCTTATGGCGCAGTTGGTGCATTACGTGCGCGTACCGACGTGCCGTACCGTCCGCTCGCGGGGCGGCCCCCGTTTCACGGCTCGGCGAGACGGCCCGGCGAGACGGCTCGCGTGTGCGGCCCTGCGCGTGCGGGCGGCGGTCCCGCGCCCGTCCGGACCGCCTCTCGCGAGGCCGGCCCTTCCGGAACGCGTTCGTCCGGCTCCGCGCCGTGCACGGCTATCGCCATCGTGCCAGGCGCCACCGACAGATTCGGGCCATCGCGAGATCCGGGCGTCGCGGGTGTCTCTCCGAGCCCTGATATCCGCAAGATCCACTCTGAACTGGGGTAACGCCGTCGATGCGCGAGATATGCGACAAAAGCGAAATCAGGTACGCCATTATGGGCGTGCAAGAATGCGAGATCCGTTGGAGAGACCATGCGCCGTCCACTCATTGGCATCACCGCCTACCTCGAGGCCGCCCGGTGGGGGGCCTGGGTGCGTGAGGCGGTGCTGTCCCCGCACGCGTACGCGCGAGCGGTGGAGAAGGCGGCCGGGGCCCCCGTCGTGCTGCCGCCGATGAGCCCGTACGCGGCGGCGGACTACGTGCGCGGCCTCGACGGCCTCATCCTCGCGGGCGGCGCGCCGGTCGACCCCGCGCTGTACGGCGAGGCCCGCGACCCGCGGGCCGAGGAGCCGCAGGCGCACCGGGACCGCTTCGAGATGGCGCTGGCCGAGGCCGCGATCAAGGGCAACCTGCCGTTCCTCGCGGTGTCCCGGGGGATGCACCTGGTCAACGTCGTCCAGGGCGGGACGCTCATCCCCTGGCTGCCCGAATCCGTGGCGCACGACCGCCACGCGACGCCGCGGCACGCCGTCAGCGTGAGCGTCTCCAGCGCGCTGGGCAAGGCCATCGGCGACCACGCCGAGGTGACCGGGCCGCATCAGCAGGCGCTCAGGCGGCTCGGGACCGGCCTGCTCGCCGTGGCGTGGGGCGAGGACCAGATCGTCGAGGGGATCGAGCTCCAGGGCCACAGGTTCGGTGTCGGCGTCCAGTGGCACCCCGAGCGCGACGCGGACAACCGGCTCATCGAGGCGCTGGTCGACGCCTCCCGCCCCTGACCCGATCTTCCGGGACGGCCCCGCCCGTCCTCCGGAGCGCGACAGGAAGCGGGCGAACCCGGAACCGCGACGTCGGCGAGGCAGGCACCTTACGGGACCGGACGAGGAGACGGCGTCCGCCTTCGGGATGAGCCCGGCGCGGGCCCACAGGAGGAGTCCCACCGCGGAAGGGACCGGCCGCAACCCCGTAGGCGGAGCCGGCGGTCAGGGAACGGCACGCGGACACGGCCGGCCGCAGAGGCACTGTTACTGTGCGGCCATGGCGTTGCACCCTCAGGCCGCTGCCTATCTGAAGCTCTTTCCCGCCGACCTCAACGTCGATCTGGCCGCCCTGACGCTGCCGGAGATCGTCCGGATGCGTGGCGTCGACGGCATGGCCGAGCAGCGCGGCCGGCCCGCCGACCTGCCTGACGTCCGCGACCACGAGGTGGACGGGGTGCGGGTGCGCGTCTACCGGCCGGAGCCGGGCGACCGCCCCCTCCCCGTGGTGGTCTACTTCCACGGCGGAGGCTGGGTTTTCGGCAGCGTGAACCGCAACGACGCGCTCGGCCGCGACCTGGCGCGGCGCTGCGGCGCCGTCGTCGCGTCGGTGGACTACCGGCTGGCGCCGGAGCATCCCTTCCCGGTGGCGGCCGACGACGCCTTCACGGTCGTGCAGGACGTCTTCGCCCGTCCCGAGTTCTACACCGGCGACGCGGGCCGGGTGGCGGTGATCGGCGACAGCGCGGGAGGCAACCTCGCGGCGGTCGCCGCTTGGCGGGCGCGCGACGCCGGACTCACCCTGTCCCACCAGGTGCTGCTCTACCCGATCACCGACGTGGCGATGGACACGCCCAGCTACCGGGCGTGCGCTTGCGGATTCGGGCTGGACGCGGTCGAGATGGCCTGGTTCGTCGAGCAGTACGCCCGGGACGCCGACCCGCTCGACCCGCGGCTCGCGCCGCTGCGGCTGGCCGACAAATCGGGGCTGGCCCCGGCCACCGTGATCACCGCGGAGTACGATCCGCTGTGCGACGAGGGCGCCGCCTACGCCCGGGAGTTGTCCGCCGCGGGTGTGTCCGTCGAGTACCGCTGCTATCCCGGGATGCTGCACGGTTTCTTCGGGGTCCCCGGCTTCTTCGACGACGCCGAGGACGCGCGCGACTACGTGGCCGCCCGGCTCAAGGAGGCGTTCGCCTGACTCCGGCTGCCGGGGGGAGCCCAACCGGTCGGCCGTACGGCTCACCGAGGGGCGGCTGCCGGGGGGACACGGGGCGCGAGACCGCCCCGCCGGGCTGCGGCGCGGAAAGCACAGGACGCCGTGGTCACCCCTGACCTTGGGCCTGGGACACTCGCGGCCGCCGGGCGTGGAAGACGAACGCGGGCGGCAGATTGCGCCACACCGTTCGCCCGGGGACGACCTCCTCGAACGTCCGGGCCAGGCTGCGCCGGAACCGAACCGCCGGGCCGAGCATCCGGGCGTGCACGTACGAGAAGGTGGTGAACGCGCCGTGCGGGCCGAGCGAGTCCACGACGGCCCGCAGCAGTACGGCCTGCTTCGACGGTGAGAAGGCGGCCCAGGGCAGCCCGCTCACGATCACGTCGGCCTCCGCCAGGCCGCGGTCGGCGAGGAGGCTCGGCAGCCGGGCGGCGTCCTCCACCAGCACCTCCAGGCCGGGGTGCCTGGCCCGCAGATGGTCCGCCAGACGCGGGTTGATCTCTAACGCGATGTGCCGGCCGCGGCCGCCCAGCCGCCGCTGGATCTCGGCCGTGAAGGGGCCGGTGCCCGGTCCGAGCTCGACCACCACGGGGTCTCCGCGTTCGGGGACCGGGACCGCCACCGCGGACGAGAGCCGCCGCGAGCTGGGCGCTATCGCGCCGACCATGGTCGGGGACCTGAAGAACTCGCCCAGGAAGAGCGTTGATTCGTTCGCCATGTCCATCGACACTAGGGCGGCGGGGGCGACTTGATCATCCACCGACGAGCCCATTCGAGCGGCCACTTGGAGGAGGGCGGCCGTCCTCCCTGAGGATGACGGCCCGCGGGCGCCGCCTCGATACGGTTCACCCATGCGATGGCGCGGCGGCTACCTCCTGGACCTCTCCCTCGCCGTCTCCGGAGTCGTGCTCAACGTGCTCGTGGCCACCTCCTCCTTGGGTGGCCCGTCCGCGCCGCCGTGGGTGGTGGTGCTTCTCGCGCTGCTCGGCGGGCTCCCGCTGGCGTTGCTGCGCAGGTGGCCGGGCGCCGCGGCGCTCTGCCTCATCGTCCTGCTCGCCGTCTACGACCAGATCGAGGCCTCGACCGTCGACGCCGTGCAGATCCTGCTCCCGGTCGCCGTGGGCGTGCTGGCCCGGCTGCGCGAGTGGCGGTGGACGGTTCCCGTGGCCGTCCTGGCCGCTTTCGCCACCGGGCTGAACCTCGCCGACCCCGGCCTCGCCTTCACCCGCGGCGCGTGGTTCTACACCGTCGGCATCGTCGCCGTCCCCGTGCTCATCGGCCGCTACCTGCGCGGTACGGCGCTGCGCCGTCCCGACGAGGACCACGCCCCGCTGCTCGACCTGCTGATGGCGGGCGGCGGCCTCGCCCTCGCCGTCCTGGGGAGCTGGCCGAACTGGTCCAGCGGCGCGCTCCCCGCCTGGGCGGTCGGCCTCATGGTGGTGCTGTCGGGCCTGGCCCTCGGCGTGGTCCGCCGCCTCCCCGGAGCGGTGCTGCTGCTGGAGAGCGTCCTGGTGATCGTCTCCGACCAGTACGTCGGAGAGGTCGGCACCACCCTGCAGATCCTGCTGTTCGTCGCCCTCGGCGTGTTCGCGACCCGGGCGAGATGGGCGTGGGTGCTCGCCGGATACCTGCTCACCTGCGCGGCGTCCGTGATCACGGTCGTCGACGACAGTACGGAGATCACGGTTTGGCGGGCGATCGCCCTCATCGCGATGGTGGCCGCGCCGGTCGCCATCGGCCGCTACATCCGGGGCCGGCAGGCCGCCGCGCGCCAGGCCGCCGAGCTCGCCGCCGCGCGGAACCGGGCCGGCCGGCTGGCCGAACGGGAGCGGATCGCCCGGGACGTCCACGACATCGTGGCCCACCACGTCGGCGCGATGGTGCTCCGCGCCAGCGCCGCGCTGTACGCGGGGGCGGACGGCCCGGCGGAGGAGGCGCTCACCGACATCCGCGCCACCGGGCACCGCGTGCTCGAGGACCTGCGCGGCCTGCTCGACGTGCTCAGGGACCCCGGCAAGGACGACATCCCCTCCGCCGACCCCGAGGACGTCGTACGGGACGCGGTGGCGCGGATGACGGCGGCCGGGCTGCGGGTCGAGCTCGACATCGCGCCCGAGGCGGAGGGGGCGCCGCTCGTCGTCCGCGCCTCCGCCGCGCGGATCGTCCAGGAGGGGCTGACGAACGTGCTCAAGCACGCGGGACCGGGCACGGAGGCCCGCGTCAAGGTAGGGATCAGGGGACACGAGCTGGCGGTGGAGATCAGGAACGGCCCCGGCGCCGCCGCCTCCCGGGAGCTGCCGTCGACCGGGCAGGGCATCAACGGCATGCGGGAGCGGGCCGGCGCGCTCGGCGGGCGCCTGACGGCGGGCCCGGCCGAGGACGGCGGCTGGCGGCTGGCCGCCGCGCTCCCCGTGCGTACGGGAACGGCGAGGAGCCGCGAGTGACCACGCGCGCGACGGTGGAGGATACGGCCGTGACGGGAGAGCCGACCATGACGAGGGTGGGGAGGGGACGCCGGTGATCCGGGCTCTGGTGGCCGACGATCAGGCCCTGGTACGCGCCGGGGTCCGGATGATGCTGGAGGCCGCGGGAGACACGGAGATCTGCGGCGAGGCCGCGGACGGGGCGCAGGCCGTGCATCTGGCCGAGCGGCTCCTGCCGGACGTGATCCTCATGGACCTGCGGATGCCGCGCGTGGACGGCCTGGAGGCGACCCGGCGGATCCTCGCCGCCCGGCCGTCGGCCCGGATCGTCGTGCTCACCACGTTCGCCGAGGACGACAACGTCTACGGCGCGCTGAGAGCCGGGGCGCTCGGCTTCCTCGTGAAGGACGACACCCCCGAGCGGATCGTCGACGCCGTACGGCGCGCCGCGCAGGGGGAGCCGCTGCTGGCCCCGTCCGTGCTGCGCCGGGTGGTGGAGCGCGCGCTCGCCGCCGAGCGGGAGGCGGTGTCCCTCCCGCGCGGGCTGACCGAACGCGAGGTGCAGGTCCTCACCCTCGTGGGCATGGGCCTGTCCAACGCCGAGATCGGCGAGCGGCTGCGGGTGGGGGTGACGACGGTCAAGAGCCACGTCGCCGCCGTTATGGAGAAGCTGGAGCTGCGCAACCGCACCCAGGCCGCCGTGGTGGCGCACCGGCTCGGACTGGTGGACGCCGGTTTCCGCCCCGTACCGCCCTCGCCGGCCGGCCCCGGAAAGGACGCCTGAGAGAACGGCCGAGCCGCCGAACGCGGCGCGCACCGCCCGCCGGGCGGCATCCGGACGCGATGTAAGGTCTGACCGTGGAGTCTGCCGAGGATCGGATCTTTACCCTGCCCAACCTGCTGAGCTTCCTGAGGTTGCTCGGCGTTCCCGTGTTCCTGTGGCTCGTGCTGGGGCCACAGGCGGACGCCTGGGCCATCCTCCTGCTCATCGCGGCGGGGATCAGCGACTGGCTCGACGGGAAGCTCGCCCGGGCGTGGAACCAGACGAGCAAGCTCGGCCGGCTGATCGATCCTCTCGCGGACCGGCTCTACATCCTCGCCACCCTCGCCGGGCTGGTCCTGCGCGAGGTGATCCCGTGGTGGCTGGCGGCCCTGGTCATCGGACGAGACGTTTTCCTGCTCTTCACCGTGCCCATCCTGCGCCGCCACGGCTACGGCCCGGCCCTGCCCGTACATTTCCTCGGTAAGGCCGCGACCGCCTGCCTCATGTACGCATTCCCCCTGCTGTTCCTCGCGTCCCATGAGGGGTGGTACGCGGAGATCACGGGCATCTTCGGCTGGGCGTTCGCCCTCTGGGGGACTGGTCTGTACTGGTGGGCCGGGGTGTTGTATGTGGTACAGGTCCGCCAGCTGACAAGGGGGTGAGCCCGTGAAGGCCGTCGTCATGGCGGGCGGGGAGGGAACGCGGCTCCGGCCGATGACCGCCAATCAACCCAAACCCCTGCTCCCCATCATCAACCGGCCCATCATGGAGCACGTACTCCGGCTGCTGAAGAAACACGGCTTCATCGACACCGTGGTGACCGTGCAGTTCCTGGCCGCGCTCATCCGCAACTACTTCGGCGACGGCGACGAGCTCGGCATGCGCCTCCACTACGCCACCGAGGAGATCCCGCTCGGCACCGCGGGCAGCGTGAAGAACGCCGCCGACCGGCTCCGCGACGAGCGCTTCCTCGTCATCTCCGGCGACGCCCTGACCGACATCGACCTGACCGACATGCTCAGGTTCCACGAGGAGAACGGCGCACTCGTCACCATCGGCCTCAAGCGGGTGCCGAACCCCCTGGAGTTCGGCATCATCATCGTGGACGAGCACGGCCGGATCCAGCGGTTCCTGGAGAAGCCCACCTGGGGCCAGGTGTTCTCCGACACGGTCAACACCGGCATCTACATCATGGAGCCCGAGGTCCTCGACGAGGTCCAGGCCGGGCGGTCGGTCGACTGGTCCTCCGACGTCTTCCCCCGGCTGCTCGAACGCGGCCTCCCGCTCTTCGGGTACGTGGCCGAGGGCTACTGGGAGGACGTCGGCACGCACGAGAGCTACCTCAAGGCCCAGGCCGACGTCCTCGAGGGCAAGGTCAGGGTCGACTTCGACGCCTTCGAGCTCGCGCCGGGCGTCTGGACGGCCGAGGGCGCCTCGGTCGATCCCGACGCGGTGCTCAAGGGTCCTCTCTACATCGGCGACTACGCCAAGGTGGAGGCCGGCGCGGAGCTGCGGGAGTACACCGTGCTCGGCAGCAACGCGGTGGTCAAAGAGGGGGCGTTCCTCCACCGGGCGGTCGTCCACGACAACGTCTACGTCGGCCCGGCCGCCCACCTGCGCGGATGCGTGATCGGCAAGAACACCGACGTGATGACCGGCGCGAGGATCGAGGAGAACGCGGTCGTCGGCGACGAGTGCGTGATCGAGTCCGAGGCGTACGTCTCCTCCGGGGTGAAGATCTACCCGTTCAAGACCGTCGAGGCCGGCGCCGTCGTCAACACCAGCGTGATCTGGGAGTCGCGCGGCCAGCGCAGCCTGTTCGGCCCGCGCGGCGTCTCCGGCCTGGTCAACGTCGAGATCACCCCCGAGCTGTGCGTACGGCTTGCCAGCGCGTACGCCACGATGGTCAGCAAGGGCGACACCGTCGTCACCTCACGCGACGCCTCCCGCGCGGCCCGCGCCTTCAAGCGGGCGGTCATCGGCGCGCTGAACTCGAGCGCCATCAACGTGGTCGACCTCGAGGCGTGCGCGCTGCCCGTCGCCCGCTTCCACACCTCCCGGGAGAGCGTCAAGGGCGGCATCGCGCTGCGCACGAGCGCGGGCGACCCGCAGAGCGTCGACATCGTCTTCATGGACGACACCGGCGCCGACCTCTCGCAGGGCGCCCAGCGCAAGCTGGAGCGCATCTTCTCCCGGCAGGAGTACCGCCGGGCCTTCCCCGGCGAGATCGCCGAGCTGACCTTCCCGGCCCGCGCGGTGGACACCTACACCCGCGAGCTGCTGCGCTGCGTCGACGTGAACGGCGTCAAGGACGCCGAGATGAAGGTGGTCGTGGACTGCGCCGGGGGCACGTCGTCCCTGGTCCTGCCCAGTCTGCTGGGCCGGGTCGGGGTGGACGTCCTCACCGTGAACAACCGCCTCGACGACGCCTCGCCGACCGAGACCTTCGCCGAGCGGCGCCGCGACCTGCAGCGCCTGGCCGAGCTGGTCGCCTCCTCGCGGGCCGCCTTCGGCGTACGGTTCGACCCGGTGGGAGAGCGGATCTCCCTGGTCGACGAGATGGGCCAGCTCATCAACGAGGAGCGGGCGCTGCTCGTGGTTCTCGACCTGGTGGCGGCCGAGCGCAGGGGCGGCCGGGTCGCCCTGCCGGTCACGACTACCAGGGTGGCGGAGATGGTCTGCCGGTTCCACGGGGTGCAGGTGGAGTGGACGCCCACCAGCCTGGACGCGCTGACCACGGCGGCGACGCACACCGACATGATCTTCGCGGGCGATGGGCGCGGCGGGTTCATCGTCCCCGAGTTCGGCCCGACCCTGGACGGGCTGGCGGTGTTCCTGAAGCTGCTCGGGCTGGTCGCGCGCACCCGCCTGTCGCTCAGCCAGATCGACGCCCGCATTCCGGAGGCGAAACTGCTGCGGCGGACCATCCCCACGCCGTGGGCGCACAAGGGCACGGTCATGCGGTCGGTGGTGGAGGCCGCCGAGGGGCTGCACGTCGACACCACCGACGGCGTGCGGGTCGTGGGCGAGGACGGGAGCTGGGCCCTGGTCCTGCCCGACCCCTCGCAGGCGGTCACCCACCTGTGGGCCGAGGGCGGCGACGTGGACACCGCGCAGGCCCTACTGGAACGATGGGCCCGCGTCGTGGAACACGCGGCCGGAGCACAGTAACAATCTCCCCGATCATGCACAAATCTTGGGAGCGGTGACGTTCGGGAACACGGGAAACGGTGTGGCGGGATGGACCTTGAGCGGTGCTGGGCTGTAGCGTTGGTCAGTCCGTGTCGAGCACGCTTTCTTGACCTTTGTGCGTGATCAGCGTAAGTTGCGGCATTCGCCGTCTGAGCAAGTCATAAGAGAGGCCGAGCCGTTCGATGCCCAGCGTCTACTGCACGCAGTGCGGTCATGCCAACCCCGAGGATGCCCGTTTCTGTTCCAGATGCGGTTCCCCGCTGAGCGCTCCGGCGCCGGCCGCTTTCGACACCACCTCGACGATCTCGCTGGAGGCGGTGGACTACGAGTCGGGGCAGACCCTGCTGCCCGACAGGGCGGCCATCGAGCAGCTTCCGCCGGGCACCGCGCTCCTGGTCGTCATGCGAGGCCCCAACGCGGGAAGCCGCTTTCTGCTGGACAGTGATCTCACCACGGCGGGTCGCCACCCGGAGAGCGACATTTTCCTGGACGATGTGACGGTGTCCAGAAGGCACGTGGAGTTCTACCGGCGCGGCGGCCAGTTCACCGTCCGCGACGTCGGCAGCCTCAACGGGACGTACGTCAACCGTGAGCGCATAGAGGAGTTCCCCCTGACGGGGGGCGACGAGGTGCAGATCGGCAAGTTCCGGTTGGTGTTCTTCATGCGCGGCCTTGGGGGCCAGTGATCTCTGAGGGAGGGGCGGGTAAGTCATGAGCGCGCAGGCGGTACGGGCGTTCATGAGCATCGGGGAGGTGCTCGCGCTGCTGCAGGGCGAGTTCCCTGACGTGACGATCTCCAAGATTCGTTTCCTGGAGGGCGAGGGGCTCATCGAGCCGCAGCGAAGTCCCTCGGGGTACCGCAAGTTCAACCACGCGGATGTCGAGCGGCTCCGCTACATCCTCACCGCGCAGCGTGACCACTACCTCCCGCTCCGCGTGATCAAGGAAAACCTCGACGAGCAGGCCGCCCGCCCGCGGGCGTTGCCTCAGGAGACCCCGCCGGTGCGGCTCAGCCGCGAGGATCTGCTCCGGGCCGCCGAGATCGACGAGGACACCCTCGCCGAGCTGGAGAGCTTCGGCCTGGTGGCCTCCGTGGCCCGCTGGTACGACGCGGACGCCCTGGAGATCGCCCGCAACGTGGGATCACTGGCCAGGTTCGGCCTGCACGCCCGCCACCTGCGCATGGTCCGGGCCGCGGCCGAGCGCGAGGCGAGCCTGGTCGAGCAGGTCGTGGCCCCGCTGCTGCGCCGCCGCGCACCGGGCGCGATCGGACAGGCCGAGGAGACCGGCCGGGAAATATCCGGACTTCTCCTCGAATTGCACACTGTGTTGCTTCGTGGCAGTGTTCGCCGCGTTCTGGGGCAGTGACCGGGCCGACCCGCAGCGGGTGTTACGTTGAAGGCCTGGTGATATGCCGCGCCACTTTGAGACGGAGTCGCCCGTGTTGCAGATGGAGGTCGTGGGGGTTCGCGTTGAGATGCCCACCAACCAGCCGATCGTCCTCCTGAAGGAGACGAACGGCGATCGGTACCTGCCGATCTGGATCGGCATGACCGAGGCGACGGCCATCGCGCTCGCCCAGGCGGAGGAGCCGCCACCGCGCCCGCTCACTCATGATCTGTTCCGTGACGTGCTGGAGGCGCTGGGGGTGCGCCTGCAAACGGTCAACATCGTCGCGCTACGCGACCAGATCTTCTTCGCCGATCTGGTGTTCTCGAACGGGGTGGAGGTGAGCGCCCGGCCCTCGGACTCGATCGCGCTCGCGCTCCGCACCGGAGCGACGATCTACGCCAGTGAGGAGGTCCTCAGGGAGGCCGGCGTGAGCATGCCGGACGACCAGGAGGACGAGGTGGAGAAGTTCCGGGAGTTCCTCGACAACATCACGCCCGAGGACTTCGGACGTGCTGGGTAGGGGTTGATTTCGGGAATTTAACGCTTCACGACGCGCCGTGCGGGGTCGTTGACTGAGAATGTCCCCGGTCCTACGGTGCAAGGGAATCCACGGTTGTAATTCATGAACCCCCAGATCAGACCGTGGGATGAGAGAAAGCCGGAGGTCCGCAGTGGCGGTCAGCAGCGGCGAGGGTAAAGCGGCCGACCAGCATGATCCGGCCCGTCAGTCAGCGCGAGAGCGCGCCGGTGAGCAGGGACTGCTGTTCGACGAGCGGCCGATGAGGCTCCCCGACGACGTCGGGTACCGCGGTCCCACCGCCTGCGCGGCGGCCGGCATCACCTACCGTCAGCTCGACTACTGGGCCCGGACGGAGCTGGTCCTGCCGACCATAAGAGCCGCGCACGGATCCGGCTCGCAGCGCCTGTACAGCTTTCGCGACATCCTCGTGCTCAAGGTCGTCAAACGCCTCCTGGACACCGGCGTCTCGCTCCAGCAGATCCGCACCGCCGTCCAGCATCTCCGGGACAGGGGAGTCAACGACCTCGCCCAGATCACTCTGATGAGCGACGGTGTCAGCGTGTACGAGTGCACGTCGCCCGACGAGGTCATCGACCTGCTCCAGGGCGGTCAGGGAGTGTTCGGCATCGCTCTCGGGCGCGTCTGGCGGGAAGTCGAGGGATCGCTGGCCGAGCTGCCGGGCGAGCGGGCCGAGTCCGGCTCGGGTTCGGAGGCCGACCATCCGGCCGACGAGCTGGCCCAGCGCAGGAAGTCCCGCAAGACCGGCTGAGAGCCGCGAGCGAGAGCCCCGCGCCGCCCCCGAAACCGGAGAAGACCAGCGAAAACGGCTGTGACCGGTGATATGGCGGCGGATCGGGTGAAAATCCACGAGACCGGGTGAATGCCCCGCCTCGGGGTAAGCGGTAGAGTGACGAAAGCCGACGACCCCGTGCGGGAGAGACCTCTTTAGCAGAGGCGCCGAAGGAGCAACCCTCCCCGGAATCTCTCAGGCATCCCGTACCGCGCGGGAGAGGCAACTCTGGAAAGCAGCACGTCCACCAGGCGTGCTCACCGACGGTGCAAGCCCTCCGGGGTGAAGCTCTCAGGTCGTTGTCCCGCCGCCGGTCGGCTGGTCGCGATGACAGAGGGGGAGACCTGGCGCACGCGTGCGCCCCCGAGGTCTCGATCCGCCGCAGGAGGCTTGCACATGACCGACCGGTCACCACTTCGCGATCTTTCCGGCCCGCCCTTCGCGGCCCGTCACATCGGCCCCTCGGACGCCGAGCAGGCGCGCATGCTGGAGGCCGTCGGATACGCCTCCGTGGCCGACCTGGTGGCCGTCGCCGTACCCGAGGCGATCCGGACCACGACGCCGCTCGCGCTGCCCGAGGCGGCGAGCGAGACGCGCGCGCTGGCCGAGCTGCGGGCGATCGCGGGCCGCAACCGCGTGCTCACCTCGATGATCGGCCTCGGCTACCACGACACGATCACGCCGGGCGTCATCCTGCGCAACGTGCTGGAGAACCCGGGCTGGTACACCGCGTACACGCCGTACCAGCCGGAGATCTCGCAGGGCCGGCTGGAGGCGCTGCTCAACTTCCAGACCGCGATCACCGACCTGACCGGCCTCGACGTGGCCGGGGCCTCGCTCCTGGACGAGGGCACGGCCGCCGCCGAGGCGATGACCCTGGCCCGCCGGGCCAGCAAGGTCAAGAGCGACGTCTTCGTGGTCGACACCGACGCGCTGCCGCAGACCAAGGCGGTCCTCGCGACCCGGGCCGAGCCGCTCGGCATCACCCTCGTCGAGGCGGACCTCGCCGCCCCCGGCGTCGCGCTGCCCGAGTGCTTCGGCGTGCTGGTGCAGTACCCCGGGGCGAGCGGGCGGGTGGCGAGCTTCCGCGCGCTGGCCGAGCGGGCGCACGCGGCGGGCGCGCAGGTGGTCGCCGCCGCCGACCTGCTCGCGCTGACGCTGCTGGCGTCGCCCGGCGAGCTGGGCGCGGACATCGCCGTCGGCTCCTCCCAGCGGTTCGGCGTCCCCCTCGGCTTCGGCGGCCCGCACGCCGCCTACATGGCCGTACGCGAGGGCCTCCAGCGGCAGATGCCCGGACGCCTGGTCGGCGTCTCCGTCGACGCGGACGGGCGGCCCGCCTACCGGCTCGCGCTGCAGACCCGCGAGCAGCACATCCGCAGGGAGAAGGCGACCAGCAACATCTGCACCGCGCAGGTCCTGCTCGCCGTCATGGCCTCCCTGTACGCCGTCTACCACGGTCCGGACGGCCTGCGGCGGATCGCCCAGCGCGTCCACCGCCACGCGGCCGTGCTCGCCGCCGGGCTGCGTCAGGGCGGCGTCGAGGTCGCGCACGAGGAGTTCTTCGACACCGTCGTGGCCCGCGTCCCCGGGCGTGCCGCCCAGGTCGTCGCCGCCGCCGAGGCGGCGGGCGTCAACCTCCGGCTCGTGGACGCCGACCACGTCGCGGTCGCCTGCGACGAGAAGACCGCGGCCGAGCACCTGGAGATCGTGTGGGCCGCCTTCGGCGTGCCCGGCTCCGCCGACGGCGCCGTGATCGACGACCTGGACCGGGTGACCCCGGACGCGCTGCCGGCCGACCTCGCCCGGACCAGTGACTTCCTGACCCACCCGGTGTTCCACTCGTACCGGTCCGAGACGGCGATGCTGCGTTACCTGCGCCGGCTCCAGGACAAGGACGTCGCCCTCGACCGCTCGATGATCCCGCTCGGCTCCTGCACGATGAAGCTGAACGCGACCACCGAGATGGAGCCGATCACCTGGCCGGAGTTCGCCGGCATCCACCCCTTCGTCCCGGGCGAGCAGGCGGCGGGCTACGTCGAGCTGATCGAGACCCTCGAGGGCTGGCTCGCCGAGGTCACCGGCTACGACGCGGTGTCGATCCAGCCGAACGCGGGCTCCCAGGGCGAGTTCGCCGGGCTGCTCGCCATCCGCGCCTACCACCACGGGCGCGGCGAGGGCGGCCGGGACATCTGCCTGATCCCGTCGTCCGCGCACGGCACCAACGCGGCCAGCGCGGTCATGGCCGGGATGCGGGTCGTCGTCGTCGCCTGCGACGACAACGGCAACGTCGACCTCACCGACCTGGCCGCCAAGATCGACAAGCACCGCGACGCGCTCGCCGCGATCATGGTGACGTACCCGTCCACCCACGGGGTGTACGAGGAGACGATCGTCGAGATCTGCGCGCGGGTCCACGAGGCCGGGGGACAGGTCTACGTCGACGGCGCCAACCTCAACGCCCTCGTCGGCCTGGCCAGGCTCGGCGAGTTCGGCGCGGACGTCAGCCACCTCAACCTGCACAAGACGTTCTGCATCCCGCACGGCGGCGGCGGGCCGGGTGTCGGGCCGGTGGCGGTCAAGGCCCACCTCGCCCCCTACCTCCCCGGCCGGGGCTCGGGCGACGTCTCCGCCGCGCCGTACGGCTCCGCGGGCATCCTGCCGATCTCCTGGGCGTACATCAGGATGATGGGCGGCGAGGGGCTGCGCCAGGCGACCGAGCAGGCGATCCTCTCGGCGAACTACCTGGCCCGGCGGCTCGCCCCGCACTACCCGGTGCTGTACACCGGGCGGGACGGCCTCGTCGCGCACGAGTGCATCGTCGACCTGCGGCAGATCACCAAGGAGACCGGCGTCACCGTGGACGACGTCGCCAAGCGGCTGATCGACTACGGGTTCCACGCGCCGACGATGTCGTTCCCGGTCGCGGGCACGCTGATGATCGAGCCCACCGAGAGCGAGGACCTGGCCGAGCTGGACCGCTTCGTCGAGGCCATGGTCGCGATCCGCGGCGAGATCGCCCGCGTCGCGTCCGGGGAGTACGACCCGACGGACAACCCGCTGCGGAACGCGCCGCACACGGCCGCCTGCCTGGTCGCCGACGAGTGGCCGCACCCCTACTCGCGCACGGTCGCGGCCTACCCCGTGTCCGCGCTGCGGGAGAACAAGTACTGGTCGCCGGTCCGCCGCATCGACCAGGCGTACGGGGACCGCAACCTCGTCTGCTCCTGCCCTCCCCTGGAGGCGTACGAGGACTGAGCGGAGTGAGCGCGGGGAGGACCGCGGGCCCGGAACGGAAGCGGGCCGTCATCATGCGGATGTCCTCCCCGCGCGGGCCCGCCGGTCGTTAGGATCTTGCCGATCCCCGATTTTGGAGGGCCCGGCATGACGGCCATCGACCCCGGACGGCAGATCGACCGCGCACGCGGGCTGGCCGAGGCGGGCGATCTCGACGCCGCCGCCGCGATCTTCGCGGAGGTCGCGGCCGACGGAGACGCGCCCGACCGGCAGGAGGGTGCGGCGGGGCTCTCCGACGTCGCCGAGCGGATGGCCGAGCGGCTGCTGGAGGACGGCGAGCCGGGGCAGGCCGCCGACCTCCTGCTGCGCGCCCTGTCCGTGCCCGGCGTCGCCGAGCCCGCCCGGTTGCGGATCCTGCTCGGCCTCGCCCACCTGGACATGGCCTGCGGCGAGTTCGCCGGAGCGGTCGAGGAGGGCGACGGCGTCGACGCCGGCACCGGGGCGCTCGCCATCGAGCTGCTCGCCCGCGTCCTGCCGCTGCGCGGCCGGGACGGCGACGCCGAGACCGTCTGGCGGTACGGCCTGGCCCACCCCGACACGGCGCTGGCCGAGGAGGTGCGGCTCCGCCTCAGCAGGGACGTGCGCCCCTCGGTAACCTGACCCCGGTGGAGCTACAGACACCGCACGGCCCGGGACGGGCCGAGGTGGACGAGGCGGCCGACCCGCGGCTGCTGCTCGTCCTCACGCACGGCTCGTCCGGGGGAGTGGACGCGCCCGACCTGCTCGCCGTACGCGACGCCGTCCTGGCCATCGGCGGGACGGTCGCCCGGGTGACCCAGCCGTTCCGGCTCAGAGGCGCCCGCGCGCCGGGCTCGGCGGCGCGGCAGGACGAGGCGTGGATCGCGATGATCGAGGAGTTGCGGGCCCGCCATCCGGAGCTGCCTCTCGTGCAGGGCGGGCGGAGCAACGGCGCGCGGGTCGCCTGCCGTACCGCCCGGGCGGTGGGGGCGGACGCGGTGGTCGCGCTGGCGTTCCCGCTGCACCCGCCGGGCAAGCCGGAACGCTCCAGAGCGGATGAGCTGCGGCAGGCGGGTATAGACGTTCTGGTGATCAACGGGGATCGCGACCCGTTCGGAGTGCCCGAGGAGTCCGACGCGGCACGGCTCGTGGTGCTGCCGGGTGAGGGGCACGATCTGAAGAAGGATCCCGCCCGGGTGGGCGAGGAGGTGGCCCGGTGGCTGCTGGCGCGGCTGCGGGCCTGAGCCGGATCAGGCGGCGAAAAGGTACCTGAGCCCGTCGCCGGACGGGGCGACGGGAAGGGGCCCGGCTGGACGGACCAGCCGGGTGACCCGGCCACGATGCCGATCAGGCGGCGCTGGAGGCCAGGTCGGTCGGGCGGTGCGGGGCGATGGCGACACCGTCGGGCAGCAGCTCGCCGGTGTCCTCGAAGAGGACGACGCCGTTGCACAGCAGGCTCCACCCCTGCTCAGGGTGGGCCGCTACGGTGCGGGCCGCTTCGCGGTCCTTCGCATCCGCGCTCGGACAGGACGGGCTATGAGGGCACATCGCCGGGGCTCCGTGTCTTATCGTTCGCCCGCACGTGGGCGGCGGGCGTCTGGGGTTGGTGTGTGACTGACAGCACATTGGTGCCAACACCAGTGTGCCGCTCGCTCGCCACGTGGCGACATAGTCCGTTAGGACGGTTTCGGCCGGTCCTGGGGAGAGGGCCGGGGGCGCCCGCGCGGATTCCGCTCACCACGTTGTGAGCTATTCCACAAGATTGCCTCAGGGAAGATAACGGTCCAAGCTCGACACGCCGTCCGTCTGATAACCGGCAGATTACGGTTCTCCGCGCCGTCTCCGCGCCGCCCCCACGTCATCTCCACGTCGTTTCGCGGCGTCGCCCGGAGGCCGGATCCCGACCCCGCTGTTCAGGCGGCCGGGCCTCGCGCGGCGACGTCGTGGCCCATCTGTACGGGGAGCGGGCCCGCGTGAAGTTTCCGTAAAGAAAGCGTTGACCATCAGGGTCGGATGTAAGTAACTTCCAGTCAACGCGGTGACCTTGGCGGACATTTTCCTACATGTCAGGGGTGGGTGACGTCACGTCGAGGACCGGAAACCCGTACGACGGCGCCCTGTTCGTCCTGTTCGTGGCGTGGGCCGGACCTCGAGCCACGTGGTGAACCCGACCCTCGGTGAGAACGAACGGAACTGCGGGCCGAAGGGAAGTCTCATGAAGAGAAGGTGGATCGCCGGGGCGATCGGGGTGCTCGCGGTGGCACTGGCGGCGTGCGCGCCCGGCGGCGGCGCGTCCGACCAGGGCGACAAGGCGGGCGCCGACAAGGTCACCCTCAGCCTGTGGTCGTGGCGGGTGGAGGACGTCAAGGCGTACGAGAAGATCCTCGCCAAGTTCGAGGAGTCGCACCCGAAGATCCACGTCGAGTTCAAGCCGTTCCAGGCCACCGAGTACAACAACATCCTGGCGACGGGCCTGTCCAGCAGCGGCGGTCCCGACGTCGCCCAGCTCCGGGCGTACGGCGGGCTCCAGCCGCTGGTCGAGGCGGACCAGCTCCTCCCGCTGGACGGCAAGGTGGAGGCGCTGTCCGGCTTCGACGCCAAACTGCTGGAGGGCTCCAAGGGCCACACGGACGGCAAGATCTACGGTGTGCCGTTCGCGTACCAGACACTTCAGGTGCTCTACAACAAGAAGCTCTTCAGTGACAACGGCATCGAGGTGCCCGCCACCTGGGACGACATGATCGCGGCGGCCAAGAAGCTGAAGGCCGCCGGGATCACGCCGTTCGCCGTCGCGGCCGGTCCCGACGCCACCTGGACGCTGCCGATCACCCATGAGATCTTCGGCAACGCCCGCTACGGCAGCACCGCCTTCCGGGACGCGCTGGTCAAGGGTGAGAAGAAGTTCACCGACCCCGACTTCACGGCGTCCGTCAAGCTGATCAAGGACCTGGAGCCGTACTTCCCCAAGGACGTGGTGGCCGTCAAGATCCCCGACGTCCAGGCGCTGTTCGTCACCGGGAAGGCCGCGATGTACCCGACGGGCACCTTCGACCTGGCGCCCGTGCTCGCGGCCGACCCGAGCCTGGAGCTCGGCATCTTCCAGGTGCCGCCGCCGCCCGGCTCCCCGGTGACCACACCGGTCACGCCGGGCTGGGCCGACGGCTCGTTCGGCGTCAACGCCAAGTCGGCCCACCAGGCCGAGGCGCTCGAACTGGTCAAGTGGATGGCGACGCCGGAGTTCGGACAGCTCTACGCGACCGAGCTGAAGCAGCTCTCCGCGGTCCCCGGGGTCACGCCGTCGGACCCGCTGCTGGCCGAGATGGCCAAGAACTACGCCGGCAACGGCGCGCCGTACACGCTGCTCGTGAACTTCCGGTACGGCCAGCCGAACGGTGACGCGGTCTTCCGGGACGAGGTGCAGAAGATGCTCACGGGCCAGACCGACCCCGAGGCGGTCGCCGCGAGTGTGCAGAAGGGCGTCGAGCAGTGGTTCAAGCCAGGGAACTGAGCGTTCCCCGACGTCGCGCGGCACGTACCGGCGCCCGCCGCCGGTACGCGCCGCGCTGGCGGGTGCTGGCCGTCTTCCTGCTGCCCGCGCTCCTGCTCTACTCGGTCTTCATCGTCTATCCGCTGGTGAGCGCGCTCGACTACAGCTTCTTCGAGTGGCGCGGGATCCGGCAGACGGGGTTCGCCGGACTCGGCAACTACCGGGACCTGCTCAGCGTCTACCCGTACGACCAGCAGCTGTGGCGGGCGTTCGGGCACAACGCGCTGTTCTTCGGCGGGACCATGCTGATCCAGAACACGGTCGGGCTGCTCTTCGCCCTCCTGCTGTTCCGGTACGGACGGGGCAAGCGGTTCCTGCAGGCCGCGTTCACCACGCCGTACCTGGTGGACCCGCTGGTCGTCGGCTACCTCTGGAGCCTGCTGCTCAACCCGACGTTCGGCCCGGTCAACGCGCTCCTCGATGCGGTCGGGCTGGACTCGTGGGCGTTGCCCTGGCTGGGTGACACGCGTACGGCGCTGCCGATCGTCATCCTGGTCAACGCGTGGCAGTGGGTGGGCTTCCCCATGCTGATGTTCTCCGCCGCGCTCGCCGGGATCCCGGCCGAGTACCACGAGGCGGCCCGGGTCGACGGCGCGTCGGCGTGGCAGGCGTTCCGGCGGGTGACGCTGCCGCTGCTCACCCCGGCGATCGGCGTGGTGAGCGTGCTGACGTTCATCGGCAACTTCAACGCCTTCGGGCTGGTCTACGCGATGGCCGGTTCGTCCGGATCTCCGGCGGGTTCGACCGATGTGCTCGGTCTGCTGTTCTACCGGGTCGGGTTCGTGGAGGGCGGCGTGGAGGCGATCGGGCGGTCGTCGGCGCTCGCCGTGCTGATGTTCGTGTTCATCTTCGGGGTGTCGCTGCTGGCCACCTCGTACTTCCGCCGCCGCGAAAGGAGGCTGGTGTGACGTCCGCGCGCCGGGCTCCGGGGCGGGTCGCCGTCCACCTGCTGCTGTGGGGGTACGCGGTCGTCGCGCTGCTGCCGCTGGTGGTCATGCTGCTCAATTCGCTGCGGCCGACCGGCGAGATCTTCACCGCGCCGCTGCGGCTGCCGACGTCGCCCACGCTGCACAGTTACCTCAAGGTGTGGACGGACGCGTCGTTCAGCACGTACTTCCTGAACTCGCTGATCGTCACCGGCGGCGCGGTGCTGATCGGCACCGCGGTGTCCGCGCTGGCGGCCTACCCGCTGGCCCGCCACGACTTCTTCGGCAGCCGGTTCCTCGGCGCGTACTTCCTGGCCGGGCTGATGCTGCCGATCCGGCTGGGCCTGGTGCCGATCTTCTACCTCATGGACTCCATGGGGTTGATCGACTCGCTGCTCGGGCTCACGCTGCTGTACGCCGCGTCCGGGGTGCCGTTCTGCGTCTTCGTGCTGTCGGCGTTCTATCGTTCCCTGCCCGGGGAGCTGGACGAGGCAGCCCGGCTCGACGGGGCCGGCGAGTTCCGGATCTTCGGGCAGATCATGCTTCCGCTGGTGCGGCCCGCGCTGGCGTCGGTGACGCTGTTCCAGTTCGTGCCGCTGTGGCATGAGTTCCTCTACCCGCTGGTGCTGCTGCGCTCCGACGAGAAGTTCACCATCCCACGCGGGCTGTCGCAGTTCTTCGGCGAGTACACGACCGACTGGTCGGCGCTGTTCGCCGGGCTGGTCCTCGCCACGGCGCCGCTGTTCGTGCTGTTCGTCCTGGCGACCAAGCAGATCATCGCCGGGTTGACCGCCGGCATGAGCAAGTAGGCACGCATCGTACGTTCCGGAGACCTATGGGGAGGCGGCGTGGACGCCGGCGACGACTACTCGAGCGGCATCCTGGTGCGGTTACGCGGCGCGATCCCGTCCTTGCGGCCCGCCGAGCAGCGGGTCGCGCGCGCGGTGCTGGCCGACCCTCAGGGCGTCGCCGACCTGTCCATCGGCGTACTCGCCCGCAAGTGCGGCACCTCGGAGACCACGGTGCTGCGGTTCTGCCGGGCCATCGGGTTGCGCGGCTACACCGAGCTGCGGCTCGCGCTCGCCCGCGAGATGGCGCTGGAGGCGTCGCGGGACGGCGGCGCCCGCCCGCTCGGCGGCGACATCACCGCCGACGATCCACTTGAGGAGATCGTCGCCAAGATCGGCTACAGCGACTCCCGCGCGGTGGCGGATACCGCCGAGCACCTCGACGTCGCCGCGCTGGGGCGTGCGGTCGACGCGATCATCGCGGCCCGCCGGGTCGATCTCTACGGCGCGGGGGCGAGCGGCTACGTCGCGGACGACCTGCGTCAGAAGCTGCACCGGATCGGGCTGACGGCGTTCGCCTGGCGGGACTTCCACAGCGCGCTCACCTCGGCGGCGCTGCTGGGCGAGGCCGACGTTGCGATCGGCATCTCGCACACGGGCGCCACGGTCGACGTCCTGGAGGCGCTGCGGATCGCCGCCGACCACGGGGCGACCACGATCGCGATCACGAACTTCCACCCGTCGCCGATCACCGAGCTGGCCGACATCGTGCTGAAGACCGCGGCCCGGGAGACCCCGTTCCGCTTCGGCGCGATGGGTAGCCGGATCGCCCAGCTCACCGTCGTCGACTGCCTCTTCGTCGGAGTGGCCGCCCAGCGCACGTACGACGAGACCCTGACCGCCCTGGAGGACACCTACCGCGCGATCGGCAGCCGCCGGCGCAAGGGGGCGCGGCCGTACTCCTGAAGCTCCTGAGGTCGTCGCTCAGGTGGCACACGGACAAGCTCAGGAGACCGATGGCCGTCAGCCTGGACGGTGCCCGGTGGCCTGGAGGCCGGAGAGGAGGGCGTCCAGGCCCCGCTCGAACTCCTCCTCGCCCTGGGCGGTCTTCGCGTCCCGCACGGTCGCGTCGGGGTCGGCCCAGCCGGACTGCTGCACCTCGACGGCCACGCTGCCGAAGACGTACGCCCGCAGCGCCCGCACGGCGTCCGCCGCGCCCGCGAGCCCGGCCTCGGCGAGTTGCTCCGTCTGGTCCCTGATCGAGATCAGCGCGGTGCCCTGGGGTGGCTTGGTGAGCGCGAGCGACAGCACGCCGGGGTGCTCCAGCAGCGCGGCGCGGCCGGACCGGGCCCAGGCGCGGGCGCGGTCCTGCCAGCTTCCCTCGGCCTCCACCCGCACGGTCGTCACGTGCTCGGCCAGGGCGTCCATCAGCGCCTCCTTGCCGCGGGGGAGGTGATGGTAGATCGCCATGGCCTCCACCTGGAGCGCGTCGCCGAGGCGGCGCATGGTCAGCCGGCGCAGCCCCTGCCCGTCGGCGATGTGCAGCGCGGCGTCGATGATGCGTTCGAGGGAGAGCGGGACCGGCGGTCGCTTGGCAGGCATGTCGATCATGCTGCCACAGGTGACCTTACTGCGTAAAGGACGTTGCCCGGCCCGGATGTGAGGGTCGCGGCGAAACGGCGTACGCTACGGCCAGCGATATCTGCCTGATTTGGAAGGACCTTCGATGGCGTTTTTCCGTCCGCGTGTGAGCCGGGAGGCGGAGGTCAGGTACCACGCCGACCAGGAGGTCGGAAAGGGATACCACGACCTGCTGGAGAAGGCGAGGGAGGCCGAGCGCGCCCTGAGGGAGAAGCAGGCCGCCGAGGCCTCCACCGAGGAGCTGCGCGAGGCCGGCCTCGCCCTGGACCGCGCGCTCACCGACGCCCTGCGTGCGGCGGAGGCCGTGCAGCGCGCGACCTTCGGCGTGAAGTCGTACGACGACCGCATCCGCCGCAGGAAGGGCAAGGCCACGCCCAAGGGTGCCATGTGGACCGCCGAGGTGAACCGCCTGCGCACGCTGCGGGAGGCCCACCGGCTCACCGGCATCGTCCGGGTGCCGCGCGCGTCCGTCGCGGCCCGCTGAGGCCGCCGCCGGTTGAAAGACGGCCCGCGCCCCTTCGGGGGCGCGGGCCGTCTCGTTTCGTGTGGCGTCCGCGGCGTGCGAGCCGCCGCCCTTGTCTCAGCCGTGTGACGGAGACGGGCTCCCTCGACCCCCGTCGGCCGATGTGCTCGGCGGCGATGGATACGCCGTACCAGGCAAATTGTCGGTCGCTCATGCGAGCATGACGCCTTTGTTCGCCGCAACGGAGGACGGAATGCTCAGGTCACTGCCCCCGGCGGCCAGGACGTTGTTGTGGGTGCGGATCCTCAACCAGCTCGGCGCCTACGCGCTGTCCTTCCTGGCGGTGCTGGCCGGACCGGATCTCGCCGTGGTGGCACTGGCGGTTTTCGGCGTCACGGCACTTCTGTCTCGCTGGGCCGGAGCGCTCCTGCTCGATCGCTGGCCGCCCGGCCGCGTCCTTGCCGTGGGGCTCGCCGCCACCGGCCTGTCGCTGATCGCTCTGGCTCTCGCCCAGACTCCGGCGCAGGTGCTGATCACGATCGCGCTGGTCGGGTTCGCCTTCGAGATCTACGAGCCCGCGACGCAGGAGCTGCTGGCGCGGGCGAGCTCCGGCGAGCGACGGCATGCGACCTATGCGCTGTTGGGCGTGGCGGTGACCGCGGCCGGAGCGGCCGCGGGGCTGCTCGCCGCCGTCTTGCTCCCGCTTGGCGTGCGCTGGCTGGTGATCGCCGACGCGCTCACCTGCCTGGCGGCGTCCGCAGTGGCCGGGGTGTTCCTGCCGCGCGAAGGCACGCGCGTCGCGCGACGCGTCACCCCGGACGCGCGCTGGCGCCCGCCCGCTGCGTTGGTACGCCTCACCGTGGCGAGCCTCGCGTTCGCGGTCGGCTACCTGGCGGTGATGATGTACCTGCCCCTGGCGCTGTTGGAGCGGGGCGTGCCCGCGTGGGTTCCCGGGCTCACGTTGGCGGGCGCGGCCGTCCTGGCCCCGTTCGCCCTTTGGGTGACCAAACGGCTGCTGACAGGGCGCGCTCATGGGGTGATTCTCAGTGTCGGCACGTTACTGCTGGGATTGCTTGCGATCGTCATGGCCATCACCGCGAACCCGCAGCTCACCATCGCGGCCTACCTGGCCTGCACCGCGGTGAACGGCGTGCTGCTCGGCCGTTGGCAGTCGATGATCGCCGATGCCGCCCCGGAGCGGGAACGATCTCGCTGGTTCGCCTTTCAAGGGTCGTCTTGGGGCGTGGCTCAACCCGCCGTCCCACCGCTGGCCGCGCTGGCTGGCGGGGTCGTCGGCGCGGCGGGGGCCGGCGCCTTCCTCACCGCGGGCGTGGCGTTCCTTCTCGTGCCGTTCGTCTTGCGGCGCGTCACGACCTGACGATCTCGCGCGCCACGTGGCCCATCCCTATGTGGACATCGCTCACAGGAGTGCGTTGCTCTACTCGTTCGCGACACTGCTGATCGCGGTGTTCGTCGAGCTGAGCGGCTGGCCTTCGGTGGTGAATCTCGCCGCGGCAGGCGTTGTGATTCTGTTCTTCGTCGTGGCGATCGCGTCCTACGTCTATCACGGCCGGCGCCGGGACACCGACAACCAGTTCCGCCATCCCGTCCGCGGCACGGCCGCCTTCATGTCCGCACTGATCGTCGGCGAGATCGGCGGCGTCGCGGTCCTGCTGGCCGGATTCGTCCAGGCGCAACTGTTGTGAGCCACCAGGCGGCAATCTGAGATCTCCCGCCTCCCCGCGCGGCTCTGTCAGCGGTCATGGAAAAACGGCCCGCGCCCCTTCGCGGGGCGCGGACCGTCTCGTCTTGTGTGTCGTCCGCGGCGTGTGGACGGGCCGCCTAGCTGGCCCAGTCGAGCAGCGGACGGGTGTTGCTCGGGTGGCGGAGCTTGGACAGCGACTCCTTCTCGAGCTGGCGGATCCGCTCCCGGGTGAGGCCCAGGAACTTGCCGATCTCGTCGAGGGTGTGCGGCTTGCCGTCCGCCAGGCCGAACCGGAGCGCCATGATCTTCGCCTCGCGCGGCGTCAGGTTCCCGAGCACGCCCTTGAGCTGCTCGGCCAGGAGCTGCCGGTCCACGACCTCGGACGCCTCGGGGGAGTCCACGTCCTCGATCAGGTCGCCGATGCGGGTCTCGCCGTCCTCGCCGATCGTGGAGTCGAGGCTGATCGGCTGCCTGCTCGTCCGCAGCAGCTCCTCGATCTGGTCGGGCGTCTTGTCCAGCTCGACCGCCAGCTCCTCGGGGGAGGGCTCCCGGCCGAGACGCTGGTGCATGTCGCGCTCCACGCGGGACAGCTTGGACAGCATCTCCAGCACGTGGACGGGCAGCCGGATCGTCCGGGCCGAGTCGGCGAAGCCGCGCTGGATCGCCTGCCGGATCCACCACATGGCGTACGTGGAGAACTTGTAGCCCTTGGTGTAGTCGAACTTCTCGACCGCGCGGATCAGGCCGAGGTTGCCCTCCTGGACGACGTCGAGCAGGGCCATGCCGCGGTCGGTGTACTTCTTGGCCACCGACACGACGAGGCGCAGGTTGGCCTCCAGCATGTGGTCCTTGGCGCGCCTGCCGTCCTCGATGACCCACTCGAGGTCGTCGCGGACCTCGGGGCGCAGGACCTCGCCGTTCTCCAGCGCGGTCTCCAGCTTGTGCTCCGCGTACAGGCCGGCCTCGATGCGCTTGGCCAGCTCGACCTCCTGCGCTGCGGTCAGCAGGGTGCGCCGGCCGATCGACTTGAGGTACGTATGGACGGAGTCGCCCATGACGGAGGAGTTGTCGTCGAGGTCGATCGGGGTGCTGTCGTCGGACGACTCCTCCGCCCCGGCCTTCTCGCCGGTCGACTCCTCATCCTCGTCATCGTCGAGGGCGAGGTCGGCCGACGATTCGTCGGCGCCCGCGGCGGACTTGCGCTTCGCGGACTTGCGTGGCCTGGCGGGCTTCGCGGCCTTGGCGGTCGCGGCCTTGGCGGAGGCGCGGGACCCCTTCTTCGCCGGCTCGGACTCCGTCAGCTCTACGCCGGCCTCGCTGAGCTCGCGCAGGATGCTGCGGGCCTCGGTGGGCGCGACGCCGGCCTGGCCGAACGCCTCGCGAAGCTCCGAGAGGGAAAGGTGACCGTTCGTGCGGCCCCGGTCCACGAGCTGGTCCAGAGTCGTCATCGGGGTCGCCACACGCTCGGGCGAGGTCGCCACGGCGGTCGGGGGCATGAGGACACCTCCTCCTGACGGAGAACGTCGTACTGGGTGGCAATGAGCGGGGCGCGGCGGTTGTGGCGGCGCTGCGCGCCTGTATCAATAACGTCCGCGAGCCGAGTTTGTTCCCCCAGTACGCGGGGAGGTCAGTCCGACGGGGTGACGACGCTGATGCTGACCTGGGGCATCGGCATGGGCTCGGCGCCCTGGAACCGCTCGGTCGTCCAGTGGTCGGCGGTCGCGCCCGGATCCACGCTGAGGTGCCGTTCCACCACGTCGGGGAGGACGTCGACGAGTTCCTCGGGCAGTGTGCCCGTCTCCTCGACGGCCGGGGCCACCGGTTGACGGGTCGGCGCGGGGTCCGTCTTCTTCTGGGCTTCCTTGGCACGGGCCTGGTCGGCCTGCTCCTTGACCGCCTGCTCAAGGCGTCCCGCCGAGGCGGTGGTGGCCACGGAGACCCCGCCCACCACGATGGCGGTGACGACACCCGCGGAGATCAGCATCCTGCGATCCGGCTTCATATGGACGTCCTCCCTCAAATGTGACGCGCGGAGGTCATTTTTGGTTTCGCAGGGCGACCATATCCGGTTTTCCGTTGGGCAACAGCGGGATCTGCTGCACCTTTTGCACCATTCGTGGGGCGGCGTAGGCGGGCAGCCGCTCCTTGGCGTACGCACGGAGATCCTCCAGCGTCGCCGGGCCGACGACGACCGCGACGACGACCTCGCCCCACTCAGGGTCGGGCCGGCCGACCACCACGACGTCGCGGACGCCCGGGTGCCCGGCGAGGACGCGCGCGACCGCCCCGGCGACCACCTTCTGCCCGCCGGTGTTGATGACGTCGTCGGCCCGGCCGAGGACCGTGAGCCGCCCGTCCTCGATCGACCCGAGGTCGGAGGTGACGAACCAGCCGCCCTCGAACTCGGCGCCCCCGGAACCGGAGCCGTCGCGCCGTGGGCGATATCCGGAGAACAGCACCGGGCCGGTGATCATGACCCGTCCGTCAGCCCGGATTTTGAGATCTACATTGTCAAGGGCGACGCCGTCGTACACGCACCCGCCGCTGGTCTCGCTCATGCCGTACGTCGTGACGACGCGGGCGCCACGGGCCCGCGCCTCGTCGAGCAGGCCGGGGGGCGCGGCGGCCCCGCCGAGCAGGATGGTCCGGAACGCCGAAACGTCCAGGCCCAGGTCGAGGAGCCGCCTGAGCTGGGTCGGCACCAGGGACACGTGCTCGGCCCCGCTCGCCGCCACGTCCTCGGGGGAGAAACGCGGATGGATGATCGGCTCGGCCCCGCTCAACAGCGACCTGACCAGCACCTGCGCGCCCGAAATGTGCGACGGGGGGAGGCAGCACAGCCACCGCTCGCCCGGGGCGGCCCCGACCCGTTCCAGCGACGCCCGCGCCGACGAGGTGAGGGCGCGCGCCGTCAGCTCGACCCCCTTCGAGGCGCCGGTCGAGCCGGATGTGGCGATGATCACCGCGGCGCGCGTCGGCGCCCCGCCCGGCTCCCGCCGTACGCCCTCGGGGGTCACGACGTGGGTGGGGCGCAGCGAGGCGAGCGCGGCCGAGAGCGCAGGACGCGGCAGGCCGGGGGAGAGCGGCAGCACCGCGGGGCCGTCCCCGGACAGGGCGCGCTCGATCGCGGCGAACAGTGCCGGACCCGGGGGCAGAAGCAGCGCGTGCAGCTCCCTGTCGTCGGGTCCGTGTTCGTGGGCCTTGTGTTCGCGACTGCTGGGCACGGTCGTAAGGTTAGTCCCGGCAGACGGAACCGCCGGTGAACGGGCGGTTCGTGGAGTGAGGAGCGAGTGTGACGAGCGGCGTCGACTGGAAGCGGTCAGGCGAGTACGAGGACATCATCTACGAGACCGCCGAGGGCATCGCGAAGATCACGATCAACCGGCCGGAGCGGCACAACGCGTTCCGCCCGACGACGCTCTTCGAGCTGCGGGACGCGTTCAACGTCGCCCAGGAGGACACCTCCGTCGGTGTGATCATTTTCACTGGTGCCGGCGACCGGGCATTCTGCTCGGGCGGCGACCAGAAGATCCGCGGTGACGACGGCTACGTCGACGACAAGACGCACGGCATCGGCCGGCTGAACGTCCTGGACCTGCAGGTTCAGATCCGGCGCTGCCCCAAGCCGGTCATCGCGATGGTCGCGGGCTACGCCATCGGCGGCGGCCACGTGCTGCATGTCTGCTGCGATCTCACGATCGCCGCGGACAACGCGCAGTTCGGGCAGACCGGCCCCAAGGTGGGCTCGTTCGACGGCGGGTACGGCTCGTGGCTGCTGGCCGAGACGGTCGGCCTCAAGCGGGCGCGCGAGATCTGGTACCTCTGCCGCCAGTACGACGCCGAGACCGCCCTCCAGTGGGGCCTGGTCAACGCGGTCGTGCCGCTGGAGCGCCTGGAGGAGGAGACCGTCCAGTGGGCGCGCGAGCTGCTGGAGAAGTCCCCGCTCGCGCTGCGCATGCTCAAGGGCGCGCTCAACGCGGTCACCGACGGCGCGGCCGGCATGCAGCAGTTCGCCGGCGACGCGACGCTCCTCTACTACATGAGCGAGGAGGCCCAGGAGGGCCGCGACGCGTTCAAGGAGAAGCGCACCCCGGACTTCGCGAAGTTCCCGCGCCGTCCGTAGTGCACATCTTCCGCATCCCGATGGCCCTGCGGTTCCGGGGGCAGACCGTCCGCGAGGGCGTGCTGATCCACGGACCCGCGGGGTGGGGGGAGTTCTCGCCCTTCCCCGAGTACGGCCCCGCCGAATGCGCCCGCTGGCTGGCCTGCGCGCGCGAGGCCGCCTTCGACGGCTGGCCGGCGCCGCTGCGCGACTCCGTCCCGGTGAACGCCACCGTGCCCGCCGTCGGCCCGGAGAAGGCCGCCGAGATCGTACGGCTGTCGCAGTGCGGCACCGCGAAGGTCAAGGTCGCCGAGCGCGGCCAGGACTTCGCCGAGGACATGGCGCGGGTCGAGGCGGTCCGCGACGCGATCGGCCCAGGAGGACGGGTCCGGGTGGACGTCAACGGCGCGTGGGACGTCGACTCCGCCGTCCGGCGGCTCAAGGAGCTCGACCGGTTCGACCTGGAGTACGCCGAGCAGCCGTGCGCCACGCTCGACGAGCTCGCCGCCGTCCGGCGCCGGGTGGACGTGCCGATCGCCGCCGACGAGTCGATCCGCCGCGCGGAGGACCCGCTGAAGGTCCGCGCCGCGGAGGCGGCCGACATCGCGGTGATCAAGGTGCAGCCTCTTGGCGGCGTGCGCGACGCGCTGCGCGTCGCCGAGGCGTGCGGGCTGCCCGTGGTCGTGTCGAGCGCCGTCGAGACGTCGGTCGGCCTGGCGGCCGGTCTCGCTCTCGCTGCCGCGTTGCCCGAATTGCCGTACGCTTGCGGACTCGGGACGATGCCTTTGCTGAGCGGCGACGTCGTCACGGACTCCCTCGTCCCCGTCGGCGGGGCGATAGCCGTACGACGTCCAGAGGTGGATCAGCGCGCCCTCGCGGCGTACGAGATCGAGTCGCCCGCCTGGAGACGACGGATGGAGGAGGCCGCCGGAACGGCCGGAGAGGGGCGGCAGTGAATCCCGCCACCGCGCTTGCCACGGTGCTGGTCGACGAGCTGGTGCGCTGCGGGGTGACCGACGTCGTCCTCGCCCCGGGGTCCCGGTCGACGCCGCTGGCCCTGGCCGTGCACGAAGAGCCGCGGGTACGGCTGCACGTGCGGATCGACGAGCGGTCGGCCGCGTTCCTCGCGCTCGGCCTGGCCAAGCGGTCGGAGCGGCCGGTCGCGATCATCTGCACGTCCGGCACCGCCGCGGCGAACTTCCACCCCGCCGTCATCGAGGCGTCGGAGTCGGGCGTGCCGCTGCTGGTGCTCACCGCCGACCGGCCGCCCGAGCTGCGCGGCACCGGGGCCAACCAGACGATCGACCAGGTCAAGATGTACGGCTCCGCGGTCCGCTGGTTCGCCGAGGTCGGCGTGCCCGAGGACCGGCCGGGCCAGGCGGCCTACTGGCGTTCGCTGGCCTGCCGCGCCTACCAGCGGGCCGCGGGCCCGCCGGACCCGGGCCCCGTCCACCTCAACGTGGCCTTCCGCGAGCCGCTGGTCCCCGACGGCGACGGCTCCTGGTGCGAGTCGCTCGACGGCGACGCGGGCGGCGCGTGGATCAGGGCCAGGGTGGCGCCCCCGGCGTCCGCGCTGCACATCCCGCCGACCCGGCGCGGCGTGCTCGTGGTCGGCGACGGCGCGGCCAACGTCCGCCGGTACGTCGCGGCGGCCGGGATGGCGGGCTGGCCGGTGCTCTCCGAGCCGAACGGCGGCGGCCGCTACGGCGACCACGCCATCTCGACCTACCACTTCCTGCTCGGCATCCCCGAGTTCGCCCAGGCGCACCGGCCCGACGTCGTGGTCACGCTGGGGCGTCCCGGGCTGTCGCGGCCGCTGCTGTCGTGGATCAGGCGGGCCGAGGAGCACATCGTGGTCGCCTCGGACCTCACCCGCTGGCCGGACCCGACGCGGTCGGCGACCCAGGTCGCGCAGGCGGTGGAGATCCCGGTCACCTCGGGGGACGACTCCTGGCTGCGCTCGTGGCGGCACGCCGAGCACGTCGCCAGACACGCGATCGACTCCGTCCTGGACGGCTCCGGCCTCACCGAGCCGAGGCTGGCCCGCGACCTGGTCGAGATCCTGCCGAACGGCTCGCTGCTGTTCTGCGGCTCCTCGATGCCGATCAGGGACCTCGACCAGGCCATGCGGCCGCGTCGCGGGCTGCGGCTGATGGCGAGCCGCGGCGCGTCCGGCATCGACGGGCTGGTGTCCACCGCCATCGGCGCCGCCCTGGCGCACAACGGCCCCTCGTACGCGCTGATCGGCGACCTGACGCTGCTGCACGACCAGAACGGGCTGATCCTCGGCCCCCAGGAGCCGCGGCCCGACCTGTGCCTGATCGTGGTCAACAACGACGGCGGCGGGATCTTCTCACTGCTGCCGCAGGCCACCCTGGGCGACCCCTTCGAGCGGATCTTCGGGACGTCCCACGGCGTCGATCTGGAGTATCTCGCCGCCTCGACCGGCCTGCCGTACACGCGGGTCGAGGACCTCGACGACCTGCCGAGGGCGATCAAGGGGGACGGCATGCGCATGGTCGAGGTGCGCACCCGGCGGGACGGCAACGCCGCCATACACGCTGCCATGGGTGAGGCCGTACGCTCAGCGATGATCGTGGGTGCTACCGGAGACTGACCCGGGATGGTCCTTCGGATGGATGTGGCATTGCCGGGGCGGCGGCAGAATGGACCGTGCCTACCCCGCCCCGATCCTGAGGAGTGACATGCACATCGAGGAGTGGCTGCAGACGATTCCAGCCGTCTGGGTCTACATCCTCGTCGGCGCGATCATCGGGCTGGAGAGCCTGGGCATCCCGCTTCCGGGCGAGATCGTCCTGGTCAGCGCGGCGCTGCTGTCGTCCAAGGGCGTGGTCAGCCCCGTGGTGGTGGGCATCTGCGCCAGCGCCGGCGCGATCGTCGGCGACTCGATCGGCTACTACATCGGGTGGAAGGGCGGCCGGCCGCTGTTCGACCGGCTCGGCCGCAGGTTCCCCAAACACTTCGGACCGCCCCACATCGCCAAGGCCGAGCGGCTCTTCGACCGCTGGGGCATGTGGGCGGTCTTCTTCGGCCGCTTCGTGGCCCTGCTGCGGATCCTCGCCGGGCCGCTCGCGGGTGCGCTGCGGATGCCGTACTGGCGGTTCCTGATCGCGAACGTGCTCGGCGGCATCGTGTGGGCGGGCGGCACGACGACCGCCATCTACTACCTCGGCGTCGTGGCCGACAAGTGGCTGAAGGGCTTCTCCTGGATCGGCCTCGTGGCCGCTCTGCTCTTCGGCCTGGGCACCACGGTGTGGCTCAAGCGGAAGGTCCGGGCGGACGAGGACGAGCCGGAGTCGGTCAGCGCTCGATGAGCGTGACCTCCAGGGAGTAGTGCGAGGCCCGGTAGAGGTGGGAGCCGTGTTCGACGGCCCGCCCCTGGTCGTCGTACGTCGTGCGGACCATGGTCAGCAGGGGCGCGCCGCGCCGCTCGTCCAGCAGCCGCGCCTCGGCGGGGCTGGCCGCCCGGGCGCCGATCCGCTGGTTCGCCACCCGCATCCTGACCCCGGCGGCGCGCAGCAGCTCGTACAGGCCGCGCTCCTGCAGGGACGTGGCGGACAGGTCGGCGATGCCGATCGGCAGCCAGTTGCTGAGCAGGGCGAGCGGCTCACCTCCCGCGTAGCGGAGCCGTTCGATCCGGAGCACCTCGGTGCCCTCGGGGACCGCGAGGACGGTCGCCACGTTCTCGTCGGCGGGCGCGGTCTCGATCGCGAGCACCTGGGTGGCCGGCTCCTTGCCGGAGCGCCGCAGGTCGTCGTACAGGCTGGTCAGCTCGACCGATCGCTTGACCTGGCCGTGGACCACCTGGGTGCCGACGCCGCGCTTGCGGACGAGCAGGCCCTTGTCCACGAGGTACTGGATCGCCTGCCGGATGGTGGGGCGGGAGAGTCCGAGCCGGTCCGCGAGCTGGATCTCGTTGTCGAGCCGGGACCCGGGGGCGAGGACGCCGCGGCGGATCGCTTCCGAGATCTGCTCGGCGACCTGAAAATACAGGGGGACGGGGCTCGACCGGTCCAGGTCGATGTCCAGACGCTCGGAAGTCACACGTCGAGATTAGCGGACGTCATAATGTCCTGACGAAGTAGTGCGCGTCGACGGGCGGCCCCGGGTGGCCCCGCCGGGTGTGCCGTTCCCGCCGGTCTGGGACGATCATGCGTGGCGCGGGTTTCTCAGTGGTGGGGTGTAGAACTACTCGGGTGACCGTTCGACTGACCTGGGCCCAGGTGCTCGCCTGGCGGCTGGAGCGCCAGCTCGTCGAGCCCGCCGCCGGATCCGGACCCGTGATGATCGCCCGCAGGTTGTGCGGGGTGCAGGCACAGGTGGCCTCCTCGGCCGAACTGGCGATGGCGGTGCGCTCCGCCGACCCCCGGCCCGGCGCGGTGGACGAGGCGCTGTGGGAGGAGCGCGCGCTCGTCAAGACCTGGCTGATGCGCGGCACCCTGCATCTGGCCCCCGCGGACGAGCTGCCCGTGTACTGCGCGGCGCTCGGCGCCCTGCGGTTCTGGGAGAGGGGGGCCTGGCAGCGGGGGCACGGGGTCACCGCCGCCGACGTCGAGGCGATCATCGGCGCGGTTCCCGAGGCGCTGAAGGGGCGCTGTCTCACCCGGGAGGAGCTGGTCGAGGCGGTGATCGAGGTGAGCGGAGTCGCCCATCTGCGGCAGGCGCTCACCTCCGGCTGGGGCGCGCTGCTCAAGCCGCTGAGCTTCCTGGGGGAGCTGTGTTACGGCCCGCCCCGGGACGGGCGGGTGACCTTCGCCCGGCCCGCGGACCGGCTGGCCGGCTGGCCGGGGGCGCTGCCGTCCACGGAGGAGGGCGGCCGGGCGCTGCTGCGCGCGTTCCTGGGCGCGCACGGACCGGCCACGCCGGAGATGTTCGACACCTGGCTGATGCGGAGCGCGGTGCGCAAGGCGGCGCTGCGCGGCTGGTTCCGTGACCTCGGCCCCGAGCTCGCCGAGGTCGAGGTCGACGGAGCGCCGATGACGGCGCTCGCCGAGCACGTGGACGCGCTCGCCGCGGCCCGGCCGTCCGAGGGCGTGCACCTGCTGCCCGGGTTCGATCAGTACGTGCTGGGGGCTCCCCGCGATCTGGAGGCGCTGCTGCCGGCGGCCGTCCGGCCCAAGGTGAGTCGCGCGGCGGGGTGGATCTCGCCGGTCGTGGTGCACCGGGGGAGAGTGGCCGGGGTCTGGGAGGCCAAGGACGGGCGGCTCGCCGTCGAGCTCGCCGAGCCGGTGCCGGAGACGCCGCTCCAGGCCGCGGCGGAGCGGATCGCCGCGCTGCTCGGCCGTCCGGCGGAGCTGGTCATCGGATAGCTCGTCGTGGCATAGCTCGTCGTCGGGCGGGGGAGCGAGGTTCGTCGCGCCGCCGCCCGTCGGCGTCGATCACGACCAGGCGGTGGCGGATCGTCCCCGTTTCGATCATGCGTAGCAGGGCGGGCCCGTCCGCCGCCCTGGCGATGTCGCGCGCCGTGGTGCGCGCGTAGCCGCGCTCCCGCACGTGGCGCTTGGCACCGTCGATCAGCGTGTCTCGCTCTTCCATGCCTTCACCCTCTTCCATGCCGCCACCCTATCCAAACACTCGTCACAAACATTTGTTTTGTACGATTGATTAAAACATGTGTATGGTCGGCGGCATGACGCAAGCAACCGCAACGGCCACGGCCGCGAGCGACTTCAGCCGTCTGTCCAGACGTGTCCGGCAGGCCGGACTACTCGACCGGCGCCCGCGTTACTACCTGACACGGCTCAGCGTGGTCGCGGGTCTCTACCTCGCGGGTCTGGCGGCGTTCTTCTGGCTCGGCGACTCCTGGCTTCAGGTGCCGCTCGCCGCCTACTTCGCGATCGTCTTCGCCCAGGTCGCCCTCGTACTGCACGATCTGGCACATCGGCAGATCTTCCCCCTCAGGCAGCCGAGCGAGATCCTCGGACGGCTCGCGGGCAACCTCGGCATCGGCCTCGGCTACGGCTGGTGGATGAACAAGCACACCCGCCACCACGCCAACCCCAACCACGAGGACCTCGATCCGGACGTCGTGCCCGACATCCTGGTGTGGTCACAGGAGCAGGCGCGCGACAGCAGCGGGCCGGCCCGGCTCATCGGCGGCCGGCAGGCGTACCTGTTCTATCCGCTGCTCCTGCTGGAAGGGCTCAACCTGCATGTCGCCGGCGTGCGCGCGCTGCGACAGCCCTGGATGAAGCACCGCTTCCTGGAAGGCGCGCTGCTGCTCGCCCACTTCGCCCTCTACCTGGGCGTGCTGGCCTGGACCCTGTCACCCGGCAAGGCGCTGGCCTTCGCCGCCGTGCACCAAGGCCTGTTCGGCCTCTACATGGGCTGCGTCTTCGCGCCCGGCCACAAGGGCATGCCGACGCTCACCGGGGAGGCCACGCTCGACTTCCTGCGCCGGCAGGTGCTGACCACCCGCAACGTGCGTGGCGGCCGGTTCGTCGACATCGCGATGGGCGGTCTCAATTACCAGATCGAACACCACCTGTTCCCCAACATGCCCACCCCCAACCTCCGCCGGGCGCGGCCGATCGTGCGGGCCTACTGCCGGCAGCTGCGCCTGCCGTACCACGAAGTCGGTTTCGTGACCTCGCACGTGGAGGGCCTGCGGCACCTGCACCACGCGGGCGCCCCCCTCAGGAAGAAAGGCCGCTCATGAAAGCCGGACGCAAGCAGTGGATCGGACTCGCCGTACTCGTCCTGCCGGTCTTGCTGATCTCCGTGGATCTGCACGTGCTGTCGTACGCGCTGCCGTTCATCAGCGCCAGTCTGGCGCCGAGCAGTTCCCAGCTGCTGTGGATCATCGACATCTACCCGTTCATCCTGGCCGGGCTCCTGCTGCCGATGGGCACTCTGGGCGACAGGATCGGACGGCGCCGGCTGCTGATGGCCGGGGCGGCCGCGTTCGGCGCCGCCTCCGCGATCGCCGCCTTCTCGGCCGACGCCGGCACACTCATCGCCACCCGGGCCCTGCTCGGCATCGGTGGTGCCACGCTGATGCCCTCGACGCTCTCGCTGATTCGCAACATGTTCCACGACGACGGCCAGCGCCGCGTCGCCATCTCCATCTGGACCGCGGCCTTCGCCGGCGGCGCCATGCTGGGGCCGCTGATGGGCGGCGCGCTGCTGGAGCATTTCTGGTGGGGTTCGGTGTTCCTGGTCAACCTGCCGGTGATGGCGCTGCTGCTGGTCCTGGCCCCGCTGCTGCTGCCGGAGTCGCGTGATCCGCGTCCGGGCCGGTTCGACGTGCTCAGCGTGGCGCTGTCGCTGGCGGCGATCCTGCCGGCCATCTACGGCGTGCAGCACCTCGCCGAGGACGGCTTCGGCCCGCTGCCGGTGCTGGCAATCGCGGCCGGCCTGGCGCTGGGGGTCGCGTTCGTGCGCCGCCAGCGCGTGCTGCCCGAGCCGATGCTGGACGTGCGGTTGTTCGGCAGCCGCGCGTTCAGCGCCGCCATCGGCGCCAACACCCTCGGCGTCTTCGCCATGGTCGGCTCCAGTCTCTTCACCACCCAGTACCTGCAGATGGTCATGGGCGCCCGGCCGTTCGTCGCCGGCCTGTACGCCCTGCCCTCGGCCGGCATGGCCACGCTCACCGCGGCGCTGGCCCCCGTTCTGGTACGGAAGGTCCGTCCGGGGCTGGTGGTCGGCGCCGGGCTGCTCATCGGCGCCAGCGGGTTCGCACTGCTGGCCAGGCTGGACGCCGGCGGTCAGGCCGTGCCGCTGATCGTCGGGATCATGCTGATGGCCGGGGGCATCGCGCTCGCCCTGACAGTCTCCTCCGACCTGATCATCGCAGCCGCGCCGCCGGAGCGGGCGGGTTCGGTGGCCGGGCTGTCGCAGGTGGCCACCGAGTTCGGCGGCGCGCTCGGCATCTGTCTGCTGGGCAGCATCGGCGCCGCCGTCTACCGCGACCACCTCGCCGGCGCCGGCGCCCCCGCACCGGCACTCGACACCCTCGGCGCCGCCTTGGACGTGGCGGGTCGCCTGCCGCGACCCGCAGGTGACGCCCTGGCCGCCGCGGCCCGTGACGCCTTCACCCAGGGCCAGCACTACGCCATGATCACGGCAGCCGCGGGCCTGTACCTGATGGCGGTGCTGGCGCCGATCCTGCTGCGGTCCGTACGGCGTGCCGACCAGCCGGAACGGCGTAGTGGTCAGCACGCGATGCGGTGACCCGCCTCAGGCGGTGGCCGCCTCGGCGACCGCCCGGATGCCGCGGGCAAGGTCCTGGGGGGTCGGGGCGTTGTCCGGATCGATGCTCCACCGCACCAGCAGGCCGATGAGCAGAGTCAACAACACCTGACTCCCTTCTTTGTCCTCCTGCGGCAGTCGCTTGCCCAGCTCGTGCTGGGCACGTGACTGCCCTTCGGCCAACCGGGCCCGCACCTCGGGAAGGTGGGCCGCCTGCGCCAGCGTGTCCACGTTGGCTCGCCACAGCGCCGGGTTGGTCTGGAAGGAGTCGATCAGCTCGCTCCAGAACGCCGTGAACCACTCCCGGGAATCGTCGGGGAGGGCCTTGAGGATCTCCTCGATCGCCTCTCCGGTCGTCTCGATCATCGCCTGGGTGAGGAGAGCGTCCTTGGAGCGGAAGTGGTAGTTGATCGCGGCGAGGTTGCTGCCGGAGACGGCGACGATGTCACGCACCGTCGTGCGCGCGTAGCCACGCTCGGCCAGGCACTGTTTGGTCGCGGCCAGCAGATCCTCGGGGACTCCCATGCGGGGATCCTACCAGCGTGGCAAACGCTCGTTTCAAACATATGACTGGAGTCATGGTGGGGGCGGAACGAATCTACAACGTAAAGGCGCTGGGCCGGTCGCGAGCCGGACTGACTAGGCTGGCCTCGTGCCCTCCTATCTCACGATCACCGACCCCCTGGAACACGAAACCGAGGTCCGCCGCTCGCGGTTCATCTGCGCGCTCGCCCCGGTCGGTACGGAGGCGGAGGCCAGGGCGTTCATCGCCGAGCGCAGGAGGTTGTACGGCGACGCCACCCACAACTGCACGGCGTACGTACTGGGGGACCGGGTGCAGAAGGCCGACGACGACGGGGAGCCGGGCGGCACGGCCGGGACCCCGATGCTGGAGGTGCTGAACCGGCGCGGCTTCGCCGACGTCGTGGCCGTGGTCACGCGGTTTTTCGGCGGTGTCCTGCTGGGCGCGGGCGGCCTGGTCAGGGCGTACGGCGGCGCGGTGGGCGAGACGCTCGACCGGGCGGTGAGCGTGCGCATGGTGCCGGCGACGATCATGTCGGTGGTGATCGACCACGCGCACGCCGGGCGGCTGGAGAACGACCTGCGCGTCTCGCCGTACCCGGTGCGGGCGGTGGACTACGGGGCGGATGTGACCTTCGAGGTGGCGGTCGCAGACGACGCGCTGGACGGCTTCGCCGGCTGGCTCGCGGGCGTGACGGCGGGCCGCGCCATCGCCCTCCCGGGGGAGGGGGTCCACCTCAGGGAGGACGCGGCGGTCAGCTCTCCAGGGCGTAGCGCATGACGCGGAACTTCGCCTGGGCCTCGGCCAGCTCGGCGACCGGGTCGGAGTCGCCCATGATGCCGCACCCGGCGAACAGCCGGGCGCTGTTGCCCGTGATCTGCCCGCAGCGCAGGGCGATGCCCCACTCGCCGTCGCCCCTGGCGTCGATCCAGCCGACCGGCCCGGCGTAGCCCGCCCGGTCCATGCCCTCCAGCTCGCGGATGACTTCGAGGGCGGTGCCGGTGGGAGTGCCGCCGACCGCCGCGGTCGGGTGCATCGCCGCGACCACGTCGAGCACGGACGCGCCGTCCGACAGCCGGCCGGTCACCCGGCTGGCCAGGTGCTGCACGTTGGGGAGCACGAGCAGCTCGGGCTCGTCGGGCACGTCGAGCGCCGAGCACAGCGGGGCGAGCGCCTCCCGGACCGAGCTGACCGCGCACACGTGCTCGTACCGGTCCTTGGAGGAGGCGAACAGGGCCGCGCCGCGGGCCAGGTCGTCCGCCTCGTCCTCGCCGCGCGGGGTGGTGCCCGCGAGGACGAGTGACTCGATGGCGTTGCCCCGGTGGCGTACCAGCAGCTCGGGGGTGGCGCCGGTGAAGCCGTCGACCGAGAACGTGTAGCACTCGGGATAGCGGGTGGACAGCCGGGACAGCAGGAAGCGGACGTCGATGTCGTTCTCGGCGACGGCGGTCAGGTCGCGGGCCAGGACGACCTTGTCGAGCCGGCCGTCGTTGATCTGCCGCACGGCCTGCGCCACGGCGTGCTGCCATTCGAGCGCCGTGAGGGAGCCGTCACCGTACCGGATGCGGCCGGGCGGCGTCGGCGGCGTCCTGAGGCCGGGCCGGTGGCCGGCGTCGTGATCGTCCTCGCCGATCGTGGTGAGCCAGGCGCGGCCGCCCCTTCGGGCGAGCACCACGCGCGGGACGACGAGCCTCGACCCGGGAGCGTCGGCCTCGAAGGTGAACGACCCGAACGCGACGGGCCCCGATCCGGGCACCTCCACGTCGTCGTCGATGCGCGCGTCCGCGAAGAGCGCCGACATCCAGTCGCGGGCCCAGCGGAACCGGTCCGGGCCCGGCGGCACGGTCGCGCGGGCGGCCTCGCCCCAGCCCACGAGTCCCTCCCCGTGCCGGATCCAGGCGTACGGCGCGGTGTCGGGAAGGCAGGAGACGAGATCTCCTGGATCGCCGACGGGGACCGTGCGCACCACGAGGGGGCGGATGAGAGCGACACTCACTTGCACCACTTTACGCAGAATCTGAACATGTTCGACAGGAGCCCCCCTGGTCCGCCCCCTGTCAAGCGGTGATAGGAACTTGGTCACAGAAGGCACGGCTTCCTGTGAGGTGGTGGAGCACGCGCGGCGGCGCTTCCTACCTTTGGCCGCATGAAGATCGCGTCCATTCTCGCCGCCGCGGCCCTGCTGCCGCCGAGCGCGGCCCACGCCCCGACCGCCCCCATGGTGATGGCGGCGCTGGGCGACTCGATCAGCTCCGGGTTCAACGCCTGCGGCTGGTACGTCACCTGCCCGTCGCGCTCGTGGTCCACAGGGGACAGCGCCGACGTGAACAGCCACTACATGCGGCTGCGGAAGCTCGTCCCGGAGATCGACGGTCACAACGTCAATCTCGCCGTCCCGGGCGCGACCAGCGCCGACCTCGCCGGTCAGGCGCGCGCGGCGGTCGCGCAGGGCGCGCGCTACGTCACGGTCCTGATCGGCGCGCAGGACGCCTGCACGGCCACGGAGAAGGAGATGACGCCCGTGGACGTCTTCGGGCGGCGCGTGGCGGAGGCCCTCGCCGTGCTCCGGCCGACCGGCGCGCGGGTCTTCGTCGGCAGCATCCCAGACCTGCGGCGACTGTGGTCGCTGGGCAGGACGAGCCTGCTCGCGCGGGGCTTCTGGGCGATCGGGCACGTCTGCCAGAGCATGCTGGCCGATCCCACGTCGACCGCGCTGAAGGACCGGCTGCGCCGGCAACGGGTGCGCGCCCGGGTCATCGCCTACAACGACCGCCTGGAGAAGGCGTGCCTGGCGTACGGCGCGGCCTGCCGTTACGACGGCGGGGCGGTGTTCTCCTTCCCGTACACGCTGCGGCACGTGAGCGGATGGGACTACTTCCACCCGAACGGCGAGGGGCAGCGGGACCTGGCCAAGGTGACGTTCGAGGCGGCGTTCCCGGCGGGCGCCGCCGACCTGGGGCTGCCCGGAGCCGGGGCAGTCTGAGCGCGACGGCGCCATTCGACCGCCGGCTCCGCCGCGCCCGGCCCGGGCCCCCTCCCGCGGCGGGCGCCCCTTCCGCTCGCCCGCCCGCCGGGCCGCCCCCTGGGAAGCCTCAGAGCCAGCCGTTGTGCCGGGCCTGCCGGGCCGCCTCGATCCGGTTGCGGGTGCCGGTCTTGCCGATCGCCGAGGACAGGTAGTTGCGTACCGTGCTCTCGGACAGGTGCAGGCGGGCGGCGACGTCCGCGACCGTGGAGCCGTCCGCGGCGGCGGCGAGCACGTCGCGCTCCCGGTCGGTGAGGGGACTCGGGCCGGTGCTCAGCGCCGCGGCCGCGAGGGCCGGGTCGATGACCCGCTCGCCCGCGAGGACCCGGCGGATCGCCGCGGCCAGCTCCTCGACCGGCCCGTCCTTCACGAGGAAGCCGTACGCGCCGGCCTCCATCGCGCGCCGCAGGTAGCCGGGGCGTCCGAACGTCGTGAGGATCAGCACCCGGCAGTGCGGGAGGCGGTCGCGCAGCTCGGCGGCGGCGTCGAGGCCGCTGCGGCCCGGCATCTCGATGTCCAGGAGCGCGACGTCCGGCCGCGCGCGCAGCGCGGCGGGTACGACGTCGTCGCCGTCGGACACCTGGGCGACGACCTCGATGTCGTCTTCGAGGCCGAGCAGCAGGGCGAGCGCGCCGCGCATCATGCCCTGGTCCTCGGCCAGCAGGACTTTGATCATGTGTCCAACATCACCTGGAGCCGGAATCCGCCGGACGGTGCGGAGCCGGCGGACAGCCGCCCGCCAGCGGCCCGCACCCTCTCGCGCAGGCCCGCCAGGCCGTTCCCCTGCCGGGCTCCCGGTTCCCTGCCGGGGTCGGGGGAGCCGCCGCCGTCGTCGCCGATCCGCAGCTCAATGCCGCCGTCCGTTCCCTGCTCCAGTTCGATCTCGCACCGGGTCGCCCCGCTGTGCCTGATCACGTTCGTCATCCCTTCTCGTACGGCCCAGCCGAGCAGCGCGTCCACCTCGGGCGGGAGGTCGACGGACGCCGTCCGGATCGTGAGGCCGATCCCCGCGTCGGCGAGCGCCGTGCGCGCGGAGTCCAGTTCGGCGGCCAGGCCGCGCCCCCGGTAACCGGTGACGGCGGCCCGGACCTCGGTGAGCGCCTGGCGCCCGATCCGTTCGATGTCGGCGGCCTGCTCCACCGCCGCGTCGACGTCCCTGGGCGCGAGCCGGCGTACGGCCTCGGCCTTGACGACGACGACCGACAGGGTGTGCCCGAGGAGGTCGTGCAGGTCGCGGGAGAAGCGCAGCCGCTCCTCGGTCACCGCCGCCCGGGCGAGCTCCTCCCGGGTGCGCTGGAGCTCCCGGATGGCCTCCCAGAGGCGGATGATCACCGCGGGGACGAGGCCGGCGCAGAGGACGCCCCACACGAGGCTCAGGATGGCGGTGAGATCGCTGTCCCGCCATCCCATGATGGCGGCGGAGACCGCGCAGAGCGCGAACAGCAGGGGCGGCATCTTCCGCCCTCTGACGGTCACGCCGAGCGCGATCGCCAGCATGACCAGCGGATACAACCAGTTGTCGCCGAACCCGGCCGCGCTCGCGCACACGGTGAGGGCGAGCAGGGGCAGCCAGAGGCGCAGCGCCCGGCGGCGGTCGGCGAAGGCGAAGCGGATCGTGACCAGGTAGAGCGCGCCGCTGAGGGCCGCCGCCGTCCAGGCCAGCCACAGTGGGTGCGACCGTCCCTGGGTGATGTCCCAGACGGGACCGCCGGTCAGGAGGACCCAGAAGATCATGCCCTTGGCGTCCGGGCCGCGTTCGCCCTCGCCGAGCGGGTTCAGCCAGGGCTCGCCACCCGATGCCACCTTTGTCATCGTTTTTCGCTCTTTAGGCCGTCTTGCCCGCACGGCGGTAACCGTACATCGCGTAGAGGCCGAAGACGATCAGCCAGCCCACCAGGACGGCTGTCTGGCGCAGGCCGGGCGGCTCGCCGGCGGCGGCGTGCCACGAGAGGGCGGCGTAGCTGTTCGACGGTGTCCACTCCGCGATCGCGCGCAGCCAGCCGGGGAAGTTCGCGGTGGGGAGCCACAGGCCGCCGACGATGGACAGGCCCAGCATGGTGGCCAGGTTGGCCATGGCGGCGGTCTGGCCGCTGAGACGGTAGCCGTTGCCCAGCCCGAGCAGGGAGAACGGCACGGTCCCGACCCAGAGCAGCGCGACGATCTGCGCCCACTGGGCCGCGGTGAGCGTGACGTGGTTGACCAGGACGCCGGTCAGCAGGACCGCGGCGATGCTCGGGACGACGCCCAGCACCCCGGTGACCACCTTGCCCGCGACGACCTGCGCGGGCGTCAGCGGCGTGAGCCGGAGCTGGCGCAGCCAGCCCGCCGCGCGGTCCTCGGCGATGCCGCTCCCGTTGTTGAACGCGCTGCCCAGCGCGCCGTACGCGGCCATGCTCACCATCGTGAAGAGCGCGGCGTCGTGCTTGTCGCCGGGGGCGATCCCGAGGTTGGTGAAGAGCAGATACATCACGACGGGCATGATCACGCCGAAGACGATGTAGCCGCCGTCCCGCAGAGACCGGATGAGTTCGAGGCGGATGTAGCCGGACATCACGCGTTCTCCTTGAGAAGAGCCGCGCCGGAGGGGGCCGCGGCGGTGGTGAGGGCGACGAACGCGTCTTCCAGGTCGGCCGGCGTGACCTCGATGTCCCGCACGGCTCCCGCCCGGGCGAGGGCGACCACGGTGGCGTCCGCGTCGGTGCTGCGCAGGGTGGCGCGGTCGCCGTTGATCTCCAGCCCGGTCACGCCGGGGAGCCGGCCCAGCCAGGCGGCCTCGCCGGAGACGGTCACGCGGACGGTCGTGGCCGCCACGAGGCGCTTGATCTCGGTGCTGGTGCCGTCCGCCGCCACCCGGCCGCGGTTGATCACGATGACGCGGTCGGCCTGCTCGTCGGCCTCGTCGAGGTAGTGCGTGGAGAACAGGATGGTCCTGCCCCGCTCGGCGAAGCCGCGCATGCTCGCCCACAGCTCCCGCCGGGCCTCGACGTCCAGGGCGGCGGTCGGCTCGTCGAGGACGATCAGCTCGGGGTCGCCCGCGATCGCCATCGCGAACCTCACCCGCTGCGCCTGGCCGCCGGAGAGCCGGTCCACCCGCCGGTCGGCCAGCGCGGTGAGCTGGGCGAGAGCGAGGATCCGGTCGAGCGGGAGCGGTTCGCGATAGGTCCGGGAGACGAAGGTGAGCAGTTCACGCACGGTGACTCTCGCGATGATGCCGCCCTCCTGCGGCATGGCGCCGACCCTGCCCTGCCGTACGGCCCGCTCGGGGGCGCCGCCGAAGAGCGACGCCGTACCCGAGTCGGGTGGGAGCAGCCCGAGGAGCATGCCGATGGCGGTGGACTTGCCCGCGCCGTTGGGGCCGAGAAGCGCCACGGTCTGGCCCCGGGGGATGGAGAGCGTCAGGCCGTCCGCGGCCCGGGTGACGCCGAACGTCTTGGTGACGTCCGTTAGGGATGCTGCGATTTCCATGATCGAAACGGTACGGAGGCGCGGCTCGCGACCGTAGATCGAAGCATCCCGGGTTGGGCGGGACAAATGTCACTGGGCGCGTACGGAGCGGCCGTGACGCGACTCCCCGGTGGTCAGGGGCTGGGCGTGAGTTCGGCGAGCAGCGCCGCCGTGTCGGCCGGGCGGGAGAGCATCGGCCAGTGGCCGGTGGGCAGCTCGCGCAGCTCCCACTCCGGCCCCGCGAGCGGGGCGAAGAGCGGATGCCCGTCGGCGATCAGCGCCTTGACCTGGGCGAGCGGGAAGGACGAGCTGATCAGGGTCTTGGGCAGCCGGTCGAACGCGCCGGTGAGCCGGATCGGTGCGGTGATCGTGCCGAGCGGCTGGTCGGTCGCGCGGGAGCGCATCAGCTCGCGCTCCGCGGGTCCGAGCCCGGCGAGGCTCGCCCCGGACGCCTCCAGGTCCTCCCATGCCGGGAGGGGGTAGCGCCAGCCGTCCCGCACCCTGGCCTCGGCGAACTCGCGCCCGGCCATGTCGATCGGGGCGACCCCGTCCGGCACGGGACCGCTCTCCAGGTAGACCACCCGGGCGATCCGGTCCGGCACCCGGTCGGCCGCGCCGGTGACCGCCGCGCCGCCGAGGCTGTGCCCGACGAGCACCACGTCGCGCAGATCCTCGTACGTGATCAGGTTGACGATGTCGTCGATGTGCGTGTCGAGGGTCAACTCCGGAGCGGCGAGATGTGAGCGGTCGGCGAGGCCGGTGAGCGTCACGGGATAGGCGGCGTGGCCGTCCTCGCGCAGGTGGGAGGTAACGCCCTGCCACGCCCACGCGCCGAGCCAGAGACCGGGGACCAGTACGTATGTCGTCATGGCGCGACGCTATCGGCGAATCAGGGCAGAATCGGTCCTGTTATGTCAGCGAATCGCATTTTGGCGCTCCTCGAACTGTTGCAGGACCGTCCCGGCCTGACCGGGCCGCAGCTCGCCGCCCGGCTGGAGGTGGACGAGCGCACGGTCCGCCGCTACGCCGTACGGCTCGGCGACCTCGGCGTCCCGGTCGAGGCGGAGCGGGGGCGGTACGGCGGCTATCGGCTGCGCCCGGGATACCGGTTGCCGCCGCTGATGTTCGGCGACGACGAGGCGGCGGCCGTCGTGCTCGGCCTGTTGGCGGGACGCCGTACCGGCCTGTCGGTGGGGGAGGCCGCGACCGAGAGCGCGCTGGCGAACATCCGACGGGTGCTGCCCGAGGCGCTGCGCGAGCGGGTGCGGGCGATCGAGGAGACGGTGGACGTGACCTCACGCGCGGCGGACGCGCCCCGCCCCGACGCGACGGCGCTGCTCGCGCTCGCCGACGCGGTGCGGCGCGGCCGGCGGGTGCGGGTCGCCTACCGGTCGTTCCGGGGGAGCGAGAGCGAGCGGGAACTCGACCCCTACGGGCTGGTCTTCCACTCCGGCCGCTGGTACGTGACCGGGCACGACCATCGCAGCGGGGAGGTGCGGACCTTCCGCGTGGATCGGGTGGCGCGGGCGGAGGTCACCGGGGTGGGATTCCGCGCTCCGGCCGGGTTCGACCCGGTGGCGCACGTCGTGGAGTCGCTGGCGGGTGTGCCGTACGAGCATGAGGTCGAGGTGGTGCTGGCGACGAGCCTGGAGGAGGCGCGCCGCCGCATCCCCCCGACCGTGGCCAGGCTCGCCCGGGCGGACGACACGGCCGACGACGGCGGGGGAGTGCGGATGATCGCGCGGGTGGAGCGGCTGGACGGGATGGCCCTGATGCTGGCCGGGCTCGGCTGGCGTTTCACCGTTGTCCGCCCGGAGGGGCTGCGCGACGAGGTGCGCGCCCTCGCGCGGCGGCTGCTCGCCGACGCGTAGCCGGGAACCCGGACGGTCAGGCCGGGTACGGAGGCTGGTTCTCGGGGGGAACGCCGCCCCCCTTGCCGCCGCCCCTCTTGCCCTTGTCCGTGCCGTGCGGCCGCCCCTTGCGCGCCCTTCCGACCCCGGACCGCGCCTTGCTCTCCGCCGCGTCCTGCGTGGCGCCCCCGCGACCGGAGCGGCGTGCCTCGGGCTGCTGTGGCTGACCCATCGTTCCTCCCTCGCTGCTGTTGTCTCCACGCCGTGGAGCACGGATCCCCCTGCCCTCCGATGGGAACGCCATGCGTCGGGAGGAGGCGTGGAGAACACGACCCCTGGCCCGCTGGTGAGGGCGCGATCCGGCTCACTCACCAGCGGCCACCAGGCGCCGAGTCCGCCCGGACAGCGGAGCCGGCAGCTCCCGTCAGGCGTGGGCGACGGCCGGCCGGGCGGCCGCCTGCTCGCCTTCCGCGACCGTCTTCAGCCGCATCAGGTCCTCCCGGAGCTTGTGGACCGGGTCCACGCCGAGCAGCTTGGCCACGGCGTGGCCGATCGCGCCGACCGCCGGGTTGTAGGCCATCTGCACCTGCACGCGGGTGCGGCCCTCGCCCTCGGGCGTGAGCCGCAACGCGCCCACGTGCGCGAAGAGCTGCCCGTCGGGCGTCTTCCAGGCGATCTCGCGGTTCTCCTCGCGCCGGGTCTCCACGGCGTCGAAGCGGACGCACGTCCCGGCGGGGCCCGCGATCACCCAGTGGGACCGGCCGTCGCCCAGCAGGCGGACCTCGAGGACGTCCGGCATGATCTCCTGGTAGATCCGGTAGTCGCTCACCAGCGGCCAGATGTTCTCCGGGGAGGCCGCGATGGAGATCGCGTCCTGCAGGTCGATCGCGCGCCGTCCCGAGCTGATCCCGGTGATCCGCCGTAGGGGCAGGTTGGTCACCACACGCAGGGCGAGGATCGTGCAGGCGGTGCGCGCCGCCCACGAGAGCGGTCGCGGAAGCCTGCCGGTCAGTCCCCACACCAGGGCCGTGCAGCAGGCGACGAACAGGCGCCCGCTCGGCGACCACCGCTGCTGCAGCAGTTCGGGCACCGGCCTCCTCGGCCGGGACGGGCCCTGCAGCCCCGGCGTGGCCCCGGCCTCGACGTGCGTCCTCCACCGGAGGTCGACCCGCCGGACACCCGGGACCCGCCGCACCGCGCGCCGGGCCCGCTGCTCCTCGGCGCTCAGGATGTCCCCGGTCAGTGCCACGACGCCGCCGTCCACGTGGACCTCCACCGCGTGCGGATGCGAGACGTAGCGGCCGAGCTCCGCCCGTACGCGTTCGTACAGGATCCGGTCGTCCACGGCGGATCTCGCGCGCAGGCGATGCCGGGCGCCCGCGACCGCGCCGCGCCCCCGTTTCGGCAGATCGCTGGAGAGGACGGCGACGCCCTTGTACATCTTGTGCGTGGCGTGCGCGGCCTTGTCGCGCACCCGCGCCCGGCGGGTACGGCCCCGGTCGGGATCGCAGAGGTACTGGATCACCGCGCCGGCGCAGACGCCCGCGCCGGCTGTGCCGAGGGTCCGGCGCAACGGTGATCGCTCCACGAGCACGATGTCGGCGTAGCGGTCTCGTTGAGGCTGAGCGGAAGTACGCATAACGACCATGCCTCCCTCGCTGTGCTGAGCCTCCTTCACTTGCTCGTCGCCCCTCTACCCGGCCGGTCGCCGACGATTCACCGGGCCCGCCGGGTCCGCGCCGCTTCGGCGTGGGGGCCTACTCGCCTGCGGGGATCGTCTCCGGGTCCCGATCGGCCGGTGTCGCGGCTTCCTCGCGGCACAGGCCGTGCAGCAATTCCTCCCAGCGCGAGCCGATGACGTCCAGGTCGTAGCGGGCCGCCTTCTCCAGGGCGTTGGCGCCGAAGGTGCGGCGCAGCTCCTCGTCCTCGATGAGGGTGCAGATCGCGTCGGCCATCGCGTGGATCTTCTCGGGTTTGACGAGTAAGCCGTCGTGTTCGTGGGTGATGAGCTCGGCGGGGCCGGTCGGGCAGTCGTAGCTCACCACCGGGAGGCCCTTGCTCATCGCCTCGAGGATGACCATCGGCAGGCCCTCGCGGCGCGAGCTGAGCACGTAGATCGACGCCTTGGCCAGCTCGGGGCCGACGTCGGGGACCGACCCCATGAGCAGCACCTTCCCGGTCAGCTCCCGCTTGTCGATCGACGCCTGGAGTTTCTCGCGGCGCGGGCCGTCGCCGAAGATGCGCAGCGTCCAGTCGGGGTAGCGGGCCGCGACGTGCGCCCACGCGCGGATCAGCAGGTCGTAGCCCTTGGTGTGGGTGAGCCGGCCGACCGCGATGACGGTCTTCGCGGTGAGAGGGGAGCGGTCGCCCGTCAGCCTCGTCACCGCGTTCGGCATCTGGGCGAGCAGCCGCGGCCGTGTCTTGAGCGCCCGCTCGTACGCCCGGAGGTCGGTCTGGGTCAGGGTGACGACCGCGTCGAGCCGGCTGTACCGGCGGACGATCTGTTTGCGCAGCTCAGGGCCGTGGCCGCCGAGATTGCCGTGCTCCTGCGCGATCGTGGTGATCTCCGGAGGGGCGGCCAGCGACATGATCAGGTTCAGGCCGGGGCGGGTCCCGATGAGCACGCCGCGCCGCCGCCCCCGGATGTAACGGATGAGCTTGAGATCGGTGCGCAGCGTGAACCAGTGGTGGGCGGCCTCCTCCTGCGGGATCAGCCTGCTGGGGAAGCGGGACAGCAGCCCCTTGCGGCGCGGGAGCCGGTCGTCCAGGTAGCGGATCCGCACGCCGGGCGGTACGGGGAAGAAGGGCTCCTCGCGTTCCCGGACCACGCTCACGATCTCGACGTCGTGTTCTCTGGCGAGGTAGCCGGCGAGGTTGAACACGGTGCGGATGGTGCCGCCCATTCCATTTGCATGCAAAAGGAGGATGCGTACCTCATGGGCGTTTCGTGGCTCCGCGCGCCGAGCGCGACTTTTGTCGCGTGCTGAACGCAATTTGACCGCAGACCGCCGCAATAGCCCCGTAAAAGACAAAATAAGTCCCCGTCCTATATCAATGTTTACCCCTATTTACTAGGACGAAGAAGGACGTAATAGCGTTGTAGTGATCTGCGTCACATTAGATGCCAGATGGTCGTGCGCTTGTACGGAACGTCTTCCAGGACGGCGGGGACCAGGTGGACGCCGACCGGCCGAAAGAGGCGCCGCGGCAGGTAGGAGCAGGCGCGTTCCGGGGCGCCCACCAACACGGTCCGCCCCGCCGCCTCGCGCCCGTCCGGGGTCTCCCTCGCCGCACCCGTGCCCGCCGTATCCCGGTCCGGAGCCTGATCGTCCGGGGCGGGCCGTGCCCGGAGCAGGAAGGGCGTCACCCGCTCGGCGAGTGCCGCGTCGTAGAAGGCGTCGCCGACCAGCACCACGTCCTCCCTCGGCGTCGTCGCGAGGATGTCTCCCCGGCGGACGGTCACGGCCGCCCCGTTGGCGCGGGCGTTGAGCGCGATCGCCGCCGCGGCGTGCGGATCGATGTCGTTGGCGACCACCGCCGCCGCGCCCGCCACGGCTGCGGCGACGGCGACCAGGCCCGACCCCGAGGCGAGGTCCAGCACGGTGCGGCCCCGCACCAGTTCCGGGTGGTCGAGCACGTGGCGGGCCAGCGCCTGGCCGCCCGCCCACGCGTACGCCCAGTACGGCAGGTCGCCGGTGCGCTCCCAGAGCCCGAACACCGTGTCCTGCTCCTCGGCCGGCGCGAGGTGCAGCCGGATCTCCGGCACGTACGGCACGGCCGCCAGTCGTGTGTGCGCCCGTACCAGCTGCTCCATGCCCAAGCCTTCCCGCCGCGTCGCCGAGACCACCGGTGCGGCCCTCGCCCCGGTGCCTCGACACCGCACCGGAAAGCGGGAGCGCGGACGGTCGCGGACAGGATCCCATCGAAAGGTCGTCCGGGGGGACGCATCACGTCACGCGGGCCGCGTGAGGCGATGCGGCGGGGCCGGACCGTTCAGGGCCGGTGCCCAGGGGCCGGCTCATGACCGGGGAGGTCAGAGCAGGGAAAGCTGCTCCGGCGCCGCGGGAGGCGGCGGCCGGCGGACCGTGCGCGCCGCCCGGCCGGTGGAGCGCCCCACGCCGTATCGCCGCGCCAGCTCGGCCACCTCGCGCCCGATCCGCTCCTGGTACGCCTTCGGAGCGTAGGCGCCCCTGCCGTACAGCTCCTGGTAGCGCGGGACGAGACGCGGGTGCTCGCGGGAGAGCCAGGCGAGGAACCACTCCCGGGCGCCGGGGCGCAGGTGCAGCACGATCGGCGCGACGTGGGTCGCCCCGGCCGCCGCGATCTCGCGTACGGCCGCGTCCAGCGCGCTCGGCGCGTCGGTGAGGTAAGGGAGGATCGGGGCCATCAGTACGCCACACGGAACGCCGCGGCCGTTGAGCGTGGCGCAGACCTCCAGCCGCTTGCGCGGCGCGGGCGTCCCCGGCTCGACCGAGCGCCACACGTCCCTGTCGAGGAAGCCGGCCGACACGGCCGTGCTCACCTCGGTCACCTCGGCGGCCTCGGCGAGCAGGTCGAGGTCGCGCAGGATCAGCGACCCCTTGGTGAGGATGGAGAAGGGGTTGGCGGCGTCCCTGAGTGCGGTGATGATGCCGGGCATCAGCGCGTATCGCCCCTCGGCCCGCTGGTAGCAGTCGACGTTGGTCCCCATCGCGATGGACTGGCCGCGCCACCGGGGCGCGGCCAGTTCCTTGCGGACCAGGTCGGGCGCGTTGACCTTCACCACGATCTTCGAGTCGAAGTCGTGGCCGGCGTCCAGGTCGAGGTACTCGTGCGACCGGCGGGCGAAGCAGTAGACGCACGCGTGGCTGCACCCCCGGTAGGGGTTGATGGTCCACTCGAACGGCACCTGGCTCGCCCCGGGCACCCGGTTGACGATCGAGCGGGCGTGGACCTCGTAGAACGTGATGCCGCGGAACTCCGGGGTGTCGAACGTCCTGGCCACCGCGCCACGGGCGAACAGCGGCACGGCAGGCTCGCCCTGGCCGGTGTCGTCCAGCCGCAGGTTGTCCCAGCGCATGACTCGATTAGAACAAGGTTTCGAGGCGGTTCGCAACTCGGGGCGCCGGTCCGCGGGCTCCCGTGTCCGGCGAACATCACGATCGGTCGGTGATCGGATGGGCGGCACAAGACGCTGCAATCAGGTTCAACGGGCACTTCCGGCCGCAAAAGTTACGCGGAGTTACTTCTTCTCTGGTGCCGTTGACACGCGCCGCCCGCGACGCCAACGGATCGCAAATACCCGACCAGGAAACGGCTAACGATCTTCATCGTTGGGCAGAACGTCCGCACACACCTTGCATTACCGGGAGGTGCGCCACTATGGCCTGGTCGCAGGATGAAGAGCGGATGCTGGCGTTGATCGAACAGCACCTCACCGATGAGGATCCGCGGCTCGCCGCCCGGCTTGATTCGTTCAACGAGCGGGTCGAGCGCCGGCAGCGGGGACGCCGGCGTGATGACCACGTGCGACGGCGAGGCATGCCGCGGCGGTCGACGATCATCATCGTGGTGAGCTGGTTGCTGATCGCCACTTTGATCGCCACCTTGCTCATCATGGCGTTGCACAACGACGCCGCCGCCTTTCCCGCCTGAGCCGCCCGGCACGCCCGCCGCCTCGCCGAACGCCGGACCCGTCACGCCCGTGGCCTGACCGGTTCCCTCCGGAGCCGGGTTCGGCCGTGAGGTCAGCGTGCGGCCTCGGGTGACCCGCGCATGGTGAAGTTATCGAAGCCCACCTTGAGCGTCGCCGCGCTCTTCTCGCCGACCCGGGCCATGATGCCGACCAGGCCCCTCGGCAGTGGCCGGGCGTCGACCACCGACGCGGCCCGGGACCCGTTGACCCACATGGTCAGCTCGACGCCCTCCTGGGTCGTCCGGCACCTGGCCTGGAGGCTGGTCGGCTCGCCCTGCTTCGCCGCGTCCGTCCCGTTCGCCGGGGACTGGTCGCCGCCGGCGTCGTCCGCGACCTTCGCGTCCGTCTGCGCCCGGGCGGTCAGGTCACCGCCCGCGTCCTCCACGACCTTCCTGATCCGCGCCTGCCCGGCGGTGTCGAGGAGGAACTCATACCGGGTGACCTTGCTTCCCTGCGGATCCTGCCGGCAGTACAGGCCGTACTCGCCGGTGCCGCCCGTCACACCCCTGACCGTGGTCTCCACGCCCAGCAGGTAGTCATCGGGGACGGTCGGCGTCGGCGTCTCATCGGGCGAGGGGCTCTGCGGCTCGGCGGTGAAGGGGATCGGGGCGTTCTCCCACAGGTCGCTCTGGTCTTCGCCGTAGGGGTCCAAGGCGTAGAAGCCGCCCGGCGCGTAGCCCTGCCGGTGGTACTTCTCACCGGTGTAGGTGCTGCCCCAGCCGGTGCCGCTCCGGCTGAAGTCGTCCTGGTAGAGCAGCTGCAGGTCGGTCGGCGGTCCGCCGGGGGCAAGCACCGCGTACAGGGTGACGCCGGCCGCGACGACGAGCGCGGCGGCGCCCGCGCCGATCATCAGCCGGGTGCGGTGGGCCGAGGAGGACGGCCGCGTGACGTCGGCGCCGGGCCGCGGGCCGGTCGGGGCCTCCGCCCCGAGCGCGGCCGGCGGGGACCAGGACGGCGCCCGCCCGTCCGGCGTGGAGGGCCACGGCGCCTGCGCCGTGTACGCGGTCGTGTGTTGCGGCGCGGCGGGGACGGTCGCGGTCTGCTGCCAGGTCGTCTGCACCGAGTGCGCGGTCTGCTCCGGCGCGGCGGCCCGGCCCACCATCTGGTCGAGGAGCTGCTGCGAGGTCGGCCGCCACCCGGGGTCCTTCGCCAGCGCGTGGGCGACCAGGTCGCGCAGCGCCGGCTCCAGCCCGTCGAGCTCCGGCTCGTTGTTGAGCACCTGGTACAGCACGGCGTGGAGGGTCTCGCCGTGGAACGGCGCCCGGCCGGTGGCGGCGAAGGCGACGAGGCAGCCCCAGGAGAAGACGTCGCAGGCCGGGGTGATCGGCTCGCCGCGCAGCACCTCGGGGGACATGTAGCGCGGGGTGCCGATCAGCTCGCCCGTGCCGGTGATCCCGCCGAGCGTGTCGCGGGCGCGGGCGATGCCGAAGTCGATCACGCGCGGGCCGACGGGGGAGAGCAGCACGTTCGACGGCTTGAGATCGCGGTGGATCACCCCGGCGCCGTGGATGGCCGCCAGCGCGGTCGCCACGCCCACGGCGAGGGCGTCCAGGCTGGAGCCGCGCAGCGGCCCGGACGACTGTACGGCCTCCTCCAGATTGGGGCCGGGGACGAACTCGGTGACGACGTAGAGCTGGTCGCCGTCGAGCGCGGCCTCGATCACCGCGGCGGTGCAGAACCGGCGGACCCGGGACGCGGCGTCGGCCTCGCGGCGGAAGCGCATCCTGAACTGCTCGTGCCGGCTGAACTCGGGGTTGATCACCTTGATGGCGACCCGTTGGCCGTCCGGGGACTCGCCGAGGTAGACCGTGCCCATGCCGCCCGCGCCCAGGCGCCCGAGCAGGCGATATGCGCCGATGTGAGGGGGGTCTCCCGGAGTGAGGTCGTTCACCACGCCATCCAACCGCGTACCGTCATATTTCGCACATTCAGCGGCAAAGCCTACAGAGATCTCCGCGGAGGCCGGGACCTGCGGCGAACGCTCCCCGGTTAGCCGAGGCCCTTGAGGAAGGCGGCGGCGATCGGCGCGGCGACCTTCCCGCCGCCGCCCCCGCCCTCGACGACGACGGCGAAGGCCACGTCGCCGCGGTAGCCCATGAACCAGGCGTGGGAGTCCAGCTTCTCGCCGGTGCCGAACTCGGCCGTCCCGGTCTTGCCCGCCGTACCGGCGGGGAGGCCCGCTGAGCGTGCCGTGCCCTTGCTCACGACGGCCTTCATCATCGAGCGCAACTGCTCGGCGACGCCGTCCGGCAGCTTCTTCGGCGTGACCTTCTGCTTGAGGTCGGGCACCAGGGTCGGCGGACGCCAGGTGCCGTCCGCCACCGCGGCGGCGACCGTCGCGACGACCAGCGGGCTCGCGGTGATCCGGGCCTGGCCGAAGGCCTCCGCGGCCAGCTCCGCGTCACTGCTCGCCTTGGGCATGCTCGCCTTGGTGACGGGGACGCCGATGTTGAGCGGCTGGTTGAAGCCGAGGTCGGAGGCGATGTCGTAGAGCTTCTGCGCGCCGAGCTTGGCCGCCGCCAGCGGGGCGAAGGTCGTGTTGCACGAGTGCGCGTAAGAGTCGAGGAACGACAACGCGCCGAACGCCTCGTGGTCGGAGTTGCGGATCTTCAGGCCGCCGACGCTGGCGGTCTCGGGGCAGGTGACCCGCGCCGACGGGGTCAGGCCCTCCGCCAGCAGGGCGGCGGCGGTGATGGTCTTGAACGTGGAGCCGGGCGGGTAGCGGCCGTCCAGCGCCCGGTTGAAGCCGCCCACGTTGTTGACGACCGCGAGGATCTCGCCGCTGGACGGCCGTACGGCGACGAGCGAGGTGGGCTTCTTCACGTCGCGTACGGCGTCGGCGGCCGCGCGCTGGACCCGCAGGTCGAGGCTGGTCGTGATGTCGTGCCCCGGTGCGCCCTTGATCGTCTTCAGCGTCTTGTCGCCGCCCCGGATCTCGGTGGTCGGCGTGCCGGCCAGCCGCCGCTGGAACGCCTCCTGCAGGCCGCCGCGTCCGATGGCGTCGCCGGTCTTGTACGCCGAGCCCAGGGCCTTGACGTCCTTGGCCGCCGCCTTGTCGAGGTAGCCGACGAGCTGCGCGACCGACCCGCCCACGTCGCCGCCGTCGATCCGGTTCCCGGCCACGTCGGTGATCTTGCCTCGGGCCGGCCAGGTCGTCTTGAGGGACAGATGGTTCGTGCCGGTCAGCTCGGGATGCGCGGCGCGCGGGGTCCAGGCGACCTTCCAGTAGTGGTCTTTGACCACGAGGTCGATCGTCCCGTCGTAGGCCCACTCGCCGACGTCCTTCAGCGTGGCCGTCGCGCGGTACGCGGCGGTGGCCCGGTCGTCTCCGGACGGGGTGACCGCGCCGAGGGCGACGGCGACCGCGGTCGCGCCGAGGTTCTTGGTGAGCTCGGCGTAGGCCGCGTCGAAGCCGGGCGCCTGCGCGGTCAGCTCCGCCTTCATCGCGGTCAGGTCGCCCCGGGACCAGGCGTCGGCGAACCGCCGCGCGGTCTCCTGCGGGGTGCCCCTGGTGTGCAGGACGTAGTAGGCGCCGCCCGCCGCGCCCCCGGCCAAAACCACCGCGACGGCGGTTGAGATCGCGATCGTACGTCCTCGGGGCATGCGCCGCCTCCCAGCCTCGAAACCGGCACAGAGCCTATCGCGGTCAAATCGCCATACATGACTCGGTCAAGAAGAGTTTTTGACGCTGGCCGCGTATTTGTTGACGTACTCCTGGCCGGACAGGTCGCGGACGCCGGCCATGATCTCGTCGGTGACCCGGCGCCGATCGCGGGCGCTGCCCGGGTCGCCGGTGTAGACGATCGGGGCGCCGAGCCGTACCCCGATGCGGGTGAGCCGTGGCACGGTGGCCCCCGGGGGCAGCACGCGGTCGAGGCCCTTCATGGCGACCGGGATGACCGGGGCGCCGGTGGTGAGCGCGAGCCAGGCCACGCCGATCTTGCCCTTGTAGAGACGGCCGTCGGGGGAGCGGGTGCCCTCGGGATAGATGCCGAAGAGCTCGCCCTCCTTGAGCACCTGCGCGGCGGCGTCCAGCATGGCCTGCGCGGCGCCGGCGCTCTCCCGGTCGATGGCCAGGTTGCCCGTGGTGCGCATGAACATCGCCGTCACCGGGTTGCCGGTGAAGTACTCGTTCTTGGCGACGAACGTCACCTTTCGCGGCAGCAGCGCCGGGAGGAAGAACGAGTCGAGGATGGACAGGTGGTTGGACGCGAGGATCGCGGGTCCGGTCTCGGGCACGTGCTCCCTGCCCTCGATCACCGGGCGCCACAGCAGCCGCACGGTGGGCGCGGTGACAATCTTGGCGATGCGGTAGAGCACGGGTACTCCTTCGGATCTCCGCCGGTCCTGCCTGCGTGGGCGACGACGCGATCAACCCTAAGCCCGCGCGGGGTGTGACCGCCGTGCGCGTCGCGTCCCAAGGTTCGGTACGGCTTGGCCTGATCGTCGTTTTGGGTAGCGAAAACCCCCGCGAGAGCGGGTCTCGCGGGGGTTTTCCACGTTTAAGCCGATGTGGTGGTCGCCTCCTCGGCGAGAGGCACAACACGGCTCCAGCCGAACGGTATTCCGTGAAGGCGGTAATTGCGGCCCGGGGGACACATCCACATCGGCAGTACTAAGCCTATAGGACGACCGGCCGTGGTCATTCCGGCTCCCCGGATTCACAGCCTCCCCACAGTCGGTTCGTTATGTGATGCTATATCCGTTTTGTCGGGATTTTTCGTATGAGAAGTGGAGGCCGGTCGGTGGAGCGCGTTCCCGCGGCGTGAGCCCCCGAGTCGCCCTGCTGCGGGCGGAGGGGGAACGACCGGGCCGCCGGCCTGATCCGGGTCGGGCTCAGCGGGCTGGAACGGCGAAGGGCCGCCCCCCATCACATGGAGCGGCCCTTCGTCTTGGAAGAGAGAACGCACCTGTGTGACGCCCCACTCCCGCGGAGGGTTCACACGGCGCTCCAGGGTCTCGGCTCCGCGCCCCCGGCCGTCCCACAGGCCGGCCCGTCCGGTGCTCACGTGCCTCTCGGGTCGCCGTCCGGCGCCAGGGGGCGCGGCCGCCGGTACGGTGAACAGGTGATCGAGACCGAGCGGCTGGTGCTGCGGCGCTGGCGGGAGTCAGACCGTGAGCCGTTCGCGGCGTTGAACGCGGACCCCGAGGTGATGGAGTACTTCCCGTCCACCCTGACGAGGGAGCGGAGCGACGCGCTCGCCGACCGCCTGGAGGCGGAGTTCGAGGAGCGCGGCTTCGGCCTGTGGGCCGTCGAGCTGTCGGGGGAGTTCATCGGCTTCACCGGCCTGTCCGTACCGCGGTTCACCGCGCATTTCACGCCCTGCGTGGAGGTCGGCTGGCGGCTGGCCCGCTCCGCCTGGGGCCACGGCTACGCGAGCGAGGCGGCGCGCGCCGCCCTCGACCACGGCTTCGAGACGGTCGGCCTGCGGGAGATCACCTCGTTCACCGCCGTCGTGAACACCCGCTCCCGCCGGGTGATGGAACGCATCGGGATGCGACACGACCCGGACGGCGATTTCGACCACCCGGCCCTCGCGCAGGACAGCCCGCTGCGCCGGCACGTCCTCTATCGGATCGGCGCCGACGACCCGCGGTGACGGCCCGGCCCTCTCCTTCCGTGCGGCCGCAGGAGCCGGGGCGAGCCGTCGGCCTCCCGGCTTCGGTCCGGGCTCCGACGCACGGACGGGTACCTCTATGCGGTTCTCCGTTCGGGGACCGGGGCAGGTTCTGCGCGGCGGTAACTACACATCATCACGCCGGAGCCCGATGTCGCCGCATGGGTCAGCTGTAGTCCGAGCGGGGTGTCACCGCTGAAGAGTCTCTTCCCGCCGCCGACCACGATGGGATAGGTCAACAGCACGAACTCGTCGATCAGTTCTTCGCGTAGCAGGACGGGGATCAGGCTGCTGCTGCCCCAGACACTGATCTGGTTGTGCCGCTCCTTCAGCCGAAGGACCTGCTTGGCCACATCATCCCCACTGAGCACCGTCGTGTTGGTCCACTGTGCCGTCCGCAGGGTCCGTGACACGACGTACTTGGGCTGGCTGTTCAGCTTGGCGGTTCTTGGATCCGATGGATCGGCTCCGGGCCAGTAGCCGGCGAACAGTTGATAGGTCCGTCGGCCGAGCAGGAGCGCGTCCGCGCTCAACACCGACTCAGCGGTCCGCCGGTCGACCATCGGATCTGCGTACGGCCCCGTCCAGCCACCAAGCTCGAACCCGCCGTCACGGTCCTCGTCCTGAAGGCCAGGCGCCTGGATCACGCCATCGAGTGTGACGAACGCCGTCACAACGATCTTCCCCATATGGGCCCCTTCAGGGTCGTGGTGGTGTGTCATCGGCCGGCGCCGAAGGCGGCCAGGACAGGGGCGGGCGTCCGTTCCGCGAACCGCCGCCGGAAGTCGAGCACGCCGACCCAGGTCGGCCGCAGGGCGATGCGCACCATGCGTAGCCCGGGTTGATCGATCGCCTGGATGTAGGCGGCGCCGGCTTCCTCGCCCATCATCCTGCGCTGCATCGTCGCGTATTCGGGGAGAACGCCCTCGACCTCGGTCAGCGTGACCTGCCCGCGAAGCATGAGTACCTGCGGGGGAGCGTCGGTGGTGTCGATGCACGTGGCGACGTCGGGGCGGGCACGCAGGTCCCGGATCTTGTAGGTGCCGGCGAACGCGGCGATGACCAGTTCGTCGCCGGTCCACAGGAAGTTGACCGGGATCAGCCGTGGCGTCCCGTCTTTTCCGGTGTAGGCCAGGCGCGTCACAAGGGACGTGGTGAGCAGGTGCTGCGCCGTGGGCGTGTCCAGCAGCCGTGGGTCACCTTGCGGCAGGTCTGCACCTTCGTTGTCGAGGAGGCTCATGACGCTCAACGTAAAGGGGCTAGTCCTAAAAAACAAGTAGAGGTCCTAATTAAGGATTGGTGCCCTAAGATGGAGACATGAGCCGTAGCTATGGCGATCTGTGTGGTGTGGCCCGCGGGCTGGACGTCGTCGGGGAACGGTGGGCGCTGCTGGTGGTTCGCGACCTCCTGCTCGGTCCCAAACGCTTCAGCGACCTGCTCGGCGGCCTGCCCGGCGTGAGTCCCAACGTGCTGAGCCAGCGGCTGCGCGAGCTTGCCGAGCACGGTGTCATCCAGCGCCGCGACCTCGGGCCACCGGCCCGAGTCCACCTTTACGAGCTCACCGAATGGGGCCGCGGCCTCGAACCCGTCCTGCTCGCGCTCGGCCGATGGGGAAGCCACGCATCACCCCCGCCTGAAGGCGTGTTCGGCATCGACTCCCTGTTGCTGGGCATCAAGGCGGGCTTCGACCCGGCACGAGCCGCCGAACTGCGCGGCGTCTATGAATTTCGCGTCGGCGCCGACACCTACGTCGCCGAAGTCGCCGACAACGCGGTAAAGGTCGGCCGCCGGTCGGCAACCGGACCGCCCGACGCCGCTCTCACCACGGACGTGGACACCCTCCGTGCCGTGTGCGATCACCGGATGACCGTCCACGACGCCACCCGCTCCGGCCTCGCGCGCCTCGACGGCGAAGAAGACGCCCAGAAGCGCCTCCTCGACCTCCTCCTGACGCCATTCCGGCCCATCCGTTAGAAGGTCCTCGGCGCCTTCCCGAACGGGTGCCGCCAGGCTGCGCTGAGGTGCGGGCGGGTGCCCACGTCGAGGCGGAGCCGTCCGCACGGGTGGATGGGTGCGGCTCTCCCGGAGTGAGCGGCTCCTCGATGCAGATCTCGTGGGGATATTGGGGAGTTCATGATTCGGCGAGGAACTTCGGGAGGGGTTGGGGCGTCATCCATAACATGAGCGACGAGACGCAGATCAATCGGTTCCGGCACCTGCCGGAGCGGCCGGACCCGGCAACGTGGCAGTCTGATCTGGATGAGAGGCCGTTGCCGCAGGTAGTCGCCGAGCCGGCGGAGGTGGAAGACACCGGCCTGCGCTGGGTGGCGCCCGAGCTCGAAGCGACACGGCAAATCAGCGATGCGATCGTACGGCGCCGCGGTTCCCGTGACTGAACGGAACATGTGAACGACCGCCGAAGTGCGTTCCACATGATCGTCATGCGATGGTCTCGCTAGGCACTTGTCGTCGGCGGGCTGATCTTGGATGGTGACGCCCCGAGATCTCGGTTGAGCACAGCTCGTGCTCATCCGAGCTGGGCGATAGCGCCTTGACAGATCTACGTCGTAGAGGCCGGTGACGTGGATACTTAGCCTCGATGGAGAGTCCGGCTCCGATCGGACAGCCGGCAAGTAGAGGCGGGTCTTCTTCGGGTCGCGTTCGACGATGTGAGAGCGGCGGCGTTTGTCATCGGCATACCCCGGGGGGTACATTACGGGCATGGAGTTGAACCAGGCCATGGTCGGCGACGCGGTGACGCGTCTGCGGCGCGCGCACGGTCAGTTGGCCGGTGTGATCGCGATGATCGAGGCGGGGGAGGACTGCGCGAAAGTGCTGACCCAGCTCGCCGCGGTCTCCAAGGCCCTCGACCGGGCCGGGTTCAAGCTGGTCGCGACCGGCCTGCGGCACTGCCAGGCCGCCCAGGAGCGTGGCGAGCAGGCTCCGATGAGCATGGCCGAACTCGAGAAGCTGTTCTTGGCGCTGGCGTAAACGGCGCCGTACGCACGCACCCCCCTGGGTAATTACCGCTGTTCAATGCTGCCGTCCAGGCCGCTTTATGTGCTGAATATACCCCCAGGGGTATAGGGAAAGCGAGGTAACCGATGACCACGAACGCTGCATCCTCCACTGTCGACGTGACCACGGCGCGTGCGCTGATCGAGTCCAATTCCGACGTGCTCGTCGTCGACGTGCGGACTCCTGCGGAGTTCGAGACCGCGCACATCAACGGCGCGATCAACCTGCCGCTCGATCAGGTCGACGCCCACCTGCGCCAGATCGTCGCCGACGCGGGCGGGACGATGCTGCTGATCTGCCAGTCGGGCAACCGCGCCACCCAGGCGCAGAAGAAGCTCTGCGAGGCCGGGCTGCCCGGCACGGCCGTGCTGTCGGGCGGGATGAACTCCTGGGTCGCCTCCGGCGCGCCCGTCGTCCGGGGCAGGCAGAAGTGGAGCCTTGAGCGTCAGGTGCGGCTCGTCGCGGGCGGCATCGTGCTGACGTCCATCGTGGCCGACCTGTGGCTGCCCGGCGCGCGGTACGTGGGCGCCTTCGTCGGTGCGGGTCTGGTGTTCGCCGCCGTGAGCGACACCTGCGCGATGGGCATGCTGCTCGCCCGACTGCCCTACAACCGCGGCAGGGCCGACGCCGCCGAGGCGATGGCCTGCATCGCCCGGCCCGCCCGCGCCCGGAACTGACCTCTTCTCCTTCGTTCCGTACGGCGGGGCCGTCTGTCTCATGCATACCCCCCCGGGTATAGAGGAAAGGCAATGCAATGCTCATCGTGACCCTTGCCGTCGCTGTGGTGGTCGGCCTGACGCTCGGGTTGTTCGGCGGCGGTGGGTCGATCCTCACCGTGCCGATGCTCGTCTACGTCGCGGGCGTCCCGGCCAAAACGGCGATCGCCATGTCCCTGTTCGTGGTGGGCGTGACGAGTGCGGTCAGCGCCATCGGGCATGCCCGGGCCGGACGGATCCGATGGAAGACCGGGCTGATCTTCGGCGCCGCGGGCATGGCCGGCGCTTACGGCGGCGGCCTGCTCGGGCCGCATCTGCCCGAGGCGCTGCTGATGGCCGCGTTCGCGCTGATGATGGCCGCCACTGCGATCGCGATGATCCGCGGCCGCAAGACGCCGTCACATGACCCCGCCCGCACGGACCTGCCGATCGCGCACGTGGTCGTCGAGGGTGTGGTCGTCGGTGTCGTCACCGGGCTGGTCGGCGCGGGCGGTGGGTTCCTGGTGGTCCCCACGCTGGTGCTGCTCGGCGGCCTGCCCATGAGCGTCGCTGTCGGCACCTCGCTGATCGTCATCGCGATGAAGTCGTTCGCCGGTCTCGCCGGATACCTGCAAAGCGTCCCCATCGATTGGCCGATCGCGCTCTACGTCACCGCCGCCGCGGTCGTCGGAGGCGTCATCGGCGGGCAGCTCGCCGGGCGGATCCAGGCGGACCGGCTGCGCAAGGCGTTCGGCTGGTTCGTGCTCGTGATGGGTGTCTTCGTGCTGAGCCGGCAGGTGCCGCCGGAGCTGCTCCACTCGGCGTGGGGGCGGGCCGTACTGGCCGCCGCCGCCCTGGTGGCCGTGGCCGTCGCCGCGTACCTGCTCTTCGTGCGCCGGGGGCGGCGGCAGAGGGGCGGGGCGACGGGCGTGCCGCAGCTGTCGCAGACCGACCGCCGCTGATCAACGCGGCGATCCGAAAGGGAGTGAGCAGTCATGACCGTGGAACTGACCACGGACAACTGGAACACGATGGTCACCTCCGACGGCATCGTGCTCGTGGATTTCTGGGCCGCCTGGTGTGGGCCGTGCCGTCGCTTCGCGCCGGTGTTCGAGGCGGTGGCGGCCCGCAACCCGGACCTCGTGTTCGGCAAGGTGGACACGGAGGCCGAGCAGGAGCTGGCGACGGCGTTCCGCATCACCTCGATCCCGACCCTGGTCGCGATCCGGGACGGCCTCGTGGTCTTCGCCCAGCCCGGGGCGCTGTCCGAGGCGATGCTCGATGACCTGGTCGCCCGGGTCCGGGCGCTCGGCATGGCGGAGGTCCGCCGCCATCTCACCCGTCAGCCGGCGCAGGGCTGAGGGCACCGTTGTGCGCGGAACATACCCCCCGGGGTATTCGGCAATACAGTGGAAGGAAATGAAATGATCTTCACTCAGTACTACCTGGACTGCCTGTCCCAGGCGTCGTACCTGATCGGCGACGAGACCACCGGTCGCGCCGTGGTCGTGGACCCCAGGCGCGACGTCTCTGAGTACGTCACCGACGCCGAGGCGCAGGGGCTGCGGATCGAAGGCGTGATCAACACCCACTTCCACGCCGACTTCGTCGCCGGCCACCTGGAGCTGGCCGCCCGCACCGGCGCCTGGATCGGCTACGGCAGCCGCGCCGATGCCGAGTACCCCATTCGCAGGCTCGCAGAAGGTGAGCGCATCGAGCTGGGCGAGGTCGTGCTGGAGATCCTCGAAACGCCGGGCCACACCCCCGAGTCGATCAGCGTCCTGGTGTACGAGCACGCCGGCGACGCCGTGCCGTACGGGGTGCTCACCGGCGACGCGCTGTTCATCGGCGATGTGGGCCGCCCCGACCTGCTCGCCTCGTTCGGCGTCACCGCCGACGAGCTGGGCCGGATGCTCTACGACAGCGTCCAGCGCAAGCTGATGGCGCTCGACGACGCAGTGCGGGTCTTCCCCGCCCACGGCGCCGGCTCGGCCTGCGGCAAGAACCTGTCCACCGACAGGTGGTCGACGATCGGGCAGCAGCGCGTGGGCAACTACGCCTGCGCGCCGATGAGCGAGGACGAGTTCCTGGCCATCGTCACCGAGGGGCAGCCGTCCGCGCCCGGCTACTTCGCCTTCGACGCCGAGCTCAACCGCAAGAACCGGGGACTGCTCGACGCCGACGCGCACGCCCGTCCGCTGGCGGCGGCGGAGTTCCTGGCCGCGCGGGCCGCCGGAGCGGTCGTCGTCGACGCCAGGGACGCCCAGGAGTTCGCGCTCGCGCACCTGCGGGGCTCTGTCAACGTCGCCGCCGACGGGCGCTTCGCCGAGCGGGTCGGCATGGTCGTCAAGCCCGGCAGCGAGATCATCGTGGTCGCGCCGCAGGGGCGGGAGGACGAGGTCGTCACCCGGCTGGCCAGGATCGGCTTCGACACGGTCACCGGACATCTGCGCGACCCGGAGGCCGTCTTCCTCGCCACGCCCGACGAGGTCGCCCACTCCTCCAGGGTTACCGTCGCCGAGCTGAGCGAGGTTCTCGGAGGGGCCGAGCCCCCCGTGCTCATCGACGTGCGCAACGCCGGGGAGGTCGCCGAAGGCGCCATCGAGCACTCGATCAACATCCCGCTGGCCGAGCTCGCCGCGCGGCTCGCGGAGGTCCCGGCCGACCACCCGGTCGTGGTCTACTGCGCGGGCGGCGCCCGCTCGGCCATCGCGGCCAGCCTGCTCACGCACCACGGGCGCGCGACGGTGTCGGACCTGCTCGGCGGGTACGGCGCCTGGCAGCGCGCGGTCACGCCCGCCGAGGCATAGGCCGGCACGGGTACGCCCCGGGGGGACGGCACACGACGTCCCCCCGGGGCCCTCGCTCCCGGTGTCAGCGCAGCGGTTTGGCGGTGGGCATGGACAGTCGGTCCACCGCCTCCCTGCGGCGGCGTTCCGGCCGTCTGTCATAGCGGGCGGTCGTGGCGGGTGAGGCGTGGCCGACCAGCGCCTGGGTGGTGGCGAGGTCCACGCCGGCGTCGAGCAGCTCGCCGATGAAGGTGCGCCGGAAGTCGTGCGGGGTCCGCTTGGCGGCGCCCGCGTCGGACAGGCGGCGGGCGACGATGTCGGACACCGCCTGCCCGCTCATCCGCGTACGGCGGAGCCGGCCCGCCTTGTTGATCGCGCAGAACAGCGGGCCCGCGTCTTCGCCGCGTACCGAGAGCCACAGCTCAAGCCGGGCGACGGCGGGGGCGGTGAGGTAGGCGAACCGCTCCTTGTCGCCCTTCCCGCGTACACGGAGCGATCGGGCGGCGGAGTCGAAGTCGGCCAGGGTCAGCCCGGCGAGCTCCGCCCGGCGGCAGCCGGTGGAGTACAGCACGGCGAGGATGGCGCCGTCGCGCAGCCCGGTGGGGGAGTCGTCGCCGTCGCAGGCGGCGAGCGCGGCGCCCAGGACCTCGGGAGGGACGTGCCGGCCCGCGGGCACCCGGGTGTGCTTGAAGGCGGGCAGGTCCGCGGCGCGCTGGTAGTCCTCGCTGGTCATCAGACCGAGCCGCCACGCCTCCTTGAGCACGCGCCGCAGCGCCACCAGGTGCTTGTTGACGTGGGAGGGAGACCAGTCCTGCTCGCGCATCGCCGTACGGAGGCGGACGGTGTGCTCGTAGCGGAGGCGCTCCCACGGCTGGCCCGCCCCGGTGGCGTCGGGGTCGCCGGTGATGAGGCGGGCGATCCGGTCGAGGCAGCCGCGCATGGTCCGCTTCGACTCGGCGCTGGGGAGGGAGTCCAGGTAGGCGTGGTACGGATCCGCCTGGGGCCGGGCGAGAGCGCCGGATTCCGGCACGGCTGGGACGTTCATCACCGGAGATCCTATAATAAATCTACAATGTAAAGGCGCCGGGGTGTTCGAAAATCACCCTCCCCCCCTGAAAACCCGCCCCGAAGGGGAGGCCGCTCGAATCGGCGGGCTCGCGACGGGAAAAAGCCTCCTCCTTCGGCCCTCGATGGAGGAGCCTTGCGGGGCTTTCTGGAGCGCGCGGCGAGCCGTGCGGGGCGCGCCGGCCGCTGGGCCCGGGCTAGCGTGATGGGGGTTTCCGAGCCGGATCTTCGCGGGGAAGGGGATGATCGCCATCAAGCGCACGGTGATCGAGGGGCGGGTCGTGGGCGCCGACGTCGGCCGCGCCGTGGACGCGAGGTATGGGCACTTCACCGCCATGCAGGTGCGGGATCGGAGGGTGCGCGGTCTCGACCTGCACCTGGACCGGCTGGAGGAGGCCAACCGGGAGCTGTTCGGCGGCGGGCTGGGGCGGGAGCGGCTGCTCGGCTCGATCGAGGCGGTCCTCGGGGACGACGTCCGCGAGGCGAGTGTCCGGGTGTACGTCCTGCTGGAGGGGGAGAGTCCGCTGGTGTTCGCCACGGCGCGGCCGCCGGCCGAGATGGCCGGTCCGCCGCGGAGCGTCCGGTCGGTCGTCTACCAGCGCTTCCTCCCTCACATCAAGCATGTCGGGGGCTTCCCGCAGCAGCACCTCAGGCTGCGGGTGGGGGCCGAAGGGTACGACGAGGCGCTGCTCACCACGGCCGACGGCGTGATCTCGGAGGGGGCGATCACGAACGTGGGATGCTTCGACGGCGAGACCGTGGTGTGGCCGGAGGCGCCGATGCTGCGCGGCATCACGATGGCGCTGCTGGAGCGGGCGATGGAGCGCGAGGGGGTGCGCCAGGAGCGCCGTGTGCTCCGGGTCGGTGACCTGCCGGAGTACGACGCGGTCTTCCTTTCCAACTCCCAGGGGGTGGTCGCGGTCGGCCGGGCGGACGAGGTGGAGCTGAAGGCGGACCCGTCGGCGGTGCGGCGGCTGCGCGAGCTGTACGAGAGCCTTCCCTGGGATCGGATCTGATTCCAGGGGTGGCGCGTGGGAGGGGGTGGCGCCGGTCGTGGGGCACCGGGGGCCGGGACGTGCGCGGTGGGTCTCAGGCTTCCAGCGTGCTCTGTTCGATGCTCTCCGTGCGCGCGTGGAGGATCTGCTCGTTGATCTCCAGGTTGTTGATCAGTCTCAGGGTGGCCACGAGGGTGTTGCCGAGCAGTCCGCCGGCGACTTCGCCGTACTCGATCTGGCAGAGGACGTCGACGGCGGGGTCGTCGGTGATGGCGCGACGGTGGCCGCGCCACGCGGTCTCGGCGCACATCTCGGCGGCGGCCAGCAGGGGCGCGACGGCGTGGCTCTTGGCGTGGGGGACGGTGAGCGTGAGGAGTTCGCGTTCGACCCGCCTGAGCCGTACGCCTTCGGATTCGCCGCCGAACAGGAGGGCGTGGAGCACGTCCTTGGCCTGGCACAGCAGCGCCTCGCCCTGAGAGGAGCGGCAGGACGCGGGGATCAGGTCGGCTCCCTTGGGGGGCGGGTTGCGCAGGTAGCCCGCGGCCTCCAGGACGTCGCGTTTGAGCGCGGCGTAGCGCTGGAGGTATCGGGGGAGGGACTCCTCGTCGAGGTGGAGGAGGCGGATGCGGGCGGCCCGTTCGGTGCGCTCCTCCTCGGTCTCGCGTACGAGGCGTTCGTGACGGGCCTGGCGCGGGATGGCGGGCGCGTCGGGTCGTTCGGTTGCATTCGTGCCGGCGGGTAGGTCGGTGGTGGAGAGGTCGGCGGTGTCGTCGAAGTGGGCGAGCGCCAGGATCTGTTCGACCAGCCATTCGGTGGGCTGGGCGCGCAGGTGGTCCCGGAGGCGCTCGCGCAGCTCGTCCGCCAGCTCGCTGCGGATCTGGGTGACGATCTGGGCGATCTCTGACAATCGTTCTCCCTGGTGGTGTGGTCGGAGCGCGGCCATTGTGCCAGCCGGGGCGCTCGAGATCCGGAAGTCGCGGATCTGGGGCTCTCGCCTTCCCTGGCGTCCTTTGCCGACGCGGCCCGACGCGAGCATCTCCTCTCACTCGTCATAGGCGGGCTCCGGTGTCGCCCGATGACGCGCCCGGAATGATCCGGGGGAGACGCTCGTCCGCGCCGTACGTGGGTCGGCGATCAGGAAGCCCGCGGGTTCGGACCGGTGCCGCGTGCCGCGGTTTCGGGTTCGCCCGGGGCATGGCGGGCGGGCAGGCGGAGCGCGAGCAGGGCGATGTCGTCCTCGTTGTCCTGCGGGCGGGCGCGCGCGATGAGCTGGTCGCAGAAGACGCCGAGTGGTCGGCGGGCGAGCGAGGCGGCGTGGCGGGCGAGGTCGGCCATCCCGCGGTCGATGGGCTCGTGCGGCGACTCGATGAGGCCGTCGGTGTAGAGGACGAGGGTGGCCCGGGGCGGGAGGGGGGTGATGGCGTTGGGGCGTCCGGTGGGCATGCCGATGCCGAGCATGAGGCCCTGTCCGCCGTCCAGGAAGGAGACCTTGCCGTCGTCGGTGACCAGCAGGGGCGGCGGGTGGCCGGCGCTGGTCCAGTGCAGCCGCCAGGGGCCGCCTTCGGGGCCTTCGACGCGGGCGAACACCAGCGTGGCCAGGGTGGCGGTGGTGATGTGGGGAAGCGCCCAGTCCAGCCGGTCCACGACGAAGCTGGGCGGCCCTCCGTAGTACTCCCAGGCGTACGCGCGGAGGATGTTGCGGAGCTGGGACATCTGGGCGGCGGCGGTGAGGTCGTGGCCGATCACGTCGCCGATGACGAGGGCGGTGACGCCGTCGGGGAGGATGAACAGGTCGTACCAGTCGCCGCCGACTTCGGAGGCGTGCGGCGCGGCGAGGTAGCGGGCGGTCATCTGCAGGTCGTCGATCTCGAGCATCGGCGGGAGCAGGTGGCGTTGCATGGTTTCGACTGAGCGGCGTTCCCGCTCGTATAGGCGGGCGTTGTCGACGGCGAGTCCGGCGCGGCGGCCGATGTCGTCGACGAGGGAGAGTTCGGTGGGGCCGAACGTCCGGGCGTCGGCGGCCCGTCCGACTGTCAGGGCGCCGAGAACCTGGTGCAGGTGGCCTCGCAGGGGGGCGATGACGGCGGAGTGCATGCCGGTGGAGGTGAAGAGGTCGCGTTGCACGGCGGCGATGCCGGAGTCGGGGAGGGTGTCGTACGTTTCGGGTTCGACGAGCATGGTCGGTGCTCCGAGCAGCACCTGGGACAGGGGTTGCCGGGAGTGTTCGGCCACGGGGGGCAGGGGGCCTTCGAGGTCCGTGACGTTGACGATGGCGCCGTTCTCGTGGTGGACGACGGTTACGCGGCGTAGTTCGTCGTTGTCGTCGAGGAGGTCGACGATGGCCCAGTCGGCGAGGCGTGGGACGACGAGCCGGACGAGCCGGCGCAGGGATTCGTCCATGTCGAGGGTCGAGGTGAGAGCGACGGTGGTTTCGGCGACGAGGGCGAGGCGGTCGGTGAGGTCGACGAGTTCGGTGTGGTGGGAGCGGTCCGGCTCCTCGTCGGAGGTTCGGGGGGAGAAGACGACGATGTTGCCGGCGGGTTCGTCGTCGATGGCGTAGGCGCTGCTGACGCAGCGGACGGGGAGGAGGCTGCCGTCGCCTCTGGCGAACCACTCGCTGTCCGCATGGGTGGTGCCGCCGGCGAGGAACGCCCGGAGCAGGCGGCATTCGGACCGTTGGGCGAGGGTGCCGTCGGCGGTGCGATGGAGCTGGTCGTGGGCGTCGTGGCCGACGAGGTCGGCGGCGGTTCGGCGGAGCAGTTGCTCGCCGCGGGGGTTGATGTAGACGAGGCGTGCCTGTCTGTCGAGTACGTAGACGCCGGCGTCGAGGGAGGGCAGGATCCGCTGGAGCAGCAGGTCGCGCTCGTCGGGGTTCAGTGGAAGGCGGAAGGGCGGGGTGGTGCCATTCGCGTTCGGCGGGTTCGCCTGGTTCGGCTCGGGTGCGGTCCGGCCCGGCTCGCCGGTGCCGTGCGGATGCGCCCCGTGTGGCTCGTCGTGTCGCGGGCCCGGGGGGCGGGGTTCCTCCCGTGGCGGACCTTCGTGGCGCGCCGGGTGTGCCATGGCTGTGTCTCCTCTCGGCGAGGACGTCACCGTGCCGTTGTGGCCCTTCTCCCATCATCGACCCCGCGGGTGAGCGCGTTGCGTCGCCCCGGCGGCCCGCATCAGGGCGACGTGTCCGCTGTTCCGGCGGCCAGATTCGAAGGCGGCCGGAGCCTGGGAGTCGCGGCGGCTCTCGATGTCGGTCAGGTCGTGTGTTCCTTGATCCTTCTCGGTGGCAACGGCGGAGGCGGACAGAAGCGTCGCAGCGGCGAGGCTGCCCCAGAGGGCGGCCGAGCCGCGGGAGGCGAGAGCGGTGATGACCGCCGGGGAGACGGCGAGGCCGAAGCCCGTGGAGAGCTGGAAGCGGGCGAGGGCGCGTCCCAGGAGATGGGCCGGGGCGAGGGCGGTGACGAGCGCGGTGGCGCTGCCGGCATAGATGATCTCGCCGATGGTGCAGACCACGGACACCGTGGCGACGGCCGGGGCACTCCAGCCGTGTCCCAGTGAGGTGGCCGCGAGGAAGCCGAGGTAGGACGCGGCGAGTACCACGCCGGGAGCCGATACGCCCCCGGAGAGCACGGAAAGTCACTGCCACGTCAACAGCACTGACAACACACGACAGTTGAGCACGAGAGCCCTCTGTCATCTGTCAGTCGCGGCTCCCGCGCTCCGGCTCGGACTCATTTGATGAAAACCGCCCGCGCAATCTCATCGGGGGCGGCGCTCGCCTCCGCGACCAGTTCCCCGTCGGCGGACCAGATGCCCGAACGGCCGGACGTGCGATCGAAGCCGCCACCGGTCGGACCTGCGAAGGCCGCCGTGGCGACCCATACACCGTGGTCGGCGGCGACCCGGCGGGCTCGCTCGCCGTGGACCTTAGCCTCGTGATCGGCGTGGACAACCCCAGCCACGTACCCGTCGATGCCCAGCGCGGCCGTCTTCGCGGCATGCTCGGGGATACCCGTGTCGCGGCAGACGGCAAGCCCTAGCCGCCACCCGTCCACTTCGATCACGGCGGGCTCCCCAGACACAAAATGAGCAGCCTCGCTGCCGTGAAGGTACACCTTCCCATAAGCCACGCGCGCGCCGTCTCCCTCCACAGCCAGGATGCCGATGCGCGGACCCGGCACAGGCGCGCCGACCAGGGCAAGCGTCCCGGTCTCGGCACAGGCGGCGACGATCGGAGCCAGCCGTTCATCGTCCGGAACGACTGGCACCGCGTCCAGCTCGTATCCCGTCAGCGACATCTCGGGGAAGACCACCACCCGCGCGTCCGCCGCCCGAACGGCCTCCGCGTGAGCCACCGCGTTGGCCGTCACGTCGTAAGCCGTGCACCTCGGCTGCGCCGCCGCGATGCTCAACGCCTGCTCCACCCCGAACTCCCCTCATCGAATCGCACGATCAGCCTACAGAGCAGCCACACAGCGAGCCGTTGCGCACCTGCCGCAGAAGCCTGCCGTCGTTCCACCAGCACATCACCGCTTGCCCGGACTCAACGCTCCCCAGCCCCGTCACCCAAAGTCACTGTTCGAGGCTGCCGGTGGACCAATACACGACAGTTGAATACGCGAGCCCACCAGTATCCCCTTATCATTAGTGAGGTGGCTAACTCAACGGTGTCCCGGTCGGCTGACAAGCGGCGGAGGTTGACGGCCGCGGCGGCCGACGTCCTCCATCGGCAGGGTGTGGAGCGCACCACCATCGCCGACATCGCCGCCGCGGCCGATGTGCCGGTGGGCAACGTGTACTACTACTTCAAGACCAAGGACGAGCTGGTCCAGGCCGCGCTGGCCGAGCACGCCGCTCACCTGGCTGAGCTGACCGGCGAGCTCGACCGGCAGCCCGACCCCCTCCACCGCCTCAAGGCTCTGGTCGCCGCCTGGGTGGAGCAGCGTGACGTCGCGGTCCGTTTCGGCTGCCCTACCGGCACCCTGGCCGCTGAACTGGACAAACGTGCCGAGGGAGGGCTCGATGAGGAGGCGGGCAAGGTCATCGGTCTTCTGCTGGGCTGGGTGGAGCGCCAGTTCCGGGAGCTGGGTCTGCCTGACGCGGACGGCCTGGCGCTCACCCTGGTCGCCGGCTACCAGGGCATGTCCCTGCTGGCCAGCGCCCTGCGCGACCCGGACGTCATGATCCGTGAAGGAGCCCGGCTCACCCGCTGGCTCGACTCCCTGTCGCAGGGCGGCGCCTCCTGAGCACGTTCAGCGGGACGGGGACACCAGGCCCGCGTCGTAGGCCGCGATGACCAGCTGTACTCGGTCGCGGGCGCCCAGCTTGGTGAGCAGGCTGGCCACGTGTACTTTGGCGGTGCCGGGGCTGATGTGCAGCCGAGTGGCGATCTCGGCGTTGGACAGGCCGCTTCCGACCAGGGTCAGCACCTCGTGTTCCCGTCCGGTGACGCTTGTGAGCCGGCGCGGCTGAGGAGCGGGGGCGGGGCGGCGGGTGAAGTCCTCGATGAGGCGGCGGGTGACGCTGGGCGCGATCAGGGCGTCTCCGGCGGCGACGACGTGGACGGCGGACAGGATGTCCTCCAGCGCCATGTCCTTGACCAGGAATCCGCTCGCTCCGGCGCGCAGGGAGGCGTAGACGTCGTCGTCGAACGTGGTGAGCATGATCACGCGGGTGTTCGGGGACTCGGCGGTGATGGTCTGGGTGGCTTCGATGCCGTCCATGCCGGGCATGCGGATGTCCATCACCACGACGTCGGGGTGCAGCTGCCTGGTGAGCTGGACGGCCTGGGCGCCGGTCCCGGCTTCTCCGGCGACCTCGACGTCGGGGGCGGTGTCGATGACCATGCGCAGGCCGGCGCGGATCAGCGGCTGGTCGTCGGCGAGTACGACACGGATCGTCACGGGGCCTCCGTCCAGCCGGCCCGGGCCGGCGCCTCGGCGGTCGTGAGCGGCAGCCGGGCAGTGACGCGGAAGCCGCCGTCGGGCCGGGGGCCCGCGCTGAAGTCTCCGTTCAGCAGGGCGACCCGTTCGCGCATGCCGGTGATCCCGTGCCCGCTTCCCTCTCGGGCGATGCGGGCGATGGGGGCGCTGGAGGGGGTGGCGGCGTCGGGTCCGTCGTCGATGACGTTGATGCGCAATTCCTCGCTCCTGTAGTCGAGTACGACCTGGCAGTGGCCGGTGTCCGCGTGGCGGAGCACGTTGGTCACCGACTCCTGGATGATGCGGAAGGCGGACCGGTCGACGGCGTCGGGCAGGGGGTGTGGTCGACCGCGTCGGCGCAGGTCCACGCGAAGGCCGGCCGTCGCGGCCGTTTCGACCAGCCGGTCGACGTCTGACAGCGCTGCGGGAGGGGCCGGGGCAGGCGGCGCGCCGGGGTGCCCGTGCTCGGTCTCGCGGAGCACGCCGAGCAGGTGCCGTAGGCCCTTCAAGGTCTGTCTGCTGGTGGCCTCGATCGTGGTCAGCGTCTCGCGCGCCTGCTCCGGGCGGCTGTCGATCACGCGAGCGCCCGCGCCGGCCTGGATGGCGATGACGCCGATGTTGTGCGCGACCATGTCGTGCAGTTCGCGGGCGATGCGCAGCCGCTCGTCGGTGACGGCCCGGGCCTCGGCGTGCGCGCGCAGCGCAAGGTCGTACTCGCGCCGCTGCCGGATGACCATTCCGGCCATCCAGGCGACCAGGACGCCCAGGCCGAGCAGGACCGACAGCGCGAGGAAGCCGGGTGCCCAGGAACGCAGGCCGAGGTGCAGCAGATCCACCTGCCGGCTCGTCTGCTGCACGATCAGCGTGGCGCCCGCCGCGGTCAGGCCCGCGCGGCGCGACCGGGTGGCGGTGAGGAGGCAGACCAGGACGTCGGACGCGGGGAAGAGCGGCCAGATCCACTGCGCCGGCTGTCCCAGCGCGGTCACCGCGACGATTTCGGCCAATTGGATCGCGAGCACCAGGGCCGGCCGTTGCCGTGCCCAGGCCAGGGGGACGGCCGTCGCGGTGGTGAACGCCGCATGGGCCGCGCCCACCGGGAGGAGGCTTTCGCCCTGGCTCAGCGTCATGGCCCACAGCGGTGGCGCCAGGGCCGCGATGCCGCACCAGGTGAGCAGCCTCCGCACGCCCGGGGGCAACCGCGACCAAGGCGGCGGTATGGGCGTTGTGTCGCGCACCTGGTCGATCGTAGTGAGCTGATCGTGGATGGAGCATCGGCCCGCAGGCGTATGCCCGCGGGCCAGTGAGAACCGGCCTGCGGCCAGATGTGGCGCACCTGTGCGCTGCGCCACCGTGAACCACGTGATCGAAGTCAACGGATTGACCAAGCGCTACGGCGCGGTGACGGCGGTGCGGGACCTGACGTTCGCCGTTCGGCCGGGGCACGTCACCGGGTTCCTCGGCCCGAACGGCGCCGGTAAGAGCACCACTCTGCGCATGATTCTCGGCCTGAACCGCCCCACCGCGGGGGGCGCCACCATCGACGGCCGCTCCTTCGCCCGCCATCGGGCCGGGCTGCGTCATGTGGGCGCGCTGCTGGACGCCGGTGACGTCCACGGCGGTCGCACCGCCGCCGCCCATCTGTACGCGCTCGCCCGCGGCAACGGCCTGCCCCGCCGCCGGGTGGCCGACGTGCTGGAGGAGGTGGGGCTGGCCGGGGTGGCGCGCCGCCGCATCGGCGGGTTCTCCCTCGGCATGCGCCAGCGGCTCGGCATCGCCGCCGCCCTGCTGGGCGACCCGCCCGTGCTGCTGTTCGACGAGCCGGTCAACGGCCTGGACCCCGAGGGCGTGCGCTGGATACGCGGCCTGTTCCGCCGCCTGGCCGCCGAAGGACGGACCGTGCTGGTCTCCAGCCACCTGATGAGCGAGATGGAGAACACCGCCGACCATCTGGTCGTCATCGGCCGTGGCGAGCTGATCGCCGCCGAGAGCCTGGCCGTGTTCGCCGCCCGTGGCACCGGCGCCTCGGTATCGGTACGCACGCCCGACTCTGCCGAGCTGGCGGCCGTCCTCGCTCTGGAGGGTGCGCACGTGCGGCCGGACGGCGGCGACGTTCTGACCGTGACCGGGCTGGGCGCGGCCCGTATCGGCGAGCTGGCCCATCAGCGCCGGATCATGTTGCATGAGCTCGCCCCGCGCACCGCCTCCCTGGAGCAGGCGTTCATGGAGCTGACCGCCGACCGCGCTGATTACCGGGCCGACTGTCGCGCCGATGTTCGGGTCGGTGACGCGCGATGACCACCGCTCGCTTCCGCGATCTGCTCGCCGCCGAATGGATCAAACTCTGGTCCCTGCGCTCGACGTCCTGGCTGATCGGCCTGGGGACCCTGGCCATCGTCGGGTTCGCCGCCAACAGCAGTCTGGACGCCTACAACAGCTGGCCCGACTTCACCGAGATGGAGAAGGCCAGGTTCACCCCCCTCAACGAGGCGTTCAGCGCCTTGGCCGCCAGCATGCTCGTGATCGGCGCGGGCAGCCTCGGGGCCCTGACCATCGTCGGCGAGTACACCACCGGTCTGATCCGCACCACCCTTGCCGCCGTCCCGGCCCGCCACCGCGTCGTGGCCGCCAAACTCACCGTCACCGCCGCCGTCACGCTGGCGACCGGAACGCTCATCTCGGCGGGCACGTTCGGCGTCAGTCAGGCGATCCTGTCGGGCCGCGGCGTCGCCGCCTCGCTCGGCGACCCCGGCGTGCTGCGTGTCCTGGCCGCCAACGCGCTGCTCGCGCCGGTGTCGGCGCTGGTCGGCATGGGCATCGGCGCGCTGGTGCGGCACACCGCCGCCGCCGTCGTCACCGTCTGCGCCGCGCTGGTCATCGTGCCCACCTTCTTCAAGCCCACCGTCCACCAGTGGCAGAACGACCTGTTCGCCCTGGTTCCCTTCTACGTCTGGCGCAACTGCCTGCACCTGCCCCAGCTCCGTGACGACCCCGCCCTGCCCACGGTGGCCGGCTCCTGGGCCGTCTTCGCGCTCTGGCCGCTGGCCGCCGCCGTCGCCACCTTGATCGTCGTACAGCGCCGCGACGTGTGACCGCCTGCCGAAAGGAATCCGATGAAGACTCCGCTGTCCCCGCGCCTGCTCCCGTGTGGCTCGTTCGGCCGGGAGTGTCAGCGGCTGAGCCGCCGGTAGCGGCGTACGGAAAGCGGGAAGAAGATCGCGATGAGCAGGGCCGGCCAGGCGACGGCCAGCGCGACGGCGTGTTCGGCGACCCAGGAGTCGCCGGTTCCGGGGTTGCCGAACAGGTGCCGGGCGGCGGTGGCCGTGGCCGAGATCGGGTTCCACTCGGCGAGCGTGCCGAGCCAGCCCGGCATGGTGCCGGTCGGGACGAACGCGTTGGAGAGGAATCCGACCGGCCAGACGAGGAGCTGCACGGCGGCGAGTGACTCGGGTCCGCGTGCGAGGAGGCCGAGGTAGATGCCGATCCAGAGGAACGCGAGCCGGAGCAGCAGGAGCAGGGCGAGGGCGAGTGCGGCGTCGGCGACGTCGCCGCGCCATCGCCAGCCGACAGCGAGGCCGCATCCGATCACGACGGCGAGGCCGAGGGCGGAGTGCAGCATGTCGGCGGTGGCGCGGCCGGTGACGACGGCGGAGGGCGCCATGGGCATGGAGCGGAACCGGTCGGTGACGCCCCTGGCGGCGTCGGTGGCGACGGCGGCGAAGGTGGTCTCGATGCCGAACAGCATGGTCATCGCGAACATGCCGGGCAGGAGGAACTCGCGGTAGTTGCCGCCGCCGGGGATCAGGATGCCGCCGCCGAGGAGGTAGCCGAACATCAGGACCATCAGGACGGGGAACAGGAGGGCGACGGCGGTCTCGCCGGGGCGGCGGCCCCAGTGGGTGAGGGTGCGGCGGGCGATGGTCCAGCCGTCGGCGGCGGCCCAGCGCAGCCGGGCGGCCGGGGTGCGGGGGACGGGCGGAAGGATGACGGTCATCAGGCGGCCACCTCCGTGCCGCGGGGGGTGGTGCCGGGGGCGGGGTCGGCGCGTCTGCCGGTGAGCTGGAGGAAGACCTCGTCCAGGGTGGGGCGGCGGACGGCGATGTCCTCGGCGGTGACGGCGGCGTCGTCCAGGGCGCGGACGACCTCGGTGAGGGCGGCGGCGCGTTCGCGTACCGGTGCGCTGGCGCGGCGGGTGTCCGGGTCGACCTCGGGGTCGGCGGTGGCGACGCGGGCGAGGGCGGCCGCGGCGGCGGGCAGGTCGCGGGGGTCGCGCACGGTCACGTCGAGGCGGTCGCCGCCGATCATGCCCTTGAGCTCGTCGGGGGTGCCGTCCGCGATGCGGCGGCCTGAGTCGATCACGGAGACGCGGGAGGCGAGCTGGTCGGCCTCCTCGAGGTACTGCGTGGTGAGCAGCACGGTGGTGCCGTCGGCGACGAGGGCGCGGACGGCATCCCAGACCTCGGTGCGGGCGCGTGGGTCGAGCCCGGTGGTGGGCTCGTCGAGGAACAGCACGGGCGGCACGAGGATCATGCCGGCGGCGAGGTCGAGGCGGCGGCGCATGCCGCCGGAGTACTGGGCGGTGGGCCGGTCGGCCGCGTCGGTGAGGGAGAACCGCTCCAGCAGTTCGAGCGCGCGGGTGCGGGCGCGGCGGGCGCCGAGGTGGTGGAGCCGGCCGAACATCTCCAAGTTCTGCCGGCCGGTCAGGACCTCGTCCACCGCCGCGTGCTGACCGACCAGGCCGATCCGGTGGCGTACCTCGGCGGGCCGGGTGGCGACATCGAGGCCGGCCACCTCGGCGCGGCCGCCGTCGGCGCGTAGGAGCGTGGTGAGGATGCGCACGGCGGTGCTCTTGCCCGCGCCGTTGGGGCCGAGCAGGCCGTGGAGGGTGCCCTCGGTGACGGCCAGGTCGAGGCCGGTGAGGGCCTCGGTGTCGCCGTACCGCTTGCGCAGTGTCTCGGCGACGACGGCGAAGGTCATGTGGCTTCTCCTCGGATCGGGTTTCTGTACGGCGTACCGTACACCATACGGTACGCGGGCGAAGTAGACTTCGCAGACCATGACGACCGAGTACACCGGCCGGGGTGATCCGGCCCGCAGCCTGGCGCTTCTGTGGCGGACGGGGGAGCGGGCCAGCCGCAAGGGCAAGCCGGACCTGAGCGTGGACCGCATCGTGCGCGCGGCGATCGAGGTGGCCGACACCGAGGGGCTGGCCGCGCTGTCCATGCGCAAGGTCGCCGAGCGGCTCGGCGTCGGCACGATGTCGCTCTACACGTACGTGCCGGGCAAGGCCGAGCTGATCGACGTCATGCTCGACACCGTGTACGGCGAGCTGCCCCTGCCCGGCGGCGAGGAGGCGGCCGGCGCGGCCGGGAAGCCGGGCGGCGGCTGGCGGGTGCGGCTGGAGGCGATCGCCCGGGACCACAAGGCGCTCTACCACCGCCATCCGTGGATGTTGCAGGTGGGGAGCAGCCGGCCGCCGCTCGGCCCGAACGTGACGGCTGTCTACGACCACTCGCTGCGCGCGGTGGACGGCATCGGGCTGAGCGACACGGAGATGGACGCGGTGGTCACGCTCGTGACCGGGTTCGTCAACGGCGCGGTCCGGGGCGCGGTGGAGGCGGAGCAGGTCGAGCGGCTGACCGGCATGACCGACGAGCAGTGGTGGTGGGCGCACGCCCCGTTCCTGAGCAAGGTCATGGATCCCCGCCGCTATCCGGTCGCGGCGCGGGTGGGGGCGGCGGCGGGGGAGGCGCACAACGCGCCCTACAATCCCGAGCACGCCTTCGAGTTCGGCCTGGCGCGGGTGCTGGACGGCGTCGAGATGTTCGTCCGTTCCCGTGTCGGCTCCGCGTCACCGGAGGACGGCGCCTGACGGGCTCTCGGCCCGGCGCCGCTACGGGCGGGCCGGGCCGCGTGCGGCGCGCGGGGCGAACGGCTGGGTGAGGGAGGCCCGGACGGCGGCGAAGCCGTAGGCGAGCATGTCGGTCTCGTAGCGCCGGATCGTCTCGGTCAGTGGGGCGCCGGCGGCGGCCGCGGTGACGGCCCGGCGCAGCAGCGCGGCGTCCCTGAGCGCGACGTTGGCGCCCTCGCCCCGGCCGGGTGACATGGTGTGGATCGCGTCGCCGAGCAGCGTCACGTTCGTGGTCTCCCAGTGGCGGACGGGCCGGGCCGAGCGCAGCCGCACCGGGAACGTGGCCGCGGCGTCGGCCTCCCGGACGATCCGGCGGGCCGCGGGGTGGAAGGCGTGGATCGCCTCCAGGGCCAGGCGGTGCAAGGTCGGGCCGTCGGCGTGGTGGAAGCCGTCGCCGCCGGGCGGCCGCCTCTCGTCGCCGGCGACGGTCCAGGCGAAGTAGCCGGGGATGTCGGTGAGCCGTGCGTCCGGTGCGTACGCGGCGGCGGCCTCGGAGGGGGTGCGCAGGGGGCGGCAGGTGGCGACGGACAGCGCGGCGCCGCCGGGGGCGGTGAGGCGGTTGAAGCTGTCGATCAGGATCTCGGGCACTTCGCGCAGCAGGCCCGGAGTGATGGGGGTTCGTCCGTAGACGAAGCCGCCGATCTCGTCGAGCTCGGCGTAGGGGACGAGGAGGCGGCGCACCGCCGAGCCGGTGCCGTCCGCCCCGACGAGCAGATCGGCGTGGGCGGTGGTCCCGTCGGCGAAGCGGGCGCGGACCCGGCCGTCCGGGGTGTGGCTGTAGCGGGCGAAGGTCGCGCCGAAGCGCACGTCGAGCCCGGTGAGGAGGATCTCCCGCAGGGTCAGCCGGTTGACCCCGAAGACGGTGTCGGCGGGCGGGTCGGGGATCGGCTTGGTGAACGCGGGCGTGAGCCGGTGGTCGAGGAATGCCATCCGGGTGGCGGGGCGGATGGCGGTGGTCACGCAGAGGTCGAAGAGCGGGGCGGGGAGGCATTCGCGCAGGGCGCGGCTGCCGTCCTCTTTCAGGGTGATGCGCCAGCCCTGGTCGCGGGCGTGAGGCGAGGGGTCGCGTTCGTAGACGGCGACGCTGACGCCGGATTTGGCCAGGCCCTGGGCGAGGCAGAGCCCGCCGAGCCCGCCGCCGACGATCACAACGTGCATGTGTGGGTCCTTTCGGTGGACGGTCACCGTAGCATTTCACTGTCGCGACAGTAAATGGCGGAACAGCTATTGTTGCGGCATGGAGGATCGATCACCCGGCGGCGTTCCCGTCGAACTCGTGCTCGGCGGCGGCTCGCTGATCAACCAGGTGGGGCGCGACCTGCGCACGGCGGTGGAGGGGATGCTCGCCCCCTACGGGGTCACCTCCCAGCAGGCGGCGCTCCTGATGCGGGCGGCACACGGGGAGACCAGCCCGAACCGGCTCGCGTCCCACCTGGGCACCGACACCGCCGGCATGACGCGGCTGCTCGACCGCCTCGAGGCCAAGGAGCTGGTCAGGCGGCAGCGGAACGCGGGCGACCGCCGCTCGATCGTCGTGGAGCTGACCGAGGAGGGCCGGGCACTCGTGCCGCGCCTGGCGCCCGTGTTCGGGCGGGCCAGCGTCCGGCTTCTCGCGGGGTTCTCTGAGGAGGAGGTGCGCGGGCTCGCCGGGATGCTGCGCCGGATGCTGGAGAACCTGCACGCCGCCCCGGGCCCGGACTCGGTGGGTCAGGCGTCCGGGACGCCGAGGTAGGGGCGGGCGCTCTCCCAGGAGCCGTCCACGGTCACCATCTCGCGCGCGTCGTCCGCGCCGACGCCGATGTCCTTGAAACCGCCGAAGGTGGCGACGACGACGCCGTGGTCGCGAGGGAGATCATGTCGCTCACCCTGGGGACGCCCGGATCAGGCGGTGGGCGGGCGGGTCGGCTCCCAGCCGCGCGGGGCGGGACGGCCGCCGGGTTCGCGGCTGCGGTAGACGATGTAGGGCCGGGTCAGGTAGCCGATCGGCGCGGTGAGCACGTGGACCAGCCGGGTGTACGGCCAGATGGTGAACAGCGTGAGCGCGCACAGCGCGTGGATGTGGTAGACCAGCGGCGCTCCGGCCATCAGCGACACCTCGGGCTGGAAGGCGAAGATGGAGCGGAACCAGGGCGAGACGGTGTTCCGGTAGTTGTAGCCGGAGCCGATGATGTTCGCGTTCACCGTGGCCGTCAGCCCGAGCAGGATGGTCAGCGTGAGCACGACGTACATGAGCTTGTCGTTGCGGGTGGTGGCGAGGAAGACCGGGCCGACCGTGCGGCGGCGGTAGATCAGGAGCGCGATGCCGATCAGGGTGCAGGCGCCGGCGACGGTGCCGAGCGCCACGGCCAGGACGTGGTAGGCGTTCTCGGGCAGGCCGATCGCGCCGGTCCAGCTCTGCGGGATGAGCAGCCCGACGACGTGCCCGATCAGGACGACGAGGATCCCGAAGTGGAACAGCGGGCTGGCGACGCGCAGCAGGCGCCGCTCGTAGAGCTCGGAGGAGCGGGTGGTCCAGCCGAACTTGTCGTAGCGGTAGCGCCAGATGCTGCCGATGACGAACGAGGCGAGCGCCACGTACGGGAAGGCGCCCCACAGGAGGACGTCCGCGGTGGTCATCGCGGTGGTCGTCAAGGTCGTCATCGCGGCTCTCCCGTCGCCGTCGGGCGCGACGACGACGGCGGGGTGAGCGGTCCGCCCATGACCGCGTACGGGTCGAGGCCGACCTCCTCGGCGGGCGGCCCTTCGGCGGCCAGCCGCCGCGCGGCGGCGCGCTCGCGCGGGCCGGGTGGCGGGAGGGTGGCCAGGACGGCGGCGACGATGTGGGCGTAGGGGGAGTCCTCGGCGCGGAGGGCCTGGCGCAGGACCTGGATGCCGGCGTGGTGCTCGCGCAGCAGGCGGGTGGCCTCGCGGACGGCGCCGCGTCCGGACAGTTCGCACACGACGGCGAGGTGGTCGGGCAGTTCGTCGGCGGGCGGCCGGTAGCCGGCGGCGCGGTAGGCGTGGTTGAAGCGCAGCAGCGCCATGCCGCGTCGGCGGGTGTCGCCGTGGGTGTAGTAGGTGAGGTACGGGCAGCATCGGCGTTTGAGGTCGAAGACGGCCACGTAGTGGGCGGCCAGCTCGGGCAGCGGGGTGGCGTCCACGTGGGCGAGGAACGCGGCGAGATGGCCCGCCGCCTCCCCGATCGCGCCCCGGCTCCCGTCCGCGCGCGGCGCGGCGGCGAGTGCGGCCAGGCAGTCGCCGATCAGCGGCCGGGCGGCGGGCAGCCGTTCGTCGGGGTAGCTCAGGAGGATCGAGGCCGTCATGTGGACGGTGCGCAGCGCGCCGTCCCCCGAGGTGGCGCGCCCGGCGGGTCCGATCATGAGTCCTTCTTCTTCCGTTTGGGGAACAGCCCTTCAGGCAGTCCCTTGCCGTCCCAGTTGAGGAGGTTGACCCGTTCGCGGCGTTCCTCCGGGCGGAGGAGGGCGTCGCTCCGCTGCCGCTGCCGTAGCGCGTGGAAGGTCTCGACCGCGATGGGAGGGGGCTCGCCGGACGCTTCGCCGAAGGGGCCGCTCATCCCGGGGCCGCCTTCGTAGTCGAGGCTGCAGCCGGTCGCGAGCTCCTCCATCCAGGGCCCCTGCTCGGGGTGCGCGGTCGGGATGACGTAGCGCTCGTCGTAGGCGGCGATCGCGAGCAGCCGGTGCATCGCCTCGATCCGCTCGCCGGTCATCCCCACGGCCGCGGCGACGGACTCGCGTGGCGGGCGGCCGAGGTTGATGTCGCGCATGTAGGAGCGCATCGCGGCCAGGCGGCGTAGCGCGGCCCGCACCGGTTCCGGGTCGCCCGCGGTGAACAGCTCGGCCAGGTAGCCGATGGGGATGCGCAGCGCGTCGATGGCGCCGAAGAGGTTGCCGGCTTTCTCGCCGTCGTGCCCGGTGCCCGCGAGCGCGTCCACGACCGGGGACAGGGGCGGGATGTACCAGACCATCGGCAGGGTGCGGAACTCCGGGCGCAGCGGCAGCGCCACACCGAACTCGAAGATCAGTTTGTGGACCGGGGAGCGGCGGGCGGCCTCCAGCCAGTCCTCGGGGATGCCCTCCCGGCGGGCGGCCCGCGCCACCGCCGGGTCGTGCGGGTCCAGCAGCACGCTCTTGTGCGCCTCCAGTAGGTCCTTCTCGTCCGGGACGGCCGCGGCCTCGGTGACCCGGTCGGCGTCGTACAGCAGCACGCCGAGGTAGCGCAGCCGTCCGACGCAGGTCTCCGAGCACACGGTGGGCAGGCCGACCTCGACGCGGGGGAAGCAGAAGGTGCATTTCTCGGCCTTGCCGGTGCGGTGGTTGAAGTAGACCTTCTTGTAGGGGCAGCCGGTCACGCACATCCGCCAGCCCCGGCACCGGTCCTGGTCGACCAGCACGATGCCGTCCTCCGACCGCTTGTACAGCGCGCCGGACGGGCAGGAGGCCACGCACGACGGGTTCAGGCAGTGTTCGCAGATGCGCGGCAGGAAGAAGAGGAAGGCCTGTTCGAAGTCGAGCTTGACCTGGTCGGACATCGCGCGCAGCGCGGGGTCGGAGCGGGTGAGGCCGGGGCCGCCGGCCAGGCCGTCGTCCCAGTTCGCGCTCCAGGTGACCGTCGTGTCCTGGCCGGTGAGCAGCGATTTCGGGCGGGCGACCGGGATGTCGTCCTGCTCGGGCGCGGTGAAGAGCCGGTCGTAGTCGTAGGTCCAGGGCTCGTAGTAGTCCCGGATGGACGGCAGCAGCGGGTTGGCGAAGATGGTGAGCAGCTTGCGCAGTCGTCCTCCGGCCCGCAGGCGCAGCCGCCCCCGGCGGTTGAGCTCCCAGCCGCCCTTCCAGGTGTCCTGGTCCTCGTACGTGCGCGGGTAGCCGAGGCCGGGGCGGGTCTCGACGTTGTTGAACCAGACGTACTCGGTGCCGGCCCGGTTGGTCCATGTCTGCTTGCAGGTGACCGAGCAGGTGTGGCAGCCGATGCATTTGTCGAGGTTCATCACCATGGCGATCTGGGCCATGACCCTGCTCATCAGTACTCGACCTTCTGCGACCGCCGCCGGATCACGGTGACCTCGTCGCGCTGGCTCCCGGTCGGCCCGAGGTAGTTGAACGCGAACGAGAGCTGGGCGTAGCCGCCGATGAGGTGGGTCGGCTTGACCAGCAGCCGGGTGAGGGAGTTGTGGATGCCGCCGCGCTTGCCGGTGGTCTCGCTTTTGGGCACGTCCACCACCCGTTCCTGGACGTGGTGCATGTACACGGTGCCCTCCGGCATGCGGTGGGAGACGACGGCGCGGGCGACGACGACGCCGTTGCGGTTGACCGCCTCCACCCAGTCGTTGTCGGCGACGCCGGTTCTGGCGGCGTCCTGCGGGCTCATCCAGATGGTCGGCCCGCCGCGCGACAGCGTGAGCATGAGCAGGTTGTCCTGGTATTCGGAGTGGATCGACCACTTGGAGTGCGGTGTGAGGTAGCGGACGGTGATGCCGCCGTCCTCGCCGTCGCCGACGCGGGGTTCGCCGAACATGGCGGTCATGTTGAGCGGCGGCCGGTAGATCGGCAGCGCCTCGCCCGCCTCCTGGATCCAGTCGTGGTCGAGGAGGAAGTGCTGCCGTCCGGTGAGGGTGTGCCAGGGTTTGCGGCGTTCCACGTTGATGGTGAACGGGGCGTATCTGCGGCCGTCGCCCTCGATGCCGGACCACTCGGGGGAGGCGATCACCTGCGCCGGCCGGTCCTGGGTGTCGGCGAAGGTGATCCGGCGGTGCTCGGCGCCCAGTCCCGACAGGTCGGTGCCCGTACGGCGGGCCAGCGTGGCGAACCCCTGGGCGGCCAGCCGGCCGTTGGTGGCGCCGGACAGGGCGAGGATCGCCTCGCACAGGTGGCTGTCGGTGGCCAGGGAGGGGCGGCCGGCCGCCGCGCCGCCGCGGGCGGCGCCGTTCTGGGCGAGCAGCCAGGCGACCTCGTCGCGGACGTCGAACGTCACGCCTTTGGTGGCCGCGCCGTGCCGGTCCAGGAGCGGGCCGAGGGCGGCCAGCTTGTCCGCGACCGCGCCGTAGTCCCGCTCGACGGTGACGATCGTGGGGAAGGTGCGGCCGGGGACGGGCGGCTCGCCGGTCTCGCGCCAGTCGCGCACCCTTCCGTGCGGGGTCGCGAGTTCGTCCGGGGTGTCGTGGGTGAGCGGCGCGGCGACGATGTCGCGGCGGACGCCCAGCCGTGGCGCGGCCAGCGTGCTGAACGTCTCGGCGATGGCGTGGAAGGCGGCGACGTCGGTGCGCGCCTGCCAGGGCGGGTCGATCGCCGGGGTGAACGCGTGGACGAACGGGTGCATGTCGGTGGAGGACAGGTCGTACTTCTCGTACCAGGTGGCGGCCGGGAGCACGATGTCGCTGAACAGCGTGGTCGAGGTCATCCGGAAGTCCAGTGACACGAGCAGGTCGAGCTTCCCGCACGGCGCCTCGTCCCGCCAGACGACGCCGCGCGGCCGCCGCTCCGGTGCGGCCTCCCGTGCGCGTACGGACGAGCCGGTGCCGAGCAGGTGTTTGAGGAAGTACTCGTCGCCCTTGGCGGAGGAGCCGAGCAGGTTGGCCCGCCAGACGGTCAGGACGCGCGGCCAGTTGCGTGGGGCGTCGGGGTCCTCGCAGGCGAAGCCGAGCCGGCCGGCGCGGATCTGCTCCACAACGTACGGTTCGGCGTCCTGGCCCGCGGCTTCCGCCTCATCCGCCAGGTCCAGGGGGTTGCGGTCGAAGGTGGGGTAGGAGGGCATCCAGCCCAGCCGCGCGGACTGGGCGACGAGGTCGGCGGTGGCGCGGCCGGTGAAGGCGCCGTCGCCGAGGGGTGAGGCCAGGACGTCGGCGGAGTAGGTGTCGTAGCGCCACTGGTCGGTGTGCAGGTACCAGTACGCGGTGCCGATCATCTGGCGGGGTGGGCGGGACCAGTCGAGGCCGTGCGCGAGCTGGGTCCAGCCGGTGAGCGGGCGGGTCTTCTCCTGGCCGACGTAGTGCGCCCAGCCGCCGCCGTTGACGCCCTGGCATCCGGTGAGGGTCAGCATCGCCAGGAAGGCGCGGTAGATGGTGTCGGAGTGGAACCAGTGGTTGGTCCCCGCCCCCATGATGATCATTGATCGGCCGTGTGACTCCTCGGCGTTGGCGGCGAATTCCCGGGCGATCCTGGCCGCTTTCTCCGCCGGGACCGAGGTGATCGCCTCCTGCCACGCCGGCGTGTACGGCTCGGCCGTGTCGTCGTAGCCGGACGGCCATCGCCCGGGCAGGCCCGGCCGGGCCACGCCGTACTGGGCGAGCAGCAGGTCGAAGACGGTGGTGACCAGGTGGCCGCCGACGCGCCGCGCCGGGACGCCGCGGCGCAGCACCGCGCCGTCGGGCCGGTCGAAGCGCGGCAGCGCGACCTCGGCGGCCGAGCCGCCGGACAGGGTGAGGGCGGGGTCGACGTCGCCGAGGTCGAGGTTCCAGCGGCCCTCGCCGTCGGCGGAGTACCGGAAGCCGAGGGAGCCGCCCGGCACGACCGGTTCGCCGGTGCGCTCGTCGAGCAGGACGGTCTTGAACGCCGCCTCCTCTCCCTGCTCGCCCAGGTCGGCGGCGGTGAGGAACTTGTCCGGGATGTGGATGCCGTCCCGTTCGCGCAGCCGGACCAGGAACGGCAGGTCGGTGAATCGCTTCACGTACGCCGTGAAGTACGGGGTGGGGCGCCGGACGAAGAACTCGGTGAGGATGACGTGTCCCATGGCCATGGCCAGGGCGCCGTCGGTGCCGGGGGTGGGGGCCAGCCACTCGTCGGCGAACTTGGCCGCGTCGCTGTAGTCGGGGGACAGTACGACGACCTTCTGGCCCCGGTAGCGGGCTTCGGCCATGTAGTGCGCGTCCGGGGTGCGGGTGACCGGGACGTTCGACCCCCACAGCATCAGATAGGCCGCGTCCCACCAGTCCGCCGACTCCGGCACGTCGGTCTGGTCGCCGAACACCTGCGGCGAGGCCACCGGCAGGTCCGCGTACCAGTCGTAGAACGACAGCATCGCGCCGCCGATGAGCGAGATGAAGCGGGATCCGGCCGCGTAGGAGGCCATGGAGAAGGCCGGGATCGGGGTGAACCCGGCGATCCGGTCGGGGCCGTGGGTCGCGATGGTGTGGACGTGCGCGGCGGCGATCATCTCCGTGGCCTCGTCCCAGCCGATCCGGATCAGGCCGCCGCGGCCCCGCACCGACTGGTACCGGCGCCGCCGCTCGGGGTCGGAGACGACCTCCGCCCACGCCGCGACCGGGTCACCCAGCCGGGCGCGCGCCTCCCGGTACAGCTCGACCAGCGCGCCCCGGGCGTACGGGAAGCGGACCCGGGTCGGCGAGTAGGTGTACCAGGAGAAGGCGGCGCCCCGGGGACACCCTCGCGGCTCGTACTCGGGACGGTCCGGGCCCACGCTGGGGTAGTCCGTCTGCTGCGTCTCCCACGTGATGATCCCGTCCTTGACGAAGACCTTCCAGGAGCAGGAGCCCGTGCAGTTCACCCCGTGTGTGGAGCGGACGACCTTGTCATGGCTCCACCGGTCGCGGTAGAAGGCGTCGCCCTGGCGCTTGCCCACCTGGTGGAGGCTGCGCAGGTCGGGGGAGACGGTCCCGGGGTGGAGGTAGCGGCCGAGCCGTACGAGGGCGTCGCTCACCGGCCCGTCGATCCCCGCCATGGCTCCACTCCCCGTTCCCTTTGGTCACATCAGGGATGCTCCGTCACGGAGAGTGATAAACCGTACGGATTGGAGTGACGGTGCGGTACTGATGTGACGGCGGGCCCGGTCTCTCGGGACTTTGGTCACTACAGGGAGATCGCCGGGTGGCGGTTGACTCGTCCCGCATCCATTGACGTGTCCGGGCCGCGCACGGGTCCGGCGCGCCGCCGAGCAGGAGGTTCTCCCCTTGACCATCGCCGAGCGGCCGGTTCACGGCCCGGTCCCGTCCGCGTCGGCCGTGTCCGAGGGTGGGCTGCCCGCGCTCATCCAGGGAGGCATGGGAGTAGGCGTGTCCGGGTGGCGGCTGGCGCGGGCCGTCGCCCGGACCGGTCAGCTCGGCGTGGTGTCCGGGGTGGCGCTCGACGTCACGCTGGCCCGGCGGCTCCAGGACGGCGACCCGGGAGGGCATCTGCGCGCGGCGCTGGCCGCGTTCCCCGTTCCCGCGCTCAGCGAGCGGATCCTGGCCAGGTACTACGTGCGCGGCGGGATCGGGCCCGGCGCGCCGTACCGGCCGGTGCCCCGGCTCGGCCTGCGCCCGAACCGGGCGCGCGACGAGCTGGCCGTGGTGGCCAACTTCGCCGAGGTGTACCTGGCCCGGCAGGGCGGCGGCCTGATCGGGATCAACTATCTGGAGAAGATCCAGATGGCGACGCCCGCGGCGGCGTACGGGGCGATGCTCGCGGGCGTCGACTACGTGCTGATGGGGGCGGGCATCCCGTCGCAGATCCCGCGGCTGCTCGACCGGCTCGCCGCGCACCTGCCGGCCGAGGTCTCGGTCACGGTGGCGGGAGCCGAGTCGGGGGAGCGGCACGCGGTCGGCGTCGACCCGGTCGCGCTGCTCGGGCGGGCGCCGGAGCCGCTGAAGCGGCCGCGGCTGCTGGCGATCGTGTCCTCCGACGTGCTCGCCGGCTATCTCGCGCGTACGCCGGAGACCCGGCCGGACGGGTTCGTGGTGGAGACGCCGGTGGCGGGCGGGCACAGCGCGCCGCCGCGCGGGCGGATGCGGCTGGACGAGAGCGAGCAGCCGGTGTACGGCCCGCGCGACGAGGTGAACCTGGGAAAGGTGGCCGCGCTGGGCCTGCCGTTCTGGCTGGCCGGTGGGTACGCGAGCCGGGACGGGCTGGTGCGGGCGCGGGCCGCGGGCGCGGCGGGCGTCCAGGTGGGGACGGCGTTCGCGCTGTGCCGCGAGTCGGGGCTGGACGACAAGGAGCGGCGGCGGCTGCTGGAGCGGGCCCGGGCGGGCGGGCTGCGGGTGCGCAACGACCCGCGTGCCTCGCCGGCCGGGTTCCCGTTCAAGGTGGCCGGGCTGGAGGAGACCGTGGCCGAGCCGGAGGTCTACGAGCGGCGGCCCCGGCTGTGCGACCTCGGCCACCTGCGCACTCCGTACGTGCGGCCCGAGGGCGGGGTGGGCTTCCGCTGCCCGGCCGAGCCGGTGGACGCCTACCTGCGTAAGGGAGGGCAGCCGGAGGAGACGGACGGGCGGCGGTGCGTGTGCAACGGCCTGGTCGCCGCCATCGGCCTCGGGCAGCACCGGCCGGACGGCTACGCGGAGCCGGCCCTGCTCACGCTCGGCCAGGATCTGGACTTCCTCGGCGACCTGCCCGAAGGGTACGGAGCGGCCGACGTGGTCGCCCACCTGCTCGGTGACGCGTGGGAGGGGCGGCCCTAGGGGATCGCCCCCGCACGTACCGTCGGGGGCGTGCGGGGGCGAGGCCGGGGACCTGCGGCGGGGAGGCGGTCAGGCGATCCAGGGCGGCACGATCCGCTCGGCGTCCTTGGGGGCGATGTCGCACGCGTCGGCGGCCGTGACGCCGCCGGGGTTGTAGGCGCGACTTCCCGCCGGCGCGGTGACGATGGCGGCGAAGCCGTCGGAGGTGTCGGCGAAGATCTGCCGGGCCACGTCGGCGGGCAGCACGATCGTGTCGCCCGAGGCGGCGGTCGTCTTCTCGCCGCCAAGGTCGACCGTGCAGCCGCCGGACAGCAGGGTCCAGATCTGCTCGGTGTCGAACACGTGCAGGGGGCCGACGGAGCCGGCCGGCATGTCCACGCGCCACATGGCCTGGCCTGCGCCGCCCTGGGAGGGCGAGGCGAGCGTGGTCATGACGCCGTTGGGCGTGCTGGTCCTGCGAGCTTCATCGGCACGGATGACGGGCATGGCAGGTATCTCCTAAGATAGGCAACTACGTTGTCTAAATAGTGAACCTGGTTGTCTATCGTGTCAAACGACCCTCCCGGCTTCGAGCTGCCGCTGCGGCTCTTCCTGGGCTTTCGCACTCTCATCGACGCGCTGCACGCCGAGCTCGCCCGGCAGGGGCATCCCGACGTACGGCCGATGCACGGATTCGTCATGCAGGCGATCGGCGTGGACGGCACCACCGCCGTCGAGCTCGGCCGCACCCTCGGAGTCTCCAAGCAGGCCGCCGGCAAGACCGTCGAGACGCTGGAGCGCCTCGGCTACGTCGAGCGCGCCCGCGACCCGCGCGACACGCGGCGCAAGATCGTACGGCTGACGCCGCGCGGCCTGGACGCCCTGGCGAGGTCGGCGCGGATCTTCGACGAGCTGCGGGCGGGCTGGGCCGCGACGCTGGGGGAGGACCGGCTGCGCGCCCTGGAGGCCGACCTGCGGCGGGTCACGCCGCACGACGCCTTCCGTCTCGACATCCCCGGCTGGTTCGGCTGACCTCCCCCGCCCGGGCGGGGGAGGGGGGCAAGGATTCGGATGATAGTGTCATCTGGATTATGAGGACATTTCGATCATGGTGGACGAGGGGGCGGCGATGGCGCGGCTGACGCGGGCCCAGCAGCAGGAGCGCACGCGGTCGGCGGTGCTGGCGGCGGCGCGGGAGGAGTTCGTCCAACGCGGCTACACCCCGGCCAAGGTCGACCGGATCGCCGAGCGGGCCGAGCTGACCCGGGGCGCGGTGTACTCGAACTTCCCGAGCAAACGCGCGCTCTACCTGGCGGTGCTCGTCGCGATGGTCGAGGAGACGGCCACGGTGGAGCCCGCGCGGCCGCCGGTGTCCCTGGAGGACGCGCTGGGCGAGTTCGCCCGGACGTGGCTGGACCGGCTGCCCTTGGCCGACGAGGACGCGCCCGGCGGCCGGTTGCGGCTGCGCTCGCTCGCCGGGGTCGTGGACGACGATCGAGGCCGGGCCGTGCTCGCCCAGCTCGCCCGCCTGGAGGCGCTGCTGCTGGCCGTCGGGTTGGAGTCCCATGACCCGGTGCCCGGGCGGCGGGTCCGCCTGGCCGAACTGGTGCTGACCCTGCTCGGCGGGGCGGGCGCCCTGGCCGAGACGGCGCCCGGCTTCGGCGATCCCTTCGACCGGGTGCGCGCCTGCCGGCATCTGGCCGGGCTCGACCTCGCCGACACGTGGGCACCGGCGCACGCGCCCTATGTCGAACCCACGGAACCGCGCCACGAGTCCTGGACCCCGCCCGCCGGTCTGCCCGACCAGATCACCGGCGACCCGGTCGACCTCGCCGCCGACGGCCTGGTGACCGTGCTCGGCGCACGCCGCCTCGGCGCCGCGGAGGAAACCGTCCGCTCCGCCCGCCCCGGTGAGCGGGTCACGGTCGTCGCCGTCACGGACGACCCCGCCGAGACCGGCCGGCTCGTCCGGCTGCGCGTCCGTGACCTGCTCACCTGCCTGCGCGGCGTGTTCCCCGCCGACGCCTGGTCGTCCCTGCGGCTGGTCGTCGACGACGGCGGGCTCGTGGCGTCGGCCCTCGGCCTGACCGGCGTCGACGACGAGACCGAGACGGCGGTGCGCGTCCAGGGCGGCGCGATCGTCGTACGGGCCGCCGGACGGGGCGCCGCCGTCTCAGTGGCTGCCGTCTCGGCGGCCGGTGCCGCACCGGCCGACTCACCGGCCGACTCACCGGCCGACTCACTGGCCGACTCCCGGAAGGGGAGGGCCGACGCATGACTCGGCCGATCGAGACCGGGATCGACCTGCTGGTCCTCCACACCCTGCGCTGCTGCGGCTACTGCGGGGTGGCCCGCGTGGCGGCGGCCACGGCGCTGGACGAGCCCACGGTCGAGTCCGAACTGATCGACCTGGCGGTGGCCGGCCACGTCACCCGACTGTCCGGCGCGTGGGGCCTGACCGAGTCCGGCCGCGCCGAGGACGCCCGGCGGATCACCGATGAGCTGGAGACGGCCGGCGCCCGCCCCGCGGTGACCGCGGGGTACGAGCGCTTCCTCGAACTCAACCCGGAACTGCTCGACCTGTGCACGGCCTGGCAGTTGCGCACCGTCGACGGCGTCCCCACGGTCAACAAGCACGACGACCCGTCCTACGACGCACGCGTCCTGGACCTTTTCGCCGACCTGGACCGGCGCCTCGCCCCCGTCTGTGGCGAACTGTCCGCGGTCCTGCCGCGGTTCGCCCGCTACCCGGCCCGCCTCACCGAGGCCCTCGGCCGCGCCACCGCAGGTGAACTGGGACGGGTGACCGACGACACCGCGTCGTACCACACGGTGTGGGCCGAGCTGCACGAGGACCTGCTCGCCACCCTGGGAATCCCCCGATGAGATGGGTGCGCCCGGTCTCCGCACGGGTCGCGGAGACCCCCGATGTCCTCGGCTCCAAGGCGCACGGCCTCGTGCTGCTCCACCGGCTCGGACTGCCGGTGCCCGCCGGGTTCGTCGTCACGACGCCGGCCTGCCGCGAGTTCCTGCGTACCGGGAGCTTCCCGACCGGGCTCGCCGAGGAACTGCGGGCCGCCACGGCCGACCTGGAGACCCGGACCGGCCGCCGGTTCGGGGGAGGCGACAGGCCCCTGGCGGTGTCGGTCCGCTCCGGGGCCGGCGTGTCGATGCCGGGCATGATGAGCACCGTCCTCAACCTGGGCCTGACGACCGAGGCGACCGCCGCGCTGGCGGCCGAGACCGGCGACCCCCGGTTCGCGACGGCCTCCCGGCGCCGGCTCCTGTCCAGCTTCGCCTCCGCGCTGACCGGAACCGACGTCGATATCCCGCCCGCGGACACGCCGCCCGCAAACACCGGCGCGGCCATCCCCGACGCCGCCGCCGACCAGTTGACGCTGGCGGTGCGGACCGTCTTCTCCTCGTGGAACACGCCGCGCGCGCGGACCTACCGCCGACTCCACGGCATCGCGGACGACCTCGGCACGGCCGCGATCGTGCAGACGATGGTGTTCGGCAACCGCGACGGGCGCAGCGGCACCGGTGTCGCGTTCAGCCGCGACCCCAACACCGGCGAGAACGTCCCGTTCGGCGACGTTCTGTTCGAACGCCAGGGGGAGGACGTCGTCTCGGGCCGCGCCCCCACCCTGCCCCTGCGTGCGCTCGCCGACCGCGAACCCGCCGTGTGGGCCGGCCTGCTCGACGCCCTGCGCCGGATCGAGGACCACTACCGCGACGCGTGCTACGTCGAGTTCACCTTCCAGGCCGGCGAGCTGTGGTTCCTCCAGGTCCGCCCCGGCCGGTTCACCGGCGCGGCGACCGTGCGCGTGGCCACCGACCTCGCCGACGAGGGCGTGCTCACCCGCGGCGAGGCGCTGCTGCGGGTCTCGCCGCATCACCTGGAGCACGCGCGCACGCTCCGCATCGTGGCGGCGCCGGACGTCGACGTCCTCACCCGGGGCGTGGGCGCCTGCCCCGGCGTCGCGGCCGGCCGGATCGCGACCACGGCCGACGCCGCGGTGCGCATGGCCGCCGACGGCCCGGTCGTCCTGGTACGGCCGGAGACGTCCCCGCACGACATGCGCGGTCTGGCCGCCGCGACAGGCGTCCTGACCGCGCGCGGCGGGCCGGCCAGCCACGCCGCGGTCGTCGCCCGCACGATGGGCAAACCGGCGGTGGTCGGAGCCGTGGACCTCACCGTCGACGACACCTCGATCAGAGTGGGCGGGCGCACCCTCGGTGAGGGCACCACCATCACCATCGACGGGACCAGCGGCGAGGTGGCGCTCGGCCGCCCCCGCGCCGCCACAGGAGCGGCTGGCGCCCACCTGCACCGGTTGCTCGCCTGGGCGGACGACGCCTCGGGCGACCGGTCAGCGCGCGGGGAGGCCCAGCGGCTGCGCGACGCCCACGCCGCGCTCCGTCGCGACTGACCGGCCGCGGATCACGTGCCTCAGGGCCGGACCCCGGGGCCGAACCCGGTCCAGCGCAGGTCCGGCGGCAGATGGCCCATGTCGTTGTACAGCAGCAGCGCCGGCGCCGCGCCGTCGTAGTACTCGATCGCCGTCATCGCCGCGTCCAGGGCGTGCCGCACCAGCCAGGCCACCTGGTAGGCGTGGGTGACCAGGACCTCGTGCGTCTCGCTCTCGGCGGGGCGCGCGAACCGGCCGGTCAGCGCGTCCGCGAGCCGCTCCCCCTCGGCCGCCTCGGCGGGGTCGTACCCGTCGAAGAACCCGGCCCACGCCGGCGGCGCCTGCGCCGGCACGTGCGGGACGTGGTCGATCAACTCGGCCGCCTCCCGTACGGGCACGCCGCGCAGGTGCTCGCCGATGATCCGCGCCGACCGCACGGCCCGGGGCAGCGCCGAATGCCACACGGCGTCGACCGGCAGGTGGGCCAGGCGCTCGGCGAGCAGCTCCGTCTGCCGCTGTCCGATGTCGGTCAGCTCTCCGAACGCGTCCGCCGCGCCGTGCCGGACCACGTACAGGTGCCGGGTCGCCATCAGATTCCCTCCACGACTCAAGATGTTCGAAGAATTCGGATGTTATCAACATCTCAATTGGTTCGGGGGCGTGTTGCGGGGCCCGGCTGGACGGCCCCCGCTCGGATCGCCGTCGCCGGGCGCCTGGGTGCGGCGCGGCCGAGCTGCCGGCGATCGCCGAGAATGCGCAGCGCGGAGGCGAACGCCACGTCGCGCGGGGTTCTGAACGAAAACAAATCATTTCTAGGCACCTGCTAATGTTCATTGGCATGTGCTGGAGGTTGAGGTGAGTGATCCCGCGACGACGGGAGACGATCTGGTGCGGGTGTTGGCCACCCTGTCCAGCCCGCACCGGCTGCGCGTCATCGCGGCCCTCGCAGGCGGCCGGAACTACGTGAGCCGACTGGCGCGTGAGCTCGGCATCAGCAGGGCGCTGCTCCAGGTCCACCTGAAGAAGCTGGAGGCCGCGGGCCTGGTTTCCTCGCAGCTGGAGCTGTCGGAAGAAGGAAAGGCAATGAAGTATTACGAGCTACGCAGGTTCTCGATCCACCTGACGCCGGAGCTCATCCTGGACGCGGCACAGACGCTGACCACCGAGAAGGGCTCGGAGCGATGAACGAGCATGAGTGGCAGGAAGTCATCGGCACCATCGGCGTGTTCGTCCTGATCACCGCCGTAATCGTCACGGTCATCTGGCAATTCGCCATCTCCTGGCGGGCCAAGGCTCAGCTGGCACGCGAGGCGGAGTACAGACAGATCGCCGAGTCCGTCGCCGCCTCCCAAGAGGACATCGGACGGCAGCTCGCCGAGATCAATGACCGGCTCTCGGCGCTGCGCGACCGTACCGACGCCATTGAGCTGGTGCTCACGGACGTCGAGTAGTCCCCCGAGACACGGTTCCGGGCCGCCGAGCTGCAACTCGACGGCCCGGGAGCGGGGAGACGTACCACCTCGCCGGCAGGCGAGTTCCACAGGAACACTCCACCAAGAACGAGGAGAGCAGTTCATGCTGCCCGAAAGCAAATCGGACCCTCGCGCCAGTACGGCGCCCGGCCCCCCGACGGCCAGGACCGGCGTGATCGCGGCCGTCGCGGGCTGGTCGGTCCGGCACCGCACCCTGGCTATCGCCGGTTGGGTCGCGTTGGTCCTGGTCGCCGTGCTGTCCAGCACGCTGGTCTCGGGTGACGACGCGCGCGCCGTCGACCCTGGTGAGGCAGGCCGCGCCCAGCAGATGGTGGACGCCCAGCGCAGCGGCAGCTCCGTACGGGAGAACGTGCTGATCCAGTCGCGTGATGGCACAGGCCCCTTCTCCGACGACCCGAAGCTGCGCGCCGCCGCGAAAGACCTGGTGACCTTGCTGCACCGGACACCGGAGGCGGTCCGGGACATCGGCTCGCCGCTGGCGGCGCACGGCGAGCGCTGGGTGTCGCGCGACGGTCGTTCCGGGCTGGTCACCTTCGAGGTGGCCGGTCCAGACGAACGGTTCGACCACAACTACGCCGCTGCCATCGCAGCCGTGGAGCAGGCCCAGCGGCGCCATCCTGGGGTGCGCTTCAGCCAGGCGGGCGACCGCAGCCTGTCCGGTGCGATCGATGAGGGCATCAAGAACGACCTCGGACGCGCCGAGACGACGTCCCTGCCACTGACCATCGTGATCCTGCTGGCCGTGTTCGGCTCGCTGATCGCCGCCGGGATTCCGCTACTGCTATCGGCGACCGTCGTGGCGGCCACGTTCGGACTGCTGGGGTTCATCGGGCAGTGGGTGCCGTTCAACGGCGCCGCCTCGGCCATCGTGCTGCTGATCGGCATGGCCGTCGGCATCGACTACTCGCTGTTCTATCTGCGCCGGGTCCGGGAGGAACGCGCCGCGGGCCATGACGTGCGCGAGGCGCTGCGGCGTACCGCCGAGACATCGGGGCACGCGATCGTGGCCTCTGGACTGACCGTGATGCTCTGCCTGGTCGGGCTGCTGTTCACCGGTGTGGACGTCTTCAAGGGCCTGACCGCCGGCACGGTCCTGGTCGTCGGCCTGGCCGTGCTCGGCTCGCTGACGGTGCTGCCCGCGCTGCTGGCCGTTCTGGGGCGCCGGGTGGACTGGGCCCGCATCCCCTGGCTGGGCCGACGCAGGATCGCGGCCGGCGAGTCCCGCATCTGGGGGCGGGTGGCCCGAGCTGTGGTCGCCAGACCGGTGCTGAGCGGGGCCGCCGTGAGCATGGTGCTGCTGGTGCTGGCGCTGCCCGTACTCGGCATCCGACTCCAGGACGCGGCCGTGACCGCCAGCCTGCCGCCCGGCATCTCCCCGGCGGTGGACGCCGCGACCGCGATGCAGCGCGAATTTCCCGGCGCGGCGACGGCTGCCCGCGTGGTCCTCGCACGCGGGGACGGCGGCTCGGCCGACACCCAGCAGGTGCGCGCCGCGATCGAAGGGCTGCACCGGCAGGCAGTCTCCAGCGGCGGCCTACTGCTCGAACCGATCACCGCCGTCCCGGTCGGCCAGGCGATGGTGGTGCGCGTACCGCTGGCCGGGGCTGTCACCGACCCGGTGGCCGATCGGGCGCTGGCGATGCTGCGCGAGCGGGCGCTGCCCGCGACGTTCGGGCAGGTGGCCGGCGTCTCCTACGCTGTGACGGGCAAGACCGCCACGCCCCACGACTTCGCCGTGCAGGTGAACGACCGGACCCCGATCGTGGTCGCCTTCGTCCTCGCCCTGGCGTTCGTGCTACTCGCCGTGACGTTCAGGTCGTGGACGATCCCGCTGGTGTCGATCCTGCTCAACCTGCTGTCCATCGGTGCGGCGTGCGGGGTATTGGTCTGGGTCTTCCAGGACGGTCATCTGGAGTCGCTGCTGGGGTTCGGTTCCTATGGCGGGGTGGTGAGCTGGCTGCCGCTGTTCATGTTCGTCATCCTGTTCGGGCTGAGCATGGACTACCACATCTTCATCCTCAGCCGGATCAAGGAACGCCGGCTCGGCGGGGCCTCCGCCCGCGAGGCGATCGTCGGTGGCATCGCGGGCAGTGCCGGGGTCGTCAGCGGCGCGGCGTTCATCATGATCGGCGTCTTCACGGTCTTCGTGACGCTGTCCGCCATCGAGTACAAGATGCTGGGACTGGGCATGGCGGTCGCCATCCTCATCGACGCGACCGTGGTCCGCGGCGTGCTGCTACCGGCCGCGATGGCACTGCTCGGAGAGCGAACCTGGATGCGACAACCCGCGACGCAGGCGCTCACCTGGCCGGCCGCGCCCTGACCTCCGTCGGCGGGAACGCAACTGTTCCGGGTCAAGCACCACCACACCCCACATCCGGGCAGGTCAGGGAAGGATCTCCAGCCGAACGTCCAGTCCGTCGTAGAGGAAGGGGGTCGTGGTGAGGATCCGCCATCCGCGCCGGGCGGCGTAGACGGCGGCGTGCGCGGCCACGAGGACCTCCGACAGCCCCTCCTCGCCGGATCCCGGCCGGTTGCGGTGCAGGTTGACGCGGATCGCGGTCGTGATCGGGGCGGCGGCGGCCGCGTCGTCGGGGGAGAGCGCGCCGACCACGACCACCGACATGCGCAGGAAGCGCTCCAGCCGGGGAGCGGCGGGGCCGAGGGAGAGGACCTGGACGGCGAGCGGCGGGACGAGCAGGGTGACGCCGTACGCCGAGGACTGCCGCACGACCTCCCTGCCGTACATGCTTTTGCCCTCGATCAGGTGGACGAGGGCGTCGAGGTCGAGCACGTGGCCGGTGACGTGCCCGGCCGGGGGGATCGCCTCGGTCACGCCGCGTCTGCCTCGGCGTCTCCGGTGAGGAGGCGGGCCGCGCGGGCGCGCTCCTCGTCGGTGATGCCGTCCTGCCAGCCGGCGCCCCACAGGTCGTCCATGATCGCGAGATCCTGCTCGACGCGGCGGCGCTGGCGCAGGGCGTCCGCGATGTACGCGGAGGCGTTGCCGGACGCCTGCGCTTCCGCGGCCAGATCGTCGGGCAGCGAGATCGTGATCTTCTTGGTCATACCCGGGAGCTTACCGAGTCATACCCTTCCGGTCCATCGATACGCGGGTTTCGGGACCGGGCGCGCCGACGTCAGCGGGCCACGGCGGCCGGGGCGTGGACCTGCGCGGCCGCGTATGGACGCGGGGTCCTCGCGAGCGGGGCCCGTCTGACGATGGGGCGGGAGAGCCGCCGCTAGACTCCCCGGATGGTGGACGAGACGGCCGACGCAGCCGCCCCCTCACGGCTGATGAACACGCCGAGCTGGCTGATAACGCAGACCGCGACCCATGCCCATCGCATGGTCTCCGAGGGGCTCGCCACGGCGGAGGTGCGCACCTACCATTACCGGCTGCTCGCGGCACTGGAGGAGTTCGGCCCGGCCAGCCAGGCGGTGCTCGGCCGCCGGTGCGGCGTCGACCGCAGCGACATGGTCTCGATGATCAACGAGCTGGCGGACCGGAGGCTGCTCGAACGCGCCCCCGATCCCAGCGACCGGCGCAGGAACATCATCACGATCACCGCGGCCGGGTTGCGGCAGCTCCGGCGGCTCGACGGCGTGCTGGCGGAGGTGCAGGACGTGCTGCTCGCCCCCCTTTCCGCCGAGGAGCGGGGCCAGCTCGCCGGGCTGCTCGCCCGGGTCGTGCGCCACCACCAGCGCGACCAGTGACCGCCGGCAAGCCGGGCGGCGGGGGCCGGCTCAGCGGGCGCGGTTGACGGCGGCCAGCACCGCCCGCACCGACGCGGTCAGGACGGAGGTGTCCCGCCCGGCTCCCCAGCGTGTGACGCCGCCGGTCCGGCACTCCACGTACGCGACGGCCGGGCTGTCCGGTCCCGTCCCCGTCGCGTGTTCGGCGTACTGGAGGATGTCGATCGCGACGCCGGCGGACGCGAGCGCGTCGGCGAGGGCGGACAGGGGGCCGTTGCCGGCGCCGCGCAGCTCGCTCTCGCGTCCGTCGGCGACCAGCGTGCCGGTGAACTCGTGCCGGCCCGGTGCGGTCTCGGCCGTGGCCCAGGACGCGAGTGCCAGCCGGCCGTCCTCGCCCGGGGCGAGATAGGTGGTGTGGAAGATCTCCCACAGGTCCTTGGCGGTGACCTCGTGGCCGCCGTCGTCGGTCGCGCGCTGCACCACCGCGGAGAAGTCGATCTGCAGGCGGCGCGGCAGGTCCAGCCCGTGGTGGGTCTGCAGCAGGTACGCGATGCCGCCCTTGCCCGACTGGCTGTTGACCCGGATGACCGCCTGGTAGTCGCGGCCCACGTCGGCCGGGTCGATCGGCAGGTACGGCACCTCCCACGGGGCCCGCGCGGCGGGCACGCCCAGTTCGGCGGCGCGCCGTTCATGGTGGGCCAGGCCCTTCTTGATGGCGTCCTGGTGCGTCCCGGAGAAGGCGGTGTAGACCAGGTCGCCCGCGTACGGGTGCCGGTCGGGGACCGGGAGCCGGTTGCAGTGCTCGACGGTCCGCCTGATCTCGTCGATGTCGCCGAAGTCGAGCATCGGGTCCACCCCCTGGGAGTGGAGGTTGAGGGCGAGGGTGACCAGGTCGACGTTGCCGGTACGCTCGCCGTTGCCGAAAAGGCAGCCCTCGACGCGCTGGGCCCCGGCGAGCAGGGCGAGCTCGGCACAGGCGACGCCGGTGCCTCGGTCGTTGTGCGGGTGGACCGAGAGGATCACCGAGCCGCGCCGGTCCAGGTGGCGGTGCATGTACTCGATCTGGTCGGCGTAGACGTTCGGGGTGGCGATCTCGACGGTGGCGGGCAGGTTGTGGATCACCGGCCGGTCGGGGGAGGCGTCCCACAGGGCGGTCAGCCCGTTGCAGACCTCCAGAACGTAGTCCGGCTCGGTGAGGTTGAAGACCTCGGGGGAGAACTCGAACCGCACCGGCGGCCCGGGACGGGCGTCGGCGAGCCGCGCCATCAGCTCGGCGGCGCGGTGGATGAGGGCGCGCAGGTCGGCGCGGTCATGTCCGAGGACGACGTCGCGCCAGGTGGGGGCGGTCGCGGTGTACAGGTGGACGACCACGCGCGGCAGGCCCTCGATGGAGGCGAAGGTCTGCTCGATCAGTTCCGCGCGGGCGGCGGTGAAGACCACGATGGTCACGTCGGCGGGTACGGAGTCCGACTCGGCCAGGTGCCGGACGAAGTCGTAGTCCGTGCGACTGGCCGACGGGTAGCCGACCTCGATCTCCTTGAAGCCCATGGCGAGCATCAGGTCGAACATCCTCCGCTTGCGCGCGGGGTCCATCGGCTCGGCCAGTGCCTGGTTGCCGTCGCGCAGGTCGACCGGCACCCACAGCGGGGCCCGGTCGAGGCGCCGGGACGGCCAGCGGCGGTCGTCTTCCAGCGCGACGTGGACGCGTTCGTGTGCCGGCCGGTAGCGGTGGTACGGCATCGCGCCGGCACGCTGCGGGTTCCAGGCCGGTGCGCCGGCGGGGATGGGGCCGTCCGGGGTGCGCAGCGTGGGGAACGCCCGGACGGCGGCAGAGCCGCCGGCGGGGGAACTGGGAAAGGAACTGGTGGGGAATCGGTCATCGCGGATGGTCTCCTCGCTGGTGGCGGGGTCGGTATTGACCGGCACGAGCGGGCGCCGCGGCGGGGTGCCGGTCGCGTCAGGCCCCGCCGCGGCAGCCGAGAAGGAGGCCACGCAGCGTCATGGCGAGTACACTAACCACACCACAGGTCCTCAGACAAGCTGAGAGGTGAACACGGATGGCGCTCGGGACGCTGCGCCCCAGCCCGCTGGTCGACCAGGCCACCCAGCACCTGCGCGAGCAGATCACCGGCGGGCACTGGCCGGTCGGCACCCGGCTCCCCGGGGAGAACGCCCTGGCCAAGACGCTGGGCGTCGGCCGGTCCACGGTCCGGGAGGCGCTGCGGGCGCTCGCCGGGGCCGGGCTCGTCCAGGCGCGCCAGGGGTCGGGCGTCTTCGTCATCGCGACCGAGCCCGCCGAGGACTGGCCCGCCCGGCTGCGCCGCTCCGCGATCGGTGACGTCTACGAGGTGCGGATGATGGTCGAGGTGCAGGCCGCCCGCCTCGCCGCGGTCCGCCGCACCGACGCCGACGTCGCGGCGCTGGCCGCCGCGCTCGACGCGCGCCGGGCCGCCGCGAGCGGGGACGACGCGGCCTTCGTCGACGCCGACATCGCCTTGCACGCCGCCGTTGTCGCAGCGGCGGGCAACCCCGTGCTCGTGGACCTGTTCGCGGAGTTCGTCCCCGCGCTGCGGCAGGGGCTCATCGATCTGGTGCGGCTGCTTGGCCTGCGCGACGACGACCCCGACCACGGCGACGCGGCCCATGCCGCCCTGGTGGACGCCGTCACGCGCGGCGACGCCGACGCGGCCGGCGCGGTGCTGGAGGCCGAGCTGCGGCAGACCCTCGCGCACCTGCACCGCACCTGAGCCCGCCGTACGAAGCCAGTGCCGCGAGCGGGTCACTTCAGGCGCAGGGTGGCGACGGCCGCGCGGTGGTCGCTGCCGGCGGCCTCCTCCACGCCCGCGCTGGTCGCGGTGAGCCCGCGGTAGAGGATGTGGTCGGGCCGGGTGATCGGGAACGACGACGGCCAGGTGAACCCGAAGCCGCCGCCCGCCTCCTGCTGGGCGTCGAGCAGCGGGGGCACCAGGTCAGAGCGCTTGCGGTCGGTGGTGGCGGTGTTGAGGTCGCCGAGGAGCAGCAGGTGCTCGCTCGGGTCACGGTCGATGAGGCGGCGGGCGTGGTCGAGGGTGTCGTCGCGCTTGGCCGTCGCCCCGGGGCGCGCCGAGGCCAGGTGCATGACGTAGACGGTCAGTTTGCCCTTCGGCGTCTTGACCACGGCGCGCAGCGCGCGGGTCCACGCCAGGCCGATGTCCACCCGGCGCTGCTCCACGATCGGGTGCCGGCTCCACAGCCCGATGGTGCTGACCTGCGCCTTGTACGGAAAGATCTGGTCGAGCTCCCTGGCCGCCGGCCCGCCCGGGGTCAGCTCCTGCGCCGCGAACAGGTCGCGGTCCTTGGCCACCGCGCGTACGGCCCGCCCCGAGTTGTTGTTGACCACGCCGACGTTGAGCGTGGCGACGAACAGGTCGCTCGGGCCGCCGGGCGCGGTGCGCAGCAGGTCGGGGCCGAACATGACGGCCCACACCAGCCCCGGGAGCAGCAGCACGGCCAGGGCCGCCTTGCCGGAACGGCTGACGAGCGCGCCGACGAGCAGGATGGGGACGCCGAGGCCCAGCCAGGGAAGGAGGCTCTCCAGCACGGGCGTGAACCCGTTCAGATCCGGCAGGAGCCCGTGCCCCCCGAGAAGCAGGGCAAGCGCCCCCGCCATCACGATGATCACCCGCCGCAGCACGCCACTCCTGTTCCGCCTCGCCCGAAGGCTCGGCTGCCCCGAGATGGGCCAGGCTAGTCGCCTTCGGCTGTACGCGCGGACACCCTCGCGGTCCGGCCGCCGCAGGTCGCCGGGGGAAAGCACCCTCTACCGGGGCGACCCCCGTGAATCATCCGGGTTCCTCGCGGCGCCGAGCCGTCAGGCGTGATGAGGGGGTGTCGGGCATGGCGGCCGTCCGGGAGGGGGATGGCGGGCGGGCTTCGGAGGCTCCATTTCACGCGAAGATGGACGGTGAACGACAGGGAGGCGCTCGCGCCGAGATCGGCCGGGGCGCCCGCGCCGTCCCCGTCGGACGCCGAACGTGAGGAGTGAGGGGTGCGCGCTGCCCGGGTCCTGTCCCTGCTGCTGTTGCTGCAGACGCGGCGCGCGATGACGGCCGCCGAGCTGGCGGCGGAGCTGGAGGTGTCCGAACGCACCGTGCAGCGTGACGTCGCCGCGCTGACCGAGGCGGGCGTGCCCGTGTACGCCGAGCGGGGGCGGGGCGGGGGATACCGCCTGGTGGACGGCTACCGGACCCGGCTGACCGGGCTGGAGCGGGCCGAGGCGGAGGTGCTGCTCCTGGCCGGGCTGCCCGGCCCGCTGCACGAGATGGGGCTGGCCGGGCGGGCGCTCGCCGCCCGGCTCAAGGTGGCCGCCGCCCTCGGCGACGCCCCCGGCACCGTCGTCCAGCGGTTCCACCTGGACGCGCCCGCGTGGTTCAAGACCGCGCGCCCGCCCGCACTTCTCGGCGCCGTCGCGCGCGCGGTGTGGGAGGACCGCGTCCTGCGGGCGCGGCACGCGCGCGGCGGCGCCGTCCGCGAGCACACGGTGGAACCGTACGGGCTCGTCCTGAAGGCCGGGAACTGGTATCTCGTCGCCCGCGCGGACGACGGGCGGTTCCGCACCTACCGGGTGGACCGCTTCGAGGCCGCGGAGGCGGGCGAGGAGCGCTTCGCCCGCGACGCGGACTTCGACCTCGCCGCCTTCTGGGAGGAGAAGTCCGCCGAGTTCGCCCGGTCGCTGCTGCGCGAGCACGTCACCGTACGGCTCAGCCGGCTGGGCGTGGCGCGCCTGCCCCGGGTGCTGGAACCCGTCGCGGCGTCGCAGGCGCTCGCCGCGACGGGTGAGCCGGACGATCGGGGCCTGGTCACGGTCCGGCTGCCGGTGGAGTCGCAGGAGGTCGCCTACGACCAGATCCTGCGGCTCGGGCCGGACGCCGAGGTGCTCGACCCGCCCGAACTGCGCGAGCGGATCGCCCAGGCGGCCCGCCGCACCGTCGACCTCTACCGGCCGTGACCACGGTGAGCGGGCCGAGGGCATCGGGTCAGCGGTAGCCGGTCGCGTCGGCGGGCTTGCCGGCGTCCTGGACCTCCGTGATGTACCGCCAGGCGTCCGGGCGGCTGCCGTCGAGGTCGGTGAAGCCGTACACCTGGGCCAGCCCGCCGCTGGAGAGCGACTGCCCGTTCCAGCGCGCGACGTCCGGATCGGAGGCCAGCGCCGCGACCGCGCGTCCCACGTACCGCGGCGTCTCGGAGATGCCGAAGTGCGGCTCCCGTTCGAGCGCGTCCCGCCAGTTCTCCTCGGTGACGCCGAAGTGGTCGAGCATGATCTCCGAACGCATCCACCCGGGGGTGAGCGTCACGGCGGTCGCGCCGCGCGGGCCCAGCTCGTGGCCGAGCGCGAACCCCATGCGCAGCACGGCGGTCTTGGCGATGTCGTAGAAGAACGAGTTCCGGTAGGTGTTCCGGTTGTATTCGGCGGTGCCGTCGGTCATCTCCACCACCAGGCCGCCGGGCCGGCGCAGCAGTAGCGGCAGCGCGTGGTGGCTGGTGATCGCGTGGGTGTCGACGGCGAGCCGGAGCAGCCGCAATCCCTTGTCGAGGTCGTGTTCCCACACCGGGGTGCCCCACTCGAACAGCAGCTCACCGCCCCAGATGTCGTTGACCAGGACGTCCAGCCGTCCCTGCTCGGCGTCGATCCGCTCCTCCAGCGCCCGGACCTCGTCCGGGACCAGGTGGTCGACGGGTACGGCGACGCCCCGGCCGCCGGCGGCGGTGACGAGGTCGGCGGTGTCCTCGATGGTCTCGGGGCGGTCGTACTCCGAGCGCCGCTCCCTGGTGGTGCGGCCGGTCACGTAGACGGTGGCCCCGGCCGCCCCGAGCTCGACCGCGATCCCCCGTCCCGCGCCCCGCGTCGCCCCCGCGACCAGGGCGACCTTGCCGGCCAGTGGTCCTGACATGGGTGTCCATCCTTTCGTCCGTGCTTCATTCCGTGCTTCATTCCGCGCTTCATTCCGCGCTGTCTTCTGTGTCCGGTCACGCATGATGTCGCGGATACCCGACACCTTCTGTCGTCTTTTCGTCACCTTTTCTCGATGAGATCGGGAGGCGTCAGATCCCCGGGAAATCCGGTTGCCGGACGTGGGGCGCGGCTGGTGGGGTGTGCGGATGAATCGAGACATGGTGCTGGCGCTGTTCGACCGCCAGATGAGACAGGACGCCCGGCCCGACAACGCCGGAGCGCTGATCGAGCGGGCCGACGGGGTGGTCCGGCAGGTCGGCTCCGGCGAGGACTGGAACGGCGTGCTCTGGTCGGACCTGGACGAGGCTGGCGCCGACGCCGCGATCGCCGCCCAGGTGCGCCGTTTCACCGCCGCCGGGCGCGAGTTCGAGTGGAAGCTGTACGCGCACGACCGGCCGGTCGACCTTCCCGCGCGGCTGCGCGCGGCCGGGTTCGCGCCCGAGCCGGAGGAGACCGTGATGGTGGCCGAGGTCACCGACGTGTCAACCGCCGTCGATCTCCCGGACGGCATCCGCCTGCGGCCGGTCACCGACGCCGCCTCGGCGAAGCTGATGGCCGAGGTCCACCGGTCGGCCTTCGGCGAGGACCGGCCCGAGATCATCGCCGGCTTCCTCGCCCGGTTCGCCGAAGCTCCCGAGACGGCCGCCGCCGTCGTCGCCATGGCCGGAGACGTGCCGGTCAGCGCGGCGCGCATGGAGATCTACCCCGGCACGGACTTCGCCGGCCTCTGGAGCGGCGGCACCGTGCCGGAGTGGCGCGGCCGCGGCCTCTACCGGGCCCTGGTCGCCTTCCGCGCCCGGCTCGCGGCCGAGCGCGGCTGCCGCTACCTCCAGGTGGACGCGTCCGACCAGAGCCGGCCGATCCTGCTGCGGCTCGGCTTCGTGCCGCTGACCACCACCACGCCGTACGTGTACCGGCCCCGGTAGGTCAGCGGGCCGGTCGGCTAGGGGAGCGGCCCGCCGCCGTCGGACAGGGTGAGCCCAAGCTGGGTGAATATCTGCAACTGGTCGTAGTAGAGGCGCTCGGAGGCGATGAGGTCGTCCTCGATGGTGAAGAGCCAGCAGGAGCGGATGCTGACCCGCCGGCCCGTCGCCTGGAGCACGTCGCCGCCGAGGCCCAGGTAGGGGCCGCTGTGGGTGGCAGCGCCGAGCGCCTCGATCACGATGAGATCGCCGAACACCGCCTTTCCCATGACGGCCAGCTTCACGCCGGGGAACCCCTGCCACATATGGGCGTGATAGGAGGCGATCTGCTCCCGGCCCTCGGCGACGATCTCGGGGGTCACCGCCACCGCCTGCGGGGTGTAGCAGCGTGTCACCGCGTCCAGGTCATGGGCGTTGATCGCCTCGAAGAGGCGGTCCGCGGCGTCCGGTCTGGCGGCGGTCTCCTGCTCACCCACACCTCCGACGCTAGCGAGCCGGCGGTAAAACCCGGTCCAAGACCGGCCGATGTTTGGCGTGCCGGGCTGGACGGCCGCCCGACGACGGCTACTGGCCCGCCGCGAGCACCGAGCGCAGGGTCGCGTCGAGCACGCGGGCCGCGTCGGCGCGGTCGAGCCGCCCCGCCTCCACCTCCTCGGCCGCGCTGTGCAGCGTGGCGTAGAAATGCGTGACCAGCCAGCTCAGCGGCAGGTCCGTACGGAAGACCCCCTCGTCCCGGCCGCGGCGGATGAGCCGCTCGACGTGGGCGAGCGCGCCGTCATGGTGGTGGCGGATGCGTTCGGCGGGCAGGACGCGGTCGGCGGCGGTCCGCAGCCGGCGGCTCCCGTCGAGGATCTCCCAGGCTGAGGCGATGAGCCGGCTCATGGCCTCCTGCGCGGGCAGCTCCTCGTACGCCGGGTCGTCGAGGGCGGCCTCCGCGAGGGCGACCGCGCGTTCGAGCACCGCTTCCACGAGCGCCTCCCGGGTGGGGAAGTGCCCGTAAAGGGTGACCCGTCCCACCCCGGCGGCCTTGGCGATGTCGGCGGTGCTCGCGTCGGGATCCTTGGCGAGCAGGTCGAGCGCCGCCGTGACGATCGCCGCGATGTTGCGCTCGGCGTCGGCGCGCCGGGCGGGCCGGGGCTGCCGGGGAGGCGTCATGGACGTGATCTCCTGCTCGCTTCGGAGCCGCGGGCACGGCGGCATGCCCGCGGCCGGGTACGGTGCGTCGCCCGCCGGAGGGCCGGCGACGGTGCCAGGCGCGTCCGCGAGGTCCGCGGAGCCGCGTGCCGGACGCAACGAGCCTAGTGCCCCTCCCGTCAGTGAACGCGGGGGCCGTCGAACGCGGGCAGGCGGCCCGGCGGCAGCAGGGCCAGGGCGACCAGCGCGGCGACCGCGCCGATGACCGCCCAGGACGTGAACGCGGTGCTGAACCCGGTGAGCACAGGGCCGATCAGGCTGGGCGCGGCGAGGCTGGACACCACGGCGACGCCGACCGCGCCGCCAAGCTCGTGGAAGGTGTTGACGACGCCGGAGGCGAGCCCCGACTCCTCGGGAGCGGCCAGCGCGAGCGCGGTGGTGGTCCCCGAGACGAAGACCGCTCCGAGCCCGATCGAGGCGACGGCCAGTCCCGTCACCATGACGGCCGGGGTGACGGCGAGCAGGGCGACCAGGCCGGTGCCGGCGGCGGCCAGGGCCAGGCCGATCGCCGCGGGGATCCGCCCGCCCAGGCGGTCCACCAGGCGGCTGCCCAGGTGGGCGCCGAGGCCTGTGCCGACGGCCACCGGCAGGAACAGCAGGCCGGTCACCAGCGCGCTGTACCCCTGGTGGCGCTGCAGGTAGAAGGAGCCGAGGAAGAAGAGCCCGATCAGCATTCCGGTGGCGACCAGCATCAGGAAGGCCCCGGACAGGACCGGCCGCTGGGCGAGCAGCCGCACCCGCATGAGCGGGGTGCGCACCGCCCGCTCCACGACGCCGAACACCGCGTACAGGACGGCCGCGGCCGCCGCGGCCGCGAGCGTGACCGTGTCGCCCCAGCCTGCGTCGCCGGCGTTGACCAGGCCGTAGATCAGGGACGCGGTGGCGGCGGTGACGAGCAGCGCTCCGGGCAGGTCGACGCGCCGCGGGCCGGGACGCGCGGCGCCGCCCCGGACGAAGAGGGGCAGCGCGACGAGCACGGCCACGCCGACCGGGACGTTGATGAAGAAGATCCAGCGCCAGCCGGGCCCCGCGGTCAGCGCTCCGCCGAGGAGTACGCCGACGGCCGAGCCCGCCCCGCCGAGGGCGGCCCATACGCCGAGCGCCTTGGTGCGTTCGGCGCCGTGGAAGGCGGTGGTGACGGTGGCCAGCGCGGCCGGGGACAGCAGCGCGGCGCCGAGGCCCTGGCCGACGCGTCCGCCGACGAGCGCGGCGGCGTCGTTCGCGAGGCCGGACGCCAGCGAGGCGAGGACGAAGATCCCGAGACCGGCGAGCATCAGGCGGCGGGCGCCGAACACGTCGGCCAGCCGGCCGCCGAGCAGCATCAGCCCGCCGAAGAACAGCGTGTACGCGGTGACGACCCAGGTGAGGGTGGCCCGCCCCAGGCCGAGGTCGGCGCCGATGTCAGGCAGGGCGACGTTCACCACGGTGACATCGAGGATGAGCATGAGCTGGGCGACGCCGAGCAGCGCCAGCGCCCGCCAGCGGCGGGGGTCGGGCGGCTCGGGACGGCCGGCGGGAGAAACCGGGGAGGCGGGGGAGGCGGGAGAGCTGTGTGCCATGGCATCCTCATTAATTCGAACACTGATGTACGAGTTAATACCATGGGCGGGCAGGGTATGCGCAAGGCCGCGACGGGCCCAAGGGTGATGTGGGCACCCGGGCCGGCTGCGTGCGGGCCCGGGCTGCCCGTGGCGTGGACGGCTACGAACGGCTACCGGGCGGCTATGGGCAGGCCTGGCCGGACGTCCCCGCGGCCATGTCGAAGAAGCGCCGCTCCAGGTGGGTGGTGCGGCGGAAGACGTCGAGGACCCGCCGCTGCTCCGCCTCGGGCAGGCCGGGGCCCAGGCGGTCCAGCTCACCCCGGAGGAACCCCACCCAGGCGCGGAACTCCGGGCCCTCGTGCAGCTCGATCCACTCGCGGTGGACGAAGTTCTCCGGAAGCGGGTCGGCGGCCCGGCTCGCCCAGCCGAGATAGGTCCACTCCGCGACGCAGAGCACCGCGATGATCAGCGGGTAGTCCGCGCTGGAGCGCGCCTCGTCCATGAGGGCGCGGAAGTCCGCCGTCACCGGCTCCGGCGTCGGCGCGGCGAAGTTCACGCCGAGCGCGGCCAGCGCGCGATGGAAGTAGCCGCGCTCGGTGTCGGCCACGGTCAGGCCGAGGAACCGGCCGATGGGTACCCGGGCCTCGAACGAGTCGGCGCTCGCCACGGCGGCGCCGAGCAGCGCGGTGAAGGCGTCCACGAACTGGAAGTCCTGCGCGAGGTAGTGCCGCATGTCGGCCTCGCCGCGCGTGATCGCCGCGGCGAACGGATGGGTCACCACGGCGGTCCAGTCCGGCTCGCTGGAGGAGCGCAGCCATTCGCTGAAGGCGGGCTCGCCCGCCGTCACGCGCCATCGGTCGAAGGAAGTCACATCGTCGCTCATGGGTTCCAGCCTGCCGCGACGGCCCTCTGCGGGACGCGGAGGGGGTCGGTTGTATCCGAAATCTGCGCCTTGTGAGGTACATCACAGATAAACCTGGAATAAGACCTATGTGCGTCGTGTTGGAGCGGCTCGTGAGGTTCTCGGTGGTCGTCGTGTTGCTCGTCGAGCGGTTGCACGTCGATCTGTGCCGCGTCAACGGCGATCTCTGTCGCTGACCCCGCGCTCGACTTTTCCACTTTCTCCACCTTTCCCCCACCTCACCCGCGCGCCGTCTGAGTTTCGGCGCGCCCTCTTCCCGGAGTCTCGTTCGTGAAGAAGTTCTCGTTCTCCCTGCAGTTGTTGCTGGGCCTCCTCGTCGGCGTCGTCCTCGGGCTCGTCGCCCGCTCCGCAGAGGTCGGCTGGCTGACCGACACCCTGACCCAGGTCGGTAAGATCTTCGTCCAGCTCCTCAAACTCGCCGTGCCGCCGCTGGTGTTCACCGCGGTCGTCGTCAGCGTCGCCAACCTCCGCAACGTCAACGGAGCCGCCAGGCTCGCCGGCAAGACCCTGCTCTGGTTCATGGTCACTTCGCTGATCGCCGTGGCGGCCGGCATCGGCCTCGGTCTGGCGATCAACCCCGGCCAGGGCGTGACCATCGCGACCGAGGGCGCCAAGGCCGTCGACCTCGAAGGCGCCGGCACCTGGCTCGACTTCCTGACCGGCATCGTCCCGACCAACATCGTCACCGCGTTCACCGAGCTCAAGGTCCTGCAGATCGTCTTCATCGGCGTGGTCCTCGGCGCGGCGGCCATGGCGGTCGGCGAGAAGGCCGAGCCGTTCCTGAACCTCAGCCGGTCGGTCCTGGAGCTGGTGCAGAAGGCCCTGTGGTGGGTCATCCGCCTGGCCCCGATCGGCACCGCCGGTCTGATCGGGAAGTCCGTCGCCACCTACGGCTGGGACCTGCTGGCCCCGCTGGCGAAGTTCAGCGCCGGAGTCTACGCCGGCTGCTTCATCGTGCTGCTGGTGATCTACCCGGTGCTGCTCGCCTTCGTGGGCAAGGTCAGCCCGGTCACCTTCTACCGCAACGCCTGGCCCGCGATCGAGCTGGGCTTCGTCTCCCGTTCGTCCGTCGGCACCATGCCGCTCACCCAGCGCGTCACCACCGAGCGGCTCGGCGTGGACCGCGACTACGCCTCCTTCGCGGTGCCGTTCGGCGCCACCACCAAGATGGACGGCTGCGCGGCGATCTACCCCGCGCTCGCCGCGATCTTCGTGGCGCAGGTGTTCGGCGTCCAGCTGGGCATCGGCGACTACCTGCTGATCGCGTTCGTCTCCGTGGTCGGCTCCGCCGCGACCGCCGGTCTGACCGGCGCCATCGTGATGCTGACCCTCACCCTGAGCACGCTCGGTCTTCCCCTGGAAGGCGTGGGCCTGCTGCTCGCCATCGACCCGATCCTCGACATGATCCGCACCGCCACCAACGTCGCGGGCCAGATGGTCGTCCCCGTCCTGGTCGGCCGCTCGGAGAACCGCCTCGACGAGGCCGTCTTCACGGCCCCGCCGCAGCCCCTCGACGACGCGCCCGCCCGTAAGGCGGGCGGATCGGCCGAGCCTGCCCTGGCCTGAGCACCACGCGGGGGCGGCTCCTTCCCGGCCGGTGAATCCGGTCACGGGACGGGGTCGCCCCCGTCGTCTTTCCCCCTGCGGGCTGACTTGCGTCTCCAGCCCTCACCCAACCGGTCCGGCTCGGTTTCCCATCCACTCCCTCCGGCCTGAGTCGGTCTCCAGTCCCACCCCCCATCGGGGCGCCGAGTCGGCGGCCAAGAACCGTCTCGTCGGCACACCGCTGGCGGTGACGGACCGGGCCCGCAGACGTGATCCGACGGCCATCGGCACGCGGGCCCGAGCGGCCAGATTCCCCTGACCTGCGACTTCTCTCTATACATAGTGTGTATAGAGAGCGTGTATAGTCGTGGTCATGTCACTCTCCCACACGTTGCTGGCGCTACTGGAGCGCGGCCCCCGGCACGGATACGACCTCAAGCAGGAGTTCGACGCACAGTTCGGCCAGGACCGCCCGCTGCACTACGGGCAGGTGTACGCCACGCTCGCGCGCCTGCTGAAGAACGGTCTGGTCGAGGTCGACGCGGTCGAGCACGGCGGCGGTCCGGAGCGCAAGCGGTACGCCATCACGACCGCCGGCGTCACAGACGTGGAGGAGTGGCTGTCCCAGCCGGAAAGCCCCGCGCTCTACCTGCACAGCACCCTCTACACCAAGGTGGTGCTCGCGCTGCTGACCGGCCGGGACGCGGCGGCGGTCCTCGACGCCCAGCGCGCGGCCCACCTCGACCTGATGCGCACCCTGACCCGGCGCAAGACTCGTGGCGACCTGGCGGACGCGCTCATCTGCGACCACGCCATCTTCCACCTGGAGGCCGACCTGCGCTGGCTTGAGCTGACCAGCGCCCGGCTGGACCGGCTGGCCGAGGAGGTCCGGTCGTGACCGGCGACGCTCCGCTGCTCACCGCCCGCGACCTGTCCAAGGCGTACGGCACGACCCGGGCCCTCGACGGGGTGAGCCTGGACGTGCGGGCCGGCGAGATTCTGGCGGTGATGGGCCCGTCGGGGTCGGGCAAGTCGACGCTGATGCACTGCCTGGCCGGGATCGTCCGCCCCGACTCCGGAGAGCTGCGCTACCGCGACCGGGACCTGATCGCCGCGTCCGACGCCGAGCGCAGCGCACTGCGCCGCGGCGAGTTCGGGTTCGTCTTCCAGTTCGGCCAGCTCGTCCCCGAGCTGACCTGCCTGGAGAACGTGGCGCTGCCGCTGCGGATGGAGGGCGTCCGGCGCAAGGAGGCAGAGCGGCGGGCCGCGTACTGGCTGGAGCGGCTCGACGTCGCCGACGTGGCCGGGAAGCGCCCCGGCCAGGCGTCCGGCGGGCAGGGGCAGCGGGTCGCGATCGCGCGGGCGCTGGTCACCGAGCCCAGCGTGGTGTTCGCCGACGAGCCGACCGGCGCGCTCGACTCACTCAACGGCGAGATGGTGATGCGGCTGCTCACCGAGTGCGCCGAGCAGTCGAGGACCGCCGTCGTGCTGGTGACCCACGAGCCGTCCGTCGCCGCCTACTCTCACCGCGAGATCGTCGTGCGCGACGGCAGGATCCGTACGAGCGCGGGGTCGGCCCGATGAGCGCGTCATGGCTGCGCCAGCTCGCCTTCGGCGTACGGCTCGCCTGCCGGGGCGGCGTCACCGGGTGGACCCGGGTGGCGCTGACCGCGACGGCCGTCGGCCTGGGCGTCGCCTTCCTGCTGCTGGCCGCGTCCGTGCCGAACCTCCTGGAGGCGAGGGACACGCGGGTCGCCGCCCGCGTGGACGACGGCCAGGGTCCGGACCTCCCCGACGGCATCCTGCTGGTCGTGATGACCGACACCGAGTTCCGCGGCGTCACGATCCGGGGGCGCCTGCTGCAGCCGCTAAGTGCCACCGCTCCCACGCCACCCGGTGTGTCCGCGCTGCCCAAGGCGGGGGAGATGGTGGTGTCACCCGCGCTGGACGAGCTGCTGGCCGAGCCGGGAGGCGCTCTGCTGCGGGCCAGGCTCGACTACCGTGTCGTGGGCCGCATCGCGGACGAGGGCCTGGCCGGGCCGGGCGAGTTCGCGTACTACGCGGGCGGCGACCAGCTTGATGGGAAGGCGGGCGTGCGGCGGCTGGCCGCCTTCGGCGATCCCTCCCCGGGCCCGGGGCCCGATCCGCGGCTCATCCTGATGGCCGTCGTCGCCTTCGTGGTGCTGCTGGCGCCGGTGGCGATCTTCATCGCGGCCGCCGTCCGCTTCGGCGGCGAGTCACGCGACCGCCGGCTCGCCGCGCTCCGCCTTATGGGGGCCGACCTGGCGATGACCCGGCGGTTCGCCGCGGGGGAGGCGCTGGCGGGCGGCCTGCTGGGGCTCGGCGTCGGCGCCGTGATCTTCCTCGCCGGGCGGCAGCTGGTCGACCGGTTCACGCTGTGGGACATCAGCGCCTTCCCCGCGGACGTACGGCCCAGCCTCCCGCTGACGGCGCTGATCGCCGTCGCCGTCCCGGCGCTGGCCGTCGGGGTCGCCCTGGGTGTGCTGCGCAAGGTCGCCATCGAACCGCTCGGCGTGGTGCGCCGCGCCGGACAGGGGCGACGCCGGCTGTGGTGGCGGCTGCTGCCATCCGTCGCGGGCCTGGCCCTCCTCGCCCCGATGCTCGCCGGGCTGGTGGACACCGACGGACAGCTCGCCCGCGTCCAGGTGGGCGGCGGCGCGGTGCTCATGCTCATGGGGGTGGCGACGCTGCTGCCGTGGCTGGTGGAGGCGGTCGTACGGCGGCTCGGCGGCGGTGGCCTTTCCTGGCAGCTCGCCATCCGCCGGATCCAGATGGACAGCGCGTCCGCCGCCCGCCTCGTCAGCGGAGTCGCGGTGGCCGTCGCCGGAGCCATCGCCCTGCAGACGTTCGTCGCCGGGATGGAGTCGGCCTTCACCGACGCGACCGGCGCGGACCTCAGCCGCGCCCAGGTGACCGCCGCGCTCGACGAAGGCGCGACGCCGGCCCGAGCCCGGGAGATCTCGGGACGGCTCTCCGCGACCCCCGGCGTGCGCTCCGTCACGAGCGTCGCCTACACCGATGTCGAGCTCCCGGACACCGACGACTACTCCTCGCTGGTCGTGGGCTCCTGCGCGGAGCTGCGCGAGCTGGCCCGGCTCTCCCGATGCCGCTCCGGTGACACCTTCATCGTGGAAGGCGCCCGGGCCGAACGCGACACCGTAGACCCCGCCGAGCCGCCGCGCCCCGGCGCGCGCGTCACCGCCCTAGGGACCGGCTGGACCATCCCGGCGACGGCCACCCAGGTGAAGGCGCGGACCCTGCCGGACGGCTCCACATGGAACCGGACGATCCTCGCCACACCCGCCGCCGTACCCGCCCTGGCGGCGAAGCCGCTGCGGCTGCAGTACTTCATCGACCTCGACCAGACCCGCCCGGACATCGGAGAGCTGGTCCGCAATACCGCGGCTCAGGTCAGCCCCATGATGGCCGTCTACGGCATCCGCGAAGTCAAGGTGGACAGCAAGTTCTCGGGGATCCTGCGGGGCACCCTCGTCGGCACGGTCGCGCTCCTGCTGCTGATCGGGACGAGCATGCTCGCGACGATGCTGGACCAGCTCAGGGAACGGCGCGCCCTGCTGGCCGCGCTGACCGCCTTCGGCGCGAAGCGCGGCGCACTGACTCGGGCCACGCTGTGGCAGATGGCGGTGCCGGTCGTGCTCGGACTCGTCCCCGCCGTGCTGGCCGGCACCGCACTCGGAGTGGCGCTGCTGGCGATGCTGGGCTTCCCGCTCCACGTCAGCCTGACACAGCTGTTCGTGACCGTGGCCGCCGGCGCCGGTGTGGTCGCGCTCGTGACCCTCGCCAGCCTGCCGGTCCAGCTCAGACTCATGCGCCCGGACGGGCTTCGCGTCGAGTGATCCGACACTCGCGTACGGCACCGTACGAGGGACGCCGCTGATCTGGGTGAACGGGGTCGTGCCACGCCGCGGATCCGCCACCCATAACGGCCCCAGGCAAGGAACGCCACATAAGCCGGCCAAGTGAGGCACGCGGCAATGGGGCAGCGAGGCCAGTGAGGGCGCGACGCGAAGGACGCCGCATAAGGCCGGCCCAGTGAGGCACGCCGCGAAGGCCCACCGGAGCGCGCGATCAGCTCCGACCACACCCCCGAGGTCGGCTTGCCGGTCGCCTACCCTGCACCTCGGCTGCTTACGTCCGGCAGTCGAGGTGGGGATCGCCGCCGACCGACCCCGGCCTCGCGCTGGGCGGCGTAGCGCCCTCACTCGCTGCGGAGCGCTCTGTGAGGGCGCCGGACTTCCTGGTCAGCGGTAAACGTGGCGGGCGTGGGGGAGTCAGATCCACGTGGGGGAATCAGGTCGAGGGGAGCGCGGCGGCGAACACGATGATCCCGACCGAGCCGACCAGGGAGGCCACCGCCAGGACACGTGCCAGGCGGGGCCGTCCCTTGGCCGAGGCCACACCGTGCGCGCCCGCGGCCGCCATCACGGCGCAGAAGAGCGCCAGCTTGGCTGCCAGGATCTGGCCGTAGCCGGGTTCCATGAGCGAGGCCCAGGTGACGCCCTTGCGCCAGGCCATGGCCACGCCGGTGCCGATCTGGACCGGCAGGAACACCGCGGCCGTGAACACGCCGAACCGGCGCCCCACCGCGTTCAGCACGGTTGCGCGCTGTTCCGCGTCCAGCAGGCGCCGGGCCAGTGGCAGGACGACGAGAGAGACGGTGAGCTGGCCGCCCACCCACAACGCGGCCGTCAGCACGTGCAGGAAGCGGACTACCGACCACCAGGTCATAGCGCGCTCACCCGCGAAACGCCGTGCGGGACAGCCTTGACGTGGCGCATGTCGTGGTCCGCGATCGGATTGATGGCGGGCCGGAGAAGGGGCAGCTCGACCGAACCGTTCTGGGCAGGGGCGAGGTCGAGCGCCTGCGCCCCTCGGGGATCACCCTGTCGCAACGTTGGGACGCCTTCCTTGTTCACCATGTCCTTATGGCGCGGCCCTATGGCGCGCCGAGCCGTGGAGCACGATGCCGCCATCGCTCGACGCGGCCGCGACGGTCCGGGTCCGCACCCGCTCACCGGCCTTCACCTCGAGCGGGGCGTGGCCGTAACCACCGCCGTGCCCGTTGGGCAAGCATGCGTCGGCACGGTCCGTCGATCTTTTCGGCTGGACCTGGCCGCTCGAGCCCAAGTTCGAGCCCCAAGGTACAACTCGCCCTGCTCGGTGACGTATTCGCGGTCCACACCGGACCCCTCACAACCCGCCCGGGCGGCCGCCGGGGCCGTTTGCTCGCGGCCGGGGTTGCCTGAGCGTCGCCGGGCCACAGACGTACCGCCGTCGCCGCGGCGGCTTCTTGAGCGCGGCCGGATCGCTGTCGGCAGGACTACCGGCACCTTCCCCCGCCGTCAGGCTCGTCAGGATGGCCTGATCGAGGGGCACCCTGGCGGGGCGGCACAACGAGCCGGTGGGACGGCTGCCGGGCCGTTTGCTCGCGGCCGGGGTTGCCTGAGTATCGCCGCGCCGGGCATGTCTGACCGTCGAGGGAGTGCCGGGGAGTGCCGGGGGCGTGTTGAACGCCGTCGTTCAGGTGCCTGGGCCCCGTCGGTGGACGGTGGCTGCGCGGGGGTTCAGTTTCGCTGGTTTCGGGGGCTGGTGTAGGTGAATCCCCAGCGGTTCTTGCCGACCTGGTGGAGTTGGTAGTGGGCGGGGTTGCGGTAGCGGTCGCGGTTGTGGAACTGGCAGGTGGGTCCGAGGTTGTCCAGGTCGGTGGTGCCGCCATCGGACCAGTTGGTGATGTGGTCGATCTGGCAGAGGTGGGCGGGCATGGGGCAGTGGTCGACCATGCAGTGGGTGTAGCGGGTGAGGATGGCGCGGCGTTGTCGTCGGGTGGCGCGGCGGGCGGTGCGTCCGACGTCGAGGACGCAGCCGTCGGCGTCCATGACCAGGCGGGTGAGGCCGGAGGTCTGGGCGAGACGGTGAATGTCGGTGACGGGCAGAAGCTGTCCGGTGGCGAGCAGCAGCCCGGGCAGCGTGCGTCCTGAGATGAGCCCGCCGGGCGTCGCCCAGCCTGCACCCCGCCCCCGTCCCTGGCTCTGGCTCTGTGCCTGTTCCTGTGCCTGTTCCTGTGCCTGTTCCGGTCCCCGCGCTTGGCCCCGTGCCTGTGCCGGTCCCCATGCGTGTCCCGGTCCTTGTTTGCGCTGTTCGCCATCGCGGGCAGGCCGATCGTTCGGTCTATCGGCCCGGGTGTCCTGGCCGCCCGTTCCCTGACCGCGCTCCGCTCTCTGACCGCGTCCGTCCGCGTCGCGTCCAGCGCTCCGACCATGCTGCCCGCCGTCGCGAGTGCCCTGGCCAGGTGCTCTCTGGCCACGTCCGTCCGCGTCGCGCCGAGTGCCTTCATCTCGCCGCCCGCCGTCGTGAGTTTCCCGGCGATGCCCTGCGTCGCGACCAGTGCTCTGGTCGGGTTGCCCGTTGCTGCGGGTGTCCTGCTCGCGGCTCGTGTCGTCTTGATCGCTCTGGCCGAGTCGCTCATTGTCCCGGGCAGGGCGATCACGCCGCACGCCATCGTGAGCGCTGCCGTCCGGTGAGCCGGACGCGTCGGCTGACGAAGCGGCAGACGCCTGCCCACCCGAGAAGGTGGATGTTCCGGCTGGCGAACAGGCGGATGTCTTGGATCGTGTGGGATCCGATGCCTCAGACCGCGAAGGCGTGGGCGTTCCATCCGGACCGGAATCGGACACCTCACTGCGCGAAGGGCCGGATGTCTTGGAACGTGTGGGGGCGGACGGCTCGCCTCGCCCAGGACCGGACGCCTCCGGCCGCGAAGCCGTGGGCGTTCCCGCTGATGAGAAGCCGGACGTCTCGCCCGGTGAAGAAGCGGGAGGGTCATCGGGAAGGGACTCGGCGTTGATCAACACCAGCAACTCGGTACCGATCTGCTGCTCCAACAACGCGATCAACACATCCGCGTTCCGCACCCGCAGCGGCCGCTCATCCCCCACCACCCGCGGCTTCGCATACGCATCCAACAACGCCCGCAACCGCGCCCCCGCCTCCCGAGGCAACCGAAACTCCCCCTCCACCCCGCCCGAAGCGCTCTCCCGCACCAACAGAAACCGCTCCCGATAATCCGCCTCGCCGTCATCGGCTTCCCCGTCCGGATCCAGCACCGCACGCAGATACCGCCCCGCACGCGCGATCTCCGCAGGAGTCGCCTGATCCGCCAGCCCCACCAGAATCGGCTCCGCCAACGCCGCCTGCGCATCCGTCAACCGCGCGGTCGCCGAACAGATCGCCGTCACCGCACCCTCAGCCAGGCTCCCCTGCGCGAACCGCGCCCGCACCGTCGGCAGGCGGGCAAGCTCGGTCGCCAACGCCAGCACCCGGCCCGCCCCGGCCACACTCATCCCCGCCGCCCCCCGCAACCACGACCGCGTCGAGGCATGACCAGCCCGCCTGGCCTCACCCGCGGCATGCACCCGCTCCACCCGCACCGCGATCGCCGAAATCAGCCGGTCACGCGCGAACAGCAGATCCTCCGCCTCCGCCAGACACACCCCCGGCGCGTCCGGCACCACCCCCACCGCCAACGCCGACGCGACCTGCC
>NZ_BBYJ01000012.1 GCF_001528665.1 Microtetraspora malaysiensis
TCGTCCCTGCTGAAAGAGGTTTACAACCCGAAGGCCGTCATCCCCCACGCGGCGTCGCTGCGTCAGGCTTTCGCCCATTGCGCAATATTCCCCACTGCTGCCTCCCGTAGGAGTCTGGGCCGTGTCTCAGTCCCAGTGTGGCCGGTCGCCCTCTCAGGCCGGCTACCCGTCGTCGCCTTGGTAGGCCACTACCCCACCAACAAGCTGATAGGCCGCGAGTCCATCCCCAACCGAAAAAACTTTCCACCACCATCGGATGCCCGAAGTAGTCATATCCGGTATTAGACCCAGTTTCCCAGGCTTATCCCAGAGTCAGGGGCAGGTTACTCACGTGTTACTCACCCGTTCGCCGCTCGAGTACCCCGAAGGGCCTTTCCGCTCGACTTGCATGTGTTAAGCACGCCGCCAGCGTTCGTCCTGAGCCAGGATCAAACTCTCCAAACAATGTTTTCGAGTTTTTCCTGGCCAACATTCGACATGAATGTCAACCAAAGGAATCCATCCCCCCACACCCAAAGATGCAGGTAAGGACGGGGTTGTGCATCATGCACTGGCTTTTAGCACACTGTTGAGTTCTCAAGAAACGGACGCGAGCACCATCATGACCGGCCGTCTCGACCGACCCCTCTGGGGCATTGATCTCGTTTGTTCAATCCCGAGAGTCCCGACCGATCATCGACTGGGCCTCACCGTGGGATCCGATCCCCGTCTCCGGGGCAACCACTCCAGACTACCTCACCGCCTGCTCCCTGTCCAGTCAGCCTGGCGGGCCAAAATCTGGACACGTTGCGAAGCGACTGGATCGACCCGGGAGCCGGATCCATGTGGCTTTCGGAAGTGGCTGGCCCCTGGAGACCCGGCTCGCCTTGCGGCGTCCCTGTCTCTCGGGGCGAAGAGAACATTAGGCAAGACTCGGCGCATCGTCAAATCCGGGCTATCCACATAAAGGTGCAGGTCAGAGGGCTGATCACGAAAACCTGGCCCGGTTCGCGACACGACTGTTACCGCCGTCACAGACACTTTTGACCTCGCTGCCCACCCTTCCGGGACCACCGGGACGTCCACTCCCGGTGGTCGGAACGTCCCTCACCAGGGCGCATGGCACGCCATCCGTCGGGATCGCCTGGTTCCGGGGAGCACGCGGAGGCGGGATCGCTTCTCACCGCGCGCCACTGCGACAACGTACGTGTCCTGAACGGTGACGCAGCCCTCCGCCGGGTCAGAACCACCATCGGCAGCGCCCCGGCGGCGCCTCAGCAACCCGAGTGCCACCACGCGCTCCACCGCGCCCGGGCACCCAGTGCCGTAGCCGGCAAGGTTTGCCCGGACGGAGCGATGGTGCAGGGTGGTGCGTCGCGAGGCGGATGAGGAGGCCGTAGCGGAGCCCACGGCCGGCAATCCCGGGCCCCGCGGAAAGTCCGAGCGTGCGAGGGCTTTTCGTGGGTGGGGCGTCAACGCCGCGAGGTGCCGCCCTGGGCGACGCGACGGGGCAAAAATTGATGAGAGGGGCACCAGCTCGGAATGCCGGCAAGCGGGCACCCCGAGGCCTGCCCTCCTCCCAGGGCTGCCGTCAGTGCGGTTGCCCGTCGTCACGTCCGGGCTCCCAGCCCAACAGCGTGGTACGGCGCGGCTTCGCACGAGATTCCGCCACATCGCCGAACGCGGAGCGGCGATCCCGCAGGCGTCCCGGGCCGGGCCGGGGATGGGCGTGAACAAGACGACCCGGCCGGCGCCGCCGGGCGAACGAACGCACCGTGCCGCCGGACATGCCGGGCGGGTGGGTCGGCACCGTCGGGGACATCCGGGCGATCGTGCCCGCTCTCGCGTAGCGCCGCGGACGGCGGCGTGGGCGCGGCGCTCAGCGGGCTCACGTGCCGCCGTCGGAATCACAACACGACCAGGGCCCCGCCGGACGGTGCCGGGAGGCCCTGGTCTCACTTCGTATCTCGCCCGAAGGGCACGGCTCGGGCCTTCAGCCCCAGCCCTGGGCGCATCCCCTCCGGGACAGCCCTGAGCCGCGGAGCCGCAGGTCGGAAGCCCCCCTGCGAACCGTCAGGCGACCTCGACGCCTCCGACAGTGCGCTTGCCGCGACGGAGGACGAGGAACCGGCCGTGCAGCAGGTCGTCCTGGCTCGGCACGTACTCCTCGTCGGTGATCTTCACGTTGTTGAGGTACGCGCCGCCCTCCTTGACGGCACGCCGCGCGGCCGACTTGGAATCGACCAGGCCGCTCTCGGCGAGCAGGTCGACGTACGGCAACCCGAGGGCGGGAACGGTCGCCTTGGGCACCTCGGCCAGCGCCGACTCAAGGGTCCGGGCGTCGAGTTCCTCCAGCGAGCCCTGCCCGAAGAGGGCGCGGGACGCGGCGATCACCCGGGCGAGCTCGGCTTCCCCGTGGACCATGGTCGTCACGTCCTCGGCGAGTGTCCGCTGCGCGGCGCGCGCGGCAGGACGCTCGGCGACGGCCTTCTCCAGCTCGGCGATCTCCTCCTGGGACCGGAAGGTGAAGACCTTCAGGAAGCGCACCACGTCCCGGTCGTCGGCGTTCAGCCAGTACTGGTAGAACGCGTACGGCGAGGTGAGCGCCGGGTCGAGCCAGATGGCTCCCCCGGCGGTCTTGCCGAACTTGGTGCCGTCAGCCTTGGTGATCAGCTTGCCGGTGAGCCCGTGGACGTGCGCGCCCTCGACGCGGCGGATCAGGTCGACCCCGGCCGTGATGTTGCCCCACTGGTCGCTGCCGCCGAGCTGCAGCGTGCAGCCGTGCCGCCGGTACAGCTCCAGGTAGTCGTTGGACTGGAGGATCTGGTAGCTGAACTCGGTGTAGCTGAGCCCCTCACCGCCGAGGCGCGCGGCCACCGACTCGCGGGCCAGCATCCGGTTCACCGGGAAGTGCTTGCCGACGTCGCGCAGGAAGTCGATCGCGGACATCTTGCCGGTCCACTCGAGGTTGCTGACCACCGTCGCGGAGGTCGGCCCATCGTCGAACGAGAGGAACCGCTCCACCTGTCCCCGGATCCGGCTCACCCAGTCGGCGACGACGTCCGAGGAGTTCAGCGAACGCTCGGTGCTGCGGCCACTCGGGTCGCCGATGAGACCGGTGGCACCGCCGACCAGCGCGATCGGCCGATGTCCCGCCCGCTGGAATCGGGTGAGGATCAGCAGGGTGGCGAGGTTTCCCATGTGGATGGACGGCGCGGTCGGGTCGAAGCCGGCATAGACCGTGATCGGACCCTCGGCCAGTGCCTTGCGCAGCGCGTCGGCATCGGTGGTCTGCGCGATGACATCGCGCCATTCGAGCTCATCGAGGATGTCGGTCACGATCTCGGCCTTCAGTGTCGATGGATGGGTCTTCGATGGATGTACGGCTTTCGCCCCCGTACCAGCCTGCCTGATCACAAAACCCTATCGCCACTCAATAGCTGGCCGGGCCGGGCGGCGGGGCCGGACGTGCCGGTGGGTCCACGGTGGCCGGGCTTCGGGTGTGAGAAGGGACACCTCCCCACCCGGAGATCCCCCGGAGGGAGCGTCCCGGCGCGCGTTCGCCTTCCGCCCGGCGCTCCGGCGGAAGAATGGGCGCCATGGAAATCTGGATCAATCCGGCCTGTTCCAAGTGCCGCTCCGCGCTGTCGCTCCTGGACGAGGAGGGCGCCCAGTACACGGTCCGCCGCTACCTGGAGGACCCGCCGACCGCCGAGGAACTCGAGGACGTGCTCCGGCGGCTCGGCCTGGAGCCGTGGGACATCGCCCGCGTCGGGGAGACGGCGGCGGTGGAGCTCGGCATGGCGTCGTGGCCCTGCGACAAGGAGAACCGCGGCCGGTGGATCGCCGCGCTGGCCACCCACCCGATCCTGATCCAGCGGCCGATCATCACCGCGGACGACGGGACGGCTGTCGTGGGCCGGTCGCCCGAGTCGGTCCGGTCGGTCCTGCCTCCCGCTCGGCCCACGACCGGCTGAGATCCCCGCGATCCGCGGGGATCTCGGCGTACTGCCCGGCCAGAGAACCTCTCCGTCGCCGGGAGGGCCACGAGCGCGAACACGCGCCCCGCCACGTCGAGCGGCCGGACATCTCGTGGTTCGCCGGACTCTCACCTGTCGTACGGGCGGAGCCTCCGGCGGGCCGGAGGCTCAGCGCACCTCGGGTTGGGGGCCCTCGGTCCGGCCGCGACGCCGGGGCACGTGCGGCCGGTACGGCGAGACGGTGGGGTCGCCGTCGATCCAGAACCGCCAGGGCGTCTCGGCGCCGGAGGAGACACCCGTACGCGGTCCGGTGCGGATGAGCGCGGGATCGGCGGGCCTTCCGGTGAAGACGCGGATCGGCCCCCGCGCGCAGCAGTCGAGGCCGTTGTGCCGCCGTTCGAAGCCGAGGGCGACGGCCAGCCGCGCCGGCCCTCGGGCGAGGTCGCGGTCGGGGATGCTCCGGCGTCCCCCCGGGCGAACACCGCTCTCGCCCGCCCCCGGATCGTCGGGTGCCCTGCCGCCGATGGAGAGGCGGCGGGCGAGGGCGTGGTCGGCCCCGGCGATCACCTCGCCGGCCCGCATGAGCACGGCCGAGCCGCGCCCCTCCGGCAGGCAGACGAGGTTGGCGCAGAAGTGCATGCCGTACGTGAAGTACACGTACAGGTGGCCGGGTTGGCCGAACATGACCGCGTTGCGCGGGGTTCGGCCGCGGTAGGTGTGCGCGGCCGGGTCCTGGCCCGGCCCGCCGTACGCCTCCACCTCGGTGAGCCGGACGGCCACCGGGCCGTGCGCGACCACGCGACCGAGCAGGTCCGCCGCGACCTCGGGGGACGGCCGGTCGAAGAACGCCCGGTCCAGGGGCGCGCCCGCCCCCGGACCGAGAACGGCGAGGTCGGCGGGCCCCACGACGGGGCTCGCGTGACCGGTCTCACCGGAGGCGGCGGGCCCCCCGTGGGCGCCCGGACCTGCCGTCATGGTCAGCTTCCGCTCGCCCACGCCGCCTGGACGTCGGCGATCTCGCGCAGCGCGACGAGCTGGTCCCGGACGCGGTCGGGGGCGGTGCCGCCGTGGGCCTTGCGGGCGGCGAGGGCTCCGGCCACATTGAGTACGTCCCTGACGTCCGGGGTGAAGTGCGGCGAGACCTTGGCCAGCTCGTCGTCGGTGAGGTCGCCGAGGTCCTTGTCGTTGACCTGGCACCAGACGACCAGGTGGCCGACCGCCTCGTGCGCGTCGCGGAACGGGACGCCCTTGCGGACGAGCAACTCGGCCAGATCCGTCGCGAGGGCGAAGCCGTCGGGGGCGCTCGCCTCGAGCTTGGCCGTGTTGACCCGCATGGTGGACACCAGGCCGGACACGGCGGGCAGCACCAGGAGCAGCGTGTCGACGGCGTCGAACACCGGCTCCTTGTCCTCCTGCAGGTCGCGGTTGTAGGTGAGCGGCAGGCCCTTGAGCGTCGTCAGCATCGTCATCAGCGCCCCGATGAGGCGGCCGCTCTTGCCCCTGGCCAGCTCGGCGACGTCCGGGTTCTTCTTCTGCGGCATGATCGACGAGCCGGTGGAGTAGGCGTCGTCCATCTCGATCCAGCGGAACTCCTGGGAGGCCCACAGGACGATCTCCTCGCCCAGCCGGGACAGGTGGACGCCGACCATCGCCGCGCAGAACAGGAACTCGGCGGCGAAGTCGCGGTCGGCGACCGCGTCCATCGAGTTGGGCGCGGCGGAGTCGAAGCCGAGCTCGGTCGCGACGGCCTGCGGGTCGAGCGGCAGGGAGGAGCCGGCGAGGGCGCCGGAGCCGAGCGGGGAGATCGCGGCGCGGCGGTCCCAGTCCCGCAGCCGGTCGATGTCCCGCGTCAGCGGGTGGACGTGGGCGAGCAACTGGTGGCCGAACGACACCGGCTGGGCGTGCTGCAGGTGGGTCATGCCGGGGGCGGCCGTGGAGGCGTGCGCCTCGGCCTGGCTCATCAGCGCGGTCTCCAGCTCGACCAGGCGCGAGACGATCGTGCGGACGTGGTCGCGCAGATACAGCCGCAGGTCGGTGGCCACCTGATCATTACGGCTGCGGCCGGCCCGCAGCTTCCCGCCGAGCGTGCCGAGCCGTTCGAGCAGGCCGCGCTCCAGCGCGGTGTGCACGTCCTCGTCGGCGACCGTCGGCCGGAACTCGCCGGCCTTGCAGGCCCGCTCGAGGTCGTCGAGCGCGCCGATCATCCGCCCGAGCTCCTCCTCCGTCAGCAAGCCGGCGCGGTGCAGCACCCTCGCGTGCGCGCGCGAGGCCAGCAGATCGTACGGCGCGAGCCGCCAGTCGAACTGCACGCTCACCGACAGGCGGGTGAGCGCGTCCGCCGGCCCTCCCTCGAACCTGCCGCCCCACAGCCGCATCGGCTTGTTGTCCGCCACCGTCGTTCTCCCTCCGAGTTTCATCCGCGACCTTAACCGACATGAACCCCGGCTCCGACCGGAGCCGGGGCGCACGTCACACCTTCTAGCTCTGGCGGGCGTCGCGGCCGGCCGCGATCTTGCTGGGCAGCGACCAGAGCTGGACGAAGCCCTTGGCCAGCGACTGGTCGAACGCGTCGCCCGTGTCGTAGGTGGCCAGTGAGAAGTCGTACAGCGAGGCGTCCGAGCGCCGGCCGGTGACGACGGCGCGGCCGCCGTGCATGACGAGCCTGATGTCGCCGGAGACGTGCTGCTGGGCATCGGCGATGAACGCGTCGAGGGCGTTCTTCAGCGGCGAGAACCACAGGCCGTCGTAGACCAGCTCGCCCCACCGCTGGTCGACGGAGCGCTTGAACCGGGCGAGGTCACGCTCGACGGTGACGTTCTCCAGCTCCATGTGCGCGGTGATCAGCGCGATCGCGCCGGGGGCCTCGTAGACCTCGCGCGACTTGATGCCGACGAGCCGGTCCTCGACCATGTCCAGGCGGCCGACGCCCTGCGCGCCCGCGCGCCGGTTCAGCTCGGCGATGATCTCGAACGGCGAGAGGGCGCGGCCGTCGAGGGCCACCGGCACACCCTGGACGAAGGTGATGACGACCTCGTCGGCCTCGCGCGGCACGGTCGGGTCGGAGGTGTAGTCGTACACGTCCTCGATGGGCGCGTTCCAGATGTCCTCGAGGAAGCCGGTCTCGACGGCGCGGCCCCACAGGTTCTGGTCGATGGAGTACGGCGACTTCTTGGTGACGTCGATCGGCAGGCCCTTCTCCTCGGCGAAGGCGATGGCCTTGTCGCGGGTCCAGGCGTAGTCGCGGGCCGGGGCGATGACCTTGAGGTCCGGGTTCAACGCGGCGAGGCCGGCCTCGAAGCGCACCTGGTCGTTGCCCTTGCCGGTGCAGCCGTGCGAGACATGGGTGCCGCCGAACTCCTCTGCCGCCGCCGCGAGGTGCTTGACGATCAGGGGCCGGGACAGGGCGCTGACCAGCGGGTAGCGGTCCATGTACAACGCGTTCGCCTGGAGTGCGGGGACGCAGAAGTCCCGGGCGAACTCCTCGCGGGCGTCGACGACGACGGCCTCGACCGCGCCGCAGTCGATCGCGCGCTTCCGGATGGCCTCCATGTCCTCGCCGCCCTGGCCGACGTCCACCGCGACGGCGATGACCTCCGCGCCGGTCTTCTCGGCGAGGAACGGGATGGCCACGGAGGTGTCGAGGCCGCCGGAGTAGGCGAGTACGACCCTGTCACTCATGATCATTCTCCAATTACGTGGTCACGTTTATGTTTTCACAGGTCACACTGCCTGTCGGCGCTTCCGCTTCCGGATCGGCGGCGCGAGTGCCACTCCGCTCCGTTGCCTCCCGATCACTGAATGTGGTCACTCTCGGGTGCCGTGCACCGGTGTGTCGTGTGATCGCCGCTCGACTCGAACCGGCGGCTTCAGCCTCGGCGGTCCGCCAGTTTGAGCAGGGCGGCCGCCAGTTCCTCTCCCCCCAGCGGGTCACGGCTGATCACCAGGATGGTGTCGTCGCCCGCGACCGTGCCGAGGATGGACTCCCAGTCGGCGTGGTCGATGGCCGAGGCCAGGAACTGCGCGGCTCCCGGTGGGGTGCGCAGAATGACCAGATTCGCCGATGCCTCCGCCGAGACCAGGAGCTCCTCGGCGATGCCGCGGAGCCGGGCGTAGGGGTTCTCCCCCGTGCCGGTCCGGTAGAGCGGGATCCGGCCGCCTCCCTCTCCCGGAACCGCGTATACCAAAGTGCCGTCGTCGGTCCGCAGCTTGAGCGCGCCCAGCTCGTCCAGGTCGCGGGAGAGCGTCCCCTGGGTCACCTCGACGCCGCTCTCGGCGAGCAGCCGGGCCAGCTCGGGCTGCGAGCGGATCTTGTTCCGGGTGAGCAGGTCGACGATCCGGGCGTGCCGTGCCGCCTTGGTCAGCGGGATCGTCACAGCGCCTCCCCGCGTCGCGCCCCCGGCCCCGCCGTACCGGCTTCCGGGGCGCCGGCACCGGACGCCTGCCCGCTGCGGACGGCCAGCCAGTGCAGCAGCGCCTTCTGCGCGTGGAGCCGGTTCTCGGCCTGGTCCCAGACCACGCTCCGCGGACCGTCGAGCACCTCGCCGGTGATCTCCAGTCCCCGGTACGCGGGCAGGCAGTGCAGCACGATCGCGTCCGGGCTCGCCTGGGCGAGCAGGTCCGCGTCGAGCCGGTACGGCGTGAACGCCGCCACGCGCTCCTCCTTGCCGTCCTGCCCCATGGACACCCAGGTGTCCGTGGCGAGCACATGCGCCCCGGCGGCGGCCGCCGCCGGATCGCTGACCGCGGTGACGGAGCCGCCCGTGGCGGCGGCGATCTCGGCGGCCCGGTCGAGGATCACCGCGTCCGGCAGATATCCGGCCGGGGCGCCGATCCGTACATGCATCCCGGCGGTCGCGCCGCCGAGCAGGTAGGAGTGGGCCATGTTGTTGGCGCCGTCGCCCAGGTACGCCAGGGTGAGGCCCTTGAGCATGCCCTTGTGCTCGCGGATCGTCTGCAGGTCGGCGAGGATCTGGCAGGGGTGGAACTCGTCGGTGAGCGCGTTCACCACGGGGACGGACGATATCGAGGCCATCGCCTCGACGCGCTCCTGGCCGGAGGTACGCCACACGATCGCCGCCACCTGGCGTTCCAGGACCCGGGCGGTGTCCTCGATCGGCTCGCCCCGTCCCATCTGGGAGGAGCCGGCGTCGATGACCAACGGCAGGCCGCCGAGCTCGCCGACGCCGACCGCGAACGAGACGCGGGTGCGGGTGGACGGCTTGTCGAACAGCACCGCGACGGTGCGGGGGCCGGCGAAGGGCCGGTAGCCGAAGCGGTCCTTCTTCATCGCGTCGGCCAGGTCGAGCACCTGCGCCTGCTCCTCCGGCGTCAGGTCGTCGTCCCGCAGGAAGTGCCTGACCTGCTTCGGATCCGCGACGGGTCCCTGACTAGCCATTGGCGGCCTCCAGAATGCCGGGAAGCGCGTCCACGAAGGACCGCACCTCGGACGATGTGACGACGAGCGGGGGCGCGAGCCGTACGGCGTCGGGCTGAAGCGCGTTGACCAGGAACCCGGCCTCCTGGGCCGCCTCCTGGACCCGCGCGGAGCGGTCGGCGGTGAGCACGAGAGCCAGCCAGAGGCCGCGGCCGCGCACGCCCTTGAGCAGCGGGTGGCCGATCGCTTCGATGCCGTCGCGGAGCTCCCGGGCGACGGCCTGGACGTGTGCCAGCAGGTCCTCGCGCTCGATCGTGTCCAGCACGGCCAGCGCCGCCGCGCACGAGACCGGGTTGCCGCCGAACGTCGAGCCGTGGTCGCCCTTCTCGAAGATCGTCCCGGCCGGGCCGATCCCGACGCAGGCGCCGATCGGCATGCCGCCGCCGAGGCCCTTGGCCAGGGTCAGCACGTCGGGCAGCACGCCGTCCGCCTGGTGGGCGAACCAGTGGCCGGTGCGGCCGATCGCCGACTGGATCTCGTCGGCCACCAGGAGCGCCCCGGTGGCGGAGCAGATCTCCCTGGCCGCCCGGAGGTACCCCTCGGGCGGCGGCACGACGCCGGCCTCGCCCTGGGTCGGCTCCAGAAAGACCGCGGCGCACTCGTCGGTCACCGCGCTCTTGAGCGCGTCGGCGTCGCCGTACGGGACGAACCGGACGTCGATCGGGAACGGGCCGAACTGGTCGCGGATCGCGGGCTTGCCGGTCAGCGACAGGGCGCCGAGCGTGCGGCCGTGGAAGCCCATCTCGGCGGCGACGAAGTAGCTCCTGCCGTTCGCCTTGCCGTACTTGATGGCGAGCTTGAGCGCGGCCTCGTTGGCCTCGGTGCCGGAGTTGGCCAGGAAGACCCGTGCGGGCGCGCCGAGCAGGCCGCCCAGGCGCTCGGCCAGCAGCACCTCGGGCTCGTGCAGGAACAGGTTCGAGGTGTGCGCCAATGTCGCCACCTGCCGGGACACCGCCTCGACCAGCGCCGGGTGGCCGTGGCCCAGCGAGCTGACCGCGATGCCGCCGATGAGGTCCAGGTAGCGCCGGCCGTCGAGGTCCCAGACGGCGGTGCCCTCGCCGCGTGCGAGCGCGATCGGCGGCACGCCGTAGTTGGGCATGAACGCCGCCTCGAAGCGCTTCCTGAGCGCCTCTCCGGCCGGGTTCCGGCTCGGCTTCGTCTCCTCGCTCACGCGTCCTCCTTGATCGGAACGGCGACCGGCCCGGGCTCGGCCGGGACGGATGCGGAGTCGGGCAGGACCATCGTGCCGATGCCCTCGTCCGTGAAGATCTCCAGCAACAAGGAGTGTGGCACCCGGCCGTCGAGCACGTGCGCCCGCGTGACGCCGCCGCGTACCGCGGTCAGGCACGCCTCCATCTTGGGGACCATGCCGCTGGACAGCGAGGGCAGCAGCTCGGCCAGCTCGGTCGCGGCGATCCTGCTGACGACCTCGTCGCTGTTCGGCCAGTCGGCGTAGAGGCCCTCGACGTCGGTGAGCACGACCAGCTTGGACGCGCCCAGCGCGACCGCCAGCGCGGCGGCGGCGGTGTCTGCGTTGACGTTGTAGATGGTGCCGTCCTCGCCCCGCGCGATCGACGACACGACCGGGATCCGGTTGTCGTTCAGCAGTGCCTCGACGGCTCCCACCTCGACGCCGACGATCTCGCCGACCTGGCCGATGTCCACGGCGACGCCGTCCACGACGACCTGCTTGCGCTCGGCGGTGAACAGGTGGGCGTCCTCGCCGGACATGCCGATCGCGAAGGGCCCGTGCCGGTTGATCAGGCCGACCACGTCGCGGTTGACCTGGCCGACGAGGACCATGCGCACCACCTGCATGGCCTCGGGCGTGGTCACCCGCAGGCCGGAGACGAAGCGGCTCTCGATGCCCTGCAGGTCGAGCTGCCGCTGGATCTGCGGGCCACCGCCGTGCACGATCACCGGGCGGAGCCCGGCGTACCTGAGGAAGACCACGTCGGCGGCGAACTTCTCGCGCAGGTGCTCCTCGGTCATCGCGTTACCGCCGTACTTGATGACGACGGTCGCGCCGTGGAAGCGCGCCATCCAGGGCAGCGCCTCGATCAGCGTGTGCGCCTTGTCCAGCGCGCCGTTCCTGCGGGGCGTCATGACGAGTACGCCGAGTTCTCGTGGACGTACGCCGCGGTGAGGTCCGTGGTGTGAATCGTCGCGGAGTGCGGACCGGCCGACAGGTCGATCGTGATCGTCACATCGCGGGGGCGCAGGTCCACCTTGGAACGGTCGTCGCCCACGGCGCCGCCGCGGCAGATCCAGACGCCGTTGATGGCCACGTTGAGCCGGTCCGCCTCGAAGACCGCGTCGGTCGTGCCGACCGCGGACAGCACCCGGCCCCAGTTGGGGTCCTCGCCGTGGATCGCGCACTTGAGCAGGTTGTTCCTGGCCACCGCGCGGCCGACCGTGACGGCGTCCTCGACGCCGGCCGCGCCCACGACCTCGATGGTGATCGCCTTGGACGCGCCCTCGGCGTCGACCAGGAGCTGGCGGGTGAGGTCGGCGCAGACGTTGGTGACGACCTTCTCGAACTCGGCGAGGTCGGGCCGCACGCCGGCGGCGCCGCTCGCCAGCAGCAGCACGGTGTCGTTGGTGGACATGCAGCCGTCGGCGTCCAGGCGGTCGAAGGTGACGCCCGTCGCCTTGCGCAGAACCGCGTCCAGCTCCTCGGAGGAGAGGTCGGCGTCGGTGGTGATGACGCAGAGCATGGTGGCCAGCGACGGGGCGAGCATGCCCGCGCCCTTGGCCATGCCGCCGACCATGTAGCCGCCCTCTCCCCTGCGGAAGGCGATCTTGCTGACCGTGTCGGTGGTCCTGATCGCGTCGGCGGCGGCCAGGCCGCCGTCCCTGGAGAGCTGGGACACCGCGGTCTCGACCCCGCCGAGCAGCGCGTCCATCGGCAGCCGCTCGCCGATCAGGCCGGTGGAGCAGACCGCGATCTCGCCCGCCGAGTCCGCGAGCGCGGCGGCGACCTTCTCGGCCGTGGCGTGGGTGTCCTGGAAGCCGAGCGGCCCGGTGCAGGCGTTGGCGCCACCGGAGTTGAGGACCACCGCCTTGACCCGGCCGCCGGAGAGCACCTGCGCCGACCACAGCACCGGAGCGGCCTTGACGCGGTTGGCGGTGAAGACGCCCGCCGCCGCGTGGGACGGCCCGTCGTTGACGACGAGCGCGAGGTCGCGCGCGCCGCTCGCCTTGATGCCCGCCGCGATGCCCGCCGCCCGGAACCCGAGTGGAGCCGTGACGCTCATACTTCCTCCTCGCCTCGCGGCCCCGGGCCGCTGTCACCTGTCACGTGCCGTTCTTGCGTTCGCCCGCTGCTGCGGTGCGCCGCGTACTCCGCCGCGGTCACGGGGCCAGCCCGTTCACGGGAAGGCCGAGCTCCTCGGGCAGGCCGAGGGCCAGGTTGACGCTCTGGATCGCGCCGCCGGCCGTGCCCTTGGTCAGGTTGTCGACGGCGGCGACGGCGACGACCCTGCCGGAGCGCTCGTCGAGGGCCACCTGCAGGACGGCGGTGTTGGCCCCGGCCGTCATGGCGGTCGCGGGCCACGTCCCCTCCGGCAGCAGGCGGAGGAAGGGCTCGTCCTTGACCGCCGTCTCGTACGCCTCCCGGAGCGCGGCGGCGGTGAGGCCGGACACGGCCGGGGCCGTGCAGGTGGCGAGGATGCCCCGGCTCATCGGCGCGAGCGTCGGGGTGAAAGAGACCCGGACCGGCGCTCCCGCGACCTTCGCCAGGTTCTGCTCCATCTCGGGGGTGTGCCGGTGGACGCCGCCGACGCCGTACGCGCTGACCGAGCCCATGACCTCGCTGCCGAGGAGGTGGGTCTTGGGGGCGCGGCCGGCGCCCGAGGTGCCGCTGGCGGCGACCACGACCACGTCGGGTTCGACCAGGCCGGCGGCGAAGGCCGGGAACAGCGCGAGCGTCACCGAGGTCGGGTAGCAGCCGGGCACCGCGATGCGGCGGGCCCCACGCAGCACCTCGCGCTGTCCGGGAAGCTCGGGCAGCCCGTACGGCCAGGTGCCCGCGTGGGCGCCGCCGTAGAAGTGGGCCCAGTCCTGCGCGCTCTCCAGCCGGAAGTCGGCGCCGCAGTCCACCACGACGGTGTCCTCGCCCAGCTCGGCGGCGACGGCGCCGGACTGCCCGTGGGGCAGCGCGAGGAAGACGACGTCGTGACCGGCCAGGGTCTCGGCGGTGGTCTCCTGGACGAGCCGGTCGGCGAGGGCGGGCAGGTGCGGCTGGTGCTCGCCGAGGCGCGAGCCGGCGCTGGAGCCGGCGGTCAGCGCGCCGACCTCGAAGGACGGATGCCCGAGCAGCAGCCGGAGCAGCTCGCCCCCCGCGTAACCCGTCGCTCCCGCGATCGCCGCCCTCATCGATCCCCCTGCATGTTCATGCGAACGAGCACATCTTCTTACTCTGAAGAGTATGCATATCTCAGCATGATCATGCAAGCGAGCACGACCCCGTCCGCACCTGCCACGACCTTGGAAATCGGCACCCTGGTGTCCGTACCTACCGGTCGGTATCGTGATTTTTCCGGTTACCATCGCGGCTTGGAGCGCAGTCCATGGCTATGACGCACGACCAGGTACAGGCCCAGCTCACCGCGCCCGGCCAGCTCTTCGAGATGGAAGAGGCGAAGGTCGGGGGGACGACGATCCGCGCATGGAAGCATGCTCCCCGGACCTTCCGGGACCTGCTGCAGAACAGCCGTTTCCAAGGCGAGAAGGTCTTCCTGATCTACGAGGACGAGCGGATCACCTACGAGGAGCACTTCCGCCGCGCGGCGACCCTGGCACGGCGTCTCGTGGAGGACTACGGCGTCCGCAGGGGCGACCGGGTGGCCCTCGCGATGCGGAACTATCCCGAATGGGTGGTCGCGTTCTCCGCGATCCTGGCCGCCGGGGCGGTCGCCGTGCCGCTGAACGCGTGGTGGACCGGCCAGGAGCTCGCGTACGGCCTGGCCGACTCGGGGGCGAGACTGCTGATCGCCGACGCCGAGCGCGCCGCGCGCGCCGCGGAGGCGGGCGGGCCCGAAATACCGGTGATCATCGCGCGCGGGCCGGGAGCGAATCTCGCCGAGGTGATGGGCGAGGTGCGGGCCGACGTGACCCTGCCCCCCGTCGACCTCGGCCCCGACGACCTGGCCACGATCTTCTACACCTCGGGGACCACCGGCCGCCCGAAGGGCGCGCTCGGCACCCACCGCAACCTCGGCCAGGCCCCGATGACCGTGGCGTACGCGATGATGCGCGCGACGCTACTCGCCGGGAAGGACCCGGCGGAGACGACCTCGGCCGAACGGGTCACGCTCCTCGCGGTGCCGCTGTTCCACGTGACCGGCTGCTTCGCGGTGCTGATCCCGACGATCTTCAGCGGGGGCGGGCTCGCCCTCATGTACAAGTGGGACGCCGAACGCGCGCTGCGGACCATCGAGCGCGTGCGGGTCACCGGCCTCGCCGGTGTGCCGACCAACGCCTGGCAGCTCCTCTCCCACCCCGCGCTGGAGCGCTACGACATCTCGTCCCTGGGCTCCATCTCCTACGGCGGCGCGCCGGCCCCACCCAAGCTGCGGGAGCGCATCACCGAGCTGCTGCCGGGCCGCGCACCCGCCAACGGGTACGGCATGACCGAGACGACGGGGCTGGCCATCTACAACTGCGGCACGGACTACGCGGCGCGGCCGGACAGCATCGGCCTCCCGCTCGCCGTGAACGACGTCAAGATCTGCGACCCGGCCGGGGCGGAGCTGCTTCCGGGCGAGGTCGGCGAGCTGTGCATCCGCGGGCCGATCGTGATCAGCGGCTACTGGAACCAGCCGGAGGCCACCGCGCAGACCTTCGTGGACGGCTGGCTGCACACCGGCGACCTCGCCCGGGTGGACGAGGAGGGCTTCGTCTATATCGTCGACCGGGCCAAGGACATGGTCATCAGGGGCGGCGAGAACGTCTACTGCGCCGAGGTCGAGGCCGCGCTGTTCGATCACCCCGGCGTCGACGACGTGGCGGTGATCGGCGTCCCGCACGAGGAGCTGGGTGAGGAGGTCGGCGCGGTGGTGCGGCGCGCGCCGGGCTCGGACGTCTCCGCGGACGAGCTGCGGACCTTCGTGCGCGAACGCCTCGCCGGGTTCAAGGTGCCGGCGACGGTCTGGTTCCTGGAGGAGGAGCTGCCCCGCAACCCCGGCGGCAAGATCCTCAAGACCGCGCTGCGCCGCCGCGTCCTCGGCTCCTGACCCGGGATCCCGGCGCGCCTCGGTAGCGCGCCGGGTTACCTGGCGGGTAATCGACGGGGCACATCGCGCCATGGGAACTTTCCTGTGTCAACGAAGACACGCGAACTGAGGAGTCCCCGTGAGCGACTTTTCCACCCTTGTCGACCGCTACATCGCCACCTGGAACGAGACCGACTCCGCCGCCCGCGTCGCGGCCGTGGCCGAGCTGTGGGCCGAGGACGGCGGCTACACCGACCCGATGGCGGCCGTGCGCGGCCACGACGCCATCGCCGCCGTGATCGCCGGAGCCCAGGGAATGTTCCCCGGCTTCGTGTTCAGCCGCGGCGAGGTGCTCGACGGCCACCACGACATCGTGCGGTTCACCTGGCACCTGGCTCCGGAGGGGGCCGCCGAGCCGGTCGTGGTCGGCTTCGACGTCGCCGCGCTGGACGCCGACGGGCGCATCCGCGACGTGCACGGCTTCCTCGACAAGGTGCCCGCGATGTGAGCGACGGGGCGCGGTCCCCCGGCGTACGCGGGACCGCGCCCCGTCGCACCCCCGAAAATCGATTGCCCGCCGATCCGGCACTCGGCGAACATGGCCGTTCGTGTCTGAACGCTCGGATCGATCGCTGCGTGCGCTGGCCCGCCGGATGCGCGTCGACGTCACCCCGCTGCGCGAGTCCCGCGACTTCCGCCTCCTGCTCGGCTCCAGCCTGATCACCCTGCTCGGCGCCCTCTTCACGATGGTGGCCGTGCCGTACCAGGTGAAACAGCTCACCGGGTCACCGCTCGCGGTCGGGCTGGTGAGCATGGCCGAGTTCGTGCCGATGGTGGTCTGCGGGCTGTGGGGCGGCGCGATCGCCGACGCGCTCGACCGGCGCAAGATCGTGATCTACTCCGAGCTGGGGCTCTGCGTCGCGACCGGCATCCTGCTGGTCAACGCCCTGCTGCCCCATCCGCAGGTCTGGCTCCTCTACGTCGCGGGCGCCCTGTCCGCCGGGTTCAGCAGCGTACGCGGCCCGAGCGAGCAGGCGATGATCAACCGGGTGGTCAAGCTCGACCAGATGACCGCCGCGTACGCGTTGCAGGGCCTCGTCCGCAACAGCGCGGTCATCGTCGGCCCCGCCGTCGGCGGGCTGGTCGTCATCGCGCTCGGCCCCGCCGTGTCGTACGGCATCGACGTGGCCTCGTTCCTGGTCTCGCTGGCGCTGCTGGTGCGGGTGCGTCCCGTGCCGCGCCCCCAGGACGCCTCCCCCGCCTCGCTGCGGTCACTGGCCGAGGGCGTCCGCTACGCCGTCCGGCGCCCCGACCTGATGGGCACCTATCTCGTCGACATCGCCGCGATGGCGTTCGCCAGCTCGACCGCGCTGTTCCCGTTCCTCGCCGACGACCTGGGGACGCCGCAGGCGCTCGGCCTGCTGTACGCCGCCGGAGGGGTCGGCTCGGTGGTCGCCTCGCTGACCTCCGGCTGGACCGCCCACGTGCACCGGCACGGGATGGCCGTGATCGTGTCGGCCGCGCTGTGGGGCGTCTCGGTGGCGATCGCGGCGATCATGCCGAACGTGTGGCTGGTCTTCCTGTTCCTCGCCGTCGCGGGCGGCGCGGACATGGTGAGCGGCCTCTTCCGCGGCACGATCTGGAACCAGACCATCCCCGACGAGTACCGCGGCCGCCTCGCGGGGATCGAGCTGCTCTCCTACTCGACCGGCCCGATGCTCGGCGACGTGCGCGCCGGGGCGCTGGCCGGCTGGGGCGGCGCCCGCTTCTCGCTGGGGTTCGGCGGCCTGCTGTGCGTGGGCGCGGTGGCCGCGATGGCGGCCGCGCTGCCCCGCTTCCGCCGCTACGACGCGCGCACCGACGAGCACGCCCTCGCCGAACGCGCCCGCCGCGCGGAGCAGCCCGCGGCCACCTGACACAACCCGGACGAACCCGCCCCTCAGCGAGACCGGCTGGTTACGATGTGCGCATGACGGCAGCGGTAGCGGAGACAGAGACGACGGAGACTACGGCAGCGGCGGAGGCAGAGGCACGGAGCGACGTCATGAGCGACTCATCGGAGCTGCCCGGCTGGGTTTTCCCGCCACTCAAGGGCTACACGGCCACAGACCTCGATCACATTCCGGATTTGCCTGCACACACGGAGTTGATTGACGGAAGCTTGGTCTTCGTGAGCCCTCAGTCCTCCTTCCATTCCCGTGCCGTGTCCCTTCTGGAGAGCGCTCTGCGCGGAGTCGCTCCGCGCGAGCTGCGGGTCCGGCGCGAGATGAGCCTGGTCCTCGACTCACGCCAGCGGCCGGAGCCCGACGTGAGCGTCATCCGCGCCGAGGCGGAGCAGAAGGACGAGCAGACCGCCTACCAGGCGGCCGACGCGGTCCTGGTCGTCGAGGTCGTCTCACCGGAGTCCGAGGTCCGCGACCGCAAGCGCAAGCCGGTGCTGTACGCCGAGGCGGGCATCCCGCACTTCTGGCGGGTGGAGAACCAGAAGGGCCGGCCCGCCGTCTACGTCTACGAGATCGACCCCGGGACCTCGGCCTACTTCCTCACCGGCATCCATCACGACCGGCTCAAGGTCTCGCTGCCCTTCGAGATCGACATCGACCTCACCGAGATCGACCGCTTCTGACCGATGCGCCCCCGTACGGCTCACGCGGGGGCGCGCGGCACATCACGACCGGCTATCCGCCGAGGCGCAGGACGACGATGTCCTCCCGGTCGAAGAGCAGGCGGTAGCCGTCCCGCACGTAGTCGTCGATCACGCCGCGCAGGTCCTGCCCCGCCGACGCGATGATCCACGGGGTCCTCCGGTGGCGATAGTCCCACCACAGGACCGTGTCGCGGGCGGACAGGTGGGGGCCGAAGTCGTTGCTCGCCTCCACCACCACGCCGTCGGGGATCAGCGCGAGCGCCTCCTGCCGCGCCGCCGCCCGGGCGTCCGCGGCGTAGAAGTCCGGGCGGAGCAGCTCGCCGAAGGGGCGGTGCGGCACCAGGGTGAGCGCGACGGCGCAGATCGCGACGGACCACAGCAGGCCGAGCCGTTCCGGCTCCGTGATCCGCTCCTTCCGGCGCAGCCACCGGATCAGGCGCGCCGTGCCGTCCACCCCGGCGAGGAAGAGGATCGCGACGGTGAACGCGTCGTAGTGCCAGGCGGTGGACCACCAGTTGGGCGCGTCGGACAGCATCCGCTCGGCGACGTGCGGCAGCGCCGCCAGCGCGATCGGCGACAGGAGGCAGAGGAAGAGCGTCGGCCACAGCAGCAGCGCGGTCGTGTCCAGCTTGACCTGGTCGGCGGTCAGCACGCCGAGGACGCGCAGCGGGTCGGTCACGGCCGTGCGCAGCACGTCGGGCAGGTCCGCGCCGAGCTGGGAGAAGTACCAGCGCTCGTCCGCCCGGCCGCCCGCGAGCGGGATCAGCACCTTGCGGGTGAGTTCCATCGCGGCCACGCCCCCGACGACGACGGCCGCGCCGAGACGCCGCCGCCGGGTGAGGAACAGCCAGGCGCCGACGCCGGCCACGATCAGCCCGGCGTCCTCCTTGGTCAGCAGCAGGCCGGCCAGTGCGAGGAGGCCGGGGAGCCGCCTCCCCGCGTCCAGCCGCTCGATCGCGGCGGCGGTCAGGACGGGAACGAAGGCGACCTCGTGGAACTCCACGCCGACGGTCTGCGCGATCGGCCAGGACAGCGCGTACGCGACCGCGACCAGGTAGGCGGGAGCGGTGCCGAGCCGGCGGCGGGTGAACGTCCACAGGAACGGGACAGCCAGCGCGAACAGCACGGCCTGGGCCACGATGAGCGTCGCGGGCCCGTCGTGCAGCCAGTACAGCGGCGCGAGCAGGGCCAGGATCGGCGAGAAGTGGTCGGCGAGCTGGAGGTAGTCCGTCCCCCGATCCAGCGTGACACCCAGGAGCGGCACGACGGGCGGCCGGAAGTGTGCGTAGCCGCGCACCGCCTGGTCGAAGATCGTCAGATCGTACGTGCCGGTGCGGAAGGCGCGCAGCTTGGTCAGCCCGTGGAGGGAGTACACCCCGGCGGCCACGGCGCATACAGCGGCGAGCGCGACGACGTGGCGGGGCCACCGGCCCGGCGGCGGGACGGCCGCGAGCACCCGGCGGACGGCCGGTAACGCGAGCGGCGAGCGCCTCCGGGTGGCGGCGGAGTCCACGGGACGGTCAGGGACACGGGTCCTCCAGGCCATGGCCGGAGAGTACGGGCCTGTCGCGTTCCACGACCAGCCCCACTTCTCGCGGGCCGCACACCGTCCCGGCCGGGACCCGGTGACCTGGTGCCTCCGGGGATCGGACGCGGGCCGCGCCCCGGCCCCGGGGTGAAACGTTCACCCGAGGCCGGGGCGGCCGCCGCCTAACGGCCGTACACCTCGAACTCGTAGAGCGAGTAGCCGTAGGACGTGGCCCGCGTGACGCCCTGCATGCGGACGTAGCGCGCGTTCACCGGGGCGAAGGCGACGTTGTCCACGCCGCCGTCGCCGGCCGTGGTCGTGGAGACCGTGGTCCAGGCGCTCCCGTCGGTGGACGTCTGGATCCGGTACGCCTTGCCGTACGCCGCCTCCCAGCGCAGGATCACCCGGCCCACGGTCGTGACCGCCCCGAGGTCCACCTGGACATACTGGTTGTCGCTGAACGCGCTGGACCAGCGGGTGGAGCGGTCGCCGTCGTTCGCGTTGGCGGGCGGGTAGAGGAAGCTCTCCTTGCTCGACGCGCTCGCCGTGGCCCCGGCGGCCAGGTTGGCGACGTTGTCACCGCGCCGGGCCGGGAAGGAGACCGCCTGCTGGTAGGTCGGCCGGTTCTGCCAGGAGATCAGGTCCTGCTTGATCCCGCCGAGCGGCGACTGCCGCACCGCGTCCGCGCACCACTGATCGCCGGCGGAGCAGACGTCGTCGGCCGGGTAGGTGACCGCCGCCGTCTCCACGAGCGCCGCGGACAGGCTGTCCAGCAGGACCGTACGGCACGCCTGCACGGTGGCTCCGCAGTACCGGGCCGGAAGCGTCCCCCCTACGGTGTCGCCCAGCACGTTCCTGATGTCCTTGTCGACGTAGCCCCACCAGCCGTACTGGAACGAGGAGCCCTTGTGCGTCTGGGCCTCGTTCGCCGAGTTGACGAGGGTGGAGGTGTCGCCCTGCTGCCGCCCGGACGGCGACTCGTTGATCTGCAGGGCGTCGACCAGCGACCGGTAGAGCCCGTCGCCGAGGCCGGGCTGGAACTGCGCCCGCACCAGCTTGGGCCACCAGGCATCGAAGAAGCGGATCGCGTCGGCGTGCGCGTACGTCTTGCTGCCCGGGGAGGTCTCGGCGCGGCGGGCTCCGGCGGAGGCCCAGGCGGACAGCTTGGCGACGGCCGAGGCGAGCGTCGGGTCGGTCACGTCGGCGCTGTTGATAACGCGGAGCAGGTTGGGCAGGACCTTCCAGCCGCGCAGGTCCGTGATCGCGGCGTTCGCCATGATCTTCACGGTGCCGGCCCGGTCCAGGGTGCCCGAGGCGAGCGCAGCCTTCACCGGCGCGTCCAGCAGGTCGCCGCGGTGGACGGAGCCGAAGCTGAAGTTGCCGTCGGCCGCCCCGTAGTCCTTGGCCTGCTTGTTGTTCCAGCTCACGAAGTAGTCCTGGTTGACCGCCTGCGGGTGGGTGCTCGCCGCCGCGTACGTCGCGCTGTTGGCGTCCGGGTCGTACCCGGTCCACTCGTGCGCGGCGTCCGCGACCATCGGCAGGTTAGGGTCGGAGACGGCCGGGCGCACCGGGGCGCTCCCGGACATGAAGTACGCCGCGTCGGTCGAGTTCACGTAGAACCAGTTGAACGCGAAGCCGATGTTGGCGGCGGAGTTCTGGAACGCGGCGGCCGACCCCATCTCGGCCGGGTCGTTGAACATCTGGAAGCCCATCGCCGAGTCGGGCTCGTGCCGGTAGGTCGAGCGGAGCGAGGTGAAGGCGGTCGGCGCCCCGTCCACGGTGCCGCGCCACGTCACCAGGCCGTACTTCGTGCGCTTGACCACCAGCTCGTACGACCCGGCCCCGGTGGAGTCGGCCGTGTTCGGCTTCCAGGAGTTCTTCTTGCGCAGCGTCTCCATCGCCGTGCAGGTGCCGCGGTACAGGTAATGCTCGGAGGCCGTGGTCGGCGTCCCGCCCTTCGGGTCGCACAGCGTGATCGCGTACGTGTCGGTGATGTCCTGCGTGCTCGACGTGGCGCTCCAGGCGTAGTCGGCGCCCCGGCCGAGCAGCACGTACAGGTTGAGCCCGGCGAACGCGGCGCCGCGCGCCCGGATGCCGGGGCCGTTCAGCTCCTCCAGCATGAGCAGCTGCGGGGAGAAGTAGCCGGTCTGCGGGCCGAAGACGGCGACGGGGTGGCCGGTGGCCGACTTGGCCGCCGACACGACGATCGCGTTCGACATGCCCGGCTTGGCGTTGTCGACGGTGAGGCCGTCCAGCGGGCTCTTCACGGCGGTCGTGGAGGTGGTGGCGGTCCCGGTCCTGTTCTCGACGATGTCGACCGGCGCGGTCGAGGGGTCGGGCAGCACGACGCCGGTGGCGCCGGCGGGCGCGGATCCGGAGGGGAAGCTCTGGCCGTTGTGGAGGGTGAGCACGGTCTCGGGGTCGTTCTCGCCGCGGAACGCCGCCCAGACCTGGTCGCCCGCGGCTGCGCCGTACTTGGCCCGCGCGGCGACCCGGACCAGGGCCGACTGCATCTCGTTTCCGCCGCCGCCCCCGAACAGGCCGCCGATCACGCCGGAGATCGCGACCAGGTCGGTCATCGTGAAGTCGACCGGACCGCCCTTGTTGGTGATCGCGTCGAGGTGCCCGGTCAGGACGTACTCGCCCGGGCAGTTGCGTTTGGCCATGCAGACGTCGATGTACGCGTTGATGCCGTCGATGTAGTTACGTACGTCCGAGTAGAGCTGGGCGCCCCGTGGGCCGGAGTCGCGCAGCCGGTCGATCTGGGCCTGCAGGTCCGCCTCGGTGTAGGGCGAGTTACGCCAGACGCTCTGCTCCAGCTCCCGGTTGCCCTGGGCGCCTCCGGCGAACGGGGTGAGGTCGCCCCGGCCGACGTGCCGCATCAGGTCCATGACCCACAGACGGTCCTGCCCGCCCGCGTACCCGGCGCCGAACATGGTGCCCTCGCGGGTGGTGCCGGTGATGTGCGGCACGCCGGTGGCCTTGTCGCGGACGATCGTGACGTCCGAACGGGGGCTGACCGTGCTCTCGACCTGCCCCGCGGGCACGCCGAAGGAGGCGTCGTTGAAGAACGACGCGATCTGGTCGTCGGTCAGGCCGGTGTAGCCGGAGATGAGCCCGGCGTACCTGCCGAGCTGGTCGGCGCTGTGCGCCGGGCGGGTGCCGAGGGTCTGGTTCCCGATGATGTCGACCAGCGTGGCGTTGCCGTTCTGGCCAGGGGGGAGGATGTCGGCGCACTGGCCGAGGCAGTAGTCGTCGGTGACCGCGTCGGCCGCCGACAAGGCGGACGAGGAGGAGGGTGAGGAGGAAGGCGAGGACGAGGCGGAGGCGGCCGATGTCGCCGGTAAGCCGGTGATCACGAGGGCGAGCACGGCAGTGGCCGTGAGCGCCCCTCGAAGGCGCGCGTGCATGGCGAACTTCCCTTCGCGAGAAGCCGGGGGGTGTCAGGGGTTACAGGTTTCGCGCGCGAATATGAGGGCTGCTCAGCTCTGGACGATACTCGTTGGTAACCCTCGCATCAATGGGTGATTTCGCCTCCGGACACGGCGATGCCCGCCCGGCGGGAGGCCGGACGGGCATCGGTGGGGTCGTGAACGTGCGGGTCAGACGCCGCGCAGCCGGGCCCCGGTCCGCTCGTGGGCGAGCGCCACGGCGGCGTCGCGGGCGGCCGTCGTCTCCTCGACGGTGAGCGTGCGGTCCGGCGCGCGGAACCGCAGCGTGTACGCCAGGGACGCGTGGCCTTCCTCCACCTGCTCGCCCGTGTACACGTCGAACAGCCGGACCGACTCCAGCAGCTCGCCGGCACCCTCGCGCAGCGCGGTCTCGACCTCCGCGACGGTCACCTCGGAGCGGACGACCAGCGCCACGTCCTGGGTGGCCACCGGGTACGCCGACACGGCGGGCGCCTGCGCCGGCCCCGGCGGGGTCAGCAGCGACAGCTCCAGTTCCATCGCGGCGGTGCGCGGCGGCAGGCCGCACGCCTCGACAACGCGCGGGTGCAGCTCGCCGGCGTGCCCGACGAGGACGTCCCCCACGTACAGTGCGGCGCACCGGCCCGGGTGCCACGGCTCGTGGCGGTCGGCCCGCGCCTCCAGCTCGACCCCGGCCTCGCGAGCCACGGTCCGCGCCGCCTCGATCGCGTCCGCCCAGGAGGCCTGGCGGCCCGCGCCCCACCAGCCGGACCGGTCGAACTCCCCGGCCAGCACGGTGGCGACACGGAACGGCTGCCGCGGCAGCGCGCTCTCGATCCGGGCCAGCTCCTCCGCCGTGGGCTTGCGGTCCACGGTGAGCACCGGCGCGGCCGCCGGGGCGTCCGGCTCCGGCCGGTAGACGAGGCCGGTCTCGAACAGCGCCACGTCGCCGAAGCCGCGGCCCACGTTGCGGACCAGCGTCTTCAGCAGGCCCGGCAGGAGGGTGGTCCGCATGTACGGCTCATCCTCGCTGAGCGGGTTGACCAGCCGGGTCGCCCGCCGGCGCGGGTCGTCCGCGGGAAGCTGCAGGTCGTCCAGGTCGCGGACGCCCATGAACGGGTAGCAGAGCACCTCGACGTAGCCCGCGTAGGCCAGCGCCCGGCCGACCCGGCGGCGCAGCCGCTGCTCCTCGGTCAGCCCGGCCCCGGCGGGGGCCGGGGGCAGCACCGAGGGCAGGCCCTCGTAGCCCTCCAGGCGGATGACCTCCTCCGCCAGGTCGTTCGGGTCGGTCAGGTCCGGCCGCCACGACGGCGGGGTGACCGTGAGCAGGTCGTCGCCGCGCACGGCCAGCTTCTCGTGCAGGTCACCCGAGGACACCACGCCGGTCGCCGCCACACCATGGGCGCCGCCGTCGCCGCTGGCCGCGTCCGCGCCCTCGACGACCGCGCAGCCCACCTGCTCCAGTCGGCGGACCACGGTCTCCCGCTCGTACGGCACACCCGCGACGCGTCCCGGGTAGTCGGACGGGATGACGACCCGGACCGGGGCGACGTCCACCTCGGCGTGCGTGACGCCCGGGTCGGCGGTGCCGGAGCCCAGCTCGACCAGGAGCTGGACGGCGCGCCAGGAGGCGACCAGCGGTAGCTCCCGGTCCACGCCCCGCTCGAACCGCTTGGACGCCTCGCTGACCAGGTCGTGCCGGCGGGACTCCCTGGCGATGCCCGTGGCGGAGAAGTGCGCCGCCTCGATCACGACGTCGGTCGAGGAGCCGGAGATCTCGGTGTGGAGCCCGCCCATCGTGCCGGCCATCGAGATCGGCCCGGTGTCGTCGGTGATGAGGATGTCCTCCACGTGGAGCTTCCGCGTCACGTGGTCGAGCGTCTCCAGGGTCTCCCCCGACGCGGCCCGCCGTACGACGATCTCGCCGGACAGGCGGGACCGGTCGAACGCGTGCAGCGGCTGGCCCAGCTCCAGCATCACGTAGTTCGTGACGTCCACGGCGAGTGAGACGGGGCGCATCCCGGCGCGGATGAGCCGCACCCGCATCCACAGCGGGCTCTCGGCGGCCGGGTCGAACCCGGACACCGAACGCAGCACGAACCGGTCGCAGGCCGTCGGGTCGGCGATCGACGCCGGGTAGGACGGGCCGGACGCGGCCGGCAGCTCGGCCGCGGCCGGGTCGCGGAACGGCACGCCGAACGCGGTCGCGGCCTCACGCGCCACGCCCCGGATCGACAGCGCGTACCCGCAGTCGGGCGTGATCTCCAGCTCAAGCACGTCGTCGCGCAGGCCGAGGAGTTCGACGACGTCGGCCCCGATCGGCGTGTCCTGCGGGAGCAGCAGGATGCCCGGCGAGGACTCGGCGATGCCCAGCTCGGCCTCCGAGCAGATCATGCCCTCCGACTGCCGCCCGTACGTCTTGCGGGCGCCGATCTCGAAACCGCCGGGCAGGACGGCGCCGGGCAGCGCGACCGGCACGATCGCGCCCTCGGAGAAGTTGGTCGCGCCACACACGATCTCGCGCGGCGCGGCCTCCCCCACCTCGACCAGGCAGTGCCTGATCGGCTTCTTGAAGCCGGTGAGCTCCTCGATGACGACGACCTGTCCGACGACGACGTTCTTGATCTCGTGGCCGTGGGCGGTGATCGCCTCAAGCTTGAGACCGGCGGAGGTGAGCTTGTCGGCCACCTCCTGGGCCGTGACGGCCGGGAGATCGACGTACTCCCGCAGCCATGAAAGCGGGACCTTCATCAGACCTCCATTCCGAACGGCAGGGTGAAGCGGATGTCGCCCTCGACCATGTCACGCATGTCCTCGGCGTTGTTGCGGAACATCAGGGTGCGCTCGATGCCCATCCCGAACGCGAAGCCGGAGTAGACCGACGGGTCCACGCCGCAGGCGATCAGCACCCGCGGGTTGACCATGCCGCAGCCGCCCCACTCGATCCACCCCTCCGACTTGCAAGTGCGGCACGGGGGGTTGCCCGGCGACGCCGACGCGCCGCGGCAGACGAAGCAGCGCAGGTCCATCTCGGCGGACGGCTCGGTGAACGGGAAGTAGTTGGGCCGGAAGCGGGTGGTGATGCCTTCACCGAACATCACCTCGGCGAACCGGTCGAGCGTGCCCTTCAGGTGGGCCATGGTCAGCCCCTTGTCGATCGCGAGCCCCTCGACCTGGTGGAAGACCGGCGTGTGCGTGGCGTCCAGCTCGTCGGTGCGGAAGACCTTGCCCGGGGACACGACGTAGACCGGCAGCTCACGCGACAGCAGGGCGCGGATCTGCACCGGCGACGTCTGGGTGCGCAGCACCTTGCCGGAGGCCGTGCTCTCGACGAAGAACGTGTCGTGCTCGGAGCGCGCGGGGTGGTCCGGCGCGATGTTCAGCGCGTCGAAGTTGAACCACTCGCCTTCGAGCTCGGGCCCCTCGGCCACCTCGTATCCCATCGCCACGAACGCGTCGGCGACGCGCTCCTGCAGCGTGGTCAACGGGTGGCGGGCGCCGCGCGGCCGCCGGTCCCACGGAAGGGTGACGTCGACGGTCTCCTCGACAAGGACGCGCGCGTCGCGCTCGGCCTCCAGCTCGGCCTGGCGGGCGGCGAGCGCCTGCCCGATCGCCTTGCGCGCGCCGCCGATGCGCTTGCCCGCCTCGGAGCGGGCCTGCGGCGGCAGCGCGCCGATCTCGCGGTTGGCCAGCGCGATCGGCGAGCGGTCGCCTGCGTGCGCGAGCCGTACCTGCTTCAGTTCGTCGAGGTCGCGCGCCGCCGCGATCGCGGCGAGGGCGTCGGCCTGTGCCCGCGCGACCTCGTCGGCGTGCAGCGGCGTCACCTCGACCGGGTCATAGGTGTTCGACAAGAGAGAGCTCCGTATCCAGGGCTTAAGCGTGCACGAGTCTAGTGCCGGATGGGTCAAGATACGCCCCGCCAAGATCGGTGGCGGAGGCTCCGGCGCGGCCGGCCACCCGTGCGGGGACGGGGCCGCCGGGCCCTCGGGGCGCCCACCGGGCTGAGATCGGCTCTGACTCCGGCGGCGAAGAATCGGCTTCGGGGTCAGGCGAAGTCAGGGGTCCCGGTGGGCACGGTAAATCGAAACTCGGCGCCGCCGCCGGGCGCGCGCTGCACGGTGATCGTGCCGCCGTGGGCCTCAACCAGGCCCTTGACGATGAAGAGGCCGAGGCCGGTGCCGCCCCGCCTGCGGCCGTTGCCGCGCCAGAACTGCCGGAAGACGCGCGTGACCAGCTCGGGCGCGACGCCCTCACCCTGATCACGCACAGACACAGCCACTCCCAATTCGACGGCTTCGACCACTATCGTCACCGTACCGCGCCCGTGGCGCACCCCGTTTTCCAGCAAGTTGCCGAGAATCTGGTCGATCTTGTCCTGGTCGCACCAGGTCTCGGGCAACTCGCCGCGTACGTCCAGGGAGAACCGGTCGGCGGACTCCCCCGCGGCGATCCGGCCCTCGATGAGCCGGCGGGCGCGCGCGGGGATGTCGACGACCTGGCGGTGGACCTCCAGCCGGCCCGACTCGATCCTGGACACGTCGAGCAGGTCGGTGATCAGCCGGGTGACCCGGTCGGCGTCGGCGTTGACGGTCTGCAGCATGACGAGCTTCTGCGCGTCGGTGAATCGGCCCCACTTGGCCAGCAGCGTCGCGGTGAACCCCTTGACGCTGGTCAGCGGCGACCTCAGCTCGTGCGCGACAGTGGAGACGAGGTCGGCCCGGCTGCGTTCCAGCCGGGCCCGGGCCGAGGCGTCCCGCAGCGTGACCACCACGCGGACCACGGGGCCACCGCGCTCCGGACGGCGGACCAGCCGGGCGGCGAGCAGCACCTCCTGCCGCCCCGGAAGGTGCACCGGGCGCTCGGGCTGGCGGGTCCGGGTGGGCAGGCCGCCGTGCGGGTCGAGGCACTTCCACCAGTCGCGGCCCTCCGGGTCGCGGAACGGCAGCACGTCGGTGATGTGCCGCCCCACCGCCCCGCGGCGGGCCACTCCGGTCAGCCGCTCCGCGGCCCGGTTGACGACCAGGACGACACCGTCGGAGTCGGTCACGACGAGGCCGTCGGGGAGATCGTCGGCACAGACGTCCGCACTCCCGCCCGCGACCGGTTGTCGGGCGCCCCGGGGAGTGCCCTCACCTCGCACGCGACCGCCTCCCTCGAACCTGTGAAAGCACGCCGGATGGGGAACCGTGCGCGCTCCAAGGCCGACAATAGCGGGTTTCCCGCTCTAGTCGGCCGTGTCAGACCGCGGGGGTAGATGGATCTTCCACGCGATGTAAGGTCTACCGCTGCGCCCGCGCCGAGGCGTACAGGCAGACCGCGGCGGCGGTGGCGAGGTTGAGGCTCTCGGCCCGCCCGTAGATCGGCACCCGCACCACCTCGTCGGCGAGTTCGAGCAGCGCCGGGGGCAGCCCCCACGCCTCGTTGCCGAAGAGCCACGCGGTGGGCACGCTGAGATCGACGTCGTCGAGGGTCGCCTTGCCGGTGCCGTCCGCCGCGAGGACGCGCATCCCCGCGTCCTGTACGTGCCGCACCGCGTCCTCCACCCGCGCGCCGGTGGCGACGGGGAGGTGGAACAGGCTGCCCGCGCTGGCCCGGACGCACTTGCCGTTGTACGGATCGACGGAGGCGTCGGTGAAGACGACCGCGTCGGCACCGGCGGCGTCGGCCGTGCGCAGGACGGTGCCGGCGTTACCGGGGTCACGGACGTGGGCGAGGAGGGCGACCAGCCGCGCGCCGGACGGCACCGCCTCGGATAGCGGGACGTGGACGAACCGGCAGACGCCCATCAGCCCCTGCGGGGTGACGGTCTGGGCCAGTTCGGCCATGACCTCGCCGCTGACCCGGAGCACCGGGACGCCCGCGGCGTCCGCGGCCCCGATGATGTCGGCGTGCCTGATCTCGGCCTCGGCCGTGGCGAACAGCTCCACGGTCACGCCGTCGAGCGCGAGAGCCTCGCGTACGGCCTGCGGCCCCTCGGCCAGGAAGGCCCGGTCGCGGTCCCGGAAGGCGCGCTTCGTGAGCCGCCGGGCGGCCTTCACCCGCGGGGACCTGATGTTGGTGAGCTCGGTTCCGGCCATGCCTTCCCTCGTCAAAAGGGGCCCACCGGATGCCGGTGAGCCCCTATGAATGCTGAATCGCGTCTGACTCAGGCGACCGGCGCGTTCACGTCGGCCGGAAGAGCCTTCTTCGCCGCCTCGGCCAGCGTGGCGAAGGTCTGGCTGTCGTTCACCGCGAGGTCGGCGAGGATCTTGCGGTCCACCTCGATGCCCGCGAGGCGCAGACCCTGGATGAACCGGTTGTAGGTGATGCCGTTCGCGCGGGCCGCGGCGTTGATCCGCTGGATCCACAGGCGCCGGAAGGTGCCCTTCTTGTCCTTGCGGTCCCGGTAGGCGTAGGTCATCGAGTGGAGCATCTGCTCCTTGGCCTTGCGGTACAGCCTGGACCGCTGCCCACGGTAACCGCTCGCCCGCTCGAGGACGACCCTGCGCTTCTTCTTGGCGTTGAGCGCCCGCTTCACGCGTGCCATGTTGTTCAGTCTCCCCGGGGTCGGTTACTTCGCGAGCAGCTTCTTGATCTTCTTGGCGTCGGCGTCGCTGATCACGACGTCACCCTCGAGCCGGCGCGTGCGGGTGGACGGCTTGTGCTCGAAAAGGTGCTTCCGGTTCGCACGCCGGCGCACGATCTTGCCGGAGCCGGTCAACCGGAACCGCTTCTTCGCACCGCTGTGCGTCTTCATCTTCGGCATCTCAGCCGTCTCTCCCTCATTGGTCGCGCCGAAGGCCCGGGCCGGTGACCCGAGCCGACGGCATGCCTGGCTCTGCGAGACCGTCCCGGTCTCGGCTTCTCCATGCGTGTCTGATCCCTCAGACGCGCGCGTCACTCCGCGGGCGCTGACTCCTGCTCCACGGACTCGGACTCGAACTCGGAATCGGAGTCCGACGCGCGCTGCGCCTTGGCCGCGGCCTTCTCGGCCTTGGCCTCGGCCTTCTTCTTGTGCGGGCCGATGACCATGATCATGTTTCGCCCGTCCTGCTTGGGCTGCGATTCCACGAAGCCCAGCTCGGTGACGTCCTCGGCGAGCCGCTGCAACAGCCGGAAGCCCAACTCCGGCCGGGACTGCTCGCGACCCCGGAACATGATCGTGACCTTGACCTTGTCCCCCGCCTTGAGGAAGCGCACGACGTGACCCTTCTTGGTCTCGTAGTCGTGCGGGTCGATCTTCGGCCGGAGTTTGATCTCCTTGATGATCGTGTGTGCCTGGTTACGGCGGGCCTCGCGCGCCTTCATGGCCGACTCGTACTTGAACTTGCCGTAGTCCATGAGCTTGCACACGGGCGGCCTGGCCGTCGCCGCGACCTCGACGAGGTCGAGGTCGCTCTCCTGGGCCAGCTTCAGTGCATCGCCGATCGAGACGATGCCGACCTGCTCGCCGTTCGGGCCGACGAGGCGAACCTCCGGCACGCGAATACGATCGTTGATGCGGGGCTCGGTGCTGATGGGACCTCCAAAGGACTTCCGCTTGATGCTCGACCGTGCGAGAAAACACAAAACCCCGCACGTCACGCATGCGGGGTCACTGAGCTCTCTACGGCGAGAACCCTGGTTGTGATCCTTGACCCGTCGGCCTTTCGGCCGATCAGGTGGGAGGAGGACCTCCGCTTGCGCGTCCAGCCGGCATGCCGGACCGATCAATTGCCAACACTACCACACCGTGCTTATCGCACTCGCTTCGCTCGCGCGGGCTCGGGGCGCCCTCAGTCGATGTCTTCCCTCGTCGCTCGGAGTCGCTCGTCCCTCGCTCCCCCTCGCTCCTCAGTCCAGACACCGCCGCGCCCCTCGCAGAGCCGCTCCCCACTCGCTCCTCAGTCCAGACACCGCCGCGCCCCTCGCGGAGTCGCTCGTCCCTCGCTCCCGGCTACTTGGCTGCCTCGGCCCGTCTGCGGATCTCCGCCTCACCGGCCGCGCGCATCTCCTCGACCGGCACGTCCGTACGGCCGGTCATCAGCTCGACCTGGCGGGCCGCCTGGTGCAGGAGCATCGGGAACCCGCCGACGACGACGGCGCCGCGCTCCCGCGCGACCCCCGCGAGGGTCGTCGGCCAGGGCGCGTACACCACGTCGAAGACCGCCTTCGCCCCGGCGGCTTTGTCCGCCACAGCGTCCGCGGCCCCCGCGGGGAGCGTGGAGACGAGCAGATCCACATCGGCGTCGAAGTCCGCGAAGGTCCGAACGGCGACCATGACGCCGAGCCGTTCGGCCACCTCCAGCGTCTCGGCGGCCCGGGACGGCTCACGCACGACCAGCGTCACCTCGCGCAGACCCGTCTCGCGCAGCGCCGCGATCGCGGACGCCGCCGTCGCGCCTCCGCCCAGGATCGAGGCGCTGGACGGCGCGGTCACCCCGGCCTCGGCCAGCGCCCGGACGATGCCGTACACGTCGGTGTTCTCGCCGTGACGGCGGCCGTCACGGATGACGACCGTGTTGACCGCGTTCACCTCGACCGCGAGGTCGGAGACCGTGTCGAGCAGCGGGAACACCACGCGCTTGAGCGGCATCGTCAGCGAAAGCCCGGCCCATTCCGGGCCGAGCCCGGCGACCAGCTCGGCCAGGTCGTCCTCGCCGCACTCGATCGCGTCGTACCGCCACGCCGAAAGGCCGAGCCCGGCGTACGCGGTGCGGTGCAGGATCGGCGAGAGCGAGTGGCGGATCGGGAGACCGAGGACCGCCGCCCTGCGTGCGTGCGGTCCCTCCCCGGCCTCGGCCGATCCAAAGGGCCGAGTCATCCGTGGTTCCGGTTGAACTCAGCGACGAACTGCATGAACTCCGACTCCTTGTCGGTGAACTTGGTGATGCCCTTCTTCGGATCGACGGTCACGAACCACAGCCAGTTGCCGTCGGCCGGCTTGAGAGCCGCCTCGATGGCGTGGTCGCCGGGGCTGTCGATCGGGCCGGGAGGCAGGCCGGGATACTTGTACGTGTTGTACGGCGAGGTGCTGTCCAGGTCCTTGTGGCTGGCGGCGATGCCGTACTTGTTCAGGCCGTACATGACGGTGCTGTCCATCTTGAGATTCATCGGGGGGTTCAACCCGAGGCGGTTGTAAATGACCCGGGCGACCTTGGGCATGTCGGCCTGACTGCCGGACTCGGCCTGGACGATGCTCGCGATGGTCATGATGTCGTGCGCGGTGTAACCGAGCTGCTTCGCCTGGCGCTCCAGGTCGAGCCGCTGGGCGGTCTGGTTGAAGCGGTCCACCATCTTGGTGAGGATCTGGCTCGCGCTGAGCTTGGGCGTGATCTCGTAGGTCGCGGGGAAGGCGTAGCCCTCCAGCCGTCCCTTGGCGTACCGGGGAAGGCCGATGTCCTTCTTGGCGGCCTTCTTGAACTCCTCGACCGGCTTACCGCTGGCGGTGGACAGATCGGCGAAGATCGTGCTGAGCCGCCGGCCCTCGGGGATCGTCAGCGTACCGCTGACCACGCGGTTCTTCGGGTCCAGCATGGTGACCGCGGACTCCGCCGACATGCCCTTGCGCAGCTTGTACTCACCCGGCTGGAGCGAGGAGCTCTTGCCCGCCGCGCCGATGGCGTTGACGAACGCCCGCGCGCTGGCCACGACGCCCTGCTCCTCCAGCTCCTGGGCGACGTCGGAGGCGGTCGCCCCCTCCTTGACCTCGACCACGACCTCGCCGCGGCCGGAGCCGGTGAAGTCCTTGGGCACGAGGAGGTCGCGGAACCAGTTGAAGCCGAAGTATCCCGCGCCACCGAGCACCGCGGCGACGACGAGGATGGCGAAGAAGGAGGCCGCGAATCCCTTGCGGCGCTGCCGGGTGCGCCGCCGGCGGCTGCGGCGACGCTGGCTGCGGTTCGGGCCTCGGGGACGGCGCCGGGAGGGCCCGTCGTCGTCGGAGCCCAGCAGGAAGTCCATATCGAGATCATTCATAGTGCGCTGGCCAATCTCTCGGTACGCCGCGCCCCGCGTCAAGCGAGTCTGGCAGAACCGAGGGGGTTCCGGCGTTCGATTACGCGCCTGCCCCCGCGAGGGGCGGACGTGGGCCTCGGTTGCGGGCGGACCGTCCCTCGCGGAAGGGAGCGGCCACCCGGCCACCGGGCGGGCCAGGACGGTCCTTCCGGGCGTGAATGGTCATGTCCTAGATGGTCCCTAGGTACGCGCTCAACTCTTCCCGATATTTCACAAACTCGTCCTCTTTGTCAGTGATTTTGATGATCCTATGGTGAAGATCGGTTCTGACAAACCGGTACCAATCGCCCGTTTTTGGAGCGAAGTGCACCAAGTATGGCATCGCTGCCGGAATAGTCGGCGCGCGTGAGCGGAGGAGAGGGAGAGCGGGAAACGTGCCGGTGAAGGCCTCCTCGCCCCGGGCGCGGACGGCCGACGCCTTGGGGAGCGCGGATCCAGCCGAATGGGCCGAGAAGGGGCGGTCGGCACGGAGCGTCCGGCCGGTGTTCCCGGGCTTCGCGAAAAGTTCGTCCCGGTGCGGGATCTCTGGGAGCGGGGCGGCGACGCGGCGCGGCGTCGTCCCGGCCCCGCGCGGCGTCGTCCCGGCCCCGCGCGGCACGGCCCGGCCCGGCGGACGTGACCTGGCCACCTGGACGAGGAGACGGGCGGGCGCGGCCGCCGCGGCGGGCATCAGCCGGCTCCGCCGCTCGCCTTTCCGCCCCCGGGGCCGCCCGGCGGTTCGAGGGAGCTGCCCGGCGGCCGGCCGGTGGCGCGCTCGGAGTCGAGCGCCGCCTGGAGCAACTCCACGGCCGCCGCCTGGTCGATGACCGAACGCTGGTTCTTGGCCTTCACGCCACTGGAGCGCAGCCGCTGCTGCGCGGTGACCGTCGTCAGCCGTTCGTCGAAGAGCCGGATCGGGATCGGCGTGAGCCGGTCGGCGAGGACGGCGGCGAACTCGCGCGCCGCCCCGGCCGCGTGGCTTTCCCGCCCCGACAGGGACGTGGGCAGGCCCACGACCACCTCGATCGCCTCGTGCTCGGCGACAATCGCGGCGATCCGCTCCACGTCGCCCCGGCCGCGCCGTACCGTCTCGACCGGCGTGGCGAGCAGCCCCGAAGGGTCACTGCGCGCCACGCCGACGCGTACGGATCCGACGTCCACGCCGAGTCGCACACCCTGCCTCATAGCCGGCTCTCCCCGACAGACCCGATGATCAGGTGAGGGACGAGGAGATGGCCTCCTCGACGGCGCGCAACGCGTCGACGATCGCCTCGGCGCGAGTACCGCCACCCTGAGCGACATCGTCCTTGCCGCCACCGCCACCCCCAAGCGCCTTCGCGGCGACGCCGACCAGCCGCCCGGCCTTCAGGCCACGGCCGCGTCCCGCCTCGTTCACCGTGGCGACGACGACCGGCCGGTCAGAGGGGACGCCGGCGACCACGACCACCGCGGCGCGGTCGCTCGGGAATCGACCGCGCACGTCGAGGGCGAGTTTACGCAGGTCATCGGGGGAGGTGCCAGCGGGCGCGCGGTGCGTGACGACCGAGACGCCGTCCACGTCGGCCGCCCCGGCGGCCAGCTCACCCGCGACCGCGAGCACCTGCGCCGAACGGAGCCGCTCCAGCTCCTTCTCGGCGGTGCGCAGCCGGGTGACGATGCCCTCGACCCGCTCGGGCAGCTCCTCGCGGCGGGTCTTGAGCTGCTCGCTGAGCTGCGCCACCAGGACGCTCTCGCGGGCCAGGAAGCGGAAGGCGTCCAGGCCGACCAGCGCCTCGACCCGGCGCACGCCCGCGCCGATCGACGCCTCGCCGAGGACCTTGACCAGGCCGAGCTGGCCGGAGCTCGCCACGTGGGTGCCGCCGCACAGCTCGCGGGAGTAGTCCCCGACCTCGACCACGCGCACCTCGTCGCCGTACTTCTCGCCGAAGAGCGCGAGCGCGCCCATGGCGCGGGCCTCCGACTGGGACGTGTAGAACGCGTTGACCTTGAGGTCGTTGATCAGGATCGCGTTGACCTCGTCCTCGACGTCGCGCAGGACGCTCGGGGAGACGGCGCCGGCCGCGGTGAAGTCGAAGCGGAAGCGGCCGGGCGAGTTCTCCGAGCCCGCCTGCGCCGCCGACTCGCCGAGCGCGTTGCGGAAACCGCGATGCACGAGGTGGGTCGCGGTGTGGCTGCGAGAGATCGCGCGGCGCCGCTCCAGGTCGACATCGGTCTGCGCCTGCTCGCCGACCCGGATCTCGCCGGTGCGGACCTTGCCGCGGTGCACGATCAGGCCACCGATCGGCGACTGCACGTCCGTGATCTCGACCTCGGCGCCCGCGGTGCGGATGACGCCCTGGTCGGCGAGCTGGCCGCCGCCCTCGGCGTAGAACGGCGTGCGGTCGAGGACGACCTCCAGGACGGTGCCCTCACCCGCCGCCGGGACGGAGCCGCCGTCGACGATCAGGCCGATGACGTTGGCCTCGGCCGTGGTGTGGTCGTAGCCGAGGAAGTCGACCCGGCCGGCCTTCTCCAGCATGCCGCTGAAGACGGAGATGTCGGCGTTGCCGGTCTTCTTGGCCGCGGCGTCCGCCTTCGCGCGGTCGCGCTGCTCCTTCATGAGCCGGCGGAAGCCCTCTTCGTCGACCTTGAGGCCCTGCTCGCCGGCCATCTCCAGGGTCAGGTCGATCGGGAAGCCGTAGGTGTCGTGGAGCTGGAACGCCTGGTCGCCGCCCAGGGTGACCGCGCCCTTGCGCTTGGACTCCTCCACGGCCGCGTCGAAGATCGCCGTACCGGTGCGGAGGGTGCCGAGGAACGACGTCTCCTCCGCGTCGATGACGGTGTGGATGTTGGCCGCGTCGGCCCTCAGCTCGGGGTACAGCTCGCCCATCACGTCGATCGTGGTCGCGGTGAGCTCGTGCATGTACCGCTCCTCGCCCGCGCCGAGCAGGCGGAGGTTGCGGATGCTGCGGCGCAGGATGCGGCGCAGGACGTACCCACGGCCCTCGTTGGAGGGCAGGACTCCGTCGGCGACCAGCATCACGCCGGCGCGCGTGTGGTCGGCCACGACGCGCAGCGACACGTCCGCGCGGCTGTCCCGGCCGTACTTCGTGCGGGTGAGCTCGGCCGCCCGGTCGAGGATCTTGTAGGTGGTGTCGATCTCGTAGATGTTGTCGACGCCCTGCAGGATCGCCGCCATGCGCTCCAGGCCCATGCCGGTGTCGATGTTCTTGCTCGGCAGCTCGCCCGCGATGTCGAAGTCGACCTTGTTGCGGACCGCGCTGAGCTGGAACTGCATGAAGACGTTGTTCCAGACTTCGAGGTAGCGGTTCTCGTCGGCGACCGGACCGCCCTCGCGGCCGTACTCCGGACCGCGGTCGTAGTAGATCTCCGAGCATGGACCGCCCGGGCCGGGCACGCCCATGTGCCAGTAGTTGTCGGCCAGACCTCGGCGCTGGATGCGGTCGAGCGGGACGCCGACCGTCTTGTGCCAGATGTCGGCCGCCTCGTCGTCGTCCTCGTAGACGGTGACCCAGAGACGCTCCTCGGGGAAACCGAAGCCGCCGTCGGACTCCGACCGGGTCAGCAGCTCCCAGGCGAACGGGATCGCCTGCGCCTTGAAGTAGTCACCGAAGGAGAAGTTGCCCAGCATCTGGAAGAACGTGGCGTGCCGCGTGGTCTTTCCGACCTCGTCGATGTCCGGGGTGCGGATGCACTTCTGGACGCTCACCAGCCTCGACGCCGGCGGCGTGCGCTGGCCGAGGAAGTAGGGCTTGAAGGGCACCATGCCCGCGGGCACCAGAAGCAGCGTCGGGTCCTCGGCGACGAGGCTGGCCGAGGGCACGACGGTGTGCCCGCGCTCTTCGAAGAAGCGCAGGAAGCGGCGGGCGATCTCTGCCGACTCCATTTCAGCGGCCATCCTTTACGTCGTGGTCGTGGTTTCTGTCAACACTGTCGAGCCCCATACGGGAGCGCAACTCGGTTTCCCGGTCTCGCGCGATGGCGCGGACGTCCCCGGCGAACTCCGCGAGTTCACCGGCCAGCCCCGCGGCCCGGTCGGCCGCGCGCCTGGCGACGCTGTCCGGCCGCATGGCCTGAAGCTTACGCATGACCCAGACCGCGAGGAACGCGCCAACCGTGATGTAGAAGGTCCGGCGGATCACGGGCGCCGCCCTCCGATCGCGCGCCGCTCGCGGCGGGCCAGCGCCTCGCGGACGCCGTAGCTCAGGGCGGACAGCTTGATCATCGGGCCGGCGAACAGCATGGCGGCGACACCGGTGATCTTCACCATGTTGCCGCTGACGTCCTTGACGTTCTCGGTGATCGCCTCGACCGCGACAAGCTGGCGGTTCGTCTCGTTGACCGTGTGGCCGACGTCCTCAAGGAGCGGCACCACCCGATCGCTCAGCTCGGACACCGCCTTGGAGGTCTCCGTGAGCAGGCGGGCCAGCCTGACGAGCACGACGGCCATGAAGCACACCAGGATCGCCCAGAACATCGCGACGATCAGACCGGCGACCTCTCCCGCGGTAAGCATGTGCGGATCCGTCTCCTCGGTAGGTGGCAAGGCGCGTGACGTCGCGCGAATCCGCGCCGCGCGTCTCGGGCGCGCGGATCCGGCTGGAATGGCAAGACCCTACCGCGAACGCCGGACACGCCGAGGCCCACCACGCCTTCCAGGGCCCCCTTCGGACCGCGCACGCCCCTCGTCAGGCGCCGCTCTCGCCCCTGAGAAAGGCGCGGATCTTGCCCCAGCGCTCGGCGAACCTGGCCTCCGCCCCGTGCTTGGTCGGCCGGTAGTAGCGCCGGTCCCTGAGCTCCTCGGGGGCGTAGTCCTGCCGGACCAGGCCGTGCTCGAAGTCGTGGGGGTACTGGTAGCCCTTGCCGTGGCCGAGCTTGCTCGCCCCGGGATAGTGGGCGTCGCGCAGATGGGAGGGGATCTGCCCGATCTGGCCGCGCCGTACGTCGTCGGAGGCGGCGCCGATGGCCGTCACCACCGCGTTGGACTTGGGCGCGAGCGCGCAGTGGATCACAGCCTGGGCGAGGTTGATGCGGCCCTCGGGCAGCCCGATGAACTCGACCGCCTGCGCCGCCGCCACGGCGACCTGGAGGCAGGTGGGGTCGGCCATGCCCACGTCTTCCGAGGCGAAGATCACAATCCGGCGGGCGATGAACCGGGGGTCCTCCCCCGCCTCGACCATCCGGGCCAGGTAGTGCAGGGCCGCGTCCGCGTCCGAGCCGCGCATGCTCTTGATGAACGCGCTGACCACGTCGTAGTGCTGGTCGCCCTGGCGGTCGTAGCGGACCGCCGCCTTGTCGACCGCGCGCTCCACGACCTCGACAGTGATCTGGTCGGCCAGCAGCGCCGCCGCCTCAAGGTAGGTCAGCGACCTGCGGGCGTCGCCGCCGGCGAGCCGTACGAGCTGGTCGAGCGCGTCGGGGTGCAGCGTGGCGCGCCCGTCGAGGCCGCGCGGGTCGCGCACCGCCCGCTCAAGGACGACGCGCACGTCGTCTTCTTCCAGCGACTCCAGGGTGAGCAGCAGCGACCGCGACAGCAGCGGCGAGATGACGGAGAAGAACGGGTTCTCGGTGGTGGCGCCGATGAAGGTGACCCAGCGGTTCTCGACCGCGGGGAGCAGGGCGTCCTGCTGGGCCTTGTTGAACCGGTGCACCTCGTCGACGAACAGCACGGTCTGCCGCCCGCTCATACCCAGCTCGCGGCGGGCCTGGTCGATCGCGGCGCGTACGTCCTTGACACCGGCGGAGACGGCGGAGATCTCCACGAACCTGCGCTTGGTCGCGCCCGCCACGACGTAGGCGAGCGTGGTCTTGCCGGTGCCCGGCGGACCCCACAGGAACAGGGACATGGGGGCCTCGCTCTCGACGAGGCGGCGCAGCGGCGTGCCGGGGCCGAGCAGGTGACGCTGTCCGATCACCTCGTCCAGCCCGCGCGGGCGCATCCGGACGGCCAGCGGCTCGTGGCTCCTGTGGGCCTCCTCGGCCACCGAATCGAACAGACTGTCCACAACCTCGACTCTAGCCGTTCCGGCCACGGCCCCCCGCCGGGAACCATCACGCCCCGAGCCCGCGCGAGCGAAGCGAGCGCAATCAAACGCCGACGTCAGCTGCCCCAGACCGCCGTCGCCCCGCTGTGCCCGGCGCGTACGACGTAGTAGCCCGCGACGACGGCGAGGACCACCGAGACGGCGGACAGGGCCGTGCCGGCGGCCTTCGGCCACCGCCGCGCGCCGAAGACGAGCAGCAGGGCTACCACGCCGAGCGCGCCGGTGCTCAGCAGCAGCGGGTTGGCGAAGGCCTCGTGCGCGTTGACGGCGGCCGACGGATGCCCCTCGAAGAGGTTCCTCTCGAAGGACTCGCCGCTCTCCTTCGCCACGAACACGGCGACGGGCGCGCCGATCGCCACCAGGACGAGGATCCAGTCGAGTTTCGCGCGGAACCTCGGCTGCACGGCGTAGCCGACGCTGAGGAGTCCCAGCAGCGGCGTGAGCACCACGGCGGCGTGGACGAGCATGGGGTGGACGGGCAGGCCGAACATCTCGTCGAACATGGGCGTCGCTCCTGGCTTCGCGATCGGGTCAGGGTGGCTCCTCACCCTGATGCGTACATGATCACGGCGAGGTTCTCAGAGAGATCTGAGAACAATATGAGCGCACGCGGCGCCCCGCTCACGTAAGCGCCCCCCGCGGTCAGGTGGCGGCGCGGCCCCGCGGGGGACGGCCGGCGGGGTCGGGAGGCTCGGCGGCGGGGGTCGCGTCGAGCCCCTCCAGCGCCAGCCGCACCGCCGTGTCGAGCTGCGGGTCGGCGCCCACGGCCCAGTCGGCCGGGGTGTTGAGCACCGCCACGTCCGGTGCGGCGCCCCCGTTCTCCAGCTCCCAGCCGTACCCGCGGATCCAGAGCCCGTAGCCGGGGACGGTGACGGAGGTGCCGTCGCCGAGCCGGTGCCATTCGTCGTAGCCGATGACGCCGCCCCACGTCCTCGCCCCGACCACCGGGCCGAGGCCGAGCGCCTGCGCCGCGCCGGTGATGACGTCGCCGTCCGAGCACGTCGCCTCGTCGCACACGACGACGACCGGGCCGCGCGGCGCCTCCATGGGGTAGCTCGCCGGCTCGTGGTGGCGGCTCAGGTTCCAGCCGACGATCCGCCGCGACAGCTTCTCCAGCACGAGCTGCGAGGTGAAGCCGCCGCGGTTGCCCCGCACGTCGACGACGAGGGCGTCCCGCGCCAGCTCCCGGCCGAGGTCCCGGTGGAGCTGCGCCCAGCCGGCGGCGTCCATGTCGGGCACGTGCAGGTAGCCCGCCCGGCCCCCGCTCAGCCGCCGTACCCGCTGCCTGCGCTCCGCGACCCAGGCGTGGTAGCGCAGCGTGCGGTCGTCCCACAGCGGCACCACGGCCACCCGGAACACCCGGTCGCCGGACTCGACGGTGAGCTCCACCGGGCGGCCCGCCGTGTCCACCAGCAGCGGCGCGGGCCCGGTGCGCGGGTCCACCGGCCTGCCGTCCACGGCCAGTACGGCGTCTCCCGGCCGCACGCCGGACCCGGCGAGAGGCGACCGGGCGTTCGGGTCGGAGGACTCGGCGGGCAGGACGCGCCGGACCCGCCACAGGCCGTCGGTGTCGGGCGCGAGGTCGGCGCCCAGCATGCCGACGTACCGGTACCACCCCTCCGGAGGGGCGGGCGCCACGTAGGCGTGGGAGGACGCCAGCTCGCCCAGCAGTTCCCCCAGCACGTCGGCGAAGTCGTCCGCGCCGGAGATCCGATCGAGCCACGGCCGGTACGCGGCGAGCGCGCCGGGCCAGTCGACGCCCGCGAGGTCGGCCACCCAGAACTGGTCGCGCACCAGCCGCCCGGCCTCCGCGTACGCCTGGCGCCAGCGGCTCGGCGGGTCGATCTCGACCCGGATCCGGCGCAGGTCCACCTCGACCGGCTCGCCGCCGCCGATGACCTTCATCGCCCGTCCCTCGACGTACGCGATGCGGGTGCCGTCGCCGCTGGCCGAGAAGGCGTCGGCGGGCGCGACCTCCTCGCAGGAGCGCTTGGCGAGGTCGAACCGCTCCAGGAGGGGCCGCCGCGGCGGCCCAGGCTCTCCCGTGCCGAGGGAGCCGCGCAGGGGGTGGCGCAGCCAGGCGAGGCCGTCCTTGACCGCCTGGAGGCTCGTGTAGCGCCCCTCGGGCACGGGCAGGCCGACCACCCGGCCCGCCATCCCCTCGGTGTCCACGACCAGGTCGCCGCGGCCGGCGTCCTCCGGCTCGGCCGGGCGGCCGTCCACGGAGGGCGCGAACGGCGAGGGCGTGCTCCGCGCGAGCGGCAGCAGGAAGGGCCGGGAGCCCGCCGCGAAGGCCAGGTCGAAGCTGTGCGCGTCGGAGATCGGGTCGAAGGCCCGTCTGGACAGGAACGCCAGATATCTCCCGTCGGGGGTGAACACCGGCTCGACGTCGGTGAAGCGGCCGTCGGTGACCTCGACGACGAGCGGGTCGGCGCGCGTCACCTGGTCCGCCGGGTCCGGATCGCCGGGGGTTCCCTCAGGCGCCGGGCGGGGCGTCCGGGAGCGCAGCCGGGCCATCCGGATCGCCCGCAGCGAGCCCACCCCCGGGTGCGACCAGGCCAGCCAGGCCGAGTCGGGCGAGAACCTGGCCCCGCTGGGCGGGCCGCTCTCCGACCGTGCCAGCTCGGTGACCGTCGCGTCCGTCCCGCCGCCCGTGACGTCGACGAGGAGGAGCCTGCCGTCGTGCGTGCTGACGGCGATCATGGTCCCGTCCGGCGAGCCGGACAGCTCCAGCACCCGCCCGAGGCGGCCGCGGGCGAGGCTCCTGACCGTGCCGCCGGGCTCCGTCAGCTCGATGCCGTCCTCGCCGCCCGCGTCACTCACCCAGGCGACCGGTCCGTTGCCGCGCCGGGCCGCCTCCTCCCCCTCCGGCGCGCGTACGGCGCCGAGCACGACGGGGAGCCGGGCGCGGACGCCGGGGCGGGCGTCCAGGCACCGCGCCGGGCCGTCCTCGTGGGTGAGCCACAGGATGGCGCCCGCGACCTCGACGGCGCTGGCCCGTCCCGTGGCGTCGCAGGCGAGGTCGTCGAGCAGCGGCGGCGCGGGGCGGGGCCGGCGCCCGGTCCCCGCGCCGCCCAGCGTCACGTCCAGCCGCTCCGGGCGGACGTCCAGGCCGGGCAGCAGCCACAGCTCCCCCGCCCGCGTTTAGACGATCCGCCGCCCGTCCGTGCTCGCCTGGCGGGCGTAGAAGTCCTCGTGCCAGGTGTGCCGCTTCAGGTCCGAGCCGTCGAGGGCGCACGAGTAGACGTTGCCGACGCCCTCGTGATCGGACAGGAACGCGACCCGGCCCTCGACGATCATGGGCGAGGCGATCTGGCCCTCGTGGCTCTCCAGCAGCCGCCGCCCGTTGAGCCAGAGCCGGCCCGTGCCGCCACCCCGGTAGCGCTTCCAGTGCGCGGGGTCGTGTCCCGCCGCCCCCGTGAGCAGCAGCGTGTCCCCGCCCGACACGTGCAGGTCCTCCACCGGTCCGTACGGCTGCCGCGTGGCGGGCCGCCCGTCGTCCGGGATCGCGTACGCCCAGGTCCAGAACGTGAAGGGCTGGCCGTGCGCGCTGACGGCGGCGACGGTGCGGTCGTCGAGCCAGCCCCGGGACTCGGTGTACGGGTCGCCCCAGTAAGTGAGCCGGGTGGCGGGGCCGCCTCCGATCGCGGCCAGGTGGATCTCCGGGTCGCCGTCGCGGCGGCTGGTCCAGGCGACCCTGGTGCCGTCGGGCGAGAACCTCGGATGGCTCGCCCCGGCCCGGTCGACCGTGAGCCGCCATGCTCTGCCGCCGTCGAGCGGGGCGATCCAGACGTCGTCTTCCGCGACGAACGTCAGCGATCGCCGGTGAACGTGGGGAAATCGAAGGTAAGACCCACTCGTCACCAAATAATCGTAACGGGAAGCCCTTTTACCGCAAGATCGTGATTTTTGCTACTCAAGATACCTGTGAGTCTCCTGCTTACACCTACCCGACATGAACGCCGATAAAGTGACGCATCGCAAGTGGTCAAGACAGGTAAAAAGGGAAGGCGTAACGGTGACCGACACGGACCGACAGCAGCACCCGGCTCGGCCCAGGAGCAAGGCCAAGCGCACCATCGGCGTCGGCCTCAGTGTGCTCGCGCTCGTAGGGAGCCTCGCGGCGTGCAGCGAGGCGAAGAACTCCGCGGACGGGGCTCCGTCGCCCGCCCCCTCGGACGCGCCCTCCGCCCAACCTTCGGAGCTCCCTGATCCGACACCCACGGTCAAGGAGACCGACCTTCGCAAGGTGACCTGCGAGTACCGCAAGGACGACACCGACAGCCCGGCGAAGATCGTCGGCTTCCCGCCGAAGCAGCTGTCGAAGGCGGTGATCAACGCCAAGACGATGACGATCTACACCAACCTCGGCAACATCGTCATCGACGTCGCCCCCGGTGACACGCCCTGCACGATCAACTCGTTCGCGTTCCTGGCGAGCAAGAAGTTCTTCGACAACACGGTCTGCCACCGGCTCACCACGATCGAGACCAACGGTCTCGGCCTGCTGCAGTGCGGCGACCCGCAGGCCAAGGGCGACGGCGAGAACCCGACCGACGGCACCGGCGGCCCCGGCTACCTGTTCCCCGACGAGAACCTCGGTCCGCAGTACGCCCGCGGCGTGGTGTTCATGGCCCAGGGCGGCGACGCCGCCAACTCCAACGGCAGCCAGTTCGTGATCTCCTACACGGACGAGAACGCCCAGCTCCCGCAGGCGTACACGCCGTTCGGCATCGTGCGCAAGGGCATGGAGATCGTCGACAAGGTCGCCAAGGGCGGGGTCAACACCGCCAAGGACGGCGTCGACATCACCAGCGACGACGGCGGCTCGAACGCTCCCAAGATCAAGGTCCAGATCAAGACCATCAGGATCTCCTGACCCGCGGTCGCACCGCACGACGAACGGCCCCCGGGCCCGGTTCACCACCGGGCCCGGGGGCCGTCGTCATGTGCGCGGAAGCGGCGCGGTCAGGCCTTCGGCTCCGCCTCGCCCTTGGGCTTGGCGTCCACCCCGGCCTCCTTGCGCTGATCGGTCGTGATCGGCGTGGGAGCGGCGGTCAGCGGGTCGAACCCGGAGGCGGTCTTCGGGAACGCGATCACGTCGCGGATCGACTCGCCGCCCGCGAGGAGCATGCAGACGCGGTCCCAGCCGTAGGCGATGCCGCCATGCGGCGGCGGACCGTAGTTGAACGCCTCGAGGAGGAAGCCGAACTTGCTCTCCGCCTCCTCCTTGGAGATGCCGAGCACCTCGAAGACCCGCTGCTGCATCTCGGCCCGGTGGATACGGATCGAGCCGCCGCCGATCTCCATGCCGTTGCAGACCATGTCGTACGCGTACGCCAGGGCCTCGCCGGGGTTGTCGTGGAAGGTGTCGGCGAACTCGGGCTTGGGGCCGGTGAACGGGTGGTGCACGGCCGTCCAGCCGGTCTGCCGGCCGACCTCGTCGACCACCGGCTCGAACATGGGGGCGTCCACGACCCACAGGAACGACCACTGCGACTCGTCGATCAGGTCGCAGCGGCGGCCGATCTCCAGCCGGGCCGCGCCGAGCAGCTCCCGCGAGGCGTGCGGCAGGCCGGCCGCGAAGAAGATCGCGTCCCCGGGCTGCGCGCCGGTGACCTTGGCCAGGCCGGCGATCTCGGTCTCGGACAGGTTCTTGGCCACCGGGCCGCCGAGCCCGTCCTCCTGGACCAGCACGTACGCCAGGCCCCGGGCGCCGCGCGACTTGGCCCACTCCTGCCAGGCGTCCAGCTCCTTGCGGGTCTGTCCGGCGCCGCCCGGCATGACGACCGCGCCGACGTACGGCGCCTGGAAGACGCGGAAGGAGGTGTTGGCGAAGTAGTCCGTCAGCTCGGTCAGCTCGACCCCGAAGCGCAGGTCCGGCTTGTCGGAGCCGTACCTGGACATCGCCTCGGCGTAGCTGATCCGCGGCAGCGGCGTCGGCAGCTCGTAGCCGAGGGTCTCCTTCCAGATGCGGCCGATCAGCGCCTCACCGAGCTCGATGACGTCGTCCTGGTCGACGAACGACATCTCGATGTCGATCTGAGTGAACTCCGGCTGCCGGTCCGCCCGCAGGTCCTCGTCACGGAAGCAGCGCGCGAGCTGGTAGTAGCGCTCGAGGCCGGAGACCATGAGGAGCTGCTTGAAGAGCTGCGGCGACTGCGGCAGGGCGTACCAGTTGCCCGGCTGGAGCCGTACCGGCACCAGGAAGTCGCGGGCGCCCTCCGGGGTGGAGCGGGTGAGGCTCGGGGTCTCGACGTAGACGAACCCGCGCTCCCGCATGACCTCGTTCGCCAGGTATGTCGCCTGCGAGCGAATCCGCAGCGCGTCGGCGACCTGGGCCCGGCGGATGTCGAGGTAGCGGTACTTCAGCCGCGCCTCCTCCGACACGCCGCTGCTGCCCTCGATCGGGAACGGCAGCGGCGCGGCCTCGCTCAGCACCTCCACCTCGGAGGCGACGACCTCGACGGCGCCGGTCGGCAGGTCGGGGTTCTCGTTGCCCTCCGGGCGCACGCGAACCTCGCCCGTCACCTTGACGCAGTACTCCGAGCGCAGGTCGTGGGCGTGATCCTCCTCACGGAAGACCACCTGGGCGGAGCCGGAGGCGTCCCGCAGGTCGATGAAGACGACCCCGCCGTGGTCGCGGCGGCGGGCCACCCAGCCCGCCAGCGTCACCCGCTGGCCTGCATGCTCCCTACGAAGCGTCCCTGCTTCGTGACTGCGCATCACGAGAATTTCCCCTTCAGGATGTCGACGACCTCGGCGATCGGCACCGCGGTCTGCTCGGCTGTGGTCATGTCCTTCACTTGCGCGGTCCCCGATTCCAGATCCCGGTCGCCGAGGATCAGGGCGTACCGGGCGCCGCTGCGGTCCGCCGCCTTCATCGCGCCCTTGACGCCGCGCCCGCCGAAGGCCATGTCGACCGAAAGGCCGGCCCGGCGCAGCTCCGCCACCAGGGCGAAGACCCGCCGCCGCGCCTCCTCGCCGAGAGGTACGGCGAACACGTCCACGCTGCCCTGACGCTCGGCGAGCAGTCCCTCGGCCTCCATCGCGAGGACGGTGCGGTCGACGCCGAGCGCCCAGCCGACGCTGGGCAGCGGCGGACCGCCGATCATCTCGCTCAGGCCGTCGTAGCGGCCACCGCCGCCCACGGCCGACTGGGCGCCGAGGCCGTCGTGCACGAACTCGAAGGTCGTACGGGTGTAGTAGTCGAGGCCGCGGACCAGCCGGGGGTCGTCGGTGTAGGAGATGCCCACCTCACGAAGAAGGCCACGCACCTCCTCGTGGTAGGCCTTGCACGCCCCGCACAGGTGGTCGGTGACCAGCGGCGCGTCCGCGAGCTGGGCGCGGACCTCGGGCCGCTTGTCGTCGAGAACGCGCAACGGGTTGATCTCGATCCGCTGACGGGTCGGCTCGTCCAGGTCGAGCCCGCGCAGGAACTCCTGCAGCGCGGCCCGGTACGCGGGACGGCACTCACGGCAGCCCAGCGAGTTCAGCAGCAGCCGCACGTTCCGCAGCCCGAGCCGTGTGTAGCCGTCCATGGCGAGCGTGATCAGCTCGGCGTCCAGGGCCGGGTCCTCCGCGCCCAGCGCCTCGGCCCCGACCTGGGAGAAGTGGCGGTACCTGCCCTTCTGGGCCCGCTCGTACCGGTAGTAGCTGCCGGAGTACCACAGCTTGACCGGCAGCGGGCCGCCCGGCAGGCCGTGCTCGATCACCGCGCGCACCACGGAGGCGGTGCCCTCGGGGCGCAGCGTGATCGACCGCCCGCCCTTGTCCTCGAAGGTGTACATCTCCTTGGTCACGATGTCGGTGGACTCACCGACGCCGCGGGAGAACAGCCGGGTGTCCTCGAAGGCCGGCGTCTCGATGTACCCGTAGCCCGCCGCGCGGGCCGGCGCGGACAGCGCGTCGCGTACGGCGAGCGCCCATTCGGAGCGCGGCGGCATCCAGTCGAAGGTGCCCTTCGGCGCTTGAAAGCTCATCAAAGTCCCCTGGTCGGGCCGGCGGGCGGCGCGTCCCCGCCCGGGGCCTGCTGGTCGAGCAGCCCGCGGAGGTAGGGGTTGGTCGCGCGCTCGCGGCCAATGGTCGTCTGCGGTCCATGGCCGGGCAGGACCGTCGTCTCGTCCGGCAGCGGCAGGCACACGGTGGCCAGGCTGCGCAGGATCGTCTCGTGGTCCCCGCCCGGAAGGTCGGTACGGCCGATGGAGCCGGCGAACAGCAGGTCGCCCGAGAACATGATCTCAGGAACCCGGAACGTCACCGACCCCCTGGTATGGCCGGGCGCGTGGTCGACCGTGATCTCCATGCCCGCGAGTTTCAGCACGGCGCCGTCGCTCAGCTCGCGGACGTCGTCGGGCTCGGTGAACTCCAGCCCGCCGAAAAGCATCTGCCCGGCATTCAGGGAGAGCCCCTTGCCGGGATCCGAGAGCAGCTCGCGATCCTCGGGGTGGATCCACGCGGGCACGTCCCGGGCGCCGCAGACGGGCACGACGGACCACATGTGGTCGATGTGGCCGTGGGTCAGCAGCACCGCGACCGGCTTGAGCCGGTACTCGCGCACGATCTCGTCGAGGCCCTCGACAGCGTCCTGACCTGGGTCGATGATGACGCACTCCTCGCCTGCGGCGGGCGCGACAACATAGCAGTTGGTCTGGAAGGACCCTGCGGGAAACCCGGCGACGAGCACGGAATCGGCCTCTTCGTCTCAGAAGATGTATCAAGGAATGCGCGAGCGAATGTAACCGAAGGGTACCGGTGCGGGTCGGCAGGCTGCGAACGCATACCCGTGTGCCGATACGATTCGCCCACCTCAATAGTCATTCTTGGACAGTCGGGAGGACGAAGTGGTCACCGGCAAGGACCGCCAGAAGCAGCTGGCCCGGGATCATTACCAGCGGCAGACGCAGGCGAGACTTGAGCGGCAGCGCAAGGCCCGGCGCACCGCCGTCATCGGAACGACCACCGTCGCCGTCGTGGCGGTGGGGGCGATCGTGGGGGCGATCGCCTTCCTGGGGCGCGGCGACGACGCCACCGCGAACGCCAAGCCGAGCATCGCCGCCGGCGAGGAGCCGAAGGGCTACGACCCCGCCGCCGGCACGTGCTCGTACGTGAAGGCGGCCGACGGCGGCCCGGTCAAGGACGTGGGCATGCCGCCCGAGAAGGTGAGCACCGCCCCGGCGGTCATGACGATCAAGACCAACTACGGGGACATCGTCGCCGACCTCGACGCGGTCAACGCGCCCTGCACGGTCAACTCGTTCAAGTTCCTCGCGTCGAAGGACTACTTCGACAACAGCCGGTGCCACCGGATGGGCACCAGCTTCCCGATCCTGCAGTGCGGCGACCCGCTGGCCAAGGCCGACGGCAAGAACCCCACCGACGGACAGGGCGGCCCCGGCTACCGCTTCGTGGACGAGAACCTCGCGGGCGCCAAGTACACCCGCGGCGTGCTCGCCATGGCCAACAGCGGCCCCGCGACCAACGGCAGCCAGTTCTTCATCGTGTACGGCGACACCGGGCTGAGCGCGGACTACACGCCTTTCGGTACCGTGACGAAGGGGCTGGAAATCCTGGACAAAGTGGCCAAGAGGGGCGTGATCACCGGAGCCGGTGGCGACGGCACGGGCGCACCCAAGCGGCCCGTCGAAATCAAAGACGTGACAATTACCAGCAAGAGCTGACGTAATACAACCAAGGGCACATTGGGGCCCCGGAGGCTGATTCGAGTGCGGGAGGACACCGTGACCACCGACCCGTGGGGCCGGGTAGACGACGACGGCACCGTCTACGTACGTACGGCCGAGGGTGAACGAGCCGTCGGGTCCTGGCAGGCCGGTGAACCGGAGGAGGCTCTCGCCTACTACCACCGCAAGTACGAGGAGCTGGCCGGCCAGATTCAGCTCCTCGAACAGCGGGTGAAGGGCACCGACCTGCCGCCCACGCAGGCGGAGGCGAGCATCCTGAAGCTCCGCGAGGCCGTCACCGAGGCCCACGCCGTGGGCGACCTGGCCGCGCTCCAGAGCCGCCTGGAGGCCTTGAGCGAGATCGTCGGCAAGCGTCGCGAGGAAGTGAAGGTCGCGCGTGACAAGGCGCGGACCCAGGCGCGCGACGTCAAGGAGCGGATCGTCGCCGAGGCCGAGCGGATCGCCGAGGAAGCGACCCACTGGAAGTCCGGCGGCGAGCGGCTGCGCCAGCTCGTCGAGGAGTGGAAGGCCGCCGAGCGCATCGACCGCCCCACCGAGGCGGGCCTGTGGAAGCGCCTGTCCGCCGCGCGTACGGCGTTCGCCAAGCGGCGCAAGGCGTACTTCTCCTCGCTGGACGAGCAGCGGGACGCGGTGCGCGACGAGAAGGAGCGCATCGTCGCCGAGGCGGAGGCGATCGCCGGCTCGACCGACTGGAACGCGACCGCCGCCACCTACCGGGAGCTGATGCACCGGTGGAAGGCCGCCGGCCGCGCCTCCCGTGAGGTCGAGGACGAGCTGTGGACCAGGTTCAAGGGCGCGCAGGACCTGTTCTTCCAGGCCAGGTCGGCCGTCTTCGCCGAGCGGGACGCCTCCTTCGCGGCGAACGCGGAGATCAAGGAGACGCTGCTCGCCGAGGCCGGGAAGCTGCTGCCGATCACGGACGCGAGGAGCGCCCGCGCGGTGCTGCGCGGCATCCTGGAGCGCTGGGAGGCGGCCGGACCGGTGCCGCGGGAGCAGCGCGACCGGCTGGAGGGCGGCCTGCGCAAGATCGATGACGCGGTCCGCAAGGCCGAGGAGAACGAGTGGCGCCGCACGAACCCGGAGGCCAGGGCGCGCGCCCAGGACACCGTCAACCAGCTCCGCCGGTCGATCGAGCAGCTCGAGACCCGGCTGTCCAAGGCCCGGGCGGCGGGCCGCGACAAGGACGTCAAGGAGACCGAGGAGGCGCTCACCGCGCGCCGCTCCTGGCTTGAGGAGGCCGAGCGCACGCTCGCCGAGTTCTCCTGACGCCGGGTTCATCGGGGGCGGCTCCGGCCGCCCCCGCCGCCGGACCGTCCCGTCCCCCGTCGCGATCGCGCGGCGGGGGACGACGCGTGTCAGGGGTCAGGGGTGACGCGGCCCGAAGGGCCCCGCGCGGACGGTCAGTTCGTCACGCGGTAGACATCGTAGACGCCCTGGATGTTGCGCACCGCCTTGAGCACGTGGCCGAGGTGCTTGGGATCGCCCATCTCGAAGGTGAACTTGCTCACCGCGACCCGGTCCCGGCTGGTCGCCACCGTGGCGGACAGGATGTTCACGTGCTGGTCCGACAGCGTACGCGTGACGTCCGACAGCAGCCGGGGCCGGTCCAGCGCCTCGACCTGGATCGCCACCAGGAAGACTGAGTCTCCGCTGGGGGCCCACGACACCTGCACGAGCCGGTCGGGCTGGGCGTTGAGCTGCTCCACGTTGGGGCAGTTCGTCCGGTGGACCGACACCCCGTGACCGCGGGTCACGAAGCCCACGATCTCGTCGCCGGGCACCGGGGTGCAGCACCGCGACAGCCGCACCCACACGTCCGGGTCGCCCGCCACGTTGACACCCGCGTTGGAACCACCCCTGGGACGCCCTCTGAGCTTCGTGGGGACGGCCGCCTCGGCGATGTCCTCCTGTGCCCCCTCGACGCCTCCGAGGGACTGGACGAGCTTCTGGACGACCGCCTGGGCCCCCGAGTGGCCCTCGCCGACCGCGGCGTAGAGAGCCGACACGTCCGGGTACCTGAGGTCGCGCGCCAGCGCGAGGAGCGCCTCACCGGACATCAGGCGCTGCAGCGGCAGCCCCTGCTTGCGCATCGCCCGCCCGATGGCCTCCTTGCCGGCCTCGATGGCGGTCTCCCTGCGCTCCTTGGAGAACCACTGCCGGATCTTGTTGCGGGCCCGGCCGCTCTTGACGAACTTCAGCCAGTCGCGCGAGGGGCCCGCGTCCGGCGACTTGGAGGTGAAGATCTCCACCGTGTCGCCGTTGCCGAGCCGCGACTCCAGCGGCACCAGGCGGCCGTTCACCCGGGCCCCGATGCACCGGTGCCCCACCTCGGTGTGCACGGCGTACGCGAAGTCGACCGGGGTGGCGCCCTCGGGCAGCGCGATCACCTGGCCGCGCGGCGTGAAGACGAACACCTCCGAGACCGACAGGTCGAAGCGCAGCGACTCCAGGAACTCGCCCGGGTCGGATGTCTCCTTCTGCCAGTCGAGGAGCTGGCGCAGCCAGGCCATGTCGTTGACCTGCTTCCCCTTGCCCGCCGTGCCGGGGGCGCCGTTCATCTCCTCCTTGTACTTCCAGTGGGCGGCCACGCCGTACTCCGCGCGGTGATGCATCGCGCGGGTGCGGATCTGCAGCTCGATCGTCTTGCCCTCGGGGCCCATGACCGTCGTGTGCAACGACTGGTACATGTTGAACTTGGGCATCGCGATGTAGTCCTTGAACCGCCCGGGCACCGGCCTCCACTGCGCGTGGATCGTTCCGAGGGCGGCATAGCAGTCGCGCACCGTGTCCACCAGCACGCGGATGCCCACCAGGTCGTAGATGTCGTCGAACGCCACGCCCTTGGCGATCATCTTCTGATAGATCGAGTAGTAGTGCTTCGGACGGCCCTTGACGGTCGCCCGGATCTTGGCCTCGCGCAGGTCGGCGGAGACCCTCTCGATCACGTCCTGCAGGAACAGGTCGCGGCGGGGCGCGCGCTCCGACACCATCCGGGCGATCTCGTCGTACCGCTTCGGATAGAGCATGGCGAACGCGAGGTCCTCCAGCTCCCACTTGATGGTGTTCATGCCGAGCCGGTGCGCGAGCGGCGCGAAGATCTCCAACGTCTCGCGGGACTTCTGCTGCCGCTTGTGCTCGGGCAGGTAGCGCATCGTGCGCATGTTGTGCAGCCGGTCGGCCAGCTTGATGACCAGCACGCGGATGTCGCGCGCCATGGCGACGACCATCTTCCTGACGGTCTCGGCCTGCGCCGCGTCGCCGAACTTGACCTTGTCCAGCTTGGTCACGCCGTCGACCAGGAGGGCGATGTTCTCGCCGAAGTCGGCGCGCAGCTCCTCCAGGCTGTAGGCGGTGTCCTCGACCGTGTCGTGCAGGAGCGCCGCGCAGAGCGTCTCGTCATCGGTGCCGAGCTCGGCCAGGATCGTCGCCACGGCCAGCGGGTGCGTGATGTACGGGTCGCCGCTCTTGCGCTTCTGGTCGCGGTGATGGTGGGCGGCGACGTCGTAGGCGTGCTCGAGCAGCCGGAGATCCGCTTTGGGATGGGTCGCGCGAACCGTCTTGAAGAGCGGTTCCAACACCGGATTCATAGCACCCCACTGCCCCCCGAACCGCGCCCGCCGCCGTCGCTGGGCAGGCGCGGGTCTCTCCTCCGCTGCCTCCGATGCGTCGCGCGCGGCTACCGTCTCCACGGCATCGGCGGGCCAGGACTCACTCCGGGCCCGCACGCCGTCGGGCACGACCACATCACGGGGCACACAGACTCCTCACGTCGAGTCCAGGCTCCCCAGTGTATCCGCGCCGTCTGCCCGCTTTTCGCCTGGATGCGGTCGGTTCAGACGGTCACCAGGGAACGGACCTCCAGGCCAGGCAACCGGTCGCGGCCGGAGAGGAAGGACAGCTCCATCAGGACGGACACCCCGATGACGTGGGCGCCCGCTCTCCTGACCAGCTCCACGGTCGCGTTCGCGGTGCCTCCCGTGGCGAGCACGTCATCCACGATCAGCACCCGCTCGCCCGGGACGAAGGCGTCGGAGTGCACCTCGACCGTCGCGGAGCCGTACTCCAGATCATAGTTCGCCTCGAACGTCTGTGCAGGCAGTTTGCCTTTCTTGCGCACGGGGACGAACCCCGCCCCCGCCCGGTACGCCACCGGGGCGGCCAGGATGAAGCCGCGCGCCTCGATGCCGACCACCTTGTCGAACGCCAGGCCGGCGCCCAGCTCGTCCACCACCTGGGTGAACGCGCCGTGGTCGGCCAGCAGCGGGGTGATGTCCTTGAACATGACGCCCGGCTTCGGGTAGTCGGGAACGTCTCTGATCAGGGAGACCCACTCGGTCATTTTCCGCCCACTTCATGAGGACGGCGCCCCCGCGTCCCTCCGGCGATGCCGAGCATCGCCGGAGGCGGCACAGGAGCGCCGTCGCCGTTCTTACGTGTCAACCGTACCGGTCAACGCTTCTTGCGCTTGTCGTCCTCGGTCGCCGGGACTCCGTTCTGCGACCCCGCGCTCACCGGCTGCTTGGCGGCGCGCGCCTCGGCCGCGGCCGCCTTGGCGGCGGAGGCCTCGCGCTGGGCCACCCGCTTGGCCAGGGCCTTCCACTGCGGCTCGCGCTCCTTGAGCGTGACCAGGATGGGCGTGGCCACGCACAGCGAGGAGTACGTGCCGACGACCATGCCGACGAACAGCGCCAGGGACAGGTCCTTCAGCGTGCCCGCGCCGAGCAGCGTGGTGCCGATGAACAGGATCGCCGCCACCGGCAGGATCGCGACCAGCGAGGTGTTCAGCGACCGGATCAGGGTGTGGCTGAGCGCGTTGTTCGCGGCCTGGGTGTAGGTCATCTTCGCGCTCGTGCCGAGCTTGCCCGTCACTTCCTTGATCATGTCGAAGACGACGACCGCGTCGTACAGCGAATAACCGAGGATCGTGAGGAAGCCCAGCATGGTGGCCGGGGTGACCTCGAAGCCGGACCAGGCGTAGATGCCCGCGGTGATCACGAGGTCGTGGACCAGGGCCACGATGGCGGCGAGCGCCATCCGCCACTCGAACGCGAGGCTGAGATACAGCATGATCGCGAGCATGAAGACGGCCAGGCCGATCCACGCCTTCTGGGCGACCTCACCGCCCCAGGTCGCGCCGATGACCTGGGTGCTGACCTCGTTCACGTCGATGTGGTACTTGTTCGCGACCGCCTGCTGAACCTTGGGCACCTCGTTGGTGTCCAGGCTCTCGGTCGTGACCCGCCAGTTCGCCCCGGCCTGCTGCACGATGGTCTGGTGGACACCGGTCTCGTGGATGGTGTCCCTGACCTCCTCGACGCTGGAACTCGCCGCCCGGGGGAACTCGAAGACCGAGCCGCCCCGGAACTCGACGCCGAGGTTGAGGCCGTGGACGACCATGCCCAGGATGGAGACCGCCATCAGCAGGGCCGACAGGCCGTACCAGAGCTTCCGCTTGCCGACGAAGTCGATGTCGATGTCGCCGCGGTACAGGCGGCTGATAATGCCCGGCATCACGCCTCCTGCAGGGTCTGCTCGGTGCCGGTACGGCCCATGCGTTCAGCGTCGAGCCCGGACAGCTTGTGGCCCTTGGAGAAGAACTTCAGCCGCGCGGCCAGCGACATGAGCGGCTTGGTGAAGAGGAAGACCACCACGATGTCGATGAGCGTGGTCAGTCCCATGGCGAACGCGAACCCGGCGACGCCGCCCACGGCGAGGAAGTAGAGCACCACCGCGGCGATGAACATGACCGCGTCCGCGACCAGGATCGTCCGCTTCGCCCGCCGCCAGGCGACCTCGACGGCGGCGCGGAGGGTGCGTCTGCCTTCCTTCATCTCGTCACGGATGCGTTCGAAGTAGACGATGAACGAGTCCGCGGTGATGCCGATCGAGACCACGAGGCCGATGATGTGCGGCAGCGACCACCGGAAGCCGACGTTCGAGCTGAGGACGGCCACCGACAGGTAGGTGACGAGCGTCGCCACTCCGAGGCTGGCGATGCCGATCGCGCCGAGGCCCCGGTAGTAGAGCAGCAGGTAGAGCATGACGATCAGCAGGCCGATGGCGCCGGAGACGAGGCCGCCGCGGAGCTGGTCCTGGCCGAGCGTCGAGGAGACGGAGACGACGGAGCTCTGCACGAACTTGAGCGGCAGCGCGCCGTACTTGAGCTGGTCGGCGAGCTCGGTCGCGGTCTGCTGGGTGAAGCCGCCCGAGATCTCGGTCTTGCCGCCGGGGATCCGGCCGTTCGAGGCGGGGGCGGTGATCACGAGACCGTCGAGGACGACGCCGATCTGGTTGCGCGGCGCCTGGGCGCCGAAGGCCCTGGCGGTGAGGTCGCTCCACTGCGACGCGCCCTGGCTCTTGAAGTCGAGGTTGACCACCCACTCGCCGGTGTCCTGGCGTACGCCGGCCGACGCGGTGGTGATCTGAGCGCCCTGCACGGCGGCCTTGTCGAGGATGTACCTCGCGGAGCCGTCCTGGCTGCAGGCCACGATCTGCTTGTTCGGGTCGTCCTGGGCGCCCTGGCCGCGGTTCTTCGCGGTGCAGTCGATCTTACGGAACGCTTCCAGGGCGGCCGGGTCGATGCCGGAGACGTCCTGCCCGGCGAGCGGGTCCTCCTCGCCGGCGCTGGTCGAGGGCGACGGCGACGGCGTCGCCTTGGCCCGTGTCCCGGCCGTCGACCTCTCACCGGTGGCGGTATGCGACCTCGCCCGCCTGGTCACGCTCGGCGTCGGGGTGGGCTCGGCAAGGACCTTGGAGACCGCGCGCCCAGCCGGCGTGGCGCCGGGGGACGGGGTGGCGGCCGACGAACTCGGCGTGGCCGCGGTCGTGGGAAGGGCGGCCGGCGGAGTCGTGGCCGCGGCCACCGCGAGCACCTGGCGGAAACGCATCTCCGCGGTGGTGGCGACCAGTTTGACGGCCTCGTCGCGGCCGGCGCCCGGCACCGAGATGACGATGTTGTCGCCGGACCTGGCGACCTCGGCGTCAGAGATGCCGGTGCCGTTCACGCGGTCCCGGATGATGTTGACGGCCCGGTCGAGGCTCTCCTGCGGCGGGGCCTTGCCGTCGGCGGTCACGGGCGACAGCGTCACTGTCGTGCCGCCCGCGAGGTCGAGACCGAACTTGGGGACGAACGCCTTCTGGAAGACGATCGACGCCCCCATGGCGAGGATTATCACCAGAAGGGCCAGGAGCATGCGCCCTGGCTTGATCTGGCTACTGGTCGGTGGGGCCACTGGTGGTCGACTCTCTCGTCAAGGGATCTTCAGTGAGCGTGGTCAGGACTGCTTGGTGCCCGAGTCCTTGCTGCCCCCGTCTTCGGAGGTCTCGGTCGCCTGCTCGCCCTTGTCCTTCTGAATGTCCTCATGGGCGTCGTCGCGAACGCCCTCTTCCGCCACGGGCTGGGCAGAATCCGTCTCATCAGCATCGGCGCCGTCAACGGGAGTCACAACGCGACCGATCGCGGCCTTGACCCAGCGGGTCTCCACACCCGGCGCGATCTCCAGGATGACGTCCTCGTCCTGGAGGCCCACCACGGTGCCGAACAGACCCGTCGTCGTCATGACGCGCGCGCCCGGCGTAAGCGAGCTCTGCATCTGCAGCTGCTCCTGCTGACGCTTGCGCTGGGGGCGGATCAGCAGGAAGTAGAACACCACTACCAGCAAGATCAGTGGCAGAAACGTCCCAAGCGGGTTGTTGCCCACGGGGGCCACCCTTCCATTAGGTGATGAACCGGTGTAACACCGGAGGTCCTGTTACGCGTTTTGCGCGCCGCGACCGCGTCGCCGAGAAGCGTCAGCGTAAGCGGCCGGTCAAGCCACGCAGTGTAGGCGAGCCGCTCGAAGAGCGGCAACGAACCCACGATATGGCACGCGGGAAAGTGCCCATTTCAGCGTCTTTGCAACCGATCTGTGACCATGAGCGGCTGATGCGCCCTTCGTGACCGACTTCGACACCCTGATATTTCTCTGCCATTCAAGAAATGCGCAGCTTTCGTCGACGTTCATTCACGCCTCGGCCGCGTTCCGCCGCTCCTTCCGCGGAAGCGGGGCGGCGCCTCGGTTCAGAAGGGGGCGTCCGGAGGCGGGACCAGGCCGAGATGCGTCCAGGCCGCCGTGGTCGCCACGCGGCCCCGCGGCGTGCGGGCGAGCAGGCCCTGCCGGACGAGGAACGGCTCCGCCACCACCTCCACGGTCTCGGGCTCCTCCCCCACCGCCACCGCGAGCGTGGACAACCCGACCGGGCCGCCGCCGAACTTGCGCAGCAGCGCCCCCAGCACGGCGCGGTCGAGCCGGTCCAGGCCCTCGCCGTCCACCTCATAGAGGTTGAGCGCGGCGGCGGCCACCTCGCGGGTGATCACGCCCTCGGCGCGCACCTCGGAGAAGTCGCGGACCCGGCGCAGCAGGCGGTTCGCGATGCGGGGCGTCCCGCGCGACCGGCGGGCGATCTCGTGCGCGCCCTCGCCGGGAAGCTCGACGGACAGCAGCCGCGCGGATCTGTGCAGCACCTGCTCCAGCTCGGGCACGTCGTAGAAGTCCATGTGGGCGGTGAAGCCGAAGCGGTCGCGCAGCGGTGCCGGGAGCAGTCCGGCGCGCGTGGTCGCCCCGACCAGCGTGAACGGCGCGATGTCCAGCGGGATGGACGTGGCCCCCGGCCCCTTGCCGACCACGATGTCGACCCGGAAGTCCTCCATCGCGAGGTAGAGCATCTCCTCGGCCGGGCGGGCCATGCGGTGGATCTCGTCGATGAAGAGGACCTCGCCCTCGGAGAGGGTCGAGAGGATCGCGGCGAGGTCGCCGGCGCGCTCCAGCGCCGGGCCGGAGGTCATCCGGAGCGGCGCGCCCAGCTCGGCCGCGACGATCATGGCGAGTGTGGTCTTGCCCAGGCCGGGGCCACCGCTCATCAGCACGTGGTCCGGCGGCCGGTTGCGGCGCAGGGCGCTCTCCAGCACCAGCGAGAGCTGCTCGCGCACCCGCCCCTGGCCGATGAACTCCTCCAGGCGGCGGGGACGCAGCGCCGCCTCGATGGCGTGCTCGTCCCCCTCGGCGTCGGGCGAAACCAGGTCGCGGTCGATGCTCATGACGGCCTCCCCCGGCGCCGGCGGTGCGCTGAAACGTTCATCGGACGGCTCACCGGACGCTCAGCGCGCGCAGGGCCGACTTGAGCAGGGCGGCGACCTGGGGGGACCGGCCGGCCGTCACCTCGGCGTCGGCCTCGGGCGCCACCACGGCGACGGCCTCGTCCGCGTCCTTGGCCGAGTATCCGAGGCCGACCAGGCCGGAGTGGACCTGGTCACGCCAGGGAAGCACCGGCGCGCCGCCGCCGATCGCGGCGTTGACCGCGTCCTCCGGCGTGCCGAGCTTGCCCTTGAGCTCCAGGACGATGCGCTGGGCGCCCTTCTGGCCGATGCCGGGGACCATGGTCAGCGCCTTGATGTCGGCGGTCGCGACGGCCACCCGGAGCGCGCTCGGCGTGTGGACGGCCAGCATGGCGAGCGCGATGCGCGGTCCGACCCCGCTCGCCGTCTGCAGCATCTCGAACACGGTCCGCTCGTCTTCGGAGGCGAAGCCGTACAGCGTGAGCGACTCCTCGCGGACCACCAGCGAGGTGGCGAGTCTGCCGGGCTCGCCCACCCGCAGCCCGGCCAGCGTGCCGGGCGTGCAGTGCACCAGCATGCCGACCCCGCCGACCTCGACCACGGCGGCCTCCGGCCCGATCCCGGTCACCCGGCCCGCCACGGATGCGATCACTGCGCGCTCCCTCCCCGATCGGCCCGCCCTGCTTCGCGGACCCCAGTCCTACCAGAAGCGGCCGACATGGCGGCGGCCGGCGACGTCGCCGGGGTCACCGCCCGGCTCCGGGATGGCGGTATCCGGGCTGGAGCGCGACGGGCCGTCCCCGCCCGGCCAGGGCCTGGGCCTGGGCCAGCCGGTTCTGCGCGGCGCCGCGCCAGACATGGCAGATGGCGAGGGCCAGGGCGTCGGCGGCGTCGGCGGGCTTCGGCATGGCGTCGAGCCTGAGCACGCGGGTCACCATGGTGCCGACCTGCTTCTTGTCGGCGTTGCCGTTCCCCGTGATGGCGGCCTTGACCTCGCTCGGCGTGTGCAGCGCGACCGGCAGGCCGCGCCGCGCGGCGCAGGTGATGGCGACCGCGGACGCCTGCGCGGTGCCCATGACCGTACGCACGTTGTGCTGGGCGAAGACGCGCTCCACGGCCACCGCGTCGGGCTTGATCTCGTCGAGCCAGCGCTCGATCTCGGCCTCGATGGCGACCAGCCGGGCACCGATGTCGTCCTCGGCGGGCGTGCGCACCACGCCGACGGCCACCATGCGCAGCGGCGCACCCGGACGACCCTCGACCGCTCCGAGGCCGCACCGGGTCAGCCCCGGATCGACCCCCATCACCCTCAGCTCGGGCAACCGCACCGGAACGCCTCCCCCGGGATCCATTCTTCGCCGAACACGTGTTCGGCGAAGAACTCTACTCCCGGTGGAGGCGCGAGATCACGGGTAACCGCGGATCAGAAGTAGTCGAGCATGTACGCGGCGCAGTGGAAGGCCGCGCCAAGCGCCTCGTCGTCCTCGGCGGAGCCACCCGTGACCAGACCGGCGCGGCGCAGCGTGGCCATGGGGACGCCCGCGAACAGCGCGGACAGGCCGCGGACGCCGAAGGCGGGTCCGGCTCCCGACGACGGACTGACGGACCCCGCCCCCGAGGAGATCTCCAGCCGCCAGGCTCCGCTGTTCGCCGGCCGCTGCGGGTCCTCCACATGGATGACGGTGTCCGCCGAGATCCCGGCGGGGAAACCGCGCCGCGCGACGGCGGCGGGCAGGTCGATCACGCGGAACATCCAACGTGTCTGCCGGATCTCGTCCTTGCTCCGCTCCCTGAGCAGCCAGAGCACCGGGTCGTACGGCTCGACGACCGCGGTGACGGACTTGGCGACCGAGGAGGCGGTGCCGACCAGGGACCACAGGGCCCGCGCGGTGGCCTCGGATCCGGCCACGCAGTTGTCGACCTGGATGTCGCCGCTGTTCCACCGGTAGATCAGGAACCCGTCGTCGGCGACGTAGCAGAAGTCGTCGTCCTCGGCCAGCCACAGCCGCCACGTGCGCTCGTCGTAGCAGAGCGGGCCGGAGGCGCGGGTCGCGGCGTGGATCCGCCCGATGGTCGCGATCAGCTCCGGCGCGTCGTCGGGGCCCATCCGGCGCAGCTTAACGCCGGGGCCGGCCGCATCCAGCCCGCGCAGCGCCTCGGTGGGGAGGGTGACCCTGGTCAGGCCGCCCGCGTGCTCCCAGCCCATGCTCCGATAGAGCGGCGTGGTGGCGGGATAGAGCGCGGAGACGACGTCCCCGAGCTCGGCCGCGCGCTCGATGACGGCCTGCGTGATCGCCCGGCCCACGCCGCGGCCCCGGTCCTCGGGGGCGACGGTGACGCTCGCGACGCCGCCCATCGGCATCGGGCGGCCGTGCCACCACTGGGTGAACGCGTTGATCCGGGCCGTGGCGATCAGACGGGGACCGTCGAAGGCGCCGATGTAGCGCCCGGTCGGCAACACGGGCACCACCAGCTCGCGCCACATTTCGATGTCGCTGCCGGAGATGGGTCCGAAGGCCCGCTTACGGTTGTCCAGCACCGCGTCGAGATCGTCGACGGTGAGATCACGAATATCCACGATCGCACAAAATATGCGGATCGCCGGTCCGGCGCCAACCGTTTTCCGCGTGACCCGCGCCGCTCGCCGTCGTGGCGGGGTCACGCGGAGGCGGGACTACGCCTCGAGCTTCTCCATGATCTCGTCGGAGACATCGAAGTTGGCCCAGACGTTCTGCACGTCGTCGCTGTCCTCGAGGGCGTCGATGAGGCGGAAGACCTTGCGGGCGCCCTCCTCGTCGAGCGGGATGTTCATGGTCGGCAGGAAGCTCTGCTCGGCCGACTCGTACTCGACGCCGGCGTCCTGGAGCGCGGAGCGGACCGGGACCAGGTTCGTGGCCTCGCACACCACCTCGAAGTTGTCGCCGAGGTCGTTGACCTCCTCGGCGCCCGCGTCGAGGACGGCCAGCAGCACGTCGTCCTCGGAGAGGTCGCCGGCCTTCGGCACGATGACGACGCCCTTGCGGTTGAACATGTACGACACCGAGCCCGGGTCGGCGAGCGAGCCGCCGTTACGGGTCAGCGCGACCCGGACCTCGGACGCCGCGCGGTTGCGGTTGTCGGTGAGGCACTCGATCAGGACGGCCACGCCGCCCGGGGCGTAGCCCTCGTACATGATGGTCTGCCAGTCGGCGCCGCCGGCCTCCAGGCCGCCGCCGCGCTTACGCGCCCGCTCGATGTTGTCGATGGGGACGGAGTTCTTACGCGCCTTGGTGATGGCGTCGTAGAGGGTCGGGTTGCCGTCCGGGTCGGGTCCACCGGTCCGGGCCGCGACCTCGACGTTCTTGATGAGCTTGGCGAACAGCTTGCCGCGCTTGGAGTCGAGCGCGGCCTTCTTGTGCTTCGTCGTCGCCCATTTGGAGTGGCCGGACATCGCCTAGAACTCCCTCACCATTTCGACAAAATACGAGTGGACCCGCGCATCTCCCGTCAGCTCGGGATGGAAGGACGTCGCGAGCAAAGGTCCCTGTCGGACCGCGACGATCCTACCCCCGGGCTCGGCCCGGCCCAGCACCTCAACGTCGGCGCCGACCGATTCGACCCAGGGTGCGCGGATGAAAACCGCCCGGACGGAGCCGCGTCCGGCGAAGTCGAGATCGGCTTCGAAGGAGTCGACCTGGCGGCCGAAGGCGTTGCGGCGGACGACCATGTCGATGCCGCCGATCGTCTCCTGACCGTCGGCGCCGCCCTCGATGCGGTCGGCCAGCATGATCATCCCGGCGCAGGAGCCGTACGCGGGCAGCCCCTCCTTGATGCGCAGCTTGAGCGGCTCGAGCAGGTCGAACGCGGTCGCGAGCTTCCACATCGCGGTGGACTCCCCGCCGGGGATGACCAGCCCGTCGACCGCGTCCAGTTCGCTCTTGCGGCGTACGGCCATCGCCCTCGCCCCCGCGTCCTCGATGGCGCGGGCGTGCTCGCGCACATCGCCCTGGAGGGCGAGCACACCGATCAGCGGCGCAGTCGTCACGATCGTCCTTTCGTCCGGCGGTGGTCCCAGCGTAGAACCAAGGCGCAGAACGCCCCAAACTGCACGTTTTATGCCTGTGCGGGTGACGCGTCGCGAAAGGTGTGATCGGTGTCGACGTGGTCGAGCGCGGCCAGGTGGTGCCGCCGGGTGAACAGGATCGCGATGCCCACAACGCAGCAGGCCGCCCCCACGTAGTACGGCACGGCCTCGCCGAACTCCTCGCCCAGTTTGGTCACGATGTACGGCGCGAGCGCCCCGCCCATCCAGCGGACGAAGTTGTAGCCGGCCGAGGCGACGGGACGGGGCGCGTCCGACACCTCCATCGCGGCCTCGGTGAAGATCGTGTTGTTGAACCCGATGGGGATGCCGCAAAGGATCACGAAGACCACGGTCCCGGCCTGCCCGGAGAGGGCGATGCCCACCTGGAGGACGGCGAGCAGCGCGAGGGAGAGCAGCAGCACGCGGACCGACCCGAGGCGGCGCTGCAGCCACGGCGCGCCGAAGACGGAGGCCAGCGCCACACAGACGCCCCACCCGAAGAACACCGCGCCGATGCCGTACGCGGACATGCCGAGGATGAACGGGGTGAACGCCAGCACGGTGAAGAACGCGAAGTTGTAGAAGAGCGCGGTGAAGGCGGTGGTGGACAGGCCGCCGTGGGCCAGCGCGCGGATCGGGTCGCTCAGCCGGGTCCGCATGGCGGGCTTCGGCGTCGGCGCGAGCAGGCTCACGATCAGGACGAACCCGACGGCCATCAGCGTCGCGGTGCCGAAGAAGGGCGCACGCCAGTTCCAGTCGCCGAGCAGCGCCCCGATCAGCGGGCCCAGGGAGATGCCGAGACCGAGCGCGGCCTCGTAGAGGATGATCGCCTTCTCCGCGCCGCCGCTGGCCGCGCCGACGATCACGGCGAGCGCGGTGGCCACGAAGAGCGCGTTGCCGAGGCCCCATCCGGCGCGGAAGCCGACGAGCTGGCCGACCGTGCCGGAGGTCCCGGCCAGCGCGGCGAAGACGACGACGAGCGCGAGACCGAGCAGGAGGGTGCGCTTGCCGCCGATCCGGCTGGAGACCCAGCCGGTGACCAGCATCGCGACCGCGGTGACCAGGAAGTAGCTGGTGAACAGCAGCGACACCTGGCTGGGCGTGGCGTGCAGCCCCTGCGCGATCGACGGGAGGATGGGGTCGACGAGCCCGATCCCCATGAAGGCCACCACCGCGGCGAACGCGGTGGCCCACACCGAGACGGGCTGGCGGAGGATCCCTCCGGTTGGCTGCGACAACTGGGGCTCCTTCAGCTTCGGCCGAGCTTGGCGAGGGCGGGCAGGGCGACGTCGATGGCGGCGCGCTCCTCGGGGGTGAGGAAGCCGAGCTGGCGGGTGAGATAGCCGATCCTGGACTCCCGTACGGCGTGCAGCCGGGCGCGGCCCTCCTCGGTGAGCTCGACGGTGCGCACGCGGGCGTCGGCCGGGTCGGCGGCGCGCGCGACGAGCCCGGCGTCCTCCAGCCGGTTGATCTGCACCGTCATGGTGGGGAGTTGCACCGCGTGATCCTCGGCCAGCTCGGTCATCCGCCGGCCGCCGCCCTCCAGGGAGCCGAGCACGGCGTACTGCTGGGCGGTGATCGGCTGGCCCGCCGTCGTGCGGCGCAGCAGCATCACCAGGTGGCGCAGTTCGCGGGAGAGGCGCTCGGCCAGCGCCCGCGTGTCATCCGTCGTCATAGTTTGCCATGCTAACTTAGTCTGGCTAACTATTTCTCCGGAGGGGCCCTCATCCGCCTGATATTCCAGGATCTTCCGGAAAGCCGAAACGGCGACCCCGCATAGCGGGGCCGCCGTTTCTCAGCGGACGCTCGGTCGTCAGACCGGCGAGATCACCAGCCGCGCTCGGCCAGGCGGTGCGGCACCGGGATCTCGTCCACGTTGATGCCGACCATGGCCTCGCCCAGGCCGCGCGACACCTTCGCCACGACGTCCGGGTCGTCGTAGAACGTGGTGGCCTTGACGATGGCGGCGGCGCGCTTGGCCGGGTCGCCGGACTTGAAGATGCCGGAGCCGACGAAGACGCCCTCGGCGCCGAGCTGCATCATCATCGCGGCGTCGGCCGGGGTGGCGATGCCGCCCGCGGTGAACAGCACGACCGGGAGCTTGCCGGCCTTGGCCACCTCGACGACCAGCTCGTACGGCGCCTGCAGCTCCTTGGCCGCGACGTACAGCTCGTCCTCGGACAGCGAGGTGAGCCGCCGGATCTCGCCGCGGATCGTGCGCATGTGAGTGACGGCGTTGGAGACGTCACCGGTGCCGGCCTCGCCCTTGGAGCGGATCATCGCGGCGCCCTCGGTGATGCGGCGCAGCGCCTCACCCAGGTTGGTGGCCCCGCAGACGAAGGGCACGGTGAAACGCCACTTGTCGATGTGGTTGGCGTAGTCGGCCGGGGTGAGCACCTCGGACTCGTCGATGTAGTCGACGCCAAGCGCCTGCAGCACCTGGGCCTCGACGAAGTGGCCGATCCGGGCCTTGGCCATCACCGGGATCGACACGGTGTTGATGATGCCCTCGATCATGTCGGGGTCACTCATCCGGGACACCCCACCCTGGGCGCGGATGTCGGCGGGGACGCGCTCCAGTGCCATGACCGCGACCGCTCCCGCGTCCTCGGCGATCTTGGCCTGCTCGGGCGTGACGACGTCCATGATGACGCCGCCCTTGAGCATCTCGGCCATGCCCCGCTTCACGCGGGCGGTGCCGACGGCGGTCTCGTTGACTTCAGGCGTGCTGCTGGACACGTTGCTACCTCACGACGGCGGATCAGTGGATTCTCTTCCATGGTAGGTCCTGACCGAACCTTGGCCCGACGCACCATCCTGTAAGGGTTCGTCCCGCGTTTTGTACGCCGCGCCCATACCTCGGTCGTGCCCGGCCCCGGCGTCGCCTCCCGTACGGACGGGTCAGGGGGCGATGGGCTTGCGCGAGGCGAGCACGACCCAGACCTGGCCGCGCGCGAACGGCATCGGCGACCCGTCGGCCATGGTGTAGGTGGTGCCCCCCTCCTCCGAGGGGCGCTCCCACCTGACCTTGTACGCCATGCCGTCGCGCAGCACGACGCCGGTGCCCTTGCCGACGCTGTGGACCAGGGGCGTGTAACTGCCGGTGAAGTCGTGGAACTCCGACCTCTCGGTCTTCACCCACTGCACCACGATCGTCGGCGCGCCCTGCTGGCCGCCCTCGGCCGCCATGTCCTTCTTGCCGTCCTGGGTGACCAGCCAGCGCTTCTGCGTCTCCGACCAGGCGAACTCGAAGTTCGCCGCGGGGTAGCGTACGCGCACCTTCTTCTGCGGCACTCCCCCGGCGGGTGGCTCGTCGGAGAACACGAAGCCGACGTCGTCCGCCTTGGTCGCCTGGGACGCCTTCGCCAGCAGCTTGCGGGGGGTGGCGAACAGGTTGTACGGCGCGTACCGGCCCTGGGCCCGGAAGTAGGCGCCGGGCGTACTGCTGTCGGAGACATCGAACAGCGACGCCTTCTGCACGTACGGGATCATCTTGGTCTGCACACCCGAATACGAAAGGGCGGGCTTGCCGAACTGCGGCAGGATGTGCAGGTCAGAGATCCGGGCGCTGCGGACCGGCCCCACCTGGGCGGGCAGCTTCGAGGAGAAGATCGCCATGAGACGGGTGAGCCCGCCCTCGACCTGCTCGACGTAGACGATGTCGGCACTGCGCACGCCCATCTGCGGCTTGCCGGCCGAGGTGTTCTCGATCTTCACGGCGAGAACCGGACGAGCCTGGTTGAACGGGCGTCCGGTGAACGGGTGCTCGGGCGGCGGGGTCGGCGACGGGGAGGCGGTCGCGGCCTCAGGCTGTGCGAGGGGCGGCTTGTCACTGTCTGAGGAACACGCGGCACCGGCGAGAACCGCCCCCAGACCAAGCGTGACACCGATCATCCGTTGCGCCCGCACCCTCAAGCTCCTCCCATGGAGAACCAGCCGAAATCAGCAGGGAACGCCGCATCCGGACCGGCTCGCGCCGCGAAATGGCAACGAGCTTACCGGCGCTAGATAGTAGATCCCGCTTGGAACGGTCAAAAGCGACTATTCCGCCGCGAGGACCGCCGGAGGCGCATCGTCGATCTCGAAGAACCGAGGATATTCCGTGTGACCCGCCAGCCGGAGCGTACGCGCCAGCCACCGGCGTTGCGCCGTGCGGGTGACGTCGACGGCGTTGTTGTAGAACCGCCGGGAGTAGACCACCTTGGCCACCGCGGCGTCGAGTTCCTCCAGCAGCTCCGGGCCGGTGGGATGCTCGGCCAGCCTCTCCCGGAAGCGGTCCTGGTCCACGACCGCGCGCAACGTCCGGGACAGGTCGCTCTCGGCGTGCTCACGCTCGTCCAGCCCCGCCGTACGGGCCTCGTGGGCGGCGGCCGCGAGCACGAGCGAGGTCGCGGGGTCGAGGATGCGCGACCCGGCGAGCTCCAGGCAGACCGCGGCCCGCCGCAGCAGCGACGCGTCGAGCGCCGCCTGCGCGGTCTCCAGCCGGATGTGCAGCCGGTCGAGCCGACCGGCCCGCCAGGAGATGTAGACGGCGGTGAGCACGACGATCACGCCCACCACGAGGATCAGGACGGTGGTCGTCACGACGCGTCGTCCTCCACCACACCGGCGGTCGCGTCGGTCACGGTCTCGTAGACGCGCGACACGTCGCGGGCGACGGTGGACCAGTCGTACTTGCGCACCGCCTGCCGCGCCTCGTCGGACAGCTTGGCGCGGCGCCCGGGGTCGTCGAGGAGCCGGGCCGCCTCCTTGGCCAGGGCGGCCGGGTCGCCGGTGGCGAACAGCGCGCCGGCCTGCCCGTCCCCGAGCACCCGCCGGAACGCGGGGATGTCGCTGGCCAGGATGGGCGCACCGGCCGACATCGCCTCGGTGAGCACGATGCCGAAGCTCTCGCCGCCGAGGTTGGGCGCGCAGAAGACGTCCACCGAGTGGTAGGCGCGCGCCTTGTCCTCCTCGCTGACCATGCCGAGCAGCCCGACCCGGTCGTGGAGCCGCTCGGGCAGGCGGCCGAGCACGTCCGCCGCGTCGCCGGGGCCGGCGATCAGCAGCCGCACGTCCGGCCGCTCCTCGGCGAGGATCTCGAAGGCCGCCAGCAGGACGGGCAGCCCCTTGCGCGGCTCGTCCATCCGGCCGAGGAAGCCGATGACGCCGCCGTCCGGCCCCCAGCCGGGCAGCGGCTCGGCCTCGGCGTACCGGCTGACGGTGACGCCGTTGGGGATCAGGACGGCGTCGCCGCCGAGGTGCTCGACCAGCGTCTTACGCGCCGCGTCGGAGACCGCGATCCTCGCGGTGATCTTCTCCAGCGCGCTCTGCAGCATCGGCGCGGCCACCGACATGGCGCGGGAGCGCTCGTAGGAGGCGTGGAACGTCCCCACGATCGGGCCGCGCGCCACCCAGCAGGCGAGCAGGCCGAGGGACGGCACGGCGGGCTCGTGGACGTGCAGCACGTCGAACCGGCCCTCGCGGATCCACTTGCGGACCCGGCCGGCCGACAGGAAGCCGAACGCCAGCCGCGCCACCGACCCGTTGTACGGCACCGGCACCGCCCGGCCGGCCGAGACGACGTACGGCTCCAGCGGGGCGTCGTCGCCCGCCGGGGCCATGACGGAGACGAAGTGGCCGTCGGCGATGAGCGCCTCGGCGAGGTCGCGCACGTGGGCCTGGACGCCGCCCGGGACCTCCCAGGTGTACGGGCAGACGATGCCGATCCTCATGACGCGTCCGCGGATCGCGGCTCCAGGTCGTCGAGCCACAGCCGCTGGAGCATGTGCCAGTCCTCCGGATGCTCGGCGATGCCCTTCTCGAACACGGACGCCATCTGCTGGGTCATGACGGCGACCTTGTCCCGGCGGGTGCCCTCCTCGGGGACGGGGATCTCCTCGTGGATCCGCAACCCCCAGTCGGACCCCTCGAACCACAGGGTGGCGGGCAGCAGGGCCGCCCCGGTCTGGAGCGCGAGCAGCGCGGGCCCGGGGGCCATGCGGGTGCGCGCGCCGAAGAAGTCGACCTCGACGCCGGAGGCGGTCAGGTCGCGGTCGGCGGGCAGGCAGACCGCGCGGCCCGCCCGCAGCCGCTGGGCGAGCGTGCCGAACGCCATGCCGCTGCCGCCACCCTTGCCGGTGAGCGGCAGCACCTCCATGCCGAGGCTCTGCCGGTAGGCGAGGAAACGCTCGAACAGCGACTCGGGCTTGAGCCGCTCGGCCACGGTGGTGAAGGGGTGCCCCTTGTGCACCAGCCAGGCGCCGGCGACGTCCCAGTTGCCCATGTGCGGCAGGGCGAGCACCACGCCGCGGCCCCTGGCGAGGTTGTCGAAGATCGCCTGCTCGCCGCTGGCGTGGGTGCCGCCGAGGATCCGCTCGCGACTCATGGAGGGGAGGCGGAACGCCTCGACCCAGTAGCGGAAGTAGGAGCGCAGCCCGGCCCGGCTGAGCTCGCGCACCTCCGTGGAGCCCGCGTCGGCGCCGACGACGCGGGCCAGGTTGGACTCCAGCCGTCGTACGGCCTTGCCCTGCCGGCGCCACATCACATCGGCGACGCTCTGGAAGATCCATCCGGCCAGGCGCTCGGGGAGGCGCCGGACCACCACCCATCCGGCGGCGTAGCTCGCCGCGACGATCCGATCGGCAACGGGCAACCGCCCGTCGGGGCGATTCACCTGACCACCGCCTGTCGGTAGACGTGGACCATTCGCTGGACGACCGTGACCGCGCTCGCCGCCGCGAGCAGCCATAGCCCGGCCGCCAGGATGTACGGCACGCCGAGGCCCGAGAGTCCGGTCGCGACGAGGATGCCGACGAGCCGCTCGCCGCGCTCGGCGATCCCGACGTTCGCCGTCATCCCGAGCCCCTCCGCCCGAGCCTTGGCATATGACACCAATGCTCCCGCGACGAGGCAGAAAAGCGCCACGCCCGCGAGGACGAACTCCGGCTCGTCCTCAAGGATGAAGTAGAGGATGAGCCCGGAGAAGATCGCGGCGTCGCCGAGCCGGTCGAGGGTCGAGTCGAGGAAGGCCCCCCATTTGCTGCCCGTGCCGCCGCTCATCCGGGCGAGCACGCCGTCGAGCAGGTCGGCGAGGACGCAGACCGTGATCGCGACCGTGCCCCAGAAGAGGTGGCCCGTGGGGAAGAGGGTCAGCGCCGCGACGACCACGCCCAGCGTGCCGGCCACGGTGACGACGTCGGGGGAAATCCCGTGGCGGGCGAGGACCCGCCCCAGGGGGGTCAGCACTCGGGTGACGGCGGGGCGCAGGACGTTCAGCATCGCGCTCCGATCGTAGGCCATGGAACGCCTGGTGAGGCGACCAAGCCCATTCCGGAGATAGGTCTTGTGATCTGCGCCACATGGGTAAAAGGTGAAGAACACGCGCCTGGGATTCCCGGCGGGGAGGACGGGCCGCCCGGCCAGGACGACCCGGGGCGAAGGGCTCCGCCGGCGTCCGGGTGGCGCGCGCAGCGACGGCAGAGCGGCCGGCGCCCCGGCCGCTCGTGAATCCGGGAGGCGAAATGGCGGAAAAGGCGAACGGCGGCCCAGCAGGGGCCGCGGGCAGGGCACCCTCGGCCGATCGGCCGGACATGGTGCGCAATGTCGTGCTGGTCGGCCATTCCGGAGCCGGCAAAACCACGCTGATCGAGGCGTTGCTGGCGGCCACAAGCACCGTCCCCCGCCCCGGGCGGGTGGAGGAAGGCACCACGGTCAGCGACTTCGACGAGGTGGAGGTGCGCCAGCAGCGCTCGGTCAACCTCTCCCTCGCCCCGCTCGTACACAACGGCATCAAGATCAATCTTCTCGACACGCCGGGATACGCGGACTTCGTCGGCGACCTGCGCGCCGGGCTCCGGGCGGCCGACGCGGCGCTCTTCGTCGTCTCCGCCGTGGAAGGCGTGGACGGGCTCACCCGGATGCTCTGGGAGGAGTGCGGCCTGGTCGGCATGCCGCGCGCCGTGGTCATCACCAAGATCGACCACCACCGCGCGAACTTCGACGAGGTGCTCGCGAGCTGCCAGGACGCGTTCGGCGACGGCGTGGCCCCGCTGTACCTGCCGGTCGACGGCAGGGGGCTGCTCGGCCTGCTGTCCCAGCGGTTCCTCGACTACTCCGGCGGCGCCCGCACCGAGCGGGAGCCCGACCAGGAGCAGCTCGCCCTGATCGAGCAGTACCGCGGCGACCTGATCGAGGGGATCATCCAGGAGAGCGAGGACGAGTCCCTGATGGACCGCTACCTCGCCGGCGAGTCCATCGACACCAAGATCCTGATCGACGATCTGGAGAAGGCCGTCTCCCGGGGCAGCTTCCACCCGGTGCTCGCGGCCGCCCCGGGAACGGGGATGATCGAGATCCTCGAGGTCGTCACGCAGGGCTTCCCGTCACCGTTGGAGCACCCGCTGCCGGAGATCACCACGATCGACGGCAAGGCCGTGACGGACATCACCTGCGATCCCGACGGCCCACTCGTGGCCGAGGTCGTCAAGACCACGAGCGACCCGTACGTCGGACGGATCAGCCTGGTCCGGGTGTTCTCCGGAACGCTGCGCCCGGACATGCTCGTCCACGTGTCGGGGCACGGCCTCACCGACCGCGGGCACGAGGACCACGACGTGGACGAGCGCCTCGGCGGGCTCGGCTCGCCGCTGGGCAAGACCCAGCGCCCGGTGCCCAAGTGCGTCGCCGGAGACGTCTGCGCGATCGCCAAGCTGTCCCGGGCCGAGACCGGCGACACCCTGTCGGACAAGGACCGGCCGCTGCTGATGAAGGCCTGGGACATGCCCGAGCCGCTGCTGCCGGTGGCGATCCAGGCCCGGTCCAAGGCGGACGAGGACAAGCTGAGCCAGGCGCTGGCCCGCCTGGTGGCCGAGGATCCGACGCTCCGGCTGGAGAACAACGCCGAGACCCGCCAGCTCGTGCTGTGGTGCATGGGAGAGGCGCACGCCGACGTCCTGCTCGACCGGATGTCCCGGCGGTACGGCGTGGAGGTGGAGCGGATCCCGCTCCGGGTGCCGCTCCGCGAGACCTTCGGCGGCCGGGCCCAGGGCCTGGGCCGCAACGTCAAGCAGACCGGCGGCCACGGGCAGTACGCGATCTGCCACATCGAGGTCGAGCCGCTGCCCTCGGGAGGCGGCCTCGAGTTCGTCGACAAGATCGTCGGCGGCGTGGTGCCCCGTCAGTTCATCCCGTCCGTGGAGAAGGGCGTGCGGGCGCAGATGGAGCGCGGCGTGCTGGCCGGATATCCGGTGGTGGACATCCGCGTCACGCTCTACGACGGGAAGGCCCACTCCGTCGACTCCTCGGACATGGCCTTCCAGGTCGCGGGGCAGCTCGCGTTGAAGGAGGCGGCGGCCAAGGTGCCCGCGCTGCTGCTCGAACCCGTGGACGAGGTCTCCGTCCTGGTGTCCGACGAGTTCGTCGGCGCCGTGATGTCGGACCTGTCCGGGCGCCGCGGTCGCGTGCTCGGCAGCGAGCCGGCGGGCGGGGGACGCAGCCTCGTCAAGGCCGAGGTCCCCGAGCTGGAGATCACCCGGTACGCGGTGGACCTGCGCTCGATGTCCCACGGAACGGGGACGTTCCACCGGGAGTTCCTGCGCTACGAGCCGCTCCCGGCCCATCTCGCGGAGAAGGTCGCGTCCGCGGCCGAGCACTGATCCCGTACCCGCGGGCCGGGCGGCGGACCACCGGCGCCCGGCCGCAGGTACGGGGCGGTCCCCGCGTTTTCGCCATCGGGTTTCCTCTTCCGGCCAAACCATCGGTCGGTCGATGACACACTGATGACCCATGGCGAAACGGGAGGGCCGCCGCATGCGGGCGAGTAGTGAGGAAGACGCGCCGGATCGGCCGCGGTCGATACGCGTCCCGCTTCTGGCGAGCCTGGTCATCGCGGCGGCGAGCGCCGGAGCCGCCTACGCGTTCGGCCCCCAGCCCGCCCCGAAGAAGACCACGACGGTGCGGGCGGCCGCGGCGGCGGAGACCTGCACGGCGAGCGGCTCCCATCCCAAGCGGCAGCTGCGCGGGGTGTGGATCGCGACCGTGCACAACACGGACTGGCCGTCCAAGCCCGGCCTCTCCCCCGCCCGGCAGCAGGCCGAGTACGTCAAGATCCTCGACAACGCCGTCCAGCGCCGGCTCAACGCGGTGTTCGTCCAGGTCCGGCCGGAGTCGGACGCGATCTACCGCTCCTCGCTCGAACCCTGGTCGAAGTACCTCACCGGCACCGTCGGCAAGGACCCGGGCTGGGACCCGCTGCCGTTCCTGATCTCCGAGGCGCACAAGCGCGGCCTGGAGTTCCACGCCTGGTTCAACCCGTACCGCGCGGCGGACGGGGCGGCGGCCCCGGCGACGCTGCCGGCCGGGCATCCGGCGCGGCTCCACCCCGACTGGACGGTCAGCCACGAGGGGAAGCTCTACTACAACCCCGGGCTGCCGCAGGTGCGCGCCTGGGTGACCAGGGTCGTCACCGACGTGGTGCGCCGCTACGACGTGGACGGAGTCCACTTCGACGACTACTTCTATCCGTATCCGGGCAACGGCACCCGGTTCGCCGACGCCGCGACGCACGCCAAGTACGGCAAGGGCGTCAAGCTGGCCGACTGGCGCCGCGAGAACGTCAACAAGCTCGTCGCGCAGGTGTCCTCGGCCGTGCACCAGACGAAGGCGTACGTGAAGTTCGGGATCAGCCCGTTCGGCATCTGGCGCAACAAGTCGGACGACCCCAATGGGTCGGCCACCAAGGGCATGTCGGCCTACGACGCGATCTACGCGGACGCGAAGGCGTGGATCAAGGCGGGGTCGGTGGACTACCTCATCCCGCAGCTCTACTGGCCGCGCGGGTTCGCCGCGGCGGACTACGACGCGCTGGTGCCCTGGTGGGCCGAGGCGGTGCGCGGCACCGACGTCGATCTCTACATCGGCCAGGCGCTCTATCGCGTCGGCACCAAGGACACCCCCGCCTGGACGAAACCGGCGGAGATGCCCTCCCACCTCACGGTGAACCGGCGTTACCCCGAGGTGAAGGGCGACGTCTACTTCAGCGCCAAGGGCCTGGCCGCCAACCCGCTGGGCGTGCTGGACCGGCTGGAGAAGAACCAATACACGCGGCCCGCGCTGCTTCCGCTGATCAAGGGCCTGCCGGCCGGCGCCCCGGCCACGCCGGCGAACCTGAAGAGCGCCGCCGGGACGCTGACCTGGAGTCCGGCGGACAGTGCGCGGGCGTACGCCGTCTACCGGGCCGACGGCAAGAACGCCGGCTGCGCGACCGTGGACGCCCGGCACCTGGTGGCGCTCGTCCCGGCCCAGGGCAGCCCGGCGTACGCGGCCAAGGAGGGCGGCGACTACTTCGTCACCGCCCTCGACCGGCTGAACAACGAGAGCGACGCCGCGCGGGTCACGGTCAAGCTCCCCTGATCCGGGCGGCGGCCGTACGAGTGAGGTCGCGCACGCCCCGCTCAGCGAACGTTCGGGTCAGGGGCGGGAGACCGTCGGGTTTCAGGCGGAGGGCCAGGCGTCGGCGAGCAGTTCCCGGGTGTCACGCAGGAGCTGCGGCAGCACCTTGGTCTGCCCCACCACCGGCATGAAGTTCGTGTCGCCGCCCCATCTCGGCACCACGTGCTGGTGCAGGTGGGCGGCGATGCCGGCGCCCGCCACCTGGCCCAGGTTCATGCCCACGTTGAACCCCTGGGCGCCGCTCGCCTTGCGCAGCGCCTGCAGCGACCGCTTGGTGAAGTCGGCCAGCTCGGCGGTCTCCGCCTCGTCCAGGTCGGCGTAGTCGGCGACGTGCCGGTACGGGCACACCATCAGGTGGCCCGAGTTGTACGGATAGAGGTTGAGCACGGCGAAAACGGCGGAGCCCCTGGCCACGATGAGACCGTCCTCGTCGCTCATCGTGGGGATCTCGCAGAACGGGCAGCCATCCCCTGGCCCCGACCCGCTGGGCTTGTTCTCCCCCTTGATGTAAGCCATGCGGTGCGGAGTCCAGAGCCTCCCAAACGCGTCAGGCACTCCCGCTCCCGGCTGCTGCTCCGGCTCGTTCGTCATGCGGGCCAGCATATTGCCGCCCATCGCGGGGGTCGTCTACGGCTCCGGCGACATCCGCAGATACCGGATAAATCACATCAGCTTCCGGCAGAATCACGTCCTGAGCGAGCCCACGGATCTTCCCTTCTCCGAGGAGTGTTCAGATGTCCGATGTCGCCACCATCGAGGAACCGGTCGAGGAGCGGGCCGAGGAGCCCGCCGGCGGTCCGGCCGATCCGGGCGCCCCGCAGGAGATCGCCGATGACACGGCGGGCGACGGCGGGTCCGGCCTGCTGGGAGCGTCCGTCGTCAAGGGCCGCATCAAGGTCGCCGACGAGGTGGTCGAGAAGGTCGCGGCGCTCGCCGCGCTGGAGATCCCCGGCGTGGCCGACCTGGGCGGCGACTTCGAGCGCGCCTTCGAGGCGGTCCGCGATCGCATCGGCGTCGGCTCCAAGCGGGCGACCCAGGGTGTGCGCGCGCAGATCGAGAACCAGCAGGTGGCGGTGGACGTGACCATCGTCATCGTGTACGGGCACGTGGTGATGGACGTGGCCGCCGAGGTCAAGGTCAACGTGGCCAGGTCGGTGAGCCGGATGCTGGGGATGCGGGTCGTCGAGGTCAACGTGACCGTGGACGACGTGCGCCTGCCGGGCGAGGGCCGCAGCGGCCGCGCCGCCGAGGACGACGAGGCGGCCTGACCCCTCCGCCGTCCGGACGTGAAAGCCCCCGCCGCTCCTTTCGGGCGGCGGGGGCTCGCGACGGCCGGCCGGGCGGCGCTCCCGTGGCAGGAAGCGGCGCCCGGCGCTGACTCAGACCTGGATGCGGCGGTCGATCGCGTCGACGATCTCGGCGATCGCCTCGTCGATCGACACCCCGTTCTTCTGCTCGCCGTTGCGGTAGCGGAAGGAGACCGCGCCGCTGGCGATGTCGTCGTCACCCGCGAGCAGCATGAACGGCACCTTGGCCTTCTGCGCGTTGCGGATCTTCTTCTGCATCCGGTCGTCGGCCGTGTCGATCTCGACCCGGACGCCCCGCTCCCGCAGCCGCTTGGCGACATCCTGCAGGTACGGGGCGTGGGCGTCGGCGATCGGGATGCCGACGACCTGGACCGGGGCCAGCCAGGGAGGGAACGCCCCCGCGTAGTGCTCGGTGAGCACGCCCAGGAAACGCTCGACGGAGCCGAACAGCGCCCGGTGGATCATGACCGGGGTCTGCCTGCTGCCGTCCGCCGCCTGGTACTCCAGACCGAACCGCTTGGGCTGGTTCAGGTCGAGCTGGATGGTGGACAGCTGCCAGGTGCGGCCGATCGCGTCCTTGGCCTGCACGGAGATCTTCGGCCCGTAGAAGGCGGCGCCGCCCGGGTCGTCCACCAGTTCCAGCCCCGACTCGGTGGCGACCTGGCGCAGCGCCTCGGTGGCCTCGTCCCACTCGGCGGGGTCGCCGATGAACTTCTCGGAGTCATCCCGGGTGGACAGCTCCAGGTAGAAGTCCGAAAGCCCGAAATCACGCAGCACGCTGAGCACGAACCTCAGCAGCGACTTGATCTCGTCGGCCATCTGCTCCCTGGTGGTGTAGATGTGCGCGTCGTCCTGCGTCATGCCGCGCACCCGGGTCAGCCCGTGCACCACACCCGACTTCTCGTACCGGTAGACCGAGCCGAACTCGCACAGCCGCAGCGGCAGCTCACGGTAGGAACGCCCCCGCGCCCGGAAGATCAGGTTGTGCATGGGGCAGTTCATCGGCTTGACGCGGTACTCGACGCCCTCCAGCTCGAAGGCCGGGAACATGTCGTCGGCGTACCAGGGAAGGTGCCCCGAGGTCTCGAAGAGCGACGACTTGGTGATGTGCGGGGTGTTGACGAACTCGTACCCCGCCTCCGCCTGCCGCCGGCGCATGTAGTCTTCCATCTCCTTGCGGATGATCCCGCCCTTGGGATGGAAGAGCGGAAGGCCGCTGCCCAGCTCCGGCGGGAAGCTGAACAGGTCGAGCTCCGCGCCGAGCTTGCGGTGGTCGCGCTTCTCGGCCTCCGCGAGCAGCTGGAGGTACTCGTCCTGCTTCTCCCGCGACTCCCACGCGGTGCCGTAGATGCGCTGGAGCTGCGGGTTCTTCTCGCTGCCGCGCCAGTAGGCCCCGCCGCTGCGCATCAGCTTGAACGCCGGGATGACCCGGGTGGTCGGCAGGTGCGGACCGCGGCACAGGTCCTTCCAGCACAGGTCGCCCGACTTGGGGTCGACGTTGTCGTAGATGGTGAGCTGGCCGGCGCCCACCTCGACGCTCTCCTCGTCCGCGGCGCCGCCCTTGAGCCCGATCAGCTCCAGCTTGTACGGCTCGGCGGCGAGCTCCTCACGGGCGTCCTCGTCGCTGACCGGGCGCCGCTGGAAGGTCTGCCCCTGCTTGACGATCTCGCGCATCCGCTTCTCGACGCGCTTGAGGTCCTCGGGGGTGAAGGGCTCCTGGACGTCGAAGTCGTAGTAGAAGCCGTTCTCCACCGGCGGGCCGATGCCGAGCTTCGCCTCCGGGAAGATCTCCTGCACGGCCTGGGCCATCACGTGCGCGGTGGAGTGGCGCAGGATGGCGCGGCCGTCGGCGCTGTCGATGGCGACCGGCTCGATCACGTCGCCGTCGGCCACCTCGGCGGCCAGGTCGCGCAGCTCTCCGTTGACCCGGGCGGCGATGACCGACCGGCCGTCGGCGTCGAGCGCCTCCCCGGCCGTCGTGCCCGCCGCCACCACGCGCTCGGCTCCGGCGAGGGTGATGCGTATTTCGAGGGCGGCAGACACGGGTAGCTCCTTGCTCGATTCCCGATGGATGAGAAGGCCGACGGAGCCGCGCAGGAGTGCGACGCGCTCGCGGCACCTCACCTTCCGATGGTTACCTTCCGATGCTACCGGTGCCGTCGGGGCGAATTCGCGCGCTTGTCCCCCATCCCATCGATCACAGTTCGCTTTCGCGTTCGACCGCCACGGGTGTCCCGCCTCCCGGCCGCCGCGTGCGGAGCTCATCGGGGACGTCGTGCCGCCGCCCGATCCGGCCGATCGTCCCTCCCTGCCCGGGTGACGCCCGTCCCCATTCATCCGCCGCGCCGGCAGGGCACGCACCCCGCCCTGACCGGCACCTTCAGCGCGAGACACCGCCCAAGACACGGCACGGCGCTGACCGCGCCGCCGCTCACTCCCGGGGCGGGTCCCCGGCGGCGTGGTCGCGCTCGCGGACCCAGACCGCGATCTGGGCGCGCGAGCTGAACCCGAGCTTGCTCAGGATGTGCTCGATGTGCCCCTCGGCGGTGCGCTGCGCGATCACCAACGTGGCGGCGATCTCCTTGTTGCTCATGCCCTGGGCGACGAGCTGGGCGATCTCCGTCTCCCTCGGGGTCAGCGGCGAGGCGTCGGCGGGCCGTTCCGCCCGTTCCTCCTCCGGGGCCTCCCCCAGGGCGTAGGCGACCCCCTCCTCGTACGTGAGCCTGGCGCCGCGGCGCACCGCGGCGCGATACCCGGTCTCCCCGAGTCCCTGGCGAGCCCGCTCCTCGCTCTCCTCCCGGTACGGCGTCAGGTAGGCGTAGCTCGACAGGGCCGTGCCGAGGGACTCCCAGATCCTCCCCAGCACGCCGCGCAGCCGCCCGGCCCGCTCGTACTGCTGCCGGCCCGCGGCGATCCAGCAGAGCACCTCGATGTTGAGCCCCGCGCCCAGCATGTCGTCGAGGGAGCGGTTGAACCGCAGGCTCTCCTCGGCCAGCTCGGCGGCGCGGGCGTCGTCGCCACGCCGCCAGTGCTCGACCCCGAGCGCCGTCAGCGCGTACGCCCGGTGCCACTGCTCGCCGTACGCGTCGCACAGGGCGACGCACCGCTCCCCCTCGGCGATCGCCGCGTCCGAGTCGCCGACGACCGAGCGGGCGAGGGTGAGCCGGTTGCGGGCGAGCGCCTCGGCCACCGGGTCCCCGATCTCGTGGGCGCGGCGCACCCCCTCCTCGTACAGCGCGATCGCCTCGGCCGGCGCCTCCCGGCACATCGCGATCATGCCGGAGAAGAGGGCGGCGTACGCGAGGACCTGCGCCAGCTCCAGCCGCTCGCCGATGGCGCGCGCCTCCACCAGCATGTCGTCGGCGGCGGCGATCTCGGTCTGGATGATCGCCAGCCACGACGCGCACCACAGGGCCCTGGCCCGGGTCGGGTTCGGCTCGGTCTCCGCCGCCAGGCCCTTCCCCAGCCAGCCGCGGCCCTCACTGAGGTAGTAGCCGGTGGTCCAGTGGTAGAGGAGGTCGGTCGCCATCTCCAGGCCGGTGCGGGTCTCCCCCTGTCCGAAGCAGTGCTCCAGGGCCGTGCGCAGGTTGGCGTGCTCGTGCTGCAGGCGGGTGAACCAGGCGACCTGGTCCGGCCCGAAGAGCAGCCGGTCCGCCTCGGCCGCCAGGCCCCGGTAGTGGTCCCGGTGCCGTCGCCGCAGCGCGTCCTCCTGGCCGGTCTCCTCCAGCCGCTCCCTGCCGTACTGGCGGATGGTGTCCAGGATCCGGTACCGCATCGCCGGGCCGTGCTCGTCGGGGATCAGGATGGACTTGTCGACCAGGCCGATCACCAGGTTGAGGACGTCCTCCCTGGCGATCCCGTCGCCGGAGCAGACCTCCTCGGCCGCCTCCAGGTCGAGGCTCCCGGCGAAGACCGACACGCGGGCCCACAGCAGCCGCTCCTGCTCGGTGCAGAGGCTGTAGCTCCAGTCGATCAGCGCGCGCAGCGTGCGGTGCCGCGGGAGCACGGCGCGCGATCCCGCCGTGAGCAGCCGGAACCGGTCGTCCAGCCGGTCGAGCAGCTGGTCGAGGGAGAGCGCCCGCAGCCGCACCGCGGCCAGTTCGAGCGCGAGCGGTATGCCGTCCAGCGTGCGGCAGATCCGCTCCACCGTCTCGTGGTTGGCCTCGGTGACGGCGAATCCGGGCACCACGGCGGAGGCCCGCTCGGCGAACAGGCGTACGGCGTCGAACTGGGTGAGCGTCTCCAGCGGCAGGACGGCGCCGTCCATGTCGGGCAGCGACATCGCGGGCACGGCCAGCGTCTGCTCCCCGGCGACGCCCAGGGCCTGCCGGCTGGTGGCGAGGATCCGCAGGTCGGCGGTGGCCCGCGCGAGCTTCTCCGCGAGCACGGCGCATTCCTGCAGCAGGTGCTCGCAGTTGTCCAGGACCAGCAGCGCCTGCCGGTCCCTGAGGTGGTCGGCGAGCACGTCCGAGCACGGGCGGGACGACTGGTTGCGGATCTCCAGCGCCTCGGCCACGGTCTGGCACAGCATGCCGGGGTCGTCCAGCGCGGCCAGCTCGACCAGCCAGACACCGTCGGGGAAGGCCCGGCGTACGTCGGCGGCGATCCGGAGCGCGAGCCGGGTCTTGCCGACCCCGCCGGGGCCGGTGAACGTCACGATGCGGGAGTGGGACAGCATCCGCTTGGCCTCGGCCACCTCGTGGCGGCGGCCGACGAAGCTCGTCACCTCGGTGGGCAGCCTGTCGTGTGGACGCTTCGAGGTCTGGGTTGTCATCGCCGCCATCAAACGCCTCAGTTCGCGGACCGCCGGGCACGGAAACGGACTCGACAGAATCCAGGTTATGTCTCGACTGTGACGCAGCTGCGAGTCGGTGACCGGGCGCGGTCCCACCGCCCGGGTCGCCGCGCCGATCGCCGCCCCGGACGTCGCCGTACGGGCGGGCCGCCGATCAGCCGGGCTCGCGGACCACGTCCTCGGCGCGGCGGTCCGGCCGCAGGCCGCGCCAGCTCGGGTGGCGGAGCCGGCCGTCGGCGGTCCACTCCGCGTACCGCACCTCGCCGACGAGGGTGGGGTCGGTCCAGCGGGCGTCGCGGGCGTGCCCGCGTGGCACCTCGTCGGCGAACGGGCTGGTCTCCCGGGTGAGCGGCGCCAGCAGCGCCCCCAGATCGGCGAGCATCGCCTCGGTGAACCCGGTCCCCACGTGTCCGGCGTAGACCAGCCGTCCCTCCTGGTCGTGGACGCCGAGCAGCAGCGAGCCGATGCCCTTGGCGCGCCTGCCCTCGCCGGGCTTCCACCCGCCGATGACCGCCTCCTGGGTGCGGAAGTGCTTGATCTTGATCCAGTCCGCGCTGCGCCGCCCCGGCTGGTACGTCGAGGTGAGCCGCTTGGCGACCACGCCCTCCAGGAGCAGCTCGCGGCTGGTCTCGAAGGCGGTCGCGCCGCCTCCGGGGGAGTACGGCGGCACGTCCCAGCGCTCCCCCGCCGCCACCGTGCGGTCGAGCAGTTCGCGCCGCTCGGCGTACGGCCGGCGGATCGCCGGCCGGCCCCCGGCGTGCAGGATGTCGAAGATGAGGTACGTCACCGGAGTGGCCCGCGCCAGCAGTCTGATCTTGACCGGGTCGCGCTGGTGCATCCGCGGCTGGAGGGCGGCGAAGCTGGGCAGCCCCCGGGGTCCGAACGCGACGATCTCCCCGTCCAGCACGGCCTCGTCCGCGACGGCGCCGGCGAGGGGCCCCAGCTCGGGGTAGGCGACCGTGACGTCCAGCCCGTTGCGCGAGAGCAGCCGCAGCCGCCCGTCCTCGACGTAGCCGAGGGCCCGCACGCCGTCCCACTTCATCTCGAAACCGAACAACGCGTCCTGCGGCTCCGGCGGCAGCTCCCCCAGCCGGGCCGTCATCGGCTCGTATGCCGGAAGGTGCCCCATGTGGGGCTCCTACCCCAGCTCGCGGCCGACCGCCTTCGCCCACGCCGTGATCTGGCCACGGTCGCGGAAGTCCCCGGCCATGGTCCTGGCCATCGCGGACGCGGGGAAGCCGGCGGCGTCCGGCGCCAGCCGCCCTCCGAACGTGGCGTGGCCGAGAGCCTCCAGCCGGACGCACCAGCGGGCGACGTTCGGCGTCGGCGGGATGTCCTCCTCCACGGCCGAGCCGTCCAGCGGGCCGCTGCTGAACAGCCACACCGACAGAGCCCGCAGGGTCGCCGCGTGACGGAGCGCGAACCTCCGGGCGTCCTTGTGCCACCGCCGGGCGTAGAGCGCGCCCCCGAGGATCACCGCGTCGTGTTCCCGTACGTCGCGGGCGTCCGCCGCCGCGACGACGTCGGCCTGGTGGCCCTCCTCGCGCAGCGCCTGGCCGATCCATTCCGCGATCTCGGCCGTGGCCCCCATCTTGGAGCCGTACGCGACCAGTACCCGTGCCATCAAGATCACCTCCGGTGATCAGTCTCCGGACACGCACGGAGAACGGTCAGGGCCGAAGGTCGGTGCGGGGCGCGCCGTTGGTCCCCGGACGGCGCCGGCACGCCGCGGCACCGGTCAGTCGGGCGGGAGGACGGGGCTGAGGTGGAACAACCCGGTCCGCACCTCGCCGCCGCGCTCCCGCGTCCGGCCCTGCTCCTCGTCGCGGGCGGCGCGGCCCGACACCGCCTTCAGCACGTCGCTGACCGTGATCAGGCCGAGCAACCTGCCCGCCGCGGACACGACGGGTACGGCGTCGCAGCCGACGTCGAGCATGACGCAGGTGATCCGCGACAGTGTCTGCCCCGGCCCCACCTTCGGCAGGCGACGCCGGCCGAGGAGGCTGCGCACCTGGCGGCGCGAGTGTTCGTCCGGCCCGCCGCCGCACCAGGTGGCGGCGACGTCCTCCCTGGTCAGGACACCGAGGACGTGGCAGGCGTCGTCCACGACGGGCAGGTGGTGGACGTCGGCGCGGCGCATCAGCTCCCACGCCATCAGCGGCGACTCCTCCGCGGTGACCGTGACCAGCACGCGGGTCATGATCTGCTCCGCGGTCAGGTCCTCCACGCTCATCGCTCCTCCTCTCCCCCGCCCACCACGGCGACGGCGCAGTGAGCCCGGTGCAGGACGCCGTGGCCGACCGACCCCAGCACGGCGGAACCGAACGCGCCGAGGCCCCGGGACCCGACCACGAGCAGGTCGGCCCGGCGCGAGAACTCCGACAGGACCGCGATCGGGTGCCCGCAGATGAAGGACTGCTCCACCTGCACGCCGGGGTGCTTGTCGCGCCACGGCGCGATCCGCCGGCGGGCCGTGTCCGCGCTCTGGTCGAAGACCTCTTCCAGCGCCCGTGTGTAGCCGACCCCGAACGGGGTGAACGCGGGCACCTGCCAGGCGTGGACGACCCGCACCGGGACCCCGCGCAGCTCGGCCTCCTCGAACGCGTACCGCATGGCGGCCTCGGAGTGCTCGGAGCCGTCGAAGCCGACGACGATCTCCCGCCCCGCCTCCTCGTCCGGCCCGCGTACGTCCTTGCCCGGTCCGCGGACGATCACGACGGGGCAGGCGGCGTGACCGGCCAGGCCCAACCCGACGGAGCCGAGCACGAGCCCGGCGAAGCCGCCCATGCCCCGGCTGCCGACCACCATGGCCGTGGCCTTCCGGGACTCGGCCTTCATCTTCTCCACGACCGTTCCGGAGGCCAGTTCCGCGGTGACGGCGAGCCCCGGGACCCGTTCCCTCGCCCGCTGCGCGGCCGCGTTGATCACACCCTCGCAGTGCTCGGAGAGCGACTGGTCGTACCCCTCGACGCCGTGGAAGGGGTACCGGTGCGACCACGGCTCACGGACGTGCACGATCTTCAGCGGCGCGCCCCGGCGTGCCGCGTCGTCGGCGGCCCAGTCCACCGCCGCGGTCGACTGCGGGGAACCGTCTACTCCGACGACGATGGGTGCGATCATGGCGCGTCTCCTTCTAGGGCCGGTGAATTCCATTCCACCACTGGGCTCTCGCCCGCCCAGCGGCCGAACGTCCCATGATTGCGGGACCTCCGGCCCCGCGCCCGACGGGAACAGCCGGCCTCGTCCCGGCCGCCTACCCATCCAGACGGATCGGACGCTAGCGTGCATGACATGATTCGTGTATTCCTCCTCGACGATCACGAGGTCGTGCGGCGCGGTGTGGCGGCCCTGCTCGAGGCCGAGGACGACATCGAGGTCATCGGCGAGGCGGGAACGGCCGAGTCCGCGATCGCCCGCATCCCGGCGCTCAAGCCGGATGTCGCCGTCCTCGACGTACGACTGCCCGACGGCAGCGGCGTCGACGTCTGCCGGGAGGTGCGCTCGCGGATGCCCGAGCTGGCCTGCCTCATGTTGACGTCCTTCGCCGACGACGAGGCGCTGTTCGACGCCGTGATGGCCGGGGCCTCCGGGTACGTGCTCAAGCAGATCCACGGCTCCGACCTGGTCGGCGCGGTGCGGACGGTGGCCTCGGGGCAGTCGCTGCTCGACCCGCAGACGACGGCGAGCATGCTGCAGCGCCTGCGCGAGCAGGCCGACAAGCGTGACCCGCTGGCGGCGCTGTCGGAGCAGGAACGGCACATCCTGGAGCTGATCGGCGAGGGGCTGACCAACCGGCAGATCGGCGAGCGGCTCTACCTGGCCGAGAAGACCGTCAAGAACTACGTGTCCAACCTGCTGAGCAAGCTCAACATGCAGCGCCGCACGCAGGCGGCGGCCCTGGCCGCACGGCTCAAGGTCGACCGCGGCGAGTGACGGGGGCCCGGGGCGCCCGGCGTCGCCGCCGGTCAGTGGAGCGGCGGCACCACGAGGTCGTTCTTGGCGAACGTGATCTCGGTCGTCACGCCGATCACGCCCTCGACCGCGCGTACCGCCTCGACGAGGTGGGCGATCTGCGAGCGCCTGTGCACCCTGCCCCGGATGGTGACCATGCCGCACTCGATGAGGACGTCCAGGCACTCCGGGTCGGCCTGGTGCCCGATCACCTCGGCGATGTCGGCGCGGATGTCCTCCACCGGGCGGTTGAAGATCCGGAGCAGATCGGACTGGTGGACGGTCCCGACGATGCGCCCGGTGACCGGGTCGATCACGGGGAGCTGCTTGATCCGCTTCTCGTGCATCAGTCGCGCGGCGACCCGTACGGGGGTTCCGGGGGTCACGGTCACCGGCGGCGTGCTCATGATCTCGGCGGCGGTGACGCCGAGCGCCTTGCGGTGCTCGCGCCGCCGCCTGCCCGGGTCCAGGAGCGCGCCGGGTCCTCCGGGCGCGCCGGTCTCGCGGAGCAGCAGGTCGTCCTCCGAGACGACGCCGACGGGCCGGCGCTCGGCGTCGATCACCGCAACCGCGCCCACCCTGTACCTCTCCATCGCGGCGGCGATGTCGGCGAAGCCCGCGTCCTCCTGGACCGCGATGGCCACACGTCCCATGACGTCTCTGACCGTGACGGACATGGCGTCCTCCCTCGCTGCCGCTCCCTCGCTCCCGACCAGGGTCCGCCCGGGGCGGAGCCCCCGGGCAGCGGCGTACGTCCTCCGCACGCGGGGCTTAGGTCCCAGAATGCCCCGCTCAGGGCGGTATAAGCGGCCGGGGCAGGGGTATCGCGACGACGGCGGCGGGTACGGCGTACCGTCGCTTCTGAAGGTGTCATGACCCCCGACAAAGGAAGGGGAGCCGATGTCCCGCCGAACGGTCTCGCCCGGTGATCTTGGCCGCCGCATCGCCCACCACCGCAAGCGCCTGGGCCTCAGCCGTGAGGAGCTGGCGGAGCGCGCGGGCATGGCTCCCGGTTTCGTGGAGTACGTCGAGGAGGCCGCCGCCTCGATCACCGAGGAGGCGCTGCTGCGGCTCGCGGCGGCGCTGGAGACCACCACGGACGATCTGCTCGGCGCCGACATGGACCGGCCGCCCGGCCAGGGACCGGCCACGGCGCACCCGGTCCTGCACGCGCTCGATCCCGAGGAGTGCATGCGCCTGATCGAGCCGGGCGGCGTGGGCAGGGTCGCCTTCAGCGGGCCCTGCGGGCCGACGGTCCTCCCGGTGAATTTCAAGGTCTACAAGGGCGCGATCGTCTTCCGCACCCAGTACGGCGGACCGATGGAGGAAGCGGTGCGCACCGGACTGGAAGGCGTCGAGCTGACGATCGGCTTCGAGGTCGACCACATCGACGAGGTCAACCGCGAGGGGTGGAGCGTCCTCGTCCAGGGGCCCGCGCACCGCGTCTCGGCGGACGAGCTGGAGGAGGCGGCCGGCACCGGGGTGGAGCCCTGGGCCGGGGGCGCGCGCGAGACGTACATCCGGATCGCGCCGCACACCATCAGCGGCCGCCGGATCAGCAGCTTTTGACCGTAAATTCTCCACAAAAGTTACAAATAGCGACATGCCAAGCCAAAAGCCCCTTCCGTTCGCGATGGGCCGAGGGGACGCTGAGATCGGGAGGTGTGTTCACTATGGAGCGCAAGGAGTGGAACGTCGAGATCTTCATCGACGAGGACGAAACCGACCAGGTGACCACAGCCCGGGCCGTGCTACACGCGGGCGACGGCACCCGGCACGAGAGCGTGGCACACGCCCGGCGCAACCCGCATGACCGGCCGGTGCCGCAGATCGGGGACGAGCTGGCGGCAGGGCGCGCCCTGTCCGACCTGGCCGCCAAACTGATCGAGGACGGCGCCGAGGACGTGGCCCAGTTCGCCGCGGCCGCCCGGTCCAGCTGAGCCTTCTCGGGTCGCCCACGGAATCCGAGGCGGGGGCGGGGGCGGCGAACAGCCGGCCCGCCCCCGCCCGCGTCTCACCGCTCCCGGGGCGGCGGGATCACGGCCACCGGGCAGTCGGCGTGCTGGAGGAGGGCGTTGCTGACGGAGCCGAGCACCAGCCCGGCCAGGTCGCCGCGCCCGCGGGACCCGACGACGAGCAGCCCCGCCCCGGCCGACGCCTCCTTCAGCACCTCGACCGGGTGCCCGTTGACGACGTGCTCGGTGACCTTCACCTCGGGGTGGCGGCGCGCCGGGCCCGCCAACGCCTCGGACAGCATGGCGCGCAGGCCGTCCTCCTCCTGCGCGGACGCGGCGGCCTCGAAGCCGCCGGCGACCAGCCCCCGCCAGGCGTGGACGGCGTGCAGTTCCGCGTCATGGAGGGCGGCCTCGGCGAACGCGAACTCGACGGCGCCGGCGTTCGACAGCGCCCCGTCCACGCCCACCACGATCCTGCGGCGGCCCTCCGCCGGGAGCGCGCGGACCACGACGACAGGGGACGGCGCCCTTCCGGCCACACCGAGCGCCACGGAGCCGAGCAGAAGCCCGCGGAAGCCGCCGAGCCCGTGGTTGCCGACCACGAGCAGTTCCGCCTCCTCCGCCGCCTTGATCAACGCGGTCCGGGCATCCCCCGGCAGCAGGGCGGACTCGACGGCCACATCTCCTTCCTGCTCCCCGATCCGGTCCAACGCCTCGGCGACAACGGTGTCGGCTCCTTCCCGCATCCACCTCGCCACGTCCGTGTACGGACCGTGGGGAGGCATCTCGGACGCCCACTTCGGCATCGCGTGGACCACGCGCAAGGGAGTACCGCGCAACGCCGCTTCACGAGCCGCCCAGGCGGCGGCCTCCAGCCCCGCCCCGGAACCGTCGACACCAACGATGATCATCTTTTCTCTCCTTCATCGCGAAACCCCACAGGTCCCTGTGTACCCGGCCGGGCCCGGAGGTGCGGTTTCCCGTCTTTCGTGGTCGCCGTACGCGGGAATGAATAGAGGGACATTCGCCGCGAAAGGGCCGTGATGGACATCATCCAGATGATCGAGCAAGCACAGGACAAACCCGTGGTCAAACGCGTGTTCGGCGAACCGATCGTCCAGGACGGCATCACGGTCATCCCGGTCGCCCGGGTCGCCGGAGGCGGAGACGGCCACGGCGATCGGGGCCGAGAGGATTGACCGGCATGGACGCCGGCATGGACGCCTGGGTGGTCGCCCGTCCGGGCCCGATCGCCACACGTCCCCTCGAACGGGCACGGCTCCCGGTCCCCACCCCCGGACCCGGCGAGCTGCTCGTACGCGTCGAGGCCTGCGCCGTCTGCCGTACGGACCTGCATCTGGCGGAGGGTGACCTGCCTCCACGGCGGCCGCGGACCGTCCCCGGCCACGAGGTCGTCGGCAGGGTGACCGCGCACGGCCCCGGAGCGGAGAGCCCGCCGCTCGGCGCCAGGGTGGGCGTGGCCTGGCTGCGCTCGACGTGCGGACGCTGCCGCTACTGCCTGCGCGGAGCGGAGAACCTCTGCCCGGAGTCCACCTACACCGGCTGGGACGCCGACGGCGGCTACGCCGAGTACGTCACCGTGCCGGCGGACTTCGCGTACCTCCTGCCGGACGATCACGCCGCCGAGACGCTCGCGCCGCTGCTGTGCGCGGGGATCATCGGCTATCGGGCCCTGCTCCGCGCCGACCTGCCGCCCGGGGGCCGGCTCGGGATCTACGGCTTCGGCGCCTCGGCCCACCTGACGGCGCAGGTCGCCATCGCCCAGGGCGCCGCCGTACACGTGATGACGCGATCGCAGCAGGCGCGGGAACTGGCCCTGGAGCTGGGCGCGCGGTCGGCGGGCGGGGCATGGGACCCACCGCCCGAGCCGCTGGACGCGGCCATCCTGTTCGCGCCGGTGGGCGACCTCGTGCCGCCCGCCCTCGCGGCCCTGGACCGCGGCGGGACGCTCGCCGTGGCGGGGATCCACCTGACCGACATCCCGGTGCTCAACTACGAACGCCACCTGTTCCAGGAGCGGACCCTGCGCAGCGTCACGGCCAACACCCGCGCGGACGGGCGGGCGTTCCTCGAACTCGCCGCGCTGCACCCTCCCCGGGTCGCGACCACGCCCTACCCCTTCGCGGCCGCCGACCGGGCCCTGGCCGACCTCGCCGCCGACCGCGTCGAGGGCGCGGCCGTGCTCCTGCCGTAGAGGAGGGAACCCGCGTGCCGCCGCCCCTCCGCTCCGAGGCCCGTCCGGGGGCGGGCATGGGTCTACGTCCGAAGGGCCCTCCGTTTCGGGACTTCCGGCCTCTGCCCGGCGTCGCCCGGCGCCACTTGGATGGTGCCCGGGCATTCCCATCGTTTCCCGGCCGTGTTTGGAGGCACGTGATGCGCGTCAAAGTGAGGGACGTCATGGCCCCGCATGTGGTGTCCGTCGACGGAGGCACGTCTTTCAAGGACGTCGCGGAAGTGCTCATCGCGCACAGTGTGAGCGCCGTGCCGGTGGTGGACGACGAGGGCCACGTGATCGGGGTCATCTCCGAGGCCGACCTGTTGCGCAAGGAGCAGTTCAAGGAGCAGTACTACGGGGAGGGCTACCAGCCGCCGCTGCGCGCCCGCCTGCGGCACCGCCTCACCGAGAAGAACCACAGCATCAGGGACACCGCCCACGGCGAGACCGCCGCCGAGCTGATGACGTCCCCGGCGGTGACCGTCCCGCCCGGCGCCTCCGTCGTCACGGCGATCCGGTTGATGGACCAGCACGGGGTGAAGAGGCTGCCCGTCGTGGACGCCGACGGCGTCCTCATCGGCATCGTCAGCCGCCAGGACATGCTCCGGGTGTTCGTACGCACCGACGCCGACCTCGCCGAGGAGGTGCGCGATGACGTCGTCGGGCACTCGCTGTGGGCGGAGAGCTCGCGGATGGAGGTGGACGTGTGTCAGGGGGTCGTCACGCTGACCGGGTGGACGACCCGGCGCAGCGACGCCGCGATCGTGGTCGCCATGGCCCGCCGGGTCCACGGCGTGATCGACGTCGTCGACAAGTTGGCGTGGGAAGTGGACGACACCTCGCGGTGGAGCCGCGGCTGACCGCGACTCCCCGGCGCGACTCCCCGGCGTGTACGCGGCTCACGGCCGAGGCGCGTGGAAGGCGCCGTTCCCGTGACATGCGGCCGCTCCCGTGACATGGGAAAGGGCGGGAGCCCGCCCGCCCCCGCCCCGTCCGTCTCGGAATCAGGTCGCCTCCCCGATCTGCGGGCGTTCCTCGCCCGCCGTCCGCTGGATCGGGATCCGCCGCCCCTCGGCCTTCTTCTCCGTCTCCAGGCCGACGCTCACCTCGAGGACGCCGTCCTTGTACGTGGCCTGGACGTCGTCCTCCCGCACATCCGGCGGGAGCGTGATGGAGCGGTAGAGCGACCCGTAGTGGAACTCGGTGCGGCGGCGCTCCCTCATCTCCTCACTCTTCTCCGCGCGTATCTCGAGCACCCCGTTCGTCAGGGTGATGTCGACGTCCCTCGACGGGTCGATGCCCGGAAGCTCGGCCCGTACGATGTACCGGTCGCCTTCCACGTAGTCCTCGATTCGGATCAGCTCGGCGGACGAGCGCAGCCCCATCAGCGGCGATTCCAGCCATTCCAGCAGGTCCGGGAAAGGCCATCCGGACTCCCTGCGTGCGATGGCACCCATCTCCGACTCCCTTCACAGCGAGCCTTCCCCTCCATGACATCACCATGAGTAAGGGGTGGTGTCAGGGTCTGAGGTCCCGGACCGCGAGGACCATCGCCGCGACTCTCCCCTTGATCCGCCCCCGGGCCTGCCGGAAGCGCCTCGGCCCGCGCCGGACGCGTCCGTACCCGGCGTGAGCCGGGGCACGGCGCCGGGCGGGTACGGACGAAGGTCCCTCCAGAGCCGGGTCGATCAGCACTGTGCCGGGCCTCGGCCGGTTCCCTACGGTCGGGTACGTGTGGAGGTATGGGATGAATACGCCGATATCAGCGAGACTGGCCCGGTTCCTCGGCCTGGATCACAATCCCCTGCGCCGCGCGGCCGATCATGTGGAATCGACGATCCTCATCACGCTGCTCATCCTCTTCACCGCGATCATTCCTGCGGGGACGTACCTCGCCGCCCGCACGGCGTACGTGACCGCGCAGACGGAGAACGCGGGCAAGCACCAGGTGACGGCGACGCTGTACGAGCAGCCCTCCCCCGCTCAGGGGTCGCGGCTGGGCGGCACGGCCGAGTTCCGGGCCGGCGCCCGCTGGCAGACGTCCGACAACAAGCTCCACGAAGCGGTGATCCCGGTCAGGGGCGCCGCCACCGTCGGCACGAAGGTGAACATCTGGGTCGACGCGCACAACGAGCCGTCCCGGGAGCCCGCCGGCGCTCTGGAGATCATCATGGCGACCGTGATCGTCGCCCTCGCGGCACTCTCCGGGCTCGTCGCGGTGCTGGCGATGTTCGTCGGCCTCCTCCGCCGCACCATGCGGCGCCTCAACCGGAAGGGCTGGGAGGAGGCCTGGACGAGCGTCGAGCCGCGCTGGGCCCGCCGCTACTGATCGCCTACGCCCGCCACGGCGTCGCCGTTCCCCGGCTCAACGGCTCGCCGCGGAACCGTTCACCGTCACGACGCTCTCCGGCGTGGTGATCGCCGGGAACGTCCCGGTGTCGATGATCCCGTGCTCGTTGTACGCGGCCTCCAGCAGCGCGTGGGCCTTGGGCTCCAGCTTCCACAGCGCGCGATATTCGCGGGCGGTCACCAGCGGGATGCCGATCTCGTGCGCGATGTCGGCGGCGCGGGGCACGAAGCGGCGTTCGATCTCCCTGTCCCAGTACTGGCGGGCCGCGCGCATCAGCGCGGCGCGCTGGGCCGTGTCGACCGGAGGGGCCGGCTCTACCGCCTCACGTCCCCCCTCCTCGTCGTCCTCGTCGTCGAGGAGCGGCGCGCCCGCGGCGAGGAGCACGGCGTGCACGGGACGTGCGGCCTGCTCCGCCTGCTTTTCCTCCTCTTCGGGCGCCCACGGGACGGGCGGGCTCAGGTCGATCAGGGCGGACGTGTTGTAGAGCGCCCCGATCTGGGACAGCAGCGCCTCCTGCCGCTCGGAGTCCACGGCCAGTCCCGTGTGCTCCACCGCCTGGTCCATCGCCCGGTCGAGCTTCCGGAGCGCGGCGCGCATCTTCCGGTCGGACGCTCCGGCCGCGCGCAGCGCGCGGGCCCGCTTGGCGGCCAGCGCCACGCGGGTGAGCCGGCGGTGCGCGTCCACCTCGCCGGCCGTGCGGTCGCCCGCCTCGGCGAGCCCGATGCGGACCATGACCCGCTCAGGGGTGACCCGCCAGTTGATGCGGGCCCGTCCGGTGATGCGGTGCCGTTCGATCGCCATGCCGCGCTCCCAGAGCCAGGCCGCGACGAGCGGGGCGGCCAGCCGGAACAGGGCCTCGGGCAGGCTGCGGGCGTCCATGCTGGACAGCACCGCCGACAGGGAGGTGAACACCCATACGGCGATTCCGTCGATGCCGGCCGAGTAGTTCTCCCGCATGTTCCGGCGGGCCCGTACGGCGCTGGTGATCACGGCGACTTCGATGAACGCGAAGAGCAGAAGACGAAGGGGGCCGTCGAAGCCCAGGACGTCGCCCGAGAAGCGCCACATGCCCTGGGCGGAAACGCCGGTGGCGATGGTCGCGGCGACGATCGTGAGGATGTCCTCCGGGGGACGCGGCGCGGCGAAACGCCGATAAAGGGTGATGATTGTCCGGCAAGCGGCCCGGAGCGCAAAATACCCCAAAATCAGAATAATCAGGGCGAATACGCAGATAACAGCGGTACCGACTGGATGATCCGCCATAAAGGCGGTGATTTTCTCCATGGGGGGCATCAGTCACTGTCCATCAGTCTGGAAGAACGCGAGGTATGCCCCGCGATCATTCCAGAATGTCGCCATCTTGTTAGGCGAAACGGAAGTTCACCCTGAGCCGGATTTACCCGCCTGCAGTTCGAACCGACGTCACGGATGCCCGCTTACACCAACCCGCGTCCTAATCGGAGTGGAACGATCCATATGCGAGGTTCGCTCCGGGGTGCGAGCATCGCCGGACGACCTGGAAGGTGGAATGACGTGAGTGAGATCGCGGTTCGGCCGAACGAGACGACGGTGCCGTTGATGCCGTGCGCGTCGGTGGAAGAGACCTTGGCCTTCTATGAGGCGCTGGGGTTCGAGGCGACCTACAAGCAGAGCAAGCCCTATGTCTATCTGGCGCTGCGATGGAGCGGATTCCACCTGCACTTCGGCCCGGCGCCCGAAGGGCTGGATCCGGCCCGGGAGCAGTCCGGAGGCTGCCTGGTCCTGGTCGACGCCGTGGCGCCGTATCACGCGGCGTTCGTCGCGGCGATGCGCCGGGTTCACGGCAAGGTGCTGAGTTCCGGCCTGCCGCGGATCACCCGCTACCGGCCAGGTGCGTCCCGGTTCACGCTGATCGATCCGTCCGGGAACTCGATCATGTTCATCCAGCGCGACGAGCCGGCCGAACTGGAGTATGGCGGCTCGAAGAAGCTGACCGGCCTGGCCAAGGCGCTCGACAACGCCCGGATTCTGCGCGAGTTCAAGAATGATGACCTGCAGGCTTTCCGCGCGCTCAAGTCGGCGGTGCGCAGGCACGGCGCGGACGCCCCGGTGGTCGAGCGGGCCATCGCCCTGTGCCACCTCATCGATCTGGCCACGGTCCTCGGCGAGCCCACCGATCCATGGGCCGCCGATTTGCGCGGTCTGGAGCTCACCTCCGGCGACAGGCAGCGCGTCGAGTCGGAACTCGGGCATCTCGCCGGGCTCCAGGAGTGGCTTCCCTAAAAAGGGCAGACGCCACTTCGCCACCGGCCACTCACCAGTGATGCGATGGCTGCGCCAGAAATATGCCAGGCGGGTTGCGCGAAAAGCCGCCACCCAAACCCACCTTCATGTTATTTGTCAGCGCGAAGGCCCCACTGGAAGAGCTTTCACCACAAGAAACCCGGTCGGCCGGAAAACTCCCGGCGGGCTGCCGTCGTGGGTCGCCGAGGCCGGACCCGGCGGTCGTCACCCCCGCCGGGCGCGGGCGAGATCCCGCGCCAAGTGCGACGGGCGCAACCCGGCGGCCACCAACCTGCGGAGATCGGCCTCGGTGTCGTGCATGAGCTGAACATGGAAGTAGTTGACGTATTCGAGCACCGCGAGGAGAGCGAACGCCACGCCGGGCCAGGAAGCGCGCCCGGGGCCAGCGGCCGCGGCGTACGCGGTGAACGCCACTCCGGCCACCAGGAGGGGCACATCGGCCACTCTCGCGATCAGAAAGCCGCGGACTCCCGGAAGAGGGCCCGGCCTTCGCAACTGGCGGAGCTTGGCGCTCCAGTACAGCGACCCCTGGACGAGGAGGAGCGCGGCCAGCACGAATCCCACGGCGTTCGCCGCCGTGACGGGCAGGCCGGCCACCCCGAACCAGACCCACGCCTGAAAGGGGATGTTGGCCGCTTCGAGCAGGGCCAGGTTCCGAAGCCTGGACCGGACCTTGCCCGGCACGCCGGGGGCGGTGGCCCGCGGCGGGGAGAACGTCATGAAGGCACCAGGAAGCGGAAGGACCGGTCCCCGCGAGGGACCGGTCCTTCTCCGCGCCTACGCCTGACCTGCACCATCACTGGGAGCATCGGTCTCGTCATCACGCATGGGCTCGTCGACCACGCCGAGGTCCTGGCGCAGCCTCTCGAGATCCATGTTGTGGTTGGCGTACTTGAGCTCGCGAGCGACCTTCGTCTGCTTCGCCTTGGCCCGACCCCGCCCCATTGATCGTCCTCCCGTCACACAGGCCGTGCTTCGCCCTATTCTCTATCATTTGAAGAATTATGCAATTTCCCACACCGTCTAGGTGTTGGGCATAGGTTTGTCCACGGCGTACGGCTCGCACCCGTGGGACCGGGCGGGTCCGCTGGGGGTCGCGACGCGGCGCACCGGCGGCCCCGAGGTCCCTCGGCGGGTGCGCCGCGCCTTCCGTACGACGTGCGGGGCCCGATCACCCGGGCCGGGTATGCTCCGCCTCTCGCAACTCCGCCAGCAGCTCGCCCTGTCCGGCGATCATGTCAGTCAGGATGCGTCTCGCCGCTCGCAGCAGATCGGCCACGTCGTTGCTGCTCAGCGCGTATACGACGGTGGATCCCTCGCGCGTCGAGGTCACGATACCCGCCCGCCGCAGCACGGCGAGCTGCTGCGAAAGGTTGGACGCCTCCACCTCGATCCCGGCGAGCAGATCGCGCACCGGGAGGGGCCCGTGCTGGAGAAGTTCCAGGACCCGGACCCGTACGGGATGGCCGAGCGTGCGGAAGAAGTCCGCCTTCGCCTGGTAGAGGGGAACGGGCATCAGCACCTCCCCCTGCGGCCATCCGCCCCCGGCGGAGGAGCTGCTCGTCGAGGTGCGCGCGGCCCGGCGACGTCACACATGCACGTCTCCGTTCCTTGGTGCGGAACCGGCTGACAACGAGAATTCGTCACACGCCATGATAGCCAATTGAAAACTTCTTCAAGTCCATGACGCGCCCGCGTCCGCGCCGGGGACGGCCGCTTCAACGGAAGGAGCGCCGGTAGGCGGCGGGCGTGGTGTTCAGCGCGTTGTGGAAGCGGCGGCGCAGGTTCACCGCCGAGGACAGGCCGACGCGCTGGGCGATGGTCTCGACGGACAGGTCGGTCTCCTCCAGGAGGGCGCGGGCACCGGCTATGCGACGGTCGAGCAGCCAGCGGCCGGGGGAGATGCCGAGCTGGCTGGTGAAGTGACGGCTGAAGGTACGACAGGACAGGCCGGAACGGGCCGCCATGTCCTCGATCGTCAGCGGCCGGTCCAGGTTGGCGGTGATCCAGTCCAGCAGCGGGGCGAGCGAATCGGGCACCGGGCCGGTGGTCGGCAGTTCGGGGTACTGGCGCTGGCAGCCCTCCCGGTGCGGGGCGGCCGACAACTGGCGGCCGATGCGCATCGCCAGGGCGGCGCCGTACTCGCGCCGGACCTGGTTCAGACAGAGGTCGATGGTCGTGGCGGTGGCACCGGCCGTCGCCACGTCGCCGTGATCCACGTAGAGCACGGACGCGTCGGGCCGGACGCGGGGGAAGCGTGCGGCGATCTCGGCGGCCTGTTCCCAGTGGGTGGCGGCGGCGCGGCCGTCCAGGAGGCCGAGGCTCGCCGGGATGTAGATCCCCGAGCAGATGGCCATGATCCGCATACCGCGGGCGTGGGCCGCGAGGATCGCGGCGCCGAGATCGGAGGAGACCTCCACCGTTGAGCACCAGCCCGCGATGAGAAGAGTGTCGGCCTCGGCGAGTGCCTCCAGCCCGCGCTCGACGATGATGTCGACGCCCATGGTCGTCCGGACCGGCCCCGGGCGTTCGGCGCAGAGGGTGAAGTCGTAATGCTCGGGGATGTCCGGGCCGTGGTAGCCGAAGACCGCGGAGGCGCTGGTCACCGGATACAGCTCCTGGAGCGGGCTGAGCAGGGCGACCACGCGGCGCTTCATGAGCATGGCATAAATGTACCTAATGATGTCATTGTGGACACCTGTGCCGGGCCTGTGGGATGTCCACAGTAGGTGGTCATGGAGTTCAGGAAATGACCGCGCTTTACGACTGCGAACAGTCCCTCGCCGCCCCGGCCAGGCTCTGGACCAGGGACTTCGTCTTATATTTCGGCGCCAGAGCGGTGTCGTTGCTCGGTGACGCGATGATGCCCGTCGCGGCCGTGCTGGCCGTCGGAGCGATATACGGGGTGTCCGGCGTCGGCTACGTGCTGGCCATCTGTACCGCCCCGTTTGTGCTTTTCATCCCGTTCGGCGGAGTGTTCGCCGACCGGTTGGGCGCCCGGACCATGATGGTCAGCGCGGACATCATCCGGATCTTCACCCAGACCGCGGTGGCCGTCGCCTTCTTCACCGGCACCCCGCCGCTCTGGCTGCTGCTGTCCGCCTCGTTCCTGTCCGGTACGGCAAGCGCGATGTTCCAGCCCGGCGTCAACGGCATGGTCCCCCTTGTCGCCAAGGACCCGCAGCGCGCCAACGGCACCTTGAAGATCGCCGATGCGGCCACCCAGCTCGGCGGGCCCGTCCTCGCGGGCCTGCTGATGACGCTGACCGGCGCGGGCGCCGTCTACACGGTCGATGCGGGAACCTTCCTGCTCAGCGGCCTGTGCCTGGCCTTCATCCGGCTGGCTCCGGCCGCCGGGGCCAAGGAGCGCTCGACGGTCATGGTGGACCTGCGCCGCGGCTGGCTGGAGTTCCGCTCCCGCAACTGGATGTGGTCGGTGATCCTCATCTGGGTGTTCTTCGGCATCCTGGTCTTCGGCCCCTACATCCCGTTGGCCTCGCGCCTGATCGGCGACCGCCTCGGCGACGCCGCCTACGGCTGGGTGATGGCCGGCCTCGGCTCCGGCACCGTTCTCGGCGGGCTGATCGCGATCAGGCTCCGCCCGTCACGACCGCTCGCCGCCGGTGGCGCGGCCATCTTCGGGTTCGGGTTCATCCCGCTGACGGTGGCGCTGGAACTGCCGCTGCCGCTGCTGATGGCGGGCCACCTGCTGGGCGGGATGTCCCTGGCGTTCTGGTCGGTGATGTGGTCGACGAGCGTCCAGACCCAGGTCGCCCCCGACGTCCTCAACCGGGTCACCGCCTACGAGATCGCCGGATCGGTGTCCGGAATGGCCGTCGGGCAGGCACTGGTGGGACCGGTCTCGGAGATCGTCAGCCCTCGGGGCCTGCTGTTCGTCTCCTCCTGCGTCAGCTTCGCGGTCTGCGCGGCCCTGCTGCTGACGTCTCCGGTCCGCCGCCTCCGCCGGGCCTGATCCCCGGCCACCGGGCGAACGGGTGGACGCGCAGGCACCGGGGCCATAGCTCCCCCGGCGCTCCCCCGTCGTGCCGGACGACAACCAGTCGTCCGGCACGCCGGGGACGCGCAACCCGGCTTCGGCGCTAGTCCTTGATCTCGCAGATCGTGGACCCGGCGGTGACACCCGCCCCGACCTGGGCGGAGAGCCCGGTCACGGTGCCCGCCTTGTGCGCGGTCAGCGGCTGCTCCATCTTCATCGCCTCAAGCACCACGATCACGTCGCCCTCGGTGACGACGGCGCCGTCCTCGACCGCGACCTTGACGATCGTGCCCTGCATGGGCGAGGTCAGCGCGTCGCCGCTCGCCGCGGCGCCGCCGGCCTTGCGGGAGCCGCCGGCGCGCTTCGGCCGGCCGCCGTTCGGCCGGGCCGACGCGGCCGCCCCGGTCGCTCCGAGCCCGGCGGGCAGGACGACCTCCAGGCGCTTGCCGCCGACCTCAACCGTGATGCGCTCGACGGCGCCGGGCTCGGCGGTCGCCGTGTCCCCGGCGTACGGGGCGATCGTGTTGTCGAACTCGGTCTCGATCCAGCGGGTGTGGACGCCGAACCTCTTGCCGTTGCCGATGAACGCGGGATCGTCGACCACCACGCGGTGGAAGGGCAGCACGGTCGGCATGCCCTCGACGACGAACTCGGCCAGCGCGCGGCGTGAGCGCTCCAGCGCCTGGGTGCGGTCGCGGCCGGTGACGATGAGCTTCGCGACCAGCGAGTCGAAGGAGCCGGGGACCGTCTCGCCCTGGTCGTACCCGGCGTCGAGCCGCACTCCGGGGCCGGAGGGGGCCTGCCAGCGGGTGATCGTGCCGGGCGCAGGCAGGAAGCCGCGGCCCGCGTCCTCGGCGTTGATCCGGAACTCGATCGAGTGCCCGCGGACCTTGGGGTCCTTGTAGCCGATCTCCTCGCCGCAGGCGATCCGGAACATCTCCCGGACCAGGTCGATGCCGGTGACCTCCTCGCTGACCGGGTGCTCGACCTGGAGCCGCGTGTTGACCTCCAGGAAGGAGATCGTGCCGTCCTGGCCGACGAGGAACTCGCAGGTCCCGGCGCCGACGTAGCCGGCCTCGCGGAGGATCGCCTTGGACGACTCGTACAGCGTGGCGATCTGCTTGCGCGAGAGGAAGGGGGCCGGGGCCTCCTCGACGAGCTTCTGGTGGCGGCGCTGCAACGAGCAGTCGCGGGTGCTGACCACGACGACGTTGCCGTGCCGGTCGGCCAGGCACTGGGTCTCAACGTGGCGGGGACGGTCCAGGTACCGCTCGACGAAGCACTCGCCGCGCCCGAACGCGGTGACGGCCTCGCGGACGGCCGACTCGTAGAGCTCGGGGATCTCCTCCAGGGTGCGGGCGACCTTCAGCCCGCGCCCGCCCCCGCCGTACGCGGCCTTGATGGCGATGGGCAGGCCGTGCTCGCGGGCGAACGCGACGACCTCGTCGGCGCCGGACACGGGGTCGCTGGTGCCGGCGACCAGTGGCGCGCCCACCTTCTGCGCGATGTGCCGGGCCTGCACCTTGTCGCCGAGGGCGTCGATCGCGGAGGGCGGGGGGCCGATCCAGACGAGGCCGGCGTCGATGACGGCCTGGGCGAAGGCGGAGTTCTCGGCGAGGAAGCCGTACCCGGGGTGGACGCCGTCGGCGCCGGTACGGCGGGCCACGTCGAGGATCTTCTCGATGTCGAGGTAGGTCTCCGCCGGACTGGCCCCGCCGAGCGCGTACGCCTCGTCCGCCATCCGCACGAACAGGGCGTCGCGGTCCTGGTCGGCGTAGACCGCCACGCTGCCGATTCCGGCGTCCTTGCAGGCGCGGACGACGCGCACGGCGATCTCACCGCGGTTGGCGACGAGCACCTTGCGCAGGACGGGAGAGTTGCTCACTGAAGTCCTCCAAGCTTCCAGCTCGAATCGCGCCAGGCTCCGGGACCGGCGGCGAGGGGCCGGCGCATCATGTGGTGACGGGCGGCCCAGCGACGTGGCGGGGCGGGCACGGGCGCCGGAGCGGTCGCCGCGCGCGCGGCGACCGCCATGACCAACGCGGCGAGCTCCTCCGGGGATGGCTCGCCCTTGACGACGCGCAGCTCGCTCACAGCGGGATGTTCCCGTGCTTCTTGGGCGGCAGCCCCTCCCGCTTGCCGCGCAGCAGCCGCAGCGAGCGGACGATCTCCCTCCGGGTCTCGCGAGGGGCGATCACCGCGTCGACGTAGCCACGCTCGGCCGCCTGGTAGGGGTTGGCCAGGGTGTCCTCGTACTCCGTGACAAGTTTGGCACGGAGCTCCTCGGGGTCGTCGGCCGCGGCGAGTTCCTTGCGGTAGAGGATGTTGACCGCGCCCTGGGCGCCCATCACGGCGATCTGCGCGGTCGGCCAGGCGAGGTTGAGGTCGGCGCCGAGGTGCTTGGACCCCATCACGTCGTAGGCGCCGCCGTACGCCTTGCGGGTGATCACGGTGATCAGCGGGACGGTGGCCTCGGCGTACGCGTAGAGGAGCTTGGCGCCGCGGCGGATGATGCCGTTCCACTCCTGGTCGGTGCCGGGCAGGAAGCCGGGGACGTCGACGAGCGTGAGCACGGGGATGTTGAACGCGTCGCAGGTGCGCACGAAGCGCGCGGCCTTCTCCGAGGCGTTGATGTCGAGGGTGCCGGCGAACTGCATGGGCTGGTTGGCGACCACGCCGACCGGCCGGCCCTCCACCCGCCCGAAGCCGATGATGATGTTGGGCGCGAACAGCGCCTGCACCTCGAGGAAGTCGCCGTCGTCGAGGAGGGACTCGATGACGTTCCGCATGTCGTACGGCTGGTTCGCCGAGTCGGGCACCAGCGTGTCGAGCGCGAGGTCGACGTCGTTGACCTCGAGGTCGGCCTCCTCGTCGAAGACCGGGGGCTCGTCGAGGTTGTTCTGGGGCAGGTAGGACAGCAGCGCCTTCACGTACTCGAGCGCGTCGTCCTCGTCGTGGGCGAGGTAGTGGGCGTTGCCGCTCTTGGTGTTGTGGGTGAGGCCGCCGCCGAGCTCCTCGAAGGTGACGTCCTCGCCGGTGACGGTCTTGATGACCTCGGGGCCGGTGACGAACATGTGCGAGGTCTGGTCGACCATGACGGTGAAGTCGGTCAGCGCGGGCGAGTACACGTGGCCGCCCGCGCAGGCGCCCATGATCAGGGAGATCTGGGGGATCACGCCGGAGGCGTGCACGTTGCGCCGGAAGATCTCTCCGTACAGGCCGAGGGAGACGACGCCCTCCTGGATGCGCGCCCCCGCGCCCTCGTTGATGCCGATGATCGGGGATCCGGTCTTCACCGCGAGGTCCATGACCTTGCAGATCTTCTCGCCATACACCTCGCCGAGGCTGCCGCCGAGGAAGGTGAAGTCCTGGGCGAAGACGCAGACATTCCTGCCGTCGATCGTGCCGTATCCGGTGATGACGCCGTCGCCGGGGACGCGGTTGCGCTCCAGCCCGAAGGCGGTGCTGCGGTGTTTGGCGAGCGCGTCCAGTTCGACGAACGAGCCCTCGTCGAGCAGTCGCTCGATCCGTTCCCTGGCGCTCAGCTTCCCCTCGGCGCGCCGCTTCTCGGCCGCTCGACCGGTGGATCCGACCTGCACGGCCTCGTCGCGTCGGTCTTCGAGATGGGCGAGTTTGCCCGCCGTACTGTGCAGATCCATTGATCACCACACCTCTTGAGACTGAGTTTCAATCGTACGATACTGAGTCTCACAGCATTCGACAAGGTTCGCCAATCAGGGAGAATGGGCCGATGGCAAGATCGCCCACCAGCCAGCGCCTCGCCGACGCGGCGATTGGGCTCTTCAACGAGCGCGGCTACGACGAGACCACCGTGGACGACATCGCGGCCCGGGCCGGCGTGAGCCGCAGCACCTTCTTCCGGTACTACCGGTCGAAGGAAGAGGTGATCTTCCCTGACCACGACGCGCTGCTGGCGAAGGTCGAGGCCCGGCTGAGGGCCTCCACCGCGGACACCGCGATCGTGGCGATCTGCGACGCCGTCCGCATCGTCCTCGCGCACTACGTCGAGGACGCGGAGGTGTCGCTACGGCGCTACCGCCTGGTCGGCCGGGTGCCCGCACTGCGGCACCGCGAGATCGCCAGCGTCGCACGCTACCAGCGGCTGTTCCGCGAGTACGTCGGCGACTGGCTGGCCGGGACACCCGACGCCCCGCTGCGCGCCGAGCTGATGGCCTCGTCGGTCGTCGCCGCCCACAACCAGGTGCTGCGCGGCTGGCTGCGCGCGGGCGGCTCCTACGACCCGTTCGAGCCGCTCGACCACGCCCTGCAGTACGTCATCAGGACGTTCCGGCACCTGGAGAACATGGAGGGTCCGCGCGAGGGCGAGGACCAGGTGGTCGTGGCGGCCTTCCCGCGCTCGGCCTCCCCGGACGACGTCATGGACGCCATCCGGGCGCACCTCGGCTCGCGGCAGTAGCCGGCAGGCGGGAGCCGGTCGGCCACCGCCTGCCGGGAGAGCCGCCGGTCAGGCGGACGCGTACCGCTGCGCGGCCTCCTCGGCGAGCTCGGGCTTGAGCGCCCGCAGCACCGCCACCGTGATTGCCCGCGCGTCCACGCCGAAGTGGCGGCGGGCCGCCTCCCTGGTGTCGGACAGGCCGAACCCGTCGGTGCCCAGCGACACCCACTCCTGCTCGACCCACGGCCTGATCTGGTCGGGGACCGCCCGCATCCAGTCGCTCACCGCGACAACCGGCCCGTCCGCCCCGCCCAGGGCGGCGGTGACGTACGGCACACGCTCGTGCTCCGCGGCCATCGCCTCACGGCGCAGCTCGCTCCAGGAGGTGACCGACCAGACGTCGGCGCCCACGCCCCAGTCGTCGGCGAGCAGCCGTTGCGCCTCCAGGGCCCAGTGCATCGCGGTGCCGCTGGCGAGGATCTGCGCCTGGCCGCCTCCGGAGGAGTAGCGGTAGATGCCGCGCACGATGCCCTCCTCGACGCCCTCGGGCATCGCCGGCTGGGGCATCGGCTCGTTGTAGACGGTGAGGTAGTAGAAGACGTCCTCCGCCGCCTCGCCGTACATCCGGCGCAGGCCGTCGCGGACGATCGCCCCGACCTCGTACGCGAAGGCGGGGTCGTAGCTGAGGCACGCGGGGTTGGCCGAGGCGAGGAGCTGCGAGTGGCCGTCGGCGTGCTGCAACCCCTCCCCCGTCATGGTGGTGCGGCCCGCGGTCGCGCCGATCAGGAATCCGCGCCCCATCTGGTCGGCGAGCGCCCACATCTGGTCGGCCGTACGCTGCCAGCCGAACATCGAATAGAAGATGTAGAACGGGATCACCGGCTCGCCGTGCGTGGCATAGCTGGTGGCGGCGGCGGTGAAGCTCGCCATGCAGCCCGCCTCGGTGATGCCCTCGTTGAGGATCTGCCCGGTCGCCGACTCCTTGTACGACAGGAGCAGCTCCCGGTCGACCGCGTCGTACCTCTGCCCGAGCGGGGAGTAGATCCCCGCGGTGGGGAAGAGCGACTCCATGCCGAACGTGCGGGCCTCGTCCGGGACGATGGGCACCCAGCGCGCGCCGGTCTCGGGCACCCGCATCAGGTCCTTGACCAGGCGGACGAAGGCCATCGTGGTGGCGACGGTGGCGCCGCCCTTGGCGAGCGCCTCGAACGGCCGGTCCGGCGCCGGCGGCAGCGGGGCGGACACGGTGGCGCGGCGGGGCACGGGGCCGCCCAGCGCGTTCCGCCGCTCGGCGAGGTAGCGGCGCTCCTCGGGGCCGGGCTGCAGGTACGGCGGCAGGTCCCCGTCCAGTGCCGAGTCGGGGACGGGCAGGTCGAGGCGGTCGCGCATGGCGCGGAACTCGTCCTGGGTGAGCTTCTTCATCTGGTGGTTGGCGTTGCGCGACTCGAAGCCCGAGCCGAGCGTCCACCCCTTGACGGTCTGCACCAGGATCACCGTGGGCCCGTCGTGGTGGTCCAGGGCCGCGCGGTAGGCGGCGTAGACCTTGCGCGGCTCGTGTCCGGCGCGCGAGCCGCCGACGAGGCGTTCGAGCTCCTGGTCGCCGTACGGCGCGGCCAGGTGCTCCAGCCCCCGGAACAGGTGCTCACGGATGTAGGCGCCGTCGGAGGCGGCGAAGGTCTGGAACTGCCCGTCGGGCACCTCGCCCAGGCGGGCGGCGAGCAGCCCGCCGACGTCGCGGCTGAGCAGGCCGTCCCATTCCGTGCCCCACAGCGCCTTGACGACGTTCCAGCCCGCGCCGCGGAAGACGTTCTCCAGCTCGCGTACGACGCGGGTGTTGCCGCGTACCGGCCCGTCGAGCCGCTGGAGGTTGCAGTTGATCACGAAGGTGAGGTTGTCGAGCTTCTCCCTGGCGGCCAGGGTGAGCGCGGCGGTCGCCTCGGGCTCGTCCATCTCACCGTCGCCGAGGAAGGCCCACACGTGGCCGCCCGAGGTGTCCTTGATCCCCCTGGCGGCGAGGTAGCGGTTGAACCTGGCCTGGTAGATCGCGTTCAGCGGGCCGAGCCCCATGGAGACGGTGGGGAACTGCCAGAAGTCCGGCATCGCTCGCGGGTGCGGGTAGGACGGGAGCCCTCCCCCGCCGGCCTCCCGGCGGAACCGGTCGAGCTGGGCCTCGGTGAGCCGCCCCTCCAGGAACGCGCGGGCGTAGATGCCCGGCGAGGCGTGGCCCTGGAAGTAGACCTGGTCCTCGGTGCCGTGGAAGAAGTGGTTGAAGCCCACCTCGTACAGCCAGGCCGCCGAGGCGTAGGTGGAGATGTGGCCGCCGAGGCCGAGTTTGCTGCCCCTCGTCACCATGGCGGCGGCGTTCCACCGGTCGTAGGCCGCGATGCGCTCCTCGATCGCCAGGTCGCCCGGGTACGCGGGCTCCTCAGCGGTGGGAACGGTGTTGAGGTAGGGGACCGTCGGCGCTCCGATCGTGTCGAGCAGCCGCCCCATCAGATAGCGTGCCCGGTCGGGGCCCGCCTCCCGTACGAGCGCCTCCAGGGACTCGCGCCATTCGGCCGTCTCCTCCGGGTCGGCGTCGGGGATCTGGTCCCACAGCGTCATGGCCACCGCCTTTGCTTCCTGAGGGAATACCAATCATCCGATGATTCCATCAGATGATAGTCCCCGATTGTGTGTTCTCCCATGCCCGGATCAGGATGTGCGAGAACGCGGTCGCCTCCACGCGTCAGCGCAGGTGAAACGTCACCACCGTGACGGCACGTTCCCGCTGTCCGGACAGACCGTGCCCTCGGCCCGAGGCGGCGTGATCGGCGGGGACGCGCCCGGAACCGGCGGGGTCACTCCGAGACGCCGCTGCTCCTCCTCGACGATCTGCCGGGCGATCGTCTGGTCGGAGATGTCGACGGCGTCGGGCGTGGATTCGGCCAGGTCGCTCCGCCGGGCGTACGCGTCGAACAGCCGGGCCTTGCCGCGGAGGATCTCGAGCATGCGCTCGTCGACGCTGTCCGCCGCGAGGATGCGGTGCACCAGGACCTTGCGCACCTGCCCCATCCGGTGGACGCGGGCGACGGCCTGGCTTTCCATGGTCGGTTTGACCTGGGGTTCACAGATGATCACAACGGACGCGGCCTGCAGGTTGAGCCCGACACCGCCGGCCTGGATCTGGCTGAGCAGCACGGCATGCCCCGGTGCCGCCGTGAAGTCGTCGACGATCCGCTGGCGGCGGGCCGCGGGGACGTTCCCGGAGATCGGCCCGTGGGCGCGGCCGCCGAGAGCACCGCGGACGACGGCCAGGACGTCCCGGAAGAAGGAGAAGACCACCACCTTGTGGCCGTTCCCGGCGGCCTCCTCCACGAGTTCCAGCACCCGCTGGAGCTTCGCCGACGCCGCCGGAGAGGCGTACGCGGCGCGACGCATGGCCATGAAGTTCCCCCGCGCCACGGCCTCGCGGTACGCGGTGAGGTCGGCCGGGCCGAGTTCCTCCCACTCGTTCACCTGGACGAGATCGGGCAACTCAGTGAGGACGTCTTCCTGGTTCCTGCGCAGGTAAGCCGGCGCGACGGCCCTGCGGAAGGCTTCCGCTCCCGCCGCCGCGTCGCTCCCCCGGATATGGGGGACGAGCTCCGGCTGGAGATAGCCCACCAGGCTTCGGAACTCCTCCACGCGGTTCTCCATCGGAGTGCCGGTCATGAAGAGCACCCGTTCGGTGCGGTCGCACCATTCGGCGACCGCCTGCGACCTGCGGGCCGCCGGGTTCTTCACATAGTGCGCCTCGTCCACGACGAGCATCTCGATCGTGAATCCGGCGGGCACCTCGACCCGGTGCAGGATGTCGATGGTGGTCACGGCGATGCCGCCCTCGCGCAGCCAGCCCGCCTCCGCCGCGAGACGGTCCGGGCCGTGCAGAGGATGGGCCCTGAGTGTGCTGCGCTCCTCGATCTCGCGCACCCAGTTGATCAGGACGCTGGCCGGGCAGGCCACGAGGAAATGCCTGCCGCCTCGGGCCTTGAGATGCGCGAGAGCGGCGATGGCCTGGACCGTCTTGCCCAGGCCCATCTCGTCGCCAAGGATCACCCGGCGTTGGACGAGCGCGAACCGGGCTCCGAACGACTGGTATCCGCGCAGGGCCACCCGGCGATGGGTGTCGTCGAGCTGCTGGGCCTTGACCTGGGAGGAGATGTCGTCGGGAACGAAGCCTTCGGCGGCAGCGCGATCCGGCTCCAGGCCCGCGGCCTCGGTGAGCAGGCTGTAGTGCTCGGACGCCCGCAGTTCGAAGTCGGCCCACGCCTCGAACCCGGTGACTCGCGGGCGGAGCAGGTCGACGGTCGCCTGGTTGATCAGCAGCCGGGTGCCGCGGGCTCTCGCCGCCGCGAGAATGCTCCCTATCTGGGCGACGGCCTCCCGCGCCCGGCCGCGGCCTTCCTTGCCGGCCAGCAGCATCCGCCACCAGCCGCGAGCCGGTCGCGCGGCGGGCAGCAGCACGGTCAGCCGCTTCTCGACGTCCGTCGCCGCGTCACGCGCTCGCGCGAGATCGGGGCCCGCGGTGACCAGGACGTTCAGGGCGATCAGCAGATCCGTGGTCTCCGGAGTCCGATCGTCGACGTCGATCCGGACCGCCACCGTCTGCTCCGCCGCTTCCGCGATCTGCCGGGCCGCCGCCTGCACCTGCGCCGCCGTACGCGCCCCGATCCCGGGAACGAGCTGGAGCGCGTAGGGCGTCGCGTCGAGAACGTCCAGGACCGTGCGGTATCCGGCGTGCTCGAGCGCCCCGAGCCCCAGCCGCCCCTCGGTGACGTCCCTGACCCGCGATATCGGAATCGACCCCAGGTCCTCCCGCGCCGAACGTGCCCGTACGGCGGACAACGCCTGTCCGACGTCGCCGAGGGCACGCGCGTCGTCGGCGCGCAGCGTCCGAGCGTCCGCGAGGACGAGCTTGGCCTCCTGGACGAGGGCCCTCGTCTCCTTGGCCGTGAGCGCCGCGGTCGCGAGTGCCGCGTCTTCGCTCTCCGTCCCGTCCACGCGTTCGCCTTTCCTCCACCCTAATCGCAGGAGTCTCACCGTGACCAAGCGTTCGAGGAATGTCAACGCGGGACGACGACGGATCGTGCTCCACGGCGAAGACCGTGCGGGACCGTGCGGGACTGTACGGCGCGCCCGCCGAGGTACGGCGGGGAGTGACGTGGCCAGGCCATCCCCTCTATCAATACCTCGTACACAGAGCTATCCTTTCAATATGGACATAACGGGCATAACAGACCCGCCTGACGCCCTTGCCGATGTCCTGTCCGGCATCCAGCGGCTCATCCGGCGCAGAGTGCGCGGCGGCCTGACCGGACCGAGGTTGCGCGGCGCCCAGGTCGAGTTGCTCCAGCTGGCGCTGGCCAATCCGGGGATCAGTGTGTCGGCGGCGGCCAGGGAGCTCTACCTCGCCGGAAACTCGGTGTCCACGCTGGTCAACCAGCTCACGGCGGCCGACCTGCTGGTCCGGGAGACCGACCCGGACGACCGGCGGACCGCCCGGCTGCTCGCCACACCCGAGGCCGAGTCACGGCTGCGGGCGTGGCACGACCGGCGGACCGCGCTCGTCCGCGAGCACGTGGGGAGGCTCGGCGAGAACGACCGGGCGGCCCTGGCCGCCGCGCTCCCCGCGCTGCGCAGGCTCGCCGAGAGCCTGCACGAGGAAGTGGAGGGACCGTGACACTCGACCCCGTGACACCCGATCCCGTGACGACCGTAACTGTCACACCCGCTCCCCTGACGACCGGAACCATGACGCCCGGAACCACGGGGACCGGCGCCGTGCCCACCGGCGCGGTGCCCACCGGCGCGGTGCCCACCGGCGCGGTGGCCCCCGACGCCGTCTCCTGCCACGGGCTGCGCTACTCCTTCGGCCGTACGAGGGCCGTGGACGGGGTCGACCTGACCGTCGCCTCCGGCGAGGTCTTCGGCCTGCTCGGCCCGAACGGCGCGGGCAAGACCACCGCGATCCGCTGCCTCACCACGCTGCTGCCGGTCCCACCGGGGACGGTGCGGGTCTTCGGCCACGACGCGGCGAGGGAGCGGATGGCGGTCCGGCGCATGATCGGGTACGTCCCGCAGCAGCTCTCCGCGGACTCGAGCCTCACCGGACGGGAGAACGTCGCCCTCTTCGCCCGGCTGTTCGACGTGCGCCGCCGCGAGCGGGCGGAGCGCGTCGCGCTCGCGCTGGAGGCGGTCGGCCTCGCCAACGCCGCCGACCGGATGGTCGGGACCTACTCCGGCGGCATGATCCGGCGGCTCGAACTCGCCCAGGCCCTGGTGAGCGCGCCCCGCCTGCTGATGCTCGACGAGCCGACGATCGGGCTCGACCCCATCGCGCGCACCGGCGTGTGGGAGCACATCACCGCGATCCGGGCCGCCACGGGCATGACGGTGCTGGTCACCACGCACTACATGGACGAGGCCGACCAGTACTGCGACCGCGTCGCGCTCATGCACGCCGGGCGCGTCCAGGCGCTCGACACGCCGGAACGGCTCAAGGCCGCGCTGCGCGACCGCCGTGGGGACGACGCCGCACCGACGCTGGAGGACGTCTTCCGCGACGTCGTCGGCGGCGACCTCGACGCGAGCGAAGAAGGGGGAGATTTCCGTGATGTCCGTCGCACCCGCCGGACGGCCTCCCGCCTCGGCTGAATCCGCCGCGGCCCTGGGGCTCGCCCCGCTGCTCACCACGCCCCGCGCCCGTCCCGGATGGTTGGTGCTGCCCGCCAGGGTCGGCGCGATGTGCCTGGTGGAGCTGCAGAAGCTGCGCCACGACCGGACCGAGCTGTACACGCGCGCCGTCCAGCCCGCCCTGTGGCTGCTGATCTTCGGCGAGACCTTCACCCGTATCAGGGCGATCCCGACTGGAGGCGTGCCGTACCTGGACTATCTCGCGCCCGGGATCATCGCCCAGTCGGCGATGTTCATCGCGATCTTCTACGGCATCATGATCATCTGGGAGCGCGACTCGGGCGTGCTGACCAAGCTCCTGGTGACGCCGACCCCGCGGGCCGCGCTGGTGACCGGCAAGGCGTTCGCGGCCGGGGTCAAGTCCCTGATGCAGGCGGCGGTCGTCCTCGTGCTCGCCACCCTGCTCGGCGTCTCCCTGACCTGGAACCCGCTGCGCCTGCTCGGCGTGGCCGCGGCCGTACTTCTGGCCTCGGCGTTCTTCTCCTGCCTGTCGATGAGCATCGCCGGGATCGTGCTGACCCGCGACCGGTTGATGGGCGTCGGCCAGGCGATCACGATGCCGCTCTTCTTCGGGTCCAACGCGCTCTACCCGGTCGACGTCATGCCGGACTGGCTGCGGGTGGTCAGCGCGGTCAACCCGCTCAGCTACCAGGTCGACGCCCTGCGCGGCCTGCTGCTGGGCACGCCCTCGCACCTGCTGCTGGACTTCCTGGTCCTGCTCGCCGCCGCGGCGGCCGGCATCACCGCCGCGTCCTGCCTGCTCGGCCGGCTCGCCCGCTGACGGCTTCGGCGGGGTCCTGCTCGCTGTCGAGGATGTCGCGCAGGAGCACCCTGATCAACATCGACGCCGGCCCGCAGCCCGAGATCGTCACAGCCGGTCGCCGGGCCGAAAGACCGGGGCGCGGCGCGGTCAGTGGGTGTCTGGTCTGGGGATATGGACGCCGGCGGCGCGGAGCTTGGTCTCCACGAGCGTGACCCCCCGCGCCGCGGCCGATCCCTGCTCTTCGCCGTGGAGGGCGATCAGCTTGTACCGGGTCGCGGCCTCGGTCCGGGCTTGCAGACCGGTCACGATCTTCAGGTGTGCGGGGTTGGCGAGGAAGTGGTCGGCCATGGCGGTGGCGAGCTCGACGATGCGCGGGTCGTTCGGTTCCCAGGCCGCGGCTTCGGTTGCGCGCTTGATCAAGGCGACGAACCGGGTGTCTTCGAGGGCGTGCTCGACATGGGTGAGGTAGTCGTCGAAGCCCTCGGGGACCAGTGCCCTGGCCAGCACCCAGCCCTCCCTGGCGGCCGCCACCTCGTCTGCGGGGAATCCGAGGCCGGACATCCGCTCCAGCAGCGCCACAGCGCGGTCGGGCAGCAGAGCCCGGTCACCATCGGCAAGCCGATGCAGCGTGTCACGCCGCGCGATCAACTCCTCGATCCGTTCGGTGAGCTGCCGCTCGACGTCGGCGAGCGCGGCGGCGAACAGCGCGGGGTCGGCGTCGAGCAGGGGTCCGATCTCGGCCAGGGGCACCCCGGCGGCGGCCAGCGTTCGGGCCTGCACCAGCCGCAGCAGCTCGGCCGATCCGTACCGCCGGTAGCCGGAGCTGTCGCGCTCCGGCTCCTTCACCAAGCCAAGCTTGTGGTAGTGCCGCACCGTCTTCACCGTGACGCCGACGAATGCCGCCGCCTGCCCGATCGTGACTCCGTTCATCCGCGCAATCCTGCCTTGTGCTCGAGCTCGGCGACCCGGCAGACCACAGCCGAGCATGTGGACAGGCCACGCCGAGCTCGTCGAGCTCGGCGTGGCCCCGTTCGCGTTCTCCCTGGTGCACGACCGGAAGGGGCGGCCCCTTGAGGCGTACGGGTCACAGGTGCTCAGCCCGTCGGCTGAGCCGGATTAGAACACCTCGTTGAGGAGCCTCTGCTGGGCCTTCTGGAACGCTGCCGCGATGGACAGGTCGGCGTCGTCCACGCAGTTCAGCGCGGCAGTCAGGGTCTTGCTGCCGTCGGGTCTGCTGTACATCAGCGCCGCGTGGCCCACGGAGCCGCCGTTGTGGGAGATGACGGTGCCGCCGCCGTCCGTGGTCAGCACGAACACGCCCAGGCCGTAGTCCATGTTCGGGATGCCCGTCGGGCTCGGGGTGCACATCTCGGCCAGCAGCGGGGCCGGCAGGAGCTTGCCGCCCAGCAGCGCGGAGATGAACGTGTGCAGGTCGCGGGGGGTCGAGATCATGTCACCGCCGGTGGAGATCCAGGAGGGGTTCTGGCGGGTGATGTCGACCGTCTTCTGCTCGCCGCCGTCCTCGTAGCGGTAGTAGGCGTGGGCGTGTGGCTCGGGGATCTCCGGCGAGGCGTCCGGCACCACGGTTCCCGACAGCCCGAGCGGCCCCAGGATCAGCCGCTGCATCTCCTCGGCGTAGGTGCGGCCGGTGACCTTCTCGATCAGCAGCCGCGCCAGCACGTAGTTGGTGTTGGAATAGCTCCAACCCGTCCCCGGCTCGAACCGCGCCGGCTTGGACAACGCCAGCTCCACCAGCTCCTGCGGCCGGTAGGCCTTGAACCGGTTGTCCACCCACTCCTGGCCCGTGGTGCCGTAGGGGATGGGGATCCCCGGCACGACCGTCCCGTCGTCGTAGACCTCGCCGCTGAAGTTGAACACCCCGCTGGTGTGCTGCAACAGCATCCGCACCGTGATCCGCCGGTCCAGCCCGAACTCGGGCAGGTAGTCCGCCGCCGGGGTGTCCAGCCCGACCTTGCCCTCGGCCACCAGTCGCAGCACCAGGGTCGCGGTGAAGGTCTTGGTGTTGCTGCCGATCCGGACGTGCCCGTTGATCGGCGGCTTGGCGGTCCCGCCCAGCTCGGCCGCCCCGGCGTTGCCGGCCCACTCGCCCCGCTCATCGTGCACGCGCAGCGACACCCCGACGAAACCGGACTCGACCATCTCCTCGATCGCCTTCTGCAGCTCAGGGCGATCCTGCCCGGCCGCAGCCTCCGGCACGGAAAGGGTGATCGTCATGGTGGTTTACTCCTTCGGATCCGTATGTCCGGGTCGGCGTCGACCCGCTGCGCCGAGCTTCCACCCTGACCCAAGGTCAACCTCAACCGTGATCTAGCTCACAGCTGTTTTGGGAGCTTGAGACAAGATCATTCTCGGCGCCAACGGCTGTTCCTGGGTTCCTAGTGCCGTGACCGGCAAGGTTTGCCCGGACGGAGCGGTGATCCAGGGTGGTGCATCGCAAGGCGGAGGAGGAGGCCGTAGCGGAGCCTACGGCCGACAATCCCGGGCCCCGCGGAAAGTCCGAGCCTGCGAGGACTTTTCGTGGGTGGGGCGTCAACGCAGCGAGGTGCCGCCCTGGGCGACGCGACGGGGCAAAAATTGGCGGGAGGGGCACTAGACCCCGGTGATGGGCCGGGCGGACAAGAGGGCCCGCCCTTTTCGGCGTTCCGGACGAAGCCGGGCGGCCGGGTCGTCCCTAGGCTCGCCGCATGACGGCCAAGACCCACGATCTAGTACTGGCGGGAGCCAGAGTGCTCGACCCGGAGACCGGCCACGACGCGGTCGCGAACGTGGGGGTGACCGGCGCGACCATCACGGCGGTGTCGCCCGGCCCGCTCGAAGGACGCGAAACGCTCGACGTCTCCGGGCTGGTGCTCGCCCCGGGCTGGATCGACCTGCACAGCCACTCCCACACCGTCGCCGGGCACCGCCTCCAGGCGCTCGACGGCGTGACCACGGCCCTCGACCTGGAGGCGGGCGTCGCACCGGTCGGCGAGGCCTACGACGCGGCCGCCGCCGAGGGGCGACCGCTCAACTACGGGTTCTCCGCCTCCTGGGCCCAGGCCAGGATGACGGCCGTCGGCGGCCTTCCCCTCGGCGGCGGCCTCGCCGCGGGGCTGAGCCACCTCGGCAACCCCGCCTGGCAGCGGGCGGCGACCCCGCGCCGGCTCGACGCCTTGTTCGAGCTGATCCGCGCCGACCTCGCGGCCGGAGCGCTGGGGATCGGCATGCTCGTCGGCTACGCCCCGCGGGTGGCCCCCGAGGAGTACCTGGCCGTGGCCGGGCTCGCGGCCGAGGCGGGCGTGCCGACCTACACGCACGCCCGCGACCTCGTCGAGCAGACGCCGGACACCCCGATCGACGGCGCGACGGAGGTGGCGCGGGCCGCGGCGGCCACCGGGGCGCACATGCACTACTGCCACGTCAACAGCACGTCCCTGCGCCAGGTCGACCGGGTGCTCGCCCTCATCGAGCGCGTACGCGCCGAGGGCGCGCGGGTGTCCACCGAGGCCTACCCGTACGGCGCGGGCATGACCGGCATCGGCGCGACCTTCCTCGCCGCCGAGCTGCTCGGCAGAAGGGACATCCGGCCGGACTCGATCGTCTACGCCCCGACAGGAGAACGGGTGGCCGACGCGGCGCGGCTGGGCGAGCTGCGCGCCACCGACCCGGGCGGCCTGGCGATCGTTCACTTCCTCGACGAGGACGTCCCGGCGGACGTCGCCGTCATAGACCGCGCGCTGCTCGGCGAGGACACCGTGATCGGCTCCGACGCGATGCCGCTGACGTGGACGGGAGGCGAGCGGCCGGACCCGATGGCGTGGCCGCTGCCGCCGGGGGCCGTCACCCATCCCCGTACGGCGGGCACGTTCTCCAAGGTGCTGCGCCGCTACGTCCGGGAGACGGGACGCCTGTCGCTGATCGAGGCGGTGCGCCGGTGCAGCCTGCTGCCCGCGCGGGTGCTGGAGGAGTCGGTGCCGGCCATGCGGCGCAAGGGCCGGGTGCAGACCGGGTGTGACGCCGACCTGGTCGTCTTCTCCCCCGGCGTGGTCAGTGACCAGGCCACCTACGCGGACAGCACCAGGCCCTCGACCGGCTACGCGCACGTGCTGGTCGGTGGGCGGCACGTCGTGCGCGACGGCGAGCCGGTCCTCGACGCGCTGCCCGGCCGGGCGATCCGTCGCTGACACCGGCGAGTGGTCCACCTGAGAACCACCACGGCCCGCCCCCAGCGAGGGGGCGGGCCGCGCGTGCCTGAAGGGGATCAGTTGTCGTAGAGGCGGTCGCCGCCGAGCCAGTACCAGAAGCCGCACTTCGTCGGGTACCTGCCGTACAGCCCGATCTGGCAGACCTGGACCTGAACGCTCCGCAGGTCGTGCCGCTGGACGCTGAAGCTCTTGGAGCCGCCCGCCCCGCAGTACTTGTACGACTTGAAGCTGGGCGAGACGTCGTCCGCGTCGTCCAGGTCCTGGAAGCGGAACTTCACGTACGCGCACTTGCCGCCCTGGTGCTCGTTGCGGTTGTCGAGGTCCCACAGCTTGCCCGTGATGCGAACGCTGTTGGAGGTGTCGTCGTCCCAGTAGACGTCGATGTAGCCGTTGGCCTTGGCGAGCCGATTCTTCGACCAGTACGGGCCCCAGTAGGGGTTGCCGGCGGAGGCGGTGGCCGCGCCGGCGGCGGCGGCGGCGGTGGTGGTGGTGGTGGCGCTCGCGGCGGTCGCGACCGCCGGGATGCCGAGGGCGACGGTGGTGCCGACGGCGGCGAGAGCGAGGAGGTTACGGATGGAGCGACGCATTTCGGTTCCCCCACATTCGAGGACGGGTGCTGCCGGGGTTGCACCTCAGTGATAGGCGCGCCCGCCTGCACGCCGCTTTCGGGAGGCGGACGACCGCTTGTACGCCGCTTGCAGGCGCCTGAACGCGTCGCCGGTGGCGAGCCGCGTTCGGCGCCCTCGCGCGAAGACCGCGGGGCGCGGCACGGATGTGCCGCGCCCCGGGCCTCACGGGGAGAAACGCTCCGTCAGAGATCCAGGCCCACCAGCAGCGGGTCGTGGTCGGAGGAGCGGTAGGCGTCCGGCGCGTACAGGTACGGCGGGTTGAACTCGGTGTTGTAGTCCATGAACCGGCCCTCGTCACTGTTGATGTGCCAGATGGTGGCGCCGGTCACGAGCTTGCTCAGCTGCTTGTCGGCCATGGCGTGGTCGAGCTCGCCGGAGAGGCCGTTGAAGACGTAGCTGTAGCGGTCCTTCGCCGAGACGTACTTCTTGCTCAGGCTGGTCAGCCCGCCCGCCTCCAGCGTGTGGATCGGGTCCTCCTCGCCGTACGCGTTGATGTCGCCGAGGACGAGCGTGCTCTGCAGTTTCAGGCTGTCGATCAGGGACATCATGGCCTGGGCCTGCTTGACCCGCTTGGCGTTGTAGCAGCTCTGGCCGTCGCCCTGGTCGGCGTCGGCGCCGGTGGCGGGACCGTCGACGTCGCTGCAGCCCTTGGACTTGAAGTGGTTGACCAGCACGGTGAAGGTCTTGCCGTTCCCCTGCGCCTTGCGGAACGTCTGGACCAGCGGCGGCCGGTTGAAGATCGGGTCGGAGGACGACTGCGCCGCGCCGACCGGGGTGACCTTGGCCGGCTTGTAGATCAGCGCGGTCTGGATCAGGTCTGTGCCCGGGTTGGGGTGGGTGATCGCCTTGTACGTGCCCGCGCCGGCCTTGGCGTTGAGGGCGTCGACCAAGGTGTTCAGCGCCACGTCGGAGTTGCGCTCGACCTCCATCAGCCCGGCCACATCGGGGTCGAGCCCGGTGATGTTGGCGACCAGCTTGGCGAGCTGCCGGTCCCGCTCGGCCGCGGTGGTCGCGCCCCGGGACTTCAGCGTGGTGAACCAGTTGAGCGTGTTGAGGCTCGCCACCCGGACGTCGCCGCCGACCTGCTCGGGCTGGGCGGGGCGCGGGTTCACCGGCTCGAACTCGAAGGGCTGGAGGGGCTGGATCCGGTAGGCGTCGAAGCCGTAGGTGAGCACGCCGGTCAGGTCCTTGACCCGGTCGCCGATCCGGACGGTGTTCGACCCGGTCGAGTGGTACGGCAGGGTCGCCGGGTTCTGGACGGTGGACCCGTCGTCGAGCAGGATCGTCCGCCCCGCGTCCTTCTCGGTGTTCACGTTCTTGCGGTCGGTCGGCTGCCACAGCCGGCCGCCCTCCGCGAGGGTGATCTCACCGAACCGGCCGAGGTTGTAGATCTCGGAGGCCGCCAGGTCGCCCTTGAAGGTGACCAGCATGCCCTCGTATCGCTCGAAGGTGACCCCCTTCTTGAGCGGCAGCTTCACCTTGGTCGGCGTGATGACGCCGGTGCCGCACACGTTGACCGCGGTGGCCGGCGAGATCTCGGTCAGGCCGTTGTACTCGATGACCTTGCCGGAGACGAGGACGCGGTCACCGGCCTTGACCGGCGACGAGGAGTACACGAACAGGCCCTCGGACGTGGCGGGGTCCGCGTCCGGCTTGTCGTCCTGGATGTAGAAGCCGCCGAACTGGCCGGCCCCCTGGGAGGTGCCGACGACGATGCCCTCGACCCGGACGTCCGTGCCGGCGAGCGGGCTGACGTCGCCGCTCCCCTGCACCTGCGCGATCCGGTGCGTGATCGGGGTGTCACAGGTGGCCCCCGGAGTGGGGCTCGACGTGGGGCTCGGGCTGGCCGAGGGCGAACTCGACGGCGAGGCGGAGGGGGACGGGGTCGGCTCGCCGCCGCACGGCGCGGGCGGCGTGGCCGCGTTGCGCGGGGCGGGGGCCGCAGCGTCGAAGTCGGCGCCGTTGTCGCCGGTGTCAGCGCAGCCGCCGTTCTTGCGGATCGCGGCGGTGGCGTTCGTGAGGCCGGGCGCGGGGCTGCCCTTGAAGAAGTTCGCCGCGCCGTACCCGACGAGGTCGGCGATGAGCGCCATCTGGTCGTCGGTGCAGGGAGTGGTGGAGCCGTTGCAGACCAGGCCGTCGGCGGAGCTGACCAGGGCCACCTTGCCCGCGGTGCCGCTCATGTTGATGGTGCCGACGTCGTCGGGCGTGGGCAGCGCCGCGCCGGGCGTGGTGCCCGCGGCGAGCTGGACCAGGTGGTACTGACCGGGGGCCAGGGTGCCGGTCAGCGCCGTCTTGTTGGCGGAGAAGTTCCCGGTTCCGCTGGCGCTGGTGTACTGCACCGACCACCCGTCCAGCGATACGGGGGCGGCGCCACGGTTGAAGAGTTCGACGTAGTCGTTGGTGAAGGGGGCGCCGGAGTTTCCGCCTCCGCCATACACCTGGCTGATGAGGACGGTGCTCTGCGCCGCGACGGCGGGAGTTGAGGGAAGGGCAGCGATCGTGCCGGCGGTGACGCCGGCGGTCGCGATGATCGCGAGTACCCGGGGCAATGCACGCATGAGCAAAAAGGGTAAAGCGCCTCCCATCTGCATCTTGTCTCTAATGCATGGATAACTAGTGAATTCGCAATATCGACACTTCCTGTCGATGACCGGCGTCATGATCTGGCGTCATATGACCTGGCGGCCCGCCGAGCCTTCGCTTCGCGTCGGCCGCATAGCCGTCGCCGACGGTCACATCCCGCCGCCGGCGGGCCACCTCGATCCGATCGCCGCGCACGGGGACGATCTGCCGCCCCGGCCTTCACGGCCCACTGACGCCACCGGCCGTCCGGGTGCCGCTCGACCCGGTGGCAGCGACCGGTGGGCGCGCCGAAGCGGCGCAGCGACCGTGGACGGCACGTTCGGCCACCCACCAATTACGAAACTGGAGTTGCGTAATTGCCTCGCGAGGGATAGCTTCTATTTCGCTACATGAGTTTCGAAATGAGGAGGTCGCCTTGGCGCCTCGCGGACGACCACGCGACACACAGGTGGACGAGCGAGTGCTGCGGATCGCCGCTGCCCTGATCTTCGAACGCGGCTACGCCGGTCTGTCCATCGACGAGGTGGCCGAGCAGGCGGGCGTGGCCAAGACCACGCTGTACCGCCGCTGGTCGACCAAGGATCATCTGGCCGTCGCGGTGGTGGCCCGGCTGCAGGCCGACGACGAGATCACCGACACCGGCGACATCCGGGCCGACCTCGTCGACTACATGGAGAAGATCGCCGCCGGGCTCAACCGCATGCGTGCGGCAGGCGGCCGCGAAGGCCCATCCGCAGGGGCCGTCGGCGAGCTCGTGGCGGCCGCGGCCAGGCACGAGGACATCGGCCGGCTGACCCGCGAGCAGTACGCCACGCGCAACACCATCGCGCTCGCCCTGATCGAGCGTGCGCGTGTGCGCGGCGAGCTGCGCGCCGACCTGGACGCCGAGGCGCTGTTCGACCAGCTGGCCGGCGCCCTCTACTACCGAGTAATGATCACAGGCGCGCCGATCGACCGGGCCTACGCAGAGCGGCTCGTGTCCTCCGCGCTCGAAGGGAGCCTGACATGTCACTGATCGCGGAAACGGCCATCGTCCGCCAGGTCGACGCCGAGACCATCATCTCGCCCACGGCCACGGGACGGCTGCTGCTCGACTCCAGCGACACTGGCGGCGCGCTGAGCACCGTCAGGATGACGCTCGCCGAAGGCGCGGACGGCGCCGTGCCCCACCACCACGCCACGTCGACCGAGCTCTTCTACGTCCTGGAGGGCAAAGCCCGCATCCTGTCGGGCGAGGAGATCGTGACGCTGGCGGCGGGCGATGTGGCGGCCGTGCCCCCGCTGACACCTCATGCTTTCGCCGCCGCCCCCGGCCACACCGCCGACCTCCTCATCGTCGTCGCCCCCGGCATCCAGCGCTTTGATTACTTCCGCCTGCTCGACCGCCTCCGCAGGGGCGAGGCCACGCTTGAGGAACTGCTGGCCTCCCAGGACCTGTACGACAACCACTTCCTCGACAGTCCTGCCTGGACACGCGACCGCCAGGCGTCCTGATCCCCGCCGGTCGACGACCTCCCTGGGCGCCGGGCTCCTCCCGAACGACCGGCGCAGGGCAGGCCGCCCACCCCCGGCCGATCTTGTGCGGGCCCACCACCCCGATCCCCTCTTCGACGGCCCTTCCGGCCAGCTTTGATACGCATACAGATATCGACTATCAGGCATATCGATATTGGACATGATGCGACGCCTCTGGTCTGCTCCTCGCAGAAGATCGACAAAGTTGAGGAGCTTGTCATGCGAAACTCCCCCGCCTTCGCTTCCCGGGCACGGCTGCGCGCGGCGCTGGGCGCGGCCGTCCTGACCGCCTCCGCGCTGTTCGGCGGCACCGCCTACGGCGCAACCGGCGCCGTGAACACGGCCGGCCACAGCGCGGCCGCGGAGGACGCCGTCCACGGCGGCATGATCGTCCGCGACGACCTGCAGGCGCTGTTCCGCCAGGCGGGAGTGCGCGGAACCTTCGCGCTCTTCGACGTGCGGCAGGGGCGGACCACGGTCGTCGACGCCGCGCGGGCGCAGAAGAGGCTGATCCCGGCCTCGACGTTCAAGATCGCGCACAGCCTCATCGCCCTGGAGACCAAGGCCGTCAAGGACGAGAACGAGGTGATCCCGTACGGCGGGCAGCCGCAGCAGTTCCCCGAGTGGGAGCACGACATGAACCTGCGCGACGCGATCCGGGTGTCCAACGTCCCGGTGTTCCAGACGCTCGCCCGCCGGATCGGCCTCAAGCGGGAGAACCAGTGGGTGAACCGGCTGAACTACGGCAATGGACGGATCGGCCCCGTCGTGGACCGCTTCTGGCTCGACGGCCCCCTTGAGATCTCCGCGGTCGAGCAGACCCGCTTCCTGTCCCGGCTGGCCCGTCAGCAGCTCCCGGCGTCGAAGCGCAACCAGCTCACGGTGCGCGAGCTGCTGAAGATCGAGGAGAAGGACGGCTACGCCCTGTTCGCCAAGACCGGATGGGGCATGTCGACCACGCCCAACATCGGCTGGTGGGTGGGCTGGGTCGAGCGCGGTGACCGCCTCTACACCTTCGCCCTCAACATCGACGTGAACATCGACAAGGACACCGAGAAGCGGATCCCCCTCACCCGCGACCTGCTGACGGCTCTCGGAGTCCTCCCGAAGGCCTGACCGGGTTGGACAGGCCTCGCGGCCCGTGAGACAGTCCGCTGCCATGACCTCGCCGCGCGCGGAATCCGCCTCCCCCGACCGGCCGTCGACCGGGCGCGCGGCGACGTCATGCGCCCCCGCACCCCGAGGGCGGGCGGTCCCCGACCGCCGGGTGATCGCGATCGTCGTGGGGACGAGCCTGGCCATCTCGCTCGGCTACTACGCGATGATGGCCCACCTGGTCGCGCACCTGCACCGTGACCTCGGCATGCTCGCCGGGACCGTCACCGCGGTCCTCGGCGTGCGTGTCGCGGTGCAGTACATGCTGTTCCTTCCCGTCGGCGCGCTCACCGACGTGATCGGCCCGGCGCGCGCGGGAGCCCTGGCCTGCGCCCTGCGGATGGCGGCGTTCGCGCTGCTGGGCGTCACCAGCGGGGTCGGCGAACTGCTCTGCGCCGTCGTGGTCATGGCGGTGGGCGGCGCGCTGTTCCACCCGGCCGCGCAGTCCCTGCTCGCCGGGGTGGCTCCGGCGCGCCGCTCCCGGGGCTTCGCCGCCTATCTGATCACCAGCGAAATCGGCGCCGTGGTCGGGCCACCCGTGGGGCTCCTGCTCCTGCTGACGGGCGGGTTCGGGCTGCTGTCAGCGGTGACGGCGGGCGCGTGGGCGGTCGGCGCCGTGCTGTTCATGCTGCTCCACCGCGCTCCCGGCCCGGCTTCCCGTACGGACACGACTTCCCCCGTGGACGGGGAAGCGGTTCCCGGCGGCGGGGCGGCACGGCCGGATGTACGGAAAATCGTCGCCGGGGTGTGGGCGGTGCTCCGCGACCGGGGTTTCCTCCTGTTCGCCCTGACCGCGGCGCCCACCACGCTGCTCACCACCCAGGTCGCGACCCTGGTCCCCCTCAGGGGAGTCGACGCCGGCACGACGACCCTGTTCTTCTCCGCGGTGGCGGTGACCACGGCCGCGATCCAGCCGTGGTGCGCCGCCGCCCGCCGGGGCGAGCGCCCCTGGCTGCTCAAAAGCGGCCTGCTCTGCGCGGGCGGCGGCTACCTGATGCTGATCGCGATTCCGCCCGCCGGGGCCGAACGGATCGCCGTGCTGGCGGTGGCCGCCGTACTGCACGGGCTGGCCTCCGGCCTGACGCAGGCGGCGCTGTTCCAGACCGTCACCCGCTGTGCGCCGTCCGGGCGGTTCGGCGCCTATATCGGCCTGCTCAACTTCCTTTCCGGTGTGGTCGCCCTGGCGGGAAGCTTCGCCGCCGGACCGCTCTTCGACGCCGGGAACCGGGGCGCGGCGACGGCCCTTGCCGGCCTCGGCCTGGTCGCGGCCGTCACCGCCGCCGCCGTGCGGCTCCCCCACACACGAGTGGCCCGCGCCCCGGCTCCGCGTTGACGCGCGCCCCGGCTCGCTCGGCGATGCCGTCGATCTTGGCGTCGCGGAAGCCGCGTTCGGCGGGCGAATCGTCCGCTCCGCCCCGAGGCGACCTGCCGAAACCGCGAGAGATCCACGCGTTCCTCGACCAGTACGTCATCGGCCAGGTGCTGGCCGGACACGGCCCGCTCCGCTGGCGCGACGGCGCGGCGGAGGAATCGCCACCCCGGCGCGATCAGTCACGGGGCAGGAGGATGGGCAGGGCGTGCTGGAGCGAGCGGATCCAGTAGGGCCAGGTGTGGGTGCCGTCGCCGTAGAAGTCCTTGGTGATGGCGAGCCCGGCCTTCTCGGCGGCCTCGGCGAAGGTCGCGTTCTGGCGCATGATGGCGGCCTCGCTGTCGCTGCCGACGTCCGTACGGGCGTCGAGCGGGCCGGCGTCGCCGTTGCCGCTGGACACGTAGAGGCGTAGGCCTTTGAGGCGGGTCACCTGGTCCGCCGGGTTGTCGGCCGCCCAGCCGCTCGGGTCGCCCCACACGTCCTCGCTGTCCACGCCGTGGCTTCGCAGGAACACGCTGAATCCCTGCACGTCGTTGCGGATGTCGAGGGCGCCGGAAAGTGAGGCGGCGGCCTCGAACATGCCCGGGTGGCGGGCCGCGTAGCCCAAGGCGCCGAATCCTCCCATGGAATACCCCACGATGGCCCGGCGCCCGCCCACGCCGTACATCGGCTCGATCAGGGCGGGCAGCTCGGTCATGTGGAACGTCTCCCATGCCGGGCCGTCGCGCCAGTCGGTGTACCAGCCCATCGACCCGCCCTCGGGGACGATGATCACGGCGTCGAGGTCGGCCGTCATCCGCTCGACCTCGCCGGTCTTGAGCCAGTCCCAGGCGCCGCCCGCGCAGCAGCCGTGCAGCATGTACAGCGCCCGCCAGCCGTTGGAGCCCTTCTTCCAGGCCGCCGGTCGCATCACCCACACCGACCGCACTCCCCCGATCGCCGGCGAGTCGATCGTGAGCCGGTCGGTCCGCTCATCCACGACGTCCCGCGACACGACCGTGGCGGGCCCGACGGAGCTCTGCGTGGAAGCGGGAGGCTCGACCGGCGCGACGCCGCTCTGGCATCCGGACAGGAGGACGGCCGATGCGAGCACCAGAAGAAGGCGGCGAGTTCTCACGTCGCCCTTCTTCGCGCCCGCCGGCCGCCTCTGTCAACCCCTCAAACCCATAGACGGGTGGCGCCTCCGGGTCTCCGACCGACCTGCCCCGGACTCTGCTGGCGGCCCTCTCAGAAGTCTCGGACGTGGTCGCGGGCCCAGTCGGCGAACGTTCGGGCGGGCTTGCCGGTGACCTCCTCCGAGGTGGGCATCGGGGCCGACGCCGCCGGGGCGGGCTCCTCGACCTGCGCGGAGTCGGCCTCCTCGCCCGAGTAGGTCTGGAAACCGGTGAGAAAGTCGGCGTTGGCCGCCGCGAAGCCGCCCTGGGCCAGGTACAGCTCACGGGCCTTCGCCGGGGTCACCGCTTCCAGGCGGATGTCTTTACCGATGGCTTCGACGATCGCGCGCACCTGATCGCGGCGGCTGATGAGCTCGGGGCCGTTCAGCGTGTAGGCGGCGCCCCCGTGCCCGTCCTCCAGGAGGGCGGCTGTGGCCACGTCGGCGATGTCGCGCTCGTGGACGGGATACCAGGCGAGGTCGGGGAACGGCTCACGGACGACCCGTTCGGCCCGGATCGAAGGGCCCCAGAGCCAGAGCTTGTTGAGCATGAACTCGCCGGGCCGTACGTGGGTCCACTCCATGCCGGATGCCTCCACCGCCTGTTCCACAGGCAGGTGGAAGCTCGTGTCGTGGCCGGTGGTCACCGCACCGGAGGAGAGGGTGACGACCCGGCGGACCCCCGCTTCCCTGGCCAGGCGGACGACGTCGGGCGCCGTCGCGGCGAACGGAAACAGATACATCCGCTCCACGCCCTCGACTGCGGGGCGCAGGCTCTCCGGCTCCGCCAGGTCGCCGCGGACCACCTCCACCCCGTCGGGAAGGGCCCCTCCCCGGGGATTCCTGCTCAACGCCCGTACGGAGAGTCCCGCCTGGACGAGCTGCTCGACGACGAGCCTTCCTACGTTCCCGGTCGCCCCGGTCACCAGAATTCGCATCGCACCAGGTTTAACGGGAGCGGAACCCCTTGGCAAACGCGAACATGCTGTTCACATATCGCCATCGACCTGCAAGAACGCCGCAATCTTGGCCCTCCGGACGCGCGAAATCGATAGTCCTTCTCGCCCGCCTCACCCGCTGCCGAGGCGATGACGCGATCGGTGCGGCGCCTCAACCAGGTATACAACCGATCGGTCGTTAATATAGTTTGATCCTCATGACGCAAGACGGCCGGCGGCTGCGCGGGTTGCGCAGCCGCGAGGCGATCCTCGAACGGGCGGTGGCCCTGGCCTCCGTCGAAGGACTGGACGGACTCTCCTTGGGGCGGCTGGCGGCGGCGACCGGCACCAGCAAGTCCGGATTTTTCGCCCATTGGCGCGACAAAGAGCAACTGCAGCTCGACGCCCTCGACTGGGCCACCCGCCAGTGGGCCGACCAGGTGGTGGCGCCGGCCATGGCGGCCCCGGCCGGGGTGCGGCGGCTGTTCGCACTGCACGAGGCGCGGCTGAGGTTCTACGGCGATGGAGTGCTCCCCGGCGGGTGCTTCTTCTTCACCGTCCAGGCCGAGTTCGACGATCGTCCCGGCCTGGTACGCGATCGCGTCGCGCGCGCCCTGCGCGAGTGGCAGGAGTTCATCCGGCGGCAGGTGGCGCAGGCCGTGGCGCAGGGCGAGCTGGCCGAGAGCGTGGACGCGGCCCAGCTCGCGTACGAGATCGACGCGCTCGGCGAGATGGTGGTCGTCCACTCCCGGCTGCATGACGGTCCGGTCGCCCTCGTCCACGCGCGCCGCGCCGTGCTGCAACGCCTGCGCGCGCTCTGCCCTGACCCGACGCTTCTCCCGGAGGATTGATCATGACTGAAGACGGCGTGCACGAGCCGGTCCAGGTGCATTTCGACGATCTCGACGCCATGGGCCTGTTGCACAACTCCCGGTACGCCCTGCTGGTCGAGCGGGCGATCGGCGCGTACTGGCAGCGCCTGGGCTGGGCACCCGATCCGGTCCGGTCGGCGTTCAAGGACGTGTTCCTGGCGGTGCGTGAGTTCAAGGTGACCTACCACGTGCCCATCGCGGGGGCGGGTGAGCCGCTGGTGCACTTCTGGATGGACCGCATGGGCCGCACGAGCGGCGTCTACCACTTCCGCGTGCTGTCCGCCGACCGCACGGTGGTGCATGCCGAGGGCTACCGCGTCAATGTCAATCTGGACCCGGCCACACTGCGGCCTGCGCCGTTCAGTGACGAACTGCGCACCGCCGCCGAACCTCTGCTCCGCCGAACGGCGGCGGCGTGCTGAGGTCCCGCTGGGTCGCCGGCCCCTCGGCAGGCCTGCCGGGCCCACTGGTCGCCGCGCTGACGGACTACCGGATGAACCACCTCCTCGACCTGCCCGGCATCGTGCGGCACGGCCTGTCGCTGAGCCGTCTGTGGCCGGCGTTGCCCGGCGCGGTGGGCATGTGGCTCTGGCTCGATCTCCCCGGCCACCGGGTCGGCTCGCTGTCCGTGTGGCGCGGCGAAGACGACCTCCACGCGTTCGTACGGCTGCGCCCGCATGTGCGGATCATGCGCGCATACCGTCACCGCGGCACGCTGCGGTCGCGCACCTGGCAGATCGACACGCTGGACCGGGACGCCTTGTGGCGGTCCCTCCACTCGGGCCCGGGTGCGGAGCCCCGGAGTCGCCTCCCGTGACGACGGCTTCCGCCTCGCTTCGCTCAGCGGGGTCGATCACGACCGAGGGGCGGCGTAGAGCGCGAGGGCGTCGCGGAGGTTGGCGAGTGCTTCGTCGACGGACCAGCCTTGGCCGGTGACTTCGACCTGGACGCGGCGCGCGACGTATCAGCCCTCGTCGTCCAGGGTGACGGTCGCAGTGAGCGTGACCGTGGCGCTCATGGACGGCTGCGGTCTGCCCGGATTCTCCCCAAAAGCAAAGTGGACGTCCTTCCCATCAAGGAAAAACCGCCTCTGAGCTGTGTGGGCGATACCCAGATCGATTGCGGCTACAAGGACGGTGATCCGGGCAATCTTGGTGATCACTAGGATCGCCGACGTGATCATCAGACGCCGTCCGGCCGCAGCCTTGCTCGGGATGCTGGCCGCCCTCTCCATATTCGGTGTGCCCCCCGCTCACGCCGACGAGACCACCCCCAAGGAACCGCCCAACGTCGAGCTGGTCGATGAGACCACCCCGAAGGAACCGCCCAAGGTCGAGCTGGTCCTCGACATCAGCGGCTCGATGCGGGCGCGCGACATCGAGGGCCACAGCCGGATCTCGGTGCTCCAGCAGGCCTTCAACGAGGTGCTGGACGCGCTGCCCTCCGAGGCCCAGGTCGGCATCCGCGTCCTCGGCGCCACCTACCCCGGCAAGGACCAGGCCGTGGGCTGCAGGGACACCCAGCAGCTGGTGCCGATCGGCCCGATCGACAAGCTGGAGGCCAAGACCGCCGTCGCCACCCTGCGCCCCACCGGCTTCACCCCGGTGGGCCTGGCGTTGCGCGCCGCCGCTCGGGACCTCGGAACCGGCGAGACCACCCGCAGAATCGTCCTGATCACCGACGGCGAGGACACCTGCGCCCCGCCCGACCCGTGCGAGGTCGCCCGGGAGCTCGCCGCGCAGGGCACCCACCTGGTCGTGGACACCCTCGGCCTGACCCTCAACGACAAGGTGCGCAGGCAGCTCACCTGCATCGCCTCCGCCACCGGCGGCACCTACACCGCCGTCACCAGCAAGACCCAGCTGAGGAACCGGATCAACCAGCTGGTGGACCGCGCCGCGACCACCTACACCCAGACCCCGGCTCAGGTGGACGGCACCGAAAACTGCAGCCGCGCCCCGCTGCTCAGCCCCGGCGCCTACACCGACCGGGAGAAGTTCCAGGAGCACCGCTGGTACCGGGTCCTGGTCCGCGACGGGCAAGAGCTGCGGGCCTCCGTCAGCGTCTCCCTGGACCGCGCGCTCAACCGCGACTACGGCGTGCTGCTGCGGGCCGTCTCCCAGGACGGGCGGGAGCTGGTTCGCGGCACCGACGCGGGCAGCGGCCGCACCGATGTGCTCTCCACCGGCCTGCGCTGGTCCGCCGAGCAGAACGCTCCCGACCAGACCGTCTGCCTGGTGGTCAGCAACTCCTTCTCTTCGCCCACCGCCGCCACCGCCGCAACGCCCGGTATGCCGCTGGAGCTGACCGTCGGCGTGGTCGACTCCTCCCCCGCCCCCAACGGCCCGGACCTGGGCCGCGGCTGGGGGCTGCTCGGCCTGCTGGCCCTCGCCGGTCTGGTGGGCGGCCTGGTCTTCGGCTGGCTGGCGCGCTGGCGGGTCGCGATCTGGATGGAGAACTGACGATGCGTACAACTTCCGTCCGCCGCTGTGCCGGGGCGCTGTCCGCCGCCGCGGCCGCACTGCTGCTCTCTGCCGGTCCGGCCGTCGCCGACATCACCTCGCCGTCGCCGTCCGCGTCGGAGAGCCTGGCGCCGGTGACCACTGCCGGGTCGTCCTTCCTCACCGCGACCGCCGTCCAGCCCGGACAGCCGGTGCAGCTGGCCGGTTCCACCGGCGACTACCTCTACTGGTCGTTCACCTCCGAAGCCGGTCGGACCGACAAGATCGCGATCACCGTCACCCTGCCGCCCAAAACCTCCCGGCACGGCGCATCCAGCTGGGCGGTGGACGTCTTCGACGGGCTCCGCCGCCGCCAGGCCTGTACGGCGGGCGCCCAGACGCCGACCGCCGCGGCCGGCGCCGCATCGGTCACCCTGGGCTGCACCCTGCGGAAGGTCCGCGCCTGGGCCGAGCCGTGGTCCGGCGACCCGCTGCCCGGCACCTACTACGTCCGACTGGCCGTCACCGAACTACCCGAGCAGGATCTGGGCCTGCCGATGCAGGTGGCGATGCGGATCAGCGCTCATGACAGCGACGACATCCAGCCGGAGGGCGGCAAGCTCAAGACCCCGCTGACCCAGCCGGTCGCCGCCGGAACGGTGCAGACCTCGGCGCCGCCGGTCGCGGCCGAGAAGGAGAAGGGCACCGGCTGGAGCTGGGGCTGGCTCCCCGACCTGTCGACCCGCTGGGCCTGGACCGCCGTCGGCGGTGTCATCGCGGCCATCACCGGCGTCGGCGGCTACAGCCTCACCCGGCATCCGCGTCGGCGTCGGCGTCGGCCGGAGCACGACGGCTACAACCACCTCTGATCCCCCGCAGCCGCACCAGCGCGGAGGCCACGTTCCAGGCCGGTGCCCGCAGGCCGTCGGCAACCCGGCCGCGCCGAGCGTGCCGTCCGTCGGGATGAACGGAGCATGAGGAATCGGCCGCCGTCGAAGTCGAATGCGATCGCCGGTGTCACCTGGCCGAGCCTTCCTCGGTGTCCGCGGGCTGCCGATCGTGGTGACGCCGGCTGGGCGGCCGCAAACATGCGCGGCCGCCCAGCCGGTGACGCCCCGTGCTTCCCCGTCAGGGCGCGACGTGCTTGAGGAGCGGCCCGGGGTCGACCCCGCGCAACAGCGCGACGACGACGGCGATGGCGATTCCCCAGCCGATGTAGCGACCCAAGGACTCAGGGATCGTGAACCTGAACCCGGCAGGCGTGTTCTGGGCGATCTCCCGGCTCGTCGGGCACGGCACGACGATCGTGACCGAGACCGTCTACCGCAAGCAGTTCCGCCCGGTCCTGCTGGACGGAGCGCAGGAAATGGGCGAGCTCTTCCCACACAGTGATCACTGCGGGAGTATCTGAAATGCTGCGCTCCCCGAAAGGTCACCATGAACCAGCGTCACACTCGCTATCTCATCCCGTTCCTGCTCGGCTGGGCCGTACTCCTCCTCGGCGGGTTCAGGATTGCTCTCGGCGCTGGAAGCGACGGCACGGATCTGTCACTCGTGATCATGGTCGCGGCCTTCGGGCTGGCGCTCCTCCTGACAGCCGCGGTGGTCGCGATCGTCGAACGCTGGCCGTGAAAATCGGCAGCGTTAGTCACTCCGAAAGATCAAAAAGGCCACCCACGATAATCGCGGATGGCCTCCCTGCTGGGTGGGCGATACTGGGATCGAACCAGTGACCTCTTCGGTGTGAACGAAGCGCTCTCCCGCTGAGCTAATCGCCCGGGATGATCGGCCCCTTGCGGCGCCGACGGGGAAAACCATACCGCACTTCGCGGGGTCCTGGCGAAGCGAACGATCCTCCGGGCCGCTCCCCGCCGCCGGGCCTTTCAGCGATCTCCGGACGACCGTCCTCCGGTCGACCCTCCGGTCGACCGGGTGGCGCGGCCGGCGCTCGGCGACGGCGCCGGGGCGACCCCCTCGTCGCATCGTTTCCTCCGGGACCAGCGGGACCTCGCTGTGTTGTCATAGCATCGTGATGCCCCAGAGTCCCCGTATACGTCCCGAGCTAAGATCATTTATACCGTGCAAGACTTCGCCATGACAGTCGGATCGACACGCAAAACCAGCGCCAACATGCGGCTGTTAGCGATGTTTGACCAGGTAGATGCTCAAATGTCTACCTGTGAGATGCGTTACAGAAGGCCCCGGAAGCGGAATCTCTCCTACGGGTTTCTTCGTTCGCGTACATAGCTTCGCGGGCGACAGCAAGTCCGTGAGAGCAGTTGCCAGCCCCTGTGAGGGGACCCGACACGAAAGGTTTGGCTGACGATGAACAGCACCACCGTCACTGCCGAGCTGGGCCTTCGACTTGTGGTCCCCGACCGTACTACCGTGCCCCTGCTCGCCGGGCTCAGTTACACGGCCGAGGACCCGTACGCCATACGCATGGCATTCCACGTGGGGAACGATGAACCGGTCGAGTGGATCTTCGCTCGCGAACTGTTGACCGTCGGCATCGTCCGGCGCGTTGGAGAGGGTGACGTCCAGGTGTGGCCCGCCCGCTCCGACGGCGAGCGCACCTTGAACATCAGTCTCACCTCCCCGTTCGGACAGGCCCTGTTCGAAGTGCCCCTGGCTCCGCTGACGCAGTTCTTGCACCGTACGTTCGAGCTCGTCCCCGCCGGCCGTGAGACCGACTTCATGGACCTCGACGAAGAGCTCACCAACATGCTGTGGAGCTCCTGATCCGACCGGTCCCGATCGTCCGGCGCCGAGCCGGCGATAGTGATCACCCCAGGACCGGCCCTGACGGGCCGGCGTCCCGTCCCCGGACGCCCTGATCGGGCGTCCTAACCGGCGAGCATCCGTCGCATCCGGCCGATCTCGGCCCGCTGCCCCGAGACGATGTCACGGGCCATCTCCCGCATGAGGCGGTCCGTCCCGTCGCGCAGCTCGTCCTCCGCCATTCGCACCGCGCCCTCGTGATGCCTGATCATCAACCGCAGGAACAGGGTGTCGAAGGCGGCGCCCCGCGCCTCGCGCAGGCGGTTCATCTCCTCCAGCGTGGCCATGCCGTACGCGCCCTGGCGAGCGTGATCGTGTACGGCGGGGGCGGGACGGCCGAGGGAGGCCAGCCACGACGTCATCGTCGCGATCTCGGGCCCCTGGCCCCCGGCGATCCGCCGGGCCAGCGCGGCCACCTCGCCTCCCGTGCCCCTGCCGTCGGCCAGGCCGGTCATCTCCAGCGCCTGCCGATGGTGGGGGATCATCGCCTCCGCGAAACGCACGTCGGCGGCCGTGGCCCGCGCGTCCGATTCGCCGATCCGCTCCCCTGGCGTCGCCGTACGGGCGTGCCCTCCGGGCCCGTCAGGGACGACGACAGGCGCGCCGGATCCCGCGACGAATGGGGCCCTCCGGTCGGCGGGGGTGTCCGCGGCGCAGCCCGCCGCTCCCGCGACCAGAACTGCCAGCACAACTGTTACAAAAGTGCCACCCGCGCCGCTTCTGCCCGACATAACGTCCATAGTGGGGCAGTCTCCAAGATCCAGGGGGAACAGTGAAGCGTGCGGGGCTCATCGCGTGCCTGGCGCTGGCGCTGTGCGCCGCGTCCTGTTCCTCCGGTTCCGCCCCGTCCGGGGCCGCGCCGTCGTCCGAGGCGGCCCGCGCGACGAGCGACGCGTCCGGCGACGGCAAGCGCGCCAGCGCCGATCTCGGCGTCGACGAGGTCCTGCACAGCGACAACATCACGCCGATCGCCAACGTCCCCCTTGAGGCGCCGTTCGACGGCCCCCACTCCTGGAACACCGATCTCGCCTTCCAAGGCGACTACGTGTTCGCCGGGAACTACGACGGCTTCACGGTCCACGACATCTCCGACCCGGCGCACCCGAAGGTGGTCACCCGGGTGCTGTGCCCGGGCGGGCAGAACGACGTCTCCGTCTCCGGCGACCTGCTCATCGTGTCCGTGGACGACCCGCGGGCCGACGACCGCTGCGAGAGCGACTTCATGGCCCCCTCGACCAAGTCGGGCTGGGAGGGCATCCGGATCTTCGACATCTCCGACAAGGCCCGGCCCGATTACGTGGCCGCGGTGGCGACCGAGTGCGGCTCCCACACCAACGTGATCGTGCCCGGACCGGACCCGGACGCCTTCTACGTCTACGTCTCGGCGGGCGGACCCGACCCGGGCGCGCCGAACTGCCCGGCGCCGCACGACGGCATCTCGATCGTCGAGGTGCCGGTGAAGAACCCCAAGGCGGCCAAGGTCGTCGCCACCCCCGCGCTGTTCAAGGGGCATCAGGGCGGCGCCTACGGAGGCTGCCATGACATCACGGTCTATCCGGCGAAGAAGCTGGCCGCCGCCGCGTGCTACGGCGACGGCTATCTGATCGACATCTCCGACCCGGTCAAGCCGGTCGTCCTCACGACCGAGTCGGACCGGACGAACTTCTCCCTCTGGCACTCCGCCACGTTCAACAACGACGGGACCAAGGTCGTCTTCGGCGACGAGCTGGGCGGCGGCATGGTCGCGACGTGCGACTCCTCGGGCAACGACACCAAGGGCGCGAACGCCGTCTACGAGATCACGCCCGCACGCGAGCTCGTCCGGCACGGCTACTTCAAGATCCCTCGGGTCCAGGGCTCGGAGGAGAACTGCGTGGCCCACAACGGTGCGCTGATCCCCGTGCCGGGCCGGGACATCATGGTCCAGGCGTGGTACCAGGGCGGGGTCTCCGTCTGGGACTTCACCGACTCCGACCACCCCGTCGAGATCGGCTTCTTCGAGCGCGGACCGCTGCGGGCGGGGTTGCGCGTGGGCGGGTCGTGGTCCGCGTACTACTACAACGGCCACATCTATTCGAGCGACATCACGAAGGGTCTGGACGTCCTGCGGATCGACGATCCGCGTACGGACCCCGCCAAGGACGTCACCTTGAAGGAGTTCAACGCCCAGACCCAGTATTCCTACCGCGGCTGACGGCCGATCACGGGTCGAGGTCGGCCGCCGAACGCTCGGCGAACGCCTTCATCGCCGCGAGCGTCACCGGGCCGGGCGCCTGGGGCAGCTCGCGGTCGTCGATCAGCCGGATCGGCTGGACGTCCCGCGTGGTGGAGGTGAGGAACGCCTCCTCGACCTCGTAGAGCGCGGAGAGGGGCACGTCCTCCTCGACGCCGCCGCACCACTCCAGGACCAGCGCCCGGGTCACACCGGCCAGGCAGCCGGAGGCCAGCGTCGGCGTCACCAGCCGCCCGCCGGTCACGATGAAGATGTTGCTGCCGGTGCCCTCGCAGAGGTTGCCCGCCAGGTTCCCGAAGATCGCCTCGGCGCCGCCGCGCTCCTTGGCGTAGGCGAGGGCCTTGGCGTTGTCGCCGTAGGAGGTGCTCTTGACCCCGGCGAGCGCGCCGCGCTCGTTGCGCGGCCAGGGCACCACGGTGACCGCGGCCGTCTCGGGGAACGGCTTCTGCTCCGCGACGATGATGATCGCGTTGGTCCCCTCGGACCCGCGGTCGGAGCCGAGCGGCCCCGGCCCGCTGGTGTACGTGATCCTGATCCGGCCCAGCGGCCAGGCGGGTGCGGCGGCGACGCACTGCCGCACGCCGTCGGCGATGGCGGCCAGGTCGGGCTCGGGCAGGTCCATCCGCTTGGCCGAGAGCGCGAGCCGCTCCAGGTGCCGGGTGAGTGCGAACGCCTCCCCGCCTACGAACTTGACCGTCTCAAAAACGCCGTCACCCACCATCAGCCCGTGGTCGAAGACCGAGACGACGGCCTTCTCCGGGTCCAACAATTCACCGTTGACCCAAATGGGTACGGTCATCTCGATCTCCATCCCTGCTCGTGCTAGCTCCGTGACGCGAGTCCGATGAGCCGGGACGCCTTCAACTCGGTTTCGCACCACTCCCGCGTGGGGTCGGAGCCCCACGTGATGCCCGCTCCGGTGCCGAAGCGGATCATGCCCTGCTCCACCCAGAAGGTGCGGATGCCGACCGCCAGCGCGGCTTCCCGCCGGTCGGCGTCGACCCAGCCCACTGCCCCACAGTATGGCCCGCGCGGCTGTGGTTCGAGTCGATTGATGATCTGCAGGGCCGTATATTTCGGCGCTCCCGTCACCGAACCGGGCGGAAACGTCGCGGCGAGCAGCTCCGGCCACCCCGCTCCGGCCGCGAGCCGGGCCCGTACGGTCGAGACGAGGTGGACGAGCCCCGGGTGCTCCTCGACCTCGCAGAGCGCGGGCACCGACACGGAGCCGACCTCGGCCACCCGGCCCAGGTCGTTCCGTACGAGATCCACGATCATCACGTTCTCGGCGTGGTCCTTTTCCAGCAGGTCGGCCGCGGTGACTCCGGTGCCCTTGATCGGCCGGGACTCGACCACGTCACCGGCGCGCGACAGGTACAGCTCGGGCGAGGCCGACACGACCGTCAGGCCGGGCACGTCGATCAGCGCGGCGTAGGGCGCCGGGTTTCCCCTGGCGAGCCGTACGGCGAGGGCCGCGGGGTCGGCGTCGTCGGCGAGCGGGGCCGACAGCACCCGGCAGAGGTTGGCCTGGTAGACGTCCCCCCGCTCGATGTGGTCCTTGATCGCGCGCACACCCTGCTCGTACGCCGCGCGGTCGAGTGAACTCGTCCACGCCTCGGGGGCCGGGCCCGGCCAGGGCGCGCGCGGCCGGGGCAGCGGCGCGGGGCGCACGTCGTCGAAACGCGCGCACATGACCTTGCCCTCGTAGGTCACGACGACGGCCCACCATCCGGTCGAGTCGAGCGCGGCCGGATCGGTCGTCACATCGCGCAGGCCGGTGGCCAGGAGGCCGCCGACATGGGCGTAAGCGTCCTTCACCGGTCCATTTTCGCCCGGTTCCACGACCGTATTCTCCCGCCCCGCCCTCCCCCGAGGCCGCTCGTGCGGCCGCCTCGTCCTGGAGCAGCCGCGGGAACGCCACCTCAGGCGGGCGTGCGAGGTGTCCCCCGAGCGCCGGCACGGTGACGTGGCAGGGAATACCGTCAGCCAATATCAGCGATCTTCTTCTGGGATATTTTCGGACCCGTATTAAGAACATATGACGTCTGAAACCGACGCATGGATTGGTCCAGGAGGAGTCTGTGATCCGGATTCTGGTGGCGGAAGACATGCGCATCCTGCGCGACACGCTGGTCGCCGTGTTGAAGCTGGAGGACGATCTCGACGTGGTGGCGGCCATGGAGACGGGGGACGACGTCGTGTCCACCGCGCTTGCGTACCGGCCGGACGTGGCGGTGATCGCTGTCGATCTTCCCAGTACGGACGGGATCGTCGTGGCGGCCGAACTGCACGAGCGGCTGCCGGAGTGTCGCACGCTGATACTGACCGGCTCGGGCAGACCGGGAGACCTGCGCCGCGCCCTGGCCGCGCGAGTTCACGGGTTCATCGCCAAGGACGCCCCGGTGGACGAACTGATCGACGCCGTACGCAAGGTGTCCACCGGCGTCCGGGCGGTCGATCCGCAACTGGCGCTGGCGGCTCTCGATGTGGAGGAGAACCCGCTGTCCCGTCGCGAGGCCGAGGTGCTGAAGCAGTTCAGCACGGGCAGCGGCGCGGCGGAGATCGCCGCCGGGTTGTGCCTGTCGTATGGCACCGTGCGCAACTATCTGGCCTCCGCCGTCACCAAGCTGAACGCGCGCAACCGGGTGGATGCCGTCCGCATAGCCACCGAGGCCGGCTGGCTGTAGCGGGAAATGTGCAGTCTGCACGATTCCCCGGTGCGATCTGCATGCCGACAACGTGCTTGAGGCACTGCCGCGCGCCACCGAAACCCGCGAAAGATTTGACGTCATGGGGTTACAGGATCTTCGGCTCTTTGACCGAAGCCTGTTGCGCAAGATCCTTCGATCGGCGCGATGTCGCGGCGGTCGAAAACGAAAGGACACGTACACGTGCGTAAATCCGCGAAGACCGCCCTCGTCGCGGCGGGGCTGGCCGTCGGAGCATTCACCGTGAGCCCGGCGCCTGCCATCGCCGCGGCGTACTCGCCTGAGGGTGTCTGCGGGACGGGGTACGCGCGGGTCAGCGACGGCTCTCGCGCGATCAAGACGCCGTCGGGCTCCACCTTCGGCCATGTCTACCTGCTCTACAACAGCAGCAACGGCTACAACTGCGTGGTCACCATCAAGGACTCGTACGTCGGAACCGCCACCCGCACCATCGCGACCCTGGAGGTGAAGGGCAGCAAGCCGGTGTCCGACGACAAGTCCTACAAGTACTACGCGGGCCCGGTGAAGGCAGCCGCCAAGGGCAAGTGCGTCCGGTACAGCGGCCTCGTCTACGACACCCGGATCCAGGGTGAGATCGCCCAGGGCGGCCGCGCCGCCTTCGGCAACTGCGGCTGAGACTGACGAGGGGGTGCCGGGAGCCCGCTCCCGGCACCCCTTCGGCGTGGCGTACGGCGCCCGAGCCACTCGCGGTCGGGGCCGGCCGGGCAGCCGGCGGCGCTCTCACGCCCTTCCCGGGGTGGCTCGTGCGGCCACCTCGTCCTGGAGCAGCCGCAGGAACGTCACCGCGGCGGGGAGCGGCGCCGCGGACGGCAGCGCCGCGTACACCGATCGGCGCGGCGCGAACTCCCCGATCGGGCGGAGCACCAGGTCGGTGCGGGCACGGACGCCGTCCGCCGCCATGGCCGGGACAAGGGTGACGCCGAGACCGGCGGCCACGTACCCGAACTTGCCGGTCCACTCGGCCACGCGGAAGCCGGCCCGCGGCGTGAAACCGGCCCGCGCGCACGCGGTCAGGAGCATCGTCGTGTGCCCGCGCGGCGGCGCCTCGATCCAGTTCTCGTCCCGCAGGTCACGCAGGTCGACCACCGCGCGCCCGGCCAGCGGATGGCCGCTCGGCAGCGCGACCAGGAACTCGTCCTCCAGGAGCGGGGTGAGCGTGCTCTCGGGTCCGGCGGCGAGCCCCGAGAGGTAGTCGCTGACCACGGCGATGTCGATGTCCCCGTCGGCGAGACGCTCCATGAGCCGGCCGCTCGGCCCCTCGACGATGCGGGTCTCCACGTCGGGACCGCGCCGCAGGAACGCGCGCAGCGCGCCGGGGACGAGCGCGGCGTTGGCGGTGGCGAAGACGCCGACGCGCAGCCTCCCGGCCACGCCCCGGTGGATGGCCGACAGCTCCTCCGCCGCCGAGCGCAGCCGGTCGAGCACGTCCACGGCGTGGCGGTGCAGGGCGTGCCCGGCGGGCGTGAGCCGTACGCCCCTGGGCAGCCGCTCGAACAGCGGGCCGCCCGCCCGCGCCTCCAGCGACGCGATCCCCCGCGACACGGCCGACTGCGTGTAGTTCAGTTCGGCGGCGGCCGCCGTGAAGGAGCCGGTGCGGGCCACGGCGTCGAGCAGCCTGAGCGCGTCGGTGCCGAACATGATCCCTCCATCGATCCATGAGCCATAGGCATGGATATCATGCGATTTAGTCGCTGGTGGAATGGGTCGCGTACGACCTAAAGTCCCCAAACATGATCGCTTTTCTCGGACTGGGGCGCATGGGCGCCCTCATGGCCCGGCGGCTCGTGGACGCCGGGCACCAGGTGACCGTATGGAACCGCACGCGTAAGGAGATCTCGGGGGCGGCGGTGGCGGCGACCCCCGCGGAGGCCGTCGCGGGCGCCGAGCTCGTCATCACGATGCTGGCCGACCCGGACGCGGTGGACGCCGTCGTGCGCGCCGCGCTGCCCGGCCTGCGCCCGGACGCCGTGGTCGTGGAGATGTCGACGATCGGCCCGGACGCCGTCGCGCGGCTCCGGGAGACGCTGCCCCCGGGAGCGGGACTGGTGGACGCGCCGGTGCTCGGCAGCGTGGAGCCCGCGAAGGCCGGGAAACTGACCGTCCTGGCCGGTGGTTCACCCGAGGATCTGGCGCGCTGCCGCGATGTGCTCGCCGTCTTCGGGACGGTGCGCGAGGTGGGCGGCCCCAGATCGGGCGCCGCGCTGAAGTTGGCCGTCATGAGCGCGCTCGTCCCCGCCCAGGTGATGCTGGCCGAGAACCTCGCGTACGCGGAGCGGATGGGCGTCGCCCCCGCGACCTTCCTCGACGTCCTCGCGGGCACCCCGCTCGGCGCGCTCGCCGACCGGCTCGCGGCCGCCGCGACGGAGCGGGGCCCCGTCGAGACCCGGTACGCGCTCGGCCTGGCGGCGAAGGACCTGCGACTCGCGACCGGCGGCGCGGGGGCGGCTCAGACGGTGACGGCGGCCGCGCGGGACCTGCTCTCGGCGGCCGAGGCGGCGGGCCTGGGCGCCCAGGACCTCACCGCCGTCGTCCGCTGGGCCGCCGCCGCGGCCGCCCCCGGCGACGCCGCGACCGGCGAGCGCGCCCGGGGCGGGAAAGCCGCCGTGCGGATCAACCCCTCGACGGTCCCGCCGACCAACGGGTTCTACTCCCACGCGGTGCGCTTCGGAGACCTGCTGTTCGTCTCCGGACAGGTCGCGGCGGACGAGCACGGCCACGTCCTCGGCGAGGACGACATGGCCCGGCAGACGGAGCACATCTTCGAGAACCTGCGCCTGATCCTGGCGGACCAGGGAAGCTCGTTCGACGACGTGATCCACGTCAAGTCGTTCGTCACCGACATGGAGCGGCTGGCCGACTACGGGAACGTCCGCGCGCGCTACCTCACCGGGAAGCCGCCGTCGAGCACCACCGTCGAGGTCTCCCGCCTCTTCCTGCCCGGTGCGCTGCTGGAGGTCGAGGTGATCGCGGCGATCCGCTGACCCGCCGCTCCGCGTACGGCCGTGCCGGTCAGCCCAGCCGTGCCGGTCAGCCCAGCGAACCCGTCACCGACTCCGCGGCGGCGACGACGGCTCCCTCGGCGACGAGCCGTACGACCGCTTCGATCTCCGGCGCGAGGAAGCGGTCCGCCCCGGGGCCCGCGACCGACTCCCTGATCAGCGCGGTCACCGCCCCCGTCGCGGGGGCCGGGGCGTGCGGCGCGCGCAGGTCGATGGCGCGGGCGGCGGTGAGCAGTTCGACGGCGAGCACCCGGGTCAGACCGTCGACCGCTCGGCGCAGCTTGCGCCCGGCCGACCAGCCCATCGAGACGTGGTCCTCCTGCATCGCCGAGCTCGGGATCGAGTCGACGCTGGCGGGGTTGGCCAGGCGCTTCAGCTCCGACACGATGGCGGCCTGCGTGTACTGGGCGATCATGTGCCCCGAGTCAACGCCCGGGTCGTCCGCCAGGAAGGCGGGCAGCCCGTGGCTGCGGGCCACGTCGAGCATCCGGTCGGTACGCCGCTCGGCGATCGACGCGACATCGGCCACCGCGATCGCCAGGAAGTCCAGCACGTACGCCACGGGGGCGCCGTGGAAGTTGCCGTTGGACTCGACCCGGCCGTCGGCCAGCACCACCGGGTTGTCGATCGCGCTGGCCAGCTCGCGCCCGGCGACCGTGGTGGCGTGCGCGACGGTGTCCCGGGCGGCGCCGGCGACCTGGGGCGCGCAGCGCAGCGAGTAGGCGTCCTGCACCCGGGTGCACGAGCCGTCCCGGTGCGAGGCCATGATCCCCGACCCGTCCAGCAGCGCGCGCATGTTGGCCGCCGCGGCCGCCTGGCCCGGGTGGGGGCGCAGCGCCTGGAGCGCGGCGTCGAAGACCCGGTCGGTGCCGAGCAGCGCCTCGACGCTCATCGCCGCGCTGATGTCGGCCGTTCTGAGCAGCCGCTCCAGGTCGCGGATGGCGAGCACGAGCATGCCGAGCATCCCGTCGGTGCCGTTGATGAGCGCGAGGCCCTCCTTGGCCGCCAGCTCGACCGGCTCGATGCCGTACTCCTTGAGCGCCTCGTCGGCGGGGCGGACCCGGCCCTCGCGGTCGCGGACGACGCCCTCCCCCATGATGGTCAGCGCGACGTGGGAGAGCGGCGCGAGGTCGCCGGAGCAGCCGAGGCTGCCGTACTCGTGGACCACGGGCGTGATCCCGGCGTTGAGGAGGCTCTCCAGGACCCGCGCGGTCGTGGGCCGCACGCCGGTGTGACCGGTGGCGAGGGTGTGCAGGCGCAGGAACATCATGGCCCGGGTGACCTCGGTCTCCACCTCGGGTCCCGAGCCGGCGGCGTGCGAGCGGACCAGGCTCCGCTGGAGCTGGGCGCGCAGCGACGGGTCGATGTGCCGGGTGGCGAGGGCGCCGAACCCGGTGGAGACGCCGTAGGCGGGGGTCTCGCTCTCCGCCAGCTCCTCGATCCGGCCCCGTGACGCGGCCATCTCCGCGATCGTGTCGTCCGTGAGCCGTACGGGCGCGCCGTACCTGGCCACGTTGATCACGTCATCGAAGGCCGGCGGCTCCGGCCTGATCTCCACGACCTCGTTGTCGCGCATGGTCTCACTCTTCCCGCACGTCGTAACTAGCGTCTGCAATGTTAGCTGCTTACATCCCCCGGGTCTCCCGCTTGATTTGGGGAGTCGGCGCGGATTCGCTAGAGTTCTCTGCGTGAGGCCGCCTCCGAGAAGGCGGGAAATCACGCGGAAGTGGCTCAGTGGTAGAGCATCACCTTGCCAAGGTGAGGGTCGCGGGTTCGAATCCCGTCTTCCGCTCGGAGCTTTACGTGGTGGAGTGGCCGAGAGGCGAGGCAGCGGCCTGCAAAGCCGCGTACACGGGTTCAAATCCCGTCTCCACCTCTGGCCCCAAGCCAAGGACGATTAGCTCAGCGGGAGAGCGCTTCCCTGACACGGAAGAGGTCACTGGTTCAATCCCAGTATCGTCCACTCGTGAAAACCCCAGGCCCCACGGCCTGGGGTTTTCTGTTTCCGGACCCGCCGTCGCGTCGGAGACGGGCCACCCCTGACCGCAGGCCGGGCTCACAGGCCGCCGCCCGGGCCGCCGTCACTCGTCCGGGCAGAGTCCGGCGAGGCGGGCGATCCGCAGGCCGGCGTGCAGGTCGAGCCGTACCGCGCCGTCGGAGATGTCGCAGCCGGTGACCTCCCGGATCCGGTCGAGCCGGTAGTACAGCGTGCTGCGGTGGATGTTCAGCCGGCGTGCGGTCCGCTGGATCTCACCGCCGCTGTCCAGGTAGCTCTGCAGGGTCGAGACGAGTTCGGCCTTGTGCGGGGAGGTCAACAGCCGCCGCACCCCGGCGGGCAGGTGGCCGGGCGTCAGCCGGTCGAGCGGCAGTTGCAGGAGGAGGCGGTCCAGACCCAGGTCCTCCCAGAGGACCCGCCTGCCGTAACGCCGCGGATCCGCGCGTGAGGCGCGGCAGGCGATCTGCGCCTCGCGGTAGGACTCCACCGCCTCGGTCAGCGACCGCTTGACGCCGCCCACCCCGGCCGTCACGTGTTCCAGGCCGGGCGAGGCGAGGACGCGGTCCAGCCTGGCCGGGTTGACCGGGCGGGGGAACAGCACAATCCCCTCCACGCCGAGGACCGCGCCGACGATCTTGACGGTCGTCGAGCGGGAGGTGAACTCCAGCGTCGCCTCGACCGCCAGCCGGGTGACGGACCGCGGACACGTCTCCGGCGCCCGATGCACCAGCACCGAGTAGTGCTCGACGTCCTCGATCAGCCCTTCCCGCAGCAGGGACTCCGCGGCCCGCCCGCGCTCGTCCGGCGCGTCGCTCAGCAGGGCGGACAGCAGGGATCTCGCGTGCTCCACGCTGCGGCGCAGGTCCGACAGCCGCAACGCGAGGAGCATGCCGATCTCCGGACCGGCGGCCGCCAGAGCGCGCATGGCGTCGGCCGGCGTCTCCCCGCCGGGCCGGTCGTCCACGCAGTAGACGTAGCCGAGGAGGTGCTGCTCGTGACGCAGCGGCATGACGACGCTGGCGTCGCGCCGCGCATCGGCCGGTATGTACACAGGGTGCGCGACGGTACGCAGCCGGTGCTCCCTGACCAGGGCCTCGGTCAGCGGCGCCGCCGATCCGGCCAGCAGCCGGGCCAGCCGGGCGCGGCGCGCGTCGGTGTCGTGGATGCTGTAGGCCGCGACCTTCAGGTCGAGGTCCAGCACGACCAGCGGGGCGCCCAAGCGATCAGCCAGATCCTGGAGGGTGTCATCAAGGCTCATCGGGTTGGTCCTCTCCTTCGACACTTCGTCGGATCACGTCCGGCAGGCGGCGACAGAACGTCCGAAGCGCGTCCGCCTGCCACCCGGCTACGGTGAGTCAACACCGCACAAGCCGACAACGCGTGGTGTGAAGGTGACCGAAAGCCGCTGCCGTCCATGCCGGGACGCGGCGGCCGGGTCGCCGGGGAAAGGCTCCCTGATCTCCGAGTCCGAATCGGTGGTCAATCACCCGGGGCCTGGACGAATGCTGGCACAGCGCGGGGCATGATTGCCAGCCGCCTGGGGCGGCGACCGGCGGAACGCCGGCCGAGCAGTCCGACACGTGAGGAAAGGGACCCAATACTCGTGACCCAGGTAATCGAACGTACTGTCGAGACAGACGGCTATTCCACGTTCCTTCTGGATAGTGGTGCGGAAAATTCCGAAACTGTGATCCTGCTGCACGGCGGCGGCCCGGGCGCGAACGCCTCGTCGAACTGGCGTGACTTCATCCCGCTGCTCTCCGGCGACTACCGGGTCCTGGCACCCGACCTGGTCGGCTACGGCCGTACCGACCACCCGCAGGACATGCCGCCCACCCTCATCGGCTGGCTGCGGCTGCGGGTGAACCAGGTGCTGGCCCTGATGGACGGGCTGGGCATCGAGCGCGCGCACCTGGTCGGCAACTCGATGGGCGGCGCCCTGGCGATGCACCTGGTCATGGCGGCGCCGGACCGGTTCGCCCGGATCTCCCTGATGGGCAGCGCGGGGGGAAGCGCGCACCCGACGCCCGAGGTCATGCGGATGGTCTCCTTCTACAAGGACCCGACGATCAGCGCTCTGGAGAACCTCACCAGGTGGTTCGTCCACGACGAGAGCGCGCTGAGCGAGTCGATCTCGTCGATCGTCGAGCAGCGTTACCAGGAGGTCATGCGCCCGGAGGTCCGCCGGTCCTACGAGCGGTTCTTCTCCGCGGTCTCGACCCCGGCGGAGGCGGCCGTGCCCCCGTCCGCGCTGCGCCGGATGCCGCACCCGTTCCTGCTCGTGCACGGCCGGGAGGACCGGTTCGTCACGCCCGACTCCAGCGTGTACCTCCAGCAGCACCTGCCCAACGCGGAGCTGCACGTCTTCCCGCACTGCGGGCACTGGGTGCAGATCGAGCGCGCCCACGACTACGCGGCCCTGCTCCGTCACTTCCTCGCCGACGCGAACTGACGACCGGCCACCACCAGCCAGGTAGGAGACACATGGACATCAAGCAGCTCGGCTACCTCGGCCTCCACGCCCGGGAGCCGGAGGCGTTCGCCACCTATGCCACGGACATCCTCGGCATGCAGCGGGTCGCGGGAGAGGACGGCGCCACGCACTTCCGCATCGACGACCGGCACCACCGCGTCACCGTCGAGGCGGCCGACCGCGACGGCGGCGCCTACTACGGGTGGGAACTCGCCGACGCCGACGCGCTGCGCGCCGCGATGGACGAGCTGAGCGACCACGGCGTCCGGGCCCGCTCGGCCACGCAGCGCGAGCTGGAGGCCCGGCGCGTCGAGGGCATGGCGCACTTCCTCGACCCGGCGGGCAACCGGGTGGAGCTGTACCACGGCCAGGCGGGGGGCGACGGGGAGTTCACCTCCGCCCGCGACGTCGAGCGGTTCATCACCGGCGACCTCGGCCTCGGGCACGTCGTCCTGGCCAGCCCGGACGTCGCCGCACAGCAGGCGTTCTACACCGACGTGCTCGGCTTCAAGATCAGCGACACGATGCGGGCGCCGTTCCGGGCCACGTTCCTGCACACCAATCCGCGGCACCACAGCATCGCCTTCGTGGACGGCCCGTTCTTCGGCATCGACCACCCCTTCCTGCACCACTTCATGCTCGAGGTCCCCGACATGGAGCAGGTCGGCCGCACGTACGACCTGGTACAGGACCGCGACGTGCCGGTCACCATGACGCTCGGCCAGCACACCAACGACAAGATGTTCTCCTTCTACGCCGAGTCCCCGGTCGGCGTGCACACCGAGTTCGGCTGCGGCGGCGTGCTGATCGACGACGCCACCTGGCAGGTCACCGAGATCCCCGGGCCCGACATCTGGGGCCACCGGCACTGACCTTGCGGCGCCGCCCCGGGAACGGACCGGCCCCGCCCCCGGGGCACGCCGTACGACCGGGCCGGCGCGACACCCCACACCTAGGAGTCACTGGCAGATGGACACCCCCACCCCCGTCCTGGAGACCGAAGTCCTCATCGTCGGCGCCGGGCCCGCCGGCGCCACCGCCGCGGCGCTGCTCGCGACGTACGGCGTCCGGAACGTGATGCTCAACAAGTACGCCGGGGTCTCGAACACGCCCCGCGCGCACATCACCAACCAGCGTGGCGTCGAGGTGCTGCGCGACCTCGGCGTCGAGGACCAGGTGATCAAGCAGGCGACGCCGCAGCACCTGATGGGCGAGCACGTCTACGCGACCAGCCTGGCCGGCAACGAGCTGGGCCGGCTGCGCACCTGGTACACCCACCCGCACTTCAAGGCCGAGCACGACCTCGCCAGCCCCTCCTCGGTGTGCGACCTGCCGCAGCACATCCTGGAGCCGATCCTGGTGGACGCCGCGTCCTCGCGTGGCTCCTCGGTGCGGTTCAACACCGAACTGGTGACGTTCACCCAGGACGAGGACGGCGTGACCGCTCTGGTCCGCGACCGGCTGACCGGCCAGGAGTACGGCATCCGCAGCAAGTACATGATCGGCGCGGACGGCGGAAGATCCGTCGTCGCTGAGAAGCTCGGCCTGCCGCTGGTCGGCGAGATGGGCACCGGCGGCTCGATCAACGTGGTGTTCGAGGCGGACCTCACCCGGTTCGTGGAACACCGGCCGGGCGACATGTACTGGCTGGTGCAGCCCGGGGTCGGCCATGACGGCAACGGCATCGGCGTCCTGCGCATGGTCCGCCCGTGGACGCGGTGGGTCGGCGTGTGGGGCTACGACGAGTCGCAGGGCACGCCCACGTTCACCGAGGAGGACGGTATCCGGGTCGCGCACCAGCTCATCGGCGACGACACCGTCCCGGTGAAGGTGCTGTCGATCTCCACCTGGGCCGTCAACGACGTGTACGCGACGGACAACATGCGGGGCCGGGTCATCTGCGTGGGTGACGCCGTGCACCGGCACTCGCCCATGAACGGCCTCGGCTCCAACACCTCCATGCAGGACAGCTACAACCTGTGCTGGAAGCTGGCGCTGGTCCTCCGTGGCCAGGCCGCGCCCTCGCTGATCGAGACCTACCGCGACGAGCGGGCGCCCGTCGCCAAGCAGATCGTGCAGCGGGCCACCCGCAGCGCGCACCTCATGCCGCCGATCTTCGCCGCGCTCGAACTGCCGCCCGCGCCGGACGAGAACACGATGCGTGAGGCGATCGACCGGCTGTCCGAGCCGACGGCGGAGGCGGGCCGGCGCCGCCGCACGTTCGACGACGCGCTGCACGCCACGATCATGTGCTTCAACACGCACGGGGTCGAGACCAACCAGCACTACACGTCCGCCGCCGTCGTCCCGGACGGCACGCCCGAGGTGCCCGCGCCGCGTGACGAGGAGGTCTACTACTTCCGGACCACCCGCCCGGGACGGCACCTGCCGCACGTGTGGGTGACCCGCGACCAGCGCCGGGTGTCCACCTTCGATCTGTGCGGCAGGGGCGAGTTCACCCTGCTGACCGGGATCGGCGGCGCGGCCTGGCGCACGGCCGCCGAAGCCGTCGCGGCGCGCTTCGGCCTGCCGATCCGGGTGCACAGCATCGGCAGGGGCTGCGACTACGAGGACAGCTACGGCGACTACCGGGCCGCTTCCGAGGTCGGCGAGGACGGCGTCCTGCTGGTCCGCCCCGACCACATGGTGGGCTGGCGGGCCGCCTCCCTGCCGTCGGACCCCGAGGCCGCGTTGCGCACGGCCGTCGCGAAGATCCTCGGCCGCGAGACCCGCGACGACATGGCCGGGGAGGGCTGATCGCGATGCGGGTCGCAGTGGCGGGCGGCGGGCCGGGCGGGCTGTTCCTGGCCGCGCTGATCAGGCAGGCGGACCCCACGGCCGAGGTCACCGTGTTCGAGCGCAACCGGGCCGACGACACCTTCGGCTTCGGCGTCGTCTTCTCCGACCGCACCCTGGAGGGGATCCACCTGGCCGACCCGGTGCTGCGCCGGGCGCTGGTCGAGCACGGGCGGCACTGGGACGAGATCGAGGTACGGCTGAAGGGCGAGCGGATCCGCTGCGGCGGCAACGGCATGGCCGCCGTCGCCCGGCGCACCCTGCTCCTGCTGCTCCAGGATCGCGCCCGCGACATGGGAGCCACGCTGCGGTTCTCCACCGAGGTGACCCTGGACGACCTGACCGGTTACGACCTCGTCGTGGCCGCGGACGGCGCCGGGTCCAGGATCCGCGACGCCCTCGGTCCCGGCCTGGGCGTGGAGGTGGAGACGGCCGGCGCCAAGTTCATCTGGTTCGGCACCGACCACCTCTTCGACGGGCTCACGTTCATCCACGAGAGCGGTCCGCACGGCGTGTTCGCGGTGCACGGCTACCCGATCTCCGACACGGTCTCGACGTTCATCGTCGAGACCGACGAGGCGTCGTGGCGGCGGGCCGGGCTCGACGCGTTCGACGTGACCCAGCCGCCCGGGCCGAGCGACACCCGGTCCAAGGAGTACCTGGAGCGGCTCTTCGCCGACCACATCGGCGGCGGGCGGCTGCTGACGAACAACTCCCGGTGGGCGAACTTCCGCACCCGCCGTACCCGCCGGTGGCACACCCTGAGCCCGGTCCCGGTCGCTCTGCTCGGCGACACCGCGCACACCGCGCACTTCTCCGTGGGGTCCGGCACCAAGATGGCGATGGAGGACGCCGTCGCCCTCGCCGGGGCGCTGGCCGCGCACCCCGGTGACCTGCCCGCCGCCCTGGCCGCCTACGAGCGGACCGCCCAGCCGCCGGTGCGGCACATCCAGGACTCCGCGCGGCCCAGCCTGGCCTGGTGGGAGAACTTCGGCGGCTACCACGAGGCGTTCGAGCCGTGGCAGTTCGCCTACCACTTCCTGACCCGCAGCATCACCGACGCCCGGCTGGCCCGCCGCGCTCCGGACTACGTCGCCGGCGCGCACCACAGGTGGCGCGAGGAGCACGGCGCGCGGCCGATCGACACCCCGTTCCGCACGCCCCGCTGGTCCGCGCCCGGCCGCCTCGTAGACGTCGTGACCGGACCGGACGGCCTGCCCGCCGCGGTACGGGGCACCGGCGACCTGCCCCTGTCCGGACGGCCGGTCCCTGGGACGTGGGGTGCGCTGCTGGCCGCGCCGGACACCGAGGCGGCCTTGCCGGCGTCGTTCGACCGGCTCGCCCGGCTGACCGGGCCGAGCGGGCCGGACGCCCCCGTGCTGGTCGCCGTACACGGGGGCACCCCGCTGACCCGCACCCTGCTCTGCGAGCGGGCCAGGCTACGGGAGCGGCTGCCCGCCCTGGCGGTCGAGCCGGACCACGACCTCGATCGGGCGCTGACCATGGTGCTGTCCGGCCGCGCCGACCTGGTGGGAGTGCCCCGATGACCGCGCGGAGCCTGACCCCGATGTTCGAGCCGCGCGGCGTCGCCGTCGTCGGCGCGTCCCGCGACCCGGCAAAGCTCGGCGCGGTCATGGCGCGGTCGCTGTCGGCGTTCGCCGAGGCAGGCGGCCACCTGGCGCTCGTCAACGCCCGCGACGACACCATGCACCCGTCGATCCGCGCGGCGGCGCAGGCCGGGCCGGTGGACCTCGCGGTGATCTGCGTCCCGGCCGCGGCCTGCCCCGGTGTGCTCGCCGAGTCCGCAGCCGCGGGCGTGCGGGCCGCCGTCGTCTGCGGCGGCGGGTTCGCCGAGGCGGGCGGGCCGGGCGTGGCGTACCAGCGCGCGCTGCGCGAGGTCGTCCGCGACACCGGCATCCGGCTGCTCGGCCCGAATACCAGCGGCTTCCTGGCCCCGGCCGCCGGGGTGACCGCCAGCTTCGTCCCCGGCGTCGCCCGGGTACGACCCGGCTCCGTGGCCGTCGTCGCGGCGAGCGGCGGCGTCAACCACGCCCTGGCGTTCGCGCTGACCGAGGCCGGGTACGGCGTCAGGCTCGCGGTCGGGCTCGGCAACGGCGCGGACGTGACCGCCCCCGACGTGCTGGACCACCTGGCCGAGGACCCGGGCACGGCGGCGGTGGCGCTGCACGTCGAGTCGGTGACGGACGGCCCCCGGCTGGTCGAGAGCGTGCGCCGGCTCGCCGCGCGCCGCCCGGTCGTCGCGCTTGTCGTCGGCCGCCACGACGTCGGTGCGTTCGCCGCCTCGCACACCGGGGCGCTGGCCACCTCCTGGCGGACTACCAGGGCCGCGCTCGCCCAGGCGGGAGCCGTGCTCGTCGGCGACGAGCGTGAGCTGGTCGACGCGGTCGGCGCGCTGTCGGTGACCCGGATGCCGCCGTGCGCCGGACCAGGCGTCGGCCTGGTCACCGCCCAGGCGGGCCCCGGGCTGCTGCTCCTGGACGACCTGCGTGGCCGCGGAGCACGTGTGCCGGAGCTGACCCCCGGCACCCGGCGGACCCTTTCCGGACTGCTGCCGCCGCTGACCTACCAGCTCAACCCGGTGGACACCGGCCGCCCCGGCCCCGAACTGGGGGCCGTCCTCGCCGCCGTCGGCGCCGACCCGGGCGTCTCGGTGATCGCCGGATACGTCCTGCACGAACCGGACGCGGTGGACGTCGTCGCCGCCGCCCGGCAGGGCCGTACCGCCGGGGTCCCCATGGTGCTCGGCCTCGGCGGGACGGGAGAGGAGGTCGCCCGCGACCGGGCGGCGCTGCGGGACGCCGGGATCGCCGTGGCCGCCGACCCCCGAGGCGTGGCCGCCGCCACCGCCGCGCTGCTGGCCGACGCCCGCGCCAGAGGGGCGGCCCACGTGCCTTCCGTACCCGCCGTACCCGTCGGGGTGCCGGGTGACGTCACCGGCGCGTACGACGAGCACGAGGCCAAGAACCTGCTCGGCCGCCTCGGCGTGACGACCATGCCGCGCCGCGCCTGCGCCGACCGGGCCACCGCGCACGCCGCGCTCGCCGAACTGGGCGGGCCGGTGGCGGTCAAACTGCTCGACGCCACCGTCCTGCACAAGACCGAGATCGGCGGGGTCCACCTCGGCGTCGTGACCGGCGACGACCTCGACGCGGCGCTCGATCGGCTCGACGCGGCCGGGGCCCGCCGCTACCTGGTCGAGTCGATGGCACCCGCCGGGGTCGACCTGGTCGTCGGCGCCCGCCGCGACCCGGTCTTCGGGCCCGTCGTCCTGGCCGGGCTGGGCGGCACCGTCGCGGAGGCGCTGGCCGACGTCACCGTCAGGCTCGCCCCGCTGACCCGGGAGGAGGCCGCCGCGATGCCCGCGGAACTCGCCGGGCACGCCCTGCTCACCGGCTGGCGCGGCGGCCCGGTTCTCGACTTCGCGGAACTGGGCCGGATCGTCGCCGCGCTCGGTGACCTGCTCGCCGCCGATCCCCTCCTCGACGAGATCGAGATCAACCCTCTGCGGCTCGGCCGGGACGGCCTGGTCGCGCTCGACGCCGTCATCCTCACCAGGAAGGCCGACGATGCCCACCCCGATCAATGAGCACACCGTGTCCTGGCCCGCGCCGTACGCCGAGCGCTACGTCGCGGCGGGCCACTGGGCCGGGGTCCCGATCGGCACCCTGCTCCGCGCGGTGGCCGACCGCGTCCCGGACGCCCCCGCCCTCGTCGATCCGGTGGCCCGCGGCGGAGCCGGGCTCCGGCTCACCCACGCGGAACTCGCCGAACGGGCCGACGCCGCCGCCGTACGGCTGCTGCGCCTCGGCATCGCCAGGGGCGACCGGATCGTCGTGCAACTGGGCAACTCCTGGGAGTTCGTCGTGCTCACCCTGGCCTGCCTGCGCGCCGGGATCGTGCCGGTCATGGCCCTGCCCGCGCACCGCAGGGCCGAGCTGACCCACCTGGCCGTCCACGCCGAGGCGGTCGCCGTCGCCGTGCCCGACCGGATGCGCGACTTCGATCACCAGCGCCTCGGCCACGACATCGCCGCCGAGGTACGCGCGGCCACCGGCGCGGACTGGCACGTCCTGGTCGCCGGGGACGACGTCGCGCCCGACGGCGTGGACCTGCGCGCACTGTGCGGCCCGGCCACCGAGGCGGCGGCCGACCGGGCCCGGCTCGACGCCGCAGCCCCCGCGGCCGGGGACGTGGCGGTGTTCCTGCTCTCCGGCGGCACGACCGGGCTGCCCAAACTCATCGCGCGCACCCACGACGACTACGCCTACAACGCGCGGGCCAGCGCCGAGGTCGCCGCGGTCGGGCCCGACACGATCTACCTGGTGAGCCTGCCCGCCGGGCACAACTTCCCGCTGGCCTGCCCGGGGATCCTGGGCACACTGCTGGCCGGCGGCCGGGTGGTAACTCTGCCGTCCCCGGAGCCAGGCCGCGCCTTCGCCATCGTCGAGGCCGAGGGCGTCACGCACACCGCCGTCGTTCCCGCCGTCGCCGGGCGGTGGCTGGAGCACGCCGCTGAACACGGCGCACGACGGCTCGCCACGCTGCGGGTCCTCCAGGTCGGCGGCGCCCGGCTGTCCGACGAGCTGGCGTACCGGGTGCGGCCGGGGCTCGGGGCCGCGCTTCAGCAGGTCTTCGGGATGGCCGAAGGGCTGCTGAACTTCACCCGCCTCGACGACCCGGAGGACGTCGTGTGCACCACCCAGGGCAGGCCGATCTCCCCGGACGACGAGGTGCGCATCGTGGACGAACTGGATCGGGACCTGCCCGAGGGGGAACCCGGCCTGCTGCTCACCCGGGGCCCGTACACCCCGCGCGGCTACTACCGGGCCGCGGAGCAGAACGCCCGTGCGTTCAGCGCCGACGGCTGGTACCGCTCCGGCGACATCTGCCGCCGTACGCCGGAGGGCAACCTGGTGGTCGAGGGCCGCGACAAGGACATGATCAACCGGGGCGGGGAGAAGATCTCCGCCGAGGAGGTGGAGAACCTCGTCTACCGGCTCCCCTCCGTGAGCCAGGTCGCCGCGGTGGCCATGCCGGACCCCGTCCTCGGCGAACGGGTGTGCCTCTACGTGGTGCCGAGGCCCGGCGAGACGGTCGCGCTCGAACAGGTCCGCGCGCTGATGGAACAGGTGGGCGTGGCCCGTTTCAAACTCCCCGAGCGCCTCGTGCTCGTCGGCGAACTGGCCCTGACCAAGGTCGGGAAGATCGACAAGAAGTCGCTGCGGGCGGACATCGCCGGGCGGATCGCCGCGGAGGCGGCCACGCCATGAACATGAGGCCGTACGGACCGCGGGGCTGACGTCGAAGGCCGCCCGCCGCCCCGATGGGCGCATCCCCCTTGCTCCGGCCACAACCTGTTCGCGGCGGTGATCCGCTGTCACGCGTGGGCGACGGTGAGCATGTGGCCGGCCACGCCGAGCAGAGTGGGTTCGCCCTCAGAGCGCCGGGCCACGTCGAGGAGCATGCCGCGGCGCTCCGGGTCGTCCAGCCACTCGTTGATGTCGGCGTACAGGCTGAACACACCTTCGAGGGCGTATCGCCGGGCCTCCGGGAGGCCCGCGTCGGCGAACTCGCCGAGGATCTCGTCCGGGTCGTGGAAGTAGGCGGTGGTGAAGCCGATCCGCTCGTTCCCCCGGAGCAGCCCGTGGCGGGCGGAGTCGTCCACCACGGGCCGGACGCTCTCCTCGGCGTAACGGCCCGACCTGATCATGTCGTGCACGGCGGCCCACCTGCTGATCGTGGCCGCCGCGACCACGCCGCCGGGCCGGACGACCCGGCGGGCCTCGGCCAGGGCGCGTACCCGGTCGGCCCGGTCGGACAGGTGGTACAGCGGGCCGAGCAGCAGGACCGCGTCGGCCGAGCCGCCGGCGTCCTCCAGGGCCCGCGCGTCCCCCACCCGGGCGACGACGCCGGGCAGCCGGGCCGCCTGATCCACGTGCGCGGGCACCGGGTCGACCACCTCGACCCGGTAGCCGTCGGCGGCGAGCCACTCCGCGTGCACGCCGCCGGCCCCGCCCACGTCCAGGACGCGGGCCGGGGCAGGCGGCAGCACACGGCGCAGCACGTCCCGCGTGCGCCAGAGCTCCAGCCGCCCCCGGCCGGAGCGCAGCCGCTCGTTCTCTCTTCCCCGCAGGTAGTAGTCCATGATCTCGGGCGCGAACTCCGGCGACTCGGTCATGCCGTGAGGATGCCGCCCGCCCGGACCGGGATCAACCCGGTTTTCCCGGTACGGAGCGACTCGCCGCACCCGTGAAAACGCTGAGGTAGCGTCCGGACATGTCCCTCGATCCACATCCCACCCTGTACGGCACGGCGGTGACCTTACGCCCCGCCACGGAGGCCGACATCCCGGCGCTCGCCGCCATTCGGGCCACTCCCGAGGTGTACCGGTGGTGGCGGGGCGAGGAGGACCTGGCGGCGGAGGTGGCCCGCGACCTGAGCGCTCCGGACACCGCCGTCCTCGCGATCGTGTACGACGGCCGCGTGGCCGGCCAGATCCAGTGGGGAGCGGAGGAGGAGCCCGACTACCGCCACGCGAGCATCGACGTCTTCCTCGATCCGGCGGTGCACGGCCGGGGCATCGGCGCCGACGCGATACGCACGCTGGCCCGGCATCTGATCGGCGACCGGGGCCACCATCGGCTGACGATCGACCCGGCCGCGGACAACTCGGCCGCCATCCGGTGTTACGAGAAGGTGGGCTTCCGCCCGGTCGGCGTCATGCGGCGGTACGAGCGCGGCCCGGACGGCACCTGGCACGACGGCCTCCTCATGGACCTGCTGGCCGAGGAGCTGACCGGCTGACGGGTCCGCCCGGAGCGCCGGAAGGCGGATCTCCGCCTGCCGGGACGGTGGTTCAACCGGCGCTGTTGAGCCCGGTCGGTTCGGCCACGTCGCGCGCGGGAGTGCCCTCGTCCCTGCCGGTCGTCCGCTCGGTGAGGGCCTCGAGTTCGGCGACCGCTCGGTCGGTGGCCGTCTCGGCGGCGATCTCGCCGGCCAGCCGCCGCGATTCGCGCTGGTAGGACGGGTCGTGGAGGACGCGGTCGACCGCGCGGGCGATCGTGCGCGGTGCGGCGCCCTTGCCGACGGTGACCCCGGCGCCGGCGAGTTCGACGCGCCGCGCCACCTCGCTCTGGTCGCGTCCCAACGGCACGCAGACGAGGGGAACACCCGCGGCCAGGGACTTGACGACCGTGCCGTGGCCGGCGTGCGTGATCGTCACCGCGGCGTGGCGCAGCGCCAGGCTGTGCGGCGCCGCCGCGGTGACGAGGACATTGCCGGGCGCCCGGATCGTCGCCGGGGCCACGGCCGGGCCGGTCGTCAGCAGCCCACGCACCGGCAGCGTGCCGAGGGCTTCGGCGATGCGCTCGAGCACCACGCGCTGGTTCATGAACGTCGAGCTCAGGCTGACCAGCACCAGCGGTGCCTCACCCGTTGGCAGCTCCAGCTCCCCGACCCAGGCGGGGTCGTCGAGCCGTGGGCCGACGTGGCGCACGTAGTCGGGGAAGCGCCGGCTGGGGTAGTCGAGCGCACGGGGGGACAGCACGAGACACCGATCGACGCGGCAGAACGCGTCGACGACCGAGTCCAGCGGCGCCAGGCCGTTGGCGACGCGGGCGGCGTTGAGCGCCGGCAGCCCCTTCGCCCACGGCTTCATGATCAGCCCCATCAGGATCCGGTCGCGGAGGTGCCCCAGCATGCCGGTGGCGGGCGCGAATCCCGGACCGAACGGCGGTGCTCCCGGGGTGGGCATCGGATAGACGGTCGTCGCGAGCGAGGCCACGGGGATCCCGGCGGCTTCGCCGGCGGTGAGCGTGCCGAGGAGCGAGGAGTCGGCGACCAGCACGTCGGCCGGATGAGCACGCAACTCGGCCAGGGTGTCCCGGGCGTAGTCGGCCGCGGGTCCGCACACGATGCGGTCCCGCAGCCGCGCGAACGCGCCCAACGGCGTACGGGCCTCGAAGTCCTTGAGGACCTCCTTGGCCGGGTCGGCGGTGTCGCCCTGGGGCGCCGTCGTCCAGGCGACCGGCTCCGCGCCGGCGGCGGCGACCTCGTCGTGCAGCGACCTGTCGGCCAGCACCCGGACGCCGTGGCCGCGTTCGCGCAGCGCGCGGGCGACCGAAAGCGTGGGCGGCACGGCTCCGCCGCCGGACCAGGTGGCGAACAGGAAGTTCTTACTCATAGTTCCTCTTTCGCGGATCGATCGAGGTCAGCAAGTCGCACATGGCACGTTCGGCGTCCTCGCGCGACAGCCCGAGGTCGCGCCGCCACAATTTCCAGAGGTAGACGTCCGTGGCGGCGTAGTGCAGGGTCAGCGCGTGCTCGCGTGCGGGGCCCCGGGCCGGGAGGCGGTCGGCGAAGACCCGCTCCAACCACGCCCGATGCTGGCCGCGCGCGTGGGCGGCCGCGCGGGCGAACGCCGGGACACGATCGATCTGCGCGATCCAGAGCGCGTTGGCGTCGCCGTGGCCTTCGTAGTCCTCGAAGAGCACGGCCACGATCGCCGGTACATCACCGGTCGGCGACTGACGGGCGACCTCCGTTTGGGACGCCAGCCAGTCGGCGATGGCGTCGGCGAGCCCGTCCTTGCTGTCGAAGTGGTTGACGATGGTCTGCACCGACACACCGGCCTCGTCGGCGATGTGCTGCAGCGTGACGTCGTCGTACCACCGCCGCGCCCATAGCGCGACCGCGGCTTCGAGGATTCGCGCGCGCGTGGCCTCCATGGCCGCGGCACGGGCACCCATACGGTACGAGCGCTTGGCCTCACTTTCCATGGAGTCATATCTATATTCAATTGGTCAACCAGTCAAATAAAACCTGGGGTGTTCACCCGCATGCCGACCGGAACAGTGGCGCCGCCGCAAGAGATCGAGTGAGGAGGCGGCAGCCGGAGGCGAGCTCGTCGCGTTGTGATCAAGCCGGGGATGACGATCTCGCCGGCCCCGCCTGCACCCCGGGTACGCCAACGGCCCGGGAGGCGAGGCCATCCCGGGCCGTTGATGGAGACGTCAGGCGTCAGGCGTCGAGCAGCTTGCGCACCCGACCGGCGCCGACCGCGAGAAGCAGCGTCGGCAGCCGCGGACCGGTATCGCGCCCGACCAGCAGCCGGTACAGCAGGGCGAAGAACTCGCGCTGCGCGACCTTCAGCTCCGGCGTCGGCTTGGCGTCGGCCGGCAGGCCCGCCCGGAGCTTGGGCACGCTGTAGACGAGGGTGGTCAGCGCCTCGAGCGACCAGTGCTCGTCGATCCCCTCCAGCAGCAGCCGCAGCGACTCCCGCTCGGCGTCGCCGAGGGACGCCAGCAGCTCCGCGTCGGGCTCGTCGCGCACGCGGGTGCGCTGCTCGACCGGCACCTGGGTGGTGACCCAGTGGGTGGCCCGGTCGAGGCGGGGCCGGGTCTCGTCCAGGGACTCGATCGGGTCGGCCGGGTCGAGGTCCCGCAGGATGCGCAGGGTCTGCTCGGGGTCGCCCGCCGCGACGTCCACCACCGAGGCGAGCGTCCGGTACGGCACCGGCCGCGGCGTCGTCGGCAGCGGGCCGGCGGCGGTGCCGATCGCCCGGGCGTGCGCCGCGAGGTCGGCGGGCAGTGCCGTGCCGTCCGCGACCTTGCGCGCCAGCGCGTCCCACTCGTCGTAGAGACGCTGGATCTCCTGGTCGAACGCGATCTTGAAGGACTGGTTGGGCTTGCGCCGCGCGTACAGCCAGCGCAGCAGCGGCGCCTCCATGATCTCCAGGGCGTCGGCGGGAGTGGGCACGCCGCCCTTGGAGCTGCTCATCTTGGCCATGCCGCTGATGCCGACGAAGGCGTACATGGGACCGATCGGCTGGTCGCCGCCGAACACGTCCCTGATGATCTGCCCGCCGACGATGAACGAGGAGCCCGGCGAGGAGTGGTCGACCCCCGACGGCTCGAAGACGACGCCCTCGTACTGCCAGCGCATCGGCCAGTCGACCTTCCACACCAGCTTGCCCCGGTTGTGCTCGGACAGCCGCACGACCTCGGAGAAGCCGCAGACGCAGGTGTAGGCCAGCTCGGTCGTCTCGTCGTCGTAGGAGGTGACCGTGGTCAGGTCGCGCTCACAGGCCGAGCAGTAGGGCTTGTACGGGAAGTAGCCGGCGGCGGCGCTGCCGTCGTCCTCGGTCGCCGCGCCCGACCCCTCGACGGCGGCGGCCTCCGCCTCGTCCACCGGCGTCTGCCGCGGCGCCTGGGAGGCGCCCTTGTCCTTCGTCCGGTACTGGGCGAGGATCGCGTCGATCCGCTCCCGTTCGCGCATCGCGAAGAGGATCTGCTCACGGTAGGCGCCCGAGGTGTAGCGCTCGGTCTGGCTGATGCCGTGGAACTCGATGCCCATCTCGGCGAGCGCCGCGATCATCGGGGCCTTGAAGTGCTCGGCCCAGCTCGCGTACGGGCTGCCGGGAGGCGCGGGCACGGAGGTCAGCGGCTTGCCGATGTGCTCGGCCCACGCCGGGTCGATGCCGGCCGGGACCTTGCGGAACCGGTCATAGTCGTCCCAGGACAGGACGTGGACGCACTCGTACCCGCGACGGCGGATCTCGTCGGCGACGAGATGCGGCGTCATGACCTCACGCAGGTTCCCCAGGTGAATGGGTCCGGACGGACTGAGGCCAGATGCGCAGACGATGGTTTTTCCGGGCGCGCGACGCTCCGCCTCGGCGATGACCTCGTCCGCGAAACGGGAGACCCAGTCGGTCTCGGAGCTTACAGCCACGATCGACGCACCCTTTCTGTGAAATCCCAGTCATCCATTCTCGCGGATGCCCGGGGCTCCCCGGTCCGTCCGAGACCTCCGGGCCCGGATTCGTAGCGGGAAATCCGGCCGCCCAAGGCCGCCGGCGGGCGTTGCCACGAGGGCGTTCGCGCTGGTCAACCCGACGGCCGCGAGCCCGAGCCGGGGCCGCGATATATGGCCGGGGCCGTGGGATAAGACTGGGAGCATGCGCACAGCAGATATCGGAGTGACGGGGCTGGCCACGATGGGCCGCAACCTCGCGCGGAACTTCGCCCGCCACGGTCACGTGGTCGCCGTCCACAACCGGACCGAGAGCCGCACCAAGCAGCTCATGGAGGAGCACGGCGACGAGGGCGCCTTCGTCCCGTCCTCCTCAGTGGAGGAGTTCGTCTCCTCGCTCCGGCGGCCACGCAAGGCGATCATCATGGTCAAGGCGGGCCCGTCCACGGACGCCGTGATCGAGGAGCTCGCCGCGTGCATGGAGCCGGGCGACATGATCATTGACGGGGGCAACGCGCACTTCCAGGACACCCGCCGCCGGGAGGCCGCCCTCCGGGAGCGCGGCCTGCACTTCGTCGGCACGGGCATCTCCGGGGGCGAGGAGGGCGCGCTGAACGGGCCCAGCATCATGCCGGGCGGCGCCGCCGAGGCGTACGAGACGCTCGGGCCGCTGCTGGAGGACATCGCCGCCAAGGTGGACGGCACCCCGTGCTGCGTCCACGTCGGGCCGGACGGCGCCGGGCACTTCGTGAAGATGGTCCACAACGGCATCGAGTACGCCGACATGCAGCTCATCGCCGAGTCCTACGACCTGCTGCGGCAGGCGCTCGGGCTGTCGCCGAGCGAGCTGGCGGACGTCTTCCGCGAGTGGAACCGGGGCGAGCTGGAGTCCTACCTCATCGAGATCACCGCCGAGGTGCTCGGACACACCGACCTCGCCACCGGCCGGCCGTTCGTGGACGTGGTGCTCGACCAGGCGGAGCAGAAGGGCACCGGCCGCTGGACCGTGCAGAGCGCTCTCGAACTCGGCGTCCCGGTCACCGGCATCGCCGAGGCGGTTTTCGCACGCGCGTTGTCCGGTCATCCCGGCCAGCGCGCCGCCGCGCGCTCCCTCACCGGGCCGAACGGCGCCGCGCCCGGGGCGGAGCTCGTCGACGACGTGCGGCGCGCGCTCTACGCCTCCAAGATCGTCGCGTACGCGCAGGGGTTCGACCAGATCACCGCCGCGGGCGAGGAGTACGGCTGGAACGTGGACCGGGGCGCCATGGCCACGATCTGGCGGGGCGGCTGCATCATCCGGGCCAAGTTCCTCGACCGCATCCGCGCGGCCTACGAGGCCGATCCCGCCCTGCCGACGCTGCTCGCGGCCCCGGCGTTCGCCGCCGCGCTGGCCGACGCGCAGGACTCCTGGCGCCGGGTCGTCGCCACGGCGGCGACGATCGGCGTTCCGACGCCCGGCTTCTCGTCCGCGCTCGCGTACTACGACGGGCTGCGCCGCGACCGGTTGCCGGCCGCGCTCGTCCAGGGCCTGCGTGACTTCTTCGGTGCGCACACCTACCGCCGGGTGGACCGGGAGGGCGCGTTCCACACCGACTGGTCCGGCGACCGGCGGGAACGGTCCGCCTGACCGGGGCTCGCGCGACCTCCGGAAAACGCGGTACGGCCCGCACCCCGGGCGTGGGGTGCGGGCCGTACCAGGTGATCCGCGTGCCTCCGGTCTATTCGAAGACCGGGACGGCCTCGGCCTTGTCCTCCGCCTTTCCGGGTGCGGAGGCACCGCTGCGGAGGGGGACCTCCTTCACGAAGATCGCGATTACCGGGACGAGCACGGCGAACAGGACGGACCATGCGAAGACGCCGCTGATGGAGTCGGCGAGCGCGCCCAGGATGCCGTCCTTCATCTGCGGAGGAAGCTGGGCGAGCTGGGCGGGGTTCATCCGGCCGCCGCTGGACGCCACCTTGCCGGCCATCTCGGGCCCGAGCTTGGCGGTGAGCTCGCCGGTCAGCTTGTTGTTGAAGATGGCGCCGAACAGCGAGATGCCGAACGAGCCGCCGATCGAACGGAAGAACGTGGAGGCGCTGCTCGCGACGCCCAGGTCCTTCTGCTCGACGCTGTTCTGCGCGATGAGCATGGTGGTCTGCATCAGGAAGCCCATGCCGAGGCCGAGGACCGCGATGTACACGCCGGTCGTCAGCGTGCTGGTCTTCGCGTCCTGCAGGGAGAGCAGCAAGGTGCCGATGGCCATGACCACGCCGCCGACGACCGGGTAGATCTTGTACTTGCCGGTCTTGGTGATCGCGCGGCCGACGAACAGCGACACGACCATCGACGCGGCCATCATCGGCAGCAGGAGCAGGCCGGAGTTGGTGGCGCTCGCGCCCTGCACGGTCTGCTGGAACAGCGGCAGGAAGCTGATCGCGCCGAACATCGCGAATCCGAGCAGGAAGCCGAGCGCCGAGATCAGGCTGAAGTTGCGGTTGGCGAACACGTGGAGCGGCATGATCGGCTCCGCCGCGCGCTTCTCGATCGGCAGGAAGATCGCCAGCGAGACGACGGCGAGGGCGGCCAGGCCGAGGATCTGCCAGGAGCCCCACGGGTAGCCGTGCGCCTGCCCGCCCCAGGACGTGATCAGCACGATGGCGGTGATGCCGACGGTGAGGACGGCCGCGCCCAGCCAGTCGATGCGGTGCTCGGTGCGGTGCTTGGGCAGGTGCAGCTTGAGGATCAGCCAGGCCAGCGCGACGCCGCCGATGGGCAGGTTCACGTAGAAGGCCCAGCGCCAGTCTCCGTGGTCGGTGATGAAGCCGCCGACCAGCGGTCCAGCGATCATGGCCAGCGACATGATGGCGGCCATGATGCCCTGGTACTGCCCGCGCTCGCGGGGCGGCACGAGGTCGCCGACGATCGCCATCGCGTTCACCAGGAGGCCGCCGGCGCCGAGGCCCTGGATCGCGCGGAAGGCGATGAGCTCGATCATGCCGTTTTCGGTCCCGCCGAAGAGCGACGAACCCGCCATGCCGCAGAGCGCGGATCCCACCAGGAAGATGACGATCGAGGCCAGGAAGATGCCCTTACGTCCGTAAAGGTCACCCAGTTTGCCCCAGATCGGCGTCGAGACCGTCGTCCCGAGCACATAGGCCGTGGTCACCCACGTGAAGTACTCCAGGCCGTTCAGCTCGCCGATGATGCGCGGCATGGCCGTACCGACGATCATGTTGTCGAGCATCGCCAGCATGATCGCGAGCATGAGGCCGGGCAGCACCATCATGACCTCTTTGGACCTGCCTGGTGGTGCGGCGGATTCCGTCATTTGCGTCCCCCTTGAAGCGCTACTTACTTGCCGACCGGCAAGCGGCAGAGGGTTACGGTAGGCTCCCTGCTTACCGGCCGTCAAGTTAAATAAAGGGGTAAAGCAAGGCAATGGGTGCTCAGACTGACACGCGGAGCCGGATCCAAGATGTCGCGCTTCGGCTCTTCACAGAGCAGGGCTACGAGGCGACCTCGCTGCGCGAGATCGCCGAAGCTCTCAACGTCACCAAAGCCGCCCTTTACTACCACTTCAAAACCAAAGACGACATCATCGCGAGCCTCACCGAGGACCGGATCAAATCCCTGGACGCGCTGGTCGCCTGGGCCCAGGAGCAGCCGCGCACGGTGGAGACCCGCCGGGAGCTGGTCCGCCGCTACTCAGAGGACATGACGCGCGGGCGCGACCACGAGGTCATGCGCTTCCTGGAACGCAACCAGACCGCGCTGCAGCAGCACAGCAAGGTCATGATGATGCGCGAGCGGATGACGGCCCTCATCTCCGTCCTCTGCGACGCCGACGACCCGATCACCGTCAAGCTCCGACGCTCCATGGCGATCTTCACCATGCACGCGGTCTGGTTCGTACTGCGCGACGAGAAGGTGGGCGACGAGGAGCGGACCGAGGCCGCGCTCCAGCTCGCGCTGGAACTGATCGACTCCGCGGAAGAGTTTCCCACGCCAGCGGAAACCTGATCAAATTCTGCCCGGCGCCCACGCGAAGGCACCGGCCGGACAGTGTGGATCGTGGCACGCTCCGGAGAATCCGGCCGTCGCGGACGGCCCCGCTCCCGGGCATAGAGCAGATCGACTCGGCAATCGACCACAGCAGGAGGGTGACATGTTGTTCGGCGCGGAACACGTGAAGAGGTATGTCGAAACCGACGGCACCGAGGGCCACGACTGGCAGGGAACGACGGTCGCGATCCTCACGACCACCGGCCGCCGATCCGGGCTCAGGCGCAGCACCCCGCTCATCTACCAGAAGTACGGCGACGCCTACCTGGTGGTGGCGTCCAAGGGCGGCGCCGACGAGCCACCGCTCTGGTTCCGGAACCTCCAGGCCGACCCACATGTGGAGTTCCAGGTCAAGGGTGACCGGTTCGCGGCCGTGGCCCGCGCGGCCACCCCGGAGGAGAAGCCGGACATGTGGCGCACCATGACCGCCACCTGGCCGGCGTACGACGACTACCAGCGCAAGACCGAACGCGAGATCCCGGTGGTCGTCATCGAACGCGCGTGACCGAGGCCCGGGCCGGGCGGCCTCCCGCCGCCCGGCCCGGCTCGCCGCGCGGCAGTTGCGGCCGGGCGCGGAATGCCCGCCGGTGGCGGTCGTGCCCACCCAGGGATATGTTTCGGCTGGAGTATCCGGCGTACGGGAGGGTTCGTTGAGCGACGGCCGCACCGCCGAGATCATGATCGCCGAGGCCCGGAAGGCGTTCTGGGTCATGGTCGGCTTTCTCGGCCTCATCTGGATCGTCCAGATCGTCAACTGGGCCGCCGGCTACGGGCTCAGCTACAGCTACGGGATCAGGTCGTGGCAACTGGACGGCCTGCCCGGCATCGTCTCCGCCCCGTTCCTGCACTGGAGCTGGGAGCACATCGAGGGCAACTCGGGCCCTCTGTTCATCTTCGGGTTCCTCGCCGCGTACCGGGGAGTGAAGAAGTTCTTCGGGGTGACCGCCCTGATCGCCGTCACGAGCGGACTCGGCGCGTGGTTCACCGCCGCCCCCTCGACCGTCGGAGCGGGCGCGAGCGGCCTGGTGTTCGGATACTTCGGATACATCCTGGTACGCGGAGCGTTCGACCGGCACCTGATCGACATCGTGATCGGCGTGGTGATGGGGCTCTGCTTCGCGTACCAGTTCACGGGGCTCCTGCCCGCCGAGGGGATCGGCTGGCAGGCGCACCTGTTCGGGTTCGTAGGCGGCATAGCGGGCGGCTACCTGTTCCGTGACCGCCGGGCCGTCGCGTCCTCCGGCCCGCCCGCCGCGTCCCGCGGCCGGGACAGCGCCTCGCCCGGGTCCACGGGCGACTCACGGTCGGCGCTGCTGAAGGAGATCGAGGACCTCGGTCTCTGACGCCCGGGAGGAAGACCGTCCGCCCGGCGGCGCGGGCCGGCCCGCACTACCGGGAGCCGGACCATCTGACGTCCCGGGGTCCGGGCCCCGGGACGTCGTCGAACCGTGGTCGCGCGGTCGGCCGAATGCCCGGCTGAGGATCTCGGCCGGGCGGTGAGCCTACGCCGCGGAGGGAAGCCTCTGGAGGATCTCCCGCAGCATCTCACCGTGGGACTTGAGGATCACCTCTACGCCGTCGAGGCGCTGTTCGACCCTGGTCAGGCGGTTCTCGACATTGGTGAGACGGTCCTCCACGTTCGTGAGGCGCTCGTCGAACCGGTCCATCCGCTCCTCGAACCGGTCCATGCGCTGTTCGAACCGGTCCATGCGCTGTTCGAGCTTGCCGACGCACTCACCGAGAGCGTCGAACCGCTCGTTCATCTCGGTGCGCAGCACCTTGATCTCCACCTGCACGAGGGCGACGCACTGCGCGGTGGCCTCGTAGCGCCGCTGCGCCAGTCCTGCGAAGTGGCTCACGGTCTTCACCTGCCCTTCGAGCGCGGTCACCCGCCTGTCCAAGCTCTCTATGGTCACGGTCAACGTACCGGTTCCTCTCATGATCTGCGATCGGACAGTCGCAGACCGTAACCGAGCCTGCACAAGGTGACCGTGAGCCGAATTTCGTTCAGGTTGGAGTTCCTTCTACCAGGGGAGATAACCTTCGCCCCCGACGAGGGCTCTTGTAGACCCGTCCGCGCCGAGCAGCGACAAACGTACGGCTGCCGCGGTTCCCGGGGTACGCGGGCGCCGACGGTCGAAGCAGCCCCGAAGCTTCGGCAGGATAAAGAGTATGAACCTCATCGGGCGCCTTCCGGCCGACAGCGAACCCGACTCCCTCTACGAGGCGTTCACCGCCTGGAACACCGAGCGGGGGCTGACGCTGTACCCGGCGCAGGAGGAGGCGCTGATCGAGGTCGTCTCCGGCAACAACGTCATCCTGTCCACCCCCACGGGGTCCGGTAAGAGTCTGGTCGCCGCGGGCGCCCACTTCGCGGCGCTCGGCCGGGACGAGGTCAGTTTCTACACCGCGCCCATCAAGGCGCTGGTGTCGGAGAAGTTCTTCGACCTGTGCGCGATCTTCGGCACCGAGAACGTCGGCATGATGACCGGCGACGCCTCGGTCAACTCCGACGCCCCGATCATCTGCTGCACCGCGGAGATCCTCGCCCAGATGGCCCTCAGGGACGGCGCGCACGCCGACGTGGGCACGGTGATCATGGACGAGTTCCACTTCTACGCCGAGCCCGACCGCGGCTGGGCCTGGCAGGTGCCGCTGCTGGAGTTGCCGCAGGCGCAGTTCGTGCTGATGTCGGCCACGCTGGGGGACGTCGAGCGGTTCGAGCAGGACCTCACCCGTCGTACGGGACGCCCCACCGCCGTGGTGAAGAGCGCCGAACGGCCGGTGCCGCTGCTCTACTCCTACCGGGTGACGCCGCTGCACGAGACCCTGGAGGAGCTGCTGTCCACGCAGCAGGCCCCGGTCTACGTCGTCCACTTCACGCAGGCGGCCGCCATGGAGCGGGCGCAGTCGCTGATGAGCATCAACATGTGCTCGAAGGCCGAAAAAGAGGCCATCGCCTCCCTCATCGGCGGTTTCCGGTTCACCACGCGCTTCGGCCGGGCCCTGTCCCGGCTCGTCCGGCACGGCATCGGCGTCCACCACGCCGGGATGCTCCCGAAGTACCGCCGCCTGGTGGAGCGCCTCGCCCAGGCGGGCCTGCTCAAGGTCATCTGCGGCACCGACACGCTGGGCGTGGGGGTCAACGTCCCGATCCGCACGGTGCTGTTCACCGCGCTGTCGAAGTACGACGGCAACCGGGTGCGGCGGCTGCGCGCCCGCGAGTTCCACCAGATCGCCGGGCGGGCCGGCCGCGCCGGTTTCGACACCGTCGGGTACGTGGTGTGCCAGGCGCCCGACCACGTCATCGAGAACGAGCGGGCGCTCGCCAAGATCGGCGACGATCCGAAGCGGCGGCGCGGCTACGCCCGCAAGAAGCCGCCGGAGGGCTTCGTCGGCTGGAGCGAGGAGACCTTCGAGAAGCTGCAGACGGCCGAGCCCGAGCCGCTGACCTCGCGGTTCAAGGTCAGCAACGCGATGCTGCTCTCGGTGATCAACCGGCCGGGCGACTGCTTCCAGGCGATGAAACAGCTGCTCACCGACAACCACGAGGACCGCAAGGCGCAGCGGCGGCACATCAGCCACGCGATCGCGATCTACCGGTCGCTGCTCGCCGGCGGCATCGTGGAGGCGCTCAAGGAGCCCGACGAGCACGGCCGCAGGGCCCGCCTCACCGTGGATCTGCAGGAGGACTTCGCGCTCAACCAGGCGCTGTCCACGTTCGCGCTCGCGTCGTTCGAGCTGCTCTCCGCCGAGTCGCCGACGTACGCGCTGGACATCGTCTCGATCGTCGAGTCGACGCTGGACGATCCGCGCCAGATCCTGCACGCGCAGCTCAACAAGGCACGCGGCGAGGCGGTCGCCGAGATGAAGGCCGACGGCGTCGAGTACGAGGAGCGCATGGAGCGCCTCGCCGAGATCACCTACCCGATGCCGCTCGCCGACCTGCTCTTCGGCGCGTACGAGACGTACCGGCACGGCCACCCCTGGGTCGGCGACCACACGGTGAGCCCCAAGTCGATCGTGCGCGACATGTACGAGCGGGCGATGACCTTCACCGAGTACATCCAGTTCTACGAGCTGGCCCGCTCGGAGGGCACGGTCCTGCGATACCTCGCGGACGCGTACCGCACGCTGTCGAAGACCGTGCCCGAGCACCTCAAGACCGACGACCTGATCGACCTGATCGAGTGGCTCGGCGAGCTGGTCCGGCAGGTGGACTCCAGCCTGATCGACGAGTGGGAGAAGCTGGCCAACCCCTCGGAGGCGCTGGAGTCCGAGGCCGAGCTGGAGACCAGGATCCGGCCGGTCACCGCCAACACCCGCGCGTTCCGGGTGCTGGTCCGCAACGCGATGTTCCGCATGGTCGAGCTGGCCGCGCTGGACCGCGAGGAGGAGCTGGTCGAGCTGGCGCCCGATGTGGACTGGGGCGCGGCGCTCGACGCGTACTACGAGGAGCACGACGAGATCGGCACCGGCCCGTCCGCGCGCGGCCCCGCGCTGCTCCAGATCGAGGAGGAGAGGGAGCTGTGGCGGGTCCGCCAGGTCATCGAGGACCCGGCCGGGCACCTCGACTGGGGCATCGCCGCGCAGGTCGATCTCGCCGCCTCCGACGAGGAGGGCCACGCCGTGCTCCACGTCACCGGCATGACCCGCATGTGACCGTTCCCGGTCGGCCGCGCGCGCGGACGGGTTTGAGGCGTCGCGTTCCGGCGGGTCAGCCGCCGGAGGTGGCGTCCTCGGCGTCCGCCCCCGGAACGGTCATGTCGTCGGGGTCGTCCAGCCAGCCATGCGGCAACATCACCTTGGTCCGCTCGCCGCTCTTGCCGCGTGGGCCGTCGGCCTCGGCCGGCCAGGGCTGCGCCCCGTCCAGCTCCGCGGCGCGTTCGCGCAGCTCGGCCAGGCTCGACACGGTGGTCAGCCCGCGGCGCGTCTCGGCGCCGATCACGAAACCCTTGAGATACCACCCCACGTGCTTGCGGAAGTCGGCCAGCCCGTGCGGCTCGCTGCCGATGACCTCGCACAGCAGCTCGGCGTGGCGCACCATCGTGGCCGCGACCTCACCGAGGGAGGGGCGGGTGCGCTCCGCGGACCCCTGGAAGGCGAGGTCGAGGTCGCGGAACAGCCAGGGCCGGCCCAGGCAGCCGCGGCCGACCACGACGCCGTCGCAGCCGGTCTCGGCCACCATGCGCAGCGCGTCGTCGGCCGTCCAGATGTCGCCGTTGCCCAGCACGGGGATCTCCGGCACGGCGTCCTTCAGCCGTTTGACGGCGTCCCAGTCGGCGGTGCCGCCGTAGTGCTGCTTGGCGGTGCGCGCGTGGAGGGCCACCGCCGCGACGCCCTCCTCGGCGGCGATCCGGCCCGCCTCCAGGTAGGTCAGGTGGTCGTCGTCGATGCCCTTGCGCATCTTGATCGTCACCGGCAGCGGGCCGGCGTTGGCCACCGCCTCCCTGAGGATCGCCCGCAGCAGGTTCCGCTTGTACGGCAGCGCCGACCCGCCGCCCCGCCGGGTCACCTTGGGGACGGGACAGCCGAAGTTCAGGTCGATGTGGTCCGCCAGGTCCTCTTCGGCGACCATGCGGGCGGCCTTGCCGACGATGGCCGGGTCGACGCCGTAGAGCTGGATGCTGCGCGGGCGCTCGTCCGCGCCGAAGCGGATCATCTGGAACGTCAGCGGCACCCGTTCGACCAGCGCCCGCGATGTGATCATCTCGGAGACGAACAGGCCCCCGCCTTGCTCCCGGCAGAGCGAGCGGAAGCCGATGTTGGTGATCCCCGCCATCGGCGCGAGCACCACCGGGGGCCACACCTCGAACGTCCCGATTTTCATGCGTTCATTCTCGCCGCCGGCGAGGTGTGAGGCGTACAAGATCATGTGCTTCACTGCGGAGAGTGAACGCGGAAGCGCACGCCGGTGAACGGCGCGAATCGTATAAGTACGCATCGAAGCCGGAAACCCGGTACAGTTGCGGCAACGCCGTCAGGCGGTCGCGGAAGTGGCTCAGTGGTAGAGCATCACCTTGCCAAGGTGAGGGTCGCGGGTTCGAATCCCGTCTTCCGCTCTGAGAGGTCTCCGACATGGGCCTCCCTCGGTGGAGTGGCCGAGAGGCGAGGCAGCGGCCTGCAAAGCCGTCCACACGGGTTCAAATCCCGTCTCCACCTCTGCATTCGGATCCAATCGCGGTTTCGCTGTCTTCGGATACGCCGCGCCCGATCCTGTCATGACTCTTCGACCGGCCGTACCACGAGGCCCCCTTCGCTCGCTCCCGATCCGACGACGCCGCAGTTCGGCTCGGATCAAGAACGCGCGGGTGACGGTAGGGTGAGCGTCTACCGCGCCGGTCCCGAAACCGTGCGCCTGCACGCCTCAGGAGGTCCGCATGGCCGCCGCCGAACCGGAGCGGGACGACGCCCCCGAAGACGAGATGAAGCAGAAGTTCCGCGAGGCGCTGGAGCGCAAGAAGCGCGCGCAGGCCGAGCGGAACGCCACGGGCGCCGGCAAGGACCCGTCGAAGGTGCACGCCGCGCACGGCCCCGCGGGCGGCAAGCGCACCTTCCGCCGCAAGAGCGGCGGCTGATCACACCGAACCGCACTCCGAAAGGGGCCGTCGCCCCGCGGGTTTCCCCGCGAGGCGACGGCGTGGCCGGCCCGGGGCGCCGGGCCGTTCTCAGCGGCAGGCCGTCCTAGCGGCCGGTGCCGGTCCGGTCAGCGGCGGCCACGCTCCTCGTGGTTCCAGTGCTCGCCGCCGCGGTGCTCGTAGCGCTCCCGGTGCTCGTAGCGGCCCGGGTGGCGCCCGTGCTCGTAGCGCTCCCGGTGCTCGTAGCGGCCCGGGTGACGCCCGTGCTCGTAGCGCTCCCGGTGCTCGTAACGACCGCGCTCGTGGCCTCGGCGGTGCTCGCAGGTGACGCGGCGCGTCTTTCCGTGGCTCCTGCAGTACTTGCAGCCGTTGCTCCACCAGCAGTCGGCGGCCTTCTTCGTCGTGGTCGAGGTCGAGCCGCTGCCCTCCCCCTGGGACGCGGTGGTCGCGTTCGCGGGAAGCGCTGAGAAGGTGACGGGGAGGATGAGGGCGGAGGCCACCAGCGCGCCGGTGGCGAGTGCGTTTTTGAGCATGAGAATCACTCCGTTGGTGTCCTTGTGCTGGTGATCGCGCCCCCTCGTGGCGAGGGCCGGATCTCCGTTCCCGCCGGGGCTCGGCGGCGATGCGGCCTGCCAGGGCGCTTGGTGACTGACGGAGCGTCGAATCGGTCTCCCGGGATGACGCCGAAACGGCGTGTCGACCTACCCCAACGGTAGGGACGCCTGCGGCTGGTGGTCACCCGTAAGTGGCAAAGGGCTCGGACGGGGAAGATTACCGTCTGTTCGGATAGACCGCGGGTTTGTTCAGCGGCAGAGCAGAATAACCGCGTGCCCCGCCTTGGGGCATATCCCTACGCTTTGCGGCATGCGGGATATCGCTCAGCTGCCCAAGGCCCATCTGCACGTCCACCTGGAGAGCACCGTGCGGTGGCGGACCGCCCAGGAGATCGCCGACGCGAACGGCCTGACGGTCCCGGACCCTCCGGGGTCGTTCGACGGCTTTCGCAGCTTCGCCGACTACAACTCGCGCGTGCGGGAGAGCCTGTGCCGGCCCGAGGACTTCCGCCGGGTCGCGCTGGAGTTCTGTGAGGACGAGGCCGCCCAGGGCACGCGCTACGCCGAGGTCACCTTCACCGCGGCCTCGCACGGGGACCGGCTCGGCAGCCCCGAGATGCCGCTTGAGGCCGTGCTCGACGGGCTGGCCGAGGGTCACGCCGCGTACGGCGTCGAGTGCCGGGTGATCCTTGACCACTCCCGCCGCCGACCGGTCGACCGGGCCTGGCGCACGCTCAAGCTCGCCACACGGTACGCCTCGGCGGGCGTCGTCGGCATCGGCCTGGCGGGCGAGGAGTCCTATCCCCTCGCGCCGTTCGCCGAGGTGTTCGACGCGGCGCGGGACGAGGGCGTCCGCCTCGTGCATCACGCGGGCGAGGAGGGCGGCCCCGAGAGCGTCCGCGAGGCTCTCTCGCTCGGCCACGCGGAGCGCATCGGGCACGGCATCCGCGTCCTGGACGACGACGAGCTGGTGGCCGAGCTGCGCGAGCGGGCGATCCCGCTGGAGGTGTGCCCGACGTCGAACGTCGCCCTCGGGCTCGCGCCGTCGCTCGACGACCACCCGCTGCACCGGCTGCGCGCGGCCGGGCTGACGGTCACGCTGAACACCGACATCCCGTCCATCGTCGGGACGTCGCTGATCGAGGAGTACGCCCGGGTGCGCGACGCCTTCGGGTACGACGACGGGGCGCTGGCCGAGCTGGCCCGCGCGGGGATCGACGCGTCGTTCGCGCCCGACGCCACGAAGGAGCGGCTGCGTCGCGGCGTCGACGCGTGGCTCACCGGCTGAGCCGCCCCTGAGCCGCCCCTGGGCCGCGCGCCGACCGCGTGCTCCGGGCGAGGGAGCCGGGCAGCCGAGGCGGACATGGGGCGGCCGCCCCGTGAGGAGCGCTCACGGGGCGGCCGCTGCTACCGGTGCGCGGCGTCAGCGGTTCCGGTTGATGTTCTCGTTCCGGTTGATGTTCGTGTTCCGGTTCTCGTTCCGGTTGAAGTTACGGTTCTCGTTGCCACGGTGGTGGCGGTGGTGACGGTAGTGACGGCCGTGCTTGCAGTAGACGACCTCGCCACGGCAGATCTTGCAGCCGTTCCTCCAGTGGCACCTCGCGGCGGACTCGGTCGTCGTGGTGGTGGTGGACGTCGACGAGCTCTCCGCGCTCGTGGCGCTCGGCGTGTCTCCGACGCTGGCCGGCTGGGCCTGCGCGGCGACCGGAACAGCGAGGGCGGCGGCGATGAGCGCGCCGGTTGCGAGGACTTGTCTGAGCATGAGAATCACTCCGTGTGGTGAGGTTGCGCGCCCGCTCGCCGGCGGAACGCGTTCGCAGGTGTTGCCTGGCCCGCCGAGCGGATCGACTGGGCCGGTGGCACTCGCGGATCGACGGAGCGTCGAATCGGTCTCCCGGGAAGACGCCGAAACGGCGTCTCAGGTCGTTCCCGATAAATCACGCCTGTCGCGACCGGGCCGGACGGCGCTCGCCGCCCCCTCCGGCGAAGCTCCTCGCACGCGATGGGCTCTCCGGAGGCCGGGGTCGTCGGCCGGAGGCTCGCTCCGGCCACCTCTCCCGCTTCGGCGGCGGGTCCATCCGGATCCGCGCTCGACAACCGGCCGCATTTATCGGGCAACTCCCTTGTTTCACACTAAAGGCGGAATATCCTGCTGGTTACCCATTACCGGCAAAAGGCATCATTGGCGCGGATTACCGGGGCCTTGACCGCGCCGCCCGCCGGAACGCCCGGCCGCACGGGCGCTGTCGCGTTTGGACGCACCGAAACACGGTTTTGCCCAATACTAAAGCGGCGCTTCCGGAAATTCCGTGAAATCGCGGGGTTCCCGGCCGTCCGCCGCCGTCCACTCCGTTACCCGGCCGCGTCCCGCCATGTCCCGCTTTCCGCGTCCGCACAGGGGCCGCGGGGGGCGGTTCTTCTCATTGCCGCCACCTGAGCGCACACTGGAAAGCGACATGTTGGGCGATTCGGGTGGGAGTTTCTCGTGCACGATCAGATGCCCACGGCAATGCCGCTGCTGTCGCGCGGCAAGCATCGCAACCCCAACAAGGGCGCGTGCTTCATGGAGCTGGCGTCCTTCCTGGCCGGGGAGCGCTGGAGCGATCATCCGGCCTGCACGCATCCGCTGCTGGCCGGTCTCGCGCGCCTGGTCAACGACCACACGTCGGACCCGGCCCGGCCGCTGCTGGCCCCGATGATCCCGTCCGTGATCGGGCTCATCGGCGACGATCCGCGCATCGACGCCTGCATCGCGCTTCGGTGCGCGATCTCGGCGCTGCCGGTGGTCTCGCACGAGCGCCAGCTCGCGCTGGCGGTGTCCGTGCTCTCCGCCGAGCACGTGCTGGCCACCCTCGACGGGCGGCCGCAGGGCAGCGTCAGCGAGGAGAGCGCGCGGACGCTGGCGAAGGTGCCGGACGCGGCCCGCTGGGCGTACCGGTTCCGCCGCGGCGTACGGGTCTCCGCCAAGGGATTCCGCAGGTACGCGGCGCCGAACACGGTGCAGCTCGCGGTCCGGGGGATCTCGGAGGCGTGCGTCGCCGATCCGGACGCGCTGCTCAGGACGCTGCTGACGGACGCGATCACCGACTGCGCCGAGCTGATCCGCCGCCGGATGCCGGTGGATCCGGAGCGGTGGGAGGACGCCTGCCGGCTCACCCGGCGCTGAGCGACGGCGACGCGGCGCTGTGATCAGCACACTCCGGGGGCGGCTCCCTATTCGGTGAGCCAGACGTATCCGGCGAACCGGCCGGTGCGCTGATCGCGGCGATAGGAGTAGAGGTCGGGCGTCTCGATCGTGCAGCGGTCGTCGTGCCTGACGTCGGTCACTCCTGCGCGGGCGAGCTGCGCCGCGATGCCTGCCCGGATGTCGAGGGCGGGGGTGCCCCACCGCGTGGTGGACCAGGTCTCCGGCACGCTCCCGGCGACCCGTTCCCGCAGATCGGCGGGCACCTCGTAGCAGAGGCCGCAGGCGGCGGGGCCGATCGCCGCGACCATCCGCTCCGGCGCGGCGCCGCGCGCCGCCATGGCCTCGACGAGCGCGCCGACCACCCCCGCCTCGGTCCCGGGGCGGCCCGAGTGCGCGCCTCCGACGACGCCCGCCGCCGGGTCGGCGACCAGGACGGGCGCGCAGTCGGCGACCAGGACCGCGATCCCGAGGCCCGGCCGGTCAGTGAACACCGCGTCCAGGCCGGGTGGGTCCTCGCCGAAGGCCGCGGTGACGTAGGCGACGTCCGCGCCGTGGACCTGCCGCATGAAGACGACCTCGGCCAGGCCGAGACGCGTCGCCGTCGCGGCCCGGTTCGCGGTGACGGCGGCGGGGTCGTCGCCCACCGCGCCGCCGAGGTTGCACGCGCCGTACGGCTCGGCGCTGACGCCGTCGTGCCGGTCGGTGAAGGTCATTCGGACCTGGTCAATCGCGATCATGGTGCTTCCTTGGGAGTGGAGGGCCGCCGTGTCCGGGGGTGGGCGGGCGCGGGCCGCCCGGAGATGACGCGCCGGCCGTTCACGTGCCGGCTCGCGCGAGCGTCGTGTAGAGGCGGTGGGTCCGCTCGGCGATGCTGCGCCAGGAGAAGTGCTCCACCGCCCTGCTCCGGCCCGCCGCGCCCATGGCGGCGGCGCGGTCCGGGTCGGCGAGCAGGAGGCCGACCCGCTCGGCGATCGCGGCCGCGAACGCGCCGGGGTCGTACGGCTCGCCGTCCGGGCCCTGTTCGACGGGGACGAGCAGCCCGGTGACGCCGTCGGCCACGACCTCGGGGATCCCGCCGGTCGCGGTGGCGACGACGGCCGTCTCGCAGGCCATCGCCTCAAGATTGACGATGCCCATGGGCTCGTAGACCGAGGGGCAGACGAAGACGGCGGCGCGCGTGAGGATCTGGATCACCTCGGGGCGCGGCAGCATCTCGGAGATCCAGACGACGCCCTTCCTGGTCCTGCCCAGCTCGGCGACCAGGGACGCGACCTCCTCGGCGATCTCGGCGGTGTCCGGCGCCCCGGCGCAGAGCACGATCTGCGCGCCCGGGTCGAACGACCGGGCCGCGCGCAGGAGGTGGACCAGCCCCTTCTGGCGGGTGATCCGCCCGACGAAGACGACGTACGGCCGGGCGGGGTCGATGCCGTGCCGGGCCAGCGCCTCGGTGTTCCGCGAGGGCGCGTACTCGGCGGTGTCGATGCCGTTGTGGATGACCCGCACCCGGTCGGGCGATATTTCGGGATACGCGGTGAGCACGTCGCGGCGCATGCCCTCGGACACCGCGATGACGGCGTCGGCCGAGGCCAGGGCGCTCCGCTCGGCCCAGGACGACAGCGCGTACCCGCCGCCGAGCTGCTCGGCCTTCCACGGCCGGAGCGGCTCCAGGCTGTGCGTGGTCACGACGTGCGGCATGCCATAGAGCGTCTTGGCGACCTGCCCGGCAAAGTTGGCGTACCAGGTGTGGCTGTGCACCACATCCGCACCCGCGCACCCGGCGGCCATCTCCAGATCGACGCCGAGAACCTGGAGCGCCGGGTTGGCGGTCTCCAGCCCGCCCGGCACCCGGTACGCCGCCACGCCCGCCTCGTCGCGGGGGGCGCCGAAGCACCGGACCCGGACGTCGGCGAGCCGGCGCAGCTCGCGCGCCAGGTATTCGACGTGGACTCCCGCGCCGCCGTACACCTCGGGCGGGTACTCGCGGCTGAGCAGATCGACACGCATGGCAGGAGCTTACGGTCGCGCCCGCCACATCAAGCCCTGACGTACGGCCGAGTGCATCGGATTCTGCGGTGGTTTGAAGTTTCTCGTCGGGAATCGCGGTGTTTTATACGAGCCTTGGCGGGTTAGGGTCCTGGCTATGAAGGTCCTCGCGATCGTGCTCGCCGGCGGTGAGGGCAAGCGGCTGATGCCGCTGACGGCGGACCGCGCCAAGCCCGCTGTGCCGTTCGGGGGGATATACCGGCTGATCGACTTCGTCCTGTCGAACCTCGCCAATGCCCATTACCTGCAGATCGTGGTGCTGACGCAGTACAAGAACCACAGCCTCGACCGGCACATCTCGCGCACCTGGCGGCTGTCGGCGATGCTCGGCAACTACGTCACGCCCGTGCCGGCCCAGCAGCGGCTCGGGCCCCGCTGGTTCGCCGGCTCGGCCGACGCGCTGTTCCAGAACCTCAACCTGATCTACGACGAACTGCCGGACCACTGCATCGTCTTCGGCGCGGACCACATCTACCGGATGGACCCCCGGCAGATGGTGGAGCAGCACATCGACTCGGGAGCGGACGTGACGGTCGCCGCGATCCGCCAGCCGCTGGCGCTCGCCGACCAGTTCGGCGTCATCGAGACCGACCCGACGCGGCGGCGCATGACGGCCTTCCGCGAGAAGCCGAAGGACGCCGTGGGCCTGCCCGACGCGCCGGACCAGATCTACGCGTCCATGGGCAACTACGTGTTCAAGACGCAGGCGCTCATCGAGGCGCTGCGCGAGGACGCGCTCGACCCCGCCGGCCACCACGACCTGGGCGGCGACATCATCCCGATGTTCGTGAAGTCGGGCCGCGCGGAGGTCTACGACTTCGCCGACAACGTCGTCCCCGGCTCGACCCAGCGGGACCGGGGCTACTGGCGGGACGTGGGGACGCTGGACGCCTACTACGAGGCGCACATGGATCTCATCTCGGCGCACCCGGTGTTCAACCTGTACAACAGCCGATGGCCCATCTACACCGGGCACGACCCGCTGCCGCCCGCGAAGTTCGTGCACAACCAGGGCGACCGGGTCGGCCACGCCCTCGACTCGCTGGTGTCCCCCGGCGTCATCGTGTCCGGCGGCACGGCGGTCCGCTCGATCCTCTCCCCCGGCGTCGTGCTCCACTCGCACTCGCTGGTCGAGGACTCGGTGCTGATGGGCTCGGTCAAGATCGGCCGGGGCGCCGTCGTGCGACGGGCGATCATCGACAAGAACGTGGTCGTCCCGGACGGCGCCCGGATCGGCTTCGACCTCGACTACGACCGGCAGCGGTTCGCGGTGACCCGCGGCGGGATCGTGGTCATCGGCAAGAACGAGATCATCGACCGTTGATCCGCCACATCGGCTCGACGACGCTCCACTGCGCCTCCCAGGCGCGGGTGGCCCGCCGCTGGTTCAGCGTACGGGTGGCCAGGACGAGCAGGGTCAGCAGGGCGGCGGCGCCGGTGGGCAGGCCGAGCCCCACCGTCATGGCGGCGACCACGGTGGTCTCCCGGTCCTGGGGCCGCCGGGTGGGCATGCCGCCGCCATCGGTCCAGATCTGCACGATCTCGCCGGCGCGCCTGCCCGGCGGCGCCTCGACGACCCCCGTGCGGTGGGCGCCGTCCGCGACGGTCCATTCCGCCCGGGCGCGGCCGACCGCGACCCCGGAGGGAGACAGCCCGCGCGCCGGGACGTCCTGAAGCAGCGTCGCCCAGGTCAGGTGGCGCGACTGCGCCTGGGCGGCCTCGGTGCGCAGTCCGTCGCCGTACGCCCGGACGCCGAAGAGGACCCCGAGCACGACGGCGACCACCACGCCCATGACGGCGATCAGCCTCACGATCGCCTCGATCCGGTCACACCGGCGGCGCAGCGGATTCCGATCGAACCCCAGCCATCGAGCGAGCCGGGCGAATGGATTCTGCGACATCTCACACCTCACAGGGTCATTACCGCTGCGAGTCCCGTTTATGCCTATTTAACAAAACTCGATGCGACACGTGCAGGTCCAATTTTCCCATGTTGACCTGCTGTAATCCCGATCTGCCCGTATAGGGGACGGTCGGACATCGCTTCTTGGCGCTATTACCGGGTTTCCGAGACGACCACCGAAGGTCCCCGAAGATAGCCGCCACCGTCGACCAGCTCGGCCCGAACCACCCACGGCGCACACGCGCAAGCAGTAACAGCCGCCACCGTCGACCAGCCCGCCCCGAACCACCACGGCGCAAGGCGTAACAGCCGCCCCGACGGCGGCCGTCACCGCCCTACGGGAGGCGGCGGCCCCGCCCGCGTAGGTCGGCGTCTGGGGTGACCGCGGCATATCGGCCAGATCTCCGGGACGATCCGGGCCATCTAGTTATACAGTCCGACGAGTGGGAAGATCACGGCCTTTCTGGCGGCTCAATCCGGCAGAGCGGAAGCTGTGGGACGCCTATCCCTCGGGAGCCTGGGTCGACCTGCGCGAGGGCGACCGCGACGACCCCTCCGCCGGGGCGAGCTGGGGGCGTGAGCGCGCGGTGCGCGCCCAGGTGATCGCCGCGCTGCTGCTGGGGGCGCGCGAGGGCCGTCCGGGCGAGGTGCCCGGGGTCCGGCTCGCCGGAGCGCGGATCGTCGGTGACCTCAACCTGTCCGACGCCGTCTTCACCTCCAAGCTGCACCTGCTGAACTGCTACCTCCCCGGCGCGGTCTCGCTCAACGACGCGCGCACCGGCGGCGTCCGCTTCCGCGGCTGCGACATCCGCAGGTTCAAGGCCGGCCGGGCGGTGATCGACGGGCTGTTCGACCTGGACGGCTCCACCGTGCACGCCGGGGTGCGCCTGGACAACACCCACGTCACCGGCCAGTTCCGGCTGTCCCGGGCCACGATCGGCACCCCCGAGGACGTCGCGCGCGGCTCGGAGAGCCACCTCGAGGACACGCGGCTCCCGTACAGCCGGGAGGAGGTGGCGGCGCGCGGGCGGACGCGCGGCGACACGGCGCTGTGGGCGGGCGGCCTGGTCGTGGACGGCGGCGCCTTCCTGCGCGACGTCCGCAGCACGGGGACGCTGCGCCTGATCGGCGCCCGCTTCAACAGCGGGATCTACCTTCAGCGCTCCGTCGTCACCTCGGCCGGGTCGTACGCGGTGCACGCCGACCACCTGCAGGCGACGACGGCGGAGTTCAGCGACGGTTTCACCGCCGAGGGCACGGTGCGGCTGCGCGGGGCGCGGATCTCCGGGGTGCTGTCCTTCCACCGCTCCGTGCTCAGGGCCCCGGAGCGGGCGCTGCACGTGAGCCACATGCAGGTGGACGAGCTGATCCTCACCCCGGCCTCGATCGAGGGGGAGGTCAACCTCGGCTACTCGCGCATCGGCGTGCTGCTCGACCGGCCCGACTCCTATCCGGGGGCGGTCAGCCTCAACGAGGCGACGTACGAGTCGCTGCGCGGGCCCGCGCAGCTGTCGGACCGGTTGGCCTGGCTGCGGCAGGACCCCGACGGGTACCGGCCGCAGCCGTACGAGCAGCTCGCCGCGTACTTCCGGCGGATCGGGCACGAGTCGGACGCGCGCCGGGTGCTCCTGGCCAAGCAGCGCGGCCGGCGGCGGACGCTCCGGTTCCCCGGCGTCCTGTGGGGCTGGCTGCTCGACGTCATGGTGGGGTACGGCTACCGCCCGTGGCTGGCCGGGGTGTGGGTGGGCCTGCTGCTGGCGCTGGGCACGGCGGTGTTCTCGGCCCACCACCCCTCGCAGATCGGCCTGGACGAGCGGCGCAGCTTCAACCCCCTGCTCTACACGCTCGACCTGCTGGTGCCCGTCAGCCTGTTCGACCAGCGCGGCGCGTGGGAGCCGGTCGGCTGGACGCAGTGGCTGGCCGGCGGGCTCATCGCGGCGGGCTGGGTCCTCGCCACGGCGCTGATCGCCGGGGCCACGCGCGTGCTGCGGCCGTCCGGGCCGTCGTGAGACGACCCGGACGGGTCGGCGGGACGGCTCAGAACGCCTCGTCCAGGCTGACGTCGCCCTCGACCGCCACCTGGTAGGCCGAGACCCTCCGCTCGAAGAAGTTGGCCAGCTCCTGGACGTCCTGGAGCTCCATGAAGGCGAACGGGTTGGCGGTGCCGTACCGGAGGGGCAGGCCGAGCCGGGCGAGCCGCCGGTCGGCGACGTACTCCAGGTACTGGCGCATGCTGTCGGCGCTCATGCCGCGCAGGCCGTCTCCGCACAGGTCGCGGGCGAAGGCCAGCTCGGCGGCGACCGCCTCCTCCATCATCCGGGTGACCTGGACGCCGAGCTCGTCGTCGAACAGGTCGGGCTCCTCGTCCCGGACCGTGTCCACGACGCTGAAGGCGAACTCCATGTGCATGGACTCGTCGCGGAACACCCAGTTCGTCCCGGAAGCCAGGCCGCCGAGCAGGCCACGGGAGCGCAGCCAGTAGACGTACGCGAAGGCGCCGTAGAAGAACAGGCCCTCGATGCAGGCGGCGAAGCAGATCAGGTTCAGCAGGAAGCGGCGCCGGTCGTCCCGGGTCTCCAGGCGGGCCAGGTCGTTGACGGAGTCGATCCACCGGAAGCAGAACTCGGCCTTGTCGCGGATCGACGGGATGTGCTCGACCGCGGCGAACGCCTTGGCCCGCTCGTCCGGGTCGGGCAGGTAGGTGTCGAGCAGCGTCAGGTAGAACTGCACGTGCACGGCTTCCTCGAACAGCTGCCTGCTGAGGTAGAGCCGCGCCTCCGGCGCGTTGATGTGCTGGTAGAGGTTGAGCACCAGGTTGTTGGCCACGATCGAGTCGCCGGTCGCGAAGAACGCGACGAGCCGGTTGATCAGGTGCCGCTCCTGCGCGTCGAGCCGGGCCAGGTCGGCCAGGTCCGAGTGGAGGTCCACCTCCTCGACCGTCCACGTGTTCCTGATCGCCGCGCGGTACCGCTCGTAGAAGTCGGGGTACCGCATCGGCCGGAGGGTCAGGTCCATCCCGGGGTCGAGCAACATCGTCGTCACGCTTTCTTCGGTGGGGGCGGTCACTGGCAGGCTTCGCAGATCTCGGGGTTCTCCAGCGAGCACGCCACCGCCGCCTCGGCCGGGACGGTCTCGGCGTTCGCGAGCACCGCGGCGGACGCGGCGGGCACGGCCGCGGGCACGGTGGTCTGGCTGATCCGGGTCGCCGGGCGGGAGCGCAGGTAGTAGGTGGTCTTCAGCCCGGACCGCCAGGCGTAGGCGTACATCGACGAGAGCTTGCCGATGGTGGGCGTCGCCATGAAGAGGTTGAGCGACTGCGCCTGGTCGATGTACGGCTGGCGGGCCGCGGCGAGGTCGATGAGCGCCTTCTGCGGCAGCTCCCAGGCTGTCCGGTAGAGGACGCGCAGCTCGTCGGGGATGCCGGGGACGGCCTGGATGGACCCGTCGGCCTGCTTGATGGCGTCGCGCATCTCCCGGGTCCACAGCCCGAGCGCCTGGAGGTCGGCCACGAGGTAGCGGTTGACCTGGAGGAACTCCCCCGACAGGGTCTCCCGCTTGAACACGTTGGACACCTGGGGCTCGATGCACTCGTAGCACCCGGCGATCGACGCGATCGTGGCCGTCGGAGCGATGGCGATCATCAGCGAGTTGCGCAGCCCGGTTTCGGCGATCTTCGCGCGCAGGGCGGCCCACTCGGCGCCGTTCTCCGCGCGGGCCGCAGGGCGGTCCGGATAGTGGTCCGGGTGCAGCACGCCCCGGGCGGCGCGGGTCTCGTCGTAGGAGGGGTGCCGCCCGCGCTCCACCGCGAGGTCGGCGGACGTCCCGTACGCGGCGAGCGCGATCTCCTCGGCGATCCGGGCGGAGAGGGCGAGCGCCTCCGGCGAGTCGAACGGCAGCCGCAGCGCGAAGAACACGTCCGCGAGGCCCATCACGCCGAGCCCGACCGGCCGCCACCTGCGGTTGGCCGCCTCGGCCTCCGGCGTCGGGTAGAAGCCCAGGTCGATGGTCAGGTCCAGGAACCGTACGGCGGTGCGGACCGTGGCGCGCAGCCGGGGCCAGTCCACCGCGCGGGCGCCCGCCGGTCCGGTGGTGAGGTGCGCGGCGAGGTTGACCGACCCGAGGTTGCACACGGCGGTCTCGGCGTCGTTGGTCACCTCCAGGATCTCCGTGCAGAGGTTGGACAGGTGGATGACGTTGTGCGGCAGCGCCGTCTGGTTGGAGGTCCGGTTGGCCGCGTCCTTGAAGGTCATCCAGCCGTTGCCGGTCTGGGCGAGGGTGCGCATCATGCGGCCGTACAGCGTGCGCGCCGGGATCTGCCGGACATACCGCCCCGCGCTCTCGGCGGCCCGGTAGGCGGCGTCGAACTCCTCGCCCCACAGGTCGGTCAGCTCGGGGACCTCCTTGGGATCGAACAGCGACCACACGCCGTCCGCCTCGACCCGGCGCATGAACTCGTCCGGCACCCAGTTGGCCAGGTTGAGGTTGTGGGTGCGGCGGGCGTCCTCGCCGGTGTTGTCCCGCAGCTCCAGGAACTCCTCGATGTCGGCGTGCCAGGTCTCCAGGTAGACGCAGGCCGCGCCCTTGCGCCGCCCTCCCTGGTTGACCGCGGCCACGGAGGCGTCGAGCGTGCGCAGCCACGGCACGATGCCGTTGGAGTGTCCGTTGGTGCCCCTGATCAGCGAGCCTCGGGCCCGGATCCGGGTCCACGCGACGCCGATGCCGCCGGCGTACTTGGACAGCCGGGCCACCTGGCCGTACCGCTCGTAGATGCTCTCCAGCTCGTCGCGGGGCGAGTCGAGCAGGAAGCACGACGAGAGCTGCGGGCGGCGGGCGCCCGAGTTGAACAGCGTGGGCGAGCTGGGCAGGTAGGCCAGCGTTGACATCAGCCGGTACAGCTCGGCCGCCTCGGCCACGCCGGACCGGTAGGCCAGGCCGCAGGCGACGCGCAGGAGGAAGTGCTGCGGGCGCTCCAGGACCCGCCGGGTGACCGGGTGCCGCAACAGGTAGCGGTCGTACACGGTGCGCAGGCCGAAGTACTCGAACCGCTCGTCCGCCGCGTGGTCCACGAGCGCGTCCAGTTCCCCGGCGTGCCGGGCGACGAACGCGGCCAGCTCGTCGTGGACCAGGCCCGCCTCGTGGGTCGCGGCCACGGAGCGGGAGAAGCCGGAGTCGCCGGTCACGCCCTGTCCGGCCGCCTCGTCGGCGATCAGCGCCGCCAGCAGGCGGGCCGCGGCCTTCGAGTTCTCCGGGTCGGTGACGACGCGCGCCGCGGCCTCCTCGATGGCCGCCCATCGGTCCTCGATCCCCGCATCCGCGATCGTGGCCAGTGTCACGTGATCTCCCCTCCCGAGTCGGAACCCCGTCAGGGGCCTCGGCGGGCGGGCGTACGCGTCGGAGCGGGCGGGCTCGCGCCAGGGTCGCGCCGGACATGATCAGATCTGGCGCGTCGCTCGTCGGCGGGCCCTCCCTCGAGGCCCGGCACAACACGCGCGGACGTCGGATCCGCGCGCACGTCGCCGGCAGGTCTTCGGACTCGCGGGCGTGGCGCGGCCGGGCCGATGGGTACGGCTCTCGCGCGCCGGTTCTACTGGCCGTCGCTTCCCGGGCCGGCGGGCGGCCCAGTGCTCGTGTGACGGCGGTCGTTCCCGCTCACCGCTGCGGGGCAGTCCCGGACTCGCACCGGGTTCCCTCTTGCCTCACCCCAGGCACGGGGTGAACCAGCGACGTGGAGGATCCTACATCTAGTGCCGGTTCTCGCAACCACCACAAGAAATTGTGTCGATACGGGGGGCCGGCCCCGGATGGCTCGCGTTCCGCCCGATCGCGCGGGCCGCGACGATCAGAGGAACCCGAGCTCCCGGAGGACCGTCTTGGCGCGGCGCTGCTCGGTGCCCAACCACTGGCGGAAGTCGTCGCCGTCGAGGTACATCGGCGTCCAGCCGTTCGCGCGGCAGGCCTCCTCCCAGCCGGGCTGGTCGGCGACGGCGCGGCACAGGTCGAGCAGCCGCTCCCGCTCCCGCCCGGGGAGGCGACCGGCCCCGAGGAGCCCGCTCCAGTTGGCGTAGTGCGTCCGCACACCGGACTCCTTCAGGGTCGGCGCGTCCACGCCGTCCAGGCGTTCCATCGACGAGACGACGAGCGGCCGCACCTGCCCGGACCTGATGGGGGCGGCCAGCTCCGTGCGGCCGCCGACCCCGGCGACGACGCTGCCCTCGGCCACCGCGGCGAGCATGTGGGAGAGGTCCGGGAACGCCGCGTAGTTGAGCCTGCGGGCGTCGACGCCCAGCCCCTGGGCGGTCAGCCCGTAGAGCACGTGGTCGAGGCCGCCGGTGTCCCGGCCGGCCAGCCGCAGCCGCCCGGGGTCGCGGATCAGGGCCGCGGCCAGGTCGTCGAAGGTGCGGAAGCGGGAGTGCGGCGCGGTGACCAGCACCATCCACTCCCCGGCGAACCTGGCCAGCGGCGACGTCCGCTCGACCAGGGTGCCGGTCCCGTTCACCGCGGCGAAGTCGACGAGGGCGGAGCCGACGACCATGAGCTCGCCCGAGGCGGGCCTGGTCACGTATCCGGCCAGCGCCCGCGCCCCGGTCTCGCCGCTGCGGGTGCGGATCTCGATCGACCCGGCGAGCCGCTGCCGCTCGATGAGGCCCTTCAGCTCCCGGGCGAACGGTCCCCCCTGTGTCGCGACCTGGGCGGGGACGAACAACGAGATGGGGCCGCCGGTCCACGGCCGGCGGCTTCCGCAACCGGCGACCAGAGGGAGCAGACCCATCCCCAGAGCAAGAAACGCGCGGCGCCTCACGTCGGTACCCCTCCCCCGAGAGTCCCTGGCACGGCCAGCGTACGACCTGTCACGATTAGTAATGAAATGTCGGAATCCCCGGGAGGATCGACGCGGGAGGGCGGGGGCGGCCGGGGCCCGGAGAATCGCAACCAGGAAATTGGAAAAACCCGCACAGGAAACCCCGAGACACCGCAACACGCGACATTCTCCGAGCAATCAAAACTTCCGCGTAGTTCAACGATTATTGACCAAACCATCGGCGACCAGGCACCACTCTAGACGATCACGATATTTATCGTGACACATAACTTTTTATCTAGACTGTCGGGGTATGTATGGCCACACTGGGGGCCGTTCGTCCGGTTTAGAGGGTGCGCATGGCGATTTATGAATATCTCTGCCCGGAGTGCGGGCCGTTCGACGTGTCCCTGCCGATGGGGACCGCGCCGCAGGCCCGGAACTGCGCCACCTGCGGAGGAAAGGCCCGCCGCCGCTACTCGGGACCGAACCTGAGCCGGGTGCATCCGGCGCTGGCCGCCGGACTGGCCGTGGAGGAGCGCAGCAGGGAGGCGCCCGAGGTCGTCCGCCGACCGGACGCGAGGTCCGGCGGCGCGCGCGAGGGCGCTCCCCGCGCGGCCTCCAAGCGGCCGGCCCGGCCGCCGCACCCGGGGTTGTCCCGGCTGCCCCGGCCCTGACCGGCCGCGATCCCGTGCGGTTCCCCGGACGGCACGGCCGGCCCCGGGACCCGATCCCGCCCCGAGCGAGCCGAACGGAGGCGGCGCCCGCCGCGCCCTCGCCGTTCCTCACCGGCGCCAGGAGGTGCGTCCCGATGGGAGATGTCGGACTTCTCTACGTCGGCGCGGTGCTTTTCATGAACGGCCTGATGCTGCTGGGCCTGGCCGAGGCCCGGGCGGCCGCGATTTTCAACCTCTTCGTCGGAGGGCTCCAGGTGGTCACGCCCACCTACCTGATCATCGCCGCGGGCGGAGGGACGAAGGAGATTCTGTCCGCATCGGGACTGTACCTTTTCGCGTTTACCTATCTTTATGTGGGAATCGGGCTTCTCGGGGGATTCGACACCACCGGCGTCGGGTACTTCTCGCTTTTCGTGGCCATCATGGCGCTGGGCTATTCGTACGCGAACTTCCGGATCCTGGGCGACCCGCCGTTCGGCGTGATCTGGCTCTACTGGTCGTTCCTGTGGTTCCTCTTCTTCCTGCTGCTCGGCCTGAAACGCGACCACCTCACCAGGTATGTGGGCGGGGTGACGGCGATCGAGGGCTGGGTCACCGGCGCGGTCCCCGCCTATCTCACGCTCACCGGCTTCTGGAAGAGCTGGAACCAGGGCCTCGTCGCGATCGTCCTCGCCGTGTTCGGCGTGGTCGTGTTCGCCGCGTTGTGGCCGCTCACCCGGCGGCGCGCCGCACCGGCCCGGTGACGCGTGCCGCGCCGGCCTCCCCGGAGGCCGGCGCACACCCATCCGCGTGACCGGGACCGTCCCGGCGCGATCCACAGAAAGGACCCGGCAATGCCGAAAGTCGTGTTCAGCATCGACCAGTCGAAGCCCATGAGCGAGCAGGACGTGCCGGGGCACAACCGCTGGCACCCGGACGTCCCCCCGGTCGCCACGGTGCGCCCCGGGGACGAGTTCCGCGTCGAGTGCCGGGACTGGACCGACTGCCAGGTGGGCAACAACGACTCGGCCAACGACGTACGCGACATCGACCTGACCAAGGTCCACATGCTGAGCGGGCCCTTCGCGGTCGAGGGAGCCGAGCCCGGCGACCTCCTGATCGTCGACATCATGGACCTCGGCCCGATCCACTACCCGGAGCGGCTCGGCGCCGTCCCCGGCCAGGGCTGGGGATACACCGGCGTCTTCGCCCGGGCGAACGGCGGCGGCTTCCTGACCGACTACTTCCCCGACGCGTACAAGGCGATCTGGGACTTCCACGGCATCCACGCGACGTCCCGCCACATCCCCGGCGTACGGCACACCGGGATCACCCACCCCGGACTGTTCGCCACGGCGCCCTCCGCCGAGCTGCTCACGCGATGGAACCGCAGGGAGCAGGCGCTCATCGACACGGACCCCCGGCGGGTGCCGCCGCTGGCCAACCCCCCGGACCCGAGCAACGCCGTCACCGGCACCGCGACCGGCGAGGTCGCCGCGCGGATCGCCCGCGAGGGGGCCCGGACGGTCCCGCCGCGCGAACACGGGGGCAACCAGGACATCAAGAACCTCACCCGGGGATCGCGGATCTTCTTCCCCGTCTTCGTCAAGGGGGCCAACCTCTCCGTCGGCGACCTGCACTTCAGCCAGGGGGACGGCGAGATCACCTTCTGCGGCGCGATCGAGATGGGCGGCTTCATCGACCTCCACGTCGACCTGATCAAGGGCGGTATGGCCAAGTACGGGGTCACCACCAACCCGATCTTCATGCCCGGCAACGTCGAGCCGCGGTACTGCGAGTTCCTGACGTTCGTCGGCATCTCGGTGGACCACGACACCGACACGAACCACTACCTCGACGCGACGGTCGCCTACCGCAGGGCGTGCCTGAACGCGGTCGAGTACCTGAAGACATGGGGATACACCGGCGAGCAGGCGTACCTGCTGCTCGGGTCGGCCCCGATCGAGGGGCGGATCAGCGGGATCGTGGACATCCCCAACGCGTGCTGCACGCTCTACCTGCCGACCGAGATCTTCGACTTCGACCTGCGGCCGACCGCCGAGGGCCCGGTGAAGAAGGACCGCGGGCAGTGCGCCGTGACCTCCTGACCCCGCCCGGCCGCACCGTACGGCTCCCGCCCCGGGATCGGGGCGGGAGCCGTGTTCACGCGGGCGGCGCGGGGACGCCTACTCGACGGTGACGCTCTTGGCCAGGTTGCGCGGCCGGTCCACGTCGCGGCCGAGCGCCACGGCGGCGTGGTAGGCGAAGAGCTGGAGCGGGATCGTCAGCAGGATGGGGTCCAGCTCCGTCTCGTTCTTGGGCACCACGACGCAGTCGTCGGCCGCGTCCGCCGCCCGGTGGCCGATCATCAGGATGCGCCCGCTGCGCGCCCGGATCTCGCCCAGGGTGGTCAGGTTCTTGTCCAGCAGCTCGTCGTCGGGGACGATCGCCACGGTCGGCATGTCCGGGTTGATCAGCGCGAGCGGCCCGTGCTTCAGCTCGCTCGCCGGGTACGCCTCGGCGTGGACGTAGGAGATCTCCTTGAGCTTCTGCGCGCCCTCGCGGGCCACCGGGTATCCCCGGACCCGGCCGACGAACATCATGCTCGGCGACTGGGCGTACTTCTCGGCGAGGGTCTTGATCTGCTCGTCCAGCTTGAGGATCTGCTCGATCTGCTCGGGCAGGCGGCGCAGCCCCTCGCAGATCCGCCGGCCGTCCGCCGGGGACAGGTCGCGCACCCGCGCCAGGTGCAGCGCGAGCAGCGCGAACGACACCGCGGTCGAGGTGAACGCCTTCGTCGAGGCCACCGACACCTCGGGGCCCGCGTGCAGGTAGAGGCCGCCGTCGCACTCGCGGGCGATCGCGCTGCCGACCGTGTTGACGATGCCCAGCACCCGGCCGCCCTTGCGCTTGAGCTCCTGGACGGCGGCGAGCGTGTCGTACGTCTCCCCGGACTGGCTGATCGCGACGTAGAGCGTGTCCGGCTCGACAACCGGGTTCCGGTACCGGAACTCCGAGGCGGGCTCGGCGTCGGCGGGGATGCGGGCGAGCTCCTCGATCAGCTGCGCGCCGATCTGCCCCGAGTAGTACGCCGACCCGCAACCGATGATCTTCACCCGCCGGAACGACCGGGTCTCCCTGGCGTCCATGTTGAGCCCGCCCAGGTGGGCGATGTGGAAGCGGTCGTCGATCCGGCCGCGCAGCGTGCGGGCGACCGTGTCGGGCTGCTCGGAGATCTCCTTCAGGAGGTAGTGCTCGTAGCCGCCGTTGTCGTAGTGGCCGGTGTCCCAGTCGACGGTGAAGGGCTCCTTGGCGGTCTCCCTGGCGTCGCTGGTGAAGGTGTGGAAGCCGTCGGCCCGCAGCACGGCCAGCTCGCCGTCCTCCAGGTGGACGACCTGCCGGGTGTAGCGCACCAGCGCGGCGACGTCGGAGGCGGCGAACATCTCCTTCTCACCGATGCCGAGGACGATGGGGCTGCCGTTGCGGGCCACCACGATCTCGCCGGGCCGCTGCGCGTCGATCACGGCGATGCCGTACGTGCCGACGATGCTCTTCAGCGCGCGGCGGACGGCGTCGTCGAGGGAATCGGTCTCTTTGACGGCCCGCGCGATGAGGTGGCACAGGACCTCGGTGTCGGTCTCGCTCTCGAAGGTGGCGCCCTCGGCCTCGAGCCGCTGGCGGAGCGCGTCCGCGTTCTCGATGATGCCGTTGTGCACGACCGCGACGCGCTGCTCGGGGTCGAGGTGCGGGTGTGCGTTCACGTCGCTCGGCACGCCGTGCGTGGCCCACCGCGTGTGCCCGATGCCGCACGCGCCCTTGAACCGGGCCGGCACGGCCTCCGCCAGGTCGGACACTCGGCCCTTGACCTTGCGCATCTTCAACGACTTGCCGTTGACCACGGCGAGGCCCGCGGAGTCGTACCCGCGGTACTCCAGCCGCTGGAGACCTTCGAGCAGGATGGGGGCCGCGTCCTTCGGCCCTACATAAGCGACGATTCCGCACATATCCGCTCCTATCCGTAGACGATCCGGCGGAGCTGACGTAGAGACAGCTCCGGTGCCGCGACGCGCCTTCCCGAAAGCTCGGCCGAGATCCTCGGGAAGATCTTGTCGTTGGAGAACCCCTTCGACTGGAGCTCACCGTGGCGGCGTCGCACGTACTCGTCCACGGGCTCGCCGAAGTAGGTGAGCACGTCGGCCACGACTCGCGCCGCCTCCCCGGGACCGAGCGCCGTCGTCCGGGTCAGGTGAGCGATGAGGTCCTCATGGGGATGCCGCTGCGTCGACACAGAGCAGGACCTTACGGATGGGAGATGGACAACTCCAAGTTTCATGCCCGAAATCGGGCAGAAATCAGTATCTCAGAGCGCTCCGCGATCGCCATGGCCGGGTTCTCGCTCGGCTCTCCCTTTCTTCCCCGACACGCGGAGCCGTACCCGAACGGGCCCGGCCGTCCGCCGACCTTGCACGGGCAGTGGCCGGAAGGCGATAGAGTCTTCCGCGTGGCCGGGACTTCTCCCGGAAACACGCGGAAGTGGCTCAGTGGTAGAGCATCACCTTGCCAAGGTGAGGGTCGCGGGTTCGAATCCCGTCTTCCGCTCGGTTTATCGGCGGCACCTCGGTGCGGCCTGTGATCCTGGTGGAGTGGCCGAGAGGCGAGGCAGCGGCCTGCAAAGCCGCGTACACGGGTTCAAATCCCGTCTCCACCTCTAGCGGACGGCACGGGCACTCCGTCTGATCCGCTAAAGTAAAGAAGGCGTCGGCGAGGGAAACCTCAACCGATAGCGCGGAAGTGGCTCAGTGGTAGAGCATCACCTTGCCAAGGTGAGGGTCGCGGGTTCGAATCCCGTCTTCCGCTCGCAGTTCCTGCACGGACGATTAGCTCAGCGGGAGAGCGCTTCCCTGACACGGAAGAGGTCACTGGTTCAATCCCAGTATCGTCCACCATCGTCGAAGACCCCGTGCCGCTCAGCGGCACGGGGTCTTCGCGTTTCTCCCCCACTTCCGTCGTCCCGAACGGATGCGTCCCGGGCCGGAGCGCCAGACGGACGCCGAGGGCGGGGTGAGGCGGGTCAGTAGGACTGGAGCTCGACGAGGTTGCCGTCGGGGTCGCGCAGATGAGCGGTGCGGCAGCCGGGACCCCATTCGGGCCGGAAGGTCGGGGGCACGATCACGGTGCCGCCGTGCCGGACGGCGACCAGCGCCGCCATCTCGATGTCCTCGACGGTGAGGACCAGCGCCACCATGTCGGGACCCGCGGCGTCGACGGGAAGGCGCGGCGCGCCGGTCACGGCGTCCATGAGCGAGCGCTCGAACAACGACAGCAGGCCCTGGTCTCCGAGGTCCCAGTGGGCGTAGGGCCCGTCTGTCGTCCCCTTGGTCAGGTGCGCGCCGAGAACGCCGGTGAGCAGGCCGTCGTAGAAGCGGAGGCATTCGGCGAAACGGGTGACCAGCAGGCGGGGATAGAGAGCGTCCACGAGAATTCCTTGGTAAGAACCAATAATTTACAGTGCCCTATAGTTAGCCTTGTGAGCGACGTTCCGCAACTCCCCCCGTCCTTGCTGGACATCACCGTCTTCCTGCTGTCGAAGGTCGGCGTCGCGGGCCGCCGCCGCATGGGCGACGGGCTCAAGGCGTACGGCATCGGGCTGTGGGACCTGGCGGTGCTCGCCGCGCTGCGCGATTTCGGGCCCGCCTCGCAGGGCGATCTCGGGGTCCGGCTGGGGATCGACCCGAGCGACCTGGTGGCGGTGATGGACACGCTGGCTCCGCGCGGCCTGGTCGAGCGCACCCGCGACCCCAGGGACCGGCGGCGCTATTCGGTCACCATCACTTCTGCGGGTGTCGCCCTACTCGACGAGGCGCTGGTCGCGGCGGCCGGGGTGCGCGACGACGTGCTGGCGGCGCTGGACGAGCGGGAGCGGGCACTGCTGCACGACCTGCTCCGCAAGGCGTTCGCCGGCATCGAGCCACGCGCCCGCGCGACCTGACCAGGGCTATGATGCGCGAGATCGTTAATGGGAGGTGACCTGATGGCCGGACGCTCGCAGGCGAAGGGACAGCCGCGCCTGTACGTGTGGATGATCGTGCTGGCCGCCGTGGTTCTTGTCGCGGACCAGCTCTCGAAGATCTGGGCGGTTTCCGCCCTCTCCGGAGGAGAACGCGTCACGGTGCTCCCGCGACTGCTTGAGTTCCGCCTGCTGTACAACCCCGGCGCGGCGTTTTCCTTCGCGACGGAGGCGACGCCGGTGTTCGCCGTGGCCGCGGCCGTCGCGGTGGCCGGCATCCTGTACGCGGGGCGACGGCTGCGCTCGGCCGCCTGGACCTACGCGCTGGGCGGGATGCTGGGCGGTGCGACGTCCCATCTGCTCGATCGCCTCGCGCGCTCTCCCGGGTTCGGCCGAGGCCATGTCGTCGATTTCATCGACTATGGCGGCCTCTTCGTCGGCAATGTCGCCGACATCGCGCTCACAGTGAGCTGTGCTCTGCTCGCACTGCTCACTCTGCGTGGAATCCCCCTCGGGGCCGAACCCGTCAACCAGCGTCTCTGAGAGTTCCTAACAAAATTGTCTTGAGCACAACCTGTGGAAGTGGATCAGATCGAACGATCGTCCGCGCCCAGCGTGATCGCCGCGGCAATGGTGATGGCGGCTGAGGTGATCGCCGCTGTCGCAGGCCAGCCGAACCGCTCGACGGCCGTAGCGCCGAATGCCGTCCCGAGGCTTCCGCCGACAAAGTAGACGAGCATGTAGGCGCTGTTGAACCGCGCGGGTGCTGCGGGGTCGATCGCGAGGATGATGCTTTGATTCGCGACTTGTGCAGCGAACAGTCCTGCGTCGAATAGCGCCAGACAGGCAAAGGCCGCGGCAGCACTCGGGAGGGCGAACCCGACGATCGCCGCCGCGGCTCCGGCGATCACCAGACCTACGAGGATCACGCGGCGCGCGCCCACGCGATCGGTATACATGCCCGAAACCCGGGTGGCGAGAATGCCGAGGAGTCCAGCAAGCGCGTACATACCGATACGCTCTGCCGAGTACGAGTAAGGGGGCTCCGAGAGCGCTACCGCCAGCCCAGCCCACAGCGCACAGAACGCGAAGAACCACAGGGCGCCACGGGTAGCGGCCACCCGCAACGCCGTGTACCGGACGAACAGACCCGGAATCGACCTCAGCGTGGCGAGATAACCACGCTCGGCTCCTCCCCGGGTGCCCGGGACCAGCAGCAGCAAGCCCACCGCGACGGCCGCACAGGCCGCGGCGAACACCATGAGCATGCCACGCCAGCCGATCACCTCGGCAAGCCAGCCGCCGACGATCCGGCCGACGAGGATCCCCGCCGATATTCCGGCCGTCACGATCCCCAGCGTCGCCGCTCGCCGATGCGGGGACGCGAGCCGGCCGACCACCGAGCTGAGGCCCGCGCCAACTGCCGAGCAGGCCCCGATCACGCCGATCGCCGCCCCCAACGCCCATACGTTGCCGACGACAGCACTCAAGAGCAGGGCAGCCGCCAGGCCGCCGACCTGCGCCGACAGCACCCGCCCCGGAGGAAATCGGTCGACCAGAGGGACAAGCAGACCGAGTCCAACCATGTACCCCATCGGCCCGCACGCAAGCGCTACCCCGACCGCAGTGAGCGAGGCGTCCAACGAGTTCGCCACATCGGCGATCGCCGGCTGCAACGGGTAGATCGTCGCTGTCCCGAGCGCAGCCGCAAGCGACATGAACCAGACGACAGGATCGGGCAATTGGCGGTGCTGATCGACACCGGCGAAATCAGTTTTCACGCGCCAACCGTAGGAAGCATCGGTGCAACGATGCTGGCAGGAAACAGACGTTAATGTCGGCAAGGACCGTCCGCGCGCGGCCCTTCGCCGATCAAGGCCGCCCCGCCTTTGGGACGATACGAACAACGACTCTGTCTCTCTTCCGGCGAGGGAAAATGGACTCCTTGGCGTACGTCGAATCACCCGAGCCCCATCCCGAGATCCCGCTCGCCGGCGGGGACGTCACCGAAGGGGTCGTGCGCGTCGGCGACACGGTGCGCCGTCAGATCGGCCCCAATGCCCCGCTCGTCCACGCGTTGCTGCGCCACCTGGAGGAGGTCGGGTTCGCGGGCGCGCCGCGGCTCCTCGGCATCGACGCGGCCGGGCGTGAGGTGCTGACCTTCGTTCCCGGCGAGGTCGCCGGACGGCCGAGGCCGGCGTGGATCGCCGATGAGGAACGACTGGCCTCCGTGGGACGTCTCGTCCGCGACTACGACGACGCCGTCGCGGGTTTCGTCATGCCGGAAGGGGTTCGGCCCGGCTACGGGTTCTCGGAGCAGCCCGGCATGCCGCCCGCGCCGCCCTACCCGGCCGAGGTGGTGGGGCACATGGACTACACGCCGGACAACATCGTTTTCCGGGACGGCAGGGCGGCCGCGCTGATCGATTTCGACGTCGCCAAGCCGGTGGCCAGGGTCGATGAGGTGTACAACGCGATGCTGTACTGGGCGCCGCTGTGCGACCCGGCCGACGCCGACCCGCTGCTGCGGGAGGTGGACATGCCGCGTCGCTGCCGGATCCTCGCCGACGCCTACGGGATGTCGGACGCCGATCGCTCCCGCCTCATCGAGGTGGCCGTGATCCGGACGCGGCGGTCGTGGTTCTCGATGAAGCAGGCCGCCGAGGAGCAGGGCGGCGGCTGGGCGAGAATGTGGGACGCGGGCATCGGTGACCAGATCGAACGGCGTGCGGCATGGCTGGAACGCAATGCCGCGGCCATCGACGCGGCGCTGAACGCGCCCTAACCCGGACAGGTTCTCGGCCGGTCAGCGGCCGGTGGCGGCCACCAGGCGGCTTTGCCGTCGTCGGGGCGCAGGCTGTGGTGGCGGATGGCGGATGGCGAGCATCTCGGCGACCAGGACGAGGCCGGCGCCGACTTGACTCTCACATTGATGTGAACCTATACCGTCCTGCGACATGACGACTGAAGCAACCCGGAAGAAGGCCTGGATCTTCCACGGCTACGCCGCGTCCCCCGAAGATCACTGGTTCCCCTGGCTGGCGAAAGAACTTGACGCTGCGGGCATCCCCACCACGATCCCCGCACTTCCGGCCGCAGAAGACCCGGACCCCGTCCGGTGGGTTGACGCCGTACGAGCGACCGTGGGGCAGCCCGACGAGGATTCGATCATCGTCGCGCACAGTTTGGGCTGCCTGACCGTGCTGCGGCATTTGAGCACGCTTTCGGGTCCCTGGCGGCTCGGTGCCCTCGTGCTGGTCTCGGGATTCGTCGACCGCTTGCCCGCACTCCCGAGCCTGGACTCCTATATCGAGAGCGGCTGCGACGTACAGGGGCTCGGGGACCACGTCGGTCGACTGACGCTCATCCGGTCAGACGAAGACCCGTTTGTTCCGACCGGCCACACCGACCGCCTCGCGCGTCTGCTCGGCACCTCCGCGCGGGTCGTTCCGGGAGCCGGCCATTTCCTCGCTTCCGAGGGCATCACTTCGCTGCGCGAGGTCCTCGACGCCGTCACGCCGTAATCGGTGGTCGAGAAGTGCGGCCCGCCCGGCAATCGCCGGGCGGGCTCCGCTTCCCTGCCGGTAGCCCGATTCGGCTCGCTACGATGCCGATCATGGACAAACTGAATCCCCGCCGCACCGCATTGCTCCTTATCGACCTGATGACGCGCATCGTCGAGCAGCCCACGGCACCACATTCCGGACCCGCCGTGGTCACCCGCTCCCTTGCTCTCGCCGACGCGATGCGAAAGGCGGGCGGTCTCGTCGTCTCCGTGCGGGTCGAGCGGCCAGGCGTCGCGGAGCAGCCACCGGGCAGCGAGCTGGTGGAAGGGGTGTCCGGCGACCTGGAGATCGTGAAGCGCACCTGGGGCGCGTTCCACAACACCGGGCTGGAGGAGGCGTTGCGTGAGCGCGCCGTCGACACCCTGATCATCACCGGGATCGCCACGAACTTCGGCGTCGAACAGACCGCCCGTTTCGCCGACGAGTTCGGCTTCACGGTGATCGTCCCCGAGGACGCGGTCACCGCACTCGACGCGCACGCCCACGAGTTCGCCTTCGACTACGTCTTCCCGCGTATCGCCACCGTCCGCACGACCGCCGAGGTCGTGGCAGCGCTGGACTGAGACAAGGACGAACCCGAGGTTGATTTCAACGGGCACCCGCCGGGCACGTGCGCCCTGGCGGGGGCCGAGTTTGGGCTTCCGGCCGCCGGCGTGGCAGCGGACAGCGCGCGTGGCGGGGCGGGGCGGGGCGGAGTGATATTTGTCCGGAAATTTCGGGTCGTCCGATATGTCGAATCCGGGAAGCATTCCGGGCATCCGGGTAATTCAAATTTCCTCTGAATCAGGGCACCCAGAATCGCGAGGTCACCCTCTCATCGGACGGCGGGGGTGACGGCGTCCCCGCTCGGCGATACGGCCGGGCCGAGCGGATCACCGGGGTGACCTGCGGAGAGCTCCGCCGGCGGGAGCTCTCCGGGGCCGGAGGCGAAGGGGAAACGCCGAGTTTCCATCACGAAGCGCACCATACATATGGCGGCATTCATAGGGGAGATCTCATCTGGCACGCGGACTGACCGGACGTTACGATCACCCGTGAAAATCCTCCGGACCGGCGAACGAAAAGGTGGTCACGTGACCGAACGGAACGCCTCCCTGCCGGAATTCACCGCGAAGACCGCCAATCTCGCTCGTATGTACGACTATTTCCTCGGCGGAAAGGACAACTTCGCGGTGGACCGCGAGGCGGCCGAGGCGATCATGGAGCTCATCCCCGAGGCGCCGGCGCTCGCGCGGGCCAACCGCGCCTTCCTGCGCCGGGCCGTCGGCTTCCTGACGGCCGAGGGGATCGACCAGTTCATCGATCTCGGTAGCGGCCTGCCCACCGGCGGCAACGTCCACGAGGTGGCCGGGGAGACCAGGCCGGCCGCCCGGGTCGCCTACGTCGACAACGATCCCGTGGTCGCCGCGCACGCGCGCGCCCTGCTGGAGGGCCGGGGCTCCACCGTGTTCGTCCACGCCGACCTGCGGCAGCCGGAGACGATCCTCTCCTCCCCCGAGCTGACCCGGGTGATCGACCTGGACCGGCCGGTCGCGGTGCTGCTGGTGTCGATCCTGCACTTCCTCCAGAACGCGGACGACCCGTTCGGCGTGGTCCGCGCGCTCCGCGAGCGGGTGGTGCCGGGCAGCTACCTGGTCCTCACCCACGGCAGCGGCGGGCGGGAACCCGATGCGGAGGAGAGCGTGCGCGAGATCTACCGGGGGTCGTCGGTGGCCGGAGCCGTCGACCGCAGCCCGGCCGAGATCATGGCGTTCTTCGACGACTTCGAACTGGTGGAGCCGGGGCTGGTCGAGTGCTCCCGCTGGAGGCCCGAGCCGCGGGATCGGGCGGACGGCCCCGGGCTGCCCGGCTACCTGCTCGCCGGGATGGGCCGCAAACCGGGGGTCATGGCCGGCTGATCCGGCGACCGGAATGGAATTTTGTGCGTTTCCGGGAAATATGTACCGCTCCCGGCACGCAAGATCTGTAAAGTGCCTACCAAACTGATGTCCGCGTGAAACGGGTCGTGACGCGGAACGCGTCGCTGCTGAGGTGGGCATGGAGGGTCGTACGGCGGGGCGGGCCGTACCGGGCGCACCGGCGCCCCTGGTCGGGCGGCGGGACGCGCTCGCCGCGATGCGCGACGCCCTCGGCGCGAGCGAACGGCACGGCTTCCGCTTCCTTGCCCTGGCGGGCGACCCCGGCGCGGGCAAGACCCGCCTGCTCGGCGAACTCGCGGCGATGGCCGCGGGCCTCGGTCGCGTCACCATGTGGGGCAGGGCCGCCGAGTTCGAGCAGATGATGCCGTTCAGCCCGCTGGTCGACGCGCTCGACGACCATCTGGAGACCCGGCGCCAGGAGGTCGCGGACGCGCTCGGGCCGGCGACGGCCCGGCTGCTGTCGAGCGTGTTCCCGGCGCTCACCCCCCGCCACCCGGCGGACCCGGTGACCGACCACGTCGCGGACCACGAAGGCGACCTCGTCCTCGGAGATCACGGCGGGCCGTCCCCCGAGCGCGGCCTCGCCCGCTACCGGCGCTACCGGGCGATGCGGCGCCTGCTGGACACGCTGTCCGGGCCGGGTGGGCTCGTCCTGATCCTCGACGACGTCCACTGGGCGGACGAGAGTTCGCTGGAGTTCCTCGACCACCTCACCCGGCACCCGCCCGACGCGCCGGTGCTGCTCGCGGTCGCCTTCCGCCCCGCCCAGGCCCCGCCCCGGCTGGCCGCGCTGCCGCTCGCCGCGGCGGCGAGGGCGCACGAGGTCGCCGTCGGCCCGCTCACCCCTGAGGAGGCCGAGGAGTTCCTCGGCTCCCGCGTCGCCAAGGGGCGCCGCCGGGCGCTGTACGAGGCGAGCGGCGGCAACCCCTTCTATCTGGAGGCGCTGGCCCGGATGGAGGAGGACGGCCTGAGCGCGCCGGGCGGGCTGCCGCCCACGGTGCTCGCCGCGCTCCAGGTCGAGTTGGCCGAGCTGTCGCCCGGCGCCCTGCTGGTGGCGCAGGGCGCGGCCGTGGCGGCCGACGAGTTCGACCCCGCCATCGCCGCCATCGCGGCCGAGGTCCTGACGGCGGCCGCGCTCGATGCCCTGGACGAGCTGGCGCGGCGCGACATCGTGCGTGCGTACGGGGGGCGGTTCCGCTTCCGGCATCCTCTCGTCCGGCGTGCCGTCTACGAGTCGGCGGCGGCCGGGTGGCGGGTGGCCGCGCACACGCGGATCGCCGCCCGGCTCGCCGCGCTCGGCGCGCCCGCCGTCGCCCAGGCCGGCCATCTCGAACGCTCCGGCTCCTTCGGGGACCCGCGCGCCGTCCAGGTGCTGGTGGACGCGGCCCGCACGGTCGCCGCGCACGCGCCCGCCACCTCCGCGCACTGGCTGCAGGCCGCGGTACGGCTGATGCCCGACGACCCGGACGGCCGCGGCTCGCGGATGGAGATGCTGCTGGAGCTCAGCCGGGCCCAGGGCGTCAGCGGGAGGCTGGCGGAGGGCCGGGACACCGCGCGCGAGCTGCTGCGGACGCTGCCGCTGGACGACTACACGCGGCGGGGCAGGGCGGCGCGGCTGTGCGCGCTGATGGAGCGCCAGCTCGACCGGCCGCACGAGGCCCGCGCGCTCCTGCTGGACGAGCTGGGCCGGATGCCGCACCCGCGGGCCGCCGCCGCCGTGCCGCTGCGGATGCGGCTGGTGGCCGAGAGCCTCATGCGGGTCGACTTCGACGCGGCCCAGGCCGTGCTGGACCTGATGCCGGACGCCGCGGAGGGCTGGGAGCCGGGTCTCGCCGTCGCGGTGGCGGCGCTGCGGCCCATGCCCGCGTACGCGGCGGGGCGGACGGCCGACGCGGTGCGGTACGCCGATGCGGCGGGCCGGCTGATGGCGGCGGCGCCGGACGACCACCTGGCCGAGTGGCTGGACGCCGTCTCGTGGCTGTGCTGGGCCGAGATGAACATGGGCCGGCACGACGAGGCGCTACGAGACTTCGACCGGGCGGCGGCGGTGGCGGCGGCGACCGGGCAGAGCTACATCCTGACGAACCTGCTGGCCGGGAAGGCGCGGACCCTGATCATGACGGGGCGGCTGGCCGAGGCGCTGGCGGCGGCGGAGGAGTCGGAGGAGGAGGCCCGGCTGCTCGACTCCGGGCAGCAGCTCGTCTTCGCGTTGACGCAGCGCTGCCTGGCCGCGTCGTGGAGCGGCGACGACGAGGCGGCGATCCTGGCCGGCGAGGAGGCGGTACGGCGCGGCGTGGGCGGCGGCGAGGTCTGGGGCGCGATGGCCCGGCACGCGCGCGGCCAGGCCCTGATCAACTCGGGCCGTCTGGAGGAGGGCGCGCGGGCCGTGCTGGAGGCGTGCGACGGGTTCTCCGCGCCTCGCCTGGACCGGGGCACGCTGATGATGAGCTGCGAGACGCTGGCCCAGGCCGCCGCCGACCTCGGCCGCCCCGAGCGCGCGGCCGCCTGGGCCGAGCGCGCCGCGGCGATGGACGATCCCGGCCTGCCCGCCTTCGCGGGGCTCGTCCTCCTCGCCCGCGCGCACGCGCTGCGGTCGCGCAAGCCCGCCCGCGCCGCCGAGACGGCCGGAGAGGCGGCCGCCCTGCTGGCCGGGGCGGGACGGCGGCTGGACGTGGGGCGGGCGCGGCTCGCGGCCGGGCTGGCGCATCTGAACGCCGGGGAGCGGGGCCGGGCGCGGGCGGAGCTGAAGGACGCGGCGGCCGACTTCGACGCGTGCGGCGCGCGCACGCTCAAGGCGCGGACCGACCGCGAGCTGCGCCGCCTGGGCGTGCGGACGGCGTCCGCTCCCGTGGGGAGGTCGGACACGCCGTTCGGGTTGTCCCCGAGGGAGCTGGAGGTGGCCCTGCTGGTCGCCGAGGGGCTCACCAACCAGCAGGTGGCGCAGCGGCTGTTCCTCAGCGTGCGGACCGTCGAGACGCACCTTTCCCGGATCTTCGCCAAGCTCGACGTCTCGTCCCGGGTGGGCGTGGCTACCGCTCTCAGCCGCGCGACCTGAACGTCTGCCGGCCGATACAGAGCCCGATACGGAGCCCGATACGGAGATCGATACGGGAGATACGGACGCGACAAGTACGGGTTTTCCACGATGTGGCGCTACGGGTGGGCTTGGGAGCATAAACGCCGTCAAGGAGGGGAACAAGATGGACCGCACCATTCCGCGATTCACGCTGGACGGGGTGTCCGGCGCGCAGGTGTCGGTTCACCCGTTCACTACCGAGGACGATCTCGGGCTCACGCTGACCCGGTTCCTCGACCCGTCGCCGGGTTCCTCCGAGGGTGACGTCGTGCTGCTGGTCCACGGGCTCACGTCGTCCTCCGACATGTTCATCATGCCGGAGCACCGGAACCTGGTCCGGTTCTTGCACGGCAACGGGTTCGGGGACGTCTGGGCGCTCGACTTCCGTATGAGCAACCGGTTTCCGTACAACGTCGAGACGCGCGGGCACACGCTGGACGACATCGCGCACTTCGACCACCCGGCCGCGCTACGTGAGCTCCGCCGCTACGTTGGGGCGCGGCGGATCCACGTGATCGCGCACTGCCTGGGGTCGGTGTCGTTCCACATGAGCCTTTTCGGGGGCGCGCTTGACACCGATGGCACAGGAGGTGTGGCCAGCCTGGTGGCGAACAGCGTGGGGCCGATCCTCCGGGTCCACCCGTGGGCGCGGCTCAAGCTCCGGTTCGGCCCGCCCATCCTGGAGCACGTCATCGGCCTGACCTGCCTGGATCCGCGGTTCGCGGACGCGCCGCGGCTGTCGCGGCGCCGCCTCCTGGCCGGGGCCGTGTCGCTGGCGCATCCGGAGTGCCGGGAGCCGGCGTGCCATATGCAGAGCTTCATGTGGGGCAGCGGCCGGCCCGCGATGTACCGGCACGGCAACCTGCGGCCGGAGACGCACGTCCACGAGCGGCTGGCCGACCTGAACAGCGCCGCCGGGCTGTACTACTACCGGCACGTGTCCGCGATAGTGGCGGCGGGCCGCGCCGTGCGGCTCGACCCGTCCGACCCCCGCCACGCCGGGCTGCCCGGGGACTACCTCGCGCACCACCTGGCGAACCCGGGCCGGGCGGCCACGCCGGTCCTCTACGTGACGGGCGACCACAACGACGTGTTCACCGACTCCAACATCGCCGCCCACCGCGTCCTGGAGCGGGCGCTGCCCGGACGGCACGAGCTGGAGATCATCCCCGGTTACGGGCACATCGACACCATGATCGGGAAGAACGCGCACATCGACGTGTTCCCCAAGATCATCGACTTTCTGAAGCGGCACTGACGTGACATCCGGCACGGCGCATGGCGCCGAGCATGTGGACGCCGTCGTCGTCGGCTCCGGGTTCGGCGGGGCGGTGGCGGCCTACCGGCTCGCCGAGGCCGGACTGTCGGTGGTCGTGCTCGAACGCGGGCGCGCGTACGCGCCGGGGTCGTTCCCGCGCAGCCCGGCCCAGATGGGCCGCGCGTTCTGGGACCCCGCCGAGAACCTGTACGGCATGTTCGACGTGTGGAGCTTCCGCGACTGCGACTCGCTGGTGGCGAGCGGCCTCGGCGGCGGCTCGCTGATCTACGCCAACGTGCTGCTGCGCAAGGACGAGGACACCTTCGTCCACGAGGAGCCGCTGCCGGGCGGCGGGTACGAGTGCTGGCCGGTGACCCGGGCCGACCTCGACCCGCACTACGACGCGGTGGAGCGGATGATCGGCGTCACGCCGTACCCGTTCGACCGGCCGGCGTATTCGAGCACGCTGAAGACGGGCGCGATGCGGGACGCGGCGGCCGAGCTGGGCCTCGACTGGCGGCTGCCACCGCTGGCGATCAGCTTCGCCCCCTCCCCCGGCGCCGAGCCGGGCCTCGGCCTGCCCGTCGTCGACCCCGAGTACGGCAGCATGCACGGCGTGCTGCGCCGCACCTGCCGGCTGTGCGGCGAGTGCGACATCGGCTGCAACGACGGGGCCAAGAACAGCCTCGACCACACCTACCTCGCCGCCGCCCGGCATCACGGCGCCGACCTGCGCACGCTGCACGAGGTCAAGGGGTTCCGGCCGCGGCTCGACTGCGGGCACGGCCACGGGTACGCCGTGGACTACGTGCGGCACGACCCCGCCGGCCCGGAGCACAGGACGCGCGGCACGATCACGTGCGACCGTCTCGTACTGGCCGCCGGCACGCTCGGCACGTCGTACCTGCTGCTGAAGAACCGGGCGAACTTCCCGGGGCTCAGCGGGACGCTCGGCACCCGGTTCTCCGGCAACGGCGACATCCTGTCCTTCCTGTTGCGGGCGCGGGACCGCAGCCGCACGCTGCCGGTCAGCGCCAGCCACGGCCCGGTCATCACCAGCGCCGTCCGGCTGCCGGACGGCGAGGGCGGCCGGGGCGCCTACATCGAGGAGGGCGGCTACCCGGGGTTCGTCGACTGGCTGGTCGAGGGCGCCGACGTGCGCGGAGAGCTCGGCCGGGTCGCCCGGTTCGCCCTGGACCGGCTGCGGGCGCTGGCCGGGCACGACACGAACATGTCGGCCGAGATCGCCGCGCTGCTCGGGCCGGGCGACCTGTCCGGCAGCTCGCTTCCGCTGCTCGGCATGGGCCGGGACATCCCCGACGGCCTGCTCCGCCTCCGGAACGACCGGCTCGACGTCGTGTGGACGGCCGAGACGAGCGCGGAGTACGTCGAGCGGGTGCGGGCGACGATGCGGCGGATCGGCCACGTGCTCGGGGCGGAGTACGCCGACAGCCCGGCCTGGCACCGGGACCGGACCATCACGGTCCACCCGCTCGGCGGGGCGCCGATGGGCCGCCACCCGGGCGAGGGGGTGTGCGACGCGTACGGGGAGGTGTTCGGCTTCCCCGGCCTGTACGTCGCGGACGGCGCGGCGATGCCGGGCCCGGTGGGGGCGAATCCGTCGCTGACCATCGCGGCCCTGGCGGACCGCATGTGTACGCGCCTGCTGGAGGCCGGGCCACCGGTCCTCCCGGCGGGTGTGGTGGGGGGAGACGCGGCGTGCGACCGCACGGAGGGCCCGGCCGTTCTGGGTGGCCCGGGTGCTTCCGGCGGTCGCACGTCGCTGTCGTTCGTGGAGGAGATGCGCGGGTTCCTCGCGCCGGGGCTGACCGACCCGCGGAAGCTGGACGGCATGCCGGAGGGGGGCCGGTTCGCCTTCCGGTTGACGATCACGGCCGACGACGCGGGCCGCTTCCTTGCCGAGGCGGAGCATCCCGCGCGGGCCGAGGGCTGGATCGACGCCGCCATGTGCGGGGGGCGGCGTCCGATCGAGCGGGGCTGGTTCAACCTCTTCGCTCCGGGCGACCGCGCGGACGCCAGGGAGATGCGCTACCGGTTGCAGTTCACCGACGACGCGGGCCGCCCCCGCACACTGGTGGGCTGGAAGGACGTGCGGCCGGGGCCGCCGACCCGGGTGTGGCCGGACACCACGACGCTGCTCGTCCGGCTTCTCGACGGCCGGGTGGCCGAGGACGCGGACGACACCGCGCCGGTGCTCGCGGCGGGCACGCTGCACGTGCTGCCGTCCGACCTGGCCCGGATGCTGACGACGTTCCGTACAACGGGGCCGGACGGCGCGGCGACGCTGGCGCGGTTCGGCCGGTTCTTCCTCGGGGAGTTGTGGGAGGTCTACCGGCCGCGCCACGGGTCGTAGTCGACCTCGAGCGGCTCCTGGGGCGGGCGCTCCGCCTCGGGGACGTGCTGGAGGTTGACCCGGATCCGGGTCCAGGTCGAGCTGCGGCCGCGCATGGAGTCGACCAGCACGTCGGCCGGGCGCAGCAGCCGGGCGACGTCCGGGTGGCGTGCCTTCCACCGCTCGAACCCGGCTTTGGCCTCGTCCTCGGTCTCGGCCCGGGCGATCTCGATCAGCGGCTTGACGGATTGGCGCCGGCCTTCACTTTCCCCGGCCGCCCCCGCTTTCCCGGATTTATCGGCTTTTGCGGCTTTCGGAGCTTTCGGGCGGGGGCCCTGCTTTTCGGCGAGGTCGAGCAGCGCGTCCAGCCTGCCGGCGGTCCCGTCCATCGGCGCCCACGGGTCGCCGTTCCCGGCCAGCCGCTCCGGCACGGTGGCGATCGTGAACGCGTCCGGGCGGCACCGCTCTACCTCGTCCCAGGCGAGCGGCGTGGAGACGCGGCCGGTCGGCCGCACCGAGTACGCCGAGGCGACGGTCCGGTCCTTGGCGTTCTGGTTGTAGTCCACGAAGACGCCCTCGCGCTCCTCCTTCCACCAGTGGCTGGTGGCGATCTCGGGGGCGCGCCGCTCGACCTCGCGGGCGACCGCCTCGGCGGCCCGGCGCACCTCGTGGAACGTCCACCGGGCCTCGATCCGCGCGTAGATGTGGAAGCCGCGCGATCCGGACGTCTTGGGCCAAGCGGTCAGGCCGTGGTCCTCCAGCACGTCCCGGGCGTGCAGGGCGACCCGGACGATCTGCTCCCACTCGACGCCGGGCACGGGGTCGAGGTCGATCCGCAGCTCGTCGGGGTGCTCCAGGTCCCCGGCGCGTACGGGATGGGGGTTGAGGTCGACGCAGCCGAGGTTCACCGTCCACAGCAGGTGCGCGAGGTCGCGGACGACGACCTCGTCCGCGGTGCGCCCGGAGGCGTAGCCGAACTGCGCCACCTCGACCCACCCGGGCCGCTTCGCCGGGGCGCGCTTCTGGAAGAACGGCGCCTCCGCGACGCCGTTCACGTAGCGCTTGAGGATGACCGGGCGGTCCGCGACGCCGCGCAGGGCGCCCTCGGCCACCGCCTGGTAGTAGGCGATCAGGTCGCCCTTGGTGTGTCCGGTACGCGGGAAGACCACGCGGTCCGGATTGGTGATCTCCACTTCCCTGCCGTCGAGTTCGAGCACCATGCCGTCACGATACGCGGGGGCCCCGACACTTCCGGGACCTGTCAGAGGGGGACGCCGAGGATGACCCGGCCGCCGGGCTTCTCGGCGATCGTCCAGACCGTGCTCTTCCCCCGCCACACGGTGAGATCCTCGGGGCCCTTGGGGTACATCCGCTCGCGCACCGCCTCCCCCGGAGCGGTGGTGAGCAGCCGGTCGTTCGCGCCCGCGAGGCCGGACTGGCTGAAGTACCAGCGCCCCTTGTAGGAGGCCGCGCCCTGGATCTTCGACCCCGGCCCGGTGTACGCGTCCACGGGCACGGCCGTCCCCGTCTCGTCGGCGGCAAGGGAGCCGTCGGCGTCGAGCGCCCAGCGGACGACCCGCCCCGTGCCCGAGGTCAGGTACTCGCCCGACACGAGCAGGACGGGGTCGGCGCCGCGGTCGAGGGACGCGAACGAGAACCGCGCGCCCAGCGCCCGGTCGCAGGACCACACGTCCGACTGGGGCAGCGTGTACGGGTAGTCGAACGGCCCGCCCACGCACAGGTTGCGCAGGTCGAACACCCGCAGCCCTCCGGTGGTGTCCGGCACATAGAGCAGGTTCTTGTACCAGACGAGCCCGCCCGCGTGGACGTTGATCGGGACGGGCTCGCCGGCGGCGTCCGGCTCCACCAGCAGCACGTGGGCGTACCGCAGGGTGGCGACGTTGAGGAAGCTGACCCGGATGCCCCGCTGCGGCTCCGCCGAGGGGGCGGGCTTCCAGTACCAGCTGATCGCGAAGGCCGCCGGACTGGCCAGCCCGGCGTCGGAGCCGCAGGACAGGCCCTGCGGATACCACTTCACGGTGACGTCGTCCTTGGTGTCGAGGCGGAACCAGTCGGTCGCCGCCACGCCCTTGAGCGCGGTGGCCGGCTGCTTGTGCGTCGCCACCCGGGTGGCCTTCTCCAGGACCCGTCCCACCGTGGTGCGGGTGCGCGAGGCGAGGAAGGCCGCGAGAGCCGCCTCCCGCGCCGCCGCGCCCTCAGCGCCCTCAGCGTCCCGCCGCAGCGCGTACGGCAGGGCCGCCGACGCGGGCAGCCGCGTCATCCGAGCCAGAGCCACCGATCCCCTCCTCGTCCGTGCGGTGGCTCAACCCTGCCGCGTCAAAGCGGGGAAATGCCGGGTTCCGGGGAAGCGGTCACCGATTCGTGATCGTCCGGACGGGGGTCCCGCTTCGGGGGGTCACCGTGTCTCGGGGAGGCGCGGCGGCTTCAGCGTAAGCGGGGATCGCTCCGAGGTATGCCCATCGGTGCCGGTCCCGGCCGATGGACCCGGCGGCTCCCGTCAGCGGATCGTGTAGCCGCCGTCCACCAGGATGTCGGCACCGTTGATCATGTCGGACGCGTCGGAGGCGAGGAACACGGCGGTGGCCGCGATCTCCTCCGGGTAGGCGAAGCGACCGGTGGGGATCAGCGCCTTGAGCGCGTCGCCCTTCTCCCCCGCCCACGCCTTGCGGCCGAGGTCGGTGAGCACGACGGTCGGCGAGATGGTGTTGACCGTCACGCCGCGCCCGGCCCACTCCGAGGCGAGGACCTTGGACAGCCCCACGACGCCGAACTTCGAGGCGCAATATGCCGCGTGGGCGTCGAGCGCGACGGTGGCGGCCTGCGAGGCGAGGTTGATGATCTTTCCGCGGCCCCGCTCCAGCATGTGCCGGCCCACCGCCTGGGACACCAGGAACGTCCCCTTGAGGTTGACGTTCATCGTCGTGTCCCACATGGACTCGGTCAGCTCCTCGGCGGGGGCGAGGATGGCCACGCCGGCACTGTTGACCAGCACGTCCACCCGGCCGTGGCGGTCGATCACGGTGCGGACCGCGCTCTCGACAGTGGCGGCGTCGGACACGTCGCAGGCCGTCGCCGAGCTGTCGGGGCCGAGGGCGGCCGCCTTGGCCTCGGCCGCGTCCGCGTCGCGGTCCAGCACCGCGACGTGCGCGCCCTTGGCGGCGAATGCGTCGGCGATGGCCGAGCCGATCCCGGACGCTCCGCCGGTGACCAGGGCCACCTTGCCGTCCAGGCCGAAGGAAAGGTCGAGCGTGCTCATGCGTTCTCCTTGATCGTCGGGTCCGGCCGGGGACTACCCGGCCTGGGAGTCGGAGCAGGAGACCGCAAGCGCCTCGTCCCCGGCGGCGGCCCCGCCCGTCTCGTACGAGCTGAGCGCCTCGACCTTGGAAGCCGAAGGCGACCTGTCGTCGAACCGGTAGCCCAGCCACTCCCTGGCCAGCCGCCGGGCGAGCTCCAGGCCGATGACTCGCTGCCCGAAGCACAGGACCTGCGCGTTGTTACTGAGGATCGCGCGCTCGACGGAGAAGCCGTCGTGCGCGGTGACGGCCCGGATGCCGGGCACCTTGTTGGCGCTGATCGCCACACCGAGCCCGGTGCCGCAGATCAGCAGGGCGCGGTCCGCCTCGCCCGCGGCGACGAGCCGCGCCGCCGCGACCGCCACGTGCGGGTATGCCGTGTGCTGCCCGGCGCCGACCCCGACGTCGATGACCTCGCCGACGCGGTCGTCCGCGAGCAGGTCGGCCTTGAGGACCTCCTTGTAGTCGAGTCCGGCATCGTCACTGCCCACGACGATGCGCAATTTGTTGGTCATTCCCCCACCTCTTCGTACATTTCACACTTCTTCGCGCTTGGAGTAGAGATCACTCAGCGGCGAGCTCGCGGGCCACGACGTCGAGGCACATCGCCATCGACAGGGCCCCGGCGTCAGGCGTCCCGACACTCTTCTCGGCGAGCGGCCGCGCCCGGCCGACCCTGGGCCGCAGCGCCGCCGTCGCCTCGGCCGCGCGCCCGGCGGCTTGGGCGGCCTCGGCCCAGGCGTCCGCCAGCGGACGGTGGGCCGCGACGCCCGCGTCGAGCGCGTCGGCGAAGGGCGCGAGCGCGTCGAGCATCGTCTTGTCGCCGACCTCGACCTTGCCAAGGCGGCGCAGTTCGGCGACCCCGGCCCGGACCGCCGCCGCCACGCGGGCGGCCGGGACTTCGTCGCCCTGGTCGCCCAGCTCGTCACCGACGGCGCGCAGGATCGCGCCCCACAGGACGCCGGACGTGCCCCCGGCCTTCGCGGCCCAGGCGTCGCCCGCGGCGGCCAGGACCGACCCGGCTCCCGCGCCCCGGCCCGCGGCCGTGGTCGCGCCCTTCAGCGCGGCGCTCACGCCGTTGACCATCCCCCGGCCGTGGTCGCCGTCGCCGGCGACCGCGTCGATCCGGCCCAGCTCAGCCTCGGCCTCGCGCAACCGCTCGCTCATCGCGCCGAGCGCGCGGACCGCCGTCACCGCGCAGGCGCGCGACGCGGCCGACCCGGCCCGCTCGACCTCCTGCCCCGCGTCGGACGCCTGCTCGGCGCGGCGACGGACACCGGCCGGCGCGGCGGCCACCGCGCCCTTCCGGTACGCGGGCGTGTCGGCCGAAGCCCGCCACAGCCGTTCGAGCTCGTCGTCGAGCGGGACGACGGTGAGCGAGCAGCCGGCCATGTCGAGGCTGGTCACCAGCTCGCCGACCTCGGGCTCGACCACGGTGAACCCGCGCTCGGCCAGCAGCTCCGCCACCGAACGCCAGACGATGAACAGCTCCTCGTGCTTGGTGGTGCCGAGGCCGTTCAGGATCACGCCGAGGCGCCGCTCACCGTCGGCCGGGACCTCGGCGAGCACGCCGTCCACCAGCCGCCGGGCGAGGTCGCGCGCGCTCGGCAGTTCCTCCTCCGAGATGCCTGGTTCGCCGTGGATGCCCAGGCCGACGCCCATCCGCCCGGCGGGGACCGAGAACAGCGGCGCCGGGTCACCCGGCAGGGTGCAGCCGCCGAAGGCGACGCCGAGCGTGCGGGTGCGGTCGTTGGCGTGCCGCGCGACCCGCTCCACCTCGTCGAGGGAGTAGCCCTCCTCGGCGGCGGCGCCCGCGACCTTGAAGACGACGAAGTCCCCCGCGATGCCGCGCCGCTTCCCGGCCTCGTCGGCGGGCGCGCTGGCGATGTCGTCGGTGACGAACAGCACCCGCGCGTCCACCCCCTCGGCCGCCAGCCGGTCGCGGGCGAGGGTGAAGTTCATGACGTCGCCGGCGTAGTTGCCGGTGATGAACAGGAGCCCGGCGTCGGAGGCGGCCGCCCGGCCGACCGAGACCGCGTCCTGGGTGGAGGGCGAGGTGAAGACGTGCCCCACCACCGCGCCGTCGGCGAAGCCGGCGCCCACCACCCCGCAGAACGCGGGGTAGTGCCCGGAGCCGCCGCCGACGACCACCGCGACCTTGCCCGCCGGCGTCTCCGCGGCCCGCACCACGCCTCCGGGGACCCGCGTCACGTAACGCGAGTGGGCGTCGGCGAAGCCCGCGAGCATCTCGTCGGCGAACGCGCGGGGGTCGTTGTACAGGCGCGTCATCACATCCTCCAGTCGGTAGGCCGGCCGCTGGGGCCGGCGGGTCGGCGGTCGGCGCCTTCTATGGAACGGGCGGCGCGACGACCACGTTGATCCCCTTGCCGCGGAGCCGCTCCACCTCGGCGGCCGGGGTCTGCTCGTCCACGATGACGACGTCGAAGCTGGTCAGCGGCATGAGCGCGTGCAGGGCTCGCCGCGAGAACTTCGTGTGGTCGGCCAGCAGGATCTTGCGCTCGGCGCACTCCAGGAGCGCCTGCTTCACCGTGACGATCTCCTCCATCTGGTGGTAGCAGACGTCTCCGACGATCGCGGCGGTGGACATGACGCACACGTCGGCGCGCAGCTCCCTGGCGGACGCCACGGTGACGCGGCCGAGGAACGCGTCGGCCCACTCGTAGTACTGGCCGCCCAGCGCCAGCAGCGTGATGCCGGGCTGCCGGGTCATCATCTTGATCAGGTGCAACGACGGTGTGATCACCGTCAGGGGAGCACGCTCGACGAGCCGCTCGGCGAGCGGCACGATCGTGGTCGAGTCGTCGAGCACGACCGCCTCACCGGGTTCGATCATCTCGAGTGCGGCGGCCGACAGGGCGCGCTTGCTGTCGCGGTTGCGCGACCCCCGGTACGCCGTACTCGCCTCGACCAGGCTGGTCGCGACCGCGGTGGCCTGGCCGCGCGTCTTGCGCAGCAGCCCTTTGCTCTCCAGCTCGCTCAGGTCGCGATGGATGGTCATGACGCTGACGCCGAGCTGCTCGCTGAGCTCCTCGATGCGGACGGAGCCGTGCTGCATCACGTACTCCGCGATCCGGTCCCACCTCGCCTGCTGCCGGCTGGGCCGTCCGTGCCCCGTGCCGTCCAGGGACTCCGTGCTGTTCCCCACTGAACCGAACCTCGCATCCGCTCCATGGACGGGACCGTGCCGGTCCCGTCCGTACGACGTGCGCGGGGCGGCCGTGACCGCCCCGCTCACTCGGTCATTCCTCGTTCGCGATGTTGCCGCTTTGCAGGTTCTTGTCAACAAGATCCGGAAGCTTGGCGAGGAAGGCGTCCTTGCCCGTGACCACGTGGTCGAGGAGCTTGTCGACGTTCTCCGGCGTGATGGCCGGCATCACGTACGTGTTGGTCTTCTGGAAGCTCTCCTTCTTGACCACACGGAGGGCCACCGCGAGACCGGCGCCCATCTCGACCCGGCCGTGCTGGAGGGAGGAGCCGATCAGCTCGCCGCTCTTGACGGCCTGCAGGCCGTCCTGGATGCCGTCGATGCCGACGACGGGCAGGGACTTGCCGGCCTCCTTGAGCGCGCGCAGGGCGCCCAGCGCCATGTCGTCGTTCTCGGCCACGATCCCGTTGAGCTGGTCGCCGAAGCTGGACAGCCAGTTCTTGGTCTTGTTGACCGCCTCGTCGCGGTTCCAGTTGGCGGTGTCCTTGGCGAGCACCTTGATGTCGGGGTACTTCTCCAGGGTCTGCATGATGCCCTTGGTCCGGTCGAGCTCCGGCGAGGAGGCGAGCGGGCCCTGCAGGATGACGATGTTGCCCTTGCCGCCGAGCTTGTCGGCCATCTGCTGCATCTCCTGCGCGCCCGCCGCGACGTCGTCGGGGAGCACGGTGGCGGCCAGCGAGCCGGTGTCCTTCAGCGACGTGTTGACCGCGATGACGGGGATGTTCTTCGCCGTGGCCTGGGCGATCTGCGGGCTGAGGGAGTCGGCCTGCACCGGGGCGATCACGATCGCGTCCACGCCGGCGTTGATGAGCTGCTCCATCTGGCTGGCCTGGGTGTTGACATCGCCTCCGGCGTTCAGCCAGGTGAGGTTCACGTCGCGGGCCTTGGCGTAGGCCTCCATGCCTTCCTTGCCCTGGGTGATGAAGGAGGTCATGTCGTAGACGGTGACGCCGATCCTGACCTTGCCGCTCCCACCTCCGGAGCCGGAGTCGCCGGCACCGCAGCCGGCGGCACCGAGGGCCAGCACCGCGGTGATCACCGCGGCAGCCCGGATCTTCTTGAACATGCGCGTACTTCCCTTGCTGAGGAGTGCGGGCGGCGGGCCGCCCGAAGAGGGGTTGGGTGATGACCTGTCGCCGGGTTCCACGGCGTGGTCCGGGGTCAGCGCGATCGGCGCCGGACGACCCAGACGTCGAGGGCGACGGCGGCGATGATGAGCACGCCCTTGATCACCTTCTGCCAGTAGGACGGGACGATGAGCAGGTCCAGGCCGTTGTTCAGGGTCTGGATCAGGAACAGGCCGAGGATGGTGCCCCAGACGGTGCCGCGGCCGCCCATGAGGCTGGCCCCGCCGATGACGACGGCGGCGATGGCGTCGAGCTCGTAGCCCGCGCCGAGGCTGGGGAACGCGGAGATGACGCGGGACGAGAGGATCACTCCCGAGAGCCCGGCGAGCCCGCCGCTGATCACATAGACGCTGAACAGCGTCCGGTTCACGTTGAGGCCGGCGATCCGGGACGCGAGCGGGTTGCCGCCCACCGCGTAGACGCGCAGGCCGTAAGTCGTGCGCGACATCAGCACGATCATGATCGCGAACCCAAGGATCATGATGATGACCGGCAGGTCGATGCCGAAGACCTTGGTGTTGGCGATCGCCGAGTAACCCGGCGGCAGGCCGTTGATGGGGGCGCCGTTGCCGAGCACGTACGCGAGCCCCGAGGCGACCGTCATCATGCCCAGGGTGGCCACGAACGGCGGCACCCCGAGCCGGGAGACGGCGAAGCCGCTGACCGCGCCGACGGCCACACCGACCAGGACGGCGGCCAGGACGGCCAGCCACATCCGCTCGGGGTGGTCCTTCACGACCAGGGCCGCCGTCATGGCGCTGGCGGCGATGACGCTGCCCACGCTCAGGTCGATGCCGCCGGTCAGGATCACCAGCGTCTGGCCCAGGGCGATGAGCGCGAACGGCGCGGCGGCGATCGCGATGGTCTGGAGGTTGCCCACCGTGCCGAAGCGGTCGCTCATGTACAGGAAGTAGAGGATCACCAGGACCATGACGAGGACCATGGGATTGCGGATCGCCCACTCCCGTACGGCCTCGCCGGCGCGGCCGAGGGCGGGACCGCGCCGTTCCGGCGGCTGTGCGGGCGAATTCTGCCCAGTAGTGCTGGGCGCGGCTACGTTCACGGTGGGTTCCTTGGATCAGTGGTTCTTAAGCGACGTTGAGGCCCGCGGCATGCCGGAAGATCCGCTCCTGCACGTCCGGCGCGTCCATGGCGCGGCGGTCCAGCTCGGCGACGACCCCGCCGCCGCGCATGACCAGGAGCCGGTGGGACAGCCCGATGACCTCGCCCATGTCGGATGACGCCATCAGCACGGCGAGGCCGGATTCGGCGAGCCGGGTGATCGCACGGTAGATCTCGCTCCGCGCGCCGATGTCGACGCCGCGGGTGGGCTCGTCCAGCAGGAGGACCTTGACGTCGCCGGAGAGCCAGCGGCCGAGGACCACCTTCTGCTGGTTGCCGCCCGAGAGGGTCTGCACCTCCTGGGAGAGCCCCCGGCTGCGCAGACCCAGTGTCCGTCCCCACTCGCCGACGGCCCCGGCCCGTGCCTTGGGACGGAGCCATCCGGCGACGGAGAACGCCTTCAGGTGGGGCAGCGAGCCGTTGTCGAGCACGTCCATGGACAGGACCAGCCCCGCGCCCTTGCGGTCCTCGGGCACGAGCGCCACGCCGGCGGCGATCGCGTCCGTCACCCGGTTGGGCCGCAGCCGCCGACCGGCGACCTCGATCTCACCGCCGGTGCGGCCGCGTACGCCGAAGAGGGTCTCCAGCAGTTCGGTGCGGCCGGCGCCGATCAGGCCGGCGAGTCCGACGATCTCCCCCGCGCGCACCTCCAGGTCCACCGGCGGCGCTCCCTCGCGCCGGACGCCGGCCACGCGGAGGGCGACCTCCGCCCGGGGCTCCGGCCGGGCGGGGAAGAGCTCCGACAGCTCCCTGCCGATCATGTGCTGGACGATGTCGTGTTCCGAGAGCGCCGACAGCGGCTCGTCGGCGACGAGCTTGCCGTCGCGCAGGACCACGACCCGGTCGGCGACCGCCTGGATCTCCGCCATCTTGTGCGTGGTGTAGACGATGGCCACGCCGCGCCCGCGGAGCTGGTCGATCAGTGTGAAGAGCCGATCGACCTCGCGGTCGGAGATCGCGGAGGTGGGCTCGTCGAGGAGCACGACGCGCGCGCCCCACGACGTGTTCTTGACGATCTCGACGAGCTGGGTCATGCCGACCGACAGCCGGCGCATCGGGGTGCGCGGGTCGAGGTCGATGCCGAAGACGGTGAGCATCTCGTGGGCGGCCTTGATCATGCCGCGCCGGTCGAGCAGGCCGGTCCTGGTCCGCTTCTCCCTGCCCACGAAGAGGTTCTCGTAGATGGACAGGTCGGGGATCGGCGCGAGTTCCTGCGGGACGATGCCGATGCCGGCGCCGCGTGCGGCGTGAACGTCGCCCGAGGCGAGCGGCTCGCCGCCGGAGAGGACCTCGCCCGAGTCCGGGCGGAGCTGACCAGAAATGATCTTGAGTAGCGTGGACTTGCCCGCGCCGTTCTCACCGGCCAGCACGGTGACCGTGCCGGGCTCCAGCCGCAGGCTCACGCCGCGCAGGATGGGGAGACCTCCGAAGCTTTTCGTGAGATCCCGGCACTCAAGCGAACCGTTCACGCTGACTCCGATGTGGCGAGGTTGACGTAGATCTAACAGCGTCGCTGCTTGATGGGACACGTTAGATGGTTAATTTCACCGGAACAAGACATTGACAGGTATATTTTTCACATCTGATACTGCCGTATGTCACACGAAAGATGTGATGTAGCGTCCTGGAGAGGCGTTCAGTCCGCGCCCCGCCCCGCCGGACGTACGACCGCAGCCCCGCTCCCGGGGGCCCCGGCCATGTCGAATCGACCGACCAAGGTGACACGAGCTATGAACCAGCCGGACCCGACCATGTCCGCAGCGCCCTCGTCCGCGTACCCGTCCGCGCCGGACGGGCTGACCCGGGACACCGCCGGCGCGCCGGAGGCGCTGCTGCGGCGGCGCGCCGAGGCGCTCGGCCGGCTCGCCCGCGGCGTCGACCTCGTCGTCGTCGGCGCGGGCGTCAACGGCGCCGGCATCGCCTGGGACGCGGCGGCGCGCGGGCTGCGGGTGGCCCTGCTGGACAAGGGGGATGTCGGCTCCGGCACATCGTCCTGGTCGAGCCGCATGGTGCACGGCGGGCTCAAGTACCTGGAGCAGAAGGACGTCCGGCTGGTCCGCGAGTCCCTGCGCGAGCGCGAGTGGCTGCTGCAGGCCGCCCCGCACCTGGTCAAGCCGCTGCGGTTCGTCCTCCCGTTCTACCGGGGCAACTCGCACGGCAAGGCTATCCTGCGGCTCGGCATGGTCGCCTACGACGTGCTCAGCTTCGACAAGACGGTGGACCACCACCGGGTCTACTCCAAGGACCAGCTGCTGCGGCTGTGCCCCGGCCTCAGCCCGGACGGCCTGCAGGGCGGCGCCGCCTACTACGACGCGCAGGTCGAGTTCGCCGAGCGGATGGTCCTGGAGACCACCCTCGCCGCGACCGCCGAAGGCGCCACCGTGCTGACCTACGCCCAGGTAGACGAGATCCTCCTCTCCGGCGACCGGGTGCGCGGGGTCGGCTTCACCGACCGGCTCACCGGCGAGCGCCGCGAGATCGCCGCCCCCGTCGTCGTGAACGCCTCCGGCCCCTGGGTGGACGAGACGCTGGCCGCCGCGCTCGGCGAGCGCGCGGGCGTGCGCCGCATGGGCGGCACCAAGGGCAGCCACTACGTCGTTGACCCGTTCCCCGGCGCGCCCGACCAGGCGTTCTACTATGAGGCGCACCGCGACGGCCGGCCGCTGATGGTCATCCCGTGGCTCGGCCGCTATCTCATCGGCAGCACCGACCTGCGCTTCGACGGCGACCTCGACACCGTACGCAGCGACGAGGAGGAGCTCGCTTACATCCTGGAGGAGACCAACCGGATCATCCCCTCCGCCCGGCTCACTCCGGCGGACGTCCGCTACAGCTACTGCGGTGTACGGCCCCTGCCGTACGACGCGGACAAGCCGGAGGGCGACATCTCCCGGCGGCACCTGCTCGTGGACCACGCCCCCGACGTGATCGGCCTGATCTCGGTGATCGGCGGCAAGCTCACCACGTTCCGCGGGCTCGCCGAGGAGGCCGTGGACGAGATCATGGCCCGGCGCGGCCCCCGCCTGCCGCGCCTGTCGCGCCGCTGGACGCGGCGGCGCAGCTCCACCGCCCGGATGCGGCTGCCCGGGGCCCGCGCCCTCGACCTTGACGCGTTCGCGCGCGAGTTCACCGCGTCGTCCGGCCTGCCCGCCGCGAGTGCCGAGCGCCTGGTCCGCGTGTACGGCACCCGTGCGGCCGACGTCGCCGCGCTCGCCGCCGCCGACCCGCGCCTGGCCGAGGTCGTGGACGAGGCGACCGGCACCATCGCGGCGCAGGTCGTCTTCGCCGTGCGCGAGGAGTTCGCCACCACGATCGCCGACGTCGTCGCCCGCCGTACCATGATCGGCCTCGAACCCGACCTGGGCGTCCCGGCGCTGGAGCGGATCGGCGCCGTGCTGGCCGAGCACTGCGGCTGGGACGTGGAGCGGGTCGAGCGTGACGTCGCCGGATACCGCGCCTACATCCGCCGCCTCAGCGAGATCGGCTGACGCGTGTCCGCCCACCGCCCGGGTTCCCCGCTCCTGCTGGGAGTCGACGCCGGCACCACCGTCCTGAAGGCCGTCGTGTTCGACCGGTCCGGCGCCGAGGTCGCGCGCGCCTCGGCCCGGCTGCGCGCCGAGACTCCCGCCCCGCGCCATGTCGAGCGGGACCTCGCCGCCCTGCGCTCCGCGTTCGACGCCGTGCTCGGCGAGATCGCCGCGCTGGTCCCGCCCGAGGAGGTCGTCGCCGTCGGGCTGACCGGGCACGGCGACGGCCTCTACCTCGTCGACGCGGACGGCGTCCCGACCCGGCCCGGCGTGCTGTCGCTGGACAGCAGGGCCCAGCCGCTGCTGGACCGCTGGGAGCGGGACGGCACCGCCGAGCGCGCCTTCGCCGCCAGCGGGCAGCGTCCGTGGGCGCCCAGTCCGGCCACCGTGCTGGCCTGGCTCGCCGAGCACGAGCCCGACGTCGTCGCGCGCACCGCCGCCGTCATCGGCTGCAAGGACCTGCTGAAGGCGTGGCTCACCGGCGAGGTGAGCACCGATCCCACCGAGGCCAGCCAGTCGTTCACCGACCCGTACACCCAGACCTGGTCCGACGCCGTCGTGGACGCGTACGGCCTGGGCCGGTGGCGGCACCTGCTGCCGCCGATCGTGAACAGCCACGAGGTGGCCGGCGCGGTGACCGCGGACGCCGCCCGCCGCACCGGCCTGCGGGCGGGGACGCCCGTGGTGTCGGGTCTGCACGACGTGGACGCGTGCGCGCTGGCCACCGGGGTCCACCGGCCGGGCACGCTCTCGGTGGTCGCCGGCTCCTACAGCATCAACCAGGTGGTCAGCGACGCGCCCGCGCCCAGCCGGTCGTGGTACAACCGCAGCTTCGTCGAGCCGGGCCACTGGCTGAACATGGCGCTCTCCCCCGCCTCGGCGACGAACCTCGAATGGTTCGTGCAGTCGCTGTGCGGGGCCGAGCTGCGCGAGGCCGGGCAGGCGGACGAGGTCTTCACCCGGCTGTCGCACGAGGTGGACGCCGTCCTGGACGGCCCGTCCGAGGTCACCTACCTGCCCTTCCTGTACGGCTCGCCCGAGGGGGCGGCGGCCAGCGCCGGATTCGTGGGCCTGCGCGGCTGGCACACCCGCGGCCACCTGGTGCGCGCGCTGTACGAGGGCGTGGTCCACAACCACCGCTGGCACGCCGACGCGCTGTGCTCGCACTTCACGGTGGACGCGGCCCGGATCAGCGGCGGGGCGACCCGCAGCGCGACCTGGCTGCAGATGTTCGCCGACGGGCTCGGGCTGCCGGTGACCACGACGTCGGCCCGGGAGGTCGGCGCGCTGGGCGCGGCCATGGTCGCGGGCGTCGGAGCCGGCATGTACGCCGACCTGCCCGAGGCGGTCGCGGCCACCGTGCGAGAACTGGAGACCTACGTGCCCGAAGAGGCGGGCCGGCGGCGGATGACCGACGCTTACGAGCGGTTCCGGCTGATCGTGGACGGCGCGAAGACAACGTGGGGATGAGGAAGAGAACAGGTATGTCCGGCAGAGAGTTCTGGATCGGCACGAGCTGGAAGATGACCAAGTCCGTGGCGGAGGCCGAGCGGTTCGCCGCCGCCCTCGCCGCGGGGTGGCCGGGCCACCATGGGCCGCTTCGGCTCTTCGTGATCCCGCCGTACACGCACCTGAACCGGGTCGCCGGGGCGCTGCGCGGCTCGCCGGTCCTCGTCGGCGCGCAGGACACCTCGCCCTGGCCCGACGGCGCGCACACCGGCGACGTGAGCGCCGCGATGATCGCCGAGACGGGCGCCGCGCTGGTCGAGATCGGCCACGCCGAGCGCCGCCGCGACCACCACGAGACCGACGACCTGGTCGCGGCCAAGGTGGGCGCGGCCCTGGAGCACGGCATGCGGGTCATGCTGTGCGTGGGCGAGACCCAGGCGATCCGTGACGAGGGCCGGGCGCTTGAACACGTGACCGGGCAGGTCCGGTCCGCCTTCGCCCGGGTCCGCCCGGAGGACCGCGACCGGGTCCTGGTGGCGTACGAGCCGGTCTGGGCGATCGGCGAGGGCTCACGGGCGGCGACGCTGCCCGAGGTCGAGCCGGTCCACGCGGCGGTGCGCGCGGTGCTGAAGGATCTCGGCCAGGCCGACCCGGTCGTCCTCTACGGCGGCAGCGTCAACTCCGGCAACGTGGACGAGCTGGCCCGCAGCGCTGAGGTGGACGGCCTCTTCGTCGGCCGGGCGGCCTGGGACCCGGACGGGTTCCTCGGCCTGTGCGCGACGGCCGTCCGCGCGCTCGCCGCCCGCCCCGAGCGCCGCTGGAGCGAGGACCCGCCGTACGGCACGCCGTCGGTCGGCCCGCGCCGCGCCCCCGCCGCGCCGCGCGTCCCCGGGCTGCCGGACGCCGGGCGGCGCCGCCTCGCCGTGCAGCGGGTTCTCGACCCGTCCGGCCGGATGCTGTCGCTCGCCGTCGACCACGGCCCCGACGCCTGGCCGGTCGCGCCGGTCCCGGACGCGGCGGGCCTGGCCCGCCCCAAGGCGGACATCGTCGCCGCGCTGCGCGACCTCCCCTCGTCCGTGCTCGTCGACGTCGAGCACGGCGCGCCCGCCTGCCTGTCCCGCGACGTCGTCACGCCGTCCGGCCTGATCGTCGGGCTGGAGCGACAGACCGCGCCCACCGCGCCCGTGCCCGCGGAGCGCCTGATCGCGAACGGAAGGGATGCCGCGACCGTGGCGGCGGCCGGCGCGGACGCGATCAAGCTCATGTGGGTGGAGGACCTGGACGACGCCGGGTCGGCCGGCCGGTTCGCGCTGCTCGAACGAGTGATCGCGGACTTCCACGCGGTGGGCCTCGCCGTCATGGCCGAGGTCCTGGTGGCGCCGCGCGACCGGGAGGAGCCGGCCGAATCGCTGCGCCGTCGTCAGCTCGACGTCGTGGCGGAGGTGGCGCGCCGCACGCCGGACTTCCTCAAGCTCGCCTTCCCCGCCGGGGTGGACGCCGTCGCGGGACACGCCGTCGCACGCGCCGCCTGCGACGACCTGAACGCGGCGGCCGGGACACTCCCGTGGACGATCCTGTCCGGCGGGCAGGACTTCGGGGCCGTCGTCCGCCAGGTGGCCGTCGCGTGCGCCTCCGGCGCGAGCGGCTTCGTCGTCGGCCGGTCGCTGTGGGCAGACCTGCTCGACACCGGCTCCGCCCTGATCCCCGGCGCGGCGGACGTCCTGTCCGCCCGCTGGCACGAACTCGCCTCCGTCACCCGCGCCCTCGCGGCGCCGGTGCAGCGGTAGGCGCGCGGCCGCCGACCAGTCCCGCCCGGTTCAACCGCTCCCGGTTGGCCATCTGGTCGGCGGCCGCGATCTTCGGATCCCGGCCGGTGGCCGGGACGTCCTGCTCGACGACCACCCATCCCTCGTAGCCGGCCCGCTCCAGGGCGCGTGCCACGGCCTCGATGTCGAGGTCGCCCGCGCCGAGCGGCGGGAAGGCGCCCCGGCGGACGGCCTCCGCCAGGTCGCCGCCCGCGGCGCGTACGCGGGCGAGCGTGTCGCGGGAGGCGTCCTTGACGTGGACCTGCCGGATCCGGCCGGCCCAGCGTCCGATCGCGGCCACCGGGTCGCCGCCCGCGAGCCACAGGTGCCCGGTGTCGAGGCAGAGGGACACGTCGGTCAGGTCGAGCAGCCGCTCGACCTCCTCCTCGGTCTCCACGTCGGTGCCGAGGTGGGGGTGGAAGACGGGTTCGAGGCCCCGGTCGCGGCACCGCGCGGCGGCCTCGCGCACCCGTGCGGCGAACCCCGGCCACTCCTCCGGGGTGAGCTGAAGCTCCCGATCGACCGGTGCGCCGGGCCGGGCGAACCGCGCCGGGTTCGGCGGGCAGGCGAGCGTCGGCCGGGGCGCGAACCTGGGGTCGTCCACCGGGACCCCGGCGAACACGTCCAGGGCGGCCTCCAGCGCGGCCAGGTCCTCGGCGAACCCGCGGGCGTCGCCGTACCGGAGGTCCACCCAGCCGCCGGCCAGGCCGAGGCCGTACCGGGCGAGCCGATCGGCCAGCTCGGCCCCGGTGCCGAGATAGCCGATGGGGCCGGAGTCCGTCCCGTCGTATCCGGCGGCCCGCATGATCGCCAGCATCTCGTCGGGGGCGATCGGCGCGCCCTCCGTCGTGTACACGCCGAAGCTGACCGGCGCGCTCGCGATCCTGACCCGGGCCGGACGGCCCCGGCCGCCGGGTTCGCCGGCGCTCCCCCCGGTACGCGCCTCAGGAGTCCGGCTTACGGCGGCAGAGTCGGCGGGGTTCACGGCGGGGTCCTCTCACGCGGGGTCTCCCGTGCCCCTACCCTCCGGCGTGTCTCGGCACGCGGTGGCGGCCGAGACGGTCTCGCGGTCCGGCACCGGGCACCTCGCCGGGTGGCTCGGCGGGCGGGCCCGCCACCGGATCCCCCGGGGAGAGCTCCAGGACGCGGCGGGCCTGCCGCACCACGGCCTCGTCCACGAAGCGGCCGTCCGGCAGGGCGACCGCACCCTGCCCGGCCGCCGCGAGCACCTCGCGGGCCGCGGCGATCTCGGCCTCGGTGGGCCGGTACGCGTCCACGATGACCGGCAGCTGGGCGGGGTGGATCGCCGTCCGGCCGCGGAACCCGGCCGCGCGCCCCTCCAGGCAGGACGCGGCCAGCCCGGCGAGGTCCCGGACGTCCGGGTACACCGACTGGGTGGGCGCGGGCAGCCCGGCCGCGCGGGCGGCGACCACGATCCGGGAGCGCGCCCAGGCCAGCCCGCCGTCACCGCTCACGCCGAGATCGGCGCGCAGGTCGGCCTCGCCCAGCCCGACGCTCGCCACCGCGTCGGAGGCGGTGGCGATCTCGAAGGCGCGTTCCAGCCCCAGGGCGGACTCGATGAGCGGGTGCAGGGACACGCCGGGCAGCGCCGCCGCGATCTCCTGCACCTCCGCCGCCGACTCCACCTTCGGCAGCCGGACGCCGCACGTCCCCGTGACGAGGGCGGCCAGCGCGTGCAGGTCCGCCCGCCCGTACGGCGTGCGCACGTCGTTCACCCGGATCTGGACCCGGGGCTGCGGCGTGGCGAGCAGGGCGACGGTCTCGGCCCTGGCCCGGCCTTTGTTCTCGGCCGCGACCGCGTCCTCCAGGTCGACGATGACGACGTCGGCGTCCGTGGCGAGCGCCTTGGCGACCCGGTCCGGCCGGTCGGCGGGGACGTACAACAAGGTGAGCGGCTGGAACCGCGGCGCGGCACCGGGTCCGGGCGGCATGGTCGGGGGCGTGGTCGGGGGCATGGGGTCACTCCTCACGGCTTCTTCTGCCGCCTGATGATCCCCTTGACACGCCGAGTCAACCCCGGCGGGGCTGTGATCCGTCACACGACCCCCTTCTCACGCAGCTCGGCGATCCGGGCGGGCGGCAGGCCGAGCGCGCCCAGCACCTCGTCGGTGTCCGCGCCGTGCGGGCGGCCGGTCCAGCGGATCGCCCCCGGCGTCTCCGACAGCCGGAACATGACGTTCTGCATCCGCAGCGGCCCCAGCTCGGGATCCTCGACGGTGGTGATCGCGTCGAGCGCGGCGATCTGCGGGTCGGCCATGACGTCCTGTACGTCGTAGACGGGGGCGACGGCGGCCTGCGCCTCCTCGAAGGCCGCGAGCACCTCGTCGCGGGTGTGCCGGGCCACCCAGGCCGCCACCGCCCCGTCCAGCTCGTCGGCGTGCCGCACCCGGCCGGCGCCGGTCGTGAACCACGGCTCGTCGATGAACTCGGGACGGCCGACCAGCCGCATCACGCGCTCGGCGATGTTCTGGGCGGAGGTGGAGACGGCCACCCACGAGCCGTCCGCGCACCGGTACGTGTTGCGCGGCGCGTTGTTGACCGACCGGTTGCCGGTGCGCGGGGGCACGACGCCGAGCCGGTCGTAGACGGTGGGCTGCGCGCCGAGGACGCTCAGGATCGGCTCGATGATCGACATGTCCACCACCTGGCCGCGGCCCGATTTGAGCGCGGTCATGATCGAGAACGCGGTGGCGAGCGCGCAGATGCCGTCCGCCAGGCCGAAGGGCGGCAGCGTCGGCGGGCCGTCCGGCTCCCCCGTCATCGCGGCGAAGCCGCTCATCGCCTCGGCCAGCGTGCCGAACCCCGGCCTCCTGGCGTACGGGCCGAACTGCCCGAAGCCGGTCACCCGGGCGAGCACCAGCCCGGGGTTGGCCGCGCTCAGCCGGTCGTAGCCGAGGTTCCACCGTTCAAGCGTGCCCGGCCGGAAGTTCTCGATCACCACGTCCGCGTCCCGCGCCAGCTCGGCCAGCAGGTCCTGGCCGTCGGGGGTGGACAGGTCGAGGGTGATCACGCGCTTGTTCCGGCCGAGCATCTTCCACCACAGCCCCTCCGGCCCGTGGCCGCGTGAGGGGTCCGGCTTCGCCGGATGCTCGACCTTGATCACGTCCGCGCCGTAGTCGCCGAGCAGCATCGCGGCCATCGGCCCGGCGAACAGCGTCGCCAGGTCGAGTACGCGTACGCCCGACAGAGGCGGCGTGGCGGGGGCGGTCATTCGTTCCTCCAGTGGGTTTCGCGCACCGGGGCCGCCCCCGGCGATCGCGTCGGGGGCCGCGCGGACGGGAGGGAACCCGCGTCCGCGCGGCCCCTCGGTCACGTGAGCGCCGCGTCGATCTCGGCGCGGCTGGGCATGGACGTGCTCGCGCCCTCCCGCTGGACGGACAGCGCCGCCGCCGTGGAGGCGAAGCGCAGCGCGTCCGCCGGGGAGCGGCCCTCGGACCTCGCGGTGGCGAGCGCGCCGACGAACGTGTCGCCGGCCGCCGTAGTGTCCACCGCCTCGACCGGCACGGCCGGCACCAGCAGCCGGTCCCCGGCGCGCGAGCCGTACAGCGCGCCCCGGGAGCCGAGGGTGATCACGGCCTCGGGGACGCGGTCGAGCAGGGCCTTGAGCGCGTCGTCGGGGTCGGCGGCGCCGGTGATGGCGGCGGCCTCGTGCTCGTTGGGCACGATCAGGTCCACGGCGCCGAGCAGCTCGTCGGGCAGCTCCACGACGGGGGCGGGGGTGAGGATCACGGGGACGCCGGCCGTACGGGCGGCGCGGGCGGCCTCGACGACCCCCTCCAGCGGCAGTTCGAGCTGCAGCAGCAGGGCGCGCGAGCGGGCGATCATCTCGATGTCCTCGGCAGAGCAGCCGGTGACGGAGCCGTTGGCGCCGGGCACGACGATGATCGAGTTGCCGCCGCTGTCCTCCACGACGATGTGCGCGATCCCGGACGGTCCGGGCACGACCCGCAGCCTGCTGGTGTCGATGCCCGCCTCGAACAGCGCCCCGCGCAGCTCCGGGCCGAAGGCGTCGTCGCCGACGGCGCCGACGAACGCCACCTGGGAACCCGCCCGCGCGGCGGCGACCGCCTGGTTGGCGCCCTTGCCGCCGGGGATCGTACGGAACGCACGCCCCGCCACGGTCTCGCCCAGCTTGGGAGCGGACGGTACGTAGGCCACCAGGTCCATATTGGCGCTGCCGAACACCGAGATCACGATGTTTCCTCCAGGATCGTCACCTTTATCCCGCTTACCCTGCCATCAACCCGGTCCGCCGGGCGAGCTCCCCCAGGGCGATGCCGTCGAATCCGGTGACGCTGCTGGTCAGGCGGTCTTTCATGGACCACTGCCCGGGCACGCCGCCGTTCAGGCCGCCGACGATCGAGCCGACGGTCGCGCCCGCCGAGTCGGTGTCCCAGCCGGCCGCGACCGCGCCCGCGATCGAGGCGGTGAAGTCCCCCTTCCCGTGGACCAGCGCCGCCGCGATCAGTGCGGCGTTGTTGATCGTGTGGACCCAGTGCAGGCGGCCGTGCCGGGCGTGCAGGTGGTCCACGACCCGCTCGAAGTCCGGCTCCGCGCCCGCCACGTCCACGGCGTCCCGTACGGCGGCGGCCAGCCGGGATCCGGCGGGGATCACCGACAGGCCCGCCTCGACCACCTCAGTCACCGAGGAGGCGTCCAGGGACCGCGCGCACATGGCGGCGGTGAACATCGCGCCGTACAGGCCGTTCGCCGTGTGGCTCAGCCGGGCGTCGCGCCAGGCGAACTCGGCCGCCGTCGCCGGGTCTCCCGGGTTGGCCCAGCCGTACACGTCGGCCCGGATGAGGGCCCCGATCCACTCCCGGAACGGGTTGCGGTAGGTGGCGGTCGCCGGCCCCGGCTCCACGTCCCGCGCGCCTAACGGCTCGGGCTCGATGCCCATCAGCAGGTTGCGGTACGCCACCCGCTCGGCGGTGAACACCCGGCCGCCGGGCAGCTCGTCCAGCCACATCTGCGCGACGTCCGCCGTCGTGAAGCCCCTGCCGTACCGCTCCAGCAGGGCGAGCGCGAGCAGCGCGAAGTTGAGGTCGTCGTCCTCGGGGATCCCGTCGATGTTCTCCGCGAGACTGTTGACCGCGCTGCGCCGGTTCCACGGCCACCTGAGCCCGACCTCCGGCGGCAGGCCCACGGCCGTGAACCAGCCGCGGATCGGCCAGTTGCCGGTCGACTCGGCGATCTCCCTGATGCCCTCGCGGGGGATCTTCTCCACCGGCTTGCCGAGGACGCACCCGGCGGCCCGTCCCTGCCAGGCGCCGAGCACCCGGGCCGGGTCGGCGGCCCTCCGCCCGGGTCCCTGCCCGCTGCGTTCCTGCCCATCGGGTCCCTGCCCGCCCGTCATGTTCCCGCGCGCCGCCGGCCAGTCCGGGCAGGCGGCGACGATCTCGTCCCAGCCGGACGGCTCGGGCAACGGCGAGGGGATCGCCGCCAGCTCGTCGAGCAGGTCCTCCGCCAGGCGGCGCAGCCGTACGGGCGGAGCCTGCGGCGAGGCGCCCGCCCGGGGCGGCGCGTCGTGCCCTCCGGCCGCGCGCCAGCGGGCCGCGATCTCCCGCACCCCCGGCAGGTCTTCCCTGCCGTCCTCGGCGGCCTGGCGCAGCTCGTGGCCCACCAGGTCCTCCGGCTGGACCCAGGTGAGCCGCATCATGATCCGTCCCCGGCCAGCAGCTCGGCGAACGCGGCGTCGGCCGCCCGGCGGCGTTCGGCGTCGGCCGCGCGCACCCGGCGCGCCACCGACGCGAGGGCGAAGCCGGGCGTGACGAGGTCGGTCCTGCTCGCCGCCGACACCTCCTCGATCCACGCGGCCGGCACGGCCGACCGCCCGCCCAGCGCCCCGGCGATCGCGCCGCCCATGGAGGCGATCGAGTCGGCGTCCCGGCCGTAGTTCACCCCGCCCAGCACGGTCTCGCGATAGTCCCCCTTGGCGATCAGCAGAAAGGCCAGGGCGAGCGGCAGTTCCTCGATGCTGTGCACCCGGCTCGGACGACGCGCGCCCAGCCCCTGGTCGCGGTAGGTGTCGGCCACCGTGTCGTACGGCCGCATGGCGGCGCGCAGCGTCTCGAACGATCCCTCCCAATGGCCGAGGTCGCGCGCCGCCGAACACACCGCGTCGATGGCCGCGCGCGTGCCGTCGCGGGAGAGCCGCAGGCAGCTCGCGACGACGGAGTCGGGTGTGGCCCCCGGGCGCATCGCCTCGGCGACCGCGGCGGCGAGCACACCGGCCGCCTCCCGGCCGTAGCTGGACTGGTGCGCGCCCGCGAGGTCGATCGCCTCGGCGTACGCGCCGTCGGGGTCGCCCGCGTTGACGACGCCCACCGGCGCCATGTACATGGCCGCGCCGCAGTTCACGATGTTGCCGACGCCCGCCTCACGCGGGTCCACGTGGCCGTAGTGCAGCCGCAGGGCGAGCCACTTCTCGGCCAGGAACACCCGCTGCAGCGGCAGCGCCTCGGTCTCCAGCTCGGGGATCCAGCGCTTCTCGCCCATCATCTCGGGCACGAGGTACTCGGCGGCGGCGTAGGCGTCCAGGTGGCCGCCCACCCGCTCGTACACGCGGATCAGCGCGTGGGTCATCAGTGTGTCGTCGGTCACATGGCCGTCGCCCTTGTGGTACGGCGCGATCGGCCGCGCGTTGCGCCAGTCCGCGTAGTACGGCGGGACCACGCCCTCGACGAGGCCTCCGTAACGCACCTGGATCTGCTCCGGCGTCCAGCCCTCGGTCGCGCCCCCGAGCGCGTCGCCGACCGCCGCCCCGGCCACGCAGCCGACAGCTCTGTCCTCAAGCGGCGTCATGCCGTCCCCCTCTGTGTCTAACCGTTCCGTGTTGAACCGCTTTGCAGCGAACTGCTCTGTCATGTGGCGCCCTGTGCCTGGCTCCCCTGCGGGCCGCCGGACGCCAGGGTCCGGGCGACGTCGAGCAGGTCCGTTCCGGCCAGTTCCGGCAGGCAGCACCCGGCCAGCGTGCGCGCGGTCTCCCGCCACGCCCGCGGCAGCGCCTCGTATCCGGCGTACGCACCGGCGAGCGCGCCGGTGAGCGCGGGCGCCGAGTCCGCGACCGACGCCAGGCAGGCCGCCGCCGACACGGCCGCGCCGAACGCCGGCCCGGCCGCGTCGGCGAGCGCCAGCGCGATCGGGACGGTCTCGGCGGCGGTGACACCGTAGCTGTAGACGTGGTCGAGCAGCGCCGCGTCGAGCGCGGGCACGGCGGAGAACGGGTCGCCGTGCTCCCGCGCCACCGCCACCGCCGCACGGGCGGCGTGCCCGATCGCCGTGTCCTCCGGGAGCGCGGCGACGGCGGCGTCCACCGCCTCCCGCATCGGCGCGCCCCTCACCAGCGCGCCGACCGCCGTCGCGACCGCCACCGCCCCGAGCACGCCGTCACCTGAGTTGGTGACCTCGGCGTCGGCGACCGGGTCCATTCCGGCGGCACCGAACGCCACCGCCCGGACCGCCGCCGCGTCGTCGAAGAAGTGCGGGTTGTCGTGGCCGCTCGCGGGCGGCCCGAGGCCGGCGGCGAGGTTGTCGAGCGCGGACCAGACGGAGATCCGGGCGCGCAGGTCGTCGCGCTGGGCCAGCCGTCCGAACGCCTCGGCACGATCCTCGTGGATCGTCGCCGCCGTCCAGGCGAGCCACTCGGCGTCGTCGGACGGTCCGAGCGCCAGCGGCTCGACCGGCTGGTTCAGCGCGAACGGCACCGGCAGCGTGGTCACCTGGCGCTCTTCGGCGAACGCGTCCAGCTCGCGGTACAGCCGCCTGCTCCACGGCGCCAGCCGCAGCGACCGGTGGCGCGCCGCGGGCCAGCCCGCGGCGTCGCCGATGGCGAGGCCGGCGAAGGCGCCGAGAATCCGGTCCTCCTCCGGCGGCAGCGTGCCGCCGCCCCCCGATGACATGCTCTTCTTCATCCCTTCCAGGGTCATCCGACGCCGGACGGGCCCGCGGGCCCGTCGGTTCGGCCGTCAGCCGGGCCGCCCTGCGGGCGACCCGTCAGAGCGTCGGCGGCGTCCAGGACATGCCGGCCCGCGACAACGGGCAGGCAGCGGCCGGCGACCGGCCCGACCCGGCGTGCCCAACGCTCGGGCACGCCCGCCTCGCCGGCGCCCGCGCCCGCCAGCGCGCCCGCGATCGCGGCCGTCGTGTCGGCGTCCCGGCCCAGGTTGGCCGCGGTGACCACGGCCGCCTCGACCTCTCCGCCGCCCCTGACATAGGCGGAGAAGGCGAGCGCGACCGCCTCCGGGGCCAGGTCGGTCCACGGATAGTGCTTCACCACGACCGAGTCGTGCAGGACGCGGGCGAACTCCTCGCGGGAGATCCTCTCCCTTGTGTCACGGGCGATCGCGAGGGCCTTCCTGGCGGCACGGGCCGTCCAGGAGTCCTCGGGGACCGCCCGGAGCCCCGCCTCGACCACCTCGTCCGGCGCGGCGCCGGTCATCGCGACCGCCACCGCCGCCGCGACCGCCCGGCCGCCGAGGACGCCCTCACCGCTGTGGCTGACCCGCCCGTCGATCTCGGCCAGCCGCGCCGCCTCATCGGGGTCGCCCGCCGCGAAGATCCCGTACGGCGCGGCGCGCATGGCCAGGCCGTCGGACCAGCCGTGCGGGTGCCACCGCCCGCTCAGCGGCGGACCGAGCCCGCGGCGGAGCGCCTGCACGGTGCCGAGCTCGGAGAACCCGGCGCCGCGCATGGGCCCATCGAGCCGTGCCACGATCTCGGCGCGCCACGCCTCGGCGACGTCCCGCGACGTGAGCGCGTGGCCGTGGCGGAGGAGGAGGGACGCGGCGAACAGGCTGTACTCGGTGTCGTCCGTGCCGCCGCCCTCGACCTCCGAAAGCACGCCCCAGCGCGCGGCGATGGCCTCGGGCGTCATGTTCTCCGCGGGCGCGCCGAGGGCGTCGCCGGCCGCGAGACCGAGCAGACACCCCCGGGCGCGGTCGCGCGGCGATCCGGCGGGCGCGAGAGGAACCGTCACCGTCCGTACCGCTCCAGGACCTTGTCGCCCTCTTCGACGAGGCGCTTCGCCACCTCGTCGAGGCTGATCTTGTCCGCGAAGTACTCCTGGAGCGCCGGCGTGGCCACCTTGCTCTTCCACTCGTCGTAGCCGTCCACCTTGAGGTACGGCGCGACCACGAGGTTCTTGGCCGAGGCGGTGGCGACGTCCCAGAAGTTCTCCTTCTGGGTCATGGCGGGGTCGGCCGCCGCCGAGGTGCTCGTCGGGAGCAGCCAGTCGCCCTTGGCGAGCTTGGCCTGGTTGGGGCCGTTCAGGAAGAACGAGATGAACTTCACGGCCTCCTGCGCGTGCTTGCTGTCGGCCGCCACGGACAGGGTCTGGGACGTGGCGCCCTGCTCGGCGGTGACACCCTTCAGCGGCGGCAGGGTGACCCACTCGAACCCGTCGGGCGCCTGCTCGGCGACCTGCTGGCGCAGGTAGACGCCCGCCGGCACGATCGCGTACTTGCCGCCGAAGAAACCGGGCAGCGGGTCGGCGGTGCCCATGCCGAGCGCCGACGGGTCGGCCGACTTGTCCTTGTAGAGCTGGTCGTGGATGCGGCTCAGCACCTCGCGCTCCTCGGCGCCGACCTTGACCCGGGTCTTGCCGCCCTCAGTCGTGAAGAAGGTGCCGCCGAAGTTGAGCCCGAGGGTGAGCACCTTGTTGACCGGCGACTTCATCGGCCAGGCCACGCCGTACGCGCCGCTCTTGGTCATCTTCTTGGTCGCCTCGGCGAACTCGTCCCAGGTCCACGGCTCGTCGGGGGTCGGCATCCGGGCGCCGGACGCGTCGAGGAGCTTCTTGTTGGCGTAGAGGACCTGCGACTCCTGCAGGAACGGCACGCCGTACACGCCCTGGCCGCCCTTGCCGTCACCGAAGGTGACGGTGTCCCAGGCGGCCTGGGGGATGTCGCTCTTCAGCTCGGACGGCAGCGAGCTCGACAGGTCGAGCAGGAAGCCGCGCGCCGCGAACCCGGACAGGGCGGGCGAGTCGTCGTGGATCACGTCCGGCGCGTCGCCCGCCTCGAACGAGGTGACGAGCTGGTCGTTGACGTTGTCCCAGCTTCCCTGGACGTACTCGACCTGGATCTTGGGGTTGGCCTTGTTCCACTCGTCGACGAGCTGCTTGTTGGCGGTGATCGACTCCTTCTGCCAGGCCAGGCTCAGGAACCGCAGCTTCACCGGCTCGCCGGAAGCGGCGCCGTCGCCGTCGCCTCCCCCGCTCGAACATCCGGCGGCCAGAACGACGGCCGCCACCGCGAGCGCGGCACTCCAACGCCTCATGTGACTCTCCTATCGGGGAACTGGGGGGAACTCAGGGGATATCTGGTGAAATTCGAGGAACTTGAGAAACTCGGGGATCTCATCCCTTGACCGCGCCCGCCATCAGGCCGGACCTGAGCCGCCGCTGGATGATCGCGAAGAACGCCAGGCTCGGGATCGTCGCCAGCAGCGAGGCCGCCGCGAGCGGGCCCAGCCGTACGACGCCCTCCGGGCCGGTGAACTTGACCAGCGTCAGCGGCAGCGTGGCCACCTCGGGGTCCTTGAGGACCACGAGCGCGAACAGGAACTCGTTCCAGGACGAGATGAACGCGAACAGCAGGGTCGCCACGACGCCGGGGACGAGCAGCGGCGCGACGACGCTGGCGAGCGCCCGCAGCCGCCCCGCCCCGTCCACGGACGCGGCCTCCTCCAGTTCACGGGGAATGGCGCGCACGTAGCCCTGGAGCATCCAGAGGGCGAACGGCAGCGTGAAGGTGACGTGCACGAGGGCGAGCCCGGGCAGCGTGTTCACCAGCTCCAGCCGGCGCAGCACCATGAACAGCGGGATGATGATCAGGATGACCGGGAAGACCTGGCTGACCAGCACCCACCCGATCGCGACCTTGTTCAGGGTGCTCCGGAACCGCGCCAGCGCGTACGCCGCCGGAAGCGCCACCAGCACGGTGATCACGGCGCTCGCGAGCGCGACGACCATGCTGCGCGCGGCGCTTCCCACGATGTCCTGCTCGCCGAAGGCGTCGGCGAAGTTGGCCAGCGTCGGATTGCGCGGGATCCACGTCGGGTCCAGGCTCGCCATCTCCTGCGGCGTCTTCAGCGCGGTGGACAGCAGCCACGCGAGCGGGAACGCCAGGAAGACGAGGTAGCCCAGCAGGGCGAGGTACTTCAGGGCGGTGCGCACCGTCGAGCCTCCCATCTCAGTCGGCCTCCCTCATCTGGCGCCACAGGTACAGGCCGAGCACGGCCAGGACGACGATCGTGATCGCGACGCCGAGGGTCGCCGCGTACCCGAAGAAGCCGTAACGGAACGCCTCCTCGTAGGCGAACAGCATCGGCAGCCGCGTCCGCCCGCCCGGCCCGCCCTGGGTCAGCACGTAGACGAGGCTGAACTGGTTGATGTTCCAGACGAAGTCGAGCGAGGTGATCGCGACGATCACGGGCCGGAGCTGCGGCAGGGTGATGTTCCAGAAGCGCCGCCACACGCCCGCGCCGTCCACTCCGGCGGCCTCGTACAGCTCCTTGGGGACGTTCTGCAGCCCGGCGAGCAGGACGACGGTCGTCTGCGGCATCCCCATCCAGACGCCGACGAGGATCACGGCGGGAAGCGCCACGGAGAAGTCGTTGAGCCAGTCCACGTCGGTGCCGAGGACGGCGTTGAGGATGCCCGCGTCCGGGTGGTAGACGAGCCGCCACATCAGGCCGATGACCACGGGCGGCATCGCCCACGGCACCAGCGCGAGCACCCGGGCGAACCCGCGCAGCCGCAGATCCTGGTTCAGCAGCAGGGCGAGCCCGAGCGAGGCGAGGAACTGCAGCACGGTCACCGAGACCGCCCACACCATGCCGATGCGGAACGACTCCCAGAAGTCGCCGTCCGCGAGCAGGTCGCCGAAGTTCGCCAGGCCGACGAACGACGTCTCGGTGTTCCGCCCCGAGCGGGCGTCGGTGAACGCGAGCAGGATGCCGTAGAGGAGCGGGCCGACGCTGAGCACGAGCACGGGCACGAGGGCCGGGAGCAGCAGCAGGAAGGTCTCCCTGCCCCCCGACCGGCTCCGCGCGGGGCGCCGCCGGGTTCCGGCGGGCCGGGCTGCTGTGAGCGTCATCGGATCCCCTCCTCACCGGCGGTACGCCCGGCCTCCCGCGCGCCCTCCCCGCCGTCTCCGGCCTCTCCGGCCGCTCCGTTCTCTCCGTACTCCTCGGCCGCCCGCGCGCCGACCGTCGAGGCGCGTACGGCGAGGCGCGGCTCGACGGTGACGACCCGCGGCTCCCGCTCGCCGTTCTCCAGGCGGTCGAGCAGCAGTTCGGCGGCGGCGCGGCCGCGGCGGGCCGAGCCGAGCGACACGCTGGTCAGCGACGGCCAGGCGACCGCGGCGAGGTCGGTGTCGTCCATGCCGACGACGGCGACGTCCTCGGGGACGCGCCGCCCGGCGCGGCGCAGGACGTCGAGCGCGCCGAGCGCGATCAGGTCGTTGGCGCACATCAGCGCGTCCACGTCGCCCGCGCGGTCCAGGAGCGCCCGTACGGCCCGCGCGCCCTCCGCCCGATAGAAGTCACCGACCTCGACGAGATCCTCGTCGTACGGCAGATCGAGGGCGTCGAGCGCCTCACGGTAGGCGGCGGCCCGCGCGGCGCCGGGGACGGTGTCGGCCGGGCCGTTGACGAACGCGATCCGGCGGCGGCCGAGGCCGTACAGGTGGTCGAGGGCGAGCCGGACGCCGGTGCGCGAGTCGGTCCGCACGTTGTCGACGCCGGCGCCCTCGGGCACCGAGCCGATGACGACGACGGGGGCGCGGGCGGCGGCCAGTGCGCTCAGGTGCCCCTCGGTGACCCGCAGCGGGATCATGATCAGGCCGTCGACGTACCGCTCGCCGAGCCCGCGCAGCACGTCCAGCTCGTCGGCCACGTCGGCGTCGGTCGAGTGCAGCAGGAGACGGTAGCCCGCGGCGCGGAGCACCGGCTGGATCTCCCGCACCATCGCGAGATAGACCGGGTTGCCGATGTCGGCCATCGCGAACGCGACCTGGTTCGTGCGCCGGCTCTTGAGTGACCGGGCCACGGAGTTGGGGACGTAGCCGAGTTCCTCGGCGGCGCGCAACACGCGGCGGACCGTCTCCTCGCGGGTCGGTAACCCGTTGAGGACCCGGGAGACCGAGGCGATGGACACCCCGGCATGCCGAGCGATCGTGTTGATCGTGGGGCCTTCGGCCACATGTCACCTCGTCAGCGGCTGTGTAAACGTTTACGGCAGCTGCGTTGCTGTAAACGTTTACGGATGGGATGTGGCAATGAAACACTCCCGTCACAGAGAGCGTCAAGTCACGATCGCGTAAAACGATCAGGCTAAAGATCGGCATCAAGCGGTGGGTTGGTTCACTCATTCGACCTGATTCGCCCTAGAATCCGCCGATGTGAACGAAGGTCACGACGACCCGCCGAAGCTTCCTGTCCGGGAGCGCTCATCCCGGCTTGGGAGCGGCCGCCACCGGCGACCGCTCCCGGCGACCCTGCCGCCGGATGCGCCCGCCCTGGTGCTGGCCGTTCCCGGCATGGCGGGAGACGTCGCGGCCGAGATCGCCTCGATCATCCGGCTCGACAACCCCCATGTGGACCTCCGCCTCGTCTCGCTCGTGGACGGCGGCGCCGACCTGGCCAAGGAGTTCGTCTCCGCCGCCGCCGACCGGCCGGCCGCCGACACGGCCGCGGTGGTCGTGCCGCTGGTGACCGGCCCGCACCCCCGCGTCATGCGGGCCGTACGGGACGCGGTCACGCAGAGCGAGACCCCGGTGATGATCGGCGATCCGCTCGGCCCGCACCCGCTGCTCGCCGAGGCGCTGCACATGCGGCTGGCGGAGGCCGGGCTGGCGCGTGTCGACCGGATGCGGCTGTTCAACGTGACCTCTCCGGTGGACGGCATCATCGTCGCGACCACCGGCGGCGACGAGGGCGCCCGCGGCGCGGACGCCACCGCGGTGCTCCTCGCCGCCCGCCTGACCCTGCCCGTCGTGCCCGCGGCGCTCGACGGCGTGCCGAACGTCTCCGACGCCGCGGAACGGCTGCGCAAGATCGGCGCCAACCGGCTCGCCCTCGTCCCGTTCGTCATCGGGCCGGAGGCGGACCACGACCGCGCCACCGCCGCTGCCGAGGCGATCGGCGCGGGCTGCGCCGCTCCCCTCGGCGCCCACGAGGCCGTCGCCCGCCTGGTCGGCATGCGCTACGGCACCGCCCTCGGCTCGTACGAGGAGTCCGACGAGGACTGAGGCCCTGCCGGGGCCTCAGTCGGAAGCGGGCGGTCCGGCCCGCGCTCGACGCCCCCTTCCCGGCGCACGCCCGCTCCCCCGTCGGTGCTCCGCGGAGCGGGCGTTTTAAGGCCGGAGGAGAGTGTCAGTCCTCCAGGTCGTACCACTGAGGCTCGGCCTCGTAGACGGCCTTGGGATCGGGCGCCGGACCCGCTTCAGGACCGGGGACGACATAGAGATCGACGGTGTCGGAGCTGGAGTGGCGGGAGCCCTGGACGACCCAGCCGTCCCCGATCCGGTCGGCGGTGACCCCCTGGTCGAAGAAGCCCCCGTCCGGGATGGTCCAATACAGGCGATAGCCGACCTTGAGCCTCCGCCGGTGCAGCTCGTCCCGTACCTCCGCGACCGTCCTGCCGTGGCTCCGGTAGCCGTCCAGGGCCTCGTCTCCCAACGGATCGAACGGACGATCGTCGGCGTAGGGCTCGCCCGGCGCGGCGGCGCGGCCGATCCCGAACACGACCCGGCCCGAGTAGTGCGCGGGCAGCCACACCTTGCCGCAGAACGCCGCCGCGCACGGCGCCACGCCCTGGACGCCGATGCTCCCCGGACCGCGGAACCCGGCGGGCACGACCGGTCCGATCAGCCTGCCCACCTCGTCGGGCGGCACCGGGATCGTCTTCACCGTGACGTTCAGCCCCACCGCCCGGAACGCCTCCTCGAAGCGGCCCGGGTCGGCCGCCGGATCGGTGACGGTGACACTGAAGTAGTCCGGCGCCCTCTCGATGGAGACCGCCGCGTTGGCGTAGCGGGTGGCCGGTCCGCCGGGCAGGCCGACGCCGATCGCGACGGCGGCGCCCAGCCCCACGGCGACCGCGCCGAGCGCGAGCGCCCGCCGCGTCCTGCGAGCAGGCGCCACCCGGGCGGGCGCGCGTTCCTCGGACACGATCGACTCCATCAGCGCCCGGGCCTGGGCGGTGGACGCCTGTCCGGCCAGGTCCTCATCACGCAGCCGGGCGAGGTTCGCGAGGTTCACAACGAGCTCCCTTCGAGCATGGCGGCGTGGGGGTGATCGACTCCGGCCGTGGCGAGCGCCCGCGCGAACCTTCTGCGCGCCCGGTAGAGCCGGATCCGTACGGCGTTGCGGGAGACGCCGAGCGCGGTGGCGAGCTGCCGGGTGTCGAGCCGCTCCCAGGCGACCAGGGACAGCAGCTCCCGGTCGCCGTCCGGCAGCGCGCGGAAGACCCTGCCGACCGGGGAGAAGTCCTCCTCGGGCGAGCGCGTGTGTGTCACGGCGGGCAGGGAGGCGAGGTGCTCACGCAGCGCCTCCGTCCGCTGCTCCCTGCGCAGTTCGCCCCGCCTGTGGTTGGCGAGCACCCGCCGGGCCACGCCGTACAGCCAGAGCCTGGCCTCGTCGCCCTCGGGCAGCTCGTCGATCCGCCGCCACGCGACGGTGAACGTCTCGGCCACCACGTCGGCGGCGTCCTCGGGGTCCCGGCAGCGGCGCAGGACGTACCCGAGTATCGGCTCGTAGGCACGTTCGTATACGTCCACGAACCGGCCGTGGGGATCGGCTCCCATCCGGCCTCCTTACTTGATCGTCGGTCACCCCGTCCATGTCCGCGTTTCCACCGCCATTTCGCCCACCGCCATTTCGCCGCCGGGTCCGCGACCGCCTGGATGGGGCGAGCGCCGCCGCGTACTGTCGGCTGGTGAGCGTTTCCGATCACGATCCCGACCTCGCGTTCATCGCCGGCCTGGTCCGCGTCCGGGCCGCGGCCGGCGCGCTGTTCCGGGACGACGACGGGCGGGTGCTGCTGGTCCGCCCGACCTACAAGGCGACCTGGGACATCCCGGGCGGCGCGCTCGAACCGGACGAGTCTCCGCTCGCGGCGTGCGTCCGCGAGCTGCGCGAGGAGCTGTCCATCGCGCCGGAGATCGGGCCCCTGCTCTGCGTGGACTGGGTGCCTCCGCGGCCGCCATGGGACGGCGGCCTGATGTTCGTCTTCGACGGCGGGATCCTGCCCGCGGAGGATGCGGCGGACATCCGGCTCCCGCCGGACGAGCTGGAGGGGTTCGCGTTCGTGGCGGCGGGCGACCTGGACGAGCTGGTGCCCGCGGACATGGCCCGCCGGATCCGCGGCTGTCTGGACGCCCTGGGACGAGGCGCGGTCTACCTGGAGGGCGGCGTCCGGCGAACGCCTCCATGGCTATAAGCCCGGAGATCCCGAAATGTGCACTGCTTCACGAAAAGTCGATCTACGGGGGCGGCCGCACACCCTGAGCCTCCGGGGCGTACGTCAGCGGGGCAGGGGGCGCCGGCCGGCGAAGCCGAGCTCGGTGCGGTGATACCAGGCGAGGTCCGTCTCGCCCTCGACCCAGCACAGGCGCACCGACACGTCGTCGAGTTCGGCGGGGAAGTCGACGAGGATCGGCGCCGCTCCCTTGAGCTCGATGCCCTGATCGCCGAACCACAGCAGGATCTCGCCGATGCGCGCCTCCAGGGCCTTCCGCTCGGGGATGCCGCCGAGCGGTGAGCTTCCGGCGTCCGCCAGGTCGAAGGAGATCTCGGCGAGGTCCGCCCGCAGCGCCACCAGGTCGGCCACCTTCGCGCGGACGTCGGGCATGAGCGACCTGGCCTCGTCGAGGCTGAAGATCCGGTCCATGCCCCGAACGCTAGCGCCTGGGGCGACGGCGGCGTGCGGGAATCCCAGGCCGGACGGCCGCTCCGCGCCACACCCCGGCCTGCCCCCGGCCGGCGGTCACCGAAACCAGGGAGAACGCCGGTAACAGCCGCATCATTCAGCCCTTATTTCGCGAAATCCCCTTTTTGTCTCCTTCTTGTCAGAACGACGTAGAGCTATCTGTCAGTTCATATAGATTGTCGTAAATGTTGTCTTTTGTCGCATTTACAGGGAGGGCCGCGTGGCTCTTTGGCCCATGCGTCACCGGATGCTCGCCATCGGCGCCGCGGCGCTGGTGACCGCCCTCACCGCGTCCGCCTGCGGGAGCGGCGGGAGCGCGGGCGGTGGCGGCGGCACCGCGGCGGGCGGCGTCCGGCTCGTCAACGCCGGAAAGCTCACCACCTGCACGCACCTGCAGTACGAGCCCTTCCAGTTCACCCGGGGTTCCCAGACCGTCGGCTTCGACGTGGACGTCATCGACCTCGTCGCCAAGAAGCTGGGCGTCAAGCAGGAGGTCGTCGACATCGACTTCGCGGCGATCAAGAGCGGCGCGGTGCTCAACGCGGGCCGGTGCGACGTCGCCGCCGCCGGCCTGACGATCAATGACGAGCGCCGGAGGAACATCGACTTCTCCGTGCCGTACTTCGACGCCACGCAGGCGCTGCTGGCCAGGAAGGGCAGTGGGGTCACCTCCCTCGGGGATGTGAAGGCCAAGAACCTCAAGCTCGGCGCGCAGGCCTCCACGACCGGCCTGGAGTACGTCAAGGGCAAGGGGTTCGACCCGATCGAGTTCGCCGACTCCTCCAAGGAGCTGCTCGGCCTGGAGACCGGCCAGGCCGACGTGATCGTGCAGGACCTCCCCGTCGCGCTGACCTGGCTGAAGAAGCCCGCGATCCGCGCGAAGTACGACGTGGTCGCCCGTCTGGACACCGGCGAGCAGTACGGCATCGGCATGAAGAAGGGCAACGCCGCGCTGTCCAAGGCCGTCGACCAGGTGATCGAGCAGGCCCGGGCGGACGGCACGTACAACGCCCTCTACAGGAAGTGGTTCGGCGTCGAGCCGAGCCCGGCGGCGGCGGCGTGACCGCGCCCGGCACCGCCCTCGCGCCGCACCGGGGGCTGAGTCCCCGCGAGCGGCGCCGGATCGGCAGGGGCGCCCAGTACGCCCTGCTAGTCGCGGTCGTGGTCGCGCTCGCCTGCTTCGCCGACTGGGGCGCGATCAGGCAGTCGTTCCTCAACGCCCAGGTGGTGTCCGACGGCCTGCCCCGGCTGTTCGCCGTCGCCCTGAAGAACACCGTGATCTTCACCGCCAGCGGGTACGTCGTCGGGTTCGCGCTCGGCATGCTGCTGGCGCTGATGCGGCAGTCCTCGGTGGCTCCGTACCGGTGGATCGCCGCGACGTACATCGAGATCTTCCGCGGCGTCCCGGCTCTGGTGATCTTCCTGATGATCGGGAGCCTGCCGCTGGCGTTCCCCGGGTTCCAGATCCCGGGCGGCGTGTACGGCCAGGCCGCGCTCGGCCTGGGTCTCGTCTCCGCGGCGTACATGGCGGAGACGTTCCGGGCCGGTCTGCAGGCGGTGCCGAAGGGGCAGATGGAGGCGGCCCGCTCGCTCGGCATGTCCCATGGGCGGGCGATGCTGTCGATCGTCGTCCCGCAGGCGGTCCGGGTCGTGATCCCGCCGCTCACGAACGAGCTGGTCCTGCTGTTCAAGGACTCGTCGCTGGTCCTGTTCCTGGGGGTGACGGCGGCCCAGGTGGAGCTCGCCAAGTTCGGCAACGACCAGGCGTCGACCTTCGCCAACCCGACCCCGATCCTGGCGTCCGGCCTGACCTACCTGCTGATCACCATCCCCCTCGGGTACGTCGCCCGCCGCCTCGAATCACGTCAAGGAGGGGGCCAATGAGCGAACGAGGAGCGGTGAGCGACAGATGAGCACCGAGCGAACCCGACGCAGTGAGCGCAGCGGTCCACGAGGAACGAGTGGCCCGCGTAGCGAACGAGGAGCGGTGAGCGACAGATGAGCACCGTCGAGATCAAGAACTTGCGCAAGTCCTTCGGGAAGCTGGAGGTGCTCAAGGGCATCGACTTCACGGTGGAGGCGGGGCAGGTCGTCTGTGTGATCGGCCCGTCGGGGTCGGGCAAGTCGACGCTGCTGCGGTGCGTGAACCTGCTGGAGCGGCCCACGTCCGGCCGGGTCGTCCTGGACGGCACGGAGATCACGGACCCGGACGTGGACATCGACGCGGTGCGCCGCCGCCTGGGCATGGTGTTCCAGCAGTTCAACCTGTTCCCGCACCTCACCGTGCTGCGCAACGTCACGATCGCCCAGGAGCGGGTGCTGCGGCGCGGCCGGGCGGAGGCCGAGCGGATCGCCAGGGAGAACCTGGAGAGGGTCGGTCTCGGCGAGAAGGCCGACGCCTTCCCCGCTCAGCTCTCCGGCGGCCAGCAGCAGCGGGTGGCGATCGCCCGCGCGCTGGCCATGAACCCGTCGCTGATGCTGTTCGACGAGCCCACCTCGGCGCTCGACCCCGAGCTGGTCGGCGACGTTCTCGGCGTCATGCGGGAGCTGGCCGGGGACGGCATGACGATGATGGTCGTCACCCACGAGATGAACTTCGCCCGCGAGGTCGCCGACCGTGTGGTGTTCATGGACCAGGGGGTGATCGTGGAGGACGGGCCGCCGGATCAGGTGATCGCCGCTCCCCGGCATGCCCGTACTCGCGAGTTCCTCAGCCGGGTGCTCCACCCCGAGGGGTAGACACCGTCGAGGCGGCGCGGCGCCGGTTCCAGTGCCGCGTCAGAGAACGTTTGCCCCGTGCGGCGCTGATCGGTGGGGCGCAGGAAGATCATAAAACACCCGATCCGGACAGGCCGAGCGTGCCAAGATCGCCCGTATGACTGTCGCTCCCAAGAGCTCTGCCGGGCAAGCGGACACCGCAGCCCCCACGCAGCCGTCGTGGATCCATCCTGTTCCCGAGGGTTCTGCCGGGCCCGAAGAGCGGGTGCCCAACGACTACGACAGCTTCGCCGAGGCGTACTCGGCAGAAAACGAGACCAGCCTCATCAACGCCTACTACGAGCGGCCCGCGATCCTGGATCTGGCCGGTGACGTGGCTGGCCGGCGGATCCTCGACGCCGGCTGCGGCTCTGGCCCCCTGTCCGCGGCACTGCGCGACCGGGGCGCCATCGTGACCGGCTTCGACTCCAGCGCCAAGATGTTGGATCTGGCCCGGCAGCGGCTCGGCGACGGCGCGGCCCTGCACCTCGCCGATCTGGGCAGCCCGCTGCCGTTCCCCGACGCCGCGTTCGACGATGTCGTCGCATCCCTGGTCCTGCACTACCTGGAGGATTGGACGGCACCGCTGGCCGAACTGCGGCGCGTCCTGACGCCCGGCGGCCGGCTGATCGTGTCCGTTGATCACCCTTTCGCCGACTACCTGCAGGCCGGTCCCGGCGCCAGCTACTTCGCGACCGACAAGTACTCCGAGGAATGGACCTTCGGCGGGCACAGCGCCCTGATGAGCTTCTGGCGCCGGCCACTGCACGCGATGACCGACGCCTTCACCGCAGCCGGCTTCCGGATCGCCGTCATCAGCGAACCGTCCCCCGCACCGGGCGCCCGCGAATTGTTCCCCGACGTCTTCGCGGACAGGCCCTCGGGGGCCTTCCTGTGCTTCCTGTTCTTCGTTCTTCAGGCCGACTGATGCCGTATCAGGCCACGTTCACCTTGGCGACGATGACTCGGAGGCGGCGGTCGTTGCCCGATCGGCACTAGGCGTCGCCGTCGGTGTCCGGCGTGGCCCCCCGGACGTCGGCGTGGGCGGCCGGGATGCTGCCCAGACGGCCGGCCTGGTAGTCCTCCATGGCCGTGATGATCTCCGCCTTGGTGTTCATGACGAAGGGGCCGTACGCCACGACCGGCTCCCGGATCGGCTGCCCGCCGAGGATGAACACCTCCAGCCCACCGGTACGCGAGTCCTGGTGGGCGTCCGCGGCGACGGTGATGGTGTCGCCCTGCCCGTAGACGGCGAGCTGCCCGGTCTGGATCGGCCGCCGCTCGGCGCCGGCGGTCCCGCTGCCCGCGAGGACGTAGACCAGGGCGTTGAAGTCCGGACGCCAGGGCAGCGTCAGCGACGCACCGGGCGAGACGGTGGCGTGGACGAGGGTGATCGGCGTGTACGTCGAGCCGGGGCCGGCGTGCCCGCCCACTTCACCGGCGATGACGCGGACGAGCGCGCCGCCGTCGGCCGAGCTGAGCAGGGCGACGTTGCCGCCCGTGATGTCCTGATAGCGGGGCGCGGCGAACTTCTGGGCGCGCGGCAGGTTCACCCAGAGCTGGATGCCGTGGAACAGCCCGCCGCTGGCGACGAGGTACTCCGGCGGGGTCTCGATATGCAGGATCCCGGAGCCGGCGGTCATCCACTGGGTGTCGCCGCCTCCGATGAGGCCGCCTCCGCCGTGGGAGTCGGAGTGCGCCATCTCCCCGTCGATCATGTACGTGACGGTCTCGAAGCCGCGGTGCGGGTGCCAGGGCGTGCCCTTGGGCTCTCCGGCGCCGTAGTCGACCTCGCCCATCTGGTCCATGTGGATGAACGGGTCCAGCGCCCGCATGTCCACGCCGGCGAAGGCGCGCCGCACGGGGAAGCCCTCGCCTTCGAGCGCGCGGGGCGCGGTGGTGACGGACACGACCGGCCGGTCGGTGTCGGTGAGCGGGTTGGGGCTGGGGACGCGGGGCAGGGCGAGCGGGTTCTCCACGGTGACGGCGGGCATGGCGGCCTTCCTTCCGATCTCGCAGGGTCGCGGCGGCGTACGGCACGAGGTCGTTGCGCCGTCAACGACATTCACTCTACCCAATGTCGTTGCGTCGTCAACTATTCCCGTTAGGCTGGGCCGCATGAACGAGGTGCGGTGGCTCGACGCGGAGGAGCAGCAGGCGTGGCGCGCCTACCTGGACGGCACACGGCTGCTGATCCAGGCCCTCGATCGCCAGCTCGACGCGGACGCGGGCGTCTCGATGCTCGACTACGAGGTGCTGGTCGTGCTGTCGGAGGCGCCCGGCCGGCGGCTGCGGATGCGCGACATCGCCGACGCCGTGCTGTCCACCCGCAGCGGCGCGACCCGCGCGGTGACCCGGCTGGAACGGCTCGGCTGGGTCCGCCGCATCGAGTGCGCGGACGACCGGCGCGGCACCGAGGCCGAGCTCACCGAGGCGGGCGCCGCCAAGCTCGCGGCCACCGCCCCGGGCCACGTCGCCGCCGTCCGCGCCCACATGTTCGACCTGCTCTCCCCCGCCGACGTGGCCCATCTGCGTTCCATCTCCGGCAAGGTCCGCGACCACCTGCAGCGCCCGGCGTCCTGACCGCCGGTCACGGGCGGCCGGTCACGGGCGGCCGGTCACGGGCGGCCGGTCACGGGCGGCCGGTCATGGGCAAAGGGGGAAGCCGGGCGTGCGCCAGATGCCGCCGTCGGCGGTGACCGCGAACGCCTCCACCCCGTCGAGCCGCGCCACCCACTCCCTGGCCGCGCCGCCCATGGCGAAGGCCGCCGTCGCGTACGCGTCGACCATGGTGAGACTCGCCCCGACGAGGGTGACGGAGGCCAGCGCGGTCGCCGGGCGGCCGGTGTGCGGGTCGAGGATGTGCGGCCCGCGCTCGGCGGTGCCGGAGGTGGCCACGGCGAGGTCCGTCCCGGCCACCACGGCGGCCAGCTCCCCCGCCCGCAGTGGATGGGCGACGCCCACCCGCCACGGGCGGCCGGGAGCGGCGGACCCGGCGAGCCACATGTCGCCGCCACCGTTGACGCAGTGGTTCGGCGCGCCCGCCCGGGTGAGGATGCGCGACGCCCGTTCGACCGCCCAGCCCTTCACCATCGCGGACGGGTCGAGGCGGCCTCCGGGACGCGCCGTGAAGTAGCCCTCCGAGGTCCGGGCCACCGCCTCGCACAGTCCGAGGACCTCCGCCACCTCCGCCGGGCAGTCGGCCAGGCCGATCTCGCCCCTGCCGAGCCGGCTGACGGGACTGTCCGGCCGGTACGTGGAGAAGGTCGCGTCGACCCGGTGCAGCCAGGCAACCGCCTCCGCCACGCCCTCGCGCGCGTCCACGGGGTCCCGCACGTCGAAGGAGAACACCGTCCCCATGACGTGCTCGACATGACGCATCAGAGCCCGGCCTTGTCGAGGGCGCTCTGCAGCGAGGTGATGTAGCCCTCGCTGGTGTAGGTGGCGCCGGAGACCGCGTCGATCTGGGCCGACTGGGCGGAGAGCGCCGCCTCGTTCAGGACGGGGAGCGCACGGTCGTTGATCGAGATGTCCCGGCGGTTGCCGTCCGGCGCCTGGAGCACCTTGACGCCGGTCACCTTGCCGCCGGAGATGACGAGCTGGACCTGCACGGGGCCCCAGCGGGTGTCGGCCGTGTCGCCGGTGGCGATCCGCTCGCCGCTCGTCGCGCCGGCGCTCGCCCCCTCGCCCGTCCAGGTGCCCGTGGAGGTCGTGGCGGCCCCGCCCCCACCGCGCCCTCCTCGGCGTCCGGCCCCCTCGTCCGTGCTCTTTCCGTCCGCGGCGCCGAAGCCCTGGTCGCGGCCGGACGGCGCCTCCGCCCGCGCCACGGCGGACGGCCGGCTCGCGGAGGTCGCGATCTCGTGCGGCTTGAAGGAGAGCAGCAGCACCAGGCCGACCGCGGTGACGAGCACAGCCGTAATCGCTCTACGCATGAACGTTCTCCGCCTTCCTCAGAACTTCGTCAGAACTCGAACGACTCGTGGTGGATGCGCTTCTTCGGCACTCCGGCGGCGCGCAGCGCGGACACGATCTGGGCCGTCATGCTCGCCGGCCCGCAGACGTAGACCACGTGGTCGCGCAGCCCGGGGATCCGGTGGGCGAGGATCTCCGGCCTGAACGGGTCGCCGATCTCGCTCCTCGGTCCGAGGCAGTAGTGCAGCGCCGCCCCGCGCGCGGCGGCGATCGCCTCCAGCTCGGCGCGGAAGACAAGATCGTCCCACGACCTGGCCCGGTAGAGAAAAGTGAGATCGCCGGGCGCGGCAGGGACCGACTCGAACAGGGCGCGCACCGGCGTGACGCCCACTCCTCCGGCGACGAGCAGCACCTTCCGCCCGCGGCGCGCCCGCCTGCCGCTCCCTTGGCGCCTCCCGAGCCGGGCCGCGGTGAAGGCGCCGTACGGTCCCTCGGCGACGACCCGGGTGCCGGGGCGCAGGCGGGTGAGCGCCCGGCTCTGGTCGCCCAGGTCCTTCACGGTGATCCGCAGCTCACCCGATCGCGGCGCCGCCGACAGCGAGTACGGGTTCGGGGACCACCACAGGTCCCGGGTGAGGAACCGCCAGCGGAAGAACTGGCCGGGCTCGGCCCGCAGCCGGTCCAGGCGGCGGCCGGAGACGTACACCGACACGACGCCGGTGGCCTCGGGCACGACCGCGGCGACCCTGAGCCGGTGCCGGAACGCCTGCCGCACGGGCGTGAGGAACCGGTACCAGACGATCAGCGCCGCCACCGCGACGTAGAGGACGGTCCAGGCGGTCCCGGCGGCGGGGAACGTCAGGAACTCGGCGCCGTTCGCGAGCTGGTGCCCGAACGCCAGCCAGGCCACGAGATACGTGTAGAAGTGCAGGTGGAACCAGGTCTCGTACCGCAACCGCGGACGTACGGCGCGAGCCGAGATGATGCCGACCCCCACCAGGAGCAGCAGCGCGACCGTGGCCTTGAGCACGTCCGGATAGGACAGGTTGAGCGTCACGGTCTCGTTCACCACGTCGGCCCCGTCGGTGACGGCGTACCCCCAGATGATCAGCAGGGCGTGCGCGACGGAGAGCCCGACCACGTACCGTCCGCCCATGGAGTGCCAGCGGGCGAGCCTGTCGGAGCCGACGCCGCGCTCAAGCGCGGGGACCCGTGCCATCAGCGCGAGCAGCACCGCGAAGCCGTATCCGGCGAGCAGTCCGGTGATCCGGCCCGCGCCGGTGAGCCAGCCGTCCAGCCCGGAGACACTCGGCGTGCCCGCCCACCACAGGCCGAGCACGACGAGCGCGCCGGCGGCGACGACCGCCAGGACGGCCGCGGGCCGGGCGCGGACGCCGCCGGGGGGCGCGCTCCGGCGTGCTCCGGCGACGCCTCCCCCCTGCCGGGCCGGCGATGCGAATCCGGTGCTCACGCGGATCTCCTCTCGTAGGTCCGTGAAGCACCGTGCCAGTCGAACTTCTCATTTACCTATGAGCCATGACATGCCAGAAGCATTCATAGGATTCTCAGAGGTCGCTCAGAGGTTTCGCCGCGCGTACAGGGAGGACGGTGGTCATCACCATGCGTACGACCCCTGCTACGCCCGAACTGGTCCGCCCCGACGGGACCCCCGTCCGCGTCCTCGTCGTCGACGACGAGCCGGATCTCGTCGAGGTGCTCGGCGCCGTGCTGCGCTACGAGGGGTGGGAGGTGTGCTCGGCCGCGGACGGCACGGCCGCGGTGACCGCGGCCCGCGAGTTCCGGCCCGACGCGGTGCTGCTCGACATCATGCTCCCCGACATCGACGGCCTGGAGGTGCTGCGCCGCCTGCGCGCGGAGTCGCCGCACGTGTGCGTGCTCTTCCTCACCGCCAGGGACGCCGTCGAGGACCGGGTCGCCGGCATCACCGCGGGCGGCGACGACTACGTGACCAAGCCGTTCAGCCTGGAGGAGGTCCTCGCCCGGCTGCGCGGCCTGCTGCGCCGGGCCGGGATGGCGCGGACCTCGCACGGCTCCCGCCTGATCGTGGGCGACCTGACGATGGACGAGGACGCGCGCGAGGTCACCAGGGGCGGCGAGCTGGTGGAGCTGACCCCGACCGAGTTCGAGCTGCTGCGCTTCCTCATGAGCAACCCGCGCAGGGTGCTCAGCAAGGCGCAGATCCTCGACCAGGTCTGGTCCTACGACTTCGGCGGCCAGGCCCACGTGGTCGAGCTGTACATCAGCTACCTGCGCAAGAAGATCGACACGGGACGGCCGCCGCTGATCCACACCGTGCGCGGCGTGGGATACGTGCTCCGGCCGTGAGACCCCGCACACTCCGCGCCCGGCTGGTGGCCGGCCTGCTCGTCCTGCTCGCGCTGGCCTGCGCCGCCGTCGGCGCGGCCGGCTCGCTCTCCCTCGACCGGTTCATGGTGGACCAGCTCGACCGGCAGCTCTCCATGACGGCCGGGAGGTTCGCGGCGAGCCTGGAGCACGACGACGACCGCGACGGGCACGGCGACAGCCGCGGGCAGAGCCCCGGCACCCTGGGCGTCCGCCTGGTGGACGGCCGGGTCACCCACGCCGCCGTGGTGACCGCGGAGGAGGCGGACATCCGTCTCAGCTCAGCGGACGCCGCCGTCCTGGCCGCCGTGCCCGTGGACCGGCGGGCGCACTCCGTGGAGCTGTCGGAGCTGGACGACTACCGCGTCATGGCGGTGCCCGGCGCCGACGGCGACGTCCTCGTCAACGGGCTCCCCCTGGAGGGCGTCAACGCCGCGGTGCACCGCCTCCAGATCGCGGAGAGCGTGGTCTTCGCCATCGTGATGATCCTCACCGGGCTGGCCGGCACGACCTGGGTGCGGCTGTCCCTCCGGCCCCTGGACCGGGTGACCGCCACGGCGCGCCGGGTGAGCACCCTGCCGCTGGCCAGCGGCGCCGTCGCGCTGCCGGACCGGGTCCCCGACGAGGATCCGCGGACCGAGGTCGGCCAGCTCGGGGCCGCGTTCAACCGGATGCTCGGCCACGTCGGGGAGGCGCTCGCCCGGCGGCACGCCAGCGAGCAGCGCATGCGCACCTTCGCCGCCGACGCGGGCCACGAACTGCGCACGCCCCTCGCGACCGTACGGGCCCACGCCGAGCTGGCCCTCCGCCACCCCGGCGACGTCCCCGGCGAGGTACGGCACGCGCTGGAGCGGATCGACGCGGAGTCGGGCCGGATGGGCACGCTCGTGGACGACCTGCTGCTCCTCGCCCGCCTGGACGCCGGGCGGCCGCTCGCCCGCGACCCCGTCGACCTGACCCGCGTCGTGATCGACGCCGCGGGCGACGCGCGGGTCTCCGCCCCGGGCCATCGATGGCGGCTGCGCCTCCCGGAGGAGCCGGTCACGATCACCGGCGACGCCGGACGCATCCACCAGGTCGTCGCCAACCTGCTGGCCAACGCGCACACCCACACCCCGCCGGGGACCACGGTCACCGTGTCCGTACGCGCCCCGGCCCCGGGGGCGGCCGAGCTGACCGTCCACGACGACGGGCCGGGCATCCCCGAGGACGTACGCGCGGAGATCTTCGAGCGGTTCGTCCGCGCCGACAAGGCGCGGTCGCGCGCGCGGGGCGGCAGCGGCCTCGGCCTGGCCATCGTCAAGGCCGTGGTGGCCTCGCACGGCGGCGACGTCTCGGTGGAGAGCCGCCCGGGCGACACGCTCTTCCGGGTGTTCCTCCCCGCCGGTTGACACCCGCGTGCGCGGATTCGGCGTTATGCGAGGGACTCCGGGATCTCCCCGACCGCCTCGGACCGGTCCGGGCCGGTCGGAAGGTCCGCCCGCCAGGCGTCGATCACGAGCACGCTGCGCATCCCGACCGAGAGGTAGAGGCCGAGCGCGGGCGTGACGTTGTTGGAATCCACGTGCAGGATCGTCCCGGCGCGGCCGCGCCGCTCGTCCGCCGCGAACGCCGTACGCAGCAGGAGCCTCCCGAGCCCCCGGCCGTGGAAGGCGGGCAGCACGGACAGGGTCCGCACGTAGCCGCAGTTCTCGTCGGCCAGGAAGTGGTCGGTGCCCAGCAGCATCGCGGCGGGTTCGCCGTCCACGCGGGCGACCAGGAGCTGGCCCCAGTCGTTCGCGGGCGCCGCCTCCATCGCGGAGACCCACTCGTCGAACGTCCGGGGCGCGAACCCGAAGTGCCGGGCGAAGCCCTCCTGCTGGATCCGGTGGGCGGTGCGGAGCCGTTCCTCGCCGGGCTCGCCGCTCTCCACCATGACGCCGGCGGGGATCTCGGGGTCGGCGACGGACGTGCCGCCGGCGTGGTCGATCCGCATGCGGTGGAAGCTGGTCGCGTGGGCGAGCCCGTGCGCCTTGGCCGCCGCCCGGAGCTCGGCGTCCTCGCGATAGATGCCGATGTCCACCCGGGCCCGGCCGTGCCCGAGGCCGGGGGCGATCTCCACCGCCCGGTCGAGGACGCGCGCCCAGAGCCGGTCCGCCACCTCGGGGACCAGGGCCCGTACGTCGATGTCCACGTCGCCGCCGGTCCCCTTGGGACAGGCCCAGCCCCAGCCCACGAGCCGCCCGCCCTCGTACACCAGCCAGCTGTCGGCGGCGAGGTCCAGCTCGCTGAGCACCTCGGCGACGTCGTCCAACGTGGAGTCGGGGCGACCGATGACCATGGTGTCGATCTCGGCGACCAGCTCGTGGATCGCCCGCGCGTCCGCCTTGGAGGGCCGTCTGATCTCGTATCCGTTCACGCCCCGTTTGTAGCGGCCGCGACTTGGCGACGGCTTGCTCACCGGTTGGCGCGGCCGCTTCCGGGATCAGGCGTACGGCTGGGTGATGACCTCCATGTTGTGGCCGTTGGGGTCGTTGAAGTAGACCCCGCGCCCGCCGTACAGGTGGTTGATCTCCCCGGGCTTCCCATGGTGCGGGTCGGCCCAGTAGTCGAGCCCGCGCTCCCGGATCCGCTCGAAGATCACGTCGAACTCGGACTCACTGACGATGAAGCAGTAGTGGTTCCCTTGGACCTCGTCGGCGTCCATGTAATCAAGCGTGACGCCGTTGGCCGTCTGGACCGGCACGAACGGCCCCCACTGTGGGGCCGCGGTGAGCCCGAGGATGTCGGCCAGGAACTCGGCCGACGCGCGCTTGTCCCTGCTCGGCACGATGGTGTGGTTGAGTGCGACGGACATCGAAGCCACCCTCCTGCTCCGTCTTCGGGGAGCTGCGTTCCGGAGAACACCGGCGTTCTCTCAGGGAAGCGCTCCGTGGCGAGAGCGATATTCCCCGGGGGTTTCCCGGGAGAGGCCGGAATTTTCCCACCTTTAGATGTTTTCCGCGGTTCGCCCCGATTTGACGGTATTCCCGCAAACTGTGGGCATATTTCGTGATCCGTCGCCACGAGTGAGCCACGATTCCGTCGATCCCCTGGTCGCGCCGCGTTCCCCGACAAGCGTCGCCGAGCTTCGACAAGCGCCGACGGACGCCCAGAAAAGACCGGTAAAGACCGTCATCGGCCGATATATCCGGGTACTGCCTGAGGAAGCGGTGGCAGGCGGGACGACCGCACGCGACACCCGTCACCCGATCCGGTTCCGCCCCATGCGTGACGCGACCCACGGACAGGCCCGCCTATGGACGATGACACGCACACCGCCGCTGAGAGGTAGGCCGCGACCGCCGAGCGCCCTTGCGCAGAGCGACCTGGAGTCGCTGCTGCTGCGGATCCTCACCCGCATCGAGCGGGCGCTCCTCTACGTGGTCGCGTTCGTCCTCCTCTGCGTCGCGGCCGGCATCATGGTCATGATGGTCGTGACGGCGATCAGCGCCTCGGCGAGCTGGGCCGACACGGTCAGCGTGATCCTGGAGGAGCTGCTGCTCGTCCTGATCGTCGTCGAGATCTTCGTGACGGTGCAGATGCACCTCAAGGGCAGGCATCTGCAGGTCGACCCGTTCATCATCGTCGGCATCATCGCCGTGGTCCGGCACGTCCTTTCTGTGGTCGTACGGCTCAAGGTCACGATGACGGCGCAGCAGAGCCGCGAACAGTTCACCGAGCTGGCCGTCTACGCGGGCGTGACCCTCGTGCTGGTCCTGGCGCTGGCCCTGGCCCGCTGGTCGAAACGGGCGTCCGCCCGCAGATCCGGCTCCCGCCCCCAGAGCCCCGACCGCCGGGGCTCCTGGAACCGCAGTCCCCCGCCCTCCTGACCACCGCCGCCCCGGGCGTCCGCGCTCGCCCTCGATCATTCACGGTGCGGAGCGGACTTCCCTTCACTCTTGACCGCCAACTACTTTGCAATACAAAGTTGACGCTTCGGCGGCGGATCAGCATGCGAGGGGAAGCCCGCAGATGGACAGACCTGCCCGGACCGGTTTCGAGGATCCCGGCGAACCATCTCGCGAGCAGGGCGCCCTGCTCTCGGAGCACGACGCCCTGCGTTCGTCCGTCCGGAAACACCTGCGCGGCTCGTGGGGGCCGTTGCTGGGCTTCGGGCTCGTGTCGCTCGCGGCGGTTCCCATCGCCCGTCACGCCTTCAACTTCGGCGCGCACGGCCGGTACGTCGTCTCCTATCCGCTCTTCGCGTACGCCGAACTGAAGGGAGTCTGCCGCGTCCACGTCGAAGGCGCTCCGTGCGACACCCACGAGTTCGACGGCTCGGTCCTGCGTTTCCTGGCATGGGGACTCTGGTTCGCGGTGCTGCCGCTGCTCTGGCTGGCCTTCGCCCGCTGGTATCGCCGCCGTGGTGAGATCCGGGGGATCATGCCTCGCCGACGTCCGTGGCTGTGGGCCGTGGCCCTCACATTCACGCTGGTCGTGGCGGCCTCGCTCGCTCTCTTCCTCCTCCGCGGACAGCCGGGGAACGCGTCCTTCCTCGAGAACAGCTATGCCAGCCCGTGGTACGTCGTAGGAGTGGGCCTGCTGGTCCTCGGTCTCCTCGAACGCAGATGGATCACCGCCACGGCGGGACTGTGCCATGTCGCGCTGCTGTCGGCCTACCTCGCCCCGACGTGGGGCACCAGCTGGCTCCCCTGGGCGTACCCCGCCGAGCCCGGCTGGCTCGACGGGCCGGAGTTCAAGGCGCTGCTCCTGGCCGCGATTCTGCTCGTCGCGGGTGTCGCCGAATGGGCCTCGGCCCGGCCGGCGCGAGCACACCGCACCGGCTCTCTGATCGCGAGAACGACATGAACGCGACGACCACCACGCCCGCGCATCCCGACGACACGCAGGCCCTCCATCCGGCACAGGCGCTGGACGACACGGTGCACCAGCGCGTACGCCTCGGCGTCCTGTCGATCGCCCGCGAGGCCGACCAGGTCGAGTTCGGCTTCCTCAAGCACCAGCTCGCGGTGACCGACGGCAACCTTTCCCGCCACCTGAAGGTGCTCGAAAGCTCCGGCCTGATCGCCATGCGCAAGGGATACGAGGGCAGACGACCCCGGACGTGGATCTCGATCACCCCGAAGGGCAAACGCGCGTTGGACGCCGAGATCCAGGCGCTCCGGGAACTCGTCCACCGCCTGGATACGCGCGGAACCCCTCTGTGACCGACACCTCGCGGCAGGATCCGCCGGAAGCCGCTGTACAGGGGACGATGCCCGCGACCTGCGGTTCAAGACCGGGAAGGGCCTACTCGTCGATCGAATCCTGAAACCGCGCCGGCGGCGTCACCATCCGTTCGGCGACCTTGAGATGGCATGGTCGGTTCTCGCAAGCCGCGCTGTGACGGCCAGGATCGTTACCGAGAGAGGGGCGAGCGTCGCCGGCATCGCCAGACCGCCGACCTCGGGCTTTGGGCTTTGGGAAGAACACGCTGAGGAACGGCAGCAGGGTGATCATCGCTCGGCGACCGACGGGGGAGCGCAATGCCCTCACGGCCGCCTGCGAAGTCGAACAGAGATCAGGATGAGGGAAGACCATCGGGGCCGGGTCCCAAGTCAATTCGGGATGCGACGACAGATCGCGCTCAGGCAGACTGCGCGGATGAGCGCGGACACGTTCACGTCGCCGCAGGAGCGAGCCCTCCGCCATGTCGAGACCCTGTCGTCGGGAGACCCGCTCGACCCCCGGTTGCGTGTGACCCTCAACTTCCACCCCGACCGCTTGGTCGGCGACCGGCAGATCCTGCTCCGACTGGCCGACGACGGCGTCTACCTGTCGCAATTCGTCACCGGAACGAGCAACGGGGGACTCACCGCTCATCCCGGCGGCGACCGGTGGCGTTGGGAAAGCAGGATCTTCGGCGGCGCGTACGACCATGCGCCCGCCGAGAAGCGCCCCGTCTACGGTGCGCTGAACTTCCGACATAAGCCCATCGGCGCCGCGCCACGGTTCGGATCCGCCCACTTCAGGCTGACGGCCGAGACTCTTCGGCGAACCACCTTCTGCTACCCGGACAGCTTCTTCGAACCTTCGGCGTTCGGCGTCGCGTCCCGCATGGCGCTGATCGGCCTGGCCGAGGCGGACGACCAGGACCTCCTGGACGACTACGTCGAGGCGCAGGTGCACGGGCCGGTCCGGCTCGACCGGGACGTGGAGGCCCTGCTCCTCGATCCCAGCTATCGCGGCACGGCCGTGGAGGCCGCGGCCCGCCGGCTTCCGTGCGCGGTGGAATGGCATTCCGGATTCCGCCTCACGACCGAACATCTGCGGCGCCACCCGAACTACCGGGGACAGGAGTACGTAGCGCTCGGCGCCGAGATCGCGGTCGACGGCCTGCTCGATCCGCGGGTCATCGGAGACGCCGCCCGCACCGGGCGCTACGACGTGCAGGCGCTGAAGAAGGTCTGGCACTACGTGGCGCGCTTCGGCTCGCCGCCGCCCCCGGCCGACAAGCCCTGATCACCCGTCGCCGACCCGAAAGAACCCCTCTTCTTGATCCGACGCCGGAACAGGCAGGACATGGCGGAGGGTTCGCCGTGCTCACCGTCCAGGGCCTCGAACCCGACAGCATGACCGAGACGATCCATGCGCGAACGCCCACGCCACACGCAGCGGAGGTGCTCCGGCTATCCGCAGGCGAGGCTGTCATGGTGCTGCGCCGACGCACATTCACCCGCGACGGGCGCCTGGTCGAGCTCGCGCGAGACATCCATGCCGCCGCACGCTTCGCATGGTCATACACGTTCACAATCCCCGATTGAGGACAGGAACCCGCCATGACACCCCGCGCCGTCCTGTCCGACACGCTTCGCGCCGACGTCGCGACACTTTGGGACTACCACGACATGCACCATGGTGTACGCCCCGCCGACGTCGGCATCGGGCTGGGCAGTCATGACCTCGGAGTGGCGACATGCGCCGCCGATCTCTACCTGCGCGGGACATTCCCGTTGATCGTCTTCACCGGCGCCAACGCCCCAACCACAGTCAACGACTTCCCACGTGGTGAGGCGGTTCACTACCGGGAGCACGCCATCGAACGGGGTGTTCCCGCCCGGGCCATCCTCATCGAGCCGACGGCGACCAACACCGGCGAGAACATCAGCCGAACTCGCGCGCTTCTCACCGAACAAGGCGTCAAGGTCCGCTCGGCCGTCATCATCTCCAAGCCGTACCAGCAGCGACGCGCCTACGCCACCTGCACGAAGCTCTGGCCGGAGATCGACATCACGTGCGCGTCCCTTCCCATGTCACTCGATGAATATCTGGAGCGCATCGGGAACCCCGACCGTGTGATCGACATGCTCGTCGGCGACACCCAACGGATCACCGAGTACCCCAAGCTCGGCTACGCCGTCGAGCAACCGTTCCCCGCCGACGTCCAGTCGGCCTATGAGCGCCTGGTTGAGGCAGGGTACACAAGCCGCCTGATCTGACGAAGGGTCACGGGTTTCCTGGCCGCCGCCATCGTCCGGACGGGAGAGCCCTGCGCGCTTGTAGCTGGAATCGAGCAAGTCTCCCGTGGAGCCGCCGGCCCCGAACTGAAGCTGACCGATCTTCGCGCCCATACGCGTGACTGGGAAGAACATGCTCATCGAAGCAGAGTTGAAGGCCCGCGTCCGCGAACCCGAACGAGTTCGGGCACGCCTTGATGACATCTTGATGGCATCGCTTCGGCCACCCCAACCACCTGCCGCAACGTGTACCACGTCCGCGAGGACCAGGCGCTTACGAAGGCGGACGAAGAGCTACGGCTGCGGGCGGACGGCGTCGCCGTGGTGCAGCGCGCGAACCGAATGGTGGACACGGCACCGAAAGGGCGCGCAGTGGCGGCAGCCTGGGACCTGCTCGCCATAACCCTGACCCACGCGGGCGGCGGACCGGCACGCGAGCGCAAGCCGCGCAAACAGGGCGGCCTCAATGTTGCCGGCCATATCTGTAGGCCACCCGGTGTGGGAGTTGACAGCGATGGCGTCGACGGCAGGGAAGCCGGCCTCCGGTGGCGAGCCGCTGTGGCCTCTCCGCTCGCGAATGCCCACCTATCGGAATACCCTCCACGGTGCTCACAAATAGTGCAAGCGTGACTACTTAGAGTTGCCTATCGAACGCGTGAACGATATCCTCGCAGAGGGTCGACCGCCAGAGCGGGAGGGGAGGTGCAAAGAGATGATGCTTTCGGGTGGTGTGCTGCTGTCGCGCCGACCGGAGGAAACGCCTCCGTCCCGGCCGTCCGACGCGCCTTCCGCATCCCCGCGGCGGCGGCGCGGGTCCAGGCGGCATACGCCGTTCATCGGGTCGGATCGTTTCTCCGGTGACTCTTATGGGGCGGTGCTTCTCGACCGTGCTCACAGTGCCGGGCTCCTCGATCACGCCAGCGGTTTCGGTGGCCGCGAAGGAGCCACTCATCCCGCCCCGCACGACCCGGCGCGCCCCGAGGGGCGAGCTGCGCGACGCGGCCAGCCGGACGCCACGGCGCGCTCCGACGGGCGGGGTGGGCGACGCGGTGAGCCGGAGACGACGCGCTCCTGGGCTCGGCGGCTGCTCGGCCTCCCGGACGCGCCAGAAGACCAGAAGCCTGACGGCGGGGGCGAGCCGCAGCGCCTCGGCAGCGATCGCGGTGCTCTTTCCGGTCGGGACCCGCGGCCTGAATACGACCGCGGTGACCTGTCTGCCTGGGACGGAATCTGGCAAGGCCGTCGCCCCACCCACGAGTCGCCCGCGACCCGTCCCTTGCGGGCCGGTCGGGATGATCGGCAGCGGAACGGCTCGGGTCAGCAGGATGTGGGTCGGGGTGGCGGTGACCGGTGGTCCGGTGGCGATGCCGCCGCCGATGGCCGGGGCGTTGATGGCCGGGGTGTCGGTGATGCTGGCCCGGCCGCTGGTCGTGACCGCCGGAGCGATGGTCGGGATGGCCAGGACGCAGCTGGCCGGCGCGCTGCCACCGACCGCCGAAACGCTGGTGCAGGCAGCGCTGCCGGTGACAGCCAGAACGGTGCGGGCCCGGATGCTGCTGGTGGTGATAGCCGGGTAGGGGACTGGCCCGATCTGAACCTGGCCGGACGCGATGTCATCGAGTTGCTGGCTCGTGCTGAGCGGCTGGCCGCGGCAAAGGTGTCGGGCGAGACCGTGGCCGGCGCTGGGGCTGAGGCTGGCGCTGGGGCCGGTTCCGGTGTTGGCGCCGGGGCCGAGACCCGGGCTGGAGCCGGTGTTAGCGCAGGGGCCGAGGCCGGTGCTGGTGTTGACGCTGGCGCCGGGGCCGAGACTGGCTCCGGTGCCGAGGTTGAGGTGGCGATGGCGGAGATCGTCGCCCTGGCACGGGCGATCGATCTGGCCGAAGCCGCGATCGCCGCCCTCCTCCCGATAGCCGAAGCGGGTAAAGGTCAGCACCTGTTCGGG